>NZ_CP033924.1:2809106-4213659 GCF_003815875.1 Chryseobacterium lactis
GGAGCAGGGGTGCCACCAACTTCACTACAAAATCTTATCGGTGTGGCGAAAGCATACTGTACAAGAGTAGGAAATGGACCTTTCCCATCTGAATTGGATAACGAACTGGGTGAGAAAATCAGACAGATCGGTGGTGAATTCGGAGCAACTACAGGAAGACCGAGAAGAACAGGTTGGTTAGACCTTGTTTCTTTAAAGCATGCTTGTATGATCAACGGGATCAATAATCTTGTGATTACGAAACTTGACGTTCTTACAGGAATTGAAAACCTTAAAATCGTTACCCATTACAAAACTGAAGACGGAAAAATTATCGATTACTTTACTTCGTCAACAGAAAAACTATACAATTACGAGCCAATCTACCAGGATTTACCAGGTTGGGAGGAAGATATCACAAAAGCGAGAAGCTATGATGAACTTCCTGATAATGCTCAGAAATACATCGAGTTTATCGAGAAATACTTAGGAATCAATGTTTATTTAGTTTCTGTAGGTCCTGAAAGAAGTCAGAACATCATCAGAAAAGAACTATTCTAATATTCTTAGAAAATAAAATAGAAAGAGACTGTCAGTTTTGATGGTCTCTTTTTTTGTTTTACAGGGCCTTGTCAAGGTTTTAAACCTTACAAGGCTCAAAAAGAAATAACTCTTTTTCTTGTGTACACTTCCAATTAAAAATGTTAAATTTTAAACTTTATCATAAAATTTTCTAATATTATGTTGTTTTCGTAAAATTATGGCAGATCTTTTGATATTGAAACATTGCTTATCGATAAGAACTAACAAACTAATAATCATTTTTTAACAGTTTAAAGAGTATAGTGATGAAACAACAGAATCAAAACCAGGAATTTCGTTTCAACGAAGTTCTTTTTGAGCACCGCAACAAAGAATATGGTGCTTACGCATTAAGAAACGAATCAGATAGAATTTTAACCAAAGCACTTTTTGTGGGAGTAAGTTTAATGGCTGCAGTATCAATTACACCGTTTGTGATCTCTGCATTAAAAGGACCAAGTATTACAAAACAAATTATTTCTTGTGATTTTGGGCCAATTGACATTAAAAATGTGGATACACCAGAGGTGATACCACCAATTGAAACCATAATGCCTGTAACTCCACCTCCTAGTGTAAAAACTTATGATGATAGACTGCCTGAGCCAACAGCTCATCCTATCAATGAGAAAATAGAAGCAGTAGATAAAACAAATGCAGTGGCAAGTACACAAACATCAGAAGGTAAAGAAACTACAAAGGATACTTATATTCCGATTGTTCCCAGAGCAATTGGAGGAGAGGGAATACCTACTGCGAAACCGGAACCGAAAGTTGAAGTTACAGATCCTAAAAAAATCGAAACAGAGCTTAGTGTTGAAGCCAATTTTTCAGGAGGTATAGACTCATTCAGAAATAAGGTGATGAACAATTTTGATAGTTCAGGATTTGAATCCGGAGACGTCATGAAAACTTCAGTTACCTTCATCGTAGAAACAGACGGAACGATTTCAGGGGTAAAAGCTAATGGCACCAATGCCGATTTTAATAACGAAGCAATCAGAACAATTAAATTGATTTCCAACAAAGGAAAATGGATTGCTGCCAAAAATAAAAAAGGCGAATCAGTAAGAAGTTACTTCAAATTTCCAATCTCAATGAAGTTTGATAATTAATACTGAAAAACAAAATTTAAATAGTTATCCACAAAGAATTTTTTTTGTGGATAATTTTTTTAACGGTTAAAATGCTTATTAACAATATTTTAACTCAATTTTGATTTTCGTCACCCACCGAGAGCAAAGAAAAAAGTGTATTTTTGAAACTTAAAGTTCTAAGTAATGGCGAAAATCATAGGTATTGCTAATCAAAAAGGAGGTGTTGGTAAAACTACCACCGCCGTAAATTTGGCAGCAGCGTTAGGAATATTAGAAAAAAGAATATTACTCATCGATGCTGACCCCCAGGCGAATGCGACGTCAGGTCTGGGTGTGGAAGATGTTCAATATTCTACATATAATCTGCTTGAACACAGTGCGGAAACAAGAGTCTGTATCAAAAGAACTGCGACTCCCAACCTGGATATTATACCATCACACATCGACTTAGTCGCTGCAGAAATTGAATTGGTAGATAAAGAAGATCGTGAATACATGCTGAAAAAAGCACTTGCTACCGTAAGAGATGATTACGATTATATCATTATCGATTGTGCACCGAGTTTAGGTCTTATTACAGTGAATGCTTTAACAGCGGCAGACTCTGTAATTATTCCTATCCAATGTGAATACTTTGCATTAGAAGGATTAGGTAAGCTTTTGAACACTGTTAAAAATGTTCAGAAGATTCACAATAAGGACCTTGGAATAGAAGGTCTTCTTTTGACGATGTATGACAGCAGGTTAAGACTATCCAACCAGGTGGTGGAAGAAGTGAATTTGCATTTCCCTGAAATGGTTTTTGAAACCATCATCAGCAGAAACGTAAGATTAAGTGAAGCACCAAGTTTCGGAGAAAGCATCTTGAATTATGATGCTGAGAGCAAAGGAGCTGTTCAGTATATTCAACTGGCAGAAGAAGTTCTTTTGAAGAACGAAAATTTAGTAAAGAATTAAATTAATAATAAATGGCCAATAAGTGAATGCTAGTCATCACTTAACAAACATCATTTATCAATTATATCTATGAAGGACAAAAAAAGAGCTATGGGACGTGGCTTGGGAGCCATTTTAAGTGCAGAATCAAAAGCATCTGTTAATTCCGCTACTGATGAAGGAGCAGATAAATTTGTGGGAAATATTGTAGAAGTAGCCCTTGAAGATATCTATCCGAACCCGACGCAGCCGAGAACTTATTTTGATGAAAAAGCATTAAACGAACTTGCACAGTCTATTAAAAACTTAGGTGTAATCCAGCCGATTACCTTAAGAAAGGATGGTGAAAAGTTTGAAATTATATCAGGAGAAAGACGTTATAGAGCAACTAAAATTGCCGGATTAACGACTATTCCGGCTTATATCCGTTTAGTTAATGATCAGGAGCTTCTTGAGATGGCTCTTGTTGAAAATATTCAGAGAGAAGATCTTGATGCGATCGAAATTGCTTTGACTTATCACAGACTTTTGGAAGAAATTGGTCTTACCCAGGAAAATCTGAGTCAGAGAATAGGAAAAGATAGAAGTACCATCACTAATTCAATCCGTTTATTACGATTGAATCCGGATATTCAGAATGCCATAAGAAGTGGTGAAATTTCTGCCGGACACGGTAGAGCAATCATCAGCCTTGAAAGTGAAGAAGATCAGCAGATTTTGTTTGGTCTGATCATCAAAGAGAAATTAAACGTTCGACAAGCCGAGCAGGCAGCTGCTGCATTGAAGAATCCAAAGTCTCAGGCCGCTAAAAAAGTGAATGCCGAGCTTTCGAATAACTATAAAAGAGCTCAGAAGACGATTTCCGACATCCTGGATGTAAAAGTGGAGATTAAAGCTTCTGGAAATGGTAAAAAAGGTAAAATTGTTCTGGACTTTAAAAATGAAGAAGAGCTGGAGTATATTTTATCCCATATTAAATAATGAAGAAAATACTTTTCACATTTTTCCTGTGTATCACGGCACTGGCTTACTCACAAGTCAGTCCTATCGATACTGTTCATGTGGAGACCTCTCTTAAAGAAGAAGGTCCCAAAGTAAAACCTGGAAAAACCGAAACCAAAATTATTGCTGATCTGGAAAAAGCCAACGGCCCAACCAGGAAAACAATTAAATTGAATCCTACCAGGGCTGGACTGTATTCTGCAGTTTTTCCGGGATTAGGACAGTTTTACAATAAAAAATATTGGAAAATTCCTATTGTTTGGGGTGCTGTAGGAGCAGGAGTCGGTATTGCAATCTGGAATGATAATCAGTATAAGAAGTACCGTGAATACTACGTTGCAAAACTGAACGGTACTCCTAATGAATTCGTAGACAGCCGTCCATGGTTAGACAAAAAAGCACTAGGAAATGTACAGGACAGAGCCAAAAGACAGAGAGACTACGCTATTGCTATTACCGGATTAATCTATATCCTTAATATTGTAGATGCCGTGGTAGATGCTCATCTTTACGAAAGTCGTCATGACCCTGATCTTACCTTTAAACCTTCTGTTATTCAGGATCAGTATGGGTATGATGCCCCAAAGACGGGATTCAGTTTAAGTTATAGATTTTAAAAAACAAACAAAATACACAGGCAATTCCAATCTCTGTGTGATTAAAATAGCATAAAAACATATGAAAATAGCATTAGTTGGGTACGGCAAAATGGGCAAGATCATTGATGAGATCGCACAGAAAAGAGGTCATGAAGTGGTTGCCCGCCTGAAGGAAACACCAACTACTGAAAATCTGAATAATCCGGATGTTGTTATTGAGTTTTCTTTACCGGAAGCTGCGTTTAATAATATCAAAGCCTGCCTTGAAAATAAAATCCCTGTAATCTGCGGAACAACAGGCTGGCTGGAACAAAAAGAAGAAATAGAAAAGCTTACTGTTGAAAATGGTACTGCATTTTTATATGGGTCAAATTTTAGTTTAGGCGTAAATTTATTTTTTGCTTTAAACGAAAAGTTAGCTGCTTTAATGAAAAATGTTGATGAATATTCTTGCCAGTTGGAAGAAATTCACCACATCCATAAAAAAGATGCACCGAGCGGAACCGCCATTTCTATTGCTGAAGGAATTATCAAAAACAATTCAAAATTTGATGCATGGAAGCTGGATGAAACTCAAAATAAGCAACTGGGGATTTTTGCGATCCGTGAAGATGAAGTTCCGGGAACTCATAGCGTTTTCTACAGAAGCGAAGTAGATGAGATTGAGATCAAACATACCGCTTTCAACAGAAACGGTTTTGCATTAGGAGCTGTAGTTGCAGCAGAATGGATTAAAGATAAAAAAGGAAACTTCGAAATGAAAGATGTTTTAGGGCTTTAATTTGTAACAAATTCTTTAAATTGCATACCAATAACAGGAAATGATGAATAGTAAATTGTAGCAGAACGCTTTAATCATTTATTACTCATCATTTGTCATTTATATATTTAGAATAGGCACAAAAAATTTATGAATTATTTTTTAACTTATACAGTGTACGTCCTCGTTTTATCCATATTAATGGGGATTTCAACATGGAAGTTGTTCAAAAAAATGGGGTACAGCCCTTTATTTGCATTTATACCTTTTTATAATTATTTCATTATTCTGAAAGAAACCAAACATCCTAAATGGTGGGCAATCTTGTCCTATCTCCCGATTGTAGGGCCAATTATGATGTCTGTTTTTCATCTTTATTTAATGAAAAAGTTCGGGAAGACTCTTTTCAAAGATCAGATTCTTACCGTGATTCTGCCATTTATTTATATGGCAACAGTGAACTATTCTAAAGATGTAGAGCTGGAAGATGAAAATGCCAACGAACTGTTTCTTACTGACGAAGAAAAAAATGCAAAAAAGAAAGATACCTTTTTGGGGTCTATTACCTTTGCCGTAGTATTTGCAACTATTATTCACGTTTTTGTAACCCAGCCGTTCGGGATTCCTACAGGTTCCATGGAAAGAACTTTACTGGTAGGTGATTTCCTTTTCGTAAACAAATGGAGCTATGGTTACAGACTTCCGATGCGTCCGCTGGCAATTCCTTTCCTTCAGGGAACAATTATGGATACGGGACAAAAAGGAAATCCGAAAGACGATCCTAAATCTTATGTAGATGGAGTTAAATTACCTTATACAAGAATTTTACAATTTAATAAGCCTCAGAAGAATGATGTAGTGGTGTTCAACTATCCTCAGGATTCCGTGCATACAGCTATCGACAGAAAGGATCCTTATGTAAAGAGATGTGTAGCTACAGCAGGAGACACATTTGAAATGAGAGCCGGAAGACTTTTCGTGAACGGTAAACCGGAAACTGTTTTAGGGGATCAGGAAGTACAGCACAGATATACGGTGACTACAGGAAGTCAATTGGATATTCCTGCATTATATAATACCTATGGATTTTTACCGGTACAGGAAGTACAGACCAATAATGGATACTTATATGGCTTCCAGGGATTGACTGATAAAACAGCGAAAGAGATTAAAGCTCTTCCTCAGGTAATTGACATGAAGGAAGAAGTTTCACCAAAAGGAGAAGCAGCTGTATATTATAGAGATGAAGCCAAAACAAAAATTGATACAACACAATCTATATTCCCGATCAACAAACCTTGGAACCAGGATTGGTATGGCCCACTAAGAATACCTAAAAAAGGAGATGTAGTAGCCATTAATGCTGAAACACTTCCAATGTACCAATGGGTTATTTCTGAGTACGAACACAATAGTTTAGAAAAGAAAGACGGGAAAATCTTTATCAATGGAAAAGAAGCGAATCAATATACCATCCAGCAAGACTATTATATGATGGTAGGGGATAACAGAGATGCTTCGTTAGATGCCAGATTTTTTGGTTTTGTTCCTGAAGAGAATATCGTTGGTAAACCAATGTTTACATGGATGAGCCTTCAGGGAGCATTCGCAGACAATAGCTCTACGTATCAGGCTCCGTTCAAAATCCGTTGGGAAAGAATGTTTAAAGCAACGAATACAGGAGAAGCCAACAAAACTTCTTACTGGTGGATTGCAGCAATGATTTTGATACTGTTCTTCGGATGGGAGTATTTCGTGAAACTATTCAGAAAGAAAAAAACTGAAGACGAATTATAGATAAAATTAAACTTAAAATAGAATGAAGTATTTGAAAAAATACTTCATTTTTGCATTATGAATATGAAGAATGTATTATTACCGGTTTTTTATATGCCCCCGGTTTCATGGTTTTCACCATTTTTAGATGCTGAAAACGAAATTGTATTTGAACAGTTTGAAAACTTTCCAAAACAGACCTATAGAAACAGAGCAAACATCTATGGAGCCAATGGAAAGCTATCTCTGATTATTCCTATGAATCATAACGGGAAAAGAGAATTTAAAGATATTGAGATTTCTTACAGTGAAGATTGGAGAATCCTTCATTGGAAATCAATTAAAACAGCCTATCAGAGTTCCCCTTATTTCGAATATTATGAAGATAAATTCAGAAAAATGTTCGATTTGAAAGAAAAGTTTCTTCTTGATTTTAACCTTAAAGGGTTAGATGTCATCCAACAAATACTGAAAACGGAAAAGGCACACTCTTTGAATGAAGAATATATCAAAAATCCTGAAAGTATTGATTTCAGAGAAAAATTTTCTGCAAAAAAACCTTCAGAATTTAAAATGGAGGAATATTATCAGACTTTCTCAGATAAGCTTGGGTTTTTGGAAGATTTGTCGGTGTTGGATCTTATTTGTAACAAAGGCCCCGAATCTCTTACTTATATAAAAAGTATTAAATTAAAATAATTTGGAAATTGCCACTGTTGCTTAGTATAAATAGATAAAGTTGGCAGTTTTGTTTCATCTTATAAAAATAAATATCAACATATGAAAAAGGTATTATTAGCTGCTGTTTTTTTAGCAGGTTTTAGTTTCTCTTATGCTCAGGAGTCTAAAGCAAAGAGCATTGATCCAAAAGAAGATAAAGATCTGATGACTTGGTATCATAAAGACTTTTCTACTACAAAAGTATATGGCGTAAATACCGCAAATGCATATAAATATCTTGAATCTAAAGGGTTGAAACCTAAAACAGTTGTTGTTGGGGTTTTAGATAGCGGAGTACAGGTAGACCACCCAGGTTTGGTTAATAATGTTTGGTCCAATCCAAATGAAATACCAGGTAATGGCAAAGATGATGATGGAAACGGATATATCGATGACGTACACGGATGGAACTTTATCGGTGGTAAAAACGGAGACATCGATATCGATAACATGGAGGTAACAAGAGTTGTTGCAAAATATAAACCTGTTTTCGAAGGAGATGATTCTGCAAAAAATAAGGCGAATCAGGCTAAAATGTCCGAGGAATTTGCAATGTACATGAAAGCTAAAGAGCTTTTTAATAAAAAAAGTATTGAGGCAAAACAAGGCCTTCAGACTTATACAATGATTAATGAGGTGATTCCTAATATGGTAAAATTATTAGGAGGAAAACCGGTAACTGCGGAAACAATTTCTGCTATTAAAGCTCCATCTGATCAAAAAGATGCGATTGCTTTGCAGGTTTTAGGGCAAGTATCACAAAGTCCGGAATTCAAAGGAAAGTCATCAGCTGATTTTGAAAAAGCGATTAAAGATCAGATGAAAGAAGCCATTGATTACTATACTCCTCAATCAAAACAATATGACTTAAGCTATGATCCGAGAAAAGAAATCGTAGGAGACAACTATGATGACTATTCTGAAAAAAATTACGGAAACAACCATTATGAAGGTCCGGATGCAGTACATGGGACTCATGTGGCAGGTATTATTGCAGGACTTCCTCAAGGAAAAGAAGTTCAGTATGGTGTCGCTTCTAAAGTAGCTAAAATCATGTCTGTAAGAACAGTTCCAAATGGGGATGAAAGAGATAAAGATGTTGCGAATGCGATCAGATATGCCGTAGATAACGGTGCGAAAGTATTGAATATGAGCTTTGGAAAACCTGTTTCGCCAGGTAAAAATGTGGTATGGGATGCATTCAAATATGCAGAAGATAAAGGAGTTCTTCTGGTAAAAGCAGCAGGTAATGAAAACGAAGATGTAGCAGAGCATTTGGCTTATCCTACCAACTTTAAAAACGTTACCGATGACAAACCATTTGTTACGAACGTTCTTGTAGTAGGAGCTAGCACCAATAAAAATGATGCTTTAAGAGCTGGATTCTCAAACTATAATAAAAAAATGGTTAATGTTTTCGCTCCGGGAGAAGAAATTTATTCTACAGTTCCTAAAAACGAATACAAATACCTTCAGGGAACCTCTATGGCATCACCGGTTGTTGCCGGAGGTGCAGCGGTATTGCTAGCCTATATGCCAAATCTTAAACCGTATCAGATCATTGAATCACTTGTGAAATCAAGCAATGCAAATGCAACAAACGGGTTTACAGATTATTCACAGGCAGGAGGAGTAATCGATTTGAAAAAGGCAGCAGAATATGCTTATACTCACTTCTATAACGGTAAAGCAGAAGCTTCAGGAAAAGTTAAGCCTTCGAAATCCACAAAAAAGGCTGTTAAAAAATAGGTTATCTTCCTGTGTTTAAGGAGAAACTATAGAAAGTCCGAATTTTTTCGGACTTTTTTATTTTTTATTTTCAATTTTGGCACGGTTTTTTGTAACTTTATTGTAACAAAATAATAAACAACAAAATGAAAAAGTTACTACTTGCAGGGATGTTAGGAACATCACTTTTTGCAGTGTCTTGTTCCTCGGTGAATAACGCAGCCACATCTCAGAATCAAAAGGCAGACTTTCTTAAAATGAAAGGTGACTGGCAGATTGTAAGCATAGATTACGATAAAGGATTTAAAATTAAACCTTTTGACGAAGGAGCAGATGCTCAGTGTTTTGTAGGAAGTCATTGGAGACTTATTCCTAATAACTGGACGGGCGCTTATACATTAAATGGAGGAGGAAGTTGTCCGGCAATTACACAGCCAATCAAATTTGAAGTAAAAGGCGGTAATACTTTTATGTTTAAAAAAGTGATGCAAGGCACGAAAGCTAAGCAAAATATCGCAGGTTATACTTTAACATTAATCAATCAGGCTCAAGATCAATTTTCACTTCAGCAGGATGTTCCTTTTGAAGGTGGAAATGTAAAAGTTGTTTACAACTTCGAAAGAACTGGAATGAAATAATTAATCAACATAAAAGATAAAAAAAATGAAATTTACTAAAACATATGTAGCAGCACTTTTCTTGTCATCAGCATTATTATTGACAAGTTGTGAGGCGGTTCAGAATTCAAATAACCAGCAAAGAGGTACTGCTGTAGGTGTAGCTTCAGGAGCTGTACTTGGAGGTATCCTTGGAAATAACGTAGGTAGAGGAGGAAATGGAGCGATTGGAGCGGTATTAGGCGGTATTATCGGTGGAGTTGCAGGTAACGTTATCGGTAACAAAATGGATAAGCAGGCTAAAGATATTAAAGAAACATTACCTGGAGCTCAGGTAGAAAGAGTAGGAGACGGTATTAAAGTTACAATGAACGAAAGTATTGTAAACTTTGCTTTTGATTCTTCAAACCTTACTTCTACTGCACAAACTAACTTAGATAAATTAGCTAAAGTATTAAATGATAACCCGGATACCAATATCAACATCTACGGGTATACAGACAGTGTAGGTAAAGATGCTTACAATATGGCGCTTTCTCAAAGAAGAGCGGATGCTGTAAAAGCATATTTAGTAGGAAAAGGACTTGCAGGTAGCAGAATGTACACGAAAGGTGAAGGTAAAAATATGCCGGTTGCAACCAATGATACTGACGAAGGAAGAGCTAAAAACAGAAGAGTTGAGTTCGCTATTACAGCCAATGAAAAAATGATTAATGATGCCAAGCAAGGGCAGTAATTAATTTAACATATAAATATTTTCGTAAAAGACCGCCCCGGCGGTTTTTTTTGTATTTTTATGCTGGAAATTTTGAATTTATTATTTTTGTATTTGAAATAACATAAATGAAGAAATATTTTAAGCTGCTCCGGGTGGAGCAATGGGTGAAAAACCTGTTTGTATTTGTCCCTCTATTTTTTTCTGGTAATATTACCAACTTAGATTTACTGACCAAAAGTATCTTTGCTTTTATCATCTTCTCGCTTGCTGCAAGTGTTGTTTATATTCTTAATGATTATAATGACATTGAAGCAGACAGGAAACATCCTGAGAAAAGAAGACGCCCGTTGGCGAGCGGAGCGATTTCAAAATCAAAAGCAATCGCAATTCTCATCGGATTGGTTATTGCAGATATTGCGCTGGTATTCTTTGCCCAATTGTATTTCCATGAGTTTTTATGGAAGTTTGCTACCATCATTGGTTTCTATGTGGTCATGAATCTTGCCTATACTTTCAGGCTGAAGCATGTTCCTATTATCGATATTTTTATCATTGCGATAGGATTTGTACTAAGAGTATTGGCGGGAGGTTACATTACCGGAATCAGTATTTCACAATGGGCTATCTTACTTACTTTTGTGCTGGCTTTGGTATTGGCAATAGGAAAGAGAAGAGGAGAACTTATCAACGCACAGGTTTCAGGAAAAACAAGAAAAGCGTTGGATGGATATAATGTTCAGTTTGCTGATATTGCTTTATCCATCTCTATCACGCTTGCTATAGTTTGCTATCTGATGTTTACTCTGTCACCCGAAGTTCAGGCAAGATTTCATGAAAGAGTATTTTACACAGTGGTTTTTGTTGTATTTGCGCTTTTAAGATACCTGCAGCAAACCTTAGTTTACAACAGAACCGAATCTCCTACCAAAATTGTTTACAGAGATCGGTACATACAGGTTACCTTATTACTTTGGGTTGCCGCATTTTTAATTCAAATTTACTTTAAAAAATGAAGCCAAATTTCACACAGAAAGTTACAAACTGGGGTAATTACCCGGTCGTAGAAAAGGAAATGAGATCGGAGGACAGCTTCAAAAAGATAAAAGAATTTGTACTCAATCACAACGAAATTATTGCAAGAGGAAATGGAAGATGCTACGGAGATGCTTCGTTGGGAGAAACTATATTTTCTACTAAAAAATTAAATAAATTCATAAGTTTTGACCGTTTGAACGGAATTATAGAGTGCGAATCAGGAGTATTGCTTTCTGATGTGCTTGAAATATCGGTTCAGCAAGGCTATTTTCTATATGTCACTCCCGGAACGAAATTTATTTCTGTTGGAGGAGCGATTGCTTCCGATGTTCATGGCAAAAATCATCATGCTGAAGGGTGTTTTTCGGAGTATGTGATTGAATTTAAATTAATGACTGAGAGTGGGGAAATTATTACCTGCTCCCGGGAAGAAAATGCAGAGAAGTTCTGGGCTACCATTGGTGGTATGGGGCTTACCGGAATTATTCTTACCGCAAAATTTAAGCTTAAAAATATTGAATCTGCATACATTCGTCAGGAAAGTATTAAAGCAGATAATCTTGATGAAATTTTCAGACTGTTTGAGGAAAGTGAAAGCTGGACGTATACGGTGGCCTGGATTGATTGTCTTCAGAAAGGTCAGAATATCGGAAGAAGTATTCTGATGAGAGGAGAACATGCTTTTCAACATGAACTTCCACAGAATTTAGGAAAAACACCTTTAAGGTTAAAGAAAAAATTACAACCTACAGTTCCTTTTTATTTTCCGGGATTTGTTTTGAATGCGTTGACAGTGAAGATTTTCAACTGGTTGTACTATAAAAAACAAGCCAAAAAGGAAGTAAAGAATTTTATAGATTACGAAACTTTCTTCTATCCGCTGGATGCTATTAATGACTGGAATAAAATCTACGGAAAATCGGGATTTATTCAATACCAGATGGTTATTCCCAAGGAAGCCGGAAAAGAAGGGATGAAAAGAATTCTTGAAACGATTGCCAAAAGTGGAAACGGATCGTTCCTGGCTGTTTTAAAACTTTTCGGGAAAAATAATCCTCAAGCGTACAATTCATTTCCGGTTGAAGGATATACATTGGCATTGGATTTTAAAGTGAATTCGAAATTAAAAAAGCTGGTAGATCAGCTTGATAGCATCGTTCAGGAATTTGGTGGCAGAATTTATCTTACCAAAGATAGCATGAGCAGATCGTCTCTGACGAATTACCTGAAAAATATTCAAAGTTCTAAATTTGTGTCTTTACAGCACAAAAGAATCATAAATAACAACTCATAATGATAGTTCTGGGAAGTACATCTGAAGTGGCACAGGCTTTTGTGGAAAAAGCACTTCAGGAAGGAGAAAAATTTGAAAAAATCTATCTTTTTACCTCAAATAAAGAAACCACTGAAAGGTTCGCAAGACATATTGATGTGAAATTTTTACAACAAGCGGAAGTCGTTGAACTCGATCTGACGAAAGAAATTGATTACAACAGATTTGATTATATCAATTCAAATGTATTATTTTGTGCCGTAGGATATTTGGGCGAAGGAACAGAAGAAGGTCTTTATGATAACAGGAATACAGAACGTATTATTGATATCAATTATTCGAAGCTGGTACCCGTGATGAATTATTTTGCGCAGAAATTTGAAAGCCGCAGATCAGGAACCATTATCGGACTTTCGTCGGTGGCAGGAGACAGAGGAAGACAAAGTAATTTTATTTATGGAAGTGCAAAGGCCGCTTTTACAGCATATCTGAGTGGGTTGAGAAACTATCTTTTTGACAAAAAAGTACATGTTCTTACCATAAAACCGGGATTTATGGCAACCAAAATGACAGAAGGCTTACCTTTAAATCCTAAATTAACTGCAACCCCAAAGCAAGCTGCTGCCTGCATTTACAAAGCTTTCAAAAAGCAAAAAAATGTGGCATATGTTTTGCCAATTTGGAATATTATCATGATGATTATCAGAAATATCCCTGAATTTATATTCAAAAAATTAAAGCTTTAAAAATGAAAAAATTGTATTGTTTTGATTTTGACGGAACCTTAACGTATAAGGATACAATGTTTATGTATCTCAAGTTTTACGATTCTACAAGATATCGGATACAATTTTTGAAACATGTTCCCCTCTTTATCTTATTAAAACTGAAGCTGGCTGAAACTGAAAAAGTGAAAAAAAGTTTCATCGGGTCGATTCTGAAAGGACAGACTCAGGAGAAAATTGAATTGAAGTCTAAACAGTTTTTTGAACATCATTATCCTAAAATTGTCAGGGAGAATGCATTAGACTTTATAAAAAATATCGATAGGAATAATACACAAAGCTTATTAGTTACTGCTTCACTCGATATCTGGGTTAAGCCCTTTGCCGAAGAATTAAAAATGCACCTCGTTTCTACACGGGCAGAGTTTAAGAACGGTGTTTTCACGGGAAACTTCGTGGGTAAAAATTGTAACGGGAAAGAAAAACTGGTAAGAATAAAAGAAGAAATCAACGATTCTAAGTACGATAAAATTATTGCATTTGGCGATACTTCAGGCGATCGGCCAATGTTGAAATGGGCAAATGAAGGACATTACCAATTTTTTCACTAATTTTGGGTGATAAAATTGTAGAAAATGAAAAGCCTGTTAACAGTATGTGCAGCAATTCTAATGAGTTGTGCAAGTACATCATCTCAAAAACCATCGGTTATGCAGAAAAATGCAGAACTTCTTGTGTCTCAGGGGCAGGGAGGAACAGAGGAAAGCGGCTTTAGAATCATTAAAGACGAAAAAGAATATCTTGCTGTTGCCAATAGTGGCTTTCAGCTTATAGAAGAAGGAAAAGATCCTGCATCCAATTATCCGAAATTTCCTAAAGACAAGAAAGTAGTTTTATACAATTTGGGCAGTTTCAGATCAGGAAGTCATAGTATTTCACAGATCAAGAGTGTATCCGTAAAAGACAATGTCCTGTATGTAGAAGTTCCGGCCGGACCACCCTCCGGTGGAATGGAAATTCAGGTGATTTCTAATCCCCGGTTTATGTTTGCCGTTCCTGCTGATTACCAATTTACCTCCGTACAATTAAAATATTCAAAATAATAATGGATAAAATATATTTAGATAATGCCGCAACCACTCCGCTTGCAGATGAAGTTATAGATGCAATGGTGGGCACGATGAAGATGAATTTCGGAAATCCGTCTTCAACCCATAGTTTTGGCCAGGAAGCAAAAATCCTTATTGAAAATGTAAGAAGACAGGTTGCAGACTATCTTCATGTAACTCCTGCTGAGATCATTTTCACTTCCTGTGGAACAGAATCAAACAATATGATCATTAAATCCTCTGTAGAACATCTTGGGGTAGAAAGGATCATCAGTTCTCCTTTGGAACATAAATGTGTTTCCGAAAGTATTTTGGATATGAAAAGCAGAAAGGGCGTAGAAGTAAACTACATCCGTCCCAATGAAAAAGGAGATATTGAACTTGATAAATTAGAAGAATTATTAAAAGCTTCAGATAAAAAAACATTGGTAAGCTTAATGCATGCCAATAACGAAATCGGAAATATTATCAATATTAAAAAGGTAGCCGAATTATGCAAGCAATACAAAGCGCTTTTCCATTCGGATACCGTACAGACCATGGCTCATATGAACCTTGATCTTTCTGATATTCCGGTGGATTTTGCTTCTTGCAGTGCTCATAAGTTTCATGGGCCTAAAGGTTCCGGTTTTGCTTTCATCAGAAAAGCAACAGGGTTAAAAGGAATTATTACCGGAGGACCACAGGAAAGAAGCTTAAGAGCAGGTACGGAAAATGTTGCCGGAATTGTAGGACTTGGAAAGGCATTAGAGCTTTCTCTGAATCATATGGAAGAATATACGAACCATATGCAGGAGATTAAAGACTATGCTATCGAAAGACTTTCTGCTGAAATTGAAGGAATAAAATTCAACGGACGTAGTGCTGAGAAGGAAAATAGTCTTTATACGGTATTAAGTGCTTTATTACCTTATAAAAATCCGTTAATCGGACTTCAGCTGGATATGAAAGGAATTGCTATTTCTCAGGGAAGCGCGTGCTCTTCGGGAGCTTCTAAACCTTCGATGGTGATGATGATGGTTCTTTCTGAAGATGAAATGGATCATTGTACGCCATTACGTATCTCTTTCAGCCATATGACGACAAAATCAGAGATTGATTCGTTGGTGGATGTGTTGAAAGAAATTTCAAAGGATTTTGCTATAGAAAAAACTAATGTTGAGCATAGATAGGCTTATGATGTAAAAATCGTAATTTTGAATACTCAAAAAGATTAAACGAGAATATAATATTAATTAAAATAAAAGAAACAAAAATGGCTTTAGAAATTACAGACAGCTCATTCCAGGATACAGTATTAAAATCAGACAAACCAGTATTGGTAGACTTCTGGGCAGTATGGTGCGGACCGTGTAGAACATTGGGACCAATCATCGAAGAAGTAGCTTCAGATTTTGAAGGAAAAGCAATAGTAGGAAAAGTAGATGTAGACAACAACCAGGAAATTTCTATGCAGTATGGTATCAGAAATATTCCTACAGTTCTTATTTTTAAGAACGGAGAAGTAGTAGATAAATTAGTAGGTGTAGCTCCAAAAGAGGTAATCGCTGAAAAATTAAGCGCTCACTTGTAAAAAAATAAGTTTGATAATGAATGCCTTCCAGTATTGGGAGGCATTTTTTCTAAAATAATTTGCAGATAACAAAAAAAGATGTAATTTTGCAACCACGAAAAAGAAACGACGTTCTTTAAAAAAATGATCCGGTAGTTCAGCTGGTTAGAATGCCGCCCTGTCACGGCGGAGGTCGCGGGTTCGAGTCCCGTCCGGATCGCATAAAGTTTATCAATTACTTTTAAAAAATTGAGATCCGGTAGTTCAGCTGGTTAGAATGCCGCCCTGTCACGGCGGAGGTCGCGGGTTCGAGTCCCGTCCGGATCGCAGAAGTTTTCTCAATTTCTTTTTAAAAAAAATTGATCCGGTAGTTCAGCTGGTTAGAATGCCGCCCTGTCACGGCGGAGGTCGCGGGTTCGAGTCCCGTCCGGATCGCAGAAGTTTTCTCAATTTCTTTTTAAAAAATTGATCCGGTAGTTCAGCTGGTTAGAATGCCGCCCTGTCACGGCGGAGGTCGCGGGTTCGAGTCCCGTCCGGATCGCAAAAGTTTTATCAATTACTTTTAAAAAAAATTGATCCGGTAGTTCAGCTGGTTAGAATGCCGCCCTGTCACGGCGGAGGTCGCGGGTTCGAGTCCCGTCCGGATCGCAAAAAGTCTTCTGTTTTCAGAAGACTTTTTTTGTTTTCCATGAGAGTGGGTATTTTGTATACTTCATGGATTATTGTTATTTTAGTAAGTAAACACCAAATAGATGTTGAAAAGAAAATTTATCCTGCTTGCCATACTTAAAACCTGGTTGTTCTCTACAATCATTTCTATGGTTTTTCTGATCATTTTTTTAAATCTTACTAAAGAAGTGAGAGAAACTCCCCGAAATTGTGATATGAGTGGCTTAGCCTATGTATTTGTGGTTTTTTGGATATTATTTCTCAGCTTAATTTCATTGAGTAGTATTTTATCTCTTTTAAAACAATTTCAAAACAGAATAGCAGTAGGGCTGTGTTGGTTTTTGTTACCTGTTATTGCCCTGTTTTCTTCCTTTTTTAAGGTTACAGACGGCACAATTGATATTCAAGGAAGTTTGGTCTTTATGATCATGAATCTACCGTGGTTTGCTTTGTGGATATTTTATTATTACCGTTTTAATTTTTTGCTTAAATAATACTTTTTTGTATTTTCAAAAAAAATTACTGCCGATGGGACAGTAATAGACAAAGATCAGCAATATGATGATCAGTTTTGATTCTTTTGAGCAGAATAGCAACTGCTGTTGAGTGCTGATCTTTAAAGCTACTTTAATTCGGTCGTTGTTATTAAATATTCTGTCTGAAAAAAGTTATTTACGATAAAAACTTCATTGGCAAAATTACTTTAGCCCTGACCGAATCATTTGTGAGCTTCTTTATATCATGGTTAGTTGATTACGTTGTAGATATTGCGTAGAGAGGCTGTTCAAAATATCTCTTAAACTTTATTTTTAGATTAAGATTTTGTCAACATCTCTTTAAAGGGTACAATCATGCAAACTTCTTTGCAAAAGTAAATGTCCGGAATTTGAAAAATACTACACTTTTGTGTAGATTTGTGTTGTTGAAGCAATAACTACACTTTTGGGTAGTCTATGGGCAAATATTAGAAGCATATGGAACAAATCGACAAGTTTTTTAATGATAAAAATGAGGTAAGTGGCGATGCTGCTATCGATTACAGTCAATCCGGGGATTATCTGGAGGCTGTAAAAGCACTTGCACGAACTACTTATCAGAGTTTGTACGTTATCAACTATCAAACCAGAGGGTTTGAGTATGTTTCAGACAATCCTCTTTTTCTATGTGGGAAGACTTCTGAAGAGGTTAAAGCATTAGGGTATGATTTTTATTTTCAAAATGTAAAGACTGCAGATGTAGAAATGCTGATTAAAATTAATGAGGCAGGATTTGAATTTTATGAAACAATTCCTGTACATGATAGAAAAATGTATTCTATTTCTTATGATTTTAATCTTATCAACGGGAAGAATATGGTTCTTATCAATCATAAACTTACTCCTATGTTTCTTACGGAGGAAGGGCAGGTTTGGAAGGCATTGTGTGTTGTTTCACTTTCCAATAACAGCTCTTCAGGCAATGTTGTAGTCAGCAAAGAAGGATCTGCCGATATCTGGAAATATGATCTGACAGAAAATAGTTGGCAGAAAAGTGAGAAAGTAAAGCTTTCTTCAAGAGAATATGAGATACTGAGCCTTTATGCCAGTGGCTTGACAATCAATGAAATTGCTACGAAACTTTTTATTACCGCTGATACCGTGAAATTCCACAGGAAAAAGCTTTTTGATAAAATTGGAGTCAACAATATTGCAGAGGCACTTTCGTATGCTAAAACAAATAAGTTGATTTAAATTATACACTTTATTACCGTTTTTTTACGGTATTTTTCACAATGCCTTTTGTGATTCAAATTTAGGTCTGATATTTGTACTGGGTAGCCAAACTAAATGACCTCTTTTATTTTATGAAGAACATATCTGTGAAAAAAACATTTTTATATGCTTGCTTAGGTGCAATATCTCTTGTTTCCTGTAAAAAGGAGATAGAAAAAATAAGCGACACTTTTAAAGATACTGTTTCTGCATCCAATATCCCGGAAGCAGAAAAAGACTCTGTAAAGAAAGATTCTGTGCCTGTGGTGAAAAAGGAATCTGCCCCACCGGTAATGCAGGAGAATGGTTTCTATAATGCTTTCGTTCTACCGAAAGATAAAAAAATGAGAGACTCCGTATATTCGGAATTCAGCAAAAAGTATAATGTTGAAGAACGTACTGCTATTCTGGCTTTAAACAGGCTGGATTCTAAAAGTAAATGGAACGCCGATACGTTGGTAGTTCCTGCAAAAATAGATACAACATTGATGGCATATTCACCATTCCCGATGCAGTTGGATGTATTAAGTGGGGTGAAAAAGTTTGTTATCTTCTCATATCCTATACAAGCTTATGCTGTGTACTCTAACGGTAGCCTTGTAAAATGGGGTCCGACAAGTATGGGGAAAAAAGCAGCTCAGACAACGAGAGGGCTTACTTTTGCCAACTGGAAAAAGAAATTGTCGATTTCTACGGTTAGCACCGAGTGGAAACTTCCGTATAATTTTAATATTCACAATATTGGCGGAATCGGATGGCATGAGTATACACTGCCAGGATATCCTGCATCGCATTCTTGTCTGAGATTGTTGAGAAAAGATGCACAATGGCTATATTCTTACGCTGACACATGGATTCTGAGTCCCGGTGGAGCGACGACAAAAGCAAGAGGTACCGCTGTTATGGTCTTTGGAGATTATAACTGGGGCGGAAGAAGACCCTGGAAAAAGCTTTTAGATGATCCGAATGCAAACAATATTTCAGTAGAAGAACTTACTAAGTTATTAGAACCGGATGTTCCTAAAATGTTGAAAGAACAGGCTAACAGAGAAAAAGTTGCCGATTCTATTAAAACAGCAAGAGCAATGGCTCCTCCTGTTCAAAATGAAAGAGTTGGAGACACATTGTCTAAATAATTTTCTTTTCAAACTGTAAAGTAGACTCTTCAGCAAACTTTCTAAGTTTTAGCATTTCATCTTTTCCTTTGTGTTGCCCGAATTGTGCGGCAAGATAAGTAAGAAGAATAAAAAATAACATAACAAAAGAAGCGCTCAATGCCCAAGGGTATTCGGCGCTTTTTATTTGTTTTTCTACATAATACATGGTGAAGAAAACCATCCAAAAAATTGAAAAGGAAAAATAGAGAAACATAAAAAAAGTCCAGACTGCAGAACTGGGACCAAATACTCCGCGAATTACCGTGTGATCATCCTCAATTTCTACTCTTAATGCAAGACGAGGCTTCCAGTAATTGTCATATTTTGTTTCTACAGAGATGGTAGCCACTTCTTTATTGATATTACCGGAGAATTCTTCTTTATGTTCTGCCAGATATTTTTTAAGATTTTCTGCGTACTCTTCCTTGGTAAGATGTGTAAACATTTTAAATCTTGGTCGCGTTCTTATTCTATCTAAAGTGGTTTCTTCAGTTTTCATCTTTTTATTCTTGATATGGAATTGGGTCTTCGAGAGTAAATTGTATGGTTAATGTTTCCTCCTTTCTCTGAACGACCATGGTAATACTTCGTCCTTCATATGACTTCATGAGCTCCATAATTTTCTCTAATGTCATATCTGCTGTTTTGCTTCCATTGATGCTAATGACTCTATCGTCTCTTTTAAAGCCGACCTTATCTGCGGGAGAATCTTTTCTAACACCGGCAATGGAAAAAATGGGTTTTAAAGAAAATTTATATTGAAAAGTGTCTTCCTTGTATCCCCGGCTTACTGCTCCTGTTGTTAATTCTGTCTCGAGTTTTATTTTGTCTTGTGCCCACTCCAGACCATCCTGTTTGAAATCCAGTCCGCTCATATTAAAATGGAAAGGATCATTAAAGTTTCTATTTTTTCTTAAATATAACTTTTTGTTTGGATAATCAAAGATAGCAGTAAACCTTCGTATGATTTCTCCACCAATAGAACCTTTTCTGTTTTCTACCAAATTGACATGCTGAATAGAAAATTCGTCAGGCATAGCAGTAAGCGGTTTTTCAAATTTAAAATCTCCAAGATAAAAGTTATGAATTCGGCTTCTTTTGCCATAAATGTCCCCGTTAAATCCCCGTCCCAGAAAATCATCAATATTGGGTCTATTGTATACAAAGTCTTTAATGAGAGCAGGAAAGAGCCATATAGCATCGCTGTTCCCGAGATCGATCAGTAATTTTGAATCTTTTTTCTCATTAGTCATTTCTACACCAGCATGAAGGTAAGGTTTTTCTCTTTCAATAGTGATAGGGAACTCGTCAAATTTTCTGAGTTTTCTTTTGAAAACGCCAAGATCTTCAAAGATGGTTATTTTCTTGGCTGTATAATCTATAAGAACGGGATGATCTTTAAAAAAGTGATAGCCAATAACTCCGTTTACCGGAATTCCTATGTGAGATGAAATATTAAAATCTTCGTCCAGAATCATGTAAAGAGACATGGAAGTATTAATTACAGCGTCCCCGATGCGTCCTATATTTCGATCCGATTTTAGACCGTCAATACTTACATTACCTCCAAGGCCGGAAAATTTAACTTTTTCAACATTTCCCAATTTAAGTTCTTTATTATCCAGACTAAAAAGAATCGTTTCAGCAACTCCTGTATCCAGTAAGAAGGTAAGTTCTGCACCATTGACATTGATGGGAATAAAAATGAGGTTATTAATAAACTTAAAAGGGATAACAGCCTTTTTTGTATTGATTAATGCAAAAGAATTCTGTGCATTGATGAAAATGCTGAAAAATAATCCCAGTAAAATAACCTTTAGTTTCATTTACTGAATTTACTGAAATTATCTTTATCCTAATAAAAAAACATTCCAAATGCAGGAATGTTTGTATAAACTACAATGAAGTAGTTTGATTCGTTGAATTTATTTTAAAATGAGATACTGGTTATTTTGAGAAAAACTCCATTAAATCCATATAATTTTTCTGATTCACTCCATGACCACTCATATATTCTCTGAAAGTGAAATAGCAGCTAAGATCGTAAAGAAGGTCAGCTGCTTTTCTGCCCCATTCAAGAGGGATCACAGCATCGTCTGTACCATGAGAAACAAAAAAGCGTAATCTTTCAAGTTTCTTTTTGTCCTTTACAATACCATCAAGGATTTTATCCTCTGGATAGGCACTAAGACAGGCAACAAGATTAAAAAGATCAGGATATTTTAAAGCCAAGGCATAACTCAATACACCTCCCTGGCTAAAGCCACACAGATGCGCTCTGCTTTCGGTAAGGCCGTAGTGATTTATTATTTTTAAAATGCTTTCCAAGACTGCATTTAATGATTCTTTGGCTTGTGGTACATCAATGAACTGTTCAGGATCATTGAAGTTTATGTCATACCATGAATATCCATCAAATTGAGTATTTCTGGGAGCTCTGAAGCTTATGATAATCCAATCACTGGGTAGTGTTTCTCTAAAACTGAAAAGATCCTGCTCATTGCTGCCATAGCCGTGAAGCATAAAAAGGATAGGAGTATCCGGTGTAATATTTTCCGGCTCCCTTACTAAATAATCTAAATTCATACAGCAAATATAATTAATAAATTATATTATAGAACTTGACTTTTATTATAAAGATAAACAACTTAGATAATTATCTGTTGTAAATGTAATGATTGAGTAATTGAACTGTATTATTGGATTTTAGAGAGTGTTTTTCTGTTTTGCAGATTTGATATTGTTTGTAAATCTTTATTGGAAATTTTTCATAAAAGTTATTTTTATATTAATAAAAAACCTATATTTGAAACATTAAAAAATCTATTTGGAGAAATGAAGCAATTTTACAATTCAAAAAGTTTACTAAGACTTTCTTTTTTATTCGTTTTATTATTTTCTGTAATTACCGTTGTCAATTCCTGTAAAAAAGATGATGATGACGATGGATTTAAGGATCATCTTGTTCAATTCGAGGTAAAAACAAGTGCCGGAGGAGAGATTATAAGTGTGGTAACACAAGTAGGTACTGCTCAATCTACCATGTATAATACCCCTACAACACCTTTAACTTCACCTTGGTCGAGCGGAGAATTCTTTGTAAACTCCAGCCAGGCACAACTTAACCTGGATGCTAATGCAACAATGCCGGATCCGGATTCGGAATTAACGATCAATCTTTATATTGATGGCGAAGTTGTAAAAACAGCTAAGAAAAAGGGAAAAGGAGTATTAGTAGCTTCTATCGATTATAGCTTTTTAGAACCGTAAATTATACTTTACTATAAATAATTAAAACCGCTTTTTACAGCGGTTTTTTTATTCGTTAATCATATGGTGTTGTATAGCAATATTAATAAGTTCGGTGGAGTTTTTTGCCTGAAATTTTTGAAGCAGATTTTTACGGTGAGTATCTATGGTAAGTGGGCTTAAAAATAGCTCTTCAGCAATCATATTACTCGTTTTTCCCTTTGCCACCATTTGCAGAATTTGTTTTTCCCTTTTTGTTAATCTCGGAATAGGTAAATCATTTTGGTAAGGACGGTTGATGATCTTCCTGGTCTCGTTACAGAAAACGATATTTCCTGACACCGCACCTTTTATACATACAACCAGTTCATCTATGGACGTATTTTTAAGGAGATAACCACTGGCTCCGTTTTGTAGAGATTGCATAATGATACTTCTTTCAGAACGGTTGCTAAACATAATGACAGACGTCTCTGGTGAACTTTTTTTAATTTCCCGGCAAAGCTCTGCGCCGTTAGCATCAGGTAGGGTAATATCCAAAAGAATAATATCAACTGTATTCCCACTTATAAAATTCATGATTTCTGAGCCGGATGTAAAAGTTTCCATAATATTGAAGAAAGGCTGGTTCTTCAACATCATTCTTACCCCTTCGATGACAATAGGATGATCATCTACGATGACAATATTTATTTTTTCATTCTTCATGTATGTTGAGTTCTATATTAATCGTTGTTCCTTGGTTATCAGAGTTTATTTCCATTTTTCCTCTCAGATAATTTACCCTGTTATTCAGATTTCTAAGGCCCATACTTTTCGTGGTCGTTTCAATACCTTTATTAAAGCCTTTTCCATTATCTTCAATCGTGATCAGAAAATTTTCTCCTGATTGAGAGCACTGCAAAAGAATATTGCTTGCTTCAGCATGTTTGATGGCATTGGCCAGCAATTCCTGTACAATCCTGTAAATATTGAGCTGAATACTAACCGGAAGCTTTTTTTCAATGTTGAGAGGTTGAAAATAAATATCAAGATCCTTCCGGGCGTAGAACTCGCACAAATCACTCAATGCCGTTTCTAATCCAAAATTGAGAAGGGATTCGGGCATTAGATTTCTAGCCACATGTCTGAGTTCTGCTACAGAATCATCCAGTTGATTCAAAATTTTATAAAAATCTTGATCCTGTTCTCGATCCAAATGACCAGATGACCAAGTGGATAAATTAATTTTAACCCCTGCCAACATTCCACCAAGACCATCATGTAAATCCTTTGCAATGCGTTCTCTTTCCTTTTCTTCTGCTTCCAGAATCGCTTTTGTATGTGCCAGCTCTTCTTTTTGCCTGATATCTTTTATTTTTTGTTGAAGATTAATTTCTTTCTGTTCAGACAATTTTTTGTTGTTTCTGTAAAGGATGAATAAGAAAATTAAAAGACTTGAAAATAATAATAAAATCAGGCTTAATAGCCACAAATAAGAGTTCTTTTTGTTAACCTCCATTTGTTTTTGATTCTTTTCAGCACTGAGGAATGCAATTCTTTTTTCTTTCTCTGAAGTATTAAATTTTGCTTCCAGTTTATTGATCTCCAGTTTTACATTTTCAGCATTTAAGCTATCATTTAATGTAGAATATCTCTTTTCCCAAATCAAGGCCTCACCGAGGTTTCCCTTGATTTCATTAATACCGGCAAGGTGTCTGTAAATTGTTCTTTTGTTATTGAGATCCCGGGAAAGAGTATTGTCTGCCAGGATCTCTTCTAAAAGGGCTTTGGCTTCAGTATACCTTTTTAATTTTTTTAAAATTTCGTATTTGTGAAAATAGAACAGCTGCATCTGAAGCTTCTGGTTATATTTATTAGCGTAGAATAATCCCTTCTCTATTACGTCAAACGCCTGTTGATAATCTTGTTGTCCAATAGAGTATAATGTTCTGTTGTAATAATAAAAAGTATTATAAGAAGAATTAGGGTAGGAGTGTATCATATTTTCAGCCTTGTCTAAAAATTGCTTTCCTAAATTGTATTTTGCCTGATAACAATAATTACTATTAGTATTCAGATAAGCATAAAATAATTCAGTAGAGTAGGGTGCTTTTCTCTCAAGAATCCGGATGGCTTTTTCATTATAATATTCTGCTTTACTGAATTCCGAATTGAAGGTAAGCATCAAAGCCAGCTGAGTATATAGAAAACCTAAAGTCTTGCTTTCTCCATATTTTGCGGCAGTAGGAATACTTTTTTCCAGCATGGTTTTGATGAGATAAGGATAGCCTTCTTTATTTTTTTGTAAAATCCCATAGTTGTACCAGCTTAAAGATATATATAAATCGGCTTTTTCATTTTTTACTGTAGACAATACTTTTATAGCCTGTTGAAATGATTTTATGGCTATTTCTTTATCTAAATCCTGATAATATTGTCCTTTAAAGTAATTGTAGATTCCAGCTATAAAATGATCTTTCGCTCCTGTTTTTCTTCCGTTTTCCAGGTACTTTTTACTCAGAGCAGTATCCCTATTTTTGTAATAGCCGGACAACAGAAAATAAGACGTTACCTTGGAAGTAATGTTTGTGTTTTTCTGAATGGAAAGCTCTAAACTGTCTATATATTTTTTTTCATCGAGAGGAAGCAATCCCTGTGCTGACAGTGAAAAATGAATTAAAATATATATAATGCACAACAATCGTTTCATTAATTGTAGTTTTCGGTTTCTATAGTTTAGTTTTTTAAATTAAATGATTGAATATAGCTAAAAATTCACTCACGGAAAATACCTAAAATTAAGTATAAACAAATGTTTACAGAGTGAACAAAAAAGAATTATATACATATGATATATGAAAATAATATGAATAATTTGGTTCTGTTATTTTAATAATCAACATATATATGAATGTATTTTATTAAAATTGTTACATTTGTTAATAAAATCACCAAATAGTGAAACATCAAGAAAAATCGAGTCACATCAGAAAGGAAATTAATCAATCCTATCACGAGCTTAAAGAAACCTATCCTATATTAAAAAATCAGGATTATATTGGATTCACAATTTTTTTTATAACCGTTGTGTCAATTATTGCCGTGTCCATTGGATGGTATAAGTCTTTTGTTCCCACATGGCTTATGATTGTTCTGAATGCTTTTTTTATGGGAATTCTTCATGAGATCGAGCATGACCTTATTCATTGGCTTTATTTTAAAAGGCAAAAATGGGTGCACCACGGTATGTTATTGAGCGTTTGGATTTTGCGACCGTTAACGGTCAACCCATGGATAAGACGCAAGTTGCATTACCATCATCATAAGTTTTCAGGAACACTTCATGACGTGGAGGAACGTAGTGTAACGAATGGTGAGAAGTGGTCTGTTAAACGTCTGTTGACGACTCCTGATGTTGTTTTGGGTGGGTTGTTAAGGCTGCGACAAATGTTTAAAGATATGGATCAGGAGGTGAAAAACGGAAATCTCAAAGAAGAAACCTCATCTACGTTAAAACGGATCACCTTTTTAAGCATAATTCCTGTAACCATTTTTGCCCATGTGATATTATATTTATTTTTTGCAGATCAACTGTTAAATTGGATAAATACACGTTTTGGGAGTGATCTGAGTTTTCCATATGAAATCCGGAATATATTAAATAGTCTGCATGTGGTTATTTATACGATTCTTCTGCCAAATTTGCTGCGACAATTCTGCTTGCATTTTATAACGTCCAATATGCATTATTTTGGGGATGTTGAAGAAGGTAATGTCATGGAGCAAACACAAGTTCTTACCGTTTGGTGGACTTTCCCCATGCAGGTATTTTGCTTCTTTTTCGGCTGGACGCATAGCATCCACCATTTTGTAGTAAATGAGACATTTTATGTGCGTCATATCGGACGTAGAAAAGCACATGAAGTATTAAGAAAATATGGGGTGCGATTCAACGATTTGGGAACTTTTAGAAGGGCAAACCGCTTTAGAGAATATTCAAAATAACAAGGATTGTTCTGAGATCATTATTTATAATGAAAAACGGCGCTGAGACTAGTCTCAGCGCCGTTTTTATATCGTATTTAAAAAATTAAATCACTTTTACAATAAAGTAACTTTTCTTCCCTTTCTGAAGCAATAAGAATTTGCCGTCAATAAGATCCGTTTCGTTAGCTGTAAAAGTATCATTTACTTTTTGCTTGTTTACCGAAATTGAATTTCCTTTGATTTCTCTCTGTGCTTCACTTTTAGACTTTAGAAATCCTGATTTTTCAGAAAGAAGATCAACAATATTGATTCCCAATACATCAGCTTTTGCCACCTCCTTTTGTGGAACTCCGTCAAAAACTTCAAGGAACGTTTCTTCGTCAAGGCTTACAAGATCCTCAGCTGTAGAGCGTCCGAAAAGGATTTCAGAAGCTTTCAGTGCCTTTTCATATTCTTCTCTTCCGTGAACCCAAACGGTTACTTCTTCAGCCAGTTTCTTTTGAAGTTTTCTTTCGTGAGCGGCTGTTTTGTGTTCTTCAATTAAAGCTTCAATTTCTTCCTTACCTAAGAAAGTATAGAATTTGATAAATCTTTCAGCATCTTCATCTGTTGCATTTAACCAGAATTGGTAGAATTTATAAGGAGATGTTTTCTTTTTATCCAACCAGTAATTTTCACCACTTTCAGATTTTCCAAATTTGGAACCATCAGCCTTGGTAATCAAAGGAACTGTTAATGCAAAGGCTTCTCCCTGAGCTTTTCTACGGATTAATTCTGTCCCTGTCGTGATATTTCCCCACTGGTCAGAACCCCCCATCTGAAGTTTAACGTTATTATTCTGGTATAAATGAAGGAAATCATATCCCTGGATCAGCTGGTAAGTAAACTCAGTAAAACTCATTCCATCGGCTCCCGATTCTCCAGAAAATCTTTTCTTTACAGAATCTTTAGCCATCATATAGTTTACCGTAATATTCTTCCCGACATTTTTAGCAAAATCGAGGAAAGAAATATTTTTCATCCAGTCATAATTGTTGACCAATTCAGCTTTATTAGGCTCATCACCGTTAAAATTTAAAAATTTCGAAAGCTGGTTTTTTAAACAATCAACATAATGTAAAAGCGTTTCTTCATCCAAAAGATTTCTTTCAGCTGATTTTCCGGATGGATCTCCAATCATTCCCGTAGCACCTCCTACCAAAGCAATCGGCTTGTGACCATGTTGCTGGAAGTGAGCTAATATTTTTATCTGGATGAGACTTCCGATATGTAAAGAATCGGCAGTTGGATCAAAACCAATATATGCAGTAGTTACCTCTTTATTCAGTTGTTCATCGGTTCCGGGCATCATATCGGCAAAAAGACCACGCCATTTCAGTTCTTCTATAAAGGAATTCATTGATTTTTACTTTAAAATTTTACCGTGCAAAGATAGTAAATTCAGAAGGAAGAGAAAAAGTGGATATCCGCTAAAAAGTAAATTGGCAAATTTGCGGATTGAGCTGTTTATTTCTTCTGTAATTTCGGCCTTTTGCCTTAT
Source organism: Chryseobacterium lactis (assembly GCF_003815875.1). Taxonomy (NCBI): domain Bacteria; kingdom Pseudomonadati; phylum Bacteroidota; class Flavobacteriia; order Flavobacteriales; family Weeksellaceae; genus Chryseobacterium; species Chryseobacterium lactis. Next base: position 2,837,650 of record NZ_CP033924.1, read on the forward strand.
CTGTTAATTTGCCCTTTTACCACAAATGCTTTATATTTGTTATTAATGAACGACGAACAGCTATTCCAGCTCATCCATAAGGCCAAGGACAAAGACCAGAAGGCCCAGACTAAACTCATCAATGTTTTTTGGGTGGATGTTTTTTCATTTGTGATGAAGAAAGTTAAAGATGAAAACGATGCCGATGAAATTACCGTGAATGTTTTTTCTAAAGTATTGTCGAAGCTGGATATGTTTGATCCCCATTTTCAGTTTAAAACCTGGATTCTTACCATTGCTCAAAATACAGTTATTGATTTCTGGAGAAAGAAAAATCGTGAAAATGAAGATGCTGTTGAAAATCTTGATGAGGTCAAAAACCAATACGCCAAATCTCCCGAAGAACTGATGATTTCTGATGAAGAGCAAAAGAAAATCATTAAAACCATAGAATCTCTGGATGCCAACTATCAGGATATTATCAAACTTAGATTTTTTGAAGAAAAAAGCATCAAAGAAATTGCTGAAGAATTAGGAATATCCGTTGCCAACACAAAGGTAAGAGTAATGCGAGCCAAAAAAGTATTGGCCGAATTACTGAAGAACAATGAGTTTGATGACAATTAAATGATCAAAGCGTCCAATAATGAAGGTCAATACCATAATCAGCAAGTTCTAAGCATTGAGGTAGAATATGCAGTATGAAATTTTTCTCTGATAAAATCCTCTCACCTTAAAACGCACAACAGAATATTTTCTTGCGTCTTAGCATTTTTTTCAAAAAAAATTCCGAAGACACGCAATATTGCTTACATATAGACCTTTTCCTTTGTTTTAGGCAGTATAATTTCTATGCGATCTTTCTCACGTCTGTTTTGAAGATTAATTTTTAATCCTTTTTTGATATAGGTTTCATGATTAGATGGGCCGTATTCTTTGGTATTCTCAACATCTTTTTTGAAATTAAGCAGTCCGGTAGACAGGTTGAAATCTACCTCCTGTGAGTATTCTTCAGGTTTTCCATATTCCGAAAAATATCCTATTAATTCAAAATGCCCGTTCTGGAAACGATATTTGTCTGTATGTCCCCATTTCCAGCTGCTGCCTCCGGCTTCAGTAATCATTAAAATACCTTTTTGAATTTCCGTATTCTGATAAGGATCTCCCATCATACCACCGGCATTGCTTTCAAGAATGGCATTTCGTGATTTTTCAAGAACAGTCCATTTACCATTCACTTTTTTCAAAATCTGAATCTCACGGATATTGCCGGATTCACTTTCATCTTTTGTATTGTAAATAATAACTTTTTCGGGGATTTTATCACCATCTAAATCGCCGTCAACGGTTTCAATCACGGTGGATCCTGCAGGTTGAAATTCTTTTTGAGCAAAGCAGAAAGTGCTTCCGGTAACGGATAGAAAGAAAAGTACTTTTTTCATGGAAAATATTTTGTGAAGCCAAATGTACAACGATATTTTGAATTATCTGTTCCATCAATCTTTCTGGTAGATGGTTTCCATTAAAAAATCCTTAACTTTGAACTTCAATTTTAGAAATGGAAAATTCAGTTCAAGACACTACCGTTCAAAAGCCAAAGTGGATCCGTGTAAAACTTCCTACTGGAAAGAACTACCGGGAACTTAGAACTTTGGTTGATAAATATAAATTAAACACAATTTGCCAAAGTGGAAGCTGCCCGAACATGGGAGAATGTTGGGGTGAAGGTACAGCTACCTTCATGATTTTGGGAAATATCTGTACCAGAAGCTGCGGATTTTGTGGAGTGAAAACAGGAAAACCTCTGGATGTTAACTGGGATGAGCCTGAAAAAGTTGCCCGTTCCATCAAGTTGATGAAGATTAAACATGCCGTTCTTACGTCAGTAGATCGTGATGATCTGAAAGATATGGGATCTATTCTTTGGGGCGAAACCGTAAATGCTGTAAGAAGAATTTCTCCGGGAACTACCATGGAAACCCTGATTCCGGATTTCCAAGGGCTTACAAAACATCTCGACAGATTGGTAGATGTGGCTCCTGAAGTGATCTCTCATAATATGGAAACCGTAAAACGTTTAACCAGAGAAGTAAGAATTCAGGCGAAGTATGAAAGAAGCCTTGAAGTTTTAAGATATTTAAAGGAGGCCGGACAAAGAAGAACCAAAACTGGGGTAATGCTTGGTTTAGGTGAAACCAGAGATGAGGTTTTCCAAACGATCGAAGACATCAGAAATGCTAATGTAGATGTGATTACACTTGGACAGTACCTGCAGCCGACTAAAAAACATCTTCCTGTAAAGAAATTCATTACTCCTGAAGAGTTTGATGAGTTTGGAGATTTTGCAAGAAGTTTAGGTTTCAGACACGTTGAAAGTTCTCCTCTTGTAAGAAGTTCTTACCACGCAGAAAAACATATTCATTAAAAAATACAGACCGCTCAGAAATGAGCGGTTTTTTTTATGGTTGATCTCGGGTAATATCAATAGGAGTGGGCTTTAGCCCACTTAAACAAATATCAAAAATCATCTGGCTTTAGCCAAAACCTATTATTAAATGATCATTATTTATTACAAGAAGAATCCCTGCTAATGGTACCAATCCTTCCATTGATTTCAATCGCTTTAAAATGTTTTTTCTTAAACTCAGACGGAGTTTCTCCCGTATGTTGCTTGAATAATTTATTGAAATAGGAAAGACTTTCAAAACCTACCTGAAAACAAACTTCTGTCACTGAATAATCCTTCAACAGGAATATTTTAGCCTGATTAATCCGATAATTGTTTACAAAATCTGTGAATGTCATATTGGTTTGCTTTTTAAAATAGCGGCAAAAAGCAGGAGTACTCAGACTTACAATTGTCGCAATCTCATTCACATTAGGCTTTTTATCATAATTTTCATGGATGTAGTCGTAAATCGTGCCCATCCTGATTTTATCATTTAAAAACCATTTGATCCTTGTATCTTCTTTGTTGAGTTCTTTTACTTCATTGGAGTCTGCCAGAATCTGAAGAATATCAATCAGTCCCATTAACGATTCAAAGGAGCCTTTATTTTTAATGATCTGTAGCTTTTCAATAATAATCCTTTTTGTTTCTCCAAAAAATGAAAGTCCAAGATAAGATCTTTCCAGAAGCGTTCTGATATTTTCAAATTCAGGAACCGGCAGAATAATATCCTGAAGAAAATTTTCCCGCATTTGCAATACAAGCTGTTTACATTCAGTTTGGATGCCATAATCAAAATTAAGATGGGGAACATTCGAGCCGATCAACAGTAAATCGCTGTCCGTAAACCCCGAAATGTCTTTGCCTACATGCCGTATTCCGTTCACAGCTTCTACATAAACAAGCTCTATTTCAGGATGATAATGCCAGAAGAAGCAGTTTTTAAGAGAAGGCGAAAATAGTTTGAAAGATTTTCCTTTTTCAAACTCGATAGTTTCTTTCTGGATTTTCATTTTGTCCTGATTTGATAGTTTGTGAAGTTAAAATTAAACAAAAAGGTTAATATGGAGCAAATTTTTATCATTTTAAAAGAAGTGAAATCCAATCTTTCTGCCGAATTTTGCACTTTCAAATAGTGATGGCTACATCATTTTTTATTTTATAACAATTCATTAAGAAAAAAGAGCATACATGAAGATTGATAAAAGGATCATTCCACTGGCAATCGGTGGTTTGGGAATAGGAACTACGGAGTTTACCGTTATGGGGTTGTTGCCCGATATTGCTAAGACATTACAGATCTCTATTCCGCAGGCTGGACATTTGATTTCTGCTTATGCGATGGGAGTTGTTATCGGAGCGCCTCTTCTTATTGGGTATTCGGTAAAATTTCCACCGAAAAAAGTATTAATGGCCTTTATGGTTCTTTTTACTTTATTTAACGGCCTTTCTGCAGTAGCACCGGATTATACGTCGATGTTGATTATCCGATTTATGTCTGGTCTCCCTCACGGAGCGTTCTTTGGAGTAGGAACTGTGGTTGCTTCCAAAATGGCCGGGAAAGGGAAAGAAGCATTTTATATATCCATGATGTTTACAGGGCTTACAGTCGCCAATCTGGCGATGGTACCGTTAGTCACTTATATTGGGCATACTTATCATTGGAGATTCTATTTTGCCATTGTTGCAGTAATAGGTGTTGTTGCCTTATTATTTTTAAAATTATGGCTTCCCAATATGGAGGCCAACCAGAATACACACTTTTTAGAAGAACTGAAATTCCTTAAAAATAAACAATCCTGGCTGGTATTAGCGATTACAGCTATTGGATTTGGAGGCCTTTTTACCTGGCTTAGCTATATAACCCCTTTAATGACTGGTATTTCCGGAGTACAAAGTGACCAGATGGCCTATGTAATGGTGCTTGCCGGTGCCGGTATGGTGGTTGGAAATCTGGTAGGAGGTTTAGTTTCAGATAAATTAGGACCGGAGAAAACATGTGCACTTTTGATCTTTCTGATGATGATCTCGCTGACAGGAGTATTTTTCCTTTCTGAGCATCAGAATATTGCCTTTGTTCTGACATTTATGTGTGGTGCTTTGTCGATGTCTATTGCGTCACCAATCAATATTATGATGATGAAGGCGGCTCCAAAAAGCGAAATGATGGCGGCAGCATTTATGCAGGCTGGTTTTAATATCGCCAATGCTATGGGTGCTTTCCTTGGAGGAATTCCTTTAGAATATGGATTGCCTTTCAATTATCCGTCATTGATAGGAGTAGGGATGACATTTATTGGACTGATCATCAGTATAAGGTATATGTATTTATATAGGTCCGGAACTTCAAATGAAGATGAGGTTGCTACAGAATGCATTTCGTGTGATAAATAACGAGGTCTGATCGGGACTGATAAACATAAAAAAAGCTGGCTCAAATGAGAACCAGCTTTTTTAGTATAAAATAAATTTTACGCCTCTACTTCATCGCCATTTTTACACCAGTAGAGCGCATTGTATAAGTTTTCTTTTGGGAAAGATTTAAACTCTCCCGGCATGACAACGCTGAAGATATCCGTGAAATTTTGTACCCCTTCCTTGTCCGTTACAATTGCGGTACGATTCCATTTTGTAAGGTTTTTTAATCCTAATAATGCATCTTCAAGCCATGCCCCATGGTAAACTTATCCAGATCGGTATCCAAATACAATAAGTAATTCAACTCGCCAAATTGATCTATTTTCTCTTTGACACGCGGAATTACCAATTTTTCAAAATCTTCTTTCGTCACTTCTCCTGTCGCATTAAATGCTGCTACGTTCTCAGGAGCTTCTGGAATAATTGTTATCATAGTGAATATTTTATGGTGGTTTGGAGTTAGGTGTCAACAATAATTACACCAATAATTCAATAAGTGGTAGTTAAAATATTCATAAATATCACTATTTTTAGTGTAAAATATTAATATGAATCTTAAATCAAATGAACCTTTCTGGCTTTTAAAGAACGGATTAATCGCATCATATCCTTCTCTGAAATCAGACAAAGAATGTGATGTTTTAATTATCGGCGGCGGCATTACCGGAAGCCTTATTGCACATCAAATGATAGAAGACGGCTACAAGACAATTCTTATTGATAAACGTGAACTGTGCAACGGGAGCACCTCTGCTACTACTTCAATGCTGCAATACGAAATTGATGTTCCACTTTATGAGTTGACGGAGAAAATAGGCAGAAAAGGAGCTGTAGAAAGTTATAATGCGTGCAGTGATGCTATTGACACCCTTGAGGAACTTTCGAAAAAAATAAAATCCAAGGCAGGTTTCAAACGAAAAAAATCGCTGTATTTTGCTTCAAAAAAGAAAGATGTTGAATGGTTGAAAAAAGAATATAAAGCCAGAAAAGAAGCCGGATTCGAGGTGGAATGGTTGAGTGCGGATCAGGTGTTCGAAAAATTTGGGTTTGAAAATACCCATGGCGGAATTGTTTCAAAACAGGGCGCCAGTATTGATGCTTTTCAGTTTGCCCATGAGCTATTTATTCATAATGAAAAGAAAGGGCTGGAAATTTTTGATAAAACCGAAATGGTAAAAGTAGAATATCATAAAGGCTTTAACCTGGCTACAGTGACCGGAGGATCTACAATCAAAACCAAAAAAATTATCTATTGCATAGGCTACGAAAGCAAAAATCTGATCAAAGAAAATTTTGTTGACCTTAAAAGTACTTATGCCGTTGTTTCTGAAATTGATAATGATAAATTTAAAAATATAACCAGTACGCTGGTTTGGAACACCGATGATCCTTACATCTATATGCGCACCACGGATGATGGAAGACTCCTGATAGGCGGTGGTGATGAGGATTTCTATGATGCCGGAAAAAGAGATGCCTTATTGGAAAAAAAGGAAAAAGCTATTCTCAAAACTCTGCAAAAAATAAAACCGGATTATCACTTTTATCCGGATTTTGTGTGGGCAGGAACTTTCGGAGAAACCAAAGACGGATTGCCTTATATCGGAGAACATAAAAATTTCAAAAACTCCTATTTTGTCCTTGGCTTTGGTGGAAACGGAATTACTTTTTCAGTAACCGGAATGGAAATGGTTTCTCTGTTTATGAAAAATAAAAAACATAAGCTATCTCAATATTTTAAATTTGGAAGATAATGAGGAATAAAGGGATAAATCACGTCTCATAAAAAATAGAGGATTTTCAAAAGCTTACGTGTATTTTTTGCGCTTAGTGATTCTACTTAAAATAACTTAAGTGTTTAAAAATTTTTGACCTTTGTGGTTTGCTACAAAAAAGGATGGCTGCGAAAACCGCAGCCATCTTAAAAATTATCTACTATAATACCGGATTTGCATCTCTTTTGGATACTTCACTTCATAGGAGAAATTGATTTTATCAGACCCTCCTGAGTTGATATTTTTATTCCAAAGGATACTTCCTGTTTTTTCGTCCAGGTTTCCGCCTCCGGTTTCTATGGCTTTTATCTGGATTTTAGAATTTTCGCTGATCGGAAGTTGGTCCAGAACTTCAAGTTCAATGCTTTCTTTTGTGTTGTTTCTGATACTTATCTGATAAGACTCAGTTTCCCATTTATTAGAATTCATTGATTTTTGGGAGGTTTTGTCTTCCAGCTTAATCCTTTTCACGGTGATTCTTTCGTCCACACCAAGGGAGATCGGAAATTCGTCTTTTACATAATTGCTCGTGATAGTTGTTTTTCCGATATAATTATCGTCAAAATAAATATTAGCTTCTCCTGTAATAAGGTTGAGCGTTTGCCAGTTTTTAACAAAAGCCATCAGGAAAACCTGATTGTTAAGCTTCGGTACCGTATGGTATTTGTAAGTAGCATCGATTTGCTTTTTATCAAGAATTACATACTGTTCTTTTTCCTGGCTCAGAATGGTTTGATTATAATTCAGTTCATAAATTACATTCATCTGGCTGTCTGAAACGGAGGCAATAGGAATCTGGCTTGGTTTTGCGGCTATATCCTCTCTCATTTGGTATGCATTCACTGCTGCCGTTTCTTTTTTTAGCTTATAGTCGGCAATTTCTAACTGAGGACTGTAGACAGTATATTCTGCCACATAAAGTGGTGACAAAATGGGCCTATCCTGGTTATATGATGGTCTGTAGGTAGAAACAAACAACTTCACATTCTTCCAGTCTTGTCCGGTTTTCTGATAAATTTTTCCTTTATAGACCATTTCAAGAGGTTTCTTTACCGATTGGGCACGCAGATCGTAAGACGGAACCCAGCCTGCATCGGAAACGATATAGCTTACTCCCAGATTCAGGGTCGTTTCATTATCAGCAAGAATCTCAAGCAGCAGTTCCTTTCTATTTGTGTTTTTATGGGTTTGCTCCTCTGCGGATTGTTTGTCTAGTTTTGCAATACTTTCGTCCAGGATGTTTTTCTGCTCGTTTAGTGAAAAAACCTGATTATCAATTTCCAGCATTCTCTTTCTGTAGAATTCCGTCAGCTTGATGAGCTGTTCCTGCGGAGTAGACTTGTCATTGGTAGACACTTTTAAGTTGTCATTAATGATATTCTGTTCACCGGCAAGATTCTTAATCTGAATAGCCAAAAGGCCGGCTTGTCTCTGTAGTTTTTTTCTTTCCTCTCCCAGTTTCCTTTCACCATCGGATAATTCATCCGTTTTCAAAAAATTATTTTGTGGAGTGACAGAAAGTAGTGTTGTATTTTTTTCAAGATTAATTTTGTAGGTATTTTCATCCAGATTGTTGGGAAGATTAACGATCCTTACGCTATTTTTTCCCTTCTGAAGGCTTACGCTGGTACTTCCGAAAACTTTTGCTCCCTGAAGGTATACGGTAGCCTGTTTTACCTCAATTTCCTTTTTGATTTCCTGTGCCTTTACAAAAGCTACTGAAAATGTAATGAGTATTAAAAGATAACGTTTCATTGTCTATTATTTTAAATTATAAAGTAAAATTATCCCTATTTAAGGCGGAAAATGAGGACACTTGGTGAAACGGTGATTTGACTTGGTGGATTAAATCACAGATCAAAAAAAACAGTCCCAAAAGTGGAACTGTTTTCTTCAATCTGTTATTTTTAAAGGATTTCGTATCGTGTTTTGATGCTGTATTTCAGTTTGATATTCTCAATATTATCAAAAGAATAATCTACAGGAGCATCAGCCATTTCCATCTGTACACTTCTGCTGCTTTTGTATGCAACAGGCATTATTGTGTCGCTGGTATAGTCTTCTATCTCTACAATTTCAATAGCATTTCCTGTCTTTTTACCCATACTTTCCAGCAGGTAATCTGCTTTTTCTTTTGCAGCTTTTAAGGCGTTGATCTTTACTGTTTTTCTGAAATCAGCGATTTTGGTGTTTTTAACCTCTGCAATATTCAGATTGCTTACCCACTTTTGGTTAAGATCTTCAAAAATCTTACTGATATTAGCTTTTGTACTGGCTTTAAACTGAAAACTTTTGGTGAATTTTGCTGTTTTAGAATACACATTCTGGTACATCGATTTGAACTTGATATCTTCGTTTTTCACTCCGGCATTCTTTAAGATTTCAAACAGCTTCTTTTCATTGTCTGCCAGATCATTTTTGTTGTCTGCTTTTATTCCGATGCTGAAGATAATTTCGTCCGGTTCAATTTCCATTTCGGCAACACCGGTTACTTCAATTGCATTTTTCTTTACTTCCTGTGCGCTTATAAAGCTTCCCAGAGTTAATGCTCCGACTAATAAAAAATGTTTCAATTTCATAATTTCTTGTTTTTTAATTTTAAATTCTGAAGTAAAATTAGTCACATCTGAAACTGAAAATGGGGAGACTTGGTGAAATGAAGCTTTCACTTGGTGAGAACAAAAATATGGGCAACCTTCATAGAAAGCTGCCCTTGAATTTTATTTCTTTATCAACTAATAAGGACTATTCCTAATATAAGAAGTAGACTTTTGAAATTTTATCATTTTTAAATTCGTAGATCGCTGTAGCTTCTAACTTTTTGTTGGACTTTAAACCAGAGACGTTCTCTTTATCAATAACAGAATTCAAATTAATGATCCTCTGTTTAACCTCACAATGAAGATCCGGATGAGTGGTAAATAGGGACTCATAAGATTTTCTCATCGCATCTTTACCTTTACTTAAAAGTTTAGAAGGGAACATATAAAGTTCCACATCCTCAGCATACGGCTCCAGAAAAGCATCAATATTTCGGGCATTGTATCCGTTTACCTGCTGTTGCACCAACATTTCCGGAGTTACCTTCAAAATGGTACGAGGGTCAAAAGCTTGTCCGTTTTTAAAAATAGTATCAATTTGTGTAAGATAGTCCAGATTATCAACGGGATTGCCATTTAATAAGACAAGATCAGCCACTTTGCCAGCTTCAATACTACCATACTGAGCTTCCTTATTAAGAATTTTTGTAGGATTGATAGTTGCTGATTGCAGGATTTGCCAATTATTCATCCCGCTTTCTTTCATTGCTTTAAGCTCATCCATGAAAGAAGTGGCATGCTGGGTTCCTATATTTCCGGCATCGGTACCGGCAGCAATGGTTACCCCGCCCTCAGCTAGTTTTTTAAGATTAATCCTTCTGATAGAATCTGTTTTTGAAACATAACTTTTTATCTGAGAAGAATTGAATCTGGTTTTATATTTCTTTATTAATGTTGAATCAGATGAGTTTTCCAGATGCTTAAGATCATACATAGAGCCAATGCTTTTCGGGTCTGAGTTTTCCAGCTCATAGGTATTATACTCCTTTTTCTGTCCGTAGGTATCATAATAATTATCCATTACCGTAAGAGTAGGGCACAGAACAACTTTTTTCGCTTGTAAAAGCTTTACAAAGTCATCGGAAATTACCTCGTCTTCTATATTGTGAACCAGATAATCTGCACCGTTTAAAACTGCTGTTTCTGCTGTGAACCGCTCCGCAGCATGTACCGCCGCTTTCAGGTTGTTTTTGTGAGCTTCTTCAATTGTGGTTTTTATAACAGGTTCCAGTTTTTTGGCTTCTTCTTTCTTTTTTTGAGCATCACCTAAGACAATATACCAGATTTTAATAAAATCAGGTTTGTATGGAAGTTGCTCCTGTACAAATTTCCTGGCATCTTCAGGAGTTAAGGTCAGTTTAAAAGGTTCATCTTTATTGAGGTTTTTAAAGACTTCAGGCTCATAGGTTGTAATAAGCGGTCCGGACATATAAACAGACGGTAAATTGTTGTTCTTCTTTAATAAATCTCTTAAATTAAGAAAATTATAAGTTGCACCCGGATCAATCACTGAGGTAATCCCGGTTTTAAGATAATACTGAAGAAAGTTTTTCATATTTTCATGTCCCCGACTGATTTCTTCTTCATAAGGAACATGCTTTCTCAGATCCAGTGCATCCGGTCTTGTATACAAACCTCCACTTTGAAAAAAATGAATATGAGCATCTGTCATTCCCGGAATCAGGTATTTGCCTTCGCCGTTAATAACTTTTGAATTTTTAGGAATTTTAATCTGTTTGCTTGATTTTATGGTACTGATAACACCATTATTGATCACAACGGTTTGTGCAGGAACCATTTTCTTATGAATCACATCTGCAACAGTTACATTTTGGATATAAGTTTGAGCTTTGAAGCTGCTGCAACATAAAGCCAGCACGATCAGGATATGAAATTTTTTCATGGGAATTATAAGTGAAGTGATATACAAATATAATAAAACCGTGACTGATTTGTTTCACAATATTTTACGAATCATTTTTGAATATCTTGTATCTTCATCAAACCGGACTTGGTGAAATAAGGTTTTGACTTGGTGAAGAATAAGAGAAGATCGGTAAAGTTTTACTTACTTTGCACTAAAGATGTGAAATCCGTGAGATTAGTTTTTAAAATAGTATTGATATTGATTTTTGCAGGAGTAAACCTACTTCATGCACAGGATACAACACGGGTTTCTCAGGCACTTAAATCTGCCGCAAAACTTAAAAGGGCCGTCGATAAAAATGATAATAAAGGGGTTGCCGATACCTATGTGGGAATGGCCAACGATTATTTCAACCAGGGAAATTATGCTAAAAGTGAAGAGTACTTAATCAAGGCTAAGAATATCTATCAAAATCTTAACGATAAAAAAAATCTGGAATCTGTCACGCGCAAACTGGCTCAGTCACAGGAAAAACAAAATAAAATAGCTCCGGCAATCAGTAATTATAGTATGGCAGCACAGATGGGGTACAGCGAAAAGAGCAAAGCTGTCAACTCCAATGATGTGGCACGCCTGTCTTCTCCTACGCCTGAGATAAAAGCGGAAGCCATTCAAAATAATATTAATATCAGCAGAAAAGAAAACGAAACGGCAGATCTTGCTGCAGGCTACAGTCAGCTGGCAGAGGTGAATATTCAACAGAAGGATGTTTCAAAAGCAGAAGAAAATCTGAATAACGCCTATAAAATTTCGAAAAAAGAAGCTCCGCAACAGGCCCTGGCAATTAATCAGAAACTGGCAGATTTGTATGTTGATAATAAGAAATTTGATAAAGCTATTGAAGCGAAAAAGAAAGTTCTCAAAGAAGATTTTGTGAAAGAAAACTCTCAGGAGAAAGTCAATCAGATTCAGGAGCTGGCAGATATTTATATTAAGAAAAATGACCCGGCAGAGGCAGTAAGTTTATTAAAAAACGCGTACGGAATTGCTCTCAACAAAGGCCATACTCTTGAAGCTCAGAAAAGTGTAAAAAAGCTGGACAGTCTGTACGCAATCTCGGGAAATACCAATGCTTCAGTTCAATTGTACAGAGATTTTCTTGGAAAATTACCTGATCTGGTATCTAAAGACAGAAGCCTAGTTGATAACAAAATCCTTGAAGATACAGAACAGAGAATATCACAACTGGAAAAAGAAAAGGAATTGAAAGATGAGCTTATTCGTAAGAAAAACGTTTTCAATTATGGATTAATAGGTGCTTTGGTTCTCCTTACAGGACTTATCGTTATTATTTTCAGAACGCTGAAAAAAGTTCAGATTAAAAATAAAAAAATTGCCCTTCAGTCGCTTCGTAGAGAAATGAATCCTCATTTTATATTCAACAGCTTAAACAGTGTCAATCACTTTATCGCAACCAATAATGAACTGGAAGCCAATCAGTATCTCACCAGATTTTCCAAACTGATGCGTGGGGTAATGGAAAATTCTACCGAAGATTTTATCCCTTTTCAACAGGAACTGGATCTTCTGCAGAATTACCTTGGACTGGAGAAAACGCGTTTTGCAGATAAATTTAATTATGAAGTTGAGGTAGATGAAAGCCTGAATATGCACAATTTACAGGTTCCCGGAATGCTGGTGCAGCCGTTTCTGGAAAACGCAATCTGGCACGGACTGCGTTATAGGACTGATAAAGGCTTATTAAAACTAAGCTTTGAAAAAGAAGGTTCTCATTTAAAAATTCTCATTGAAGACAATGGAATAGGCATCGAAGAAAGCAAAAAACAAAAGACACATCATCAAAAAACACGCGAAGGCAGAGGAATGAAAAATACGCTGGAAAGAATTCAGCTGCTGAATGATTTGTATAAAAAAAATATTACCTGTTCCGTAAAGGATAAGGAAAACAGCAAAGGTGTTTTGGTAACCATTAAGATTAATCTGTTTTAAAAAAGAAATGCGATGAAAAATATAATGATATTAACCTTTGTTTCTTTATTTTCCGGGATATTATCTGCCCAGGAGTTTGATGCCACCAGGCTAAGTCATATTCTGAAAGCTTTAAAACTGGATAAAGCAAAAGTAAAAGAAGAGCTTTGTATCGAAAAGAAAATACCCAATGCAGAAGACTCATATATTGCCGTTATCCCGGTTATAGTGGGAAGTGGAGAAGATGAATATAATTTTACAATTCGAAATTATATCGTCATTACAGATGGAAACGGAACAATTCGGAATCAATACTTTGATCCTACTGAAATAATTTCCGATGCGATAATGCTGACAGGTCTGACAATAGATACGGGTTTATATACTATTGGAACAAATATTCGCGCCTTCGGTGTTAAAGTTGATTTTACGGGAAGCAGCCGGCCCAATCCTTATTCTTCCGAAACAATTTCATTATACTATCCGGAAGGAAAAACGCTGCGCAAAGTACTTGATCAATTTGAGCTGGATTCAAGCCATGGAGAATGGGATACCCGATGCAACGGTGAATTTGAAAACCGGCATTCTGTGATGATCATCGGTACGGCAAAGACCAATAATTTTTCTGATATTAAAATTAAAACCACCTCCGTTACAACCATTAATAAGGATTTAAATGGTGAATGTGAAGGTAAAGAAACTTCAAAAACCAGCTACAAAACTTTACAGTTTAAAAACGGAAAGTACCAGTAGTTTCTTTAAACTTTATTGAAAAAACTGTAACCATTTTGGAAATAGGATTGTCTGATAGATAAAAAACATAACCAAAATGAATACAGATTTTAAGACATTTGAAAATTCTCCGGTGAATATTAAAATAATTCTTGCCGGCTTGTGGACTTCCGTCACCCTTTGTTATTTATATGGAGACTATTTTGAACTCTATACTCCAGGAAAAACACGAGGTCTTGTTGAAGGAAATAATCTGTTGGATTCTCCCTTCAAACTGTTCACGGCTTCCATAGTTCTTGCAATTCCCGCCGTAATGGTATTTTTATCTCTGATTTTAAAACCGGCTATCAACAGATTTCTCAATATTGTGTTGGGACTGTTGTTCACATTAATTATGGTATTTATTGGTGTAACTTCCTTTTCAGATTGGTATTTGTTTTACGTTTTCCTGGCAGCTTTAGAATGTATGATCACTATACTGATCGTAAGATATGCCTGGAAATGGAAAAGAACAGATCTGTAGCTTTGGTTGTGTGACTGACCAAATATTCATAATTTGCAACGACAAGCTGAGACGTAATACCGATGAAAATAAAAGCTGTAATTGTAGACGATGAAAAGATTGCAAGGGAAGTTTTAAGAAGCTACCTTACCAAATATTGTCCCCAGGTTGAAATTCTGGGCGAAGCGGAAAGTATCAAAGAAGCTGTTCCATTGATCGCAGAAAATCAGCCGCAATTGGTCTTTCTTGATGTAGAAATGCCTTTCGGGAATGCCTTCGATGTTTTGGAAGCCACCAGTGAATTTTCTTATGAAACCATTTTCATTACTGCATTTTCGCAATATTCTTTACAGGCTTTAAATAAATCAGCAAGCTATTATATTTTAAAACCAATCGACATTCAGGAACTTATTGTCGCCGTTAATAAAGTGGTAGAAAGTCTTGAGAAAAAAGAAGAACTTAACCGGAATAAAATATTGCTTCAAAACTTAAAATTAAAACCGGAAAAACAACAGCTCATCCTTCCCACTTTACAGGGATTTGATGTGGTGAAAACGGAAGATATTGTAAGATTACAGGCAGATGGCAACTTTACCCAGGTATATCTTACCGATGGTTCAAAAAAAATGGTTTGCCGGTTTCTAAAACATTTTGATGATCTGTTGGAAAGTCCTTTCGTAAGAGTTCATCGCTCTCATATTATCAATACAGGTTTTGTGAAATCCTATCATAAAAGTGGAACAGTAATGCTTTCTGATGATACTGAAATTGAAGTTTCCGGGAGTTTTAAAGAGAACTTTCTGAAAGTTTTTTCGTAGAATTTATTGTTCCTTAACAGCCTAAAGGCACTATTTTTGACGCTTTTATAACAACCATTCAAAATATTCCGTTATGAAAACGCTTCACAAAATTATACTTCCGGTCTCGGTAGGTGCACTGGGGCTTCTTATTTTTAACTCCTATTCCGTGGGTATTCCCAAAGGAGCAATTGCCGTAAAAGGTTTTGATGCTAAAAAATATCTCGGACGATGGTATGAAATTGCCCGTTTTGATTACAAATTCGAGAAAAATATGGATAATGTTACCGCTGAATATTCTGAAAATCCCGATGGAACCATCCGTGTTGTGAACCGGGGCTACGACTATTTAAAAAAGCTGTGGAATGACTCTATCGGAGAAGCTAAATTCGTTAAAGATAAAACTGAAGCCCGTTTAAAAGTGTCTTTTTTTAAACCATTTTGGGCAGGGTATAACGTGATTGACATCGATGAAGAATATCAGTATGTTTTGGTTGCAGGAAGCAGCTTAAAATATCTTTGGATTCTTTCCAGAACCACCAGCATTCCTGAAAGCATAAGACAACGTTTTATTGAAAAAGCAAAGAAAATAGGATATAAAACAAATGATTTAATCTGGGTAAGACACAACCAATAAAGCGAAAAAGCTGAAAAAGCAAAATAGCAAAATGATCCTGGGTAAAGCGTTAAGAAAATTGAGATTGAATCCGCTAAAAAATTTCCACTGTCTGAGCTTGGCTGAGATTTTAAGTCGAAAAGAATCGTTTGATTCTAGGCGAGTTTGGAAATTGTAGGAGTCAATCTCAATTTTAAAGGATGATTTCAGTCTTGAATTTTTGTATACTTTTGTTTCAAGACAAAAGTATAATCTTTTAACTTCCAATATATTCCTTCCACTCTTCAAAGCGATGATCAATGACCTGTGCCATCAAATCATAGTTTTCATACGTGTCTTCAATATGATAAAAAGTTTCATATTCGTAGTCGTTTTCCTCAGCTTTACCATCAAAAATATTAACGTAGTCATCGGCAAATGAACTGTATCTGTTCCCGAAATCCGTGTCGTCGGCATAATAATCCTTTGCAAAACTATTTCCCAGGTCACTCAAATCATATTCAGAAAATTTTCCATCACAGGCGTTCATTACAAAGTCGGCACCTGTAATCTCTCGTCGTTTTAATTTTTCAATTTCCTCCGCACCGTCTTCTTTTAATTCATCAGAGATTAAATCATGGTTAATACACCAGTTCAGAAACATACCTGTGTGGGTGGCTCCATTTTTTTGAGGAAGACTTTCCGGAAAATCACCACCATAATGCCATGAGGCATCATCATATTTAGACATACTTTTTAATTATAGTTTTAAACAATTTTTGTCAAAAATAGAAAAAATCAATTTATATTGCCCGTCACAGAGAATTTTCCGTCATTTGCAGGAGAATTTTTTTCAACAAATTGATCTATGGAAAAAGCCGTTCTGATTACGATTGGTGATGAAATCCTTTCAGGAAATACAATCGACACCAACTCAAATTTTATTGCTTCCGAACTGAAAAATATAGGCATTAAAGTTACCCAGATTTTTACAATTTCAGATGAGATTGAAACCATCAAAAAAACATTGAAAACTGCTTTTGAATCAGGTGATCTGGTGATTACAACCGGCGGGCTGGGACCTACCAGAGATGATAAAACAAAAAAGGCACTGGCAGAGTTTTTCAATGATGAAATTGCTCTGGATGAGGTCACGTTTAATCATCTTAAAGCCTATATGGAAAAACGGGGACGCCAGGATATTTTGGAAAGAAATAAAGAACAGGCTTTTGTTCCTACGAAATCTGTAGTTTTTCAAAATCATTTTGGTACTGCACCATGTATGATGATGGAGCAGAACGGAAAGCTTTCATTCAGTTTGCCGGGAGTTCCATATGAAGTAAAACCATTGATTAAAGATCAGATTATTCCTTATTTACAGGAGAAATTTAACCTTAACTTTATCCATACCAGAATTGTTTCGGTGGTGGGCATTCCCGAAAGTATTTTAGCTGATACCATTGAAAATTGGGAATTGGCACTTCCTGAAAATATAGCGCTTTCCTATCTTCCTGTAGGAACAAGAGTAAAACTCAGATTAACGGCATCCGGCGACAACGAAGAAATGCTAAAATTGCAGGCAGAGAATGAAATCCAAAAGCTTCTTCCTTTGGTGGAAGGGCATGTGATTGCTGTATCAGAAGATAAAATTGAAACTATTCTGGCAGAAATACTAACGGAAAGAAAACTGACCATTTCCACAGCAGAGAGCTGTACCGGAGGTGAATTAGCAAAAATGATTACTTCAGTTTCCGGCAGTTCAAAGTATTTTCTTGGCGGAATGGTTGCTTATGCTACAGATAAGAAAATTAAAATTTTAAATGTTTCGAAAGATACTGTAGAAAAATTTACTGTTGTAAGTGAGCAGGTAGCTCAGGAAATGGCAAAAGGATGTCAACAATTGTTCGATACTCATATCTCTCTTTCTACGACCGGAGTGGCAGGTCCCGGAAAAGGAGAAGATGGAAAAGAGGTAGGAACAGTTTTCTATACGATCAGAGTTAATAATCAGGAAGTCACCTCAAAACTCTACATGCCTCACCTGGAAAGAGTGGATTTTATGAATTTCGTTTCCCAGAAGGTAATTCAGGATCTTGTAGGACTCCTTGTCAATAGTTAAAACAATGAATTTTTTTTTTAATTTTTTTTTAATAAATTTAATACAGTTTTTCACACTTTTTGAAAACCATTCATTAAAATTTTAAAATCGTGGAAAATTCCAAACAGATTTTTCAGACCAACAGCAAAAAACGTTGGAAAAGTGTACAATGGGGAAGCCGCTTCTTTATTTTTGTTGGGGCGTTGCTTCTTCTTGCTTTAGGTCTGATGATGACACTGGACAGAAGTCCTAAAATTCCTTTTAAGGAAGATTACAAAGCCGTAATCACAGCCAATAAACCTTATCTTCAGGAAAATAAAATTTCGAAAGAATATAAAGGCTTCCGAAGCTTTATTTCTGAAAAAACAATACATACCAATCTTTCCAAGATCGAAAAGGCACGAGCAGAAAGATTTAAGAATCAAAACAGAAATTGGGCGCAGTTTCCGGGTGGGATCCGTTCAGCTTTTTATGTAGCCTGGGATCCGCAGTCTTTGATGTCTTTAAAGCGAAATATCAGACACGTAAACCTGGTTTTTCCGGAATGGTTTTTTATTGATCCCAAAACAGGAGATCTGAAGACCAATGTAGATCCTGAAGGGTATAAAGTAATCAAAAGAACCGGCGTGGCAGCAATGCCTATGCTGAGCAACAACTCTGACCGGGAATTCCGTTCTGAAGGATTGACGAAGGTGCTTAATGATCCGAAACGGAGAACCAATCTTATCCAGAAAATTACTCAGCAGTGTTTAAAATATCATTTCAAAGGAATCAATATTGACTTTGAGGATATGAACCTGAATTCTGATGAGAACCTGATTGCCTTCATGAAAGAGCTTTCGGAAACATTCAAACAGAATCAGTTGCTTGTGACGATGGATATCATGACGGATAATGATGACTACAATGTTCCGAGATTAGATCCTTATGTAGATTATTTTGTACTGATGGCTTATGATGAATATTCTGCAGGAAGTGATGCAGGGCCGGTTTCCTCACAGAAATGGATTGAAGCTCAGACCGGGAAAATTGTAAAACAAACATCCCCTCATAAGATTATTCTGGGACTGGGAGCATATGGTTATGACTGGAGTTCCAATAAAGATGACAATACCTCTGTTACCTATATGCAGGCGATCACAAAAGCCAGTGCCAGCAAGGCAGTAATCGATTTTAATGATAATACGTTTAACTTAAATTATTCATATACAGATTCTAAAAGCAATACCCATACGGTATTCTTCAATGACGCAGCGTCAATCTTTAATACCATGCGTTTTTCATCAGAATATCCGTTGGCAGGAACTGCATTATGGAGATTGGGTAGTGAAGATAGCAGAGTCTGGAATTTTTATGATAAAGATCTTACGTTTGCCGGGCTTTCTAAACTTAATCTGAAAACACTGGAAAATGTAAAAGGCCAAACTATGGTCGATTATATCGGAGATGGTGAAATATTGGATGTATTGAACACTCCTCATGACGGAAAAATTGCCCTGGAAATTGATCCTAAAGAAAAAATTATTACCGACGAAAATTATGTCACATACCCAAGTTCGTATGAAGTGAAAAAATATGGCAGCGCGCCTCAAAAAGAGTTGGTGCTGACATTTGACGACGGGCCGGATGAAACATATACTCCTCAGGTACTGGATGTTTTGTCTAAATATCATGTTCCTGCGGCTTTCTTCCTGGTAGGATTAAATGCTGAAAAAAATCTTCCTCTTGTCAAAAGAATTTACCGTGAAGGCCATGAGATCGGAAACCATACCTTTACCCATGAAAATATTGCTAAAGTAAGTCCGGAAAGAGCTTTGCTGGAATTAAAATTAACCAGATTACTGATAGAATGTGTAACAGGACACAGTACCATTCTTTTCAGAGCGCCTTATAATGCGGATTCTGAACCTACAACCTCGGAAGAAATTATTCCCGTAGCTTTAGCCAGACAACAAAATTATCTGGATATCGGGGAAAATATTGACCCTGAAGACTGGCAGCCCGGCATAAAGTCTGATGAAATTGTAAAACGTGTATTGGCAGGAATCAAGCAGCAGAGAGGAAATATCATTCTGCTTCATGATGCGGGCGGGGATACAAGAGAGGAAACAGTGAAGGCATTAAAAATTTTAATCCCGACCCTTCAGAAACAGGGATATCATTTTACCAATCTTACTAATCTTTTGCATAAGAAAAGAAGTGAGCTGATGCCTGAAGTTCCGAAGACGAGATCTTACTATGTGATGCAGCTTAACCTTGTTTTGGCTACCGTAATTTATGGAATAAGTCATTTTTTGGTTGCCTTGTTTACCATTTTCATTGCTTTAGGATTAATAAGACTTTTATTGATGGCTTATTGGGCTTTTAAAGAAAGAAAAAAAGAAAAAAAGCTTGGCGAATTTCCAATATTGGAATCTTATCCGAAAGTATCCATTATTGTACCTGCTTATAATGAGGAAGTGAATATTGTTTCCTCGTTGAATAACCTACTGAAACAATCCTATCCGAATTTTAACATCATTATGGTGGATGACGGAAGTAAAGATTCAACCTATGAGAAAGCAAAAGAAGCTTTTCCGGATCATCCGAAACTTGAGATTTTTACAAAAACCAATGGTGGAAAAGCAACTGCATTAAACTTTGGTATTGCTCAGACCGACGCAGAATATGTAGTCTGCATCGACGCAGATACTAAATTGCAGCAGGATGCCGTAAAATATCTTATAGCAAGATTCCTGAATGCAACTCCTGAAGAAAAAATTGCTGCGGTAGCCGGAAATGTAAAAGTAGGAAACAAAGTCAACTGGCTTACGAGATGGCAGGCGATAGAATATACTACAAGCCAGAATTTTGACAGATTAGCCTATGCTCATATCAATGCTATTACGGTAATTCCGGGTGCGATCGGTGCTTTCAGAAAATCTGTAATTGCAGAAGTGGGAGGCTATTCTTCAGATACGCTTGCTGAAGATTGTGATATTACCGTGAAGATTTTAAGAGAAGGATATACAGTAGCCAATGAAAATAGTGCTATCGCTGTCACTGAAGCTCCTGAAACTGTAAAACAGTTCCTGAAACAACGTTTCCGATGGACTTACGGAATTATGCAGATGTTCTGGAAACAAAAGCAGACTTTCCTTAACCCCAGATACAAAGGATTGGGACTTTGGGCGATGCCTAATATTTTACTGTTCCAATACATTATTCCGTTTTTCTCGCCA
The DNA here is from genome assembly GCF_003815875.1 of Chryseobacterium lactis. Classification (NCBI taxonomy): domain Bacteria; kingdom Pseudomonadati; phylum Bacteroidota; class Flavobacteriia; order Flavobacteriales; family Weeksellaceae; genus Chryseobacterium; species Chryseobacterium lactis. Next base: position 2,858,672 of record NZ_CP033924.1, read on the forward strand.
CTGGCAGATGTGATTATGTTTTTTGGAATCCTGTCCGGAAATGGAAGTAAAATATTTTCTTACTATTTGATATTTCTTTTGGTGGATGCTTCCTTAGCGTTGGTGGCATTCCTTATGCAGCGTGAAAAATTAACGAATTTGCTGTATATCATTCCACAAAGATTCGGATACAGATGGCTGATGTATATTGTGTTGTTTAAAAGTTTAAGAAAAGCATTGAAAGGCGAAATGCAGTCCTGGGGGTTCCTGAAACGAACAGGAAATGTAAAAGAGATAGCAACTTCTTAATATTTGTTTAAATTTGTTTTTCGGAAAAGTAACAAATCCGAAAAAAATAATACATATTCTTTAAATTGTTATCATAATGAAAAAATTAACGCTTTCTTTGTTTTTAATAGCAGGGATCTGCTCTCAAAATACTATGAGTGCACAAGCTAAAGCTACTAAGGTAGCAGTGAATAATACAGATAAAGGTTTAGACCTTAGCTTGATGGATACTTCGGTGCGTCCACAGGATGATTTTTATAATTACGTAAGTGGAACCTGGATGAAAACTGCCAAAATTCCATCTGATAAACCAACTTGGGGAAGCTTTAATAAATTGGCTGAGGATACGGATAACAATTCCATGACAATCCTGAACTCTCTTCTGAAAGATAAATTTGCTGACGGAAGCGAAGGGAAAAAGATTCAGGATCTGTATGCAACTTTTATGAACATGCAGAAAAGAAATGCCGACGGAATCAAGCCTATTCAGGATAATCTGAATAAGATTGATGCTATTAAAAACATGGCAGATCTTCAGAACTACCTTACTGCGGTAACTAAAGAAGGTGAAAATGTATTTTATGGATGGGGAATTGATGCCGATCTTAAAGATTCTAAAATGAACGCGGTTTACATAGGAAACGCTACGCTAGGATTGGGAAGAGATTACTATCAGAAAGTAAACGATAAAAATACAGAAGCAATCGCTGAATATCAGAAGTATGTAGCTTCAATGTTAAAAGAATTAGGTTATAAAAATGCTGATGAAGCGGCTAAAACTATTATTAATTACGAGAAAAGCATTGCTCAGACCCTTTTAACAAATGAGCAAAGCCGTGATAATACGCTTCAATATAACCCTCAGACTATGGCTGAGCTTTCAACTTTGGTAAAAGGAGTTGATATTCCTGCTTACCTTAAAAAAGTAGGGGTAAACACAGACAGAGTAATTATCGGAGAATTGGGATACTATAAAAGCTTTGATAAATTAGTCAATGCTCAGAACCTTCCGGTAATCAAGGATTATCTGAAATTCCACATGATCAACGGAAGTGCATCTTACCTAAGCGAAAAGCTGGGTGACATGAAATTTGCTTTCTACGGAAAATATTTAAGAGGTCAGCAGGAGCAAAGAGCATTGAACAAAAGAGGTTTTGAGTTGATCAACAGAAATCTTGGAGAAGCTTTCGGAAAATTATATGTTGAAAAATATTTCCCTGCAGAGGCTAAAGCTCAGATGGTGGAATTGATCGATTATTTAAAGAAAAGCTTTGCCGTTCACATCAACAACCTGGCGTGGATGTCAGCTACGACTAAGGAAAAAGCAATGCTGAAATTGAATAAATTTACAGTGAAAGTTGCTTATCCGGACAAGTGGAAAGACTATTCAAAGTTACAGATCACTCAGGAAGCTAAGGGAGGAACATTATATCAAAACCTTCAGAATGTTTCTGAATGGCAATACAATAAAGATTTAGCTAAAATCGGTAAGCCGGTTGATAAAACAGAATGGGGAATGACTCCGCAAACTGTAAATGCTTACTATAATCCGGTAAACAATGAAATTGTATTCCCTGCAGCGATTCTTCAACCTCCTTTCTTCAACCCTAAAGCTGATGCTGCCGTGAATTTCGGTGGAATCGGAGCGGTAATCGGTCACGAAATGAGCCACGGATTTGATGATTCAGGAGCACAATTTGACGCTGACGGTAACCTTGTAGACTGGTGGACTCCGGAAGATAAAGCCAATTTCGAGAAAGCTACAAAAGCACTTGCTTCTCAATATGACAAATATGAGCCGGTAAAAGGAACTTTCGTAAACGGTACATTTACCAACGGTGAAAATATCGCTGACTTAGGAGGAGTAAATATTGCTTATGACGCTCTTCAAATGTATCTGAAAGATAAAGGAAACCCGGGAAAAATCAGTGGATTCAGCCAGGATCAGAGATTCTTTTTAAGCTGGGCAACCGTTTGGAGAACTTTATCAAGTGAAAAATATATGATTAACCAGGTGAAGACAGATCCGCACTCTCCGGGCTACTTCAGAAGCTTTGGTCCGCTAATTAACGTTGATGCTTTCTATAAAGCATTCGACTTGAAAAAAGGCGATAAATTATACAAAACGCCGGAAGACAGAATTAAAATCTGGTAAAAAACAGGAACCGCTCAGTAATGAGCGGTTTTTTATTTTTAAAATCTCCGTCATCCGGAGGGTGAAAAATCAAAGATTTGAAGAGGTGCTTCTTTTAATTCAGATCGGAATTTATCACTGAAAACTTTCCATCATTTGTCAATTATCATTTATTACTTATCATGAAAGTTTGTATATTTGATACGTTTGTGTAAAATCAAAAACTATCTTTAATGAAAAAGCTAAATATTGGAATACTTGCCCTTTCGGGTATTGTATTTCTTAATTCATGTGGTGCAGCAAAAACTACAGGAACAGATGCAAAAACTGAAGCTACGGCAAGTGCTGCAAAACCAGTAAAAGAAGAAATGAAAGAAGAAGGGATCAATTTATCTTATATGGATACGAGTGTTCGCCCACAGGATGACTTTTTTAGCTATGTCAATGGAAATTGGGTGAAGACCACTCAGATTCCTTCTGATAAGGCCAATTGGGGCTCCTTCAATGCGTTGAGAGAAAATGTAGATGATGCTTCATTAGATATTTTAAACAAAATTTTAACGGAAACTTATCCGGCAGGTTCTGAAGGGCAGAAGATTCAGAATCTGTACGCTTCTTTCATGGACACCGGTAAAAGAAATGCTGAAGGACTGGCTCCAATCAAAGGAGATCTTGCTAAAATTGATGCTATTAAAAGCCTTAGTGACTTACAAAAATATCTTTTGGAAGCTACAAAATTAGGTGACAATTCATTCTATGGATGGGGCGTAAGGGCAGATATGAAAAACTCCAAAATGAATGCCGTGTATCTTGGAGGCCCGGATCTTGGTTTGGGAAGAGATTATTACCAGAAAGTAAATGAAGCAAACACCAAAACGTTGGCAGAATACCAAACATATGTTGGGAAATTATTCGGAGTTTTAGGATATAAAAACTCAGCGCAGACTGCTCAAAATGTGGTTGACTTTGAGAAGCAACTGGCCAATTATTTATTGACACTTGAGCAGAACAGAGATGCTAACCTTAGATACAATCCTAAAAATGTATCAGAATTATCAGGTCTGGTTAAAAATATTGATCTTGCAAAATACCTGAAGGAGGCCGGAGTAAATACAGACAGGGTAATTATCGGTGAACTGAAGTACTACCAGAATATGGATCAGTTTGTGACGCAGAAGAATCTTCCTTTATTAAAGGATTATTTAAAATATCATTTAATCAATGGTAATGCAAGTAATCTGGATGATAGTCTTGAGCAGATCAGATTTGATTTTTATGCTAAATATCTTCAGGGACAGAAAGAGCAGCGTCCAATGAACAAAAGAGGGCTTACTCTTGTAAATGGAGTTCTTGGAGAAGCTTTCGGTAAATTGTATGTTGAAAAATACTTTACTCCGGAGGCTAAACAGCAGATGGAAACCTATATTGATTATCTTTTAAAATCATTCAAATCTCATATTGCAGGCATCGACTGGATGTCTCCCGATACAAAAGTGAAAGCTCAGGAAAAGCTATCCAAGTTTACCGTAAAAATTGCTTATCCTGATAAATGGAAAGATTATACCCAATTAAAGGTAGAATCTCCAAAGCAGGGAGCTACATTATATTCAAACCTTCAGAATGTTTCAGCATGGCAGTACCAGAGAAGTCTTGATAAAGTAGGAAAACCGGTTGACAGAACAGAGTGGGGAATGTCTCCGCAAACTGTAAATGCGTACTACAGCGGTTCAAACAATGAGATTGTATTCCCTGCAGCCATTCTTCAGCCTCCTTTCTATAATCCTAATGCAGATGCAGCCGTTAACTTTGGTGGTATCGGAGCAGTTATAGGCCACGAGATTTCTCATGGATTCGATGATAGTGGTTCCCGTTTTGATGGTGATGGAAACCTTAATAACTGGTGGACAGATGCCGATCGTAAGAACTTTGATGCCAAAGTAGGACAGCTTGCTGCTCAATATAGTGCTTATGAACCAGTAAAAGGCAGTTTCGTAAACGGTAAATTTACCAGTGGTGAGAATATCGGTGACCTTGGAGGCGTTGCCGTTGCATACGATGCTCTTCAGATGTATCTGAAAGATAAAGGAAACCCGGGTAAAATCAGTGGATTCACTCAGGATCAGAGATTCTTTATGAGCTGGGCGACTGTTTGGAGAACCAAAGCCACCGATCAGTATATGATCAATCAGGTGAAAACAGATCCGCATTCACCAGGAATGTACAGAGCATTCGGGCCGTTGGTAAATCAGGATTCATTTATCAAAGCATTTGATATCAAGTCTGGGGACAAAATGTATAAAGCGCCTCAGGACAGAATAAAAATTTGGTAGTTGTACCGAAAATTGTTAGAAAAGAAAAATCCGCCTCAATAAAATGGGACGGATTTTCTTTTTAATAGGCTTTTTTATAATTCCGAAGAACAAACTTTATTCCGGTTTCTATAATATCACCCATAGTTTTGCAATACTTGAAATTCACATCGTAAGTCAGTTTTTGTAATGCAGTCTTTAGCTCAGTAACATTGGCTTCAGGTGCAATATTATCTGTTTTCATAATAGTAATGAGTTCATCAAATCGGGTTTTGCTGCTGGTCACTCTTTTTACAATCTGTGAGCGCACTTCTTTGCGGTACTGTTCTATAGAGCTGGGTTTCAGTTTTTCCATTACCATACTGACCATTTGATGGTTTTCTTTAAAATACTGGGGAAGATAAACTTTTAAATTCCCCTCATAAGTCTGCTGATCAAAATCGATAGGGCGGATTCTGTATATAACCTGGTCGAAATCGTGTATAGGAATAACAACATAATTGTAAGAACGCATGTCACCGAGGAGTCCAATAAGGCAACGCTCATTGAATTTTACAAATTCCTTGGAAATCTGGGCCTTTTCCAATTCGGTACAGTTGTGCATATGTTTCTGAATAAAAACATCTCCGGGAATTCCTAAGATATGCTCTTCAATCAAAGTATTTTTATAAATAAGGAAGTTAATGCGGTTGGGAGACAGCAAATCTTCAAGTTCCAGTCCGTATATGCGGGAAGCATCCGCCTGTTTAATGTAAAAATTAGTATAATTATCATTCAGGATATTTCTCACCCGAACCCGGAAAGGTTTGGAGTTTCCAAAGGTGCAGAAATCGATGGTATCTACTTTCAGATAAGGTAAAGTAGCTGTATCTCCATCGGAATGGAGAAGAGTATAAATCTTATTTAAATTAGCCTCTATTTCTTTAAATTCATATTCAGGATACATTACCCCAAGCCACAAGGTATCTTTGCCGTCTTTATCGAGAATATTCACACTATCGCTAAATCTCAGGAGGTCTTCATACAAAAACTGAATCTTTGTCGTTCTGTTATATTTTTCCAGATATTGCTGTAGTGCTTCTGAAACCGGAAATATTGGCTTTCTGAATGCTATCTTCACATCTTTCATGACTGTGTTTACTTTGTTTAAATATAAAGATTTTTTTTTCTGTATTTTATTACATTGCAGAGCATTCTTATTTTAACATTTATGTGATACTTTTTGCAGAAGATTGCGGTACAATGTTTTATTTTATTTTTTTATGATATATTTTATTTATTTTTCATAGCTTAGTGACATCATAAGAGTTTGATCTTATGTTAAATAATTGTAGATAACTTTAAATAAATCAAGAAAAATCTTGACAAAATTTTGTATGTTACAGTTTTTTTTTAAATTTAAACACTGGATTGGTAATTTATTTGAATCATCTGTAAATTACTCAAAGACAGATCCAAACCAAAACAAGAAATCTCAAAATAATAATAATATGGCAATGTTTAATTATGGTGTTGGCGGAAACGAGGTAAAAGTAGACGCTAATGAAGCTATTCAGGAAATACAGGAAAATAAATCACTGATAGTAAGCCAACTTACAACAGAAGAATCTTATACCCCTGAAATTGTAACAGGATTAAAAACCGTAGAAGATGTCTTCAAACACTTTCAACCTTCAGTAGCAGTACAACATGAAACAGAAGATGGAAGCGTAGTTGAAGAAGAATTCCGTTTTCAAAATCTTGGAGACTTTACTCCTAAAAGCCTTACTCAAAAATCAGACTATCTACAGCAATTGAGTATGGAGCAGGAGCAGTACAACAAAATTGTACGTCAGCTGAAAACTAATAAAATTCTACGCAATATGCTGGAGAACGATCAGACAAGAGCGGCGTTCATAGAAGTATTGAAAGAAGTGGCACAAGAACTTGAAAAATAATTAAAGACTTACATTAAATCATGGATAGCAAATTACAGGCACAAGAAAGCCAGCAGCAGGGTCAACAGCAACACTCAGGGCAGCCGAAGGGCAACCCCCTTGCAGAGCTGAATAAAATGGGAGGTTTTGGCTTTGTTGAATCCGTCGTAGACGGTATTGCCAATATGAACCCTACAAGAAAGGCAAGAAAAGAAATCTTCCTGAATGATGGTAATAAATCAGATGAAAGAAAGGAACTTCTTCAGAAAATTAATCTTTGGGTAAGCCTTTTAGAAGGTAATGAACCAGCAGATAAAATGGCCGATACGTGCAAGACAAAAGCACAGCAAGCCGATCAGAATCTGAAAACAAACTTAAAAAATACACTCGATGCCGTTCGTCTGTTGGAAACCAACTACAGAACAGTAGCTCAATTCTACAAAAATACAGAATTGGATAAAGTGGATAACGTAAGTATAGTGAACGCAAGCCTTGAACAGGTTTCAGACTTAGATAATCCTCTATTTATAGATGCTATTTCTGATGAATTTAAGAATTATTACGATCGTTTGGATCTTAGAGATAATTACTCAATTCTTGCAATCCCGGGGTATTTAGGTTCCAATAAAGTAATCGAAAAATGGGCAAAGATCTGTAACGAGAACAAAGTAATGATGGTTACGGATTTCGCCAATCTTGATAAACCGGACGATGTTGTAGACTTATTCCATTCTGCAAACCTTACAGGTGGTGAACTTCACAGAAGTAACGTAATTATGACTTGTAACTGGTTGGTAGGACGCGGAAAAGCAGAAGAAGTAGGAGAAGAAGAGAATGTAGAACTTCCACCTTCCACTTCATTAGCCGGAAAAATCCATAAAACATTAATGTCTCAGGTGGCAGCCGGTAAAAAACATGGTAACATCAATGAGGTAGACGCTGTAAAATTCGAATTGAAGAAAAGTGAAATTTCTCAGTTGGAAAAAATGGGTCTTGTACCCATGGTAAACGAGTACGGAAAAATTATGGCTTTCTCTGCGAAAACATTATTTACAGGAGACAATATTGGTCTTCAGACGTATTCCGTAGTTCGTGTATTCGACTATGTAACTAAAGTATTACTGGACTTCCTGAACAGAAGAGCCTTCGAAAACTGGAATGCTAAGAACGAAGATGATTTAAGAAGACAAATTGTAACCTTCCTGGATAATATCAAAGGACCGGACAAATTGATTGAGAAATTCAAGATTGTTCGTTTCGAGCAGGATAGAGTAAACAAAGACAGAGTATGGCTTGATATCCGTATGACACCTTATTTCCCTACGAAAAGTTTTGTTATTAAACTTGACGGACATAAAGGAGATGATGGTAACGAATGGGATGCAGAGTACACTCAGGAGTAAAAAAATATTTTAAAATAATAAAAACCGATGCAATTTTTACATCGGTTTTTTTCTACCAACACACCTATGAATATTAAAATGAAAAAAAAGCTTATCATGAGCCTGCCTGTTGTATGGATGGCTTTTTTTGTAAGTTGTGAAAAAAAATACCAAAGTCCGGCCCATTATGAAGAAGATCTTTTTGCCGATGAAAAGCAGGAAGGAAAGGCTTACATCATGAATAAAGAAGAATGCTTCGATGGCAGTGAGCTCGTTATTGCAGGTTCAGGTGTAAAGCTTATCGATAGTTCAAAAGGACGTGGAAGAGGCTTTTTTATTTATAAAGTGAATGCCGGTAAAGTCTTAAAAACGGTCAGAGACTCCACGGTAGAATTTCCTATTAAATTCCTTTCTCCTCAAAGATTAAAATTAAAAGATCACGGTAATGATTCAATATATGTTTACCTTAAACAGCTAAAAGGTTACCGTTTTATTGCCGAAGATATGAACCTTAAATATCAGTGGCTAAAGTCAGCTCCTGTATATTCTGTGAAGAAATAATTTTTTTTAGAAAGATCACTCAAAATGTCGATGTAAAGCTATTCTGGCGAAGTATTTCCTGTCTAATCATTAAATTATAAACATATGGTAGGAGTAAGTTTTGAAACATGGTCCGAGATCAAAAGAGAACCTCTTACTATGGCTAATGCTATAGTTCTTAATGCCTACGTTACTAAGATTGAAAATAATAAATATGTTCAGATCAATGCTGCTTCTGTGGGAGATACAGTTTATATTATTGTTGAAACAACAGGTTTAATCGGTAAAAAAATAGAAGTGAATATCCTTGACCGCGATGGCGTTTTTGATGGTAAAGACTTTGCCGTCGTAGATCTACTTCAGGATGATAAAGATACACAAGGTCTGCTTTCGGCAACAGTAGACAAAGATGGACGAGCCGTTTATAAAGTAAAACTTCAGCCTTCTACTGACAAAAAAGACATTGAAGCGTGGGGAAATAAAATTAATAAAGCCAAAGACAAAAAAGTCTATACCTGTTTACTGGTCGATGCTGATAAACATAATCCCGGCTTCAATATTACTTACATGGGAAGAAATGCAGCAGGTCATGAAAATGACTCTCAGAAATCTTCCAAATCCAATTACTGGCTTGATGAAAATGGGAAATGGTTTGGGATTAAATACTGTGAATGCAATGTTTATTCTATTGATAAAGAATTATTAAGCGGACTAAATGTTGTTCATACGAAGGCAGAAAGTAAGGTAAAGGGAAACAATGGAATCCAAAAAGTTATTGCAATCGTTTTACATAGAACGATTGGATCCTCAATTTCAGGAGCTATTGCACATTCAAAAGGTACTCATTTCTATGTTGAAGGATCGCGTGGTGTGGATGGAGAAATTTTCCAGCCTATTAAACTAGATCAGTTTTCCAATCATATTATGAATGAGACTGCGAGAACTGGTCATATGGAAGTTCAAACTGAAAACTCTATCGGAATAGAAGTAATTGGGATGGCTTACTATAAAGTAGGAAAAGACCTCTACACTGTTTATGATTATAAAGTAAAAGATCCGACCTCTGTTAAACTAACAAAATCATTTAAAGGACAACGGAGGCTTAATGGAAAGTGGATTGATGAGGATATTTATTGGGATGAATTGACGGATGCACAAGTTAAATCGGTGAAATGTATTGTTGTTACGTTGATGAAAAAATATAATCTAAAAAAAGAAAATATTTTTACGCATGAAGAAATGCAATCGAAGACTGCTGGAGAAGGACAGGTTGTTAAAGATGCTATTTTTCCACTATTAAATGAATGTTTATGAAAAAAATATTATTAATACTCCTTACATCAATTATTTTTTCAGGTTGCGATTCTTTGCATGGGCAGAATAAAGAAATAAAGCAGATTGTTAAAAAAGTAGTGGAAATCTATAACCAGAAAGATTCAGAAAAATTTAATCAGTTAATAAATCCAGAAACTGGTCTTGTACTTATTACTACAATAGGGGCAAATAATAGTTGGGAAAAATTTCAGAAAGTTTGTCTGAACAAAAAATGCTTGGAGAAAGGAACTATGGAATCAGCCGGAATTCCGTATCAATCATTTTTGGAAAAATATAAAATAGGAAATTTGGATTTAAATAAAATAGAGTTTACCGAACAGTCTTTTTTTGAATGTGAAAAGATTAAAAAAGAAGGAATTTTCGTTGCTTCAGAAAATAAATTTCATACACTATCGGAGTCGGTAAGTTTCTTTATCAAACATTTTTCGGATATCGTTGGTGAGAAATTAGATCCGAAGAAAAAAATAGAATTGGAAAAAGAGGGAGAAAAGTTTAAGAAAATAGAATTAAAAAGCCGAAGAGTAACAGTAAACAGTGTTGGTGGGACTTTTGTTTTTTATATCACCAACATACAAGGGAAGTGGTATCTGACCATTATAGATTTCGCCTCTACAGATTGCAGCGTATAGTCGTCCTGTATGAACTAAAAATCCTATTTCACAATTTATATTCCGGAAAAAAGAATAAGCTTATCTTTGCAGACTTGCAACAATGCTCATGATGAAGAGAGCTTTTCTCTTCAATGATTTAAACAGATTACGCTTTTTGGAAAAAAATAGAACAGCCACAGATTTTCTGCATGTGGGAAACAGGCTTTTGGATTGGTATAGAAATAATGCACGGGATCTGCCTTTCAGACAGACAAAAGACCCCTATAAAATCTGGATCTGCGAAATTGTATTTCAGCAGACAAGAATCAATCAAGGGCTTAATCATTACAATAATTTTATCGAAAGATTTCCGGATGTAGAAACCTTGGCAGAAGCTGAAGAAAATGAGGTCTTATTGTACTGGAAAGGTCTGGGATATTATTCCAGAGCGATTAATATTCATACTGCTGCCCAACAGATTATGAATGATTACCATGGAGCATTTCCCTCTCAGTATGAAGAAATTCTGAAATTAAAAGGAGTAGGGAAATACACGGCAGCTGCAGTTTCCAGCATTTGTTTTGGAGGAAAGATGCCTGCCGTAGATGGTAATTTCTATCGGGTTCTGAGCCGTTTCTTTGCTGATGATTTTGATATTTCAAATTCAAGAGCTTTTACTTATTTTTCAGAATTAGCCACTTTGGTGATGCCTGAAAATGTAGGCGATTTCAATCAGGCGATGATGGATCTCGGCTCTGAAATATGCAAACCCAAAAATCCTCTTTGTGATGAATGCCCTATTAATGAAGATTGTCTGGCTTTTTCCCTTCAGAAAATATCAGAATATCCGGTAAAAACTAAAAAAGTAAAGGCGGAAGATCTTGCCTTAACCTATTATTTTGTTCACAGAAATGGAGAATTTTTGATCCGCCAGAGAAAAGATGACTTTATCTGGAAGAAGTTATTTGAATTCCCGGATGCTATTTCTGAGGATATGGAACCATTCATTACAAATTCCAAAACCATTACCCATAAGCTGACTCATAAGAATTTAAGCATTGAAATATTGAATGTTGAGGTGACTTCCGAAAAGATCTGGAATGATTTTATCACTGATAATCAATACCTCATTACCGATGTGGAAGGATCTCATGAAAAATCGTTTCCAAAACCTTTGGAAAATTACATTCAAAACTCTCTGAAAGACTGAAATTTGTCTTCTTAAATCTGAAATCTAATTTGTACTTTTGCAAAATGATAAAAAAAGTCATTTTTATTTTTGTATCACTGCTTTTAATTTCATGTGGAAAAGACACTGCCCCGAAACCGTACGGAGAATTGCGTCTTGAATATCCGGCACCGAAATACCAAAAGTTTGAAAACAATTGTGCCTATACCTTTGAATATTCAGATTTTGCTACCATTACAGCTGCCAAAAAGCCATGCTGGTTTTATCTGAACTATCCAAAAATGAAAGCCAAACTTTTCGTGACGTATTATCCGATACAAAATGACTTTGCAGAACACATCAAAGAAGCTGAAAAAATGGTCTATGAACATACCATTAAAGCCAGTTCTATAGATACGAAATCATTCGAATACCCTGAGAAAAAAGTGTATGGGAATTTCTATGAATTGAAAGGACAAAGTGCTTCTAATCTTCAGTTTTACATTACAGACAGTACGAAACACTTCGTAACTGCTTATTTATACTTTAATACGAGACCGAAACCGGACTCTCTGGCTCCTGCAGTAAACTATATTAAAAATGATATGAAACATCTGCTGGATTCTTTTGAATGGAAAAATTAATTTACTTTTAATATACATTGAAAAATATATGAAACTTTTAGTTGTAGGAAGTGTTGCATTTGATGCAATTGAAACACCATTTGGTAAAACGGACAAAATTTTAGGCGGAGCTGCCACTTATATTGGGATTACTTCATCTATTTTAGGCGTTAAATCGGGTATCGTTTCTGTAGTAGGAGGAGACTTTCCACAGGAACATCTTGATATGTTCACAAACAGAGAAGTAAACATCGAAGGAATTGAAATCGTAAAAGAAGGAAAAACATTCTTTTGGTCAGGAAGATACCACAATGACTTGAATACCAGAGATACGCTGGCTACAGAGGTGAATGTGCTGGAAAATTTTGATCCGAAAATTCCGGATTCAATGCAGGATGCCGAAATTTTATTACTAGGGAACCTACACCCTGGAGTTCAGTTATCTGTATTGGAAAAAATGAACAACCGTCCTAAACTTGTTATCCTTGATACCATGAATTTCTGGATGGATTGTGCCTGGGATATTTTGATGGATATGATTGCAAAAACTGATGTAATCACCATCAATGACGAAGAGGCAAGACAACTTTCAGGAGAATATTCTTTAGTAAAAGCTGCTAAAAAGATCCACACTATGGGACCTGAATATGTGATCATCAAAAAAGGAGAACACGGAGCTTTACTTTTCCATGACGGTAAAGTATTTGCAATTCCTGCACTTCCGTTAGAAGATGTTTTTGATCCAACCGGTGCCGGAGATACTTTTGCGGGTGGTTTTGCTGCTTATCTTGCGAAAAAAGGAAAAATCGATTTTGAAACAATGAAGTCTGCTTTGATCGTAGGATCTGCAATGGCATCATTCACTGTGGAAAAATTCGGAACCCAAAGAATAGAAGAAGTAAACGAATCGGATATGTTCAGCAGATTGAGACAATTTAAAGAATTGACGACATTTGATGTTGAACTGCAGTAAATAAGTCTTTTTAAGAAATATTTATAATAAAAAATTGAGTAAAATTCGTTAAGAATTCTAAATTTGCAACTTGTTTAAAATAGTAAAATGACAAATAAACTAAAAATCACTTTTCTCCTTGGGATTTTCATGATGATATTCTCTTCAAATATGATGAACGCCCAGTTAAAACCAGGAGATTTGGTGGATGGTATTGCTGCTGTTATCGGGAATGAGATTGTCTTGGAATCTGATGTAACTGAACAGATGAATTATGGGAAACAGCAGGGAGCTAATAACACAGACAAATGTGAGTTCCTGGAAAACCTTATCAGTAATAAACTTCTTGTATACGAAGCAAAAAAAGATACTTTAATTGAAAACCGTTCTGCCGCTATCAAAGAGCAGGCTAATGCAAAATACCGTCAGTTGCTTTCTCAATTTCCGGATGAAAAGGCATTGCTTGCCGCTTATAAGTTCAGAAATTCTTATGAAATGAAGAACGCAATCGAAAAAATCGATATTGACCAATATTACGGGCAGGCAAAATATCAGAGAGTTACAGATAAAGCGGACGTAACGCCAAATGAAGTTACTGATTTCTATAATCTATACAAAACGCAGCTGCCTCAGGTAAAAGATGAGGTTACATTAGCACAGATTATGATATATCCTACATTGAAGGAGGCTCACAAACAAGAACTTATCAATAGATTAAAAAAGATCAAACAAGATATTCTTGGAGGTGAAACCTTTGAAAGCCAGGCTAGAATTTATTCTGAAGATGAAGGATCTGCTTCTAACGGAGGATTATATAAGAATATCAATAAAGGGCAGATGGTGAAGCCGTTTGAAGCTGCAGCATTAAACCTTCAGGATAATGAAATTTCAGATCCTGTAGAATCGGAATTCGGATATCATATCATTCAGTTGTTAAAGAGATCAGGAAAAGTATATGATGCAAGACATATCTTGTTGAAAGCTACTCCTACTGAGGATGAAATTAAAACGGCAAAAGCAAAATTAGATAGTATCAGAGGTCTGATCCAGAATGGGAAAATGACATTTAAGGATGCAGCATTTAAATTCTCGGATGATAAAAGAACAAAATTCAATGCCGGGATTATTCCTGGAGCAGATGGTTCTGATAAAATTGAAAGAGAAAGTATTCCGGGAACAATCAGCTATGAATTGGCAGGTTTGAACAAAGGAGATATTACCACAGCTTTTGAAGATGATGAAAACAGAAGAAAAGCAGTTAAAATCATAAAAGTAGAAGATGTTATTCCTGCACACCAGATTACATTGGAAACAGATTTTAGCCGAATCAAGCAAATGGCTCTCAATAAGAAGAAAAATGAAATGGTAGAGAAGTTTGTAAATTCCAAATTACCGACAACTTTTATTTCTATTGACGGACGTTATGATAATTGTAATTTCAAGTCCAATTGGAAGAAAGAATCAATCAAAAAATAAAATCAAAACCTTCAGAATTTCTGAAGGTTTTTTTTGATTAAAACTTTAAGACAGGAAAGAAAGGATTTAATATCTTTACAAAAACAAGAATAATGGATCATACCTTTTATCTTGAAAAACTAAGGTTGGCTGCCGCAGAAGTAGCTGAAGAGAAACCGGATTATAATGGGTTAAAACTATCTGTTGACATTGTTCTTGAATCTGCTGCCCTGAAAATGTATAAACCCGAATGGTCATCCAATCCACAGTCGCCGATAGATGCTGCCGGGAGAATTTTCTTTTCAATCTGGATCAGCGATAAAACCCTCAGTGAAAAAAAGATCTGTTATAATATTCACGCCCTGAAACTAAGAGAGCTGAAAGCCTATAAAATAGCAGCTAGAAATTTTGCACAGGATTTTAGAGATGAGTTTTTGAAATATCAGGAGGACTGGCCCAATATAAGTGTAAAATATGGCCCATTGACTTTGATGGAGGGATGGGTAGAATTAAATGAAGATAATATCCCTCAGGCAGTTGCTCAACTCATTCGGAAGTTTTTAAAGATTAACTCAATCGTAGACACCGTTTTAATACAATATAAAAAATAACAATTTAATTATTTCATAGATTTTTTCCGGATTAGAAATGTCTGATAATCGTTGTTTTTAGTATTTTTACGCATGAGCAATTTTATAGATTTCAATTCGGCAAAAAAGCTTCATGATATGAAAGCCAATCAAAATAGAATTACAGAACTTTTCAATACAAGATATCCGATTATCCAGGCTGGTATGATCTGGCATTCAGGCTGGAGACTTGCGTCAGCAGTTTCCAATTGTGGCGGGTTAGGATTAATAGGCGCAGGGAGCATGTATCCTGATGTTTTAAGAGAAAATATTCAAAAATGTAAGCAAGCTACAAACAAACCGTTTGGGGTAAATGTACCGATGTTATACCCTAATCTTGAAGAGATCATTCAGATTATTCTGGAAGAAGGCGTGAAAATAGTCTTTACATCAGCCGGAAATCCGAAAACCTATACGGAAACACTTCAGAAAGAAGGGATAAAAGTAGCTCACGTTGTTTCCTCAACCAAATTTGCAATGAAATGTGAAGATGCAGGAGTAGACGCTATTGTAGCAGAAGGTTTTGAAGCCGGAGGCCACAACGGACGAGATGAAACAACTACCTTTTGCCTTATTCCAAATGTTAAAAAACATATTTCCAAACCTTTAATCGCGGCGGGAGGAATTGCATTGGGATCACAGGTAAAAGCTGCCATGATTTTAGGTGCTGACGGAGTGCAGATCGGATCCCGTTTTGCGGCGACTATCGAAGCAAGTGCCCATGAAAACTGGAAAAAGAAAATCACCGAATTACAGGAAGGTGATACTCATCTTACCCTAAAAGAACTGGCTCCTGTAAGAATGGTTAAAAATAAATTTTTCAACGAACTTGAAGATATCTATCATAGCGGAAGAGACAAAGATGCTCTGATAGCCTCATTAGGAAGAGCCAGAGCAAAGCGCGGAATGTTTGAAGGAGACATGGAAGATGGTGAACTTGAAATAGGACAGGTATCTGCATTGATTGATGATATTCTTCCGGTAGAAACGGTTTTCAGCCACCTTTTGAAAGAATTTGAAGAAACGAAAATGCCTGCTTTTTAAGAATGAATGGAAGAATACTTGAAGTAAAAGGGCAAAAATTTTACATAGAATATCATAATTCAGACGAAAAAAGACCAACCATTGTTTTCTTACACGATTCATTAGGCTCAGTACAGCTTTGGAGAGATTTTCCTACCAGGCTGTGTGAGGCTACAGGATGTAACGTCCTTGTCTATGATCGGCTGGGATACGGAAAATCAGATCCGATGCCGACTCATGAAAGACCGGTAAATTATATGGAACTGGAAGCACATGTATTGCATGATCTTTTGCTTGAAATTGAACCTGACATTGAGGATGTTATTTTATTCGGGCATAGTGATGGTGGCACAATTGCCCTGATCATGGCAGCAGTATATCCGGAATGGGTAAGAGCTGTTGTTTGCGAAGCCGGGCATATCTTTGTGGAAGATGTCACTTTAAAGGGTGTTTATGATGCCTGGGAAGCCTACAAAACGACAAACTTGCCGGAACGTCTGCAAAAATATCATGGCGATAAAGTAGATACATTGTTCAGAGCCTGGACAGAAACCTGGACCCGGGATGATTACAGAAGCTGGAATATTGAACATCTTTTGAAGCATATCACCTGTCCGCTATTATTTATTCAGGGAGAAGCTGATGAATATGGAACCCTGGATCAGGTAGAGAAAACCGTTTCCCAGGTAAGTGGTCGTGCTGAAAAGTACATTATTCCGGGAATAGGGCACACGCCTCACAAAGAAGCCCCGGAACTGGTATTGTTGAGAGCCGCTCAGTTTATAAAATCATTACAATAAAATATAAAAAGACTGCCTTTAGGTAGTCTTTTTTATTTATAACAGCTGAAGTTCAGCCTCAATATTCCTTCTTGCCTGTTCTTCATATTTTGCCTTAAAATGGTTAGTTTTAAAAATACTTTCAAGTTCCAGAAAATGTTTGAGAACCTTTTTTCTTCCGGGTTTATAAAGGAAATCAGGATAGATGGAATATTCTTTTCGGATCATTTTAGTATATTCTGAATAGACTTCAAAATCCTTTCCCAGAATAGACAGATCAGCATCCAATAGATAATTGGTATCTTCATCATCTGATTGTTGATGAGATTTTGTAGCCATAATCTGAGTAGAAATAAGCTGGATTTCATTCCTATTTAAACCCAGTTCTGCAAGACGCTTTTCCGCAGTCTCAGCACTTTTCTCTTCATTGGATTTAGAAGTTGCATCATAAATAATATCATGATAAAATACGGAAAAAGAAACAGCCGTAAAATTAATTATCCTGCCTTTAACTGTTTCCAGCTCCTGAAACATGTTCCCAAGATGAGTAAGATTATGATAATACCTGCCTTTTTCAGCATATTTTCTCTCAATCTCCGTCCATAGACTACCGATTAAGTTTCTGTCTGCGGTAAAAGGCATACAGAGCTGCTCAAATTGATCTTTCAGGTTCATGATAAGTATAGAGATAAAAAAAGGAACTTTTAAAAAGTTCCTCTGTTTGCTTCAAGAACAGCCTTTAGCTCAGCCCAGCCTCCGCCGTTATAACCGTCCTTTAATCCTTGAGAGTTCAGATATTCCAATGCTTTTCCGCTTCTGTTTCCACTTCTGCAGAATAAGATTACCGGTTTTTCGATAGATAAGATCTCGTCTTGTCTGTCTTCTACTTCACCTAGTGGAATATTCTTTGCCCCTTCTATATTTCCGTCCATTTCAAGCTCCATTGGCTCACGAACGTCTATCAATTCATAGTTTCCGGATTGTATTACTTCTATTAAAGACATATTTGTTTATTTTAAACATTAAATTATAAACGAAATTACGCAATTTTTATGAAAAAATCTGTGCCGGATTTGCTATTTAGAATAGAGTATACCCTAAAATCAGGGATACCGTCTTGTAATTTGAATCTATACTTACGTAATCACGAAGAAGAGTTCTCGATGTTCCTACTCGTACCTCTGCACTGAATTTATCATTGTATTTAAATCCGGCTCCAAATACAAAATTATTTCCCGACGTAACGTCCAATTCCGTTCGATCGAATTTTATAGATGAATTCAAATTAAAATCTAATACGTAAGCAGCATTTACAAATATTTTTGATCGGTCATTCAAAAAGAAATAATGTCTTACACCCATGGGTACTTCTATAGATTTATAATCTGTTGTAGCGGTGTATTTATATTCAAAATAAGATCCTGCATTTTCTGTAATTTCTTTACTTCCTTTATAATATTGGTAAGTTGGTTCCAAAAACAGAGCCCATTTATTTTTGTTAAAAGGGAGTACATATTCAAGTTCAAGCCCGATTCTAAAGGATGTATAAGAACCAAAATCTGTTTTCACCGGTTCATAACTATAATTATGAGTGGTTTCAAAAGAAGAAAAATTAACTCCAGGTCTTACGTTCAGATGGAAGAAGCTTTTCTTTGTGTTCTGGTTTTCATAATTAACCATTTGATTTCCGGAACACTCATTATATTTGATAAATATTTTGGTAAGATCTTTCGCTGAATAATTGAGATTTTGTAATTGCTGCCCGGTAATACCACATTTCAGATGATCGGCGATTTGCTTTTTATAATCTTCATTATATCCAACACTTCCCTGGTCGATATAATATGGCTTGTAAATAAGCTGTTTAGGTTGAGCTTCTTCCGTAGAATAAAAATACTTTCTTATATTACTATTTTCGTAGTAAAAGAGATCAGCTTTACCTTCTACAATATATTTAAGAAATAAAGTTTCTTCCTTAAAATCAGGAGCTTTATCTTCAGACATCATACTAAGGTTTTCAGAAGAACGATCAACCATCACTGTTGCCCTGATGTATTTACTGTTCCCATCGACAGCAAATTCCTGTACATTTTTAATACTTTCTTTTTGAACAGAGCCGGCGTTATCTGTTTTATATTCAAAATCCACAGGATTATTTTTCCAGTCTAAATTTCTGATTAAAACTTCTTTTTTTGTCCCGGAATTGTCAATAAAGTAACCTTTTTCAAATTTAATTTGCGCATAATGCATGCCTGCAGCAAGGATTCCTGCTAAAAGACTAATTTTTTTCATAGTTATTGTTAATAGTTTTCTTTTTTATAGTAATTATTTAAAGAGCAGCAAATTTATAAAATAATCTTAGTTTTGCAGTGTGAAATTATGATGAGTAGTGTTGAAAAATATTCCCAGCTGATAAAATCCAAGGCAAAAAGTTTTGGATTCCAGAGTTGTGGCATTTCTAAGGCAGATTTTCTCGAAGAAGATGCCAGACACCTTGAAAAATGGCTGAAGAATAACTTCAATGGCGAAATGAAGTATATGGAAAATCATTTTGATAAAAGACTTGATCCCAGACTCCTGGTAGAAGGCTCCAAATCCGTAATTTCACTTTCTTACAATTATTTTCCCGAAGAAAAAATCTCAATCCTTGAGAATTTTAAAATTTCAAAATATGCCTATGCAGAAGATTATCATGAAGTCATCAAAGAAATCCTTCGTGAAATGGTTGCTGAGCTGCAGGAAGAAATTGGCGAATTCGGATTCAGGGTTTTTGTAGATTCTGCGCCTGTTTTAGAAAGAAGCTGGGCGAGAAAATCAGGAATAGGATGGATAGGGAAAAATGCCAATCTGATTACCAAACAGAACGGATCTTTTTATTTTCTGGCAGAAATAATTTGCGATCTGGAACTGATTGCCGATCATGAAACCACCGATCATTGCGGAACCTGCAGAAAATGTATCGATGCATGTCCCACTGATGCTATTGTTTCCGAAAAAATTATTGATGGCAGCCGATGCATCTCTTATGCAACCATAGAATTGAAAAGCGAGATTCCGGATTATTTTAAAGATAAAATGGAAGACTGGATGTTTGGTTGTGACATTTGCCAGGACGTATGCCCATGGAATCGCTTTTCTGCACCACATCAGCAAAGCCGGTTTAAACCCAATGAAGCATTAAAAAACTTTACAAAAGGAGAATGGAAAGAACTGACTCAGGAAATATTCTCTGAGATCTTCAAAAAATCACCGGTAAAAAGAACAAAATTTGCAGGTTTGAAGAGAAATATAGAGTTTTTGCAGAAGCCTTCAGACTGATTTTAGCTTTCATTTTTGGTGACGATTCCTTCTTTGGAATTTTTCAGAGTTCCAAACTAGAGCTGATAATCGTCCATTCCTTAAATTTTCTGCCTTAAGGAGGTAAAGATTTACGTAAGTAAATATATTAAAAAGCCTTTCCTAAAAAGAAAAATTGACTTTCAGGAGATTAAATCTCACCGAAAATCAACGTTTTTTTTGTATTCTTTTTGGAGCAGTTTTTACTCTTACTTTAAATCTTTTTTGGGATTTGATGTTTTTACGCATATTTGTGAATGTTTCGTAACTAAATATAGTCATTTTTCCGATTAAAACAAATACTTTTACTAAAAATTAAAGATTAAATTTTATTAAAACATGACTGTGAAAATTGTATTGCTCAATATCTTAAAAATCCTGGGAATCATTCTGGGTATTGTGATTATTTATGTAGTCCTCGGATTACTCATTCCTTTAATTCCTATTTCGGCCAAAGATGATGGTGAAAAGAAGGAAATTCCAATCTATATCTACACCAACGGAGTGCATACCGATATTGTAATGCCCGTAAAAAATGACTTACAGGACTGGAGTACAAAAATACCTTTTGCTGATACCAAATCAAAAAGAACCGACTACAACTATATAGGAATAGGATGGGGTGATAAAGGCTTTTACCTGGAAACACCAACCTGGGCTGATCTTAAATTTTCAACAGCAGTAAAGGCTGCATTCTGGCTAAGCGATTCCGCAATGCATTGTACTTATTACAATACCATGAAGGAAGGTGATGATTGCAAAATGATCATGATTAGCAGAAGTCAGTATCAAAAACTGGTGAAATTTGTGGAAGATAAATTTGACACAGATGCAAACGGGAAATTTATGTTCATCCCTACCAACGCGGTCTATGGTGATAATGATGCATTTTATGATGCCAAAGGAACTTACAGTTTCCTTTACACCTGTAATACATGGACTAACGATGCCTTAAAGGTGGCAGGACAAAAAGCGGCTCTTTGGACTCCCTCTGACTTTGGAATTTTTCAACACTATAAATAAAGTTGAAAACTTTTTTCAAAGTTTCACCGGAAGGTGGAGCTATCCTAGCATTTCAAATAATGCCATGAGAGGATTTGATCCAATGATTCGGAATTTAAAGAAGTTTGTTCTGATGTTGATCTATAATTAAAAGAAGTAAGATGAAACACACACTTTACCGGGAACAACAATTAAACTGTGATATAGAAACGGCTTGGAAATTCTTTTCCTCAGCCAATAACCTTTCAGAAATTACCCCAAAAGATATGGGATTTATCGTCCTGACAGAACTCGAAGATGATGAAATTTATGAAGGAATGCTTATCGATTATTACGTTTCTCCTTTGTTAGGTATTAAAATGAAGTGGCAGACAGAGATTACTCAGGTAGATTTTCAGAAAAGTTTCACCGATTTTCAAAAGAAAGGTCCCTATAAGCTATGGAATCATCATCATGAGTTTACTCCCAATGAACACGGTGTTCTGATGAAAGATACCATAGACTATGAACTTCCAATGGGATTTCTTGGAGAAATAGCCCATGATCTTTTTGTTAAAAAGAAGCTGGAGTATATTTTCGATTATCGTTTCCGGGTTCTCAGTAAATTGTTTTAAATCTGCTGCCAGCCATTGCATCTAAAATGATTGTTTAGGTTTTTTTAACATTTAATCAACCATCATTCCCGCTGAAAATCCCTATTTTTGCGGCACTATCGTTTTTACAAAAAAACAAGTGTTCTATTGACATGGCAGGTCTGAGGTCATTTATCTTATTCTATATTATACTGGTTTGTTCCCTTTTCAATTCGAATTGGGCGGAAAAATCATTGAATAATATTCCTCATGTTCCTCATATCAACAATATTCATCTGCTGGATGTCTACGAAGAGGCTGATATGAACACGCATGCAGTGCCTGCAGCCTCAAAAATTGTAAAATATTCAGCCCGTAAAGATGATACGGCAACAGGAGATTTTTCGGAAATATTAAAATTTACTTCGAAAATCACACTTCCTGACATTGCACTCTCTATTATTTGTGGAGTTAAGTCCTTTCTCCATCTCCTCCAGTTGTACTAGTTTAAGTTGTTGAAAATCAATTTATTTTATCGAATTTTTATAACTTAAACATTTTAAGATGTATTTTAAAAACGTAATAATTTGCACTTTTGCAACATTATTCGCTGTGTCATGCAGTAAAAACAAGGAAAAAAGCAGCGCAAAGGAAAAAGAAGTTCCGGTGCTGGAAATTAAAGAAAAAGATACTTTAGTAAGCAACCAGTTTGTAACAGATATTCAAGCCCGTAAAAATGTAGAAATGCGTTCCAGAATTGGAGGCATTATACAGCATATTTATGTCAACGAAGGGCAATTTGTACACCAGGGACAGGCGCTTTTCAAAATCAATGATGCCGAGCTGCAGATGGAGCTACTGAAAGCGAATGCCGTATTAAAACAGACCGAAGCCGACGTTCGTATTGCCGAAGTAGAATTGAAACAGATCCAAAGTCTCCATGCTAAAAAATTTGTGGCCAACAACGAATTAGAGCTGGTAAAAGCAAAGCTGTCATCAGCGAAAGCCAAACACGCCTTTGCCGATGCTGAGAAGAAAACAGTATTGCAAAAAATAAGCTTTACAAAGATTACAGCACCTTTTGATGGGGTCATTGATGTTATACCTCATAAGGACGGAAGTTTGGTAGAAAACGGAACATTGCTCACCACATTATCCCAACTGAATGAGGTCTACGCCTATTTCTCCATTCCTGAAAATATGTATTTCGAGCTTTTGGCCAACGACAAAATTGGAAATCATCAGAAAATTGAACTGACATTGCCTAATGGAGTGAATTATCAGTTTAACGGAGCTTTAAAAACAGCAGAAGGAGAAATAGACCGCGCTACAGGATCAATCCGGTATAAAGTATTGTTTCCCAATCCGGATCACCTGATTAAACATGGTACTTCCGGAAAACTGATCATTTCAGAACAACAGGATAATGCCATTTTAATTCCACAAAAATCTACTTTTTCTATTCAGGACAAAACTTATGTTTTTGTGCTGGATAAACAGAATAAGGTGAAAATGACCAATATTAAGATTGCAAGCACATTAAGAGATTCTTATTTGGTGGAGAGCGGTCTTAAAAAGGGAGATTTAATCATTTATGAAGGAACCCAATCTTTAAAAGACGGAGATGTAATTAAAATTAAAAAGAAGTCTTAACCTTTCATAATCTTTAAATCAACTAACAATGGTAGAAATGTTTATAAGACGAAAGGTTCTTTCGTTGGTTATTTCCATAGTATTTGTACTTCTGGGAATTATGGCACTCCTCAAGATGCCGATTACACAATTTCCGGATATCGTACCACCTTCCGTAACCGTAACGGCAAAATATACCGGTGCGAATGCCGAAGTATCAGCCAATGCCGTAGCACTTCCGCTGGAGCGTGCCATCAATGGAGTTCCGGGTATGACCTATATGTCAACTGTCACCTCAAATGACGGGCTTACCTTAATTCAGGTGTTTTTTGAAGTCGGAACGGATCCTGATGTAGCCGCCGTAAATGTGCAGAACAGAGTGACAACAATCCTTGATGAACTTCCCGAAGAGGTGATCAGAGCGGGGGTGACTACTGAAAAAGAGGTGAACAGTATGTTGATGTACCTCAACATCACCAGCGCTGATCCCAGCCAGGACGAGCAGTTTATCTACAACTTTACAGATATCAACGTTCTCCAGGAACTGAAACGTATTGACGGGGTTGGGCGTGCCGAAATTATGGGTCAGAAAGAATACTCAATGAGGATATGGCTTGATCCGCAAAAGATGGCAGCGTACAGTATTTCGGCAGATGACGTGATCGCTTCACTTCAGAAACAGAATATTTCCGCAGCTCCCGGAAAAGTTGGCGAAACATCCGGAAAAACTTCCAGTCAATTGCAATATGTCATCAAATATAAAGGTAAATTCTTTGAACCTAAACAATATGAAGAAGTTCCTATCCGCTCTGATGTAGATGGAACGATTTTAAAACTGAAAGATATTGCCAAAGTAGAATTTGGAGCGATGAATTACGGAATGGTTTCCAAAACAGACGGCAGACCTTCCGCATCGATTATGATGAAACAACGTCCTGGATCCAATGCTTCTGAGGTTATTGAAAGTGTTAAGGCAAAAATGGAAGAATTAAAAGTCTCTTCTTTTCCTCCCGGAATGGAATATAATATGGCTTATGATGTTTCCAGATTCCTTGATGCTTCGATCAGTGCCGTATTGACGACCCTTATCGAAGCCTTTATCCTTGTGGGAATTGTTGTATTTATTTTCCTTCAGGACTGGCGTTCCACATTAATTCCTGTTCTGGCAGTTCCCGTAGCATTGGTAGGAACTTTTGCCTTTATGAATATGCTCGATTTCTCTGTAAATCTGTTGACCTTATTTGCCCTGGTTCTTGCCATCGGGATTGTAGTTGATAATGCCATTGTCGTTGTAGAAGCGGTTCATGTTAAAATGGAAGAAGGCATGAATGCGATGGATGCCACCGTTACTGCAACAAAAGAAATTGCAGGAGCCGTAATAGCAATTACGATTGTAATGTCTGCAGTGTTTATTCCTGTAGCATTTCTTGATGGTCCTGTAGGCGTTTTTTATCGCCAGTTTTCATTAACATTAGCGATCAGTATTGTGATCTCCGGGGTGAATGCCTTGACTCTGACACCGGCGCTTTGTGCTATTATTTTAAAACCTCATGCTCATGATAAGAAAAAAACCATAGTTGATAGATTCTTCCAGAGTTTTAATACAGGTTTTGAAAGGTTAACAAACGGCTATGTGAGTATTTTATCAAAATTCGCCACAAGAACTACCGTTACCTTTGGACTTTTATTTTTGTTCATTGTGTTGACTGTTGTAACAAGTAGATTTTTGCCAACAGGCTTCATTCCGATGGAAGACCAGGGAATGGTGTATGTAAGTGTTACCACTCCGCAGGGAGCAACAGTGGAAAGAACAGAAAAAGTTTTGGATGAAGTTACGGTAATGGCAAAGAAAATTGAAGGTGTAGAAAATGTAACAACACTTGCAGGATACAGCATCGTAACAGAGATTGCCGGATCATCGTACGGGATGGCCATGATCAACCTTAAAGACTGGAAACAGAGAAGCATCTCTGTGAATGATCTGATCGCCGAGCTTTCAGAAAAGACAAAAGGGATTGCAGATGCCCAGATTGAAATATTCGCGCCACCAACGGTACCGGGATTCGGAAATACCAGTGGTTTCGAATTACGCTTGCTGGACAGAACCGGAGGAACTATTGAAAATACAGATAAAATCACTAAGGATTTTGTTAAAAAGTTAAATGAAACTCCTGAACTGCAGAATAGTTTTACCAGTTTTGATGCTACTTTCCCGCAATATATGATCAACGTGGATTATGATATGGCTGCAAAAAAAGGAATATCTGTAGACAATGCCATGTCAACACTGCAAACGATGCTAGGTTCTTATTATGCCACCAACTTTATCCGTTTCAGTCAGATGTATAAAGTGATGGTGCAGGCAAGTCCGGAACATAGAGATACCCCTGAAAGTATTCTGAATTTATACTTAAAAAATGATAAGGGAGAGATGGTTCCGTTTTCAACATTCATCACTATGGAAAAAGTATATGGACCTGAAGTGCTGACCCGCTACAATATGTATATGTCTGCCATGATCAACGGAGAAGCGGCAGATGGTTTCAGTTCCGGAGATGCTATTGCGGCAGTAGAACGCGTGGCCAAAGAAACTCTTCCCCGGGGTTTTGATATCGAATGGTCGGGAATGACCAGGGAAGAAATTTTATCAGGGAATCAGACCATTTATATTTTCATGATCTGTTTATTATTCGTCTACCTTTTATTAGCAGCACAATATGAAAGTTTCCTTCTTCCGATGCCGGTTCTGCTAAGCCTTCCGACAGGAATTTTTGGTTCTTATATCGCGCTGGTACTGGCAGGTCTCGATAATAATATTTATGCTCAGGTGGCTTTGGTAATGCTGATTGGTCTTTTGGCGAAAAATGCTATTCTTATCGTAGAATTTGCTGTGGCCAGAAATAAACAGGGCTTTGACATTATCCCGGCAGCTATTGAAGGAGCAAGGCAACGACTGCGCCCCATTCTGATGACTTCCTTTGCATTTGTAGCAGGGCTTATTCCTCTGTGTATTGCCTCGGGAGCAGGAGCAATTGGAAACCGTTCTATCGGAACTGCCGCAGCCGGAGGAATGCTCATCGGAACAATCTTCGGATTGGTAGTAATTCCCGGACTTTATATATTCTTTGCAAAACTTGAAAACAAGAAGAAAAATGAAACGATTAAACCATAGAAATATAATATTAGGTATTGCCGCCTTAAGTTTTGTCTCATGTGCTGTACCAAAAGTTACCGATTTGAAAAAAGCTGAAGCACTACCGGAGCATCTTATTAAAACCGGGAACAAGACGGATTCAGAAGAATTTCAACAACTCAATCTGAAAGCCTACTTTACAGAACCTCGTCTGCTTGAACTTTTTGATAAAGTGATTCAGGCTAACCCCGATTTTCAGATTGCACAGCAAAGAGTAGAAATTGCAAACAGTTTTCTCCAAAGATCAAAAATGGATCTTCTGCCTTCACTTGATGTGGGGGTAGAAGTCTCCGGAAATCGATATGGAAAATATACCATGGAAGGAGTTGGAAATTATGATACCAATCTTTCTCCCAATATTACTGAAGAACAGAAGATCAATCGTGATTTTGCTCCCAATTACTGGCTGGGAGGAAGAAGCAGCTGGGAAATTGATGTGTGGGGTAAACTGAAAAATAAAAAGCTAGCAGCCCAAAAGAAATTTCTCGCTTCCACAGAAGGGTTGAGACTCTTACAGGTAGAACTTTTTACTGATATTGCTAATCTGTATTATCAGTTGGTCGCTTTAGACAATCGCCTGGCTATTTATCAAAAAAATTACAACCTTCAGCAGAGGGCTTTTGAAATTGTTCTCGCTCAGCGTGAAGTCGGGAAAGCGACGGAACTCGCGGTGCAACAGTTTAAGGCTCAGAATAATAACTGGCTTGCGGAGATTGAACATATCAAAGTTGAGATTGTAACTGTAGAGCAGGCGATTACCACTCTTACCGGGAGTTATGGGGGAGAGGTAAAACGAGGTAACGTACTGATGCCTACTAATATGGATGTTTTAAATAAAACCATTAATGTAGAATCGGTTATTCATTCCCGGCCGGATGTGGCAGCCAATTATTATGTGCTGGAAGCCTCTCAGGCAGATGCAAAAGCTGCTAGAGCTGCATTTTACCCGAAAATAGATCTTGGAGCAGGTTTCGGATTGAATTCCTTTTCTGTTGAAACATTATTTAAACCCAGTTCTCTGGCAGGGCAGCTGCTCGGTGGGTTGATGGTTCCTGTTTTCAATAAAGGGCAGCTGAAATATGAATTTAAAGTCGCCAGCAAAGAGCAGGAAATTGCTTTTTTAAACTATCAGAAAAGCATTACCACAGCCTTTAATGAACTTCAGTCGATTTTGAAACAAACGAAGATTTATGAACGTGTTTTAAAATTAAAATCCGAAGAAGTCGGCTTTCTGGATCGCGGGGTTGAAGTATCCAATGATCTATATCTGACAGGATATGCCAATTATTTTGAACTGATTAATTCCCAGAAAAGCAAACTGACGGCAGAACTTGATCTCCTGCAGTTTCAGCATCAGAACACCAGAAATAATGTGTTGCTGTTTAAAGCATTGGGTGGAAAGCTGGATTAATTGTACAGATAGCCATTAAGATATTGGGATTATAAAGTAATAGCAACCGGTACGGATTGAGACAGCCTCAACTTTGAGAACAGCTTTCTGTAACGCTTTATCATCTTATACTATCTTAATGGTTTAACAATATTATTTTGTCGGTTGAAACCGGCCCATTTTTATTTTTTACGATGTATAAAGAAAGCCACCTTAAAAAAGGTGGCTTTTATATTATAATAGATGATATACGATCTATTTAACAATCTGGATATTAACTGCAGAGAATCCTTTTGGAGATTTTTCTTTTTCGAAAGAAACTTTGTTCCCCTTTTTTACAAGCTCTGTACAATTGTTGTTGTGGAAGAAAATATTTTCCTTAGTGCTATCCTCAGTAATGAAACCATATCCTTTTTCACTGTGAAAAGTAATGATTCCTGTCTTTCTTGGATCTTCCTCAATGATTGGAGCTGCACCTAGCTGAATTTCTTCAAGGTTTACTTCTTGCCTTTGTTCAGGTGGAGTAGAAGTTAATCTTCCGAATTCATCGACGTACATGAATACGTCCTCCATATCCTTTCCTTTGTTGTTGTTCGTTTTACGTTCTTCGCGTCTTAGCGCCTTTTCTTTTTGCTTTTGAATTTTTTTCTTGAAATTTTCCTTTTTAGAAAAAGAATCTGCCATAAATTATTTTTAGTATTTAGTTTCTATAAATTAAGTTGGTTCAATCTGGTCTGTTGTAGACCTTATAAAGCCCGCCGATGTTTCCTGTCTTGGATTTTCCCAATTATCCAGAGCTTTAAAATTCCGACAAGTATTGTTCTTAATAGAAAAATAAAAGTTAAAAATATGACTGCTCAAAAAGCAAGGACTGAATAAAAATATTCCAGCCGTTACAGAAAACAAAGTATTGACTTGGTTAATTAATATGCAAATATACAACAATTAAATGAATAATCCCTTTTAAATGATTGATTATCAGAAAAGCTTTTCATTAAGAATATGGCAAAAATGCATTATAATGAAGGTTAAGCTGTATTAAAAAGGGATTCTATGAAAAATCCTCAGCAAGCTGAGGATTATGAAAAAAAATATATATTAAAATGAATGTGGTGTACGGTACGCCGGGAAAGTATCAAATGCTATGCCTAAAATTCGCTGATACCACTGATATATAAAGTAAAATTCACAACAAAGGAGCCTTATAAATTGTATCTGTCTGGTAAATAATATCATAATCATAAAACTGAATTTTTTAAAATATTCAATTTTGTTTAAAAAAAATAAAGACTCCAATTGGTGTATAATACACAACTCCCGAAAAATTCACCATGTTGGGATGGCTTTTATTCTTCATCTTTGTTTTATTAACATTTAAAAAAGAAAAATAATGTCAACACAAGATGTACAAGGAAAAGTTGTTTTAATTGCCGGAGGAGGTAAAAATCTCGGAGGATTATTAAGCAAAGATTTTGCTGCTAAAGGGGCAAAACTCGCGATACATTACAACAGTGAAAGTTCTAAAGCTGAAAGTGAAAAAACACTTGCAGAAGTTCAGGCATTGGGAGCCGAAGCATTCTTGTTTCAGGGAGATCTGACGAAAGTAGAGAATCTGACCCGTTTTTTTGATGAAACAATTTCACGATATGGCGGAATTGATATTGCAATCAACACAGTAGGGATGGTATTGAAAAAACCTTTTACGGATACTACAGAAGCAGAATACGACACGATGTTCAATGTGAACTCAAAATCTGCTTATTTCTTTTTGCAGGAAGCAGGCAAAAAACTGAATGATAATGGGAAGATCTGCACGATCGTAACCTCATTATTGGCTGCTTACACAGGGTTGTATTCTACCTATGCCGGTGCAAAAGCTCCTGTAGAACACTTTACGAGAGCTGCTTCCAAAGAATTCGGTGCAAGAGGAATCTCGGTTACTGCAGTTGCTCCAGGCCCTATGGATACTCCTTTCTTTTACGGACAGGAAACAGATGATGCTGTAGCGTATCACAAGTCTGCTGCTGCGTTGGGAGGTCTTACCGATATCAAAAATATTGCTCCGTTGGTAGAATTCCTGGTAACAGACGGGTGGTGGATCACCGGGCAGACCATTTTTGCCAATGGTGGATATACAACCAGATAAATACAACTTTAAAATAGTTTATTAAAAAAGCTCACTGGAAAAAATTCAGTGAGCTTTTATATGATAAGGAAATCGGGAAAATTATGAAGTTTTTATTTTTCCCTTTTCCATTATACTTTTAACAATGAAAAATAATCCCAGCAGGATAAATGGAATACTTAAAATTTGTCCCATATTAAGCTGCATTCCGTGTTCAAATTCAACCTGATCTACCTTGATGAATTCAATCAGGATACGCATAATGAAGATCAAAAGAATACTCATTCCAAAGTAAAAACCTTTTCCGATGCTGATGATATTTTTCTTATACATGAAATAAACAACGGAGAATATGATTAAATAAGAGATTGCCTCATACAACTGAGCCGGATGTCTTGGCAAATCATCCACCTGTCGGAAGATAAAAGCCCACGGAACATTGGTAGGAACTCCTATTATTTCTGAATTCATCAGGTTGGCTAATCTGATAAAAGTACCTCCTAAAGGCAGTACAATAGCAATCGCATCCAAAACAGTCATAAACGGAATAGAATATTTTCTTGCATAGATCAGCAGCATAATAATCAATCCAATACCACCTCCATGACTCGCAAGCCCTGCAAATCCTGTAAAATGATAAGCCCCATCTACACCCTTTTGAATAGGCAGGAATATTTCCAGCGGATGTTGGGAGTAATAATCGAAGTCATAAAAAATGCAGTGTCCCAATCTGGCGCCCACTAAAATTCCTATAAGCGCATAGGAAAATAAAGCTTCATGTGCCTGCATGCTTAAGTTTTCTTTTTTATAAACAGTTTTTAAAATATTAAAACATAAAACAAGTCCCGCAAGAAATAACAGGCCGTAATATTTTAAAGGAATGCCTAATATATTGATGATTTCAGGATTGATATCCCAGTTGATGTACAGTAAATTCATTGATTTTGTTATCGAAATTAAAGATGCAAATATACGGAAATGAGAAGTTTTAGAATTTTGTTAGATTTTTAAAGTGTTATTATTTGATTGATAGAGTTTTATATATTGATTCTCTTAATGTGCATTTCAATGTTTATGATCATTTTTATCCAGGTAATCATTAATTTTAATTCTAAAATAGCCGCCAATGGTAAGAGAAAAATGTTTTTTCAGGATATAATTTTAACTTTTCTGATATCATTAGCCTTGCTATATTTGTAATAAATAATTCACTATGAATAGAGTATTGGTGGTTTTGATTGCTGTTTTTTTAACGATTTCCGAGGTTCTGTATTCACAAAAGATGCTTGTCCAGACTCAGGATAAATGTTTTGTTTATCTCACTTTTGATGACGGTCCTCTGAATGGGAGTGAAAATATAAATGACATTATTTTAAAGGAAAAAATTAAAATCAGTGTTTTTATGGTAGGAGAGCATGTTATCAAAGACAAGCAGATGGATACGTATGCGAAATATTATGATCAGAACCCTTATATCGACGAATATAATCACAGCTTTACCCATGCCAATGATCATTATGAAGCATTTTACAAGGACGTGGACAAATCGGTAAAGGATATTTTGTACAATCAGACCATACTGAAGTTACCTTATAAAATAGTACGTCTTCCCGGGCGTAATATGTGGCGTCTTGGCGGGCGTTCGAAGAATGATGTTGCCAATGGCATACAAACGGCAGATCAATTGGCAGCTTTAGGTTATAAGGTAGTTGGCTGGGATATAGAGTGGCAGCACCGTCCGGTTGATGGCAGCCCGATACAAAGTGTTACCGAGATGTATACTGCTGTTCAGAGGCTTTGTACTTCAGATAAAACATTTACAAAAAATAATGTGGTTATGCTGATTCACGATGAAATGTTTCAAAAGAACTGGGAAGAATCAGAACTTAAGCAGCTGATCGATGTGCTGAGATCAAATTCCAATTATATTTTTGAGCAGATGAGGTTTTATCCGCAGTAAAATAGGGTGTAATTTAAAATGATTCTTGAAGAAACATTTTATAACTTTAAGCATCATCAACACAAAATTAATATGCATCATCAGTTAGAAAAGCACTATGTAAACAGAATTGGATGGCTTCGGGCAGCTGTACTGGGAGCTAATGACGGATTATTATCCACTACAAGTATTGTAATAGGTGTTGCCGCCGCCGAGCCGGAACGTCATATCATTATTCTTGCCGCCTTAGCCGGAATGATTGCCGGTGCAATGTCGATGGCTGCCGGAGAATATGTTTCTGTAAGTTCTCAGGAAGATACCGAAAAAGCAGATTTGATGAGGGAAAAACGTGAGCTTGAAGAGATGCCCGAAATAGAACTGCATGAGTTGGCAAAAGTGTATGAAAAAAGAGGTTGTACTAAAGAAACTGCCATGCAGGTTGCTATAGAACTCACCGAACATGATGCGTTGGGTGCCCATGCACGTGATGAACTGGGTATTAATGAGATCACTCAAGCAAAACCTTTACAGGCCGCTATGGCTTCATTCGGGTCATTTGCGGTAGGGGCTTTATTACCGTTTACTGTTTCTCTTCTTGCTCCCATCAAACAAATGGTTTACTTTCAGTATGGTTTTTCAATCATATTTTTAATGCTTCTAGGAGCAATTTCAGCTAGAACCGGAGGCTCCCATATCGGGGTGGCTATGTTGAGAATTTGTTTTTGGGGAACCGTAGCGATGGGAATTACAGCTTTGGTAGGGCATTTTTTTGGAGTAAATGTTTCTTAAATTCCTTTTTAAATAAGGTCAGATTTATCATTAGTGCAAGATAAGTTTTATCGGTAAGTTTTTGATTTACAGAGATTATTTTACCTAACAAGTGTTAGTAGTAGAAATACGACACTTTTTCATATTTGTTGAAAAAGATGCTTGTGGTTCATTTAATACATCTAAATTTGGTGACATAACCAACAACAAATCACAAAAATATTAACGATTAAAATTTACAATCATGGCAGAAAGAAATTCAAGAGGAATCTTAAAATTCAACAACGGTGAAGGTCAAAAATTATTAAAGCTAAACTATACTGTAGCAAGATCTACAGACGTTTCAGGACGTGTAGCATCAGATCCTTCCAATGCATTGATCAAAATTACGGTAGAAGCAACAGAAAAATCTGATATTCTGGAAAGTCTTCTTAACGGAAAGTACAAACCGACAGTAGGAGAGGTAACTTTCAATAAGTCTCACGAAGAAGGTACTTTAACAACATTAAAATGGCAAAACGGTTATGTAATCCAGCACGAGGTAGACTTCGATGCAGTGGATGAAAACAGTATGTATATTTCTTTTGTTGTAAGTGCAGAGCAAATTGATCTTGGAAACTCTGCTTATGATGGGGCATGGCCTTCAGCATAAGAACATAATCACTACAATTAAGTACATATAAAAACAGAATAGTCCATTCGTAATGAAGGATACTATTCTGTTTTTTCGTCTGAAATCGTTTTGTCAGAATAATGTTTGCTTATTAATGTTATAACATTATTAAATTGCCGTTATTTTTATGATATAGGTAGTAAAAGTTGGTTTTGTATAGTAAAAAATTTATAACTTTATAAAAGGCCATTTTTTTAGAAATTTTTTTAAAAAACAGGGCCTTTCCAAACACCTCAAATAATATGAATAAAAATACCTCGAATTCTGAAAAGATTTCGGAGAATCATATTCCCGGAATCAACCGTGTGGTGAAGCTGGATATTGTCATTGAAGGGAAAATGATTAAACACTTCAAGCATTTCCGTTTACAGCAGAGCGTAAAAAAACACCATGACTTTGAACTGACATTAGCCCACGATACCCTAGGTGGGATCCAAAATCATGATCTGGAAGAAGCCCAGCAGTTTTTAGGCAAACGTTTAACCGTAGTTTTTAAATATAAAGATGTAGACGGAAGCCCGGAAAGAACATTTGTAGGAGTGATCACAAAAGTAGGATTCAGTCAGGAAAATCACAGTCTTGGAAATATTGTATTAAAAGGACAAAGCCCTACCATCCTATTAGATGCTGCAGCTCATACTCAGAGTTTTGGTGGTGAAAAACCTGTGAATATGGGAATTATTGCTTCCGAAGTGATTAAACAGGGAATTGATAGCAGCAAATTTGATGTGAAAGTCAATGCCAAAGCATCTTCCCAGATTCTCTATAGTGCTCAATACAACGAAACCCATTACAACTATCTCTGCAGAATGGCAGAAGCTTATGGTGAACAGTTCTACTATGACGGTGAAGTTCTCCATTTCGGAAATATGCCTCCTCAGAATAAGGCATTGGAACTGGTGTATGGAAGTAATGTTTCCGATGTAAATGTTGAGTTAAAAGCGGTACATATCAAACCTCAATTTTACGGATACAACAGTAGTTCTAATGCTAAACTGGCATCAGGAGCAACACCTATAAAACATGTTGGGAATTTGGCAAAAACAGCGTATCAGAATAATGACGGAATCTTCAAAACTCCTTCATTGCAGGTAGCACCTATAAAGGCAGCTACTGATATGGATGTTGTGATTTCCCAGACCAGTACGGCAGGAAGTAAAGCTGTAGAAGTCTTTACGGTTTCAGGTGGTACTACCATTCCGTTTTTACATCCGGGATGTGTTGCAGATATCAATATGAGGAAAACAGATACCAACAGTACTTCCTATTTTACCAAATTAATGATGACAGAAGTAATCCATGAAGTTGATGGATTAGGGCGTTATGCAGGAAGATTTGAGGCGATAGCTTCAGATACCGGGTATATTCCTACTCCTGATTTTACAATACCTATTGCACAGCCGCAGATAGCCACAGTCATTTCCAATACAGATCCTCTGGAACAGGGAAGAGTCAGTGTAAGATTTGACTGGCAGCTTCATGACACCACTAATTTTATCAGAATGATGGCTCCTGATGCTGGTGGAACAGATCAGATTACTCAGAACAGAGGATATGTGGCAGTTCCTGAAGTTGGAGATCAGGTCATGATAGGATTTGTACACAATCATCCGGATCGTCCGTTTGTGATGGGAGGAATGTTTCATGGTGGAACTGCATTAGGTGGCGGAGTAAATAATCATTTAAAATCAATACAGACCAGAAGCGGGATCAGAATTTTGATGAATGATGAACAAGGTAGTGTTAATATTATTGATCCCAGCGGGAATAATTATTTTATGGATGGAAAAGGCAATATTGTAGTCACTGCTCCAAAGAATATGACGTTTAATGCTGGTGAAAACCTTAATATTAATGTAGGAAAAGATATGAAGACCAGTGTAGGAAATGATAATGCGATTAATATTATCAATAATCACAGTTTTGCCTCAAAGAATTATAAGCAGACTGTCAACGAAAATAAAACCATTAATGTAACTGGTGACTTGAAGGAAACGACTTCTACCACTACTCACAAAGCAAAAAATGGTGATATTCTGTTACAAAGTTCAGGAGTGGCCAAGATGTTGGGGAAAATAGATGCTAAGGTGAATAAAGGATAAATTATGTGGAAAAAGGGATTAATAGCTTTCTTCTCATCCGTATTTTCTGTTATACTCACAGGTATTATTACATTGAGTGTTTTGGATCTTACAAGATATAGTCACGGGGATTGCGGATGGTTGGCTGTATGGCTTTGCGGAGCATTTTTTCCCATTCTTTTTTTTCTGCCGTTTATAATAGCAGCTCAAAAGAAGAAAAAAACAATAAGTGATTTTACATTGTTCTGTATCTATTCAGGTTGTATTGGCTTTATCATCATATCAGTGATCTTATTGATTATAGTTCCTTGGTTATGCTCCTGAAAACAAAAATTACTATATCAAAAATATAAAAACTAATTATGCATCGTCATGATGGCATAATTACTTTATAAGATTTTAAGAATGAATAAAATAATAAAATATCTATTAAGCTTTTTATTTTTTACCCAGATCTCGTGTCAGGAGAAAAAAGACGATAAAAAAACTAAAACTATGACAAAATATGAATGGACTGAAGGGACTTCTGCTCCCTTGGGATACCCGATGGAAGTATACAAAGGAGGAATGGAATGCGAAGGTGGAGAATGGGTAGGACTAAGCTTTGGTATCATACCAGGAGATGGTTCTTGGGGCGCTATCAACCATGGGATGGGAAATGGTTTTAAAAGCCTTCCTTCCCGGTTGGATTTTGTCTGGATGTCTTATATGGAGAACCAGTTTTATATGATTGATACAGCAATTGACACCGCTAAAATTAAGGAGTATTTCAGTAAAGGCTATGAGGTAAAAGTAACAAATGGCAGTGGTGAAATTGAGCATTTAAATTATAATGAAATTTGTGTGGGTATGGCACCTGGAGGTGTGGTTGTGATCTGGGTCGCAGGTGTTGGAGTACAGAAAGAAGTAGGGCGATATCAGGGGGAAAAAGTAACGATTCCTGAATCAGAAATTGCTAAGCTGGATAGCCATGAAAACCGTTTCTGGCGGAAAGATTATCTTAATGAAGTATTTAATAATGGCAAGGTAATCCCTGCTGAAGTAAGAGAGAAAAATAAAGGAAAAGAAATTCCATTTGGTTTGTGGGATACTTACAGAATAAGATACAGCTGGAAACCTGTTTTTGAGCTACCGGAAAATGCAAAGCTCAATCCATTGACAGATGTTGGGCTAACGGCAATTAATGGAGAATGGGAGCAGCTTGATGCATCGAAAATTTCTGTAGCTGGAAGTGAATTAAGAGCAATACCCAGAAGTATTGGATTTGATTTTATTGGTGCTGATAATAAAAAATATGGAGCAGATTGTGATCTGAATGAACAATCGGGTTTTGAGGCTTTTAAAGCTGTGTTTGGTGATAACCCTAATTCAACTAAAGCTGATATTATTGTTAAGGTTAATGAGGCTAACAGCTATTTTACAATAAAGCTAAAAGGTGAAAATGGTAAAGAAGCCTTTATAAAGGCAGACAAAATAGAAGTTTTCTAAAAACAACAACTATGGGAAAAACTTTCGTATACAACACGGGAAATGCTAAACCTCCTGTAGATGAAATACATCTGGAAATAGGAGTGTTCTTTGATGGTACTTTGAATAACTTGAAAAATAGCGAGTTAAGGATAAAGTACAGAGATGGAAAGAATAAAATGGAAAGTACTGATACCAATGATGAGATCCTGAAAAAAGAAGAAGCGATCGAAAAAACGAGAGCCCAACAGGAAAAAGAATATAAAAAGCTCGACAATAAAGACATAACTGATAATGATCTTGAATATGATCGGTACCTCAAGGCCAGCCATAGGGGATGGCTTGACAAACAGGGAGTTGATAATAGTTTCAGTAATGATTATACAAATGTGGCCAGGATGTATAAATGCAGCCAACAGACCACTTATGGAGTATATGTAGAAGGAATCGGGACACTGGATAATAGCAGGGATGTGGATGATGGCTTTCAATATGGTTCCGGTAAAACCGGAGTGCGGGGGAAAGTAAGGAGGGGGTGCGAAATGACCGCTGACAGAATTGGGGTTTTAAAAAAACAACAGCGTGATAAAAAGAGGTTGACCAGAATCACCATTGATACCTTTGGTTTTAGTCGCGGAGCGGCAGCAGCAAGAAATTTTTCTTACGAAATCAACGGGTATAATAAAAGACTAAAAGACGTTGAGATAAAAAAATCAAGAAAAATTATTGGCTATACTCAAATGGATTCTCCTGAAGGATCTTTTATGGTTCCCGAATATGGAGATATCTGGATAGATAAAGATAATACGGAGGTAGATCCAAAATACATTAAAGATGGTAAGCTTCCAAAGTTTGGTTTTTTAGGATATTACCTTTTAAGTAAGAGAATTCTGTCAGAGGAACAACTTGAAGAATTAGATCTGGATGTTCGTTTTATCGGGGTATATGATACGGTATCCTCTTATGAAGAATATGGAGATATGGGAGGAATCAGACGTGTAGGATGGGAAGGGATGAAACATTCTACCTTAGGATCTTCGTACAATTTTGGAGATGATGTAGAGCAGTTACAGTTGCTGAATCCGGGATCTTATTTCAGAGCGGTTCACTTTACGGCAGGTAATGAACATAGGGAAAACTTTTCATTAACGAGATTCCCCGGTAGTATTGAAAAAGAGTTTCCGGGAGTTCATTGTGATATCGGCGGAGCTTATGAAAACGGAATGGAAACTGTTGATGAAATAGAGACATCTAATCATAAACCGGTATGGTTTTTAAATAAACGTATGCAACATCTGATCGATGAGCATTGGTTTACAGATAAGCAAATTGAAATTAATAATAGCTTCCTGAACGTTTTAACGTTGGGAGGAGTATATCGTAAAATTACAGGCATTCGCTTTCTGAGAAAGGAATACAGTTATATTCCACTTCATTTCATGGAAGAACAAGGGAAGGAATTGTATGATCATCAATTGATGTTAAAAACAGAAACAAGCTATTCCATAGAGCACGATCAATATCTGCCTTCTGCAAAAGATTTATTGCATCATTATGTTTTTGAGGATGGACAAAAATGGAGTTTCCAGACAGATGAAGAATACGAAAAAGAAAAGCAAGAAAGAGCATTAAGAAGACTTAATACCCCTGAACCGATACAGGAACCGGTGCCTGATCCACCGCTAGACGAAAATGGCAATAAGATGAAAACGACCACTTTACAAGAAGTTACAGTTACAGCCTACCATCCTCAAACCTTATTGAGGGTTATCCGTAATCAGTATCTTCACTGGTCTGCCAACAGAGACTGGATGGGGATGGACCCTAACAGTAATTATGAAAGAGTAATATATCCGTAATGATGCTTAACCTATTGCAAAACCTTCATCAGAAAACATACAGGCTGGAAACGATTTTCAAGGAACAAAGAAATCCGGCATATAGCATCACGAAAAGCTATGCCAGACAAATTGAGGTTTATTATTATGGAAAAGTAAAGGATGAATATCAGTTTCAGATTTTAGTGGTTGATTTCGATTTTTCTGACGACGATGAAACAATGGGTAAGTTGATCAAAAAAATCAGTTATTTATTCGATGAACTGGAATGTAAAGTAGATGCGGAAGGAAATATTACAGCAGTCGATAACCTGCTTTTCTTACGGATGAGATGGCTTAAAATTCAAACTGAATTAGCAAAAACGCATAAAGGAGAGGCTGTTGATAACTATTTCAGTAGGGTAAGCAGCCTGCTTGAAGATGAAACAAAATTAATCGATTTCTTAGGAGGATATAATATGTTCGGATTGCTTTTTAATGGCTTGCTGCAATCATTTGAAACAAAAAGGAAAAGAGAATCTTCAGAAGGATTTACAGAAATAATGACTCCTGTGAAAGTGGGCGATAAAATGATTTTAAAAATATCTGCTCAAAATCTTGAACAAACAGAAGTGGACGATTTCAGAGGGGTATTTGTCTGCAAAGGAGATCAGTATGAAGAAGGCTATATAGAAATCAAAAAACAGAATTCTCATTTAAAACATTCATTATTATGGATAGGTTAAAGAATGACGGAGAAGGAGATGCTCCGGAAACCCAAAATCAGAACTCAGCACCTGATCATGATCAGATGAAGGCAGATAATCAACAGAAGATGGAAGAAAAGCGTGCGGAAAACGAGGAGAAAGATAAAAAAGAAGAAGGTTTATTATTGGCCATAGATGGTGCAAAAATAAAATTTAATGATCATACGGGAACATTTAAAGTGTTGAGTAATGTGCCGACCACGCAGGATAAACTGACGGGAACTATTGTTGAAAAGCAAATCCCCAACTTTATTTTTGATGATGGATTTCTGATGATTACCCTTACGGAGTGGCAGGATTTTGGGACTGCAAAAGTTCAGGAAAACTATGTTCTGTTAAAAAAATCTACTTTACCGGGAACAGGAAAAATGCCGGGAAGCGTACCGCCAGAAACTGGGAAAATAGAATTTGTAACCTCCGGACAAGTAAATGCTCCGGAAAGTATTGATGCAAAGGGAGCTCCGGTGCCGGAGCAGAAAAAGGAGACTTGTGGTATACAATATAGAAACGATATTACTTGTGTGAAATATGGTTCAAAAAATCCTGTTTATGGCCCATTATATAGTGGGTCAATAAAGCTTGCATCTTATAAAAAATGGGATACAATAGTTTTATCGGGGAAAGTAACAACTGACGAAAAAGAAATTATTTTAGCTATGTCAGAAAATGAAGGAAATATGGATGCTATTCAATCTTATGATAGTGAAATTATAACAGCGGGAGCTATGCAAAAAACGATCAATCCCGAAGGTTATGGCGAGTTATCAATACAACTTTGGGAATTTAAGCAAGAATATCCAGATAAATTTAAAGAACTTTTTGAAAATTGTGGCTGGAATGTAAAAGAAATAGAAATTCCTCAAAAGAATAAAAAAGTACTAAAAAAGTATCAAGCCTACTATAATGATAAAACAGGAAAAGATCTGAAAGCTTTAATTAGGAAAGGATTTGAAGCAAAAAAAAATAAACAAAAAGTAATTTGCATACCTATGGAATCTTTTATCAATGCATGTAAAGATCCGGATTTTCAATCTAGACAAATTGTAGACTTTATTAAAAGACTTAATAGTGCAATTAACAAAAAGCCAACAGGGTTTTCTAACCCCATTAAAGATTTTGTAAAGTCAAAGTTAGGAAAAGCTACAGTATTAGATCATGATGTCAATAGGCCAGGACATGTTTCAGATTGCTTTAGAGACGCTTTAAATCAGTTTTTTGCTTCAAATAAAAAAGTTTCAAAAAACCCGGTTGATTGGACAGGAAATCATTCTATTTACGAAAAAGAGATTTTAGAAATTTATGGACCTCTTAGAGGAAAAGGAAATTATACAATGACAGATGCAAGTGGGAGATATACAAAACTAAAAACAAAATTATGAAAAAAAGTATAATACTATTTTTACTATTTACGATAAATATTATTTTTTCACAAACTAAAAGTAATATAATTCCTATTTCTATATCTAAATCTTATCAATTAGGCTTTACTGAATATAATAAGGAATTTAAACTATACCAGAATCCTTATATTTTAAAAGGGGGTAAAAGATATAAAATAAAAGGTTATCATAATGCTAATTACTCTGGTGGAAAAATTCTTAGCATTTCACCAAATAAAAAATATATTGTTCTGGATTATATTTCAAAAGGTTATGTAGATGATGGGGTCAATAAGATATTGTACGAAAATTATTTGTGTGTTATTGTGGATGTGGCTAAAAGGAAAGTAGTAACTGAATTACAGGGTGATTGTGGTGGTAAATGGAATAAGCAAAGCAGATGGGTTAATGATGGGAAGCTTATATTTTGATTGATTATTTTTAGTGAGAAAAAAGAAACCCAATGAAAAAAAATAATTTATATTTTATCTTGTTCTTTTTTTATCTAAACTGCCAGTCTCAAAATCACAACTATAAAGTGATTTATTGGAGTAATAATGATATTAAGACAACTCATTATTTTCATTCAGACAATACTGAATATGCAAGAGTATATGGAGGAACTTCAAAGGATGATTCGGTAACTTTTACAAAAAAGCGTAATGATTTAATTGTAAATGAATTTAAATATAATGATAAACAGAAGAAAAGATTATCTACAGGAAATATCAAATATATCAATTATTATGGTAAACTTTCAGATATAGTTGTATCAAAAAATGCCTTTTCAATGGATGAGGTTCCGGTAAATAAATTTAATTTTATTAAAAAAGATCTTGAAATAGAAGGCATTGCCAGAGAGAACTGTAAATATACAAATGATAGATACAGTAATTGTGATTTTATATTTCCCAAAAGTAATGAACTTCCCTATTGGCCTAATAATTCAAGTGTGACCTCAATCAAAGTAAAGATGGAAAAAGGGAAATTAGATGAAATGCAATTACAAGCCACATATCTAGATACTCCCTTTACTTATATAAGAAAGTATTATTACAATCAGAATAAAATTGAAAAAATAATTACTTCGATAAAAGACAACACATCTACGAAATCTTATGAAGATAAGTTTTTGGTATATAAGTAAGATGGAAGAATGTATCAAAGCACTAATCTGCTTTTTCTAAATGAGGAACAAATATTTAAGGAATAGTATTTTAAGAGACAGAATCTATTTTAAAATTCTTTAAGAATTTGAGCAGAAGTAATAAACTAACTTTTGCGTACGTAAAACTTAATTCATTGTTGTAATATTCTCTCATTAAAACATTCATGACTATGGATACTTTAAATCAAGACGGAAACAATTCCGAAACGCAGAATCAGACTCCTGCACAGGATCAGATGAAGGCGG
This sequence comes from Chryseobacterium lactis, assembly GCF_003815875.1. Lineage (NCBI taxonomy): Bacteria > Pseudomonadati > Bacteroidota > Flavobacteriia > Flavobacteriales > Weeksellaceae > Chryseobacterium > Chryseobacterium lactis. The sequence continues at coordinate 2,901,329 of NZ_CP033924.1, forward strand.
ATAATCAAAAGAAGATGGAAGAAAAACGTGCGGAAAACGAGGAGAAAGATAAAAAAGAAGAAGGTTTATTATTGGCCATAGATGGTGCAAAAATAAAATTCAATGCACATTCGGGAACATTTAAAGTATTACATGATGTACCAACCACTCAGGACAAGCTCACAGGAACTATTGTAGAAAAACTAGTTCCCAATTTTATTTTTGAGGATGGTTTCATCCTGACACAACCTACAGAATGGCAAAATTTCGGAACGGTAAAAGTACAGGACAACAAAGTTTTGTTGAAACAGTCATTTTTACCAGGAGTGGGTGCTATACCCGGAACACCTCCGGAAAGTGGAAAGGTTGAATTTGTGAATTCCGGACAGGTGAATGTTCCGGAAAGTATTGATGCGAAGGGCGCGCCGATCCCCAATAAAGTTGAGGTTTTAAAAAAGTTTATGATTCACTTCAGGAGAAATGCATCATACAAGGGAGAATTCGGTTTTGATTGGATGAGAGATGAATATATTTATCCTATGACAGCCGTCGGTGGCGCAAATAAAGAACTAAGTCTGGATCCTGCACAATTGAAAACAGAGTATAAAACAACAGATGTTTTAAATCCTGTTTCTCCTTATGGAAAAGATTATTACTGTTCATTTCTGAATTTAATGTTAAATCAGGAGGCGGAATTAGACATAGAAGTAGAGGAACTCGAAACTTTGGCAACCGATGCTACTGAAATTATTTTTGAAAGCAGCAGTCCTGATCTTACCATCAATCCTTCAAGCATTCCATTAAGTACATTAATAGCAGGTGGGAAGAAAAATAAACCTTTGGGGGGAACTACTTCCAGAGATTATTATATAGCGGCCAATCAGGTAAAAGTAAAATGTAATAAAGCTTTGATAAAAAATGAGCAGATAAAAGTTTTTGCAAAACTTAAAGATGCGGCCTCCGGAACAGATGATAAAAAAGAAGTAGGGAAGATGATGGTGATGAAGAATAGTGATCAGTCTAAGTATACTATTAATGTGTATGTGATAAAGGCATTTATTAGTGATAATACTACTTTTGGAGAGGCGGTTATTGATACTGAATTTGCAAAGATAGGTGGATTGTCTGGTCTTGAAAAATATCTTAATGAGAACAGTCTTAATCAAGGATTAATACAAGTGAAATTAATTGATAAAAAAGATTCAAAAACATTAAAAATTGATTTAAGTACAAATACATTTAATCTTGTTAATAGGGGGATTAACCCACGAACTAACACTCCAGATGATGAATATGAAAGTTTAAAGGGAATTATTACTAGTATTGGTCCTACAAGTTTTGAAGTGGATTCAGGGAAAAGTGTAAATCTATTTAATAAACAAATGAATAAATTATATAACTTTAATCAAGAAAAATGTATACTTCTCTATTTATGCCCACTAAAAACAAAAGATGCTGGTGGATCTGCATATACAATTCCTTTAAATAATAAGCATTGTATTATTTTTGGAACCAATCTTTTTGATCCTCAATCTTATGCTCATGAAATTGCTCATACTTTGGGGCTAGAGCATAGTTTCTTATCAAAAGATTCGTCCTGTAACTTAGTTAGTTTAATAGACGAAAAAAGAAATGCAGACAACGAAGTAGAGAAGTATCGTAGAGAAGTAAACAGAGCCAAAACTGATATAGATGGTCAATGGACCAGATATAGAAATAGTAATCTAGCTTATTTTACTCAACATCCTGATAAGGAAGGAGAGTATAAGAAACCTTATGAAGATGCTAAACAAAAATTAACAAGGAAATTTACTGAATATCAGGGGCTTAAAAATGATGAAAAAAGTCTGATTGATAAAAATAATGTTCGCTTTCAAAGAGCTTATACAGAAAATATTATGGATTACTGGGGAGATGATACTAATTGTGACGGTACAATCGATGTAAGAGGTATTGCAGATAAATTATCATTTAATAAATTTCAATGGAAAATTATACAAAACGAAGCAAAAACATATTATCATTAACTTGGTTTTATTTTAGCCTAGTACTCACTTTATCAGAATGTGGTACAAAGGCACAGATTTTAGCTCCAATTCCTCAAAAAGTTGAAGCAAAGATTAATACTCCAGATACAAAATACGATAACGTATTATATTGGAGCACCAATGAATATTATCCCATATTAAAAAATAATAAAGCAGTGACTAGTATAGAGAACGTTTCTATGATTAGAAAGAAATATTCAATAAAAAATGGGAAATTATACTCAAATGGAAAATTGCTAGACAGGGTATATATTAATTTTAATGTAGATGATAACTATAGTAAAAGTATTATTATAGAAAAAGGATTGCCTGATGATGAATATTTATATCATATTAAAGAAGTACCATCATACTTGTTTTCAGATAACGGAGGAATGGTTCCTATGAAGCAGCAATTGAACATTTTCAAAACAGGCAGTGGATATTGGATAGATACCTATGTAGTAGAATATTTCAAAAATAAAGATTACGATAAACCAGGCAAAAAAGCTACAATTAAGGAAGAAGGCAAAGTAAAAAATAACTACAAAGTTGGTGAATGGAAATACTATAATAAAGAAGGGAAAATAGACAGTGTCAAAACTTATACTCTAAAAGATGCTGTTGATGTTCGTTTTCCTCATTGTATTTTTAATAAGAATGAACCGTGTTATTAAACAGATGAAAAAAATAATTCTTGTATGCTTGCTATTAACGATAATGTCATGTAATTCAGTAAAATATTATGAATATTATTACAATGATAATGCAGCTGAAATTAATTCTAAATATGCATATTGTACTTTAGAGGTGCAAAAGGATAAAGCCATTTATAGGGCATTCAATAATGACTATGTATATAAGGAAAAAGAACCTATCTCTTTTCTTTATATTGAAACTGAGAAACTAAATGATTTGGATTATATACCATTATGGAAAACCTCAAAATTTTATATAAATGGAAATCAAAAAAGTAGTTAACCATACTCATCTATCAAATGCAGATAGTAAATTATTATGAGGATATTTTGAAGAAGATAATACATACCGAAGGGAAAGTAAAAAGCCAGAAGATTATCATTTTAATGATCCTAATTTAGACCAATATGGTTTCCGTCGGAACTGAAAAGAGTAAAAAAAATAGACTATTCTAAATTTCCAAAAGATATACAGAAGCTTAATCTTGTCAATCCAGACTCTGAAAAAGGAAGTATAAAGTAAAACGGGAAAAAATTGATCCTCCTTTATACATTCTTGTGATTTTGTAATAGAAAGCAAAACAATACTACCGTGAATAAAATAATAAATATTTATACTCTTTTTATAATGATAGGTTGTTCCTCACAGATCACGCCTCCAAAACCTAAAATTATATCCGAAGCAAAATTTTCTACTATGGATACAATTATTTTTTGGCGACAAGACCATTTCAAAACTTCAGAAAAGATAATCTCATTGTCTGAAGTTAAAAAAGAATTTAAAATTAGTAATGGGAGATTAATTACTGTTAAAACAAATAACAATATTCCATATTTTAAATTAGTTTTACAGACTGACGATTTTAAAGGCGAAGATGTGGAAATTAGAAATGGATTACCATTTGGACACTATTGTGACTTTACAGATGGAGTTACCTGTAGAATGGATATACATTATGATGAACGAGGAAATATGAATGGATATTTTTCTGTACAAAATTATAATGCAACATTTAGTAAAGGTAATGGCTATTGGAAAGATTTTTATTCTATTAAAGACAAACAAGTTTTAAAAGAAGAAGGTAAAGTGAAGAGCAATTACAAAGTTGGAGAATGGAAATACTATGATAAGGAAGGTAAAATGGACAGTATAAAAACTTATACTTTAAAAGATGCTGTCGATGTTCGTTTTCCTCATTGTATTTTTAATAAGAATGAACCGTGTTATTGATCTTATAAAATTTAATAAGAAGATATACTGAGAGCAAAGGGTTTAAGGGTGATAATAAATTTCAATGGAAAATTATATCTAATTGAAAACCGATAGGTATAGAAAGAAAAACCCTCTAAAAAAGAGGGCTTTGATTTATCTTGGAAAAGGAAGTTTATCTACCGGGTAGCAACCACAAAGACAGTTCCATTGATCCATAGGTTCGGAACAGTCTCCTAGTGCTTCACATTTCCATAGTGCTCCCGGAGGACATGCCGGAACATTTGGGCCCGCTCCTTTTACTTGCTTTAACTCTTCTCTCGAGATTTTCTTTAAATTTTTCATAGGTAATTTTTAGTTTTTACATTTTAAATATAATGATATTTTAGTAATTTAATACTTACTTTTTATGAAAAAGAATAAACGGTTTTTATATTCTCAATATTTAGTGTTTGTTTCTGCGATTTGAAATTAATTTACACGATCTTTTACACGTTGCGATATAACAGCAATAGATTATAAAATAGAAAGCCTTGTAAACAGCGTTTACAAGGCTTTTTGTACCCAGGACCGGGATCGAACCGGTACTCCTAAGAACTGGTGTTTGAGACCAGCGCGTCTACCAATTCCGCCACCTGGGCTTGATGTTTACTCCAAACGTGATGTTTGTTTCAAATTGGTGTGCAAATATAGGAACTTTTTTCAATGTTCAAAAGCTTTTTGAATAAAAAATTTTAAAAATTAAGTTCCAAACCATCGTAGGCAAGGTGTATTCCGGCCGGAAGCTGCTTATCTTCAATGTCATGCAGTCCTAAATGATGACTGATGTGGGTTAAAAATAATTTTTTTGGTTGTAGTTCTTCAAACAATTTAATGACATCCGGGAGGATAAAATGGGCCGGATGAGGGTCAAATTTTCTGATACAGTTTAAAATTAATACATCCAGATTCTTCAGTTTTTCCTTTTCAGTCTCTGAAATAAAACCGGCATCCGTGATATACGCAAGATTTTTAAACTTATATCCGAATACGGTAATCTTATAGTGAATCACTTCTACAGGGGTGATTTCAGTATCCAGAACGGTGAAAGGTTTATTTTCAATTTCGTGAAGTTCAAAAGCAGGGGCTCCGGGATATCTTACATCCGCAAATGCATACGGAAAACGGTTTTTTATCTCACCCGCAACTCTGGAATAGCAATAAAGTGGAACATCCTTTCCACTTTTAAAAATAAGAGGCCGCATATCATCAAGCCCGATCACATGATCATTATGTTCATGGGTAATCAGGGTGATATCTACTGTATGTTCATGATTAACAAGCATTTGCTGCCTGAAATCCGGGCCACAATCGATGAGTATTTTTCTATTTTCCTCCGTGGTAATCATCACGGAAGAACGTAAGCGTTTGTCTTTGGGATTTTCAGAAGTACACACTTCACATGTACAGCCTATAACGGGTACACCTTGCGAAGTACCGGTTCCTAAAAATTTCAACTTCATTTTGTTTTGAGGTTGGTTTAATTTTGGTAAATTTACAAAAAATTTCATGTCCTAATGTATCAGAAACTAACTCCCAAACAAAAAGCATTAACAATTAATCTAGATCCTACTATTTATGGTACTTTCGCAGAAATTGGAGCAGGGCAGGAGACTGTTCGTCACTTTTTTAGAGCAGGGGGGGCTTCCGGTACGATTGCTAAGGCAATGTCTGCCTACGACAAAGATTTTAGTGATGCCATCTACGGAAAAGAAGTAAAAAACAGGTATGTTACCCAAAACAGACTTCGTAAAATGCTCCGCTATGAGGTAGCATTGATCGAGGAAAGAATTTCAAGAGATAATAATCCTGATAGAAAATTTTTCTCTTATGCCAATACGGTAACTACTATTAATTTCGATAAAACGGTAAGAGGCCACGGATGGGTAGGTATTCGTTTTCAGACCAAAGAAAATGAAGATTACAATGAGATCGTAATCCACGTAAAATTCAAAGAAAATGATGCTACTTTACAACAGGAAACTTTAGGAAACCTTGGAGTAAACCTTATTTTTGGAGCTTTTAATTACTTTGATAATCCCCGAACATTAGTTGAATCGTTGTATGATGATGTTGCAAAAGATAACCTGGAAATTGATATGATTGATTTCAGCGGACCTGCTTTTGCGTATGTTGACAACAGGTTGATGTCACTTCAGTTAGTGAAAAACGGAATGACAGATGCGGTAATTTTCAATTCTCAGGGGAGTAATATGCTTCCGGCAGATATATTGTACAAGAGAAATATTTTCGCGGTAAGAGGAAGTTTCAGACCTGTGACCAAAGTAAATATTGATATGCTTCAGAACGGGTTGGATATGTTTTTAAAAGATGCCATCTGTACCCATGAAGAAACAGAAGTTCTTATCGAGATTACGATTTCCAACCTTAGGGCAGACGGAGATATTGACGAAAGGGATTTCCTTGATAGAGTAGATATTTTAGGCAAATTAGGATATACCGTTATTATTTCAAACTTCTCAGAATATTACAGACTTATCGACTATTTTGCATCCTATACAAGTGGAAATATCGGAGTGGCGATGGGTGTAAATAACCTGTTGATGGTATTTGATGAGAAATATTATAAAGACTTGTCAGGAGGGATTCTTGAAGCTTTCGGTAAGTTCTTCAGAAACGGAATGAGAGTATATCTTTACCCTTATAAAGATCCTGAAACCCATCAATTACTGGACTCTTCGAACCTTAAAGTAGAAGAAAACTTAAAAGAATTATATAAATATTTCAAACGAAATGATCGTATTGTAGATATTACAAACTATAATCCGGAATTTTTGGAAATTTATTCAAGAGAAATATTAAGAAAAATTGCAGGTTGCGTTAAAGGATGGGAAACCCAGGTTCCTGAAGGCGTTGCTGAAATGATAAAAGAACGTGGAATGTTTGGTTATAAAGAAGAACTTTCCTTAAAACAATTCTCCTAAAAAATAAATATAATGTCAGAATTAAAAAAAAGGCTTTCCTCAATTCTTGAAAGTCCTAAACATAATACGGAAGAAAAACTAGAGAAAGTTTGCCACCTGTTGGATCAGGAGATTTCTTATTTCAACTGGACAGGTTTCTATTTTAAAAACGGAGATAAGGACGAATTGATCCTTGGACCGTACGTGGGAGCTACTACAGATCATACCATTATTCCTTATGGAAAAGGTATTTGTGGCCAGGTTGCTGTTTCCAATGAAACATTTGTTGTTCCTGATGTGAATGAAGAAAGCAATTATTTAAGCTGTTCAATTGATACCAAAGCTGAAATTGTAGTTCCGATTTTTAAAGACGGAAAAAATATTGGCCAGATTGATATCGATTCCCATAAAATCAATCCTTTCACCGATGAAGATCGTGAACTGCTGGAATGGCTTTGTAATGAAGTTTCCAAGATTTTATAATTGAAACGCATCAGAATACATACAAACTCCAGCTTTTATAGTTGGAGTTTTTTTATGAATATAAGCGACCTTTCCTGAAGTCTTATGGATTATTGGTGGTGATCACAAACATGATTAAAGGCTCATCACTGGTGTTTTCAACAGAATGGTAGCCTATGGAATTGATAGCTGTAATGTCACCTTTTTGAAGAGTTTTTGTACGCACTGCACCTTCAGTTCCTGTTCTTTCACGGTATTCTCCGGTGCCATGCATGACAATATATAACTCCTGTTCATTCCTTTCATTGTGAGTGTGAAACCCGGATTCATCACCCTTATTCAGAAGTACCATATAAGCAGCCAGGCGGTTATTGGCCAGTTCTTTCTGATCAAACATTTGTATCAGGTAGACAGTTCCATTACCACCATACATATTTTCACGTTTATCAATGCGCGTGATGGCTCTTTCCTCCTTTTCAAATGCCATAACATACAGGTGAATATACTTTGAAACCTCCTGTATAACGTGGTCAAATTCTACTCCTTCAGATAATATAACGGTACCGGACATATGTTGAATATTAGTGTAATAATTAGACTTCAATGTACCAAAAAATGAGCAAAAAGACAAATGAATTTCCAGTAAAGTCTTTTCTTAAAAGAAGTATCAAATCTTTAAAATAATAAGAAAACCCGAGATTTTCAAAACCTTACGTGCACTTTTCAAACAGTTAGTAGCCACTTAAAAATAACTTAAGTGTTAAAATAGCTTTTGAATCTTTTTGTGGTTAAAAATATCAGATTTGCACAGAATGTATTTCTATCAGTAATTCTTTGAAGTAATTTTCGCATTTCGCAATATGAGTTCCATACCAGGAAAAGGCCTCACCATCCACAATCATAATCTTTTTATCAGGATAAAAAACTTTCAGTTCCTCAATATGTTTTTCTTTAAAAGGAAAAGGTTCAGAAGAAAGCATAATGACATCTGCTGCTGCAAGGTCTTCCGGTGTAATGATAGGATATCGGGTTTTATCTTTAAAAATATTTTCGAAACCAATTTCTGATAAAATTTTATGAATGAAAGTATCGGATCCAATAGTCATGTACGGATTTTTCCAGATAAGATATGCCGCTTTAACACTCGTTTCTAACTTTGCCTGATTGAGTACATCATAAATTTTAAGATTGAAAAGCTGAGCTCTTTCTTCCTTACCTAAAAGTTTTCCAAGGTTTTTGAGCAGGTAATAATTATCTTCAACCGTTTCAACGTTGGTGACCATTACCTTGAAGTCATCCATTAAGGCTTCCACCTGTTCCTTTACATTTTCTTCTTTGTTGGCAAGAATAAGATCAGGTTGTAGAGCTTTTATTTTTTCAATATTAATATTCTTTGTTCCCCCGATGATGGGTACATTTTTTATCTTATCGTGTGGATGAATACAGAATTTTGTTCTGCCGACGATTTCATGTTCAGTTAATCCTAAGTCAAATAAAGCCTCGGTAATAGAGGGTACAAGAGAAACGATTTTCATATTGGCATGTTAGATGATGCCTAAAATTACAAAAGTTTTCCGGTTAAGAAAAGTCCGGCTACCGTAAAATAAATGATAAGTCCCGTTACATCAACTAAAGTAGCTACAAATGGAGCCGAAGAAGTTGCAGGGTCAAGTTTTAATTTCTTTAAAACAAATGGAATCATAGATCCGGATAGGGTACCCCATAATACAATGGCAATCAGGGAAACAGAAACACTCAAACCTACATAGGCCCAATATTGTCCATAATCAAAAAGACCTATTTTTTGCCACAACATAATTCTGATAAAACCAATGATTCCCAAAATAGCACCCAGACATAGTCCTGAGATAATTTCCTTTCTCATCACATACCACCAGTCTTTTAAACTGATTTCCTGAAGAGCCATCGCACGGATAATAAGAGTAGCCGCCTGTGAACCTGAGTTTCCACCACTGGAAATAATAAGAGGAACAAATAAGGCTAAAACAACTGCCTTCTCAATTTCCTTATCAAAATACCCCATCGCTGAAGCTGTCAACATTTCCGAAACAAAAAGAATGATCAGCCAGGTAGCCCTTTTCTTGATCATTTCAGTCCATGAAGTTTGAGTATAGGGAAGGTCTAATGCTTCCAATCCCCCAAATTTCTGGATATCTTCCGTATTTTGTTGCTCAATCTGATCCAGGATGTCATCGATTGTTACAATTCCTACCAGAACACCGGCTTCCGTAATAATGGGAAGAGCACCACGGTCATACTTTTCGAAATACGTTACCGCATCCTCTTTGGACGTTGTTGTAGTGATGGCAACGAAGTGATTGTCTGTAATATCAGAAACCAACGTATCTTCTTCTTCAAGAAGTAAAGTTCCGATCGCAAGGTCATCAATCAGGCGATTTCTTTCATCAACTACGTACAGGTAGTTCATGGTTTCCACTCTTCTTCCTACCTTTTTAATTTGCTGAAGACATTTTTTTACCGTCCATTCCTTACGGATCTGGATATAATAAGGAGTCATCAGACGGGCAATAGAATCTGAATTGTAACCCAAAAGTTTTAAAGCAATCCTTCTTTCCTGCGGATTAAGATGATTGATCGAGTACTTAATAAGCTCATCCGGAAAGTCCTCAAACAGGGCAGTCCTGTCATCCGGAGTCATTGCATTCAGAATTTCAGAAACATCATCACTTCCAATGCTTCTGATGGTATCTTCCTGAAAATCCGGATCAAGGTGAGAAAAAACTTCCGCTTTATACTCCTTCGGAACTTTCAGGAATGCGAGCAGCCTCTCGTCAGCTGGAAGTTCGCTGAGGGTTTCGGCAATGTCGGCAGGGTTGAAGATAAGTTCGTCTCTAGAGTTCAATACGTGAAATTTTAGGATATGCAAAAATAATTCAAATTTTTAAGACTGGCCAGTAAACTGGGAAATTTAAGGATTAATTAAAGTGTAAGGCTTTCCAATAAAGCAAAAAACACCCGCCGGGACGGATGTTCAAAAATTAAATTTTAAAATTTATGTATGTCTATTAATCAAAAATAGGCTCACATTCTGTAATAGGAGAGGGTAGGCAGAATCCTCCGGTACAACATTCACCGGAATCACATTTAGGATAAGTATTTCTGCATTTTTTCATTTGCAGGCTCCCTTTAATTCCTTTTTGCTCTGCTCTGTTCAGTTTTTTGAAATTTGAAGTTTTCATAGCAATTGATTTTAATAATTAAGGTAATATGATTTTAATCCTCTATACATGCATATTCCATACAAACACCTTTACAGCACATTCCGTAGATACATTGTGTGTGTTCTGTACATTTTTTTGGTCCTGCACCCTTAATTTGCTTAGAAGCTTCTCTGCTGAGTTTTTTTAAATTTTTCATAGTAGTTTAGATTTTAATGTTTGACTAAAATAATAAATATTTTTTAATTATTCCTTATTTAGTGAAAATATTTAATTGATTATCAGTGTTATATTGAATTATTTTAATTTGTGTTAAAAAAATACACCTGCTAAAACAGGTGTTATTTGCTAATATTGATAGGTTTTATTCTATACAGATAAATTCTTTACACATCCCGTCACAGCAATATCCCACTGTACAAGGATCTGTTTCACTGCATCTGCGGAATCCTCCACCTTTAATTTGTTTTGTTGCCTCTCTGCTGAGCTTCTTTAGATTTTTCATAAGATCTGGATTTTAATGCTTTAAAAGGTTTATGTTAATCAATTCTACATCTCTGAGGACTGCATATGCCTTGGCAGCACCATCCGATGGTACAAGGTATATTTTCACCACACTTTGGAACCGCTCCTCCATTGATCTGTTTAGCGGCGTTTCTGCTGAGTTTCTTTAAATTTTTCATAAGATTTAGATTTAATGTAAGACTAAAATAGTAAATATTTTTTAATTATTCCTTATTTGGTGAAAATATTTAATTGAAATACAGTTATTTATAGTGTGTTTTTAATAATAGGTAGTTCTGGTGGAAAGCAATTAATTAAAAAGTAAAGAATAGTAGAGATCCGGACATTCAAAAGAATAATTACACTTTTGAAGACCTCTTTGGTAATTCCAAAATCAGTTTCTGGCTGTCTTGGCTCAGTTTTTTTAATCTGTGCTTTTCCTGATAATTGAATATGAAATTAAGCTAATAAAACGAGTCCGGTTTTCAGAAAGCCAGATATATTTTACACGATAACGTCTGCGAATAACGGAGAAGAAGTACTATGAATCAATTGGATTGAGATTCATAGATAATTTTGAATAGTAAGGAAAGATGCAAAAAGCTAGAGAAGGTTAGGTTTTAATTTAAAGTTCAGCTTCGGTAGGCTTCAGTTTTCTCAATTGCTTGATAATCCCTTTTATCGCTCCCTCAGTTCCTATTTTTACAGAATTGACAGTAGAACCCAGCAGTCGCATGTTTTTTCGGTACGTATCATGGTCGGTTTCGGTTACCAGATTTCCATCTGCTCCGAAAAGTTTCATGCTGACAACAACCTGGTTGGAAAAGACATATTTGCCCAGACCTACCTTAAAATATCTTACTTTGGAAACAATAGCAAAATCAGCATCGTTGTTGACGCAGTAGTCCACGATCGTTTGTTTGTCGATACTGTCAAAAGGAACCTGAACTTCTGCCCGGAGCATTTTGTTTTTTCTTCCGCTGAAGTTGTCGGAAACAGCACTGAAAAAAGCATTATTGGTAGGCTCCTTTATTTCATCAATATCAGGCTCTACCTCGGGATTGAAGTATAGAACTTTTCTTATTTTATCATCAGCATTTTTCTGTGCTTTTACCGAAATAAAGCTCACTGATAAGAAAGTAATAAGGGCTGTAAAGAATATAATTTTTCTCATTTGTAATTCCAATGCAAAATTACTGCCTTTTCGTTGGATTTCATCAAATTAATTAAGAAATTTTTAACATTTTTTTCTATCAATTTTGATTTATGAAATCAATAATGTTTGCAGAATCAAAAAATAGTCGTAATTTTGCACCCGTTACATAATAATCATTAAACAATATTGGAATGTACTTAACAACAGACAAAAAGCAGGAAATTTTCGCACAACATGGAAAATCTGCACAAGACACAGGAAGCGCAGAAGGACAAATCGCTCTTTTCACTTTCAGAATTAATCACTTATCTCAACACCTAAAGGCTAACCGTCACGATTTCAACACAGAGAGATCTCTAGTGAAATTGGTAGGTAAGAGAAAAAGTTTACTAGATTATCTTAAGAAAAAAGATATCGCAAGATATAGAGCAATTATTGCTGCATTAGGATTAAGAAAATAATCTGTAAAGATTTTCAAAATAAAAAGCAACTTCGAAAGGGGTTGCTTTTTTGTTGTTATACATTTCTTTTCTGACAAAGCCACAAAAGTTTTTTGATGCTTAAAAATAGTACTATGCATCAATATTACAGCTGGATAACTGCATATTCCCCTTCTCCGGAGAGGTGGCAAAAATTTTTAATTTTTTGACGGAGTGGTTGTAAACAGTTTGTAATTATAGTTTGTCGGCTTTTTTCCCAATCTTCCCCAAATGCGTATTCTGAAAACTATCCGGATATTTCAGTCCATACCCCAATATTCTATCAAAAGCAGAGTGAGAAAATAAGATCGCTCCAATCATTTGCAAATAAGGTAGAGATAGAGCAGTTCCTGTAAAATAAACGATAATAGCCACTCCGAAATGATGGAAGAGATTGTAGAAAAAAGCGCCCACTTTATTATTAACCGTATATCCCAACATGGAAATATCCGGTGCAAGGAAAAGTCCGGTAAACCACCACCATGAATATCCCGTTTGTGCAAAAGCATAGAGTCCTAACAATAGAAATGCTGCATATTCAAGCTTTAACTGTATTTTCATTGTAATAAATAGGTTTGAGTGGTACTATAATAAGTAGAATGTTCTTACTGAAAGTTACATTATAATTTTACGAATAATTTTTATTCAGATAGTGAATAAATGCTCCAGTGTAAAACCTGGAGGAAAAAATGTTATTTGTTTTCAAGCAGTTTAAATTTCACGAAGATTTATATGTATAGTCCTATATTTTAAAAGAGGCAAAGATGGAATCAATTGCATTGATTTTTCCTAAGCTATTGCATAAACATATAGCTCCATCAGCGACTTTATTGCTTTCTTGGCTTCCTTATCAATAATTGTATTGAATTTTGCCTTTGCGTTTTAGAAAAACTTTACTCTAATTTTATGCTCCATGTTTGGGTGATGATCAGGAAAAAGGCTTTCCCATATGAGAAAGCCTTCTGTTTATATTGTATGTTGTTTTATTTAATGCCCTGATTTGGCCTCTGTGCTTTCCACATGGGAAAGGTATTTGGTGCAGTAAGCTCCGAAAATCAGAATAACCAGATAGCAGAAGACCGGAATAATAAATGAATGCTGCACTCCAAACTGATCCGCTAAAAGCCCCTGGAAAATAGGAACAATAGCACCTCCCAAAATAGCCATAACGACTAGGGATGAACCTTGGCTTGTATATTTTCCTAATCCTGAAATTGCCAGCGTATAAATGTTGGAGAACATGATTGAATTGAAAATTCCGATTCCTAAAACACTGTACATGGCCATTTCACCGTGGTTAACCATCGTAGAAATTAATAAAATGACATTGATGGCAGCAAAGATAGAAAGTGTTCTTGCCGGAGCTGCTTTACCTACAAAAAATGCTGCAAAATTCAATAATATAAATACTAAGAAGAAGCTGATTTGCTCAAAGCTAAGGTTAACAATACTGAAGATGACTAGGAATACTAATGTTGCAGTACCTAGCATGAAGATTGCTTTTTTAGCCTGGCTAATGGAGTGATTTAAAGAAATTGCTCCTAAGAAACGACCGATCATCGCTCCACCCCAATACAAGGAAAGGTAATTTTTACTGATGGTTTCATTGAATTTCATAGTTTCTTCAAGGAAACTGATGATGAAACTTCCTACAGCTACTTCACCCCCTACGTAACAAAACATTGCAAAAACTCCAAATTTTAAGTGGTTGAATTTTAAAGCCCCCCAGCCCTGTACGGTTTCTTCGGTTTCCGTCTGAAAGGAAGGAAGTTTTACTCTTGAAATTAATAATCCTACTAATAAAAGGATAGCAGCAAAAATTAAATAGGGTATTCTGGTGGCAACTGCACTGAATGTTCCGTCCGGCTCAGAAAATAGTTCGAAAATTAAGTGTCCACCCAACACTGGCGCAATCGTTGTTCCGAAAGCATTGAACGCTTGGGTCATATTTAAACGGCTGGATGCAGAATCTTCTGAACCAAGCAAAGAAACATAAGCATTGGCAGTAATTTGTAACACTGTAAATCCTAATCCTAAAATAAATAAAGCTCCCAGAAATAAAGGATAATAAGAGAATGTTGCTGCCGGGTAAAACAGGATACAGCCTAATGCTGCTAAACCGATTCCAAACAGAATTCCTTTTTTGTATCCCACTTTATTAATGGGGTCACCTTTAGAAATAGAAATCAGAAAATAAATCAACGATCCGATAAAATACGCTCCGAAGAAACAGAACTGTACCAACATGGATTCGAAGAAGGTGAGTTTGAAAAGTTGTTTCAGATAGGGGATCAGGATATCATTCATACAAGTAATGAATCCCCACATAAAAAAAAGCAGGGTGATGGTAATCAACGGAACCGTATAATTCCTGCTCTGTGGTTGTACTTCTTTATTCATAAACATTTATTTATCTGTGGTAAGGATAAAAAATTCCTTATCTTTTTTTGCTACAGCATTGTATTTTCTGAAGTAGGGCAAATATAGGAATCAACCCCTGTTTTTGCAATTATTTTAATGATTTTTATAATGAGATGTATACTTTTTACCGGATCAAAATATTATTTTCATTTTTTGAGACAATAATACAAAAATGAGAGGATTTTTCAATATAATATTTTTAGAAATGATGGTTTTTGTTTTCTCAAATAAGAAATAAGTTTTGATTACTGATGCAAATTTTTGAATCTTTAATGAAACTGATAGCCAAAATTTTGTATTTTGAGCGCCTATTTATGCAAGTGAAAAAATCTAATATATCATTATTATTAGTACCTTTGCAAACGAAAATTTAAAGAGTTTAAATATTAATTCATACTCAATACGGAGTATTAAGAAGACAAATTTATGAGTATACCTCAAGCGTTTACAGAATTGATTACTCTTGCTGATGGCAGAGAAATCACTATTGAAACAGGGAAATTGGCTAAGCAGGCTGATGGATCTGTGGTAGTAAAAATGGGTGGAACAATGCTTTTAGCAACTGTTGTAGCCAATAAAGAAGCAAATCCTGGTGTAGATTTTTTACCATTAACAGTAGATTATAGAGAAAAATTCTATGCAGGTGGAAGAATTCCTGGAAATTTCTTCCGTAGAGAAGCAAGACCTTCAGATCAGGAAATTTTAACAATGCGTTTGGTAGACAGAGTTCTACGTCCGCTTTTCCCTGAAGATTTCCATGCTGAAGTTCAGGTAATGATTTCCCTAATTTCTTATGACGGAAAAACTATTCCTGATGATTTAGCAGGTTTGGCAGCTTCTGCAGCTATTGCAATTACTGATATTCCTTTCAACGGACCTATGTCTGAAGTAAGAGTTGTAAGATTTGACGGAAAACTTTCTATCAATCCAAGTTATGAAGAACTGAAAAGTTCTGAACTGGATATTATGGTTGGAGCTACTAAAGACTCAATCGTAATGGTAGAAGGAGAGATGAAGGAGATTTCTGAGCAGGAAATGTTAGAAGCTATTAATTTTGGTCATGCTGAAATTAAAAAGCAAATTGAAGCTCAGGAGAGATTAGCAGAAAAAGTAGGTAAGGCTTTCCCTAAAAGAGAATACTCTCATGAAAATCACGATGAAGAAATTCGTGAAAAAGTTTGGAAAGAAACTTACGATAAAGTATATGAAGTGGCAAGAACGCCATCTGGTAAAGAAGAGAGAGGAGAAAAATTCAAAGCACTTCGTGAAGAATTTCTTGCTCAATATGCTGAAGATGCAGAAGAATTAGAAAGAGTAACTCCTTTCGTAAAAGTGTATTACCACGACGTAGAAAAAGAAGCAATGCGTCAGATGATCCTTGAAGACAATATCCGTCTTGATGGTCGTGATCCTCAGACGATCCGTCCGATCTGGTCAGAAATTGATTACCTTCCGGGAGCTCACGGTTCAGCAGTGTTTACAAGAGGTGAAACTCAATCTTTAACAGCAGTAACTTTAGGTTCTGTGAAAGATGCAAACATGGTAGACAGCGTTATTTCTCAGCATGACGAAAAATTCTTCCTACACTATAACTTCCCTCCATTCTCAACAGGTGAAGCAAGACCTTTAAGAGGTACTTCAAGAAGAGAAGTAGGACACGGAAACCTTGCTCAAAGAGCATTACAGGCAGTTATTCCTGAAGAAAACCCATATACTATCAGAATTGTTTCCGATATTTTAGAATCAAACGGTTCGTCTTCAATGGCAACAGTTTGTGCAGGAACATTGGCATTAATGGATGCCGGGGTTAAGATTACAAAACCTGTTTCCGGTATTGCAATGGGATTGATTACAGATGCAAAATCAGGTAAATTTACAGTACTTTCTGATATCTTAGGAGATGAAGATCACCTTGGAGACATGGACTTTAAAGTAACAGGTACTGCAGATGGTATCACAGCTTGTCAGATGGATATTAAAATCCAGGGACTTTCTATGGATATCATGGAAAAAGCTTTGATGCAGGCTAAAGACGGAAGATTACATATTTTAAATAAAATTACAGAAACTATTTCTGAACCAAGAGCAGATGTGAAACCTCACGCTCCGAAAATGGTGGTAATGGAGATCTCTAAAGATTTCATTGGTGCTGTAATCGGACCTGGAGGAAAAATCATTCAGCAGATGCAGAAAGATACAGATACGGTTATTGCTATTGAAGAAGTTGGTGAGATTGGTCGTATCGAGATTGCAGGAACAGACAGAGAGAAAATCAATGCTGCTGTTGCTAAGATCAACGAGATTACTTTCGTACCGGTTGTAGGTGAAGTTTACAAAGGTAAAGTAGTGAAAGTAATGGACTTCGGAGCTTTCGTAGCTATTGCTAAAGGAACAGAAGGTCTTCTTCACATTTCAGAAATTGAGTGGGCTCGTTTAGACAAAGTTCCTTATGCTGAAGGCGACGAAGTAGAAGTTAAATTTATGGGTTATGATGATCGTAAGAAAATGAAGCTTTCCCGTAAAGTTCTTTTACCAAGACCTCCAAGACCTGAGAGACCGGAAGGACAAGGAAGACCAGAAGGACAAAGAAGACCTGAAGGACAAGGTAGACCTGAGGGTCAGAGAAGACCGGAAGGACAGGATAGACCACAAGGTGAAAGACCTGCTGAAAACCAGGAACCTTCTACTGAAGCATAAGATGTATTCTTAAGATATACAGAAATCCCTCAACTTTGAGGGATTTTTTTTTGTTTTTATGCCATTGCGAACCGAAGGTATAAGGTTTATACTTATATTAAAATTGAGATTGAGATTGCTTCACTTTACTCGCAATAACAACAGAACTGTTTTATGTTACCATATTATAGATCAGCGTAATCAGCAAGATCAGCGAGAGAATGTATTCATAATTAATTTTATCGCAGATAAAATCCTTGCGTCTTAAAACGTTATTTCTCATATCTTCTTTGCGACATTGCGTTTTCCAACGTGGCCTAGCTTCCTACCCGCTGTTTAAGATCCTCCGCACCTCCGGTTTTTCTTGGTTGCCCGTTTTTAGAAGAACCAAAATTATAAGTGTAGGAAAGCGTTACCACACGGGTATCTCTTTTCACTGCAAAGTTTTCTAAATAATTGTTATAAATGGTTTGCCCTTTAATGTTACTGGTAAAGAATACATCCGTGAAAGAAAATTTCAGAATGCTGTTATTTTTGAATTTCTTTTGTGCTCCGATATTCAGATACCAGTTGGGGCTCATATTCAGATAGGCATAGACTTCCCTTGCCTTATAATTTCCGGTAACTTCAGCAGTGAAGCCATTTCCTAATTTAAAGGAATTAATACTGTTGATATTAAATGTAAAATTTCCTTTATTATTGATCTGGGTTCCGGAAACATTTCCTGTGTATGAGCCGTAGTAGAAGTTGGCACTGTTGTTCATATCCCACCATTTGGTAACCTTTACGGGGGCAATCAGGTATACACCAAAATAGGAGGCGGAATTCAGGTTTTCAAAGGTCTGTACAGTTACATTTTGGCCGTCTTCTATGACCGGTTTAATGATATCGGTGATGTTATCGGATGTTCTGCTGTAGCTTAAAGTAGCAAAATATTTATTGCTCAGGCTGTACGTTAATTCATAATTCATCGTGGTTTGTGGATTCAGATCGGGATTTCCTGCTCTGAAAGTGGTTGGGTCAAGATAAAGTTTAAAAGGATTCAGCTGATTATAGCTGGGTCTTGTAATTCTTCTGCTGAGATTGATTTCCAGATTGCTTTTCTCCGTTAGATCATAGGCAAAAACAGCACTTGGAAATAACTGGGTGTAATTTCTTTTATTGACCTGATTAGTCGCAAGTTGAGTTCCTTTTACATTAGTGTTTTCAACCCTTAAGCCTGCTGTAGCTTTAAATTTATCCCATTTTTTAGAAACATTTCCGTAGACAGCATTGATGTTTTCTTCATAAATAAAATGATTGGTTTTGGTGACATCAGGAATAGAAACTCCTGAGCTTTCATTGAAGAATTTCTGATCGTTATCTGTCTTCACAAAGCTTGTCTTAATTCCACTTTCCAGCTTCCATTCGTTTTTGAAATTTTTTGTAAGATCTGATTTTAAAGAATAGATATTGAGTTTTCCGTTCAGGTCCCCTCTCTGTATATCGAGATTATCCTGCCCACTGGCTATATCATGCGTCTTGGTGTTGAAATTTTGTAAAGAAGAGTTTGAATAATTAATATAATCAAAATCGGTAGATATTTCAGAGCCTAACGAATCGAGTGTATATTTATGATTGAGATTTACAGAGACATTAGTCCAGTTGTCATTGGAGGTATTCTGAGTGTTGAATGTACTTTCAGGGAGGTAATTACTTCCTAATGTTGTGTTTGAATTATTCCCGTTGAGATTAAATTTGTTCGAAACAAAACCTACAGAAAAGCCCAGTACATTTTTATCATTCAGATAATAATCCATACCGGCTTTTGCAATATGATTGTTGAATTTGAACTTCAGATAATTATCCTGGATATAAGCCTTTATAAAATTATTACCCTCATAAAAATTTCTGTCCAGAACCAACCCGTTATAAGCTTCCCTGTACGCAAAGCTGTAATTTCCGAATATATTTAACTTTTTAGTTCTGTGATTGATGCTAAAGCTATTATTATTTTTTATATATTTTCCGCTTCCTAAAGAAGTCGAAATACTACCATTGGTACCTTTTCTCTGTTCTTTTTTAAGCCTGATATTAATGATAGAAGAGCCTGCTGCATCGTATTTTGATGAAGGATTGGTAATAAATTCTATCTTTTCAATGGTTGACGAAGGAATTCCTTTAAGATAATTGGCAAGGTCACTGCCGGTCATAGGTGTGTTTTTACCATCAATCTGGATCAGAAGATTACCCTTACCACGAAGACTGATATTATCATTGTTATCAATATTGACTCCCGGAGCTTTCTCCAGTACTTCAAAAGCAGAATTTCCCGTACTGGCAATACTGTTTTCGACGTTCATGATCATTTTACCGTCCTGTCTTTCAATCAAAGGTTTTGTCTTGGTGATCGTGACGCCTTCAATGGATTTTATATTTACGTCAATAGCTGGAAGCGTTGTGTTCTCAGATAAAGAGATACGATCTGATTGATAGAGTTCAGAACCGTTTTTACTGATCTTTACCTGGTATATTCCTCCTTTAAGATCATTAAAACTGAACTTTCCGTTCGGATCTGGAATTTCTGTTTTGATCAATTGGTTATTGGCGTCCAGAAGGTTGATCTCCATCTGTTCTGCTTTGCCGGAACTTATATTTCCGGACAATGAATAATTCTGTGTAGTCTGGGCGGAAAACGTACTGCTGAAAAAAATCAGCAACCAGATCAATAGAAGTGAGAATATTCGGATCATAGCGATTAATTTTTAAGGATTAAGACAGTTTTCTGAAATCTTAAGCAAAGCAGAATACATCATTTCCAGTTCATCTTTTGTGACACCTTTTAAAGCAACCTTACGGTTTTTTTCTACAATGTCCTGAACTTCCTGAATGACTTTCTTTCCGGAATCTGTTACTTCCAGATTGGTTTTTCTCCGGTCATCAGGGTGAATTTGCCGTTTGACGTATTCTGATTTAACCATTAAATCAATTATCCTTGTCACAGAGGCATTGTCCTTAAAAACCAGATCACCGATTTCATTCTGGGTAATTCCCGGGTTTTCCAGAATAGCTTTGATGATCAGCCATTGATCAATAGTGATGGTATAACCATTCGCTTTCAGTTGGCGTTGTGCATAGTTTCTATAGGCTCTGATAGCTTTGTCTATGTTGTAAAATATAATTGAATTTAACTTTTCCATATTTTTAAATTAAAATGATATGTCAATTATTGATATATCAATTAATTTGTTGAATACAATTATATTTTGTTACAATTCCTTAAAAATATTTTTTATAAAAATTAAAAACTGCCGGTTGAATTATCTGTTTTCTCTTTTGTAGAAGCGCTTTTAGACTTATTAGCTACGGCTATGTTTTCTGTGGTTTTAAAAAGCAGATCAATTTGTTTTTTGGTATTGAGATTGGGGGAGACTTTATACAATTCATTAATAAGGTCCAGCGAGGTTGGTTTTTTGGGATATGAGTTATTCTGTAAAAAATGATTTAAAGCTTTATTTACCTTTTCCTCGCCCAGTAAATCACTTAATCTTACCATTGCCACCGCACCTTTAGAATAGGAAATATGAGGATCATCACCAGTGGCTTTGTAAATAGGACGATTCTCTGAAAGCCCTTTTTCGTTATCATAAATTTGCTGATGTACAGCTATTCTTTCCAACATTTTTTCTTTCCCATGCATTTTCTTATACAACATCATTTCAGTATACATCGCCAATGTTTCTGTAAGCATAACAGCTCCTTCTCTGTCATCAGGATCAATCTGGCTGTTTCCCCACCAGAGATGTGAAAGCTCGTGTCCTGCAAGTTCATTAATGACATCCTGTTTCTTATCAGCATGGATATTGGCGTGAAAAACCATGTCCTCCGGCATAAAAATAGCAGATGGGTAAGCGGTAGCGGCAAAACCTCTTGTAAAGGATGAAATTTCAACAAAGTTGATGGCTTTAAAAGGATATTGTCCAAAATTTTGCCGACAGTAATCCAAAGTAAGCTTAGCATTTTCAAGAAGATGATTTACATTTTCGAAATGTTTTTTCTGATAAAAGATATGAATTGGAATTCCTTTGTAAATGGTACTTTTTACACTGTATTCTGCTGAAGAAACAGCAAAACGGAAAGGGATGCCGGTAGCTTTATACCTGAAAAAATTTCGCCCCGTTTTTGTCCAGCTCATGATCAGATCTCCCGTTCCTATTGCAGTTTGATGACCTTCAGTTGAAATCGTCATATCCAGATTGATAAAGTCTTTTCTAAAAACTTCCGGAGCTTCCGGTTTTTTCAACATTTCTGCTTTGCCGAGCCTGAAATTATCTCTCTGCTTCTGATCCTGAATTTCATTGACTTTCTGATAACCAATAGTGGGATAATATCTGCTGATCCTCATAAAAGAGCCATTTTCTATAATCGCATTGAAAGATTGATGCCCATTAACGGGATACCATTTGTAAGACAATTTAAAATCCAGAAAAGCCGTTTCGCCAGGCAGCATAGGTTGCTTTAGAATGATTTCGGTAACATGGGTGTTAATTTTCGTTGTTTCAGAGCTTGATGTGAAGACAGCAGATTTAAGTTCTAAATCATTATTAAAATTAACAAGTACCTTAGTGATGAGCTGATCTGTTTGATTTTTAAGTTTGTATTTTCCAACAATCTGATACGAGTTGTCAGAAGGAAACAACCGAATGTCAGTTATGACCTCATTGATTTCAGGTTGGGGAAGGTTATTATATTTCCGGTAATTTTTTTCATACTGAGCTAAATTCATCAGTACTTTTTCTTCATTTCTGGGAAGATAACCTTTCATGAAATAAGTTCCGGCATATATTCCTGAAGTGAGTAGAAACAAGGTAAAAAGAGCAGGGATCAGACTGATTTTTTTAGTTTTAATAACCTTGCTCAATATCCATAACAAAGCTATAACACCGGCTCCGAACAGAAGTCTTTGTGCAAAAGCAGTTGTGTATACTCCGTATCTATTGAAGTCACTGTAGCTGCCTTTAAAGTCAGAAAATATTCTGAAAAGGGGATAAGGTAGAACTTTATTTGAAACAGGTCCGGTCAGTACTAAAACAGCAAGAACAGATATTCCAAGGGCAATGAATTTGTTCCGGATGTTGTCATTGATAAGCAATATAAAGCCGGAAAACAGGATGAGGGGAAAAGTATTAAAAAGAAAAACGGCCAGATAAGCATTCCAGTCAATATGAAAATACTGGTACCCTATCTGGAAAATAATTCCCTGAATGATTAGAATTACCGTGAAAAAAAAGAGTAAGATATTGATAGAAATAAAATGTCCGCTCAGTTTATTTTTAGAGAAAAAAGCAGTTTTTTCAATAACGAAAAATCCTGATAACTGAGATCTCCAATACAGATCATTCAGAAAATAGGCTACGATTAACAATCCAAATAAATGGAAGTTTTCTGAAATAGTAGTCGCCATCAGCCCTGAACCGGCATATTTCTGTGGAAGCCGGATTCCCTTTTCAATTTCGGCATACATTTCCATTCCGACGAAGAAAAGTAAAAGAATAGATGCTGCCGGAACTGTAATACTTTTAAATAAATAAATCAAATCAATCTTTACAAAGGAGAGGATGGATTTTACGGAAGCTATTTGTCTTAAATTAGGGGAAACAGCAATATATTCTGAGATGATTACTTGTGATATTGAGTCTTTGACGGTCGCATTCTTTTTTACTTTTTGTTTTGAAATATAAGAGAAAGAAAATAATCGGTAAGAAAGAAAGAGAAGTCCTACAGATAGGATGAAAAAAGAAAGTCTGTTCAACAATACATACCCGGAAAAAGGCACAATCTGTACATTCTTCTGATGAACAGAAAATTCTCTGGCTTGCAGAAAATAAGAAGAAAGTCCAAAAGGATCAATCAAGGCAGAGAGTTGCTGACCTTCCAATGATTGCGGAATACTTCCCGCCATAAAAGGAGAATTGGAAAATAATAACACAATCATATAAAATATATACAGAAATAACCCACCCACAGCAACCAATAATTTTTTTTGTAGGATTAATGAAATAAAAAACAAAAAACTACAGACCAGAAGGCTGTTAATCAATCCAAAGAGGACTATCGGATATAAATAGGCAATGCCATTGAATCCATCCTGCATTTCGCTTCCGGTACGCATCATCTGACCGATCATAAAACCCGTCATCAGGGCAAAAAAGCTCAAAAATGTCTGTAAAAAATAAGGAAGGAATTTTCCTTTTAAATACATCAGTTTTGAAATCGGAAGAGAAAAGAGAACAATAGAAAAGCGGGTATCATCATCCTTGAAAAGCAACTGCAATGCATAAACCGTCGCAAAAAAAATGATGGAAAGGCTCAGCATACCAGTCATAAATCCAATGGTGTAAGGTGAATTAAGGTAAATACCTTGTCCTACAGAAAGATTGAACTGATTCCCGCAAAAAGTACCAATAAATACCAGAATTAAGAGAATAAGGTAACCGGGCCAATGCTTGATATTGCGCTTGGCTTCAAATAAAAATATGGCGTTCATGACTAAGGTTTTTGTGTTAAACTATGGAAGTAAACATGCTCCAGTAGAGGGTTTACATAGATGAAGTCCTGTGGACGTTCTTCAGAAAAAATAGTGATATGGAGTTCTCTTTCTATCAGCTGCCTGCTGATGATTTCGTACCTGGAATCATAGTTCTTTAATTCATTTTTGTCGATAGGTTTTGACCAGATTTTATGGTCCAGTTCTGCTATTAATTGTCCGGGGTTTCCTTGTTGAAGGATCTGCCCGTGATTCATCACTGCCATTTCTGAGCAGAGATTTCTTACATCTTCCACCAGATGAGTGGAGAGGATAACAATCACCTCCTGGCTGATCTCACTTAGGAGCGCGTTGAAACGGTTACGTTCTTCAGGGTCTAAGCCGGCCGTCGGTTCATCTACAATAATAATGTTAGGATTACCCAGTAAAGCCTGTGCAACTCCAAAACGTTGTTTCATTCCTCCTGAAAAGCTATGTACTTCCTTATTCCGGAAATCCGAAAGGTTTACTTTTTCCAGTAGACCGTTAATCTGGGTTTTGCGTTGGTTTTTATCTGTAATTCCTTTCAGAATTGCGATGTGCTCCAGAAGATCGTAAGCAGAAACTTTAGGATATACTCCGAAATCCTGTGGCAAAAAACCAAGGTTTTGCTTGATATAATCAGGATTTTCTATAATATCCTGCCCATTAAAAGACAGGATGCCTGAAGTGGGCTTTTGCAGTCCTACAATGGTTTTCATTAAGGATGATTTCCCGGCTCCGTTTGGCCCAAGTAAACCGAACATACCGTTCCTGATTTCCAGGGTGATGTCTTTAATGGCTTGAAACCCATTTTTGTAAGTCAGGCTAAGATTGTTAATTGATAAGGTGTTCATAATGTTGTGTTTGGATAATACAATGACTGGCCACCTTTCGGTCGCTAATATAAATAATAGGTAATTTGATTTTTACAGTTGGAAGTTGGAACTGGATTCCTTTCTTTTAAAGGATCAACTCGAATCACGAATCACGCAACCTTCCAACTCACTCCTCTTTATATTCCAGAATATCTCCCGGCTGGCATTCCAGGATCTTGCAGATCGCTTCCAGGGTATCAAAACGTACACCTTTGGCTTTACCTGTTTTAAGAATAGAGAGGTTTACAGGAGTGATTCCCAGTTTTTCTGCCAATTCTTTACTCTGCATTTTTCGTTTGGCCAGCATGACATCTAAGTTGACTATAATTGGCATTTTATATAAATAGATCTTGTTCGTTTTGCAAATGTAGTCCTTGCTTAAAGATATTCGCAAGAAACAGACAGAAAATTCCAAGCATAAAGTGAATAAACACCAGTCCCCAGATAATACTTTCAACCTCCACAAAGAAACTGGCGACCACCACCACAGGAAGCGGAATAAAAATATTATAAAGGTAAAATCTCTTGAGCTGTTGTATATGATCACGGGTAAACAATTTTTCCTGAAAAAATACTTTGAAAACCTTGGCGGAAAGCCAGAAAAAAATTCCATACGAAATTAAAACCAGGAGAAAAGAAAAGATAATATACGGATAGTTGTTCTCAATATTCAGAAACGGCTGTTCTGTAAAAGGATAATTGATATGAAGGTATTGCCCGTCTTTGTAAGGAGTAACAGAAAAATCTGTGGTCAGACAAAGGATGGAATATACAAATGTTATCAGATATCCAACGGAAAGCAAGGTGCAGATATAAAATAAAATCTTTGAAATAATTTTGGTCTGGTTCATGTCACGATCATTAATTGATATTGCAAATGTATAATTAATTATCGTAAAACAATAATTAATTTAAATAAAATTTTATTTCAATGATTGCGAACGATGCTCTAAAGTGTTATCAATATTGTGACAATCGCAGCTTTTAATTAAATTTAAATAATAAAAAGTTGAAATTATGGCTTACAGTATTGAACTCGCCGACCGCGTACGTGAACGACTTTCAATGGTAGAAAATATTGAGGTTGAAGAAAAGAAAATGTTCGGTGGGCTGGCATTTCTGGTGAATGAAAAGATGTGTATCAATATCAGTCACGATAATCTGATGTGCCGCTACAATCCCGAAAAGGAAGAAGAAGTTACCGAAAAACTGGGATTTCTTCCTATGATTATGAGAGGAAAGCAATTAATGGAATACTGCTACGTAGAACCTATCGGCTTTCAAAAACCGGAAGATTTTGAATATTGGATGAAGATTTGTCTGGAGTATAATAAAATAGCGAAGGCTTCGAAGAAGAAGTGAGAATGGCGGGTAGAGGGGTTGAGAGTAAGAGAGTAAGAGAGTAAGAGAGTGGGAGCGTTTGAGGATCGGAGCGTTTTGAGTGGAAGGTGAGTTTGAGAGTTTGAGAGTGAAGGAGATTGAGTGGGAATGATGATATACACCAGACCCACAATTCATAACTCCTTATTTGTAATGACCGTCATACAACATTTTCCTTATCTGAATTAAGATTTTTGTCGTTTTTTCCAGATCGGGATAATCCGGAAGATGGGAAGCACAATAATACTCTTCTATTGACTGTATAAGGTTTTCTGCCATAAGCATGACATTTTCATAAGACCGGTTTCCGGCTTTAATATCTAACAATTCTTCCCGGTTTTCTACACGGATAGTCAAAGAATTGGTTTTAAAAATTTGCTCACAGGATTGCAACAGCCTGATAGTGTGCATCATATTCTTGCTGTCATAATTTTGTCCATGAGTCTGATTCACATTATAACGGTCTTCATTGCGCTCAGCGACCCATTTCCAGTATTCTCTGTAATCTTTACAATAAACAGAGTAAGCATCCAGGTTGCAGAACATATATGAGACAGGTTTTTCACTTTTGGGAACTGATGATACAGAAACCTGATTGGCTTCTTCATGATGCATAACACCTTTATATCCCAAAGTCCCGGATTCATCATAAAATAAAGCAAACATTCCCTTGGTGTGATCAATATTTGCTAATCCACAGTTTTTCTGAATTTTTTTATGCTCAAAAAGCCATTTTTTTAGCTCAACAGAATTTTGCCCTTCAAGGATAAAACAGAAATCAAGGATCGATTTTCTTTCTTTATCGATAGGGTTTAAAATTTTTTTATTCAGACCTTTGGCCTTTTTAATCTGAGAAATGGCATAGCCGGCAAAGCTGTCTTTACACAGTTTAGACAAAAAATCTTCAAGTTTCAACAGATCCATTACAGGATCTTTATGAAGGATAGAATCTTCCGGGCTTGCGAGAACTTCCAGAATATTAGGATTGTTTTTCTGAAGCAGTTCTACAAACCTTCCGATTTCGTAGTAAGTAATATCATTGGTTTCATTCGAAATCTGAGGAATATAATTCAGTCCAAAGAAATCATCTTTAGGCAGATAATAGATTCCACGGATATCCGTATCTGAGGTTTCTGTATCCAATCCAAATGCCCGGCTTCCCGAAACAGCTTCAAAAAGGATAAGGTTTTTAGTTTTTAAATCTTGTATGGTCATTGATTATTATTGAAAAGGTATACGCTCTCATACTATATACCTTTTATACTGTATTGAATTTATTGTTCAAAGTTATTGAAATAGGATTAAAATACACCTTCCGTCGATTGCTCCAGTTCCCGGGCAGATTGCAGAAATTCTTCCACATCCATTTCTTTAAAGAAAAGCAATCCATGCGTTGCACGGAGGCGGGGACTGTTGTTATCATAAAAATACGGTTTGCCTAATATCAACTGGACAGCCTGAAGTTGTTCTACCCATGTTTGAATAGACAGGTGACTGAACTTTCCGTTATACCTATAGCTTGGGAACGATGCATTTACCTGGCTCAAATAGCTGTTGGTAAAGCTTTCATCCATGGTACTCATCGCATTGAGGGATACCGGGAAAATATGAGTGACATCAGCTGCATTGAACTGATACCAGACATTTCTGTAGCCCCATATTTTGAGCTGTGAAAGATCTTTTTCTTTACCCCATTCTCTTACCGCGGCGGCAATAGCCTGCAGAACTTTATAATGGGTATCGGGACCACTTCCTTCCGGGTCAAATGCTAAGCTTATGACTGTTGGATTGATCTCTTTCAATTGTTGTAATATCGGATACACATCTCTTTCCCTGTTAGGTTTTTCTGTGAAAATAGCACCGGTATAAAAACCGAGCCTCAGATGGGAAACGTTCTTCGTTCTCACCCCGAAATGAGCCCAAACCAGTTCTTCTTCGTACTCCCGGATCATGCCCTTTAAAGTTTGAATTTTAGGTTCAGGATTCTGCCCGTCATAACTGGAATGAATAACAGAGGAGATATTGTGAATTTTTTCTTCCAGTTCCTGTTTGGTTTTTAAATTCCAAAGCTCTACAATATTTCTTACCATTCTGTGGGATACCGCTCTTGATCTTTCAATAGCATTTTCGGAGGCAATGTTGATCAGGTAATGGTAAACGTCCTTATCTCTTTTATTCTGATATCCAACTTCAAAAAAGTCAGGATAATTAAGCATTTCGACTTCTCCTTTTTCAACAAATGAAAGGGTGTCACGGAGAATATCGGTTAAAAATTTATTGGTCACCGCTGTGAAACCCGAAGTAAGAACCGAATAATGGGATTCATTGGTCTCATTACGGGATTGGTAATGAATGTAAGGCAAAAGTCCCAACGAAATATCATCATGGTGCGGACCTGTATGATAAAAAACTTCATGGGTAAGCTGATCCGTTGCTTTTTTTATTTTGTTTTCAATAGAAGTAATTACAGATTGTACTGTATTCTCATCAAGACCGGGAATTAACCGGGTATATTCATCGGCTTGAAGATCTTCCAAAGTAAGATGTTCAGCGTATTTATTAAGTTTCTGGGTTAAAAGCATAACAGCCTTATCTGTTTTTTCCTGTGACCAGCTTCCTGACTGGTAATAATCATCAGTTAAATCATTCAGCATGCTTGCAGCGCCCAGTGTAATATAAAATCTACTGTTCGGAAGTTTGGAAAGTACGGAAGCTGGATATAAATTGGACGGGGGAAGTTCCAGTGCATTTTTTATCATGGGTGCTTTGGCTTCACCTGCTGCAAAAATGATGGCTACTGCATCTTTATTGTAGGTAATTGTTTCGAGGCCGATGGTGATTACCAGTCGTTCTCTTGAAATTTCAATTCCCCCCAAATCTCCGGCTGCAACGGCTTGTGTTTCAAAATTTGTCGCCGTTAATCTTGTGGTTGAATACGGATCAGAACCTTTAACATTAAAAGCAATGTGGCCGTCAGGGCCGATTCCTCCCAAAAAGAAACCGATACCACCCAGTTTACGAATTCTTTGCTCATAATCCGAGCACCAGTTATCGATCAGAAAAACCGATTCTTTTTGTAATTTTTCCAATGGTGTTCGGGGTTCAATATATCTGAGTTCAAGGTCTACTTTGTGATCGGGGAAAATTTCTTCAAAGCTTTTCCCGTCGGCAAGAGGAATTTCATCACAATTGATCAGGATTGCATTTTCCCTTTTTAATCCTAATCCTTCAATATAATATTTGTTCACATAGTGATAAAAGCTATTGGCCTGAGAGGATTTGATGGGATAAAACTCATCGATCTGGACGAAATGAAGATCAGCAAGTGATGGTTTCTGAGGAGATACTAATTGATGTTTTTTTCTAAGCTCAAAAATATCTTCTCTATCCCAGTTTTCAAGGATATGCTTTGTCCAGTAGATAAAATGTTCGGGAGTTTTTCCTGTGGGAAGACTGATGACTCCATGAGGATTTTCCGACGCCCATTCCAGGAACCTGAAGGCTGTAAGCATTCCTAAAGTAGGGAAGTTGTCCACAGCGATATAGGGGACATTGGTTTGGCTGTTTTTGGAAATGTTGTTTAAAAATGATTGTTCTACCGGACTAAAGTTTTTGTTTTCCATTTGTATGTTTTTGATAAGGCAATTTAAAGTTATTGATAATTATTGAATTGCAATATCCCTATAACGTGAATTTTGAATAAATAATTGTTAAGAAAGTAAAATCAAAAAGAAGAAAGTTGAGGCGTAATGGTCACCTCATACTTTCTTCTTCAGGTGTTCTGATTTATTTTATGTTGAGTATCTCTCTAAAAACCCTTTCCATCTCGTTTTTATCTGTCTTTCCTGCTGAAAGACTTTTCGACTTTTCTTCATTTTCGGCGATTGTTTTCTCAAGGAATCTGAATAGTTCCCAATCGTTTGGGTGATAATAAGCTTCTCCTTTGGTAGCTTTTAAAGCGATCAGATCTTCTATTTTTGTTCTGGTTTTATCATCTACTAAAACCAATAATTCACTGAACAATACCGGAGGTACCGTTCCTTTTTCTATGATCCATTTTCCCGTCAATGTAGTTCGGAGACAATAAAAATAACTTTTTAATTTTACGTCATCAGTTCTGCAGGCCACCAGGTATTTCTTACTCATACTTAGGTAATGATAAGAAACAGCCACAGGAGAAAAGCATGCATCAGCCAACGGCCTGAACAATTCTACAAACCTTGTATCTGCTTTATAAACGATAGGAGAGTAGAACCAGCTCAATAATGCGGCATTCGATTTAAGCAAAAGGTGAAAAGTCTTCCTCAGATCCCATCCGGAGCCATCCAGATCATCTTCTGTCATAAATTCTATTGTTTCATCCTTATCCCATGGCGAGAGATACCAGTCTTTCTCATGTCTGTATATGAAACGTATATCATAATCACTATCAGGAGAGGCAAAACCCCATGCTCTGCTTCCCGATTCTACAGCCAGAAGGACTTCTACGCCCCGTGCTGCTTCAACTTCTTTTATTTTTTCCAGTATTTTTGTTGTCATTGTTTTCGATTTTATACTGCAAAGTAAATACAGGAGTGCGCAGTGTTATTACGTAGACTTGTTTAAGTTTGAGAGTTTGAGAGTTTGAGGGTGAGTGGGAGTAGGAGCGTCCGGAGGATTCTGAATACGAGATGGAAGGTTTCGATTTACTGAGTGATTGGTTTAAGGTCTCTTATCTATTCGTCTATTATCTATTATCTTATCCTTATCCATTTTCTCCCTATTCATCACAAATACAAGACAAACATTACAAAAAATACTCTTCAATTTACTAATATTGCACTTTCTCTATTAAACATCATTATTTTATCTTCATGTTAACAAACGAATTACAGCATACAATTGATTTTAAGACCAAGCCTTTAGGTGCATTAGGATATCTTGAGCATTTAGCTCATAAAATAGGAATGGTTCAGAAGACAACCTCTCCAAAGTTATTGAATCCGCATATGGTTGTTTTTGCAGCTGATCACGGCATTGCAACCGCGGGAGTGAGTACCTATCCACCGGAAGTGACTTATCAGATGGTCATGAATTTTCTGAGTGGTGGAGCTGCCATCAATGTTTTTTGCAGACAACATCATATTAATATTAAAATTGTAGATGCCGGAGTTAATTTTGATTTTCCAGCAGACTTGGAGGTAATCAATAAAAAAGTCAGGAAATCCAGTCGTAATATGCTGGAAGAACCTGCCATGACTTCTGAAGAATATCAGCAAGCCCTGGAAAATGGAAAAGCTGTGGTCAATGAGATTGCAAAAACAGACTGCAATATTATTGGTTTTGGTGAAATGGGAATAGGAAATACTTCTGCCTCTTCACTGATGATGAGCCAATTGTTTGACCTGCCGATTGTAAGCTGCATCGGGCGAGGTACCGGTTTGAATGACGAGCAATTACAAAATAAAATCAATATTCTTTCTGCGGTAATTGAAAAATATTCAGGTATAAAAGATACTGATGAAATTGCCCAAACTTTTGGCGGATTGGAAATTACCCAGATGATCGGTGCTATGGAAGAAGCTTTCCGCCGGAATATGCTGATTATGGTGGATGGGTTTATTGCGACGGTTGCAATAGCTACAGCGTGGAAAAAGAATCCTGAAATTCTGAATAACTGTATTTTCTGTCATGTAAGTGATGAAAATGCCCATCATCAGCTGATCGGGCTATTGGGACAGAAAGCTTTACTCCATCTGAATTTACGTTTGGGAGAAGGAACGGGCTGTGCACTGGCATATCCGATTATTCAGAGTGCCGTCAACTTTCTGAATGAAATGTCAAGTTTTGAAGATGCTAACGTATCAAATAGAGAATAGATGAAAGTTATTAAGAATGAACTAATATACTTTGCAACAGCACTCATGTTTTTCACGAGAATTCCGGTTCCGTTTACGGTTCCTTATTCGAGTGAGATCATGAACAAATCACAAAAATATTTTGCCTGGATCGGATTAGTGGTAGGTTTGATCAATGCTGTAATTCTGTATTTTTCTTCCCAGCTTTTTAACCTTGAAATAGGGATTGTACTGATGATGATCAGCAGTGTTTTACTCACAGGAGCTTTTCATGAGGACGGTTTCACGGATATGTGCGACAGCTTTGGAGGCGGCTACGGAAAGGAGAAGATTCTCACCATTATGAAGGACAGCAGAGTAGGTGCATATGGAACTATTGGGATTATCCTTTTGTTTGCTTTAAAATTCTTCAGCATTCAGGCGTTGGGAACGATTGATATTGCTAAAACGTTGGCCATCATTATCCTGGCGCACACTTCAAGCCGGTTTATTTCCGGAACAATGATTTATACCCATCAATATGTGACTGATATAGATGTAAGCAAATCCAAACCTTTGGCTAATAAACCATTGGATGGAACTGCTTTAGTGGTAGGTTTTCTGGCGGTATTGGTTTCATTTGCCCTGATTCCGGACTGGCGTCTGATACTGGCTTTTGCAATGACCTATTTAGGAAAAATATATATGGGCTGGTACTTTAAAAAGCACATCGGCGGCTATACCGGAGATTGTCTGGGCTCCGTACAGCAGGTTTGTGAAGTTTTGTTTTATCTGGGAACAATGATTGTATGGAAATTCATCTGATTCGTCATACCGCAGTAGAAAACCCGGAAAACCTGTGTTATGGTTTTGCTGATATGCCTTTGCGGCAAGGCTATCTCGAGGATTTTAAAAGCATAGATCTTGATAATGATTTCGATCTGGTGATTTCAAGTCCTGCAAGCCGCTGTTGCCTTTTGGCAGAATATTTTAAGCTTACCTATAAAACTGATGAAAGAATCCGGGAAATGAATTTCGGAAACTGGGAACTTAGAAAGTGGAGTGAAATTCCCGAAGAAGAAATCAATCCTTGGTATAATGATTTTGTTAATATAAAAGCTTCAGGTGGTGAAAATTTGCTCGAAATGCAGACCCGTGTGCTCAGTTTTTGGAATGAATTAATTGCAGAGGAGAATAATGGTAAAGTTTTGATCATTACCCATGCCGGAGTCATTCGCCTGATCCTTCAGACAATTCTGAAGTTTCCTCTTGAAAATATGTTCAATATCCAAATTGATTATGGAAAGAAAGTCATCGTAACGGTTGATGATCAGTTATTTTCAATTAAAAAAATAAATATTTAGATGCCTTACAATATAAAAGGGGGCTGTCTCAAAAGTGTCATTCTGAATGAAATGAAATGTAGTGAAGAATCTTAAATAACAGATAAACAATAAGATTCTTCCTTCGTCAGAAATCGAAGATTCGGCGTAGCCAATGACAAAAGCCAAATTATTTGACTTTTGAGACAGCCTCTTTTAGTTTTTATGAAATATTTTTTAAAATCTTCTGAAAGGTCTCACCCTAACCATATTGTAATCTTTGGTGTAGCTCCACATATATCCATTATATCCGTCAAGAATCTGAACCTGATTGCTTCCGGGCACTTCTGTAGAACTCCAGTAGTATTTTTGTGATACATTATTTGATGCAATATTGTACACATTCTTTGCACTTTTAAAGAATGCCATTACTTCTTCTTGTGATGGAAGGAACCAATCCGTCAGACCATTGATTGCATAGTTGTCACATAACTTTGCCGCAGAGTTCGCGTCTGAGCATTGAGAAATAATTCTGGTTGTATTAGCAGGACCTGATCCCATTACTGACTGAGTTTGATTGACAATGTCGAAAGGACATCCCCATTGAATTTTATCAGATCCGTTGGTGGTAAGAAGGTTATCAGGAGCAGCTTCCAAATATCTCCAACCATCTGTAAACTCTCCCTTGTCATAAAAGACATACCCGCCTGAAGCACCTATCGCTCCGGCTGTTTTAAATGTTTTTTCCGGAGAATAATAAACCTGAGCTCCTTCTTTTACGTAAGATTTTACATAATAGGTCGTATTCGGAAGTAATGCTGTCGCTTCGAGTTCGTATGCCGAATAGGTATTAGGATTTGATATCTTGACAGTCTGGCCATTGGCAATATCCACACCGGCACTGGTTCTGTAGCAGAATCCTTTTTCATCAGGATAGAAAGCTTCCAGATAATGTACGGCAATATCATTGGTAACCAGAGTAGCGGAAGTGGTATACACATTTTTAGCCATTTTGAAGGTAATATCCATTTTTGCAGGCGTGATAAATGATACGTTATCTCCATAAATAACATCTCCGTTAAAAGCCTGAACATAAGCCCTTACGTAGTAGGTAGTGGATTTGTCGAAATCTGTACTATAAGTCGCCATAAGTTGGTAATCTCCTGTAGTATTGGTATACTCCTCGATGTATTTAGAATTACCGATGGTAGGATTGATATTTTTACTCCAGCAAAATCCACGTTTAGAATATCCTGATCCGGCAGATGTTACCGTTCCAGCAAATTTAAACTGTGCATTGGCAATAATAGGAGTACCGGTTACAACTTTTGGAGCTGCATTGGCGTTATTGGATGATCCATTGCTGTCATTATCTCTGTTGCTGTCTGATCCGCAAGAAGCAAGGGTAAGGACACAGAGAAATACGAATAATATTTTCTTCATGAATAAAAGTTTTTTAAGTTATTTAGTTTTATAAAATTAGGGCTGGCAAATATAAACAAAAAGTATATTACTTGTTAGAAATAGTGATATACTTGTTGCTGAGTTTGTTAAGTGTCTTTACTTACAAAATAAAAAAGCGCCATTCAATGGGATTAAATGGCGCGTAGTTATGATTTAAAAATTTTGATAAAACTATCTTTTTCCAGATTATCCAGAGAAAAATCAAAATCGGCTTCTGCTTTTTCTGTAGTCACTGTTGCTCCCAGCTCTTTTACAAGATCATTAAAAGACATCGGTTGATACCACTGCTGATACAGCGCATCTGTTGCCATGGCAGCAATTTTGGAACTTCCGGAAACATGAGAATGGCCGGCTCCAAAGTTCAACAGGACAAAACACTGGTTTTCACCTTTAGGCAATAGCATTCCGAGGATGGTTTGTCTCTGAACAGAATTACATTTGGCTTCCGCAAAAAGATTGTTGGGATTCATCATATATTCTCTCGAAATCTGATCTCCTTTTCCGATTACAATTTTATAACCACAATCGGCATTTCCTGAGTACACATTGTTCATGACCAGAGTAGGCGTAGTTAATCCTCTGCTGGCATACAAATATTCTACAGCTCCTTTAGGTGCGGAAGTCATATCTCCTGAATACATCAGGGTTCCGTCTCCCTGGTTATAAGCGGCGTTCCAACCGGTTTTTCCTGCGATATTCAATCCTGAAAGATCAAGATCATTTGCTCCCCATGCGTTTTCCCAATAGATGCCTACCGCAAGTTTCTCACCTGAAAATCTTGTTCCTGTGGGAATATTTCCTACAAACATTTTTTCAGAAGTAGGAAGCCCGAATTCTACATTTTCAGGGAAATAAAACTTCTTTCCGGAAAAATTAAACTTTGATTGTAAATAGTTTAATATAAAATCATAGTTCATCTCATTGACATCCGTGATCTTCCCTTTTTTTACCCATGACTTTCCATTTCTGATCCTGTAGACGAAAGTATCCTGACCGTACATTCTCTGAGAACAAGCTGACAAAGCTTTGAATAAAGCAAACGGAGTTGCATTTTTCAGCCAGTGCAGATCGCTTTCTATTAATAATGTACTGGTCGCATCATTTAATGGATTAGATACCAACGGTTGATGATGAGTTTTTGAAAGCTTTGAAATTTTATTAATGTTTTTTGAATCTCTCCCTTTGTAAGCCAAAAACAGAGGTTTAAATCTGTTGAAGATTTCAGCAAGTCTTTCCAACCCAAACTTTTCAAACAAATCGGAAGGATCAAATTTACTTAGCTTAATATTTTCAATCAATTCGTCATTTTTGATCAAAAGGCTGGTTCCGGTAGTTTTAAAAATTACATACCTTAAGAATTCTACAGGGTTTTCCGGATAGATTTCATACAGGTCTGCAATTTTTATAATCGCTTCTTTATTTCTGATATTTTCCTTTCCTGTAAATTCATAATCCAGTTCTTCTGTCAGAATATATAAAAGATCATTAATGGTTGCTTCTTTTAAAGCGATTCCGGATCTCAGCAATGACAAACATTTTTCTGTCATTTCATCAGCAGAATAAGCTTTCACCACTTTAAAACTAAGCTTCATTCCAGGAACATTCAATACTTCGTCAGGGAGGTATATTTCATCCTGAAAATTACTTCCGTATGTCGAAATATAATGATTGATTTGTTCCAGCAACAGCTCAAATCGTGTACTGTTTTTTATTTTCTCCCATGATTTATGGAAGGTTTTATTCAGATCATTACCATTTAATTTTTCCTTTGAATAATAGCTGATAATTTCTTTTTTTGCCCAAAGAGCATCAGGTTCGATAAGATATCCGTCCATAGAAACAAACGGTTGCTTATCTGATCTCTTTGCCAGTACGGCATTGAATAGGGTAAGTGTTTTCATAATGTTAAAAATTAAATAAGTGAGGAGTAGTTTTTTTAAAGAAAAATGATATAGGAACTCCTTTTACCTATAATTTTTGAAAAAGCGGGGAGTAAAATCCAAATGTTTATAGGAACTCCCTTTGCCTTATATTGTATCGACAGAAATAAATATTTTCCATCTTTCTGCCGGGCAGACAGGAATTGAACCTGCGTCCCACAAGTATAGGAACTTTGTTGGCCAATAGCGGAAAGTTATTGTTGCTCTACCAGCTGAGCTACTGCCCGTCCATGATTATTAGTTATTTTTATTAGTTTTTAATCACCCAACAGGTTTTCAGAACCTGTCAGGCTTATCAATCAGAATTCAGTTTTATGCTTTTCTAAACTTCTTTTTTCTTTTCCATGGTGCATTTTTCTGAACATCACCGGCCATAATACATCCGTAAGGCATCACTTCATCCAATACTTCACAAAGTCCGTATTCCTCAATTTGTGCTCTTACATTTTTGGCACTTTTATAGGCACTTGGCAGCTCAGAAATATCAACTTCATTGGAATAGAAACGGATATCTAATCCTTCAGTTTCCTCATTAAAGATTTCTTCAGTTGTTTTATGAGCCATAGACTTTTTATGCTGACTTCTGCTGAAATTTCTTCCTGCACCGTGTGGTGCAAATCCCAGGTTTCTCTCAGTCGTTTTTCCCTGAACAATTAATACCGGTTCTGCCATATTCAAAGGAATCAGTCTTGGGCCCGTGATATCAGGCATAAACTTTTCATCCAGCGGAGTAGCTCCTTTTGCATGATAGAACAGATCACCATCTTTAAAAACGAAATTATGTTCATTCCAGTAACGGTCTTCTTTTTCTATTTCCAGTCTGTTTAACACAGCATCATGAATGGACGTATGATTTTCTTTTGTCCATTGTCTGATTAACTGAAGAGCTTCCCAGTAAGATCTCCCTTCATCGGTATCATAAGGAATCCATGCATTTTCTCTTAATGTTTCAGGAGAAATATCCTGTCTGAAACGGTTGGCTACCTTCATTCCTTTATCATATAATGCAGCACCCGGTGCTCTGGATCCATGGTGAGTAACCAGCATGGTGTTTCCTGTATTTTTGGATGTTCCTACAAATAAGAAATGATTTCCGTCACCCTGAGTTCCCATATGAGAACGGGCAATGCTGATCAGTTTTTCATCATTTAAGAAGTCATTTTCTCTGAAAGCATCCATCAATTCCTGAGACATAGGCATCTGTTCACCTCTGGGTCTTCCTCCGTATCCGAAATGAGTCACAGCATGAGCAGCATCCAAAACATTTTTAGGATCAGCTTTTCCAAAATCTGTCAGCATTACAGAACAGCAGATATCTGCACTATGGAATCCAGGATGAATTGCATTTTTGGCAACTACCACACCTCCCACGGGAATTTGACCTTCAGGACCTGTAGGACAGGCATCCGGCATTAAGGCTCCATTGATTAATGTAGGTGTTTTCATCAGAACTTTCATGGTTTTAATTACTTTTTCTACATTGTCATTTTCATTCTCATGTTCAGCTTTAATGTTGATGATAAAATCTTTAGCTGTTTCATGAAGCGGAATCAATTCCGGTTGTTTGAACTGTTCCAGATATTCTTTGATCTGAATTTCATCCAGATTATTTTCATTGATATAGGCGATGGCATCTTTAAACCATTTAGCTGGTCTATATCCTAATTCTATTAAGTGATTTCCGTTAAATTCCATCTGTTGTTTCATTTTGATAATGCAAAGTAATTTACTTATTGCGCAATAGTTTTGCGTAGATGAAAAATTTTTAATTATTTTACAAAAATTTTTAAAAAGGCAAAAACGCGTAAGGTCAAAAGCCGAATTTGTCTAAGATATAAAGAATTAAAAAAAAGACAATATTTATGATATTATTAGAACAATTAAAAAATTCTCCGGAAACGATTCAATTCAGTAAAGTCATTGCATATATTGATGAAAATTACAATTTCACCCCTACAGCATTTAAAAATGGAGATACCACCAACCAGGCAGGACAGAATAATGGTTCATGTAAAGTTTTCAGTTTTGCAAAGCTTCAGGGATTAGCCGAAGAGGAGACGTTATTCCTTTTCGGAGACTTTTATAGAATAGATGTCCTGACAAACCCTGGTGGCGACGATCACCAGAATATCAGAAACTTTATAAAGTTCGGGAGGGAAGGTATTGTCTTTGACGGAGATGCTTTAGAAAAAAAATAATTTTCTTAAAAAGAAATTAATACGGAAATTCGCTAAAACTACTGTCATGTCATCCAATAAAAACGCTCTGATCCGCTACAAAACGCTAGATAAGTGTCTTAAAAATAAGTACAGGAAATATACACTGGAAGATCTTATCGATGAATGTTCTGAAGCTTTGTTTGAATTTGAAGGAAAAGAATCTTTTGTCAGCAAACGAACGATCCAGCTTGATCTGCAGAATATGCGGAGTGAGAAATTTGGGTATGAAGCTCCTATTGAGGTTTATGAAAGGAAATATTATCATTACAGTGATCCCGATTACAGCATCCATAATATTTCTGTGAATGAAAGTGATCTGAAAGCGATGAATAATGCTGTTCAGATTTTAAAACAATTCAAGGATTTTTCCATGTTTAAAGACATGAACGGGGTGATTCAGAAGTTGGAAGATTCCATCCATGCAACAAATCAGAAATCCATTATTCATCTGGATAAAAATGAACAGTTGAAAGGATTGGAACATATTGATATTCTGTATGAAAGTATTGCTAGTAAGAAGGTTTTGGAAATTTTATATAAAAGTTTTACGGCTAGGGAATCAAGTGTTTATACGGTTCATCCGCAATTATTAAAGGAATTTAATAACCGTTGGTTTTTGATTTGTCTGCATAAGCAAAAAATGTATAATCTGGCCCTCGACAGAATGGAAAGTATCGAAATCGCAGAAAACCTGCCTTACATTGATAAAGATCTGGACGGCGATGAATATTTTAAAGATATTGTGGGCGTTACCGTGGCAGAGTCCATGGTACCTAAAAATGTTGTTTTTTGGGTGGATGCTCATAATGCTCCTTATGTAAAAACAAAACCACTGCACAGAAGCCAGAAAATCATTAATGAATCGGATGAAGGTACTTTGTTTAAAATCTGTGTACAAATCAATTTTGAATTGGAAAGACTGTTGCTGGGATTTGGAGACTCTCTGGTCGTTCATAAACCAAGAAGACTACGATTGAGAATGGAAGAGAAATTTATCATGGGAAGTAAAAATTATCAAAATCTGATTGTTCCGGATGATAAATAATGCTGGGAGCCGGTTATATAGAAATAATCAATAGATTTTATGAGAATTATATAATAAAATTTCATGTATCGTTTTTTATCTTGGCTTGGAAATTGTAGTATTATATCAATAACATCACATTATGAAATCAAGAATATTTAAAGCATTAATTGCAATTATAGCCCCATTGGCGATAGAATATATCGTTAAAAAAATATCTGAAAAAATAGATAAAAAAGAAGAAAAGAAAGACAAGGAACCTAAGCAGATTACTGCATAAAGTTATAGGTAGTTAGAATTTAAAATTATTGAAAAGAGACTGTCATCATCATGTACAGTCTCTTTTTTTTGAGTGAACCACCCCGTCAAAAATTCTTTGAATTTTCGCCACCCCTCCGGAGGAGGGGAATGTGCAGCCCTTCAATTGGAATATTCACTATACTATTTCCGGAAATTAGAGATTTTCAAAAACTTAAGTATATTTCGTTTCAATCAGGTTTGTCACATGATCTCCCGGTTGATTTATATAAAATCGTAGATTCCGTTTTTCCAGCCCAATACTTTTGAAGAATCTGCTTTCAGCCAGTTTTTCAAAATGGTGGCATATACTTTTCTAAAGTCTTCGGTATAGATCAGATCGCCTTCATTCAGGTTTTGTAAATCGGGAAGACTATTCAGAATACCTTTCTTTTTAAGGTTTCCACTGACAAAAAACATTTGATTCGCGGTTCCGTGATCCGTTCCATTACTGGCATTTTGAGCAACACGTCGTCCAAATTCAGAAAATGTCATCAACAGGATATTATTGAATAAGCCGTTACTTTTCATATCGGCAACAAAAGATTTTACGGCTTCATTGATGTCACTGAAGAGTTTACTTTGCCTGTCACTCTGGTTAACATGAGTGTCAAAACTTCCGACTGAAAGATAGTAAACCTGAGTATTAATATCAGATTTTATCAGAGAAGCGACTGTCTTAAAGTCCTTTCCCAGCTGAGAATTAGGATAAACCTGTTCCGTTTTTTTTGCCTTGCTTTTGTCAAAAATATAACCGGCATTATTGATTGTGGAACCTAAGGTCTGGTAAAGATAGGACACTGTTTCATCATCGTGATGATGATCATACAGAGATTTGAAATACTTTTCCTGGCTTGTTTGGTACAACCTCTTTGGATCTTTAAAAGCAAATGCTTTATTGTTTTCCCCTTTGAGAGCGAGACTCAGCATATCATCCACTTCCAGCGCCTGGGTAGGATGCTCACAGCGATAACATTCTTCATCCAGAAAACGCCCGAGCCATCCTGTTTCCAGAAATTCGTCACTTCTGCTTGCCGACTGCCAGATATCCATACTTCGGAAGTGCGATTTATCAGGATTGGGATAGCCTACATTATTCATAACCGATAGTTCTCCGTTGTCAAAAAGCTCCTTGAAATAGGAAAGAGAAGGATTAATCCCCGCTTCATCTGTCAGAGCTAGAGAATCCTGAATGGCAAGGGTCTTTCTTTCCCTGAAATAAATATCATTTTTCGCGGGAATAATCGTATTCAAGCCATCGTTTCCTCCTGTAAACTGAAGAACAATCAGAATGTTTTGGCTGGGAGCCAATGCTTCATCAAAGGTCATTGCCTTTAAAAAATTGGGCATCAGCATTGAGGCGGTGGCCAGTGAACTTATTTTGAGAAAGTCTCTTCTTTTGATTAACATAACTTTTGAGTTTAGGTTGCCGATAATAGGTTACATGTCGATAGCATTTATTTTAAAGCTACATTAACTGATATTCCGGAGTGGACATCAGGTTGATGACAGTCATTTTTATACTCTTATCAGAAAAACTATTTACAGTATTCATATCCAGACTTTTGGAATTTTGAATTAAATAATCTTCACATTTTTTAGAAGTAAAAATCTTATCGACCCGATCCCAGTCTATTGTGATATTCGGGTTTTTAAAAGTCTTGTTTAAAGCCGTTTCGCGGGATTTCATCCCCATATCAATGTCATCATCCTGTCTTGGGCTATATTCTAAAGGACGTAGCCCTGACCAAATCTGGGGAACCTGAAGTCTTAACATCAGCGTAGAACTGTCGATCCAGGATTTTCCGTTTGGCCATCCGGATACATTGGGAGGGTAGAGCAGCATCTGCCCCAATAACTTCTGATAAACAATGAGGTTTTCCGGATTCTGAATGTGCATGGGAAGTACCCGCATTATTCCGGCCATCAGCTCTACAGGAGATTTTATCCTGTTTCCAATATTCTTCTGATCATAAAACCATGAACTTGAAAATATCTCTGTCATCAGCTTTTTGATATCATAACCGGAATTGTAGAAGCCTGTGCTGAGCTTGTCAACAATATCCTTATCTACATTTTCATTGACAAAAAATTTATAGATCTTGGTGGTAATAAATTGGGAGGTACTTTTTTGTTCTAAAATAATATTTAAAACATCAGCACCAGAAAAATTACCTGTTTTACCCAAAAAGGTTTTGGTTCCTTCATCATGCAGGTTTTTGCGTTCTTTAAAATTGCCTTCTTTATCATAGCTCCAGCCTGTAAAAGCTCTTGCACCTTCTCTCACATCTTTTTCAGTATAGTTGCCTCTTCCCATGGTAAAGAGTTCCATTACTTCACGGGCAAAATTTTCATTGGGATGATCTTTCTTGTTCTGTTGATTGTTCAGAAAGTTGAGCATGGCGGGCGACTGGCTTACTTCAAAAAGCAAATCTTTAAAATTACCCAATGCATTTTTTCGGATAGTATTTAAAAGCTGTCTGTTGAATTTAGGATTGAGCACCCTTGATGCAAAATGTCCGTGCCAGAAAAATGCCATTTTCTCTCTCATCTGTTCCTTGCTGTTCACCATTTTATCGAGAAAGTTCAGGTTGAGTTCGTTGTTTTGCTCCCTGTTAATCCTTTGCATTTCCTTTTTCTTTTCTGCGGGAGCATTGCTGTTCATATAATCTGCGGTGGGATCTGTATCGGGAGTGTCATAATTGACCTCTGTGAAGCTGTCTTGTTTAAATAATTCATTCATCAGCGTTTTTATATTCTTATTTTTCAGATCGTCAATCTGATTGATTCCAATCCCGAATCCTGCACGCCAGAGAAGATGTTTGTTTTTTACTAATGAATCAGCC
Organism: Chryseobacterium lactis; assembly: GCF_003815875.1. NCBI lineage: Bacteria > Pseudomonadati > Bacteroidota > Flavobacteriia > Flavobacteriales > Weeksellaceae > Chryseobacterium > Chryseobacterium lactis. Next base: position 2,944,834 of record NZ_CP033924.1, read on the forward strand.
ATGATGAGGTTATTTGCTTTTTGATGTTTTTGATGGAAAAAAGTTAAAATAATAACGGGTTAAAGATTGTTAATATTGTTAGACAGGCAGATGTATTGACGGAAGAAAAAATTGCTTCTTATAATAAAGGTAATATCTTGTCTTCTACTTTATATAGAATCTGTTTTTAAGTGTAGCAACCTTCTTCGAGCTTCCACTCATTGTTTTTCATTTAAGTCCACTTTTTAAGATCATTTTTTGATAATTTTTGTTAAACAAATATTTAATTTTTCTTAAAAATAATCTATTGATATTCATTTGTTTATGATTTTATTGCGTGTTAAAATCACGGAAAAAGCCTTGCTTGGCATGATTTTTACATCCTCTTGTTTAGTAAAATTTAAAAATTAGAGTTATGAAAATGTTTAAACAAGCAATATTGCTGGCTGGAATTTTGACAGCAGGTATAGCAAGCGCCCAAAGTTCACAAATGAATAATATGCTTAAAGTAGGCGCTAATGTTGGTTTAGCAGTTCCCGCAGATAATCTTTCTGCAGCAGTTGGAGTAGATGTAGCTTACCAGAACCTGATTACTCCAGGATTTGGATTAGGTATCGCATCAGGATATACTCATTATTTCGGAAAAGAAAATAACGGTTATAAAAACAATGATGTAGGTGTAGTTCCTGTAGCTGCTTTAATTAGAATTTATCCTAAACAAACAGGTTTCTATTTCGGAACAGACTTAGGATATGGTTTCTTGGTTGGAGACAAGCAGGTAGCTTCTAATACAAATGTTGAAAGAGCAAGCGGAGGTTTTTACCTTAAGCCGGAGATCGGATACCACAACAGAGACTGGAATTTCTTTGTACAATACCAAAAGGTTTTTGTGGGAACTAAAGGAGATTTGCCAGGACAGGATTATAATGTGGGGAATATCGGAGTAGGATTCGGTTATAATATTCCATTAGGAAAGTAGTTAGATTTAATATAAACAATTATTAACCAAACCTTTTCACAAAAGTGAAAAGGTTTTTTTCATCTCTGCAAGATTTACAAAAACAATTATTATATTTGATAAAATTTGAGGTTATGATTCTGAATCCAAAATTTCCACTTTATTTACCAGGAGTAGAGAACAGTAATAATGATAATATCTCTATCATCGGAGCAAGCCTCCGTGAAGATATAACAATCTTAGGCTATTTTGTTTCCGGGAACGGAGGTCTTGAGATCAAAAAACAAAATACATACGCAACAAAGGAATATGCTTCTTTTGCAGATATTTTAAAAGCATTTATCAACGATAATCAGCTGGAAAATGTAAAACGCCTTGGAATGGCAGTACCGGGACCTGTATTTGACGGGAAGAGTACACCTCCGAGATTAGGTTGGCATTTAGATGTTGAAGAGTACAAGAGAGAATTCGGGTTTGAACAAGCAGAGATGCTGAACGACCTTGAAGCTTCTGCTTACGGAATGGCACTTCTTGAAGATAACGATCTTGAGGCCATTTACACAAGCGGGCATCTTGAAAAAGGAAATGTAGCGATTCTTGCACCCGGAAACGGACTTGGAGAAGCCGGTTATTTCTTTGACGGACAATACCTGAGACCATTCGCGACTGAAGGCGGGCATTCTGAATTTTCACCAAGAACCAATGTAGAGGTCGAGTTTTACCAGTTTTTAAATAACATTTATGGAATTGTAAGCTGGGAAAATGTACTTTCTAAATCCGGTTTATTCAATATCTACAGATTCTTAAGAGATGTAAAAAGGCATCCGGAACCGGAATGGTTAGGAGAACGTCTTGCCAGTGGTAACTTTGTAGAAGAACTTTATAAAGCGGCTGTTGAAGAGAATGTATTGATCTGCAGAATTGCTTTAGACACCTTCCTGGAGTTTTTGGCAAGAGAAGCGAATAATTTAACGCTAAAATTAAAAGCTACCGGAGGATTACTCATTGCAGGAGATATTCCTCAAATGGTAAGAGAATATATAGATAAGGACAAGTTTTATGAGAAGTTTAAAATCAGTGACAAAATGGAAGATATGTTTAAGAACATTCCGATTTATCTGATTAAGCAAAATCATACGGCACTCAAAGGTATTGCACTTTACACAGCCTACTATCAGCTATAAAATACAAACTCCGAAGAAATTCGGAGTTTTTTTATGGAGATGATATTATTCATAAAAATAATCAAATTTCTTGATATACATCAATGAAATCTATGAGATAAGATGGCTACCTTTGTGTTATTAAATAAGTAAAACAATTCTATTCAATGAAAAAAATATTTTTATTAGCAGTATTAGCTGGTGGTTTAGCATTCGGACAGTCAAAAAAAGTAGTAGCTTCTGATATTCACTGGTGGGGATATAAAGTAGCAAAATCTGAGGCAAGTTCTCACGATGGAACTGTAAAAGTGAAATCAGGAGATATGGTGATGAAAGGAAACCAATTGGTAGGCGGAAGTTTTGTTTTGGATATGACTTCTATTAATGCAACTGACCTTACAGGAGAATATCAGCAAAAATTGAACGGACACCTTAAAAACGGTGACTTCTTTGAAGTTGAAAAACACCCTACTGCTAGTTTCAAAATTACAGGAGTAAAGAAAAACAGCGATAAAATCTATAACTCTTTGGTAACAGGAAACCTTACAGTAAAAGGAAAAACAAACCCGGTTACTTTCCCTGCGAAAATTTCTTACAGCAAAGGAGTAGTAAGTTTAGTATCCAACAAATTCTCTTTCGACAGACAGAAATTTGATGTAGCTTACAAGTCTACAATGCAGGATGTTTTTGTGAAAGATGATATTGATATGGTCGTAAAGGTGACTGCTCAATAAATTAATCAAAAAAAGATTATTAAAAGTGTAGAAGTTCTACACTTTTTTTTATTTTTGTTGAATTGTAAATAAAAAAGAATGAAAAGATTACTATTGTTTGCTATGGTGTGCGCAAGCATTTCATTTGTTTCTGCCCAGAAGAAATTTGATAAAGTGTCTAAAGTGACTTCGTCAGAGATCAGATGGTGGGGATATAAGGTTGTAAAAACTGAAGCATCCTCCCACTCAGGAACAATAAAGCTGAAAAGTGGAAAATTTAATTTTGACCATACTGTTTTGGTAGACGGAGAGTTTGTAATAGATATGAGAAGTATGATGGCAGGAGATGTTTCTGATGAGGATCAGATCAAACTTACGAATGACCTGAAAAGTACCAACTTCTTTGAAGTAAAAAAATTCCCTATTGCAAAATTCCATTTGACTAAGATTATTCCTTTAGCAAACAGCGAATTTAATTCTACAGTATATGGAGATCTTACTCTTAAAGGAGTGAGAAAAACGATCTCTTTCCCTGCGAATGTATACGTAACTCAGTTTACAGTGGTGATTGAATCCGCGAAGTTTTCCTTAAACAGAAGAGACTTCAAGGTATTCTATCAATCTTCATTGAAAGACTATTTCATCAAAAATGAAATGGATATTCAGTTTAAATTATCTACTGAAAAGTTGGATAATGACAACAGAGTCCCTGCGAAGAAGAAATAAGATTAAATATACTATTGATAAAAAATGAGCAATTCTATTAGAGTTGCTCATTTTTTTTGGTTAAATAGATTGAAGTATTTGTCGTTATAGCACCACTGAAAGTAAATAATTTTTGATTCAGAATATTCATCGATTGCTGTAATTTTTATAAATTAGTACTATGAAGATTTACATTGTAAGCGGGCTTGGAGCAGACTTTAAAGTGCTTGAAAGATTAGAATTTCCCAAGCATTATGAGCTGGTTTTTATTGACTGGCTTATTCCGGAAAAAAATGAACCTTTTAATGCTTATGTGAAAAGAATGGCTGAGAAAGTAGATGATTCTGAACCATTCTATCTGCTGGGATATTCTTTCGGAGGAATTATTGTACAGGAGATCAACCAGCTGAAGCCGGCAGAGAAAGTCGTGATTCTGGGAAGTATAAAATCTGATAAAGAGAAGTCCAGGTTTATCAAAACAGGAGAAGTTACCAAAATCCCGAGAATACTGCCTGTAGGACTTTTTAACGAAAGAGCTGCCAATGTATATGCCGTGGTCCGAAAGCTTTTTGATCCTAAAAATCCAAGGCTTCTTCAATATTTCAGGGTGAAAGACCCTTATTATCTGAAATGGTCTGTAGAAAAAGTTGCAGAATGGAAATTTGAAGAAAATCCCAATGTGATTCAGATATTGGGTGATAAGGATATTGTTTTTCCCATTCGGTATTCAAAGCCGGATTATACCATTAAAGGAGGAACCCACCTTTTTCCGGCTACAAAATACAAGGAAGTTTCTAAAATATTGAATACAGTTTTTAATGATGAAAAATAAAATATTATTTTCTGAATAGTTTTTTATAGGGGTGTTTTGTTGAAAAACATTTTTTTTAATAATTTATATTTAAATTTGATAGGGGTTAAATATAAATTATTATGAAAATCGGATTAAAATGGATCGTTTCTTTTTCAATCATTGCTTTAGTTGCAATTGGAGGATTGTTCTGGAATCCTGCTTCACATGTGGCCAATACGACGGAGTTTCTTACCGAAGATAAAATTGTAGGAGCAGATGTGGCATGGATTCTGGCAGCTGCAGGACTTGTACTTCTTATGACTCCCGGGCTTTCTTTCTTCTACGGAGGAATGGTTGGCAAAAAAAATGTGATTTCTACCATGCTGCAGAGTTTTATTGCACTGGGCGTTATCTCTATTTTATGGGTAGTAGTAGGCTTTTCTCTGTCTTTTGGCGAATCATTGGGATTTAATCTTAATGGAGAGCATTACGGAATTATCGGGAATCCATTGAGCTATCCTTTTTTTTCCGGAGTAGGAATTCTCCCTCATAAAATGATGGCATCTACCATTCCATTTATACTTTTTGCCTTGTTCCAGATGAAATTTGCAGTCATTACTCCTGCTATCATCACCGGTTCTTTTGCCGAGAGGGTGCGTTTTATTTCCTATCTCCTGTTTATCGTCCTTTTCAGTATTTTTATTTATGCTCCGCTTTGTCATATGGTGTGGCATCCTGACGGTCTTCTGAATAAATATTTTGGAGTGAAAGATTTTGCCGGTGGAACAGTAGTCCATATGAGTGCCGGTTTTGCCGCACTTGCAGGAGCATTAGTCGTAGGAAACAGAAAAAATCCACATCATGAACCTTCTAATATTCCTTATGTACTTTTAGGAACGGGAATGTTGTGGTTTGGGTGGTTCGGATTTAATGCAGGATCCGCATTGAGTGCCTCTGCTTCTGCTGCAACAGCTTTTGGAACAACTACCATAGCCTCTGCATCGGCAATGCTGACCTGGATATTTTTTGACAGGATCAATGGGCGAAGTGTTTCTGCATTGGGAGCGTGCATCGGAGCCGTTGTAGGATTGGTGGCGATTACTCCCGGCTGTGGATTTGTCAGCATTCAGGAAAGCCTTTTTATCGGGTTTATCACGGCCATAGTTTCTAATGTGATGGTCAACTGGAGAAGCTTAAAAAGGATAGATGATACCCTTGATGTTTTTGCCTGTCATGGAGTAGGTGGAATTATGGGAATGATCCTGACTGCCATTTTTGCCCATGGTGAAAAGGCAAGTCTTCTGCATGGTGGTTTTGAAGTTTTTCTTCACCATATGGCAGCGCTGGTTCTTGTTTCTGTTTTTACATTTTTCGGATCATTGATTTTATATAAGATAACCGATTCGATAATCACGTTGAGGGTCTCTGAAGAGTCTGAAAATAAGGGGCTTGATCTCTCTCAACATGAGGAAAGTTTCAGCTGACCTTTTCTATTCTTACATTATCATTAAACCTCATTGAAATCCTGATTATTATTAAGATTTATCATGTATCTTTGCGTTAGAGGAAAATGACGAATCATTTATGGAATCAATATCGGTTTTTGAGATTATTAAAGTAGGGATAGGCCCATCCAGTTCGCATACGATGGGGCCATGGAATGCCGCATCAGCATTTATCAGAATTATAAAGAGAGAAAGATCAATAGCTGAGGTAAGAGAAGTTTTTCTTGAGTTTTTTGGTTCACTTGCCAAAACGGGAATTGGACACGGAACAGATATTGCGGGAATGCTCGGTTTGAATGGTGAAGATTTTAAGATCATCGATACTTCAAAAATTGATGAGAAAATTGATTATATAAAAAATACTCAAACCATTAATCTCGGAGGAGAGAAAGTTATTCCATTTATTTATGGGCATCACTTGATTTTAAATATGCAAAAATCACTTGATTTTCATCCCAATGGAATGATCTTTAAGGCTGTTTTTGAAGATGGTACCGAGCTTGTGCAGGATTTTTATTCTGTAGGTGGAGGTTTTATCGCCAGCCAGGAAAAAAACTCGATTGAAAAACACTGTGTACGTACTTTATATCCTTGTCATCATGGTTCAGATCTTGCAAAATATTGCCAGAAACTGGGGTTTGACCGAATTTCAGATTTAATTTTCATTAACGAAGAAAGTTGGAGAACTCAGGAAGAAACGAGACAGGAAGCACTCTATATCTGGCAGCAAATCAAAGAATGTATTTATAAAGGCGTTAATAAAGAAGGGATCCTTCCGGGAGGATTGAATGTTTCCAGAAGGGCAGCGGGACTTAACAGAAAGCTTTTAGGAGATAAAATATATAAAAATATCGACGAGTGGTTCAAGCTTGTGGTAGATGCAGAAGAGAATTTCACCAATATCAATAAGTGGATAGCCTGCTTTGCACTGGCTGTAAACGAAGAAAATGCAAGTTTTGGAAGAATTATTACAGCGCCTACGAATGGCGCAAGTGGAGTGATTCCTGCAGTTTTGATGTATGCTCAGGCATTTACCCCGTTTACCAGTGAGGATGACATTGCAAGATTCCTGCTTGTTGCAGGTGAAATTGGAACATTATTCAAAAAAAATGCAACAATCTCTGCCGCGATGGGAGGTTGTCAGGCAGAAATCGGAGTATCATCAGCGATGGCAGCAGCAGGTCTTACTGAAATCTTAGGCGGAAGTGTAGGACAGGTAATGATGGCGGCAGAAATTGCAATGGAACATCACCTTGGGTTAACCTGTGATCCGATCAAAGGACTGGTACAGATTCCATGTATCGAAAGAAATACAATGGGAGCCATGAAAGCCATTACAGCAGCTAATATTGCGCTGGAAAGTGATCCTGCCAAGGCCAAAGTAACGTTAGATGAGGTGATTCAGACGATGTGGGAAACTGCACAATCGATGAGTGATCGTTTCAAGGAAACTTCCGAAGGAGGACTTGCGATAGCTGTCAATGTTCCGGAATGTTAATAGTCAACAATAATTTAAAATACAAAATCCTTAGGCAATGAAGTCTAAGGATTTTTTTTATCTGAATTAAAGAGAATTATTTTTTGTTAAAAAGATATGTTTTTCCATGTTGTATAAGTTGTAGTTGGTCTTTTTCCGGCATAAAAGTGATTGTTAGATCCGCTTTTTCAAATTTAAATTGATTTTTATCAACATACTCGAGCATAAACTCCGGCTGATTATCTCCCTGGGCAAAAAGATTTCCATTCCTGGTTGATATTTTTAAGCCTAAAGAAATATCTTTTGAAGAATAATCTCCGGAATACTTTTCAAGTTGGGCGACTGGAATTTGAACGGTATCCAATACGGGATATTTATAGTCCTGGTTATAGATCAGATTAAGGATTGCCAGAAAAAAGTTATTATGAGATAAATTTTCTCCATTAATGGTCGAGGCAAAGGATAACTGATCGATAGGTTCATAGGATACGGTTGAATGCGTGCCGGCGGTATCACCACCATGTCCGTAAGATATAATATTATAGAAAGGCATCTTTATAATTCCACTGCCAAAAAGTTTTTCGTTTTTATCTGAAATCATCATTTCCAGATTCTTCTTTTGGGTAAATTGTCCGTTAAACAAAGCATTGATGAAAATATTCAAGTCCTCGGTGGTAGAGACAATGTCGCCTAAACCTATGCAATTATGAAAGTCAAAGTCTTTCACTTCCACCCATTGACTATCTTTATATTCGTATGATTTAAAAATATTTTTAGGATTGTCGAGCACAGAAAAAGTATGATTCATATTGGCTTTTGCCAGGATGTTTTCTTTTAAAATAATATTGTAAGGCTTTTGGTGTAGTTTTTCTAAAATCCTGCTCAGTAGAAAATAAGCTGAATTGGAATATTTTACCTTTTCTCCGGGCTGGAAGCTGATTCCTTCTTTTTTAATCGCGTCGATAATGGCTTTATCACCTATAGGTTTTCCAAAAAGCCAATTGTTTTCAATTGAACTTCCGACGTAATTTCCCAATCCACTGGTGTGATTCAACATGTTTTTTATGGTAATATTCTGAGAGTTCGGCATGTCAGGATAAAACTTCGATAACTTTTCATTGATATTGAGTTTTCCTTTTTCTATTAACTGATGCAGCATCACAGCCGTCATAAGTTTGCTGATGGAGCCTATCTGGTATTGAGTGTTTTGATCATAAGTAATATTTTTAAGCTGCTGTTGTCCAAAGTTTTTGTGATAAACCTCCGAACCATTTCTGAAAATCGACAGGCTTCCAATTCCCTGATTGTTCTTAACAAAATAATCTAAAAATTCATCAATTTTTTGAATATTGATTGCTTTACCGTTAAGATAAGGGATATCAGCGCTCTTTTTGAGCTCTCGGAATAGGTTTAAAGGAAATGTTTTGCCATTTTGAGTAAAGGTTCCTTCTATGTGATCTGTTTGATAGATTCCTTTGTAGGAAACATTTATCTTCTGGATTTCAAAATTGAGCTCATTATTATTGAATGATATTTTATCGACTCCGATATCCTGAGTGCTTTGTTTAGGGCTATTAAGCAAGGAGCTATAACCTTTCTTTTCTTTTTTTACTTTCAGGATAAGGGGAAGTTTCATGGTTTGGGTGTCAAGTTCACCGTTCCATATACCCTCAATTTGGGCGTAACAAAGCTGTGCCAGCAATACCAGCACGACGATTAATTTGGTTTTCATAGTATTTAAATTAGTTGAGTTGTTAAAATTTGGCAGACTAAAGTAGTAATCAGTGAAACGAACGCAAAGAGGACAATATGCTGCCATTTTTTTATATTGGTCGCCGTTTTAAAGCCATTGTAATAAATGATAATACTGTATATTAAAATGACAATAAAAAACATAGCCATTGCCATCGTAATGGCGGTATCCAAAAAAGGAAATGACCCACCGGAATGGTTTTGATAACTGATCATTCTCTCTTTTGCTTCGTTGATAAAAGCTAATTTTCCTATGGGCTGTAAAAAGATTAAAATCAATTGTGAAATTAAAACGGTATTGATGATATCTATAAGCCTCGTTTTATTGTTGAAGATTTTACCTAAAATGAAAAGAACCACTATGGCAGACGTAAAACTTATCAAAGTGAGCACTGCAACGGTTTGAAGAGAGGTTTCTTCCAAACTGCTGATTTTGTAGATGCTGCTGAAACTGCTTTCAGTCCAGTATCCGATTCCAATAGACAAGGGTATTGTTAAAAGTCCTATAAAAAGAAGTAATTTTTCATCAAATTTTTCAAAAGGATTAAAGATTGTTTTCCAGTTCATGGCATTGAGTTTACAGATTAGTTTTTAAGTTGAGTGATTTTGTTGATCAGGTCATCCATTTTATTTCTCATAGTGGGATAGGAGAGACCTGCCTGTTTTGCCATTTCTTTAATGCTTCCGCTCGACAGAAAAAAACTGAGAACAAAATCCTGTTCTTCACGATTGAGTTTTAAGAGAACCGGAAGTTCATAATCACCATTTACTTCTGTTTTACAATTTGAACATGTCATCTGGCTTACGTTAAGAGTATGATCACAACTTGGGCAGACTATGGGTAGTTTCATGGATAAGTATTTTGACAAAAATAGGATTAATTTTTAATAAAGTTAAAATAATTTTTAATTTTATTAAAAAAATATGAAACGAATTTAAATAAAGAGTGCTTGGTATTGAAGTTTTTTAGATGAATAGTAAAACAAAAAATCCCGGATTATTTATCCAGGATTCCTCTTATTTTATTAGCATTACTGATTAGTTCTTGCAGGTATTCATAATTTTCTTTTTCTAGCGCCGACTTAAATTTTCTGAGCTGAGTAATATGCTCATTCAATACATCCAGTACATTTTCCTTATTCTGTTTGAAAATAGGAACCCACATTTCAGGGTGAGATTTGGCGAGACGTACCGTACTTGAAAAACCCGAACTGGCTAATTGAAAGATGGTTTCCTCCTCACGTTCTTTTTCCAGAACGGTGTTGGCCAGAGCATACGAAGTAATGTGGGAAATATGGGAAATATAGGCGGTATGAATGTCATGATCCTCGGCATTCATGTAAATCATGTGCATGTCAAGAGCATTCACAACCTTTTCAACGGTATACAGTGCATCCGTTGCAGATTCTTCTTTATTGCAGATAACTCCCGCTTTTCCTGCGAAACTTTCGGCGATGGCAGATTTAGGGCCGCTATTTTCTGTTCCCCACATCGGGTGAAAGGCCACAAATCTTTCACGGTTGGGATGATTTTTAACAGCACCTACGATTCCTGCTTTGGTAGATCCCGCGTCCATTACCGTCTGATGATCAGAAACAAGATCCAGTACTCCCGGCAATACTTTTCTGGCAGCATCCACCGGAATGGCAATGATGACAAGGTCAGAATTTTTAATTCCATCTTCCAGGGTTGCTTCTGCATCAATTATTTTGAGGTCCAGAGCTTCAATGATATGTTGCTTGTCTTTATCAATTCCGTAGATAAAGCTGGCCATTCCTTTTTCTCTTAATTTTAATGCCATCGAACCTCCGATTAATCCGACTCCTATAATACTTATTTTCATCTTTAATTTTTTTTAAAATAAAAAAACCCCGTCAAGGACGAGGTTTTAAGTTATGTTCATAAGAATCCCTATCCCAGATCTGAGTTAAAAATTCTATAATAATATGTTTCGTTGTTAAAATTCACAAGGCGAAGTTATAAAATATTTTTTAAACTTAAGAAATTTTTGAAGAAAATTAATAAGTGGCAGACTAAGCTTATTGTTAAGGATAATGAGTTAAATTGCTTATTTATCAGTTTTTCTAACGGTATAAACACAACCTCTTGAAGTGACTTTTATGTCAAAAAGGGTATGTTTTGGAAAATGAAATGGAGGCCGGGGTGACTTAATAATTTTCCATTCCAAATGATAGGTATTGATAAGTTTAATTTCTGCGATTCCTTTGTTGTCTTTGGAACCTAAAAAACTGTAAAATTCTGCTGTTATCTTACCATCAGCGATGCGTCCATGGATATTATATTCAGTGGTGCTGCAGTCCAGTTTTTTTCCTTCATCAGCTGTTGCACAATATCGTCCCTTAATAGAATCGTCCTCGTTTTTTAAATCTAAAACAAAATGCTCAAACATTGCTTTGTCGGAATCTGAATAGGTGTCAAAAGTCCATTGGCCTGTTATAGTTTGCCTCAACGCGTGATTTCTCATTCGTATGATGGAATCATTGAGTGTAATAGTGTCTTGAACTAAATTAAGTTGATTTTCAACCGGATCTGTATTTTTCCTGCAAGAGATGAGGCTTAAAAATAGCAATAGAATCAGGCAGCACATAGTCATTTGGTTTTATAATTAAAAAATTAGCAGAATCAATAGGTGAGACATAGATACGTTTTTTCTGCTTAAAATCATGAAAATTGGTAAGTAATTATGGCATTTCATTTCCTTTTATGTTGCTTTTTTAATAATTTTAAAGAAACATTTATTCAAAAACACAGAATCATGAAAAATAGATTTTTATACTTGTTATCTGTTCTGTTAATAACTTGTCATTTCAGCTCTGCCAAAGGATTAGTTCAAAATTCAGTGGAAGATACACTGAAAATAAAAGCAAGTTTCAATGAAGAAGACACTGAAGCTCATGAATATTTAAAAGACCGTCTGAAGCCTATTCAAACAAATTTTAAGCGAATCAATTCTATAAAAAATTGGTCGGCTGTCAAAAGCAAAAACATTGAAGGTGAATCGGCCGAAGGAGGAGAAGCCAGATTGTATTACCAAAACAAGCGTCTGGAAAAGATTATTGCCAGGCATTATGGTGAAATGGGGCAGTTGCTGGTAGAATACTATCTGCTTAACGGGAAATTATCTTTTGTTTTTGAAAAAGAATATAAATACAACCGTCCGCTCTTTTATGATCAAAAAGCAATGAAGGAGAATAATGATACAGAGGCTTTTGATTTTAAAAAGTCAGAGATCACGGAAACACGGAATTATTTTGAAAAGGGAAATTTGATCCATATTGTCAATAGTCAGGATTGTGGTGCTCCTTTCAGCGGAGATTATGTGAGGGAGGAAGAAAAAAGAATCATCGAGGATTTTAAAAGACTTCAAACAAAAATATTTTAATCCGACAACTAAGCCTTAGATTTTTTCTCACGGATCAGGCTGAGCTGTTCTTCTACTTCTTTAATTTTGGTAAGCCAGAAATTGATTCCTTCCTGATTCGTTACCGTTTGTTTAAAAGCATTGCGATTGACTGTCCATAATTTGGAACCGTTTTTCTGATATTCCAGTTCACGCTCTTTTTTATTCTCAGGTTCAATGCGGTATCTCCAGAATACCAGAGAATGCATATATTCTGAGCGAATTTTTTCCAGATAAGAAATAATAGCTTTGCGGTCTTGGGGAATATATCCGGGACCGGAACATCCACAGGAATGAAAGGTAATTCCGACTGTATATAAGTCTTTGATATGTGCCCACTGTTTATGGTCATTTTTTGCCGGTGATTCAAAATCCAGGCCCATACTGGCCATCAGATTTCCACATTCAGGACATTTGGCTTCGACAGAAACCTGTGCGTCTCTGTCTACATCTTTTAAAACCCGGCGTTTGAACGTTTTCTGGCAGTTAAAACAGGCATAATGACCTTTGTAAACCATCATGGCATATCGACACATTGTATTTTGTTTAATCGTTAGTGTTTCGTTGATATTAGTATTTATTTCAATGTAAAAATATAAAATTTTGTGGTATTTTAATAATGTAATTGTGGTATTTTAATCCTTGAGTCTCATTTTATTGAATCAAGAATAGATGAGGCTAATCTTTTTGACCCTTTTTGGTTGGAACCCGGCAGAAAAAACTACCGGAAAAATAGAAATCGACAGTATTCACTAAAGAAATACTGCCGACTTATGTAGCTTTTTATACTTATCAGTCTATTGATAATTGGGATTATCAATAAAACCGGTAAAAAATATATAGAACTACGGACTGTTTATGGGTTTGAAATAATCAATGTGGAAGGAATGTCCGAGAGCCACAGACTTTTCGTATCAATAAGGTTTTTCCAGCTTTTGCTGCTGATCAGCATCAGATCCTGGGAGTTCAAAAATTCTTTTTCAATTTTCTTTTCGTTGTATAAAGTGATGTGATTCGGGGCTACCTGTTCAATGCTTCTGATCAGTTCTTTTACTTCAATATTATGACGGATTTGTCCGGCGGCATCCAGAATAATTACCTGTGAATTATTATTGTTGATGAGTCTTTTAGCATATTCCAGCAGATAAAAGTCACTCAGGTTAAAAATCGGAACAAATACTTTATCTGCGGCATGAAAATCTTTTTCTACCAACACTCCAACAGGAATATTGGTTTTATCTAAAATCTGCAGTGTAAAATCATCAAAAGGAGAGTTGTTGAAGATGCTTCCTTTACCTTTTACGGTGTTCAGTAATTTTTCAGGGTTAATAATCTTGGTAGTGAATCCCAGTAATCGTCCGAGTAAACTTCCTTCGTACATGGATTTTCCAAGCATAATCAGTAGGAGGTCATAATGTCCTTTATTACTAATACTGGTAAGATCATTTTCTATATCGGTAGAAGCCTTGAAAAGGGTGGTAACTTCCAGATTTAGTTCATGAGATTTCTCAATAACATTTTGAAACTTTGAGTTTTCATATTCATTCGTATCATAAGCATGCATTTCGTTCACCGGAGCAATATTCATCGCCGTAATGCTTTTATTACCATTCATTTTATTGGTAAAATCATGAGCTAGTTTTAAAAGAGTGCTTCCGGATTCGGGGTTGTCAAATGATAGAAGAACACGATATTTGGAGTCGTTTTCATGAAGAGGTTGATCTTCATCTTTTTTAGATTTAAAAATAAAATTAATAAAGTCTAAAGCAGGTCCCGTCATAAATGTAGTAAACAAAGCCATAATAACAAGCATCGCAAAGATTTCGGGTCCTAAAACCCCAAGATCATAGCCGATATTTAAAACGATAAGCTCCATTAAACCTCTGGTATTCATCAGAGCACCAATTGTTAAGCTTTCTTTCCAATTGATCCCAACAAACTTAGCCGTTAATGCACTTCCCGCAAATTTCCCAACAACAGCAGTTAAAATAATAAATCCTGCAGTCATCCAAAGGTGGCTGTCATTCAACAAGCCTATTTGAGTGCGGAGTCCAGTAAAGACAAAGAACAAAGGAAGAAGAAGTACTAATGCCACATCTTCCACTTTATCAATGAATAATGTTCTGAATCTGGCATTTTCCGGCATAATAGCTCCTGCCATAAATGCTCCGAACAAAGCATGGATTCCAATGACTTCCGTAGCATAAGATGACAAGATTAAAGTAAGGAAGAAAATGGCAACCATCGGTTTGCTGATGGTGTTTTTTCCGGCCTGAAGATCTCCGATTCTTTTCAGGAAAGGTCTTACTATTTTAATCATTAAAAATACATAAGCAATTGCCATCAGGATGACGTAGATAGAACTGGTAAAAGAACCTGCTTTTACAATGGCAATAACAGCTGCCAAAATACACCATGCCGTAATATCATCAGCTGCAGCACAGGTTATAACAATAGTTCCCAGTTTTGTTTTTTGAAGATTTCTCTCCTGTACAATTCTTGCCAATACCGGAAAAGCTGTGATACTCATAGAAATTGCAATAAATAAAGCAAATGAGGTAAATTGAATACCGTCAGGGGCAAATTCACGATAAATAAAATAAGACAAACCAATTCCCAGAGCAAAAGGAATAATAATACTGGCATGGCTAATCACTACGGCATCATGAGCTTTCTTTCTTAAAACACTCAAATCCAGCTCCATTCCTACGATGTACATGAAAAGAATAAGACCTAGCTGGCTTAGAAACTGTAAGTTGCCCAGAGATTCTTTTGGGAAAAGGAAAGCTGAAAATTCAGGAAAGTACATTCCTACAAGAGAAGGTCCCAGTACGATACCGGCAATCATTTCTCCGATTACAGTAGGCTGCTTGATCTTCATGCAGATCCATCCAAAAAGTCGTGCGGTCAGAATGATGGTGACAATCTGTGCCAATAATAAAGCAAGCGGGTGATGAAGATTGGTTTTAAAAGACTCCTGAAAGTTTTCCCAGGTGGATCCTGTAGTGGTTTTGGTGATAATATTCTCTTTTATTTCTAATGTCTGACCTTCTATAATAAAGAAGTACATCAGACAGGAAAAGACTGCTATAGTTATAATGTAGAAAATTAAATTTCTGTATTTTCCCCAATTCATGATTCCAATATTTTCATGCAAAGTTGATAAGAATATAGTTATGTTAAATACTCTTTTTTTTTAAATGTAACAAATGCTTCAAAAAATGTAATAAAATGTAATATCTTAGAAATAGTCTTTGATTTGATGGGGTACATAAAATAACAGATTGCTATTTTATAAACAATTCCAGGAGAGAACTTTTGTAGGCATCACCAATCTGAAGCTTCAAAAAGTGTTCATTTTCTGTAGGGATGGTGGTAATGATTTCGTTGGTTGAAAATACTTTAATGGAAGACAACGCGATAATTTCTTTTTTGTTGACCTGTGCAAAATCTCTGGCGGGAAGCATTTCAAGGAGATTTTTAAAATTGAGATTTTTTAAGACAATCGTTGTTCCGTCATTGAGGGTAATGTCCTTATCACGACTGTCGATTT
Source organism: Chryseobacterium lactis (assembly GCF_003815875.1). Lineage (NCBI taxonomy): Bacteria > Pseudomonadati > Bacteroidota > Flavobacteriia > Flavobacteriales > Weeksellaceae > Chryseobacterium > Chryseobacterium lactis. Next base: position 2,960,853 of record NZ_CP033924.1, read on the forward strand.
CTGAAGTTTTGATGTAAGCAATCTGCTCGGTCAGGATAATGGTTTTTCCAATATTGGTATTCCATTCGATGAAGGCTTTCTTCTGTGGTACTTCTATCTGTTCTTTAGCTTTTTCGAAAGCCTGGATTAAACGCTCTTTTTTAATAGGTTTTCTGACATAATCCACCACATTGAGGTCAAAGGCCTCAGCAGCATATTCTTTATAAGCAGTTGTAAAGATGATTTTTTTGGTTCCGGAGATCAGTTCAGCAACCTGTAGCCCTGTCATTCCGGGCATTTCGATGTCGAGAATACAGAGGTTACAATCGAGTGTATTGATTTCGTTCAGAAATATTTTAGGATCATTAAATGCCTTTACCACTTCTACGTCATCAACCTGTTCACATAAAAGTTTTAAATAACTGATAGCCAGTAATTCATCATCCAGAATAACGCACTTTATCATAAAATTCTCCTAAGTTGATTTTTAATTCTGCAGTGAAGATACCGTTTTTTGAACTTTTTTCCAGCTGATAATGAGTACTGTAAATCATTTTAAGCCTTTGATCCAAAGACTGGCTTCCGAAACCGCTTTTTTCCTTTTCCAGAATATTTTTTAATGACGATTTATTGCTGACTTTCATGGTGAAAATACCATTTTCAAGCTCCAGATAGATTGAAATAAAAGAGTCCTGAGCAAGGAAATCCGTATGTTTAAACGCATTTTCGATAAGATCGACAGAGATCAAAGGGGCAAAAACCTTTTCTTCATATACAGAATCAGACTTATTAACCCTGGATTTGATCCTGAAATCGAAAAGAGGATTGATCTTGATTTTATTGATCTCGATAAGACTTAATGCAAAATTCAGTTCCTCCTTTGGGCTTACATATTTATTATTGCTTTCATATAAAATGTAATCCAGCACATTGGCTAGTTTGTCCAGCGACATATACGTCTGGTAGGCATGAGACTGAACAGAATTGAGTATGTTTTTAAATAAATGAGGATTTAGTTTGGTGCCAATATGCTCCAGACGAACCTCATTCAGGCGCTGTTCAATAATTTTATTCGTCTCAGACAGTTTGGTATTTCTCTGTTTCAGCTTTTGATTCTGGCTGAAAAGATAAATACTCGTAGTCAGAAAAAAGAAAATGGCAAAAACTCCGATGAATATCAGGTAATCATGAATCATGTAGTAATTGCCTCCCATAAATGGTTTTTTTACTAAACTATTTAAGCTTCTTAAGACTGTTTACAGTCACCGTTTCTTCACATTTCTCAAAAGAGATTTCGTAGGCCGGATTTTTTTCCGGGTATAGTAAAAGATAATCCGGACATGGCTTTTTCTGTGCATGACTTCGGTCAAAATCTACTTTTCCCTGGGTAACAATGCTGTCTTTTACAAACTTTTCATCAATCTTGTAAGTGATCATCGCTTGTTTGGCCTCTTCAGAATATTTAAATTCTTTGGAGAGTGATTCTGCAATCACACGACTGTTGGGCAGATAACCGCTGCAGCTTGCTCCTTTTTTGTTTAAAATAAAAAATACGATCAACAGCCCCGGAATGAAGCCTATTGCATAAAATTTCAGTTTCTTCATTAGAAAATTAAAAGATTGATATCATGATACGTTAGTCCGAAACGGTCGCAGATGATCTTTTTGGTATGTCTTCCTTTGTACATATATAAGCTCTGCTTCATTTCATTTTTGCGGATAAGCATATTTTCAAATCCGCCTTCCTCATCATAATTTAAAATATAGGAAAGGAAGAAATTCGAGATAGCCTTTGTGGTGGTTCTCGGCATTCTTGAAGTAAGGTTCGGCAGTCCGCAATGGATCACGCCGTGTTTGATGATATAAGGATCTTCCATAGTAGTAAGCTCGGAAGTTTCAATTACTTTACCGTTGTCTATGGTAATATCGATGATGACGCTGCCTTTTTTCATTTTCATCACCATATCTTCAGTGACAATAGGTGTCATATTTAATCTTGGAAGGGCTCCTATTACTACATCGGCGCGTCTCAAGCTTTTGCTAAGTTCCTTCGGGTCAATAATAGAGGTAGGAACGCGGCTGTCAACCATGGTGTGAAGTCTTCTTAATTTCGAAAGTGAATTATCAAAAACTTTCATGCTGGCTCCTAAACCTATGGCTGCCTTCGTGGCAAATTCACCTACGATACCTGCTCCAAGGATGACCACTTCTGCAGGTCGTACTCCTGTGATACCACCGAGCATTAACCCATTAGATAAGGCTAATAATTCTGAGGCATACAAAATAGATACAGTTCCTGCAATTTCGCCGATTAAGCGTACCAATGCAAGTTGTTTGTATTCATCAACAATAAATTCAAACGCGATGGCATTTATTTTTTTCTCTGCAAGTTTTAGGAAATATCCTTTATCTCTAAGGTTGATCTGAAGGGCTGAAACCAAATAGGTATTGGGCTTCATAAAATCAATCTCATCCTCTGTAGGAGGGTTGATCTTCAGGATAAGATCCTGTCCAAAAGCTTCTTTAGGATCATTGGTGATCTTTGCTCCTGATTCGGAATACTGTAAATCTGTAAAAAAAGATCCTTCTCCGGCCCCTGATTCTACAATGATCTCATGGCCGTGTTCTACCAGTACCTGTACTGCGTCAGGAGTAATGCAGGTTCTCCTTTCATTAAGACAGGTTTCTTTAGGTATTCCAATACTGAATTGTTTCCCTTTTTTTATCACCTCCAATTTTTCTTCTTTCGGCATCAATTCTTCTTCTGTGAAAGGAGTAAAAATATTTGTACTCATCCTTAAATTAAATTATGTCTTACAGATTGTTATTTTACATTGTATTTGGAAGCAAAGATACATAATATTTAGTCGAATAAAACTTCTCTGCTTTCACCATTGTTCACAATACTCATTGTGTGGTAGTTGAGTCCGTACAGTTCGTCTTCATAAACCTCCGGCCACTCAATAATACAGAGAAAGGAATTATCCAGGTACTCTTCGATACCGATATCATAGACTTCTTCAATGTTTTTCAAACGATACAGATCAAAATGATATACTTTCCCCTTTGAAGTCATATACTCATTCACAATAGAATAAGTAGGTGAGTTTACTTCATCCGTACTTCCCAGGCTTTTAAGCAAAAATTGGGTGAAGGTAGTTTTCCCTGCACCAAGATTTCCCTTTAATAAAAGGATATTATGTTTTAAACTAGGAATGACTTCATCTACAATTTGCTGCCATTCTTGTAACGATTGTATTTTCATTCGTCAAATTTAAATCTAAATTATGTTTTTCAAGATAAAGTTAATTGGTAATATGATAATATTTGTTTTGGTTTGTATGCGTTTTTAATAGTTTTTGTGAATGTTTTTCCTGTTTTTATCAATAAATATGTATATTTGATTGGACACTAATTATTTATTATGAAAAACATTTACTCTGCTTTATTAATTTCTTTTTTTGGAATAACAAGCGCGCAGGTAGGAACTCTTTGCAGTAATCCTATTGTTATAAGCTCTTTACCGTATACCACTACGGACGACACAGCAAATTACGCAGACAATTATGACCCGGATCCTGATAACAGCCCCGCATGTAGTGGATCTGCGGATGAATTCGGGAATTATTACCATGGTGGAAATGATGTCATTTACTCTTACACTGCCACCTCTACCGGAACCATAAAAATTGAAATTCCCGGAGCAACCGGCTGGACCGGTTTGTTTGTTTATAACGACTGTGCCAATATTGGTTTAAATTATGCTGCCTGTGAAGGAAGTGTTAGTGATGGTGATAATATCATTGTCGACAATTTTGCAGTCACGGCAGGGCAGACCTATTATATACTGATTTCTTCATGGCCGGATCCACAAACAGTTCCTTATACTTTAAATGTAACTTCTCTTACGCTTTCCGTAAATGATGTACAAATGAAGAAGAAACAAACAGGAGTGTATCCTAATCCTGCAGGGAGAGATTTAAATTTTAAATCAGAAAAAGAGATCACATCTGCAACAATCTATACCATGGAAGGTAAAAAAATACAGACTCCAAAAGTGAATAATAACTCAATATCAATCGAAAGCCTTAGCACCGGAAGTTATATTGTGGAGTTTACAGACAGAGCAGGAACGACGTCTACCAAAATATTTATTAAAAAATAATCCTGAATTTTATTTTTAAGATATAAAAAGATCTCCGTCATGGAGATCTTTTTTGTATTATAAACTCTTATTTTCTTTAAAATAAAAATTAAACACCTAACAATATATGATGAAACCTTTTATCTCCGGCTCTCCAACGAGATCTCTCAAAACCTTACGGAATCTATATAAAAATACTTAATTTTACAGCATGATTTCCAAGCAGAGTATAGATAAAATTTTCTCAACGATACGGGTAGAAGAAATAGTAGGAGAGTACGTTCAGTTGAAAAGAGCAGGGTCTAATTACAAAGGACTCAGCCCGTTTCATGAGGAGAAATCTCCAAGCTTTGTCGTTTCACCAAGCAAGCAGATCTGGAAGGATTTCTCCACAGGAAAAGGGGGAACCGCTATTTCCTTTTTAATGGAAATTGAAAACTTTACTTATCCTGAGGCTCTTCGCCACGCTGCCAAAAAATATGGAATTGAAATTGAGGAAGATCAGCGTGAGATTTCTGAAGAAGCAAAACATGCGCAGACCGAAAAAGATCTGCTGTATAAGATTCATGAAATTGCCAATACCTACTTTCAGGAGATACTTTGGGATGACGAAGAAGGCAGAAATATTGGTTTTGCTTACTTTAAAGAGAGAGAGCTGAAAGATGATATCATCAAAAAATTCCAGCTTGGATATTCCCCTGAAAAGAAAAATGCCTTTACAACATATGCCCTGGAAAAGGGTTATAGCAAAGAGATTCTTGAAAAATCAGGATTATCTATCTTTCCGGAAAATACACCTGCAGGAGTCGACCGATTTCGGGAAAGAGTTATTTTCCCGATCCATAGTTTTTCAGGAAGAGTGTTGGGTTTTGGGGCCAGAATTCTAAAGAATAATGTCAAAACGGCGAAATATCTCAACTCTCCGGAAACAGAGATTTACCATAAGTCCAATGTTCTTTATGGATTAAACCAGAGTAAACAATCCATCTCAAGAAAGAATGCCTGTCTTCTTGTGGAAGGTTATATGGATGTTATTTCACTCCATATGTCAGGCATTGAAAATGTGGTGGCGAGTTCCGGAACTTCTCTCACTACAGAGCAGATTAAGTTGATTAAAAGGCTTACGGAAAACGTAACCATTCTTTTTGATGGTGATAATGCCGGTATTAAAGCAAGTTTCCGAAGTATTGATATGTTGCTTACTGAAGGGATGAACATTCGTGTATTGCTCTTCCCTGATGGCGATGACCCGGATTCCTTTGCCCGAAAGCATCCGCAGGAATATGTTGAAAAATACATCGAAAATGAAGCGATGGATTTTATCGACTTTAAAGCGGAAATCCTGTTAAGGGACATCGGAAATGATCCTATTAAAAAGGCAGAAGCAATACGTGATATCGTAAAATCGGTTTCCTTTGTACAGAATGCGCTGAAAAGGGAAGTATATCTTAAGGAAGTTTCCAATAAATTCGGCCTTTCTGAGCAGAGTCTTTTTAATGAACTGGATGTTCAGAAGCAGATCACGCAGAACCAGACTCATCATGTTCAGCAGCAGCAAAAAGAAAAAGCGGCTCCGAAGATGGAGATTGTTCCTCTGGATCAGGAGAAAGAAGACCCTTTTCTGTATGATGTTCTGTTTATGGAAAATAAACTGGTAGATCATATGCTGATGTTTGGCGACATCGTATTGAAGAGAAAAAATGATCAGAATGAAGAATACCAGATTACGGTTATTGAAGAAATTCTCCATCATTTTGACGAGGAACAATATGCCTTTTTAGTGAAAGAAAATGAAATTATTATCAACCAGGTAAAGGAGGGAATTCAGAAGGAAGAATTGAGAAGTGGAAACTTTTTTGTATCTTTTATGGATGAAGAAATTACAACAAAGGTTGTAGATGCGTTGATTCCTTTGGATGAGCTTGAAAACTGGGCTTCCAGAAATATCTATCCCCCTAATTATGGTGATAAAGTGGCAGATCAGATTAAAGGTGATGTTCTGCTGCACAAATACAGATATATTGACTATTTAATCAAGGAAACGGCAAAAGAACTTGATCAGCATAGTAGTACAGATGAAACGAAATACTTTGAACTGATCAAAAAGATTACTTTATTGAAACAGGCTTCCATACGATTGAGCAATATGATCGAATATTCTCCTATCAAAGGCATTTATGGAGATCGAAAAAGATAGTTTAAATACAATTTTTTGTATTCTGTGACAAAAAGTCCTATAAATTTTTAGGAATAAATATTGTAATTTAAACTTTGAAAAAATTTAAAATAATACATAATAGAAATATGGACATTAAAAAGGAATTCAGAGATTTCTCTGTAAAACATTTAGGAAATAACGGTTTGGTTACCGATCAGTATATGGGAATGTATGGCCCAACGAATCTTACTCCGTACATCATGGAAGAAAGAAGATTAAATGTTGCTCAAATGGACGTTTTTTCTCGTTTGATGATGGACAGAATTATCTTCCTGGGAACAGGTATTGATGATCAGGTTGCCAATATCGTGACGGCTCAGCTTTTATTCTTAGAAAGTGCAGACCCGTCTAAAGATATTCAGATCTACATCAACTCTCCTGGAGGTAGCGTGTATGCAGGTCTTGGAATTTATGACACAATGCAGATCATTAAGCCGGATGTTGCGACAATCTGTACAGGTATGGCCGCTTCAATGGGAGCTGTATTATTGGTTGCCGGAGAAAAAGGAAAACGTTCTGCTCTTAAGCACTCAAGAGTAATGATTCACCAGCCGTCAGGAGGAGCACAAGGAGTTGCTTCTGATATGGAAATCAACCTGAGAGAAATGTTGAAATTAAAGCAGGAGCTTTATGAGATCATTGGTCACCATTCAGGACAAACATATGAGTGGGTTGAAAAATCTTCTGACAGAGACTACTGGATGACTTCTGAAGAAGCAAAAGGCTACGGAATGGTAGATGAGGTTTTACAGAGATCTACAGAGAAAAAATAATTGATTGTAAAATCATAAAAAAGAAACGCACCAATCCGGTGCGTTTCTTTTTGTATCAAACTGTCAGTTTCATTAGGAATTATCTACGGTCAATGTATCAGTCCTGTTATCTGCATCCCTCGAATTGAAGAGGTGAATGTTCCCCTCCTCCGGAGGGGTGGCAAAAATTCAAAGAATTTTTGACGGGGTGGTTAACCAATACTTATTTCTTTACAACCTTGTGAATACTAGAGTTTTTGGCTGTTTTAATCTCAACAAAATACACTCCTGAGTGTAAAGACTGAATATTAATTCTTGCAGTTTGGGAAGTCATTACTTTTTGTCCGGTAACCGAATAAATATTTACTTCTTTCAGGCTATCGGTAGTGTCGATTTGAATAAAATCACTGGCCGGATTTGGGTAAATATTAAAAACTTTTTTATTCACCGTTGAGGTACCAAGTGTTGCATCAATCGCTTCTGTAGGGATAAATGGTCTTCTTTGTCCAAAGCTTAAGCCCAGCCAGTCATTATTTCCCAACTGGATCTGCGAAAGATCAGCTTTCTGTTGCCAGCTTGAGAGGTCTTTCCCTTTGTACAGTTTCCAGCTTTCCGATCCGGAAGTATTTCCGGTAAAACTATTAAGTGACAGGTTAGAAATCTGACCATTTCCTTCGGTAAAACTGAAATAAGAACTTTGACTTTGAATGAGTTGCAGCGCCTGTTCTGCATTTATACTTCCGTTGTATTGAATTCCAAAGACAAAAGAATTGGCATTTCCGGTGGTAGTGTCAGTTCCAAAATCAATCACCACAAGACTTTTATTACTTCCGGTTCCAATCCAGTTAGTAATCTGCGATGATTTGTACCATTGAGAACTATAAGCTGCAACAGGTACAGATGGCGGAGTATTGATAACGGTATCATCAGATCCGTAAGTCACCCCATACCAGTTTCCATCAACTAGCGGAGTATAGCCAACACCATTATTCCAGGTCATATTTTCTGCGCCGGGTCCGGACCAGGTAATCCAATAATCATCGGTAGAAGGAGTGTGATCATTATAAGTAAGGCTAAAAAGGAAGCCGGTAGGAATGTCAACAGCCATTTTAGGTTCTGCCGTTACAATAGCATTGATCATGTCCTCCATGGTTAAATTGTTGGAGTCAAAACGATATCCCCAGGCATAAGATTCTGGAGTATTATTGTCATTAAAATCAGTGACAAAATAAGCTTTTTTAGAACCTGTTCCCACCCAAAAACGGATGTCATTTTCTGTAAATTGAGCCCATAAAAACTGCATGCAAAACAGTAAGAAAAAGAAATAGATTTTTCTCATGATATAATTAAATTAAAGTTTTATTCCCGAAACTTATTAAATGGAAAAGGACTAATATCCTCAATCCTCAAATTAAAAGTTTTTCCAAGGCAGGTCTCCTGGCTCGCATCCTATACTAAACCTTCCCGGGATTTTGGGCCAGTGGTATGATGTAACTATAGGTAAAACAGCTTACAGTTGCGGGTACAGCTCAAGAATTGATATTCTCACTTGATTCCCTATTAATGAACAATGTTCAACCTTAAAACGCCGCAAATATATCATATAAATTCCGGAACCGTTTTGTGAATTATTTCTCTTCTTCCCCGAATGTTCGGATCGTTGAGTACAGTTGAAATTTTTAATTTGACTGATTGTTAATGAATTGGAGTTAAATGCTTTATTTGTTATGTTAATTTTGAGTTTTTGTTGTTTATATTGAATTCATTTTGGAGATTCTATTGTTAAAATATAATTATCATTGTATTTAAGATCAGTTTACAATCAATTTATACTTTCGCGCCATAAAAGTTAATATGAAAAAACTACTATTACCGGCGCTGGTTATGACCGCATTATTCTCTTGTAATAAAGATGATGACAATGCAAATAACCAGGATATCAATTATTCGAAGCTTCCTCAGGAGTTTGCTTTTACAAAAATGGCAACCATCAATGGAGTAGATGTGATCAATGGCGGATTTGGTTCCGGTGCAGCGGCTCATCCATCCAGGAAAGGAGAGTTTTATGTCATTACCGACCGTGGCCCGAATACAGATTATCTGAACGGTAAAAAGTTTTTGACCCCCAATTTTACCCCAACAATTATGCATTTTAAAATTAATGCCGAAGGAAATATTGAGGTAATCAAATATATTAAACTTAAAAATCCATCCGGGCAACCAATTACTGGATTACCAAACCCTGTAGGAATGGGAAGTACCGGAGAAGTTGCTTATGATGCAACAGGAAATGTCTTGGGAACAGATAAATATGGATTGGACAGTGAAAGTATTGTGGCAGCTCCAGACGGTACTTTCTGGGTTTCTGATGAGTATGGTCCGCATATCGTTCATTACAGCGCTGAAGGCATAGAAATGGAAAGAATAAGTCCGGTTGGAGTAAATACAGGAACGAGAAAACTGCCTGCGGTTTTAGCAAAAAGAAGAGCCAACAGAGGAATGGAAGGACTTTGCTTAACACCGGATGGAAGAACGTTGGTAGGTACTATGCAATCCATGATGTATGTTCCCAATAAAACTGCCGCAAAGAATACAACTTTAACGAGAATTGTGACTTTCGATACGGTTACCGGCCAGACTAAGCAGTTTTTATACAAGCAGGATGGTGGTGCTTCGGATTCTGTCTGTGATATTACAGCTTTAAGCAATACCGAATTCTTAGTGATAGAAAGAGATGGAAACTTTGGATCTCAGGGAGGAATCAAGAAAGTATACAGAATCAACATCGGCGGAGCAACCGATGTTACCGGATCTGATTTTACTGCCGTTGACGGAATGAAGGTGAATAATAAAGCATTGGAAGAATGTACCTGGGATGAACTTGCCACTGCAGGAATCAAAGCAGTTTCAAAAACATTAGCAGTAAATCTTGTTACAAAACTAGGGTATGAACATGATAAATTTGAAGGGATTGTTTATCTCGGAAATAATAAACTGGCTGTCTTCAATGATGATGACTTCGGAGTAGTAGATGACGGAAACGGGAACCCAAAAGCCAAAATTTTACCTAAAACAGGTAAAGTAGACAAAGGAACTATGTACGTAGTCGATATTCAATAATTAGATTTTTTTAAAGAAAACGGCGGAATCGAAGATTCCGCCGTTTTTATTGCATTATTGCTTGTTTTAGAGGTTTTTGTTGATACTTATCGTTTGATTACCTTTATCGTTTTGGCAATATCATTATCTGTATTTATCTTAACCAGGTACGTTCCGGATCCTAAAGAAGAAATATCCACTGTTCCTTTATTATCATTGATTGCTTTAGTAAGTATTTGTTGTCCTGCCATATTGTAGACCATAACTGTAAGAATCTTTTGGTCAAACGAAATATTTAAGTTGTCATGTACGGGATTAGGGTGAATTTTTAGATGGTCTGATGTTGTTGAAGTCTCATCAACTGCTAAGGTAGCCGTGGGGCAAGCCAGAGAAATAAGGGTATTTCTATTGGTGGTAGTTCCATCTGCTAATTGCCCGCTGCCATTGCTTCCACATAGCCAAGATGTACCATCTGCTTTGGTAACGAAAGTATGTTTCGTACCGGATGATATATTTTGCCAATTAGTCTCCGTTCCGTTTTGTGTTGGTACAAGAACGCTCGTATACATGGTACCATTACCTAATTGACCGAAACCATTTTCTCCCCATGCCCATAATGTTTTATCGGTTTTTATAGCAAAGACAGAACGCCCCCCAGCAGATATGTTTTGCCAATTGTTTCCTGTTCCAATTTGTACTGGTGAATGCTTATCAGCTAATGTTCCATCTCCGAGTTGTCCATAGTGATTATATCCCCAAGCCCAAAGGGTTCCGTTTGTTTTTGTGGCTACAGAATAACTATAACCGGCATCAATACTTTGCCAATCAGTAGCTGTTCCTATCTGTACCGGGATGGTTTTGTTTGTTGTTGATCCATTGCCTACTTGTCCATAGCCATTGTGTCCCCATCCCCATAGAGTTCCATCTGTTTTGATTGCCAGTGAATGACTATATCCAACACTGATGCTTTTCCAATTCGTTGCAGTTCCGATTTGTGTTGGTGTATTTCTGTCGATGGTTGTACCATCCCCCAATATTCCATCAGTATTACGTCCCCAAGCCCACAGTGTTCCGTCTGTTTTTATTGCTAACGAAATTCCATCTCCAGTACTTATACTTTTCCAATTCGTTGATGTCCCTATCTGTGTTGGAACTAGCCTGGAACTACTGGTTCCATCACCTAATTGCCCGGAAGAATTAAATCCCCACATCCAAAGGCTCCCATCTGTTTTTATTGCTGCTGAATAGCTGGAACCAGCACAGATGGTTTTCCAATCAGTAGCTGTTCCTATTTGAACCGGAGCCGATCTACTTGTTGTGGTTCCATCGCCCAATTGACTCAGACTATTAAATCCCCATGCCCATAATGTTCCATCATTTTTTATGGCCAATGAATAGTCATTCCCAGCACTGATTTCCTTGAAACATTGTCCATAAGAGAAACTATTTATTATAATGAAGATAAATAGAAAGCATAATTGTTTTTTCATAGATAAGTTTTATAATATTTTCCTACTCATTTAGCTTTTCGGATTCGCTTCGTTTGAATGGTTTCTGAACTCCATAAAAATGAATTTTTTCAAGATCAAATTAATTCATACAAGAAATTAGAGTTAATGAATGGATGAAATTAATGGGAATGTATTTTGGCAATCAAATATTGATGATTAATCATGAAATCTTAACTTTCTCAGTATCATGAAAGTTATTGTTGGAGATTTTAAGAAATAACCGTACAAGTTGTATTGTTGAAATACTCCTTATGACTTGAAAAAATAAAGAATTATTATTAATTGTTTGAAACAATTAATGTTGATGAATTAATAAAATGAAATATAAATAGTTTTGTTGATTTTCATGGTTGAGTTGATTTTTAAATTTAGGTTTTAGTTTTTATGAGAAAACAATAAAATCATTAATAACGGATCTTATGTTTTCAATTACAAAAATATATCTTTCTTTTGGATCATCAAGTGATTAATGAAAAAATAATATTAATTTTATACTCAATAAGCAAGGCAACCGATTCTATCCATTATAAGATCTTAGGATATTGCCCGTTTAAAAGATAATAACGATTTTCCATTGGCTTTAGTCAAAACTGATAATAAAAAAGTCCTGGAAGTAATTTTCCAGGACTTTGTTTTCCATATTTTATATCAACAATGATGTCGAATCTTAGATTTCTAAAGAAATCAAAGCTATATGTTTATGGCTCTTCTCAATATTAGTTGAAAGCTTCAATGATTTTAGAGAAATCCTCCAACTTCAAGGCTGCACCTCCAATCAGACCTCCATCGATATCAGGTTGAGAGAAAATTTCTTTTGCATTATCCGGTTTTACAGAACCTCCGTAAAGAATAGAGATTTCATCAGCAACTTCCTGTCCGTATTTAGCAGCAATGATACTTCTGATGTGAGCATGAATTTCCTGAGCCTGCTCAGGACTTGCTGTTTCTCCTGTTCCGATAGCCCAAACAGGTTCATAAGCGATCACTACCTTTTTAATTTCTTCAGCAGAAAGTGTAAATAATGCGACTTCAGTCTGATTTTTTACCACTTCAAAATGTTGTCCTGCTTTTCTTTGTTCAAGAGTTTCTCCGTTACAATATACAGGAATAAGACCTTTGTCCAGAGCCAATTTGATTTTTCTGTTGCAGTGAGAATCCGTTTCTCCGTGATACTGTCTTCTTTCAGAGTGCCCGATTAATGAACCGGTTGCATCAATCGATTCCAGCATATCTGCAGAAATTTCACCTGTGTACGCACCGCTTTCATGCTCACTCATATCCTGAGAAAATACTCCGATTTCATCCTTTTCAAAGATGTCTTTTGCCATCATCAGATATAAAGATGGTGGAGCAATCCAAACCTCACAGTTGGTTGCATTGTTATTCTTATAGCTTAGTAACTGAATCATCAATTGTTGTGCGTCAATTACATTTTTGTTCATTTTCCAGTTGCCTGCAACTATTTTTCTTCTCATAAGACTTATTATATTGATTTATTTACTTTTTATTTCTTTCCACTGATGAATCTGCGTTATCTGCAAAATCTGCGTGCTCTATTTTTTCTCGCTGATTAGTTTGATTTAGCAGATTAATAAAGTCACAATACACATTTTATAGGTTATTTACGACTCTCTTTATATTGTCTAAAATATTGGACGTATTGAAGTTAATTAATAATCCCAATTTTTTATCAGATAACCTTAAATAGGTATACAATTGTTTATAATGAACATTATCCAACTCCTTTACTGATTTCAATTCTAAGATAACTTTATCCTCTACTAAAATGTCAATTTTAAAATTAATATCAAATTTTTTCTTATCATAATAGACAGGAAGCATTACCTCTGATTTAACATTCAACCCATTATTTTCTAATTCGTAAATCAGTATTTTTTGATACACTGATTCCAATAAACCAGGTCCTAACTGGTTATAGACATTAAAAACACATTTTCTTACGATATATGAAATTTCATTTTCTGTCATTAGAAATAATCTGCGTTATCTGCAAAATCTGCGAGCTTATAACTATGCTAATCCCCAAAGGTTTTTCAAAAGAATATAGAAGGTATGCTCCTCCTCAGTTACTTTATGATCTGCTTTGATTAATGATTTTGCAAATTTTGCAAACTTTACACGTTCAGCTTCCGTAGAGTCATCATGGAAACATCTTGCATGAAACTCAAAGTGATCTTTCCATTCTTCAGGTTGTAAAAGGGCAAGAGTTTCCAGTTCATTGTCAAGATTCATTCTGAAAGGAAATTCATCAGCCATATACTGCTGTACAAGCATTCCTTCTTCCGGAGCAAATTCTCCGTCTACAGAAGATAAGATCATTAATAAGTGGTATCCGGCAATTGATTTATTTGATTTTTGCATGTTGTTTACAGTTTAAAATTTAATGTTTAAGTTTTCTAGTTGACATAGTCCTTTGCAGGTTGCTTGTCTACAATTTTTCCATTTTCAAGAATCAATACAAAAGGATTGCTTCTTGCAATGGTTTTAATGGCAGTTCCGTCCATCATGGCATTTTTGATGGTTTTAAAAGTATTCTGATCCGTTGAAACACCATAGATAAGAACTCCTTTCTGGGCATTTACCTTAGTTTCTACTTTTTGAAGAAGATCAGCTGAAACCTCTTTTGGATGATAGGAGAAAACAAGAATAGCTTTCGGAGCTTTTATGATCTCGTCCGTAAGTTCTATTCCTGTAGGATCTTCAATTTTGAATTTAACGATTTCAGATTTATAGCCTTCTTTTATCAGAACAGATTCATTTTTCCCTTCTTCAATTTTCCATGGAGAACCTTCTGCCCAATATTTTGTTTCTTTGATATAATCATCCTGGTTAACCTTTACAGCCTCGCCGGTTTTCTGATTTTTCAGCGAATAAAAAGTTTTATATTCAGAAGGATTTTTATTGATTTTATCTTTTTCACCCTTAATATCTGTTCCGATTTTATAATCCCGGAAATCAATAAGTGGTTCATGCATAATTCCCTGAGCCATAATGTAGATCATTACCACAGCGAAAGCAGCGAGTAAATAATATTTGAATTTGCCCGATGATTCCTTTCTGTCGCTGCTATATTCATCCTTTTTACGGAAGTCTTTTCGATACAGAACAAACAATAGGATAAGTCCTGCCAGAAGAGCAACATCTTTAAAGAAACTTTGCCAAGGAGTAAACTTGATGGCATCTCCAAAGCAACCGCAATCCGTTACTACATTGAAATACGCAGAATAGAACGTAAGAAATCCGAAGAACACACAAAGTGCTATTAGCGCTGATAAGGTAAATTTAAGCTTTAATTTAAGCAGCAACATAAACCCAAGGAAAAGCTCTAATACAACCACAATAATTGAAAACAGCAAAGCGAATTTTTCAAAAAATGGCATGTTGAATACAGCAGGTGAAAAATATTCTTCCATTTTGAAAGAGAATCCTACCAAATCCACAGCTTTTACAAAGCCTGAAAGGATAAAAATGACAGCAATAATAAAGCGTAATAAACCTTTGATCATGTTAAATATTTTTGGGTTCGAATTGATTTTCTTTTTCAGAGAACTTAATCAGACAAAAGACAGCATAATTCAGCATGTCGAAATAATTGGCATCCAGGCCTTCCGAAACAATAGTTTGCCCCTGGTTATCTTCAATTTGTTTGGTTCTCAATACTTTCTGGTAAATAAGATCTGTAATAGAAGAAATTCTCATATCTCTCCATGCCTCGCCATAATCATGATTTTTTCTTTCCATTAAAGCTTTCGCTTCGTTGGCATATTTGTCATACAGACTTAAAATCTCTTCTTTATTTTCATTAAAATCATTGGATAGACCTTTCTCAAGCTGGATAAGTCCAATGATAGAGTAGTTGACAATTGCGATAAATTCATCCTCCTCACTTTCATCCACCATTTTTTTATCAGTCATCTGCAAAGTACGGATTCTATTGACTTTGATATAAATCTGATCCGTAATGGAACTCGGCCTTAAAACCCTCCACGCTGCTCCATAATCCTGTAGCTTTTTACCGAAAAGATCACGACACTGACTGATAATTTTCTCGAATTGTATTGATGTTTGTAACATAAGTTTTCTTAATCTTCCAAATATACGAATTAGGTTCGATATTTACGAGTGAGAGCAAAGGGTTGAGAGCGTAGAAGGAGATAATTTACAAAGACTATCTGCCCTTTATAATTTTAACCAAAGACGGGTAATATGTGGCTATATTAATAGCTTTAGCTATGTTCTTAACTCTTCTTAAACACTTAAAAGATCTTAATGATTCGGATATTTTGAAAAAATAGACTCTAGTATGTATTTGATAATTCAGCAATTTTTGCCCTTAAAGAATCAGATTTTTTCTCATCTTTTCTTTTTATTCCTCAGCTACAATTCCAAATTAGTCACTAATTTTGTAACCTACAAAAATCATTCATCATTTATAAACATCCCATGCTCTCAAACCTTTCTATAGACAAACCATCTGACTCTGCTACCTTTTCGCTTAATTGTAATGGTCGTCTTGTACAGCTCGATATTCCAAAAATAATGGGAATCCTCAATCTTACTCCAGACTCTTTTTCAGATGGAGGTCAATTTAATAGCGAAAAATCAGCCCTGATTCAAGCAGAAAAATTACTGAAGGAAGGTGCCGAAATTATTGATATCGGGCCACAATCTACCCGCCCGAATGCTGAATTTTTGAGTGCTGAAAAAGAAATTAACCGAATTGGAAATATTATTTCCCGGATTAAAAAAGAATTTCCGGAAGCACTAATTTCACTCGACACATTTTATGCAGAAACCATAAAATTTGGGTTTAATGAAGGAATTGATATGATCAATGATATATCAGGCGGTCAGTACGATGCAAAGATGTTTGACATTGCAGCAGAAACAAAACTTCCTTATATTTTGATGCATGTCAATCCATCTTATGAAAGCATGCATGATAAAATTGAATTTAAAGATATTACTCTTGAAGTTAACAGATATTTTTCTCAAAAAGCAACAGAGCTTTTACAAAAAGGAGTAACAGATATTATCCTTGACCCGGGATTCGGTTTTGGTAAAACAGTCGATGATCAGATGAAAATGATGAACGAAGTAGAATATCTTGGTTTTAGAAAGTTTCCTTTGTTAATAGGTATTTCCAGGAAATCATTTATCTATAAGCCACTGGGAAAATCACCATTGGATATCAATGAGGAAACACAAAAACTTCATAGGAAAGTTTTAGAACAAGGGGCTAAAATTCTAAGGGTTCATGAGGTCGCTGCGGCAAAGGAAACGTTGACTCAGTTTTTACGAAAAAAATAAAAAGTGTTAAAAAAACTTGTGAGTAATTAAAAAGTTTATACATTTGCACTATGAATTTTACGAATCAGAAAAATATCATTGTCATTTCTATTATTGCTGTTGTCATTAACAACAGTAAGGAAGCGGCATTTTAAATAGAATTTAATTTAAATTATATACAAGCCGTTTCATCGTTGAAACGGCTTTTTTGTTTTAATTTTTTATTGTACAAAGTATGTATCAGTTATTAGCAGTAATTATTATCGTCATTATTATTCCCTTGCGTCTGTGAGAAGGAAAGTGTATGACTGTACATATATGAAGCCCTCTCACAGCGTGAGAGGGCTTTTTTTATTCCCTTAGTTAATTTTTTAAACCTTTATAGCATGTATTATAACGACGACACTGTCATCTATTTTGATGGAAACTTTATGAAAGCCAAAGACGCCGGAACAGATCTTTACGGACAATCTCTCCACTATGGATATTCCGTTTTTGAAGGTATAAAATCCTACAGTACAGATCATGGAACCAAAATTTTTAAAGCTAAAGAACATTACGAAAGACTGAGAAACTCTGCAGAACTGATGCATATTCCCTTTGATTATTCTGCAGATGAGCTTACAGAACTTACCTATGAGCTTTTAGAACGTAACGGATTCTCAGATGCTTACATCCGTCCACTGGTAACCTGTTCTCCCAATATGTCTCTTTCCAAAGGTAAAAAATCCTACCTGTCTTTACTTGCCTGGGAATGGAGCAACGGTTATCTGGCTGATAAAATGAAAATCATGACGTCAGATTTCCAGCGCCCGAATCCCAAAGCTTTCAAGGTTGAAGCTAAAGTAGGAGGTCATTATGTAAATTCTATTCTGGCTTGCCAGGATGCCAAAGACAAAGGATATGATGAAGCTCTTGTTTTAGATGAAAACGGAAATGTTGCGGAAAGTTCGGGGGCAAATGTTTTCTATGAAAAAGACGGTGTATTATTCACTCCTGCTAAAGGAAGTATCCTTCCTGGAATCACCAGGCAAACGGTTATGGAGATCTGTACTGAGCTGGATATTCCTGTGCAGGAAACATTTTTTAAACCTGAAGAAATGCGTGGTGCCGATGCAGGCTTTTTCTGTGGTACCGCTGCCGAAATCGTTGCCCTTGATTCATTGGACGATGTTCCTTTTACCAGAAGCTGGGAAGATACACAAAGTAAAAAAGTACAACAGGCTTATTTGAAAATGGTAAGAGTTCTGTCATTGTAAATTTTTAAAAATTAAACAATTGATTATCAAATAAATACATCTGTTTTTCAAACGATTGAGTATTGTAGTTTTCAGGAAAGTTAAAACTAAAACAATATTACAAGCTGTAGTTTTGGATCAAAATTAAATAAAAACTTCATGTATGAATTTCGGAAAAATGGAAATTTTTAATGCCGGACTGAGAGAAAAGAAGAAAAGAAAATGCAAGACAATATGTTAAATAAATATTCAAAAACATTCACACAAAACAGTGAGCAGCCCGCAGCAAAAGCCATGTTGTACGGGATAGGTTTTACAGAAGAAGATATGCAGAAGGCTCAGGTCGGAATTGCAAGTATGGGCTATGACGGAAATACCTGCAATATGCACCTGAATGATTTGGCTAAAGTTGTAAAAAGAGGAACCTGGGCTCAAGGTCTTGCAGGATTGGTGTTCAATACCATCGGTGTAAGTGACGGAATGAGCAATGGAACTGATGGAATGCGATATTCTCTGGTAAGCAGGGACGTTATTGCAGACAGCATTGAAGCCATCTGTGGTGCCCAGTATTATGATGGACTTATCGCTTTACCGGGGTGTGATAAAAATATGCCGGGAACTATTATCGCCATGGGAAGACTTGACAGGCCTTCAATCATGGTGTATGGCGGAACAATCGCTCCCGGATGTTACAAAGGAGAAGCCCTCAATATTGTTTCTGCCTTTGAAGCGCTGGGAAAAAAGATAGCCGGAGAAATTTCTGAAGAAGATTTCGAGGGTGTAGTTAAAAATTCTTGTCCCGGAGCCGGAGCATGCGGAGGTATGTATACAGCCAATACGATGGCATCAGCAATAGAAGCATTGGGGATGAGCCTGCCATATTCTTCTTCTAATCCGGCCTTGAGCGAAGAAAAAAAAGAAGAATGTCTGGAAGCCGGAAAGTATCTGAAAATATTATTGGAAAAAGATATCAAACCTTCTGATATCATGACGCGAAAAGCTTTTGAAAATGCACTTCGCATAATTGTTATTCTGGGTGGTAGTACCAACGCAGTCCTGCATTTTATTGCCATGGCTAAAAGCGTCGGAGTATCAATTACCCAGGATGATTTCCAAAAAATGAGCGACTGTACACCTGTTTTGGCTGATCTTAAACCAAGCGGAAAATACCTAATGCAGGACTTGCACGAACATGGAGGAACTCCGGCTGTTATGAAATACTTATTGGAGCAGGGATTATTACATGGAGATTGTTTAACGGTTACCGGAAGAACTTTATCCGAAAACCTTGAAAATGTTCCTGATTTGAATTTTAATAAGCAGAAGATTATCAGACCTTTATCAAACCCGATAAAAGAAACAGGACACCTGAGAATTCTGTATGGAAATCTGGCAGAACAGGGAAGTGTTGCCAAGATCACAGGAAAAGAAGGTGAACGCTTTACGGGAAAAGCTAGAGTATTTGATGGAGAAAAGAACCTGATCCGGGGCATCGAAGACGGAACCGTACAACAAGGCGATGTCATTGTAATCCGTCATGAAGGCCCAAAAGGAGCACCGGGTATGCCTGAAATGCTGAAGCCAACCAGCGCTTTGATAGGTGCGGGTTTAGGAAACAGTGTCGCTTTAATTACAGATGGAAGGTTCAGTGGAGGGACGCATGGCTTTGTGGTAGGACATATTACTCCTGAAGCTCATGAAGGAGGTTTGATTGCTTTTGTGAAAGATAATGACCTGATCGAAATTGATGCAGTAAACAATACCATTGAATTAAAAGTTTCTGAAGAAGAAATAGCCAGAAGAAAAGAAGGATGGCAAAAGCCTGAGCTTAAGGTAAAAAAAGGACTCTTGTACAAATATGCCCTTACCGTATCATCAGCCGCCGAAGGCTGCGTAACAGACGAAATCACTTAATAAAATCATAAATGAAGAACCCGAATTTATCAATAGAAAAAGAGCTTAGCGGCAGCCGGATTATCCTTGAAGCTTTTCTTCAGGAAGGAGTGAAAACCATTTTCGGATATCCCGGTGGTGCCATTATTCCCATTTACGATGCTCTTTATGATTATCAGGAAAAGCTGAAACATATTCTGGTGCGGCATGAGCAGGCAGCTGTACATGCAGCACAGGGATTGGCCAGGGTCTCAGGAGAAGTAGGTGTGGTAATGGCTACAAGTGGTCCCGGAGCAACCAATCTGGTGACAGGATTAGCTGATGCATTATTGGATAATACCCCTGTTGTATGCATTACAGGACAGGTTTTTGACCATCTTTTGGGAACAGATGCTTTTCAGGAAATCGATGTCATGAATATCACAAGCCCGGTAACCAAATGGAATTATCAGGTTACCGATGCCAATGAGCTTCCTGAAGTTTTGGCTAAAGCATTCTATATCGCAAGATCAGGACGTCCCGGTCCGGTATTGATTGATGTCACGAAAAATGCCCAGTTGCAGCATGTTCTTTATACAGGATATACGCCGTGTCACTCATTGAGAAGCTACAGACCTGATCCTGTTCCTTGCATGGATAGTATTGAAAAAGCGGCTGCTTTGATTAATACAGCAGAGAAGCCTTTCATTATTGCAGGTCAGGGAATTCTTTTAGGGAAAGCTGAAAAAGAATTTTTAGAGTTTGCCGAAAAGTCAGGAATTCCTGTAGCATGGACGGTTTTAGGAATGAGCGCTATTCCTACAGATCATCCGCAGGCAGTAGGAATGGTAGGAATGCACGGAAATTACGGACCCAATGTTCTTTCCAATCAATGTGATGTTTTGATTGCTGTAGGAATGCGTTTTGACGATCGTGTTACAGGAAGATTAGACCAGTATGTGAAGCAAGCTAAAGTGATTCATCTCGATATTGATAAAGCGGAGATCAATAAAAATGTGATTGTTGATGTACCGATTCTTGGGAACTGTAAGCATACTTTACCGCTTCTTACTGAGCTTATTCAGAAAAGGCAACATCCTGACTGGCATAAAAAATTCAAAGATTGTTATGAAATTGAAAGCATTAATCTTATTAATCGTGAATTGTACCCTGAAGAAGGAGAGATCACGATGGGAGAAGTTATCCGATGTCTCAACGAGATGACTGAAGGAGAAGCAGTGATTGTAACTGACGTAGGACAGCATCAAATGGCAACTTGTCGTTATTCAAAATTTAATAATTCAAGAACAAATATTACAAGTGGCGGATTGGGAACGATGGGATTTTGTCTTCCCGCTGCAATGGGAGCAGCTTATGGAGATACCGGCAGGCAGATTATTGCGGTCATGGGAGATGGAGGCGCCCAGATGAATATTCAGGAATTGGGAACCATTATGCAGTATCGTCCAGAGATCAAAATTTTGATCCTTAATAACAGTTATCTCGGTATGGTAAGGCAGTGGCAGGAATTGTTTCACGAAGAAAGATATTCGTCAGTAGATATTAAGAGTCCGGATTTTGTACAGGTCGCCAAAGGCTATGATATTCCTGGAAGAAAGGTTTCTCAGAGAGTAGATTTGGAGAATGGACTTCTCGAAATGCTTGACCACCGGGGAACTTTTCTTCTCGAAGTCATGACCGGTAAAGAACATAATGTATTTCCCATGATTCCTCAGGGAAAAAGTGTTTCAGAAATAGTACTGAATAATAATTTTTAAAAAAGAAAAAGATGCAAACAGAACATAAAGAATATACAATTACAGCTTACACAGAAGATTATTTGGGATTGATCAGCCGGATCAATGCTATTTTTTCCAGAAGAAGAATCTCAATGGTCACTTTTAATGTGGGGCCTTCCGAAACAGAAAAAATTAAAAAATTCATCATCGTCATTAAGGAAACGGAAGAATCTGTTCAGAAAATTACAAGACAAATGGAAAAACAGGTGGATGTACTGGAAGTTCATTATCATAAAAATCCACATTTTACGGCAATGGAATATGCCAGTTAAATATAAAAGTGAAACTGTTAAGCAGGAAGAAAAATAAGACTTAAGAATCTTTATTAATCAAAATAATACATAATAAATAAAATCAAAAAAAATGGCAAAATTGAATTTTGGCGGAGTTGAAGAAAACGTAGTAACAAGAGAAGAATTTCCTTTACAAAAAGCTCAGGAAACATTAAAAGATGAAGTAGTAGCAGTAATCGGGTATGGTGTACAGGGACCGGGACAGGCACTTAACCAGAAAGATAATGGTATTAATGTGATTGTTGGTCAAAGAAAAAACTCAAAATCATGGGATAAAGCGGTAGCAGACGGGTTTGTTCCGGGCGAGACTTTATTTGAAATTGAAGAAGCTTTGCAAAAAGGAACCATTATCTGCTATCTTTTAAGTGATGCTGCACAAATTGAATACTGGCCTAAAGTAAAGCAACATCTTACTGCCGGAAAAGCATTGTATTTCTCCCATGGTTTCGGAATTACTTTCAATGAACGCACCGGAATTGTTCCTCCCGCTGATGTTGACGTTTTTCTGGTTGCTCCAAAAGGATCAGGAACTTCATTGAGAAGAATGTTTCTGCAGGATAGAGGATTGAACTCCAGTTTTGCCGTATATCAGGATGCAACAGGAAAGGCCAGAGAAAGAGTGACGGCGTTAGGAATAGCGATCGGAAGCGGTTATTTATTTGAAACTGATTTTAAAAAAGAAGTATTCAGCGATTTGGCAGGTGAAAGAGGAACTCTGATGGGTGCAGTACAAGGGATTTTTGCAGCACAATATGATGTGTTGAGGAAAAACGGACACAGCCCGTCCGAAGCTTTTAATGAAACGGTAGAAGAACTTACCCAATCATTAATGCCATTAGTTGCAGAAAACGGAATGGACTGGATGTATGCGAATTGCAGCACAACAGCACAAAGAGGAGCATTGGATTGGTGGAAACGTTTCAGAGATGCTACTTCGCCTTTATTTGAAGAGTTGTACGACAATGTTGCCAAAGGAAATGAAGCTCAAAGATCCATCGACAGCAACAGCAAACCAGATTACAGAGAAAAACTGGAAGTAGAATTGACTGAGTTGAGAGAAAGTGAAATGTGGAGAGCAGGAAAGACAGTACGAAGTCTGCGTCCAGAAAACAATTAATCAACATGAACAATGATGAAAGAAGAAGTAGTCTGTTCCTCCGCTTTAGAGAATATCTACAAAGCGGAGGAAAGACTTAAAAAGGTTGTTGTAAAAACCCCTTTAGCCGTCAATAATAATCTGTCGGCAATTTATGAAGCAAAAATAAACTTTAAAAGAGAAGATCTTCAAAGGGTAAGATCCTATAAAATCAGGGGAGCTTATAATAAAATGGCTACTATGTCTCCGGAAAATCTTGCTAAAGGAGTGGTTTGTGCCAGTGCAGGAAATCATGCTCAGGGAGTAGCTTTTGCTTGTAGTGCTATGAAATTGAAAGGGACTATTTTCATGCCTTTGCCCACGCCGGGACAAAAATTGGAGCAGGTGAAAATGTTTGGTGGTGATGAGATCGATATTGTTTTGCATGGCGATACTTTTGATGAGGCTAAAGATGCTGCGATGAGGTTTTGTAAAGACCGGGACGGAGTATTTATTCATCCTTTTGATGATCCGGCTATTATCGAAGGTCAGGCTACAACTGCGTTGGAGATTTTACAACAGGCAGAAGAACCCATCGATTATCTATTTGTACCCATTGGAGGTGGTGGTCTGGCTGCAGGGATTTGTACTGTTTTTCAGGAATTGTCTCCACAAACCAGAATTATTGGCGTGGAACCCACCGCAGCTGCCAGCATGAAAAGAGCACTGGAAAAAGGAAGTCCTGTGCTTTTGGAAAAGATAAGTCGTTTTGTGGATGGAGCTGCCGTTCAACAAGTAGGAAATCTTACGTTTGAGCTTTGCAAAAATGTGCTTTACGATATGGCTACGGTGGACGAAGGATCAGTATGTGAAACCATATTATCGTTGTATAATAAAGATGCTATCGTCGTAGAACCTGCGGGAGCCCTTTCTGTTGCCGCTCTTGAGAAATTCAAAGATGAGATCAAAGGGAAAAATGTGGTATGCGTAATCAGTGGAAGCAATAATGATATTACCCGTATGGAAGAAATCAAAGAAAAAGCTCTTTTGTATGCCGGGTTAAAACATTATTTTCTGGTAAGATTTCCGCAACGTCCGGGGGCTTTGAAAGCTTTTGTGATGGATGTGCTGGGATCTGATGATGACATTACTTATTTTGAATACACTCAAAAAAATTCAAAAGAAAAAGGAATTGCTGTTGTGGGAATTGCCTTGAAACAAAGGCAGGATTTTACTCCATTGCTCCAAAAAATGAAACAATATGATTTCTTTGTAAACTATCTGAACAATGACCCTTCCTTAATGAATCTACTTATTTAGGAAGGCCGGAAGTGTACTTTTAAGAAAGATTTTCAATGACATAGGAAACTGGAGCGTAAAGAAAATGAATGCTGTGAACGTTAAAAAAACTCTTATGTTTGAGTGCGGGGCAAATTCTGATTCTAAACTTAGAGAGCTACCGCACGAGTTTTAGAGTTTTTAGAGAACAGATTTCATTTTTAGCGGAAGTTTCCAGGTCTTGAACTTTTGGTTCTTTTGCTTCTTTTGCTTCAAGGTAAAAGAACATTTTTAATCATTTAAACACTGCGTTAAAAAAGAATACATATAGGTAAAATATTGATGCCGAAAACTCAGAGTTTATCTTAAGAAATCGCGCTGATCAAGGAGATTACGCAGATTTTAAAATCCAATCATCTGCCGGATTTGCTTTAAAAAATCTGGAAGCTGGAAGAGGGAAGTGGAGAGTTACTATTAGTCGTGAGACATTTGGTTGTTGGCAATTATTAAAGAATCAACTTAAGCTAATGAGTGTACTTATATTTTCAAATTTTGAGAAAGATTTTCAATGACATAGGAAACTGGAGCGTAAAGAAAATGAACGCTGTGAACGTTAAAAAAACTCTTATGTTTGAGTGCGGGGCAAATTCTGATTCTAAACTTAGAGTGCTACCGCACGAGTTTTAGAGTTTTTAGAGAACAGATTTCATTTTTAGCGGAAGTTTGCAGGTCTTGAACTTTTGGTTCTTTTGCTTCAAGGTAAAAGAACATTTTTAATCATTTAAGCACTGCGTTAAAAAGAATATATACATATAAAATATTGATACCGAAAATTCAGAATTTATTTTAAGAAATCACGCTGATCAAGGAAATTATGCAGATTTTAAAATCCAATCATCTGCCGGATTTGCTTAATCGGCGAGAAGATTATTCGTTAAGTTCATGATTCTAAAAACACAATGATGAAAAAAGCTTCACAAAAATTTGTGAAGCTTTTTATTTATCTTTCAAGCGAAAAGTTAGCAATAACTTTCGGACGTTCTGTTTCATTGGCAACTTTCCAGGATGTTCTGTACATCCATTCAGTCATTTTATATAACTTTTTGTAGTTGATATTTTCGGATTCATCTTGTGGTGTATGGTACTGATCGTGTAATACGCTAGTAAAAAACACAGCCGGAATTCCAATTTTAGCATAAGGAAGATGATCACTTCTAAAATAAAAATACTCAGCATGATTCGGGGAGTCCCAATCTTTTAAATACTTGAATTTTGTACTTTCATTATTGGCGTCTTCAGCCATTTTTACAAGCTCTTCAGAATTTTTATGGGGAGCATTTCCTCCCAGTAAAGCCGCTTCATTATTATCATTTCTTCCGATCATATCTCCGTTCAGAACGGCTACAATTTTCTCTTTCGGAACTACGGGATGAGCAGCGTGCCACCTGGATCCCAGTAATCCTCTCTCTTCAGCACCATGGAAAACAAATAAAATACTTCTTTTTCCAGGTTGCTTTTTATACGCTCTGGCCATCGCGAGCATGGCTACACAGGTACTTGCATTATCGTCGGCACCGTTGTATATAGTGTCATTTTTTACAGGATGTCGGATGCCGTCATGATCCTGATGTCCGCTCAATAAAACATATTCACTTTTAAGGACAGGATCTGTTCCTTCTATTTTTCCGATAACGTTTACAGAAGGGTATTTATACGTTTCAGTGATCAGATTTAATGAGAGTTTAGGATTATTTTTTACCCAGCTTGCATTTTCTCTTTTAATCCATAAAATAGGAATATTGTTGGTGATTTTCTCTCTTAAACCTTCTACTCCGTAACTTCCTCTGGTCATTTGAGGCAGAACTTCTACCCAGCTTTTTTCAGAAATATCATCTGTGATAAAAATAATAGCCTTTGCTCCCAGTTCATAGGCTTTATTATAGTACTTAGTTCGCACAAAACCAGGATATCTTCTTACAAAAAGAGTCATTTCTTTGTCTATATTTTTATCAGAAGCATTTACAGCAAGAACTTTTCCTTTGATATTGAATTTAGAAAGATCTTCAGGTTCAGTATTTCCGGTATACACAATTTCGCCATCTACAGAAGTATTGACTGGTTCCGCAACCAGAAAGTCTTTCCATAGATTGAGGTTTTTATCACCGATTTTTAAACTGCTTTGGGAAGTGATCTGATGTCTGTACATCTCAAAAAACTGGAAAAAAGTTCCGTGATCGCCGGCAGGTTGCATTCCTGCTTCTTTAGCTTTGTCGGCAAGCCACATAGAAACTTTAAGCTCATCCAAAGTTCCGGCTTCGCGTCCCCAGAATTGGTCTGCAGCCATCTCATACATGTCTTTTCTGAGATCAGTTTCTTTGATGGCTGAAATCAACGGCTTTTTGTAGCTCTGAGCATGTCCGAGGCTAAACAGGAATAAGCTTAGCAGTGAAAAAATATAATTTTTATTCATTCTTTTTTTAATTCAAGTAAGAAAGTTTATCAGAAAATTGTTTGGAGAACTCTTTTCTGTCTTCTTCTAATTTTTCAGGGGCAGAAGGTAAAATATAGTTGAACAGAATTTTATCTTCATGGTCTAAAAAGATAATTTCCTTCTCATTTCCATCGATCATTTGTGAGAAAATTTCCCACATGGAAGTATCTTTTAATTTTAATAATTCAAAAAACTGTTCTGCTTTTATTTCGATTTTTTGCATGTAATGATATTGTATAATGTATTCTTAAAAGGGTTTAGAACTCCAAGAATTTCAGCTTAAACTGAATAGCAAAGTTCTGTTTGAAGTTGGGCGTTGCGTAGTATCCGACTCTATAGAAGAATCCTAAATTGAAGTAGCTGGAAAGGAAGTTGTTCCACTCCAATCCGACTTCCTGATACAGGTGATCGAGTTTTTTGAATTTAAACTGATGGTATTCCGGGTGCTTCATATCTCCAATGGTTCCTCTTAGTACAAAATCGAAGCTGGAAACATTGTGGCCAAAACTTTTAAAATAAAATGGAAGCCTGTGGGTAAAGTAGTAGGCTACAAATCTGTCATTATAATACTTTCCACCTTCCAGCGTTGCAAAACCAAGGAACGAGGTAAGGTTGAAATTGAAATCTTTACCTGGTGAAGCAAGCCCGTTCATGGTGAAGTTTTTCCAGATAGGAGCTTCTCCCAAAACCATTCCTCCATATAATCTGAAACCGGTTGTTCCAATAGGTGTTTTAAAATTATAAAGGAACAGGGCATCAAAACGGGAATAATTAAAATTTCCACCCAATGCTTTGTAGCTTTGTTCGTAATTAAAATATAACTCAGGATACTTCTGATCAATCAGAGATTTACCCTGTGGCGTCATGATATTGGTAGAATTCGGAGAATATTTTAAAGTGAATAGCGTATTAAAGTTTTTAAATGAAGACCCTGCATTTCTAAACTGATAATCAAACTCAGCTTCCTCAATATTTCTTCTTGCTGCAAAAGCAAGAGTAAGCCCGTTGGTCACGTCATTCAGATAGGATAAGGAAGTTCCTTTAAAATGAAAGTACTTATCATTGTTTAGGTTATTCCCAAAATTCATCATCCTCATTTTAAAGGTCCAGAGTCTTCTGTAGAACTCTCCGGAAGCTGTTACATCATCATAAAATTCAAATCTGAAGAACGAATTTTTCTTCAGAGTAGTCTTTACGTCAAGACCCATTCCATACTTCCATCTTCTGTCTTTTACTCCGTAGGCAAAATAATAATCAGGGGAGAAATATGGGTTGAAGTTTTCATTCATTTTAGCTTTTAACCCCAATCTGAAGCCTTCATAAGAGTTGAAATTGACTATTTCATCAACGGCAAAATCCACAGAATTAACCCTTATCTGGCCGTTAAGAAGCCCTGAAATGATCTGGGCTTTGTTGTCAATTTTATACTTTTTACCTAAACTGTCGATCGTTTTATAGGTATTTCTTTCTCTTTCCGTCAACGGATCTGTTCTGTAATGTTCAAGCGAATGCCCGTCGATACTTTTGATATCAAAGGTGTATCCTTTGAATTCCTTGGGATCTTCTTCAATAGGAGATTGGAAATCAAAATATTTTGAGGTCAGAAAGGCGTAGGTGCCGAAGCTTTTTTTATCCTTCTTTTCCCCTCTGTCTTTATCATCCATCGCCATTTTCCCCATTTTAAGCTTTGCCGTTTCATGGGCGAGGAACCATTTATTATTGTAAAATACCCATGTACTGGTAATAATTCCGTCATTCTTGTTTTTACTGAAATTTTCAATTTTTTTGACCCCGTAGGTTTCAGTATCTACATAGATGGCACCGTTGTATTTTCTTTTTCTATCCGGGTTTTTATAATTTACCTCACGAAAACGGATCACAAAGTTTTTCCTTCCGTCAAGTTCTATCGTATCGGAAAGAAAGAATCTGTACAACCCTCTGTTTTCCTGTTTAAGCTGTTCAGGCACAACATCTCTGTTGCTTTGCTGAAGAGCAATCATTTCATAGACCGGTTGTTTCAGACCGGAAATTCTGTTGTCCAGAATATTAATTTTCTCACCGTATTTTTTTGAATACAGAAACTCCTGAGCCCTTTCCCAAAGAAAGAGTTTGCTTTTTGAAAATATCTTTCTTGCATTGCTGTTATTTAATGAATCTTTCTCCCTTTTTTTCTTGAAAAGGTTCATGTCATTAAAATATTGATTGAATTGAGTAAGACTATCCTGATCAATGTCCAAAGACACTTTCTCATAAGATTTAAAAGAATAAGAACTTAAACTTTTAGGAGAATTCTGATTGAATAACTTATTTACTTTTTTAAGAATTTCCAGTGCTCTGGGGTCACTTTTATCCTCAATAACTACAGTTTCAATAGAAGTAGTGATTTTTGACGTTTTTTTCAGCATTGAAACTTCAATACTGCTATCTACAGATGCGGTTTCTGCCTGATAAGCGTCCGCTTCAATATCTATGGATTTACAAGTCGTCTTAAATTCAAGAACACCCTGAGCGTTTGTATAACCCAGAATTTGATTGTCACAGGATATTTTAGCATTTGAGATAGGCTTATGACTGGTATCATCAACAATTTTAATTTTCGATTGTGAGTATCCCAAAAAGCAGATCAGAAAAAAAAATAATAATAAACCCTTTTTCATGTGGAAAAACTATGTCAAAAATAATCATATTTATTGTGTTAGAAAAGTTTTTAACATAGTATAACATTGATTTAATCTAAATTTTAAATGGATAATTTAAACCGGAAAAAATTCTATAAATGATATTTACCATGAAATCTGGTAAGTCTCGCCGTTTATATTGCAGGCATATAATTATCCGATTTACTTTTATTTTCCGGTTTTCACCTTTTTTATCTGTCATCCAAAGCCCTCATAAAATCAATGATATCATCAATTTCCTGATCGCTAAGTTGCAAAGGAGCATCGGAAAGTGTCTGATTTTCTACTGTAAATCCAAAGCCTTTTCCCCCTCCTTTATTATAGAAATTCATAACGTCTTTCAATGTTTTATATCCTCCGTTATGCATGTAAGGA
This sequence comes from Chryseobacterium lactis, assembly GCF_003815875.1. NCBI lineage: Bacteria > Pseudomonadati > Bacteroidota > Flavobacteriia > Flavobacteriales > Weeksellaceae > Chryseobacterium > Chryseobacterium lactis. The sequence continues at coordinate 2,990,965 of NZ_CP033924.1, forward strand.
GCAGTTTTGCTGATATTTCTAAGCGTAGGTGTTTTAAAAGAATGTTGTAATGTAGGAACCGTTTCATGGAATTTTCCTCTTCCCAAATCCCTGTCAAATACTTTATTATCTCCATTTATGGCAACTCCCAGGACTTCCTGTTCTGTCTTTTTAAAGGTAGGAGGAACCGTTCCGTTAAATAAAGGTACAAAATGGCAAATGGCACATTGAGCTTTCCCCACAAAAAGATTAAAACCACGTTTTTGATTTTCTGTCATGGCAGATTTATTTCCTCTCATATACTCGTCAAAATCAGAATTGAATTTTGCCAATGAGCGGATATAACTTGCCAATACATTCTGGAGCTGCCAGACTTCCGTTTTTTGCGAGGGATATATTTTTTTGAATGCCTCACGATATTTTTTATCCTGATTAATTTTAGCCAGAATAACATTGAGATCGCCATGCATTTCTTCTTTATTGGAAATTACATCTGAACTTTGTCCTTCCAGATCATCCTTACGCATATCCCAAAACTGACCGTGTTGGAATCCTGCATAATTCAATGAAGGTGCATTTCTTGCAAGCTCTGCATTGTCGAGAGACATAGATTTGGCGAGTCCGTCAGTGAATGCTTTTTCAGGGTTGTGACAGGTTGAACAGCTTCTGTTATTATTGTTGGAGAGGATTTTATCATTAAAAAGCTGTTGTCCCAGGGCTGCTTTTTCCTTAGAAAACGCAAATTCTTTTCCCGGAGTAAAAGCATCAGGATTAAAAGCGTTTTTTGAAAAAAAAGTAGCAGCATTTTTATTCAAGGCAGTGGTTACTTCAATGTCCGGGATTTGTTCCTGCTTTTTAAATTTCAGGAGAAGAGAAGTGATTTTATTGAGGTGGTCAGGAATAAAACTGATATAATCAAAAGTATTTTTATCGGTATTATTTTTCAGCACCTTAATAGCAGAGCTGATTTCGATGTTGATTCTTTTTAATGATTGATCTTTCGACTGATCAGTAGAAATCTGTTGCAACGTTTGCTTTATGCCTTCAAGAGAATAGGGGATTTCTTGTAAAAATGTACCGGAAATCGGAGTGTCAAACCCTGAAATTCCTAAACTTGAAATTCTGAAAGCTTCCTGTCTCACTGCATCAAAAACCTGATTTTTGCTAACGGTAATTACCTGGAAGTTGGTGTCGATGGTATTACTTTTATTGATAAGTTTTTTGAGAAACCTGATGACTTCCTCTTTATTGGCCTGATCATACGGGTAAAACATTTCTTCCAAAACCTGTAGCCCTTCAGCTTCTATTTCTGTATGCTCATCCATTTCAATCTCCGGAAGTGCGGGACCATTGATGAATCTTGCCGAGTTAGGAAGGAAGTATTCTACCGCCCATTCCATTTTTTTGTAGGTTTTTCTAAGGTCTTCAAATTTTTTCTGAAGGGATTTTTGGTCTGCATTTTTTTGAACAAGGCCGATCAGTTCATTGATCTGCTTTTCGAATTCAGAATTGTTTTTGATGATTTCTTTTTTTACAGAACCTAAATCTTCGTATACCGGTTGTGGCTTTTCATTTTTACAATAAGAAAGGATAAGAAGAGCTGCTGCAGCATATAAAAACAAAAGTATCGGATATTTTGATAGTTTCTTCATAGTATGAAAAAGTATCAACAGAAGAATTTCTATTGATACTTAGGATTTTTATGAGTAATTAAAAGCTATTTTTCTACGTTTCTGATGATGACAACCTGTCCACCTTCTTTGTTTGTATTGACTCCGGATCCGTCAGGATTTTTAAACTTATCCAATTGCCATGTATGAGAGTGAATGTTTACAGTAAATGTATTAGGAACTCCTATGATGTCAGAAATATCCGTCATCGCTCCAAATTCCCATGAGCCGAATTTCTGAAGATCTCCGGACTGGTTGTAAGCAGTCTGCCATGCAGTATCGTTTCTGTTATGTTTCATGTTTAACCATGGTTTGTATTGCTTGGTAGCAATATTAAGCTGCCAGATATAAGAATCGTGAGCGGCTGCTTTATAATAAGAATCTCCGTCTTCCTGGATGTAAACAAAGTTTTCAGTAACACAAAGGTTATCAGGATTAATCAGATTGTGGCCAGGATTAGAATCTCCTTCTGCAACAACTTCCAGTTTTCCTGTCAGCATATTATTAGCATTAAGAACAAGTTTGTAAACTCTTCCCCACATGGTTAATCCTGGTTTTGGACTAATTCCGTCAGAAGATTCTCCGGTTGCCGTAAAATAGATTTCTCTTCCTTTTCCAGCACCTTTTCTATAATCTACATCTTCAACTCTTGAAAAACGAATGGCATTATTATCAATATTTTTCTGATTGATTTGAGCTCCTGTAAGGTTTTTCGCGTTGGTGATTTCAACAAATTCTACATCGTAACTGCTACCTTTTGTCATGTCAGTTTCTGTGTAGTTGTTGTTGGTCCTTTTTAATGAATATAATTTTCCGTTATCCAGGTCTCCTTGAGTGTTGGCTACATACATGATCAATTGACCCGCAGATTGGTGAGACGAAGAATAAGACTGGTCTTCACCAATAATGATATAAGATTTTCCATTAGACACATCTTTAGGAAGCGGAACTGCATTTTCCATGGAAGCTTTTCCCAAAGCCGGTTTTACTCTTGTTTTGTCAGATGCCTGAGATGCAGGAGCTAAAGGATTTATAGCATGAACCATACTTTCTTCTCCGGATTCTCCAGCGGTAAGAAATGCACTGAAACCGTGAGTTTCAGGCGTTGCCAACGTTGCAGAACATAATCTGGTCATTCCTCCGGTTCCGTTTAAAATGTATTCTCCTTTTACAGGTTTGAATGTTTTATCTAAATAGACTCTGGATACCGATTGCTTAATCTCGTGATTGGTAATCATTAAATAACCGTCAGAATTGGGATCTTTCATAATTCCCATTCCATCCGGCTGACCCCCAAAAACGAAGTCTGGAGATCCTGAAAGTATATCAGAACTTGAAATAAGAGTCGTAATGTTTAAGTTTTCAAAACCCTGCATTCCGTAGACGAAAGCAGACTCTTTAGAAAAGTTTTCAAGTTTAATCTGGTTATTAACCGGGGTATTTCCGTCTCCGTTGTTATCATCATTACAGCCTTGAAAAACAAGGGCAGCAAAGAATAGAGCACCAATAGTTTTGTGAATTTTCATAATTGTTTTTTTGAATTTCGATGAGACAAAACTAAGGGTCTATTGTTAACTGGGCTTTAAGAAGACGAAACAATTAGTTTAAGATTAGGTCATGGTTTGTTAAGCGAAGGTCAATAATTAGAATGGATATAAATAAAAATGCTGCTTTCGAAGAAAATTTTATTGATAGATTTAAGAATGAATGCAAAATGTTTTTTCTAAAACACAAATACCACAAATATAAAAACACAAATGTCACAATTTTAAAGTACAGATTTATAAAGGAATTCGTGCATTAGTGGCAAAAAAACAGGCTGTCTCAAATCTGAAACAGCCTGTTTATATAATAGATTTTCTATTTTTTAGATACTTAATGCTTTCTGATATGCATTTTCCAATCCTGCAAGGTTTTTACCACCAGCAGTAGCAAAACCAGGGTTTCCACCACCACCACCTTGGATCTCTTTCGCAAGGTCTTTGACGATAGCTCCAGCCTGATAATCTGCAGCCAGATCATCAGAAACTCCAACAGTGATCATAGGTTTTCCGTCAGAATCTGAAAGAATAATCGTTACTGAACCCGGAATTTCTTTTTTCAACTGGAATACAATGTCTTTCACAGAACCGGCGTCCAAAGAAGTTTTCTTTACCAGAAGCTGTTTGTTTCCTTTTTGCTCGTAAGCATTTTTCCAATCGCTGATTTCTCCTTTTGCTTTTTCTTTCTTCAGTCCATCTACTTCAGCTTTTAACGAAGCATTTTCCTCGATTAATTTCTCGATAGATCTTACAATGTCTTTAGATTTTAATAACTGAGAAAGTTCAGCCATTTGCTTTTCAATATTGTTGAAGTATTCTTCAGATTTATCTCCGGAAATGGCCTCAATTCTTCTGATTCCTGCTGCTGCGGAACCTTCAGAAACGATTTTGAAATGACCGATTTCGCTGGTGTTTTTCACGTGAGTTCCTCCACAAAGTTCTTTTGAACTTCCAAACTGGATCATTCTCACGCTGTCACCATATTTCTCACCAAATAAAGCCATTGCTCCCTTCTCTAAAGCTTCCTGAATCGGGATGCTTCTGAATTCCTGTAAAGCAATGCCAGCCTTGATTTTTTTATTTACTTTATCTTCAATTAAAGCAAGATCTTCTTCTGTGATTTTATTGAAGTGAGAGAAGTCGAAACGTAAGTAATCAGGTCCTACATAAGAACCTTTCTGTTCTACGTGAGTTCCTAAAACTTCTCTTAATACCTCGTGTAAAAGGTGAGTTACAGAGTGGTTTCCTTGTGAATTTTTTCTTTCAGTAGCATTTACTCTGGCATAGAAAAGAGCTCCTGCATCTTTCGGAAGACCGTTGATTAATGAAACAATTAATCCGTTTTCTTTTTTGGTTTCCAATACTTCAAAGCTGTCAGCAGCATTTTCCAATACTCCTTTATCACCAACCTGTCCTCCTCCTTCAGGATAGAAAGGAGAGTTGCTAAGCACAACCTGATAGAATTCTCCGTCTTTATTTTCTACTTTTCTGTATCTTGTAATATAGGTTTCAGATTCAATCTGATCATATCCAACAAATGTTTCAGGTTTTTCTTCCAAAACAACCCAATCGTATACTTTTTGAGCAGAATCAGATTTGGAACGCTGTTTTTGCTTGGCCATTTCCGCCTTAAATCCTTCCTCATCAATCGTTAACCCTTTTTCTTCTGCAATAATTCTTGTTAAATCATCCGGGAATCCATAGGTATCGTACAATTCAAACACCTCTTCGCTAGGCAATACTTTCTGATTGTCTGCGATCGTTTGCTCAATTAGCTTTTCAACTCTGATCAGTCCGTTTTCAATTGTTTTCAGGAACGATTCTTCCTCACTTTTGATTACTTCTGTTACCAATTTTCCTTGTTTTCCAAGTTCAGGGAAGAAGGTACCCATTTGTTCCTGAAGAACAGCAACCAATTTGTAAAGGAAAGGTTCTTTCATATCTAAGAATCGATAAGAATAAGAAATCCCTCTTCTCAAAATTCTTCTGATAACGTAACCAGCTCCTCCGTTTGAAGGCAATTGTCCGTCTGCAATGGCAAAAGAAACCGCTCTGATGTGATCAACTACCACACGGATTGCAATATCTTTTTCGTCTTTTAAAATACCGGTATATTTCTTACCTGAAAGTTCTTCAACTTTAGCAATTAATGGAGTGAAAACATCAGTGTCATAGTTGGAAGATTTCCCTTGAAGCGCCATACAAAGACGTTCGAAGCCCATTCCTGTATCTACATGCTGAGCAGGTAATTTTTCCAGAGAACCATCTGCTTTTCTGTTAAATTCCATGAAAACGAGATTCCAAACTTCCACCACTTGAGGATGATCGTTGTTCACCAATTCTAAACCAGAAACTTTAGCTTTTTCTTCTGGAGTTCTTAAATCGATATGGATTTCCGAACAAGGTCCACAAGGTCCGCTTGCACCCATTTCCCAGAAGTTATCTTTTTTATTTCCGTTAATGATTCTGTCTTCTGAAATATGAGATTTCCAGAAATCAAATGCATCCTGATCCCTGTCAAGGTTTTCAGAAGTATCACCTTCAAAAATAGTAACATATAAATTTTCTTTTGGAATTCCGTATACTTCAGTCAGTAATTCCCAGGCAAAAGCAATAGCCTCTTTTTTGAAGTAATTCCCGAAAGACCAGTTTCCCAGCATTTCAAACATAGTGTGATGATAAGTATCTCTACCCACATCATCCAGGTCGTTATGCTTTCCTGAAACTCTCAGACATTTTTGTGTATCGGCAATTCTAGGGGCCGTAGGCGTTTTGTAGCCTAAGAAAAAGTCTTTGAACTGAGTCATTCCTGAGTTGGAAAACATAAGGGTAGGATCGTCTTTCAGCACGATAGGAGCCGAAGGAACAATGAGGTGATCCTTACTTTTAAAATAATCTAAAAATTTTTGACGTATCTCTTGTGATGTCATAGTATTGCTTTTGCTTTTTTTAATATCAAATTTTGATAAGATGCAAATTTAAGATTTTTAGGTGATTTAATGTCTACTATTTGATATTTTCAAGTACGTTTTATCAAATATCTGACATAATAATACATCATAGTTTTTAATGGATCTGATAATTTGTTCTATTGAAACCTAACAGGTTTTCAAAACCTGTTAGGTTTAGAACCAATTGAAGACAGTAAATTCTGCACTTTTAACTCTACAATTTAAAAAATCTTATCTTCGTTTATAATTTCCTCATGGTGATGAAAAATGAGACTCTTAAAAAGTGGATAGATGAATATTCCGGCCCGTTATTAAAAAAAGCGTTGTATATGCTTTCCAATAAAGAAGATGCGCAGGATGTTGTTCAGGAAGTTTTTCTTGCCGCATTTTCCAGTTATGATTCTTTTGAAGGGAAAAGCCAGCCGCTGACCTGGCTGATGGCGATTTTGAATAGAAAAATTGCAGATTTTTATAGGAAAAAATATAAATCAGAGCCTAATATCAGACTTGATCACTTTTTTGATGAAACAGGATCCTGGAAAAATAATGATGTTTTAAATGACTGGGACGTTTCCGGAAAGGAACCTGAACTTTTAGATAATGATGATTTTAATAAAACCTTAGAAGATTGCATCGAAGAACTCCCGGCCAGATGGAAAATCTTACTTAAAATGTATTACCTCGAAGAAAAAAAAGCACCGGAAGTAAGTCAGGAATTGGATGTTTCAACGACTAACCTTTGGAAGATCTTACAGAGATGCCGGATGCAGCTTAGAGAATGTCTCGAGTTTAATTGGTTTTCAGGAAGATAAATGTTTAAAATGATAAAAAAAATTCTACATATCTTATTTTTACCATGCAGTGAAGCAACTCTACTCATGGAAAAACGAAATGCACATTCCATTTCTTCTAAAGAGAACCGGAAGCTCAGTCTGCATTTGATGATCTGTAAATGGTGTAAAATGTACAACAAGAAATTAGCTCTTCTTGATTCTGTTTTTAAAAAGACCTTTTCCCAAAAAAATGCTGAAATTGATGAAGTTGAAATTCAGGATTTTAAAAATAAAATGATTGAAAAATTAGATTTTTAATAAAATTTTGTCAGGATTTTAAAATAGCTCCGACTATACTTTTGAAAATAATATAAGTATTCATTTAAAATCTAAAAAAATGGTCGGAACAACAAAATCTTCAAACAAAAATCTAACGTATCAGTCAGGATATTATATCTCACTTTTCGGAGCTGCACTTATTTTACTCTGGATTGGTATATTCAAATTTACCCCAACTGAAGCAGCAGGAATTAAACCCTTGGTTGAAAACCATTTTCTAACCTTTTTCGTATATAAGATTATGAGCGTCCAGGCAGTGTCAAATCTTATCGGAGCGATAGAAATTATCATTGCTTTACTCCTCATATTTAGTGCGAAATTTGCTGTACTAAAAAGATATGCAGGAATAGGAATGGTAGTAACATTTACGGTGACATTAAGTTATCTTTTTACGACTCCGGGAATGTGGAAAACGGTAGATGGAGTTCCTGTTACAGACTTCTTTATCTTAAAAGATTTGATGTTGCTTGGATTTGGATTAATGCTATTTCAAAATAAGAATAATGAATAAAAAGAATAAAATGAAAAATATATTAATTGTACTCGGAATCATTCTGGGTATAGCAGTATTTGCTGCAGGATCGGGACTTTTTAAAAATACAAAGTCCAAAGAAGTAGGAAAAGAAAAAGAAAATCAGGAAATTATGGATAATAAAAATGCTAGAGAAATTTATTTTGCAGGTGGATGTTTCTGGGGAACAGAGCATTTCTTTCAACAAATTCGTGGAGTTGTAGGAACTGAGGTCGGTTATGCCAATGGAAATAGTAAAAATCCTACCTATGAAGAAGTGGTAAGCCACACAACAGGCTTTGCTGAAACCGTAAAGGTAAAATATGATCCTGAGCAGGTAGATCTGAAATTATTAATTGATCTGTATTTTAAAACAATTGATCCTACAAGTAAAGATCAGCAGGGAAATGACAGAGGAAACCAATACAGAACCGGTATTTATTTTACGGACAAAACTGATGAAGCGGTGGTGAAAAATGAAGTTCAGAAGCTTGCTAAAAATTATAATAAACCTATACTGGTAGAAACTATCCCTTTGAAAAACTTCTATAAAGCAGAAGATTATCATCAGGATTATCTGGATAAAAACCCTGGAGGCTATTGTCATATTGAACCCGGATTATTTGAAATGGCCAAAAAAGCAAACCCACTTCCGGCAAAGCCCAAAACAACAACCTATCAGAAACAGGATAAAAAGGTTTTAAAAGAAAAGTTGACTGCAGAACAATATAGTGTAACTCAGGAAAACGATACAGAAAAGCCCTTCCAAAACGAATATTGGAATGAAACCCGCGAAGGAATCTATGTAGATATTACAACAGGAGAACCCTTATTTGTTTCTACCGATAAATTTGAATCAGGTTGTGGATGGCCGAGTTTTTCAAAACCGATTACAAAAACTTTGATTGATGAAAAACTAGATCGTACCCACGGTATGGACAGAGTGGAAGTAAGAAGTAAAACGGGAGATGCCCACCTGGGACACGTCTTCACTGATGGACCTCAGGATAAAGGCGGATTACGTTACTGTATCAACAGTGCTTCTCTGAAGTTTATTCCAAAAGCGGAGATGGAAGGAAAAGGATACGGAAAATACCTTCCGTTGTTAGATAAAAAGTAATTTGAAAGGAAGGCTGCCAATTGGCAGCCTTTTATTTTTTAATGAAAAGTGTAATTCCTCTTGGAGAGTAAGAGTCTTTCTTTAATACTCAACATGGATATATTTACGAATAACAAAAGTCCAAAAATAATGTAATAGGCCTGTTTAGGAAGCTCAAGTAAATATTTTATCTTTTCAAAACCTCGATAAGAAGGTCTATTATCATAATGATATTCACCTCCAACAACATCATATCCTCTTTCAATTTGACTGGGATCTTTATAGAAATGTACTGCAAAAAAATGTCCTGTTTTTTCGAGATCAACACAATAAGCTTCCTGTTTAGACAGAATCATAGCGTCAATTAGGGCTATAAAGTCTCTATAAGTATTTTGATTTTCTATAACAAATTCAATTCCTGTTTCCTTTTCATTTTTGGCTTGTAGCTCTTTAAGCTCGGAAACATAAAAATCCCGGTTTTGAAAAGCGGTGTTTGGCTTAACTATGATTTTTTTGTAATTCCAATTTCTATATGGCTCAAAGGTATTATCTAAGCTAGTTTGAGGAATAACTTTTGCAGGGAGTCCCAGATCTATGATTGAATAGACTGGATGAATTCTCTGGCTCCCATAATACCAAAATAAAACAGGAATTAATAGCGCACTTATAAGTCCGGGTACATAATATATTTTTCTCATGCTAGTTTTTTAGGAATGAGTTGAAGATTTTCTTTGATACTCAACATGGATATATTCAAAAATAATAGAAACCCAAAAATGAAGTAATAGACATCTTTGGGAATGTCTGTATAAATTTGTTGCATTTTGTCAAAAAGATTGGGGTCATAAGCCTCCTCAGTTATGGAAATATTGTCATTACAGAGTAGGCATTCAAATTCTGGATCTGTACGATTAGGATCTTCGTATTCAACTATTGCAAAAAGATGACCTGTCTTTTCAATATCTAAAGCATAGGTGCCGTGTTTTGCAATAGACATATCGTTGAGAAGAGAAACAAAATCACCATATGTATTATTTTGATCTAAAATAAATTCTATTCCTGTTTCTTTCTCATTTCTTTTTTGGAGGTTCTTTAGTTCAGAAACATATAGTTTTGAATTTTCCTTGGCTGCTCCAGAGGCTATATTTATTTTCTTGTAATCCCAATTTCTAAGAGGCTCAAAGGTAATATATGACATTTCATTATTGTCTCTTATTTTGGCAGGAAGGCCTATATCTATTACTGAAATATTAATTTCCTCAGCCTTTTGGCTCCCATAATACCAAAATAAAACAGGTATCAATATAGCACTGATCAGCCCGGGTACGTAATATATTTTTCTCACTTTATGTTTTTTATAAAAGTAATAAAAAAAGATTACCCTTTTTGAATAAGGCAATTTTTAAGCGAAATCGATAAGGATGAACCGAAGATCATCGGAAATACAATTGATGATAATGAAAAAGATATTCGTTTTCATTATATTTTTAAGATTAAAATATTAAATTTGATAGCACTAATAAGGATTTATGAAGTTAATCGAACTGGCGGAAGAACTGAATGTCTCTGCCGAAGCCATCAAACAGTTTATACAGGATTTTGACCTTGAACTCGTAGACTGTATCAGTACCAATTTCGAAGTAAAGGACGATTTTGAAAAATTTGCTCGTGAAAACATAGATTTTTTACGATTATATGAAAAAGATCTGGATAAAAATAAAACAGTAGAGCAGATTGCGGAAGTCATCAATCAGCCTAAAGATAAAGTTGAAAAAGCGCTGAAAGAAAATAATCCGAATATATTTGACAACGGTTTTTTTAAATCCTCTATTTCAAGCTATGGAATCGATAATAAACTGGGCGGAAATTACCAGTTTGTCTATGATTATTTTGGTCATAAAACAAGTCTTCAGCAAAGAGATTTTATAGGATACAGAGATTTGTTTTTCTATACATCAGCAGCTTTGGAACCGTTTCTGAACCCACAACAGATTAAAGACTGGGGAATCAACAAGCCTGCAGGGATTATATTGTATGGCCCTCCCGGAAGCGGGAAAATTTTTTGGGGCAATAAAATCGCAGAAATTATCGGATATCAATTTAAAGAAGTGAAAAAGCATTATCTGGGGATTTCATTTGTTGACGGAAATGAAACCAATTTTAATGACTTCCTGCTCAATATGATGAAGGAAAATAAGGTACTGCTGTTCCTTGATGATTTTGATGATATTATGATGGAAAGAAAGGCTGAAACCGATGTGGCATCCTGTAATCTGGAAGCTCAGGAATTGATCCTTCATTATATCGGAAAATTTGAAAAAGAAGGTGTATTGATGGTGGGCTCGGCCAATTCTGTTTCAGAGATTGATGAAGAAATATTGGCTCCCGGAAGATTTGATGTGATGATTCCTATATTTCCTCCCAATGCAGCAGAACGTTCAGAAATTATTTTGTACTCAATGACAAAAGGTCTTGAAGAAGATTCTTTACTTTATAAAATACTCAAAAACAATAAAGCAGATAAAGTTCCTTTTTGGCATGAAGTTTCATCAAGAATGAGAGCTTTCAGCAATACCATGTTGATTGACTTTACCCAGAGCCTTAAAAAAAGAATTAAAAATCTTTATCAGCGAACCAGAAACGAAAAGCTTAAAATCGATCAGAATCTTATCAATTCAGCTTTACGGGACGCCGCCGGAAAACTGACTGAAGAATACCTCGATCAGGTTGCCCGGTTTTTAGCGGATGTTATCATTAATAATTATGAGGAATTTCAATTCAGAATTCAGGCGCTGAAAAAGGAATTGGAAGCTTATAAAGTAGTGGAAGAACCTAGAAGAGCAATCGGCTTTCATCATAACGGCGAGAAAGAGGAGTAGGTATTTTAGAGAATGAAAATGGGACGAGATGCAGATCCGGGTTCCGCACAGAATCTGGAATCTGAAGGTCTCCGCTTTCTAATTTCATGGTCTCTTTATTATAAACTCACTTTCTAAAAATGGCACCATTATTAATTACTCATTACCCATTACTTATTACCAATGAACAGCATCTGGGAGCTTGAAACCTTTTACAGAAAAAGAAATATAATAATTATCGGATCAGGATTTTCAGGTCTGTGGACTGCACTATCTGTGAAAGAAAAATACCCTGAGAAATCTGTATTGGTTATCGACAGAACTCCTATTCCCTTGGGGGCTTCCACCAGAAATGCAGGTTTCGCCTGTTTCGGAAGCCTGACGGAGGTAATTGCTGATTCTCAGAAAATGGGATGGGATAAAACACTGGATTTGGTCAGGATGAGGTTTGAAGGACTTCAAAAGATCAGACGCTATTTTAAAAGTGATGAAATTGATTTTGAACTCAGCGGAGGCTATGAAATTGTTAATGATGCCGAGCCCATACAACACATTAATTTTGTTAATGAAAAGCTGAAATCTATAACCGGATTAGAACATACTTATGCTCTTAAACAAGAAAAAATAGAAGAATTCGGTTTGGGTAAATCCAGATATTTAATCGAAAATTCCTGTGAGGGAAGTCTTCATTCCGGAAAATTGCTGCAAAAACTTCTGGAAAAATGTCAGGAGTTGAAAGTAGAATTTTTGTTTGGATCAGAAGTAAAGAATATTCACGAAATATCCGATGAGGTGAATATTTATCTGTCGGAAAACTTATCTATAAAGGGAGAACAGATTATTTATTGTACAAATGCCTTTAGCACAACATTTTTAGAAAAAGAAGATATAATTCCTGCCCGTGGACAAGTTCTTTTAACCGAACCCATTGAAGGTTTAAAATTAAAAGGAACGTTTCATTATGATGAAGGGTTCTACTATTTCCGGAATTTAGGAAACCGGGTTTTGTTAGGCGGAGGAAGAAATAAGGATTTTAAAACCGAAGAAACCGCAGTACTTGAAACCACAGAATTTTTGCAAAATCATTTAGAAAGTTTTTTAAAAGATGTCATTCTACCGGATCAGGAGTTTAAAATTGCACTGCGCTGGTCAGGAATAATGGCTATGGGATCAGAAAAAACACCTATTGTAAAACAACTTTCACAAAGACAATTCTGTGCCGTTAGACTTTCCGGAATGGGAGTAGCATTGGCGCCAAAGATCGGGGAAATGGTGGCTGAGATGATTTAGATTAAAACTTTTGTACCAATGAAATACTTACCTTTTGAACGCATTACTTATCGAACAGATTTGTCCGAACAGGAAGTAATGGCAAGGCTTTCCGGTTTTGTTGAACCCAAAAAATACGGTTTTGGAAACATACACACCAAAGAATACGAAGGCTCTGTGGGTGATAAACATTTTGAAATCAATAGAATTATCAAAGGAAGAAATTCTTTTATTCCCCAAATAAACGGGAACATTCAAAAAAGCAATGGTGAAACACAAATAAATATTACTATGAAATTACATTGGATTGTGTTTGCTTTCTTAATTTTCTGGTGTGGATTTATTATATATTCCTTAATAACTACTTTAACCATTGAAGATTTGAAGTCTTTGGATTTTTTTCTCCCTACATTCATGATATTATTTGTTTATGCCATAACAATGTATGGTTTTAAAAGTGAAAGTAAAAAATCAATGGAATACCTCGAAAAGAATTTTGAAGCTAAAAAAATAGTGAATAAATATTAACCATTCTCGTATAGATTTATAGGTCGGGTTTAAAAAAGTATCTACTTAAAATTCAAAATCCCTAACTCTAAAAGAAATCCTTATTTTTGCATAAAAGAAATATTCGTGATCAACAACGACCAGATAAAAGAAGTTCAATCCAGAATTAGTGAATTACACAGATACCTTCAGATTGAAAAAAAGAAGATAGAAATTGCCAATGATGATGAAAAAACGGCAGCACCTGAATTTTGGGATAGCCCAAAAATTGCAGAAACGTTTTTGAAGCAGCTTCGTTCCAAGAAAAAATGGGTAGAAGACTATGAAGAAATCAATACGCAATTTGAAGATCTTCAGGTTTTAGCCGATTTTGCAAAGGAAGATCCCGATTCTGAAAAAGAACTGGATGAAACCTTCCCGAAATTAGTTGAAAAAATTGAAGACTTAGAGTTCAAAAATATGCTTTCCAATGAAGGAGACGAGCTTTCTGCCGTACTTCAGATTACAGCCGGAGCAGGAGGAACAGAAAGTTGTGACTGGGCATCCATGTTGATGAGAATGTACACCATGTGGTCGGAAAAGCAAGGTTATAAAATCCGTGAACTCAATTTCCAGGAAGGGGAGGTCGCTGGTGTGAAAACCGTTACTTTGGAAATCGACGGTGAATATGCATTCGGATATCTGAAAGGAGAAAACGGAGTACACAGACTGGTAAGAATTTCACCATTTGACAGCAATGCAAAACGTCATACAAGTTTTGTATCCGTATATGTCTATCCTTTGGTTGATGATACCATTGAAATCAACATTAATCCTGCCGATATCAGTTTTGAAACTATGAGATCTTCAGGAGCAGGAGGGCAGAACGTAAATAAGGTAGAAACAGCGGTACGTCTTCGACACGCACCAACCGGAATTATTATTGAAAACTCAGAGTCCCGCTCTCAGCTTCAGAACAAGGAAAAAGCAATGCAGCTCCTTCGTTCAAGATTGTATGAAATGGAACTGGAAGAACGTATGAGAGCCAGAAATGAGATTGAAGCCAATAAAATGAAGATCGAATGGGGAAGCCAGATCAGAAATTACGTGATGCATCCTTACAAACTGGTAAAAGATGTACGCTCAGGCCATGAAACATCAGATGTGGATGCTGTAATGAATGGTAATATTACTCCATTCTTAAAAGCGTTCCTGATGGCTGATGGGACGGCGGTTTCCGACGATGATCTCGACCTATAGAATATCATGTGCGAATTTTAGTTAAAATCTTATAATTAATTTTTGTATCAGGTATTTTAGACTTATTTTTGTTGTACATCGATATATATGGAAGATTTCAATAGCTGGAAGGATTTATTAAACCCTGAATTTTATATTAAAATGGGAGGGTTTTGGCTGATTTTATTTATTGTTTTTGCTGAAACGGGTTTGTTTGTAGGATTTTTTCTCCCTGGAGACTCATTATTATTCGTTTCAGGAATTTATGCTGTTGAAATCATCAAAGAGACATTCAGCTCCACAGGGAGCGATTTTCTGGATACCACAATCCTAGCATCCGGAGTTGCCCTTGCTGCTATCATTGGAAATGAAGTTGGGTATTATTTTGGTAGAAAAGCAGGACCTGCTCTGTACAAAAGACCGGATTCAATGCTTTTTAAGAAAAAATATCTTTATCAGGCTCATGATTTCTTTGAAAAACACGGCGCATTAGCCATTATTATGGCCAGATTTTTACCTGTCGTAAGAACATTTACGCCGATTGTGGCAGGAATTGTTAAAATGGATAAGAAAGAATTTTTAAGAGATAATGTAATCGGAGCTGTATTATGGTCATTTCTTTTGATCTTTGCCGGACATTACCTGGATAAACTATTCATGGAGCAGTTTGGAATCAACCTAAAAGAAAAACTGGAATACATTATTATTGTAATTGTATTGGTAACAACACTTCCGGTTATTATTAAGTTTGTTTTCGGAAAAAAAGATGATTTATCTAAATACGAGAACAACGACTCTGAATAAGAAATAAATAAAAAATAGTATAGGTAACCTGCTTTTAGCGGGTTATTTTTTTATCCATTCTAAAATATTGGGGTAAATAATACTGTCTCTTTTTCTTTTGTTGAAAAGCCGCGGTACATGGCCTGTTCTTTCCATGAAAACAAGTTTGTGCGGAATATTCAATCGGGATAAAGCCGAGTCCATGGCAAGACCCTGATGTTGGTTAACCAAAAAGTCCTGATTTCCCTGGAAAAGAAGCGTGGGAACATTCGTAATATTAGCAATAGGGCTGGCTTCCTTAAATGCCTCAGAAAGATTCTTCCTGTCAAACGGAGTTCCTACCACTTTTTGAATTGTGGGTGAAGTATATTTAGAATAAAATGAATTTAAATACTCAGAACTGTAGAAATCCGTTGGCCCACTAAGGGAAATGATTTTCTTAATCTGATCAGGGTGTTGGTATCCGTATAAAAGGGCGAGTTGCCCGCCGGCACTTTCTCCTAGAATAATATAGTTATTAGGAAGGAGTTCTGCTTTATCAGTCAAAGAATTGAATCTTTCAATAGCTAAACCGATATCTTCAAGCTGCTGTTTATATGTTATTTTCTTTTTTTTAGAAACCAGTCGGTAGTTCATATTGATGCTCGGAATATTATTCTTAAAAAGCATTTTCTGAACCTGTATCATATGCTCTTTTTTTCCGAGCGTCCAGGCACCTCCATGTACAATAAGAAGAACAGGAGAATCTTGTGGATAATCTTTAGGCAGAAAAATATCCATCTTCTGTCTTTTGTGTTCTCCATATTTTAAATTATAGATTTTTTGCTGGCCACCGGGGCCTACCCAGACTTTGAATTTTGTATTGCAGGATTGAAGTAGAAAACTGATGCATCCCACAACGAAAAAATGATACTTAATAACCAGCCTTTTCATAAGTCAAATGTAGTGAAAATAACATATTTTTGATTTCAGTATCTGTAAAATTATTATTTTGCAAACTGTTAAAAAGTAGAATTAAATATTTATTTTTGCTGAACTTAACAGATCTTAAAAAAATATTAAAATATGGCGTCAGGCTTTTTTGCAATTTTAGATGATATTGCAGCATTGATGGATGATGTAGCAGTAACAAGTAAGATTGCTACACAGAAAACAGCAGGTATTTTGGGCGATGACCTGGCTGTGAATGCAGAAAAAGCCACTGGCTTTCTTTCTTCCCGGGAGCTTCCGGTTTTGTGGGCGATAACCAAAGGATCATTTATCAATAAACTGATCATTCTTCCTATCGTTTTTTTACTCAATTGGTTGTATGCTCCGGCTATTAATTATGTATTGATCCTTGGAGGATTCTATCTGGCCTTTGAAGGAGTTGAAAAAATAATAGAATTTCTTTTTCATCGTGACAAAAAAGGGCATGAAGTTATAGAGGAAACTGTAGAAGAAGAAAAAAGTTCTGAAGAAATAGAAAAACAAAAAGTAAAATCGGCAATTACAACGGATTTTATTTTATCAATCGAGATCGTTATTATTGCTTTAGGAACCGTATTGGAAGAAAGCCATCCTTTCATTACACAGATTTTAGTAACGAGCCTGGTTGCATTTATTGCGACCGTTGGGGTTTATGGAATTGTAGCTTTGATCGTAAGAATGGATGATGCAGGGTTTAAATTAATAAAGAAAAGTAATGATAAAGGTTTTTTTGGAAAGCTTGGGCATGTATTAGTGAAGGCTTTACCTATTGTTATTAAAATATTAGGAGTTGTAGGGACAATTGCCTTAATAATGGTTGCTGGTGAAATTTTTCTGCATAGAATAGAATTTTTTCATGGATTACTTCCAACTTGGCCGGATGTTTTGAAAAAGGTTATGCTTGGAATTATTGGCGGATTAGCCGCAGTGGCTGTATTTACCGTAGGAAAAGCAATATATTCGCTGGCAACAAAGAAATAAACTGAAGGTATATAAATAGAGAATCCTGCTTCATGTAAAGCAGGATTCGTTGTTTTAATGCTGTAAATTTGAGCGTATCAATTCAGTGGCTGTTGCTGTTTTTGTTCCGAACATTTTTTTTGCCCAGATTTCAGGTTTCATTAATCGTTCTAAAATTAAAAAAAGAGCAAGTCCTTCGTCCTGAGACCACCACTTTTTATTTCGCCTGACTCCTGTGATAGCAATATTTTTATCAATTTTACCTCCTTTGGGATCAATGAGCCATAAATACATGGAATATTGTCCAAGACCTTCCATTGTAAGAAATAGATCGTCAATTTCGGATAGACTTTGATATTGATTTTTAAAATAATTCTTTTGCCTTCGATCCATTAAATTAAATCCTTTTAATACCTCCTTTGTATTAAGTTCTTCATCAGAAATACTATTGTAAAAATTATTGACTTCAGAATTATAAAGATCAATATATTCCTTGTTTTTACTGAAGATATTTTGAACAATGTCGTCGCTGAAATCGAGTCCGAAATTATTTTTCTTTTCATACTGTGAAATTTTTGTTCCAAAACTTTCCATCTGTTGTGAATGAGAGAATTCATGGATAAAAACACCGGTAACTAAATTATCCAGTCCAAGTTCTTTGCTTTGGATCCCTCCTTTTTCCCAAAAACTAGGTAAAGGCATTACAAAAAAAGATTGATGATTACTCGCTGGTATTTCAGAAGCGAAAGATAGTATTCCAACAGGTACTTTTGTTTTATCAGGCAAAGTAAGAGTATCATTATGGATTGCCTTCTTCCATTGTAATTTTAAATTTAAAAGATTTGGCCCTTTTATAGATTCACCATTTCTTACAGAAATAGAAGAGGTAGAGTACACGTATTTATCATCAAAGAACACAAATTGTACGGGTTGAATGGTATTAATTTTATAAATGTCCTTATAAACCAATGTCCAGGCGGAAAACCAGTGACTTATTACCCGATTAAACTCTTCCTCTGCGGCTTGCTGGCCAAATGTTTTTAATTGGAAAATAAAGAATATGATTAGAAAGTATATTTTTCTCATTTTCAACACTTTTTATAGAAAACTAATATACAAAATTGGTCATAAAAAAAGAGACCCTAAGGTCTCTTGTATTAATTGAATAAATCTTTTACTTTATCAAAAAAAGTTTTTTCCTTTCCGGAAGGTTCTGCAACCATTTCTCCGCTGGACATCTGTTTTTCAAAGAAATCTTTTTGTTCTTTGTTTAACTTTTGCGGTGTCCAAACATTGATGTGAATAAACATATCACCTTTTCCATAGCTATCAATACTTGGAAGTCCTTTTCCGGCTAATCTTAAAATTTTTCCGGACTGTGTTCCCGGGTCAACGGTAATCTTCACTTTTCCACCTACAGTAGGAATTTCTTTTTTAGTTCCTAACGCTGCTTCAGCAAACGATACATACAATTCCTGGTGAAGATTGTCACCTTCTCTTTTGATTGTCTGATCAACTTCCTCTTCGATAATTACTAATAAGTCTCCAGGGATTCCCCCAAAAGGAGCATCATTACCTTTTCCTCTTACATTAAGCTGAATTCCGTCTCTTGCTCCCGCAGGAATATTAATTGTGATTTCCTCTTCATCTTTTATCAGACCCTGTGCATTGGCACCGGCCGGAATTTTATCTGCAACTTTTCCGATTCCCTGACAAGTAGAACAAGTTGTCTGAGTCTGCATTTGACCAAACATAGTGTTCATTACCTTAAGCTGAACACCTGATCCGTTACACGTAGGACAAGTCTTTGAAGTGGCACCTTCTGCCATCTTCATTTTTTTAACTTTAATGGTTTTATGAGTTCCGTTTACCATTTCCTCGAGGTTCAGCTTGATTCTGATTCTTAAATTAGAACCCTTCACCTGCTGGCGGCCACCGCCACCACCAAAGCCTCCGAAACCACCACCGAAAATATCTCCAAACTGGCTGAAAATGTCTTCCATGTTCATTCCGCCTCCGAAGCCTCCGCCTCCGAAACCTCCGTTTCCTCCCATTCCGGCATGCCCGAACTGGTCGAATCTCGCACGTTTCTGATCGTCGCTTAATACCTCATAGGCTTCAGCAGCTTCTTTAAATTTTTCCTCAGCCTCTTTATCTCCCGGATTTTTGTCAGGGTGATACTTAATGGCCATTTTACGGTATGCTTTCTTTATTTCGTCGGCAGATGCAGATTTGCTGATCTCAAGAACCTCGTAATAATCTCTTTTTGACATGACAATTTAATAATTGATTGTTGATAAATGATAAAAGATATTTTAAAGTTTAATAAGTGAACATTATCAATTATCACTCATCATTTATCATTTATGAATTTTAGTTTCCTGTTACTACTTTTGCAAAACGAATTACTTTATCACCTAAAGTATATCCTGTTTCAATAACATCTACGATTTTCCCTTTTAAATCTTCCGACGGAGCAGGTATTTGAGTAATAGCCTCATGGAAATCTACGTTAAAACTGTCTCCAGCTCTTACTTCCATTACTTTTAATCCTTTTTCAGTAAGTTTATTTTTGAATTTCTGATAGATTAATTCTACCCCTTGCAGATCAGCCGGATTTCCGTTTTTAGCGATTTCTTTTAATGCTCTTTCAAAGTCATCTAAAACACCCAACATAGAAACCATCATATCCTGATTGGCATATTGGAAGAATTCCATTTTTTCCTTAGAAGTTCTCTTTTTATAGTTTTCGAATTCAGCATACAGTCTGATGTAACGGTCTTTTTCCTCTGCCAAAAGTTCCTCTGCAGAAGGAGTAGCTGTCACATTGTCCTGAGATGTTGATTCATTCTGAACATTGTTTTCTTCCTGATTATTGATGCTTTCTTCGTTAATATCCTGGTTTTCCATAATTCAATATTTATTTACAGAATTGTTTGACAAAGAGTCTGCCAAATAGAAAAATCAAGACATTAAGGCAGAATAATGAAATTGAAAATTGAGAATTGAAAGTTGGAAATTGATACTTTTACTGTTCTCCCGTAAACGTCTGGTAAAGCAAGTATAAGTTTAATACAATAATAATCGCTGAAATAATCCATATACAGACTTTCAGAAAAGGTTTATTGACAAATTCTCCCATCTTAGCTTTGTCATTGGTAAACATAACCAATGGAACGACTGCAAAACTGAGTTGCATAGAAAGGATAACCTGGCTTAAAACAAGTAATTCCGTAGTTCCTTTTTCACCATAAAGAATGGTAACAATTAATGCAGGAACAACAGCAATAAGTCTTGTAATCAATCTTCGTAACCAGGGTTTTAATCTGATATTTAAAAAGCCTTCCATTACAATTTGTCCGGCTAGTGTTCCCGTTAGTGTTGAATTCTGTCCTGAAGCCAAAAGCGCAATAGCAAAGGCAATACTTGCCATAGAAGCACCTAAAATCGGTGTTAGCATTTTGTAGGCATCATGAATATCTGCCACATGCTGATTTCCTGTGGTATGGAAGGTAGCTGCAGATAGAATTAATATTGCTCCATTGATGAAAAAAGCCAGCATCAGGGACACTGTACTGTCTAAAGTAGCAAATTTAATAGCTTCTTTTTTTCCTTCTCTGTCGCGGGTGTAATCCCGGGTTTGGATAATGCTGCTGTGAAGATACAGATTGTGAGGCATAACGGTTGCTCCAAGAATTCCTATCGCAATGTAAAGCATAGCAGGATTCGTAATAATTTCCTTTTGGGGAACCAATCCTCCCAGAATTTCATTGAAAGCAGGTTTTGAGATAACAATTTCGTAGGCAAAACAGGCAAGAATAATAAAGATAAGCCCTCCTACAATACTTTCAATCCATCGAAATCCTTTGGCCTGAAGTAAAAGAATAACCAAAACATCCACAGTAGTAATGACAATTCCCCACGTAAGCGGAATATGAAATAGTAGATTAAGAGCAATAGCAGAACCTATCACCTCTGCTAGATCACAGGCGGCAATGGCTATTTCACATAATATCCAAAGAATAAAATTGGTTGTAGGACTAAAGTGGTCTCTACAGGCTTGTGCTAAATCCCTTTCTGTAACGACTCCCAGTTTTACCGATAAATGCTGCAAAATCATTGCAAAAATATTTGAAATAAGAATTACAGAAAGCAATGTATAGCCAAATTGTGCTCCCCCGGCAATATCGGTAGCCCAGTTTCCAGGATCCATATATCCTACGGCAATCATTAATCCGGGGCCTGTATAAGCCAGATATTTCCTCCAAAATGAAGCCTTTCTAGGGACTTTTATAGAGGAATAAACTTCTGATAATGAATGGTCTGTTTTATCTTTTCGCCAGGCGCTTTTTAAATTGAAATTCATAAATGTTAGAAATGACTAACAAATTTAATTAAATAAATGTAAACACAAAAATCAGAGCAAGAAAAAATCCCGGAATTTACGTTCCGGGATTCTATTTGTATTGAGTCTAAAGATTATTTAGAGAATCTTACAGACATTTTTCTGTCAGCAGCTCTTTCTGCGTCTGAAGCTTTTGCATCAACAGTAGCAAATTTACTTCCGTACCCTTCAGCACCAAGTACCTGAGCACCAACTCCCGCTTTAGCTAAAGCAGCTTTGATGAAATCAGCTCTTGACTGTGATAGTTTTACGTTAGAAGCTTCGTTTCCTACTTTATCAGTATAACCACCGATTTTGATTTTAGCATCCGGGAATGCCTTAAGAATAGCTACCAGGTTTTCCATTTGTCCTTGTGAACCTGCTTCTAATTCTGTAGAACTTCCCATTTTGAAATTTACATGGTCGAAATCGTACCACTTATCTTTCAATGCAGCATCGTCAGCGGCGTTTTTATAACCTCCGGATTTCAGGAAGGAAATCATCTGATCTTCCATACCACCTTTGTAACCTTTTAACATTACTCCGTTAAGATCAATGTTTTCATCAGTTTTAGCTACTGGTGTTGCAGTAGGAGCAGATGCTGGTGGAGTAGTTGCAGAATCTACAGACGATCCGGCTGTTCCTGTAGAATCAGCTGTCGTTGTTGTAGTGGTAGTCTGCTTTTTCTCACACTGTTTCCATAAGAAATATCCGGCTGCTATTAACAATAAAAGCGGAAGTAACCATTTCCAGATTGATCCCCCGCCTTGATTGTTATTATTGTTATTAAATTGTTCTCTTACCTCTCTTGCTCCTTCTGAAACATTTTCTCTTGCTGTAGCAACACCTTCTGCGATATTGTCCTTAGCGGTAGACGTTACGGAAGAAACAGTTTCCTTAGCCTGTCCAAACCAATTCTCTGCTCCTAATCCAAAAGAAGCTAGAGAAAGACCTGCTGGCAATAAAGAAGAGATAATGCCTTTCTGGTCATTCAGTAAGCCGGAAATACCCGAAGCACCCAAATTATTGTCTGCTGCGTATTTTCCGACAGTGCCTACTGTAGCCCCGGTAACCAGGTTTAACAAAGAACCTGCAGAATTATTGCTGATTCCTGAAAAACTGGCTATGGAATTTACTAATCCGCCTACCTTATCTCCAAAAAGTGAAGATAACAAGTTCGTAATAATAGGATTACTAGATGATCCACCTAATAAATTTCCTAAAATTCCGCTTGAAGAGGCTTTTGTAATAGCATCCACAACACCAGGATTGTCTGCGTTATTGGCTAATCCACCTACCACAGCAGGTAATAAGCCACCAATTGCTTTAGAAATTCCTGATTCGCTTTCTCCAAACTGTGATGCAGCCTGTGAAACCAAAGCGGGACCTAATTGTCCTTTAATTAAATCAATGACATTTAAAGACATAATAAATTTTTTTAGATTAATGTTGAGATAAATTTAAACAAAAATCTGTCCAAATGTCACTTTTTTTTGAATATTTCTTTAAAAATTAACGAGATTTTTTAAAATCGTTAAAATTATCAGTACGCTTTTGCGAATAATACACGTCTCTTAGAAGGTTTCCCAGAAATCAATGAAATACCTTCTTCGATGTCATCATCCAGAGGAATACATCTGATAGTTGCCTTCGTTTCGTCTTTAATCTGCTCTTCTTCTTCAGCCGTACCATCCCAGTGTGCATAGATAAATCCACCTTTTTCTTCCAATACTTTCTTAAATTCTTCGTAATTATCTACTTTCGTGATATTGTTTTTTCTGAATTCAAAAGCTTTGTTGTAAATATCCTGCTGAATAGTCTTCAATAAATCTTCGATGTAAGAATCCAAACCGTCGATAGAACGAACTTCTTTCGTCAGATTATCTCTTCTTGCGATTTCTACAGATTTGTTTTCCAGATCTCTTGGTCCCATCGCGATTCTTACAGGAACTCCTTTCAATTCATATTCTGCAAATTTCCAGCCCGGCTTATTCTGAGTGTCATTGTCAAATTTCACAGAAATTCCTTTTGCTTTCAATTTAGCCTGGATTTCCAATGCAACTTCGCTGATTTGTTCCAATTGCTCTTCCCCTTTAAAGATCGGAACAATGACCACCTGAATCGGAGCCAGCGTTGGAGGCAATACCAATCCGAAATCATCAGAGTGTGTCATGATCAAAGCACCCATCAAACGGGTTGAAGTTCCCCATGATGTAGCCCATGCATGTTCAATTTTTCCTTCTTTGTTGGTAAATTTCACATCAAATGCTTTTGCAAAATTCTGACCCAGGAAGTGGGATGTACCTGCCTGAAGTGCTTTTCCATCCTGCATTAATGCTTCGATACAATACGTTTCATCAGCTCCTGCAAATCTTTCAGAAGGAGTTTTCAATCCCTGAACAACAGGCATTGCCATAAAGTTTTCAGCAAAATCTGCATATACCTTATTCATTTTCTCTGCTTCTTCAATAGCTTCATCTTTTGTAGCGTGAGCAGTGTGACCTTCCTGCCATAAAAACTCTGCAGTTCTTAAGAAAAGACGGGTTCTCATTTCCCAACGTACAACATTCGCCCATTGGTTGATTAATATTGGTAAATCTCTATACGATTGAATCCAGTTTTTGTAAGTATTCCAGATAATTGCTTCTGAAGTAGGACGAACGATAAGCTCTTCTTCCAGTTTAGCATCCGGATCTACAATTAGTTTTGAAGGATTGTCCGGATCAGTTTTTAATCTGTAGTGGGTAACAACAGCACATTCTTTTGCAAAACCTTCTGCGTTCTTTTCCTCAGCCTCAAATAAGCTCTTGGGCACAAAAAGCGGGAAGTATGCGTTAACGTGACCTGTTTCTTTAAACTTTCTATCCATTTCATCACGCATTTTCTCCCAGATTGCATAGCCATACGGTTTGATTACCATACATCCACGCACTCCTGAGTTTTCAGCTAAATCAGCTTTTACCACCAGCTCATTATACCATTTGCTGTAATCTTCGCTTCTTGAGGTTAATTTTGCCATTATTCTTTAAAATTTTTTTAACTTTTACACAATATTGTTATCTAAAAATAAAAATCTATTTTTGATAGATTTTTTAACCGGTATTTTGGTACATTTTTGGTACACATTGCAAATATAATTTAAATTAAAAATTTTTACGTTATCATGAAAAGAAATATACATAAAAATTTGCTTGGCTTGCTAAGATCCAAAGGTGTTTTAGCAATATCAGGCGGATTATTGCTTATGTCTTGTGGTGCTCAGATGGGAGGGTATAGCGAGACAGATGGGGTGTATTATGACCCCAACAAGGATACGCTGCCAGAAGGAGTGATCATTAATGGTGGCGGAAACAGAGTAGGCGAATATTACGACTACTATCAGGATTCTAACATAATCCAAAACGCACAGACAAATTCAAGAGAACAACAAAATAAATATAATGAATGGGGAGGTACGGATCCGGGCTGGAGCAGCAATGCAACAGATTCGGACTGGGGCTTATATGCTGGTTCCCAAACCAATTATTATGACAATTCCTGGGGATCACCTTGGGGCTGGTACGGAGGTTATAGTCCATATTGGGGTATGAACCGTGGCTGGGGCTGGGGTATGAATATGTCCTGGGGTTGGGGCGGATCATTCGGATGGGGCTGGGGAGGCTCTTTCGGATGGGGAAGTCCATACTGGGGATATTCTCCTTACTGGGGTGGATATTATGATCCATTCTGGGGAGGATATGGTAATCCGTACTGGGGTTATGGAGGTTACTGGGGTGGTGGCTACTACAACAGACCTGTATACCATAGAAGAAGCGGATCAACCGGTGGTTTTGTTGGCAATCCTGGTATAGGTAGTGCGGTATACAGAACGAACACGGCTAATACAGGTTCCGGATTTAGAAACGGAAATAATAACGGTGGCGGTTTCAGAGACGGTAATTCAGGCGGATTCAGACAAGGGAACTCTGGAGGTTTCAGACAGGGTAATTCTGGAAATTCCGGTGGTTTCAGACAAGGAGGAAATTCAGGAGGTTTCAGAGATGGGAACTCTGGTGGTTTCAGACAAGGTAATTCCGGAGGATTCCGTAATTCAGTTCCTCAATCGAGACCAGACTATAATTATCAGCAACCAAGAAACAACGGAGGTTTCAGATCTATGGATTCCGGTGGCTTCAGATCCGGAGGAGGTTTCAATTCCGGCGGTGGAGGCGGTGGCTTTAGAGGCGGTTCCGGTGGCGGAGGCGGTTTCAGATCCGGCGGTAGCGGCGGTTTCAGATAATATCAATCTAATAAACTATTAAAAAATAATGTTAAAAAAATCTTTAGTATTCATGAGTATTTCTGCTGCATTTTTTGCGCAGGCTCAGGATATTTCTGTATTGAGAAATTCTGTAGAAGTATACTCTGGTTCTCCTATGGTGGGATCGGCAAAGTTTAATGGGATGGCTGGTGCAAACGGAGCGTTAGGTGGTGATGCCAACTCTCTGCTTACCAACCCTGCTGGTTTAGGGGTTGCTATCTCGGGAGAGGTTTCCGGAACTTTGTCAATATCAGGTAATAAAAACAGCAGCTCTTTAGGGGGCTCTACGGTAGATTACAGTAAAACAAAAGGAGATCTGGGGAATGCAGGTGGAATCATCGCTTTTCCGTTAATGACTGAAACCGGATGGAAGTTTATTAATATCGGGATTAATTTTTCAAACCAATCTCTTGATAATGTTATAGAATCTCCCGGGAATGCTAACATTTCTGCGACTTTACCGGACGGACAAGCTTCATTAGCAGGACATGCTTATTCCAGGTATGGAAATCTTTCAAAGATGAGTTTTGGTGTGGGAGCTAATTATAATCATAACTTATATATTGGAGCAGGTTTGAACTTTTTCAATGCTTCAATTGATCAAGCTGACAGATTGGCTTTCAGAATGCTTAATAATAATTATATCGATACTTTTGATAAACAGGATTCTCCATATTATGAGAGATCTTCCGGTTTTTCAGCATCATTGGGGGTTATTGGTAAATTAAGCCCTAATTTCAGATTGGGAGCATCTATTGAAACACCTACATTCTGGAATATAGATCGTGATTTTCAATTTTATAATCACCCTACTTACGGAAACGGGACAGGAACTGAGAACAGAAAGTTCACTTCGCCTTTAAAAGCGACAGTAAGTGCTGCCTTTGTTGCCAGTAAGAATTTCTCATTAAACGTAGATTATACATTAGGTCTTACAAAACCTGATTATAAAGTTTATGGGAATCCTGAGAGAGAAATAAATAATTTCTTTAAGGATAATTATAAGAACATGTCTGAAGTAAGAGTAGGAGCGGAGTACAGAATTCAGCAGTTGAGATTAAGAGGTGGATACTCATATTTATCTAATCCACTTGACGCACTTACGATCAGTAGATTTGATACTGCAGGTAATATAGGAGACCAATCGTACAGCAATCTTATGCTAAGTGACAGAAACCTGATTTCATTTGGTGTAGGTTATGATTTCAAATCATTCTATATTGACGCTTCTTATCAGAATATAAGTTCTAAATATAGTAATCCTTTTATGAGAGGAGTGACTGGTGATGATTTTGATGCAGCGTATTATTCAGTGGGATCAAAATCAATCTACCAAAACCCTGATTATGCAGTAAGTAATGTGAAAAACAATAGAAATAATTTCTTCCTTACCGTAGGATGGAAGTTCTAATTTTATTGTCAATATATCAATTAAAAGCTCCGAAATTTTTCGGAGCTTTTTTATTTTCAAATCTAAATCGAGATTAATCCGGATTCTGAGTCAGATTAGGCTGTATCTGTATTTGCTGTTCCGGAATATATTCAATAATTCTGTTGTTGGTAGAAGGAACTGTGTAAAAAGGATTATTTCCGTTTAAATGCGTTCCCGGATAATTTCTGTCAAGGGTCAGTTTATTTCTGAATATGTCATATTTTCTATGAGCTTCAAAAGCTAATTCAAGTCTTCTTTCCTGTAGAACGATATCTAAAATGGTTTGCCCAGAAGGAACAGAAGAATACACGGGAATTCCAGCTCTTGTTCGGATCACATTAATATCAGTTAGTGCAGCTGCAGAATTTCCTTTTTTAGCGTAAGCTTCAGCCCGGTTAAGATATATTTCAGCCAATCTTAAAATGACCGGTGACCATAATTGGGGTACTCCTTCCTGTAGTGAACATTTTAGGATATAAAATTTCGGATATCCGTTTCTTTTATCCATATCATTATCCAGGTTAATATACGTCTTAGTATTATTTGAATTCATGAAATAATAACTGGTTTTGGATGGCAAAACTTCTGATAGCACCTGATAATTCACATTATTTATGGTGAAATAGGTATTTCCTCCCTGTTGAAAGGTTTTCTGGAAAATGTAGTTATAAGTTATTCCACCCGTGGAATTGGTACCTTGCTGCACCCAATAGGCAACGGGTGTTGTAGGGCTGTTGTATTTGGGTGAAATGAATTTTAATCTTGCATCCTGAGGGTTTTGATTAATTACATCTAAATAGGAAGAAGAGGCATACATTTCTCCCCAGCCTACATTTTGAATATTGGCATACATAGATCCTATGGTATACCAGCCGTCACTATAATCGCCATCTCTATTGTATTTAAAAGCGAAAATCGTCTCTTTGTTTGTTTCCGGCGTTTTAGTTGCGTAAGACGGTAGGTCAGCATTAGATAATAATGAATACTTTCCTGAATTAATCACCTTTTCAGCATATTCAATGGCTTTATCATTATTTTCCATATAAAGGTATACCCGGGAAAGGAGTGCCTGTGCAGCCTTTTTAGATGCATAAATATTATCTTTATCCACGGTCATCAGCTGTTCTGCTTTTTTCAGGTCACTAACTACCTGATCGTAAATTTGTCCTACTGTTGCCCGGGCAGGTAAATCGTTCACATCGTCAGATATTTTCAATGGCACTCCCGGGTTGCTGGTTCCTTGATTGTAAGGTTTGCCAAATACATTGACCAGAGAGAAGTACACGTAAGCTCTCAGAAAATAATTTTCCCCAATCAATTGATCTGTTGCTGCATCTTTTCCTTCAGGAATTTTTAAAATGACCTTGTTGCAGCCAATAATTGATTTATAGCCTGCATTCCATATTGCATTTGAACGGCCATTATTTTTAATACTTCTGTAATTATAATAATAGAAAAACTCATCAGTGGTTGTTCCGCTGATATCAATATTGTCGCCGCCATATTCGCCAATTCTGTAAAGGTTATTGAAAAATCCTCCACCAGATGCATCTCCTTTTAAAAGAGCGTAGTTTCCAAGCGTAATGGTTTGTAATCCTGTTGGGTCGTTCAGTATTATTTCTGATTCTTGAGAATCATAAGGTGACCGGTCTATATTACAGGCGGTTATTGATAATAATAGTAATGGTAAGAATATTTTTTTCATGATTTTGTACATTTTAAAAAGAAAAATTAAGGCCTAAAGAAAATCTTCTTGGGATAGGATAAATAGCTCCCGCATTTCCCGAATAAGGATTGCCATCCCTCTTATCTGCATCAGAAGGGCCGACTTCCGGATCAACACCTGAAAACTTGGTAATAGTAAATAGATTTTCTCCCATTATATATAGACTTAAAGACCTTACATGTAGCTTTTCCGTCAAAGATTGAGGAAAATTATAACCCAGTCTCAAAGATCTCAGTTTCATATAGCTGGCATCTTCCAGATAACGTGAAGAAGGCTTATTGGTTAAAGTATTGTTGTTAAAAGTGGCTACAGGATGTGTTGCTACATCTCCTGGTTTTTCCCATCTGCTCCAGCCATTTTGTAGCACCATTTGATTATAATACGGATAAGCACCATCTGAATCAAATAATTCCCTGTAAGAATTATAGATCTGTCCTCCCTGTGAGAAATAAATATTAGCGTTAAGATAAAAATTATTGATACTAAGGTTGGTCGTGAAGGATCCATAATAATCCGGCGTGGCCGCACCTACGATCTGTAAGGTGGCCTGATTGTAATTCGTGGTAATGCTTTTACTTCCGTCAGCGTTTACCACTTCCCATTGAGCTGCGCCGTTATCAGGGTTTACGCCCATCCATTTCCTCATATAGAAAGAAGTGACGTCATTGCCTACTATGGCCACCTGATTATTAGACAGCAGCTGGGTACTGTTATTTCTTGTTGAAAGAACCCTGTTTTTGTAGGTGCTTATATTAAAACCTACATCCCAGTTAACCGCTTTGGATTTAATCAATGCATAATTGAAATTGAATTCCCATCCTTCATTCTTTACATCTCCAACATTCAGGTATTGCCTGTCAACGCCTGTTAATGATGGAAGGGTGACCAATACCAACAGGTTTTTGGTTTTATTATTGAAATAATCAACATTGATGCTTAATCTGTTGTTAAAAGCTCTGATATCGGTACCAATATTATTCTGGTAAATAGATTCCCAGGTCAGATCTTTATTGCCCAATTGATTCCATGTTGCCCCAATTTGTCCGTTATACACCTGGGTTAAAGCATATAAATCCTGCCACCCATAATTGGGGCTTGGGGTATTTCCAACAAGGCCTCTGCTGGCTCTTAGCTTCCATTCGTTAATTTGCTTTACCTGGAAAAATTTTTCTTTATGAATATTCCATCCGGCACTGTATGAATAAAAAAGTCCATTTCTCTGGCTAAGACCAAATGCCGATGAAGACTCACTTCGTAAAGATCCCTGAACAAAATATTTTTTATCATATACATATTCGGCATTGAATAAGAATGCATTATAGGCTTTGTCATATTTTTTTCCTGATGGCTTTTGTCCTGTTGTAGCTCCGTTATCGAAGATTTCTGATCCCGGAACAATACCATAAACCCCTGCTTTGGATATTTTGTAGATTCGGTCCGTATATTCGTATGCTGCCAGGGCATTGACATTGTGAACCCCAAAATCTTTATCAAATCTCAGCATCTGATTGAAAAATTTACTGATATCTTTAACATAAGATTCAGTCAGTCCGCCTTTAATACTCTCGCCTGCTATTGATCTTGGATCTGTATAAGACATGTCATCGTAATTTTTATAAGTGACATTATTTGTGGTAATAAATTTCAGATAATCTGTCAATTTAATTTCTGCGTCAAAATTTCCAATAAGGTCTAATTGGTTACTCTTGCTATAATTCCACTGCAGGTCATATAAATAATTAGCGTAGTCTCTTCCGTACCATGTTCCGTTAAAGGTATTGGGGTTTATTAAATTTCCTTCAGAGTTTCTTGGATTGTCCCAGGGCATATTGAGATACATTTCTTCAAGGGAGCCTTGTCTGTTTTTCCTTTCTGTATATGCTAAGCTTAGTTTGGGTCTTAAAATTAACCAGGGTCTTACTGTTTGTTCATGATTGATTCTGAAAGACAGTCTGTTATAATCGTAGCTTTTTACTGTTCCGCTTTCATCATAATAATTACCTGATATATAGGTTTTGGAATTTTGAGAACCTCCTCTGAAGTCTATGGTGTAGTTTTGTACGGCTCCTGTCTGCGTGCCGTCTTTCAGCCAGTTATAACCGGGATTTCTCAGTCCTCCGGGAATAGATGGAGCATTTTTAAGAGAGGTAAAGTAATCGTACAATTGAGTGCCATCCATCAGTTTAAAGCGCCCATTATTGAATGTATTGAAAGAGTTATTTACTGAAATATTAAGAGAGCCTTTACCTGAGGTTCCGGATTTTGTGAAGACCTGTACAATTCCGTTCGCTCCACGGGAACCATATAGAGCAGTGGAGGTGGCGTCCTTCAAAATGTTAATACTTTCAATCTGGTTGGGGTCAAGATTGGGTACTCCATTCATCATAACGCCGTCTACTACCCATAAAGCCTGACTAGGACCATTAATCGTTGAGGTTCCTCTGATTTTTACACTTGCTGTGGATCCAGGATTGCCACCTCCAGGCAAAATTTGAGCGCCTGCCGCTTTTCCCTGTAAAAGACCTGCTACATCCGGGGTATTGGAGTCTTTTAGCTTTTTATCAGAAATAACTGAAACGGCTGCTGTTAAGCTGGACCTCTTCTGGGCTTTGTATCCTACTATAACAATATCTTCAATCTTGTTTTCCTGAAGGGTATCTTTTTTTACGGTAGTTTGAGCAGATAACACTCCGCATACTAAAAAGAAATACCCACCCGTCGTCAAACGGTTAGTTTTTTTATTCATACATAAGTGATTTGGTGACGCTCGCTAATGTACAAAAAAAACCACATCAATAGTAATGTGGTGTAAAAAATGATAATAATTTATAATATCATAATTCTCTTTGTTGATATGATATTTATTTTGTGAAAATATTTATTTTTAAGAAATGTGAATTTGTAATGAAATGGATTTATTTTCAGATACTTAGGACTAATTTTATGTGACCTGGATACAAATACAGCAAATCAAAAGACAAAAATATAAACTGTTTTTAATGATTGTGAGCAGAAGGATGAGTATGGAAAACATGCATTAAAAGAGCCAGTAAAACACCAACAATCACCAATCCTATTTTCATCCAGTCAATATTGTGATTTTTATTGCTTTCAAAAATAATAACTGATGAAATATGAAGGAAAATACCTCCAACAATAGCCAGGAAATAAGGCTGCAAATCCGGATTAAAGTAATTACCTAATAACATTCCCATCGGAGAAGCCAGGGCAAATAAAGCTACAATCAGTAAAGAAGGATAGGACGAACTTTTGGAATCTTTCTTTCCATTGAATAAAAATGCTCCCAGAATAAATGAAATAGGCAGGTTATGAAATACAATTCCTAAAAGGTAAGGTGATATTTCATGTTCTTCATTGGCCAAAGGAATTCCTTCGATAAAAGCATGAACAAATAATCCCACCATTAAAGCAACCGGCAGAATATTGTGTTCATTATGATGATGAAAGTGTCCGTGTTCAAAACCTTTGGTCAAAGCTTCCAGAATCATTTGTAAAAGAACCCCTGCGATCACAAAAATTCCCAGACTACTGCTTTCGCCGGAAGTGTAGACCTGAGGGAAAACTTCATTCAGGCAGATGGTGATCAGAAAACCGGCACTTAATATCAGTAGATTTTTAGCCAGCTTTTCTTTTTTACCAAAATGCTTTCCCAGAAAGACTCCGGAAATGACACTTAAAATCAGTAAAAGTACTGCTATCATTATTTTTTCTTAAATAAATTGATACAACGTGGAGAAGTTTCTTTTGTAAACTCGTTCAGCTGATAATCTCCCCAGATTTTTATTCTTTCAAAACCGCATTCTGAGGCATAGGCATTAATGGCTTCTAACGTGTGGAGTTTTACTTTTTCGAAGAAATGAAAAGGTTTCCCGTCTGCTTCAAAGCGAATATCCTTAATAACATGCCTTCCTTCAATCTTTTTCAGAATTTTGAAATCGATGTCACCACGGGTAATTATTGTTTCAGGAACCATGTTTTTTCTTACATATTCTTCATTCAGATAATCAAGGACAAAGAATCCTCCAGGTTTTAAAGCGTTGTAAACCGACTGAAAAACTTTTTTATCATCATTTTCATTGTCAAAATACCCGAAACTTGTGAATAAATTGAAAACGGCATCCATTGGATCTGCATCAATCGGGTTTCTCATGTCATGAACTTCAAAAATCAAAGTTTGATTTTCATATTGTTTATCAGATTCAATACTCTGTCTTGAAAGGTCAAGGCCTAGTACATCATACCCTAATTTATTGAGAAAAACAGAGTGTCTTCCCTTACCACAGGCAAGATCTATGATTTTTGACTGAGGTGGAAGCTGAAGGTCCGCAGTCAGCTTTGTAATGAAGTTTTCAGCTTCAGTATAGTCTCTGTTGCTATACAATAAATGATAATAAGGGGTATCAAACCAAGATTCAAACCATTCCATAATGCAAAAATAACTAAATTTGTGCGGTTAAAAGCAAAGTATTTTACAACATTAAATGATTGAGAAATTCAATTGATCAATACGTTGGAGGGCTAATCTTTTAATTATTAAATATTTAAATCTTTTAATTCTTAGTTATGGATACAGAAAATTTACAAATACAGATAAAAACATTCTTCGGACTGGAGCAGATTCTGGCGGAAGAAATCAAGAAATTGGGTGGAAGAAATGTTGAAATTAAAAACAGGGCAGTCAATTGTGAAGGAGATCTTGGTTTTTTATACAAAATCAATTATTCTGCGAGAACGGCATTAAAAATTCTTGTTCCGATTCATGAGTTCAAGGCTTTTAATCAACATCAGTTTTATGACAGGTTGTTTAAGTTTGATTGGGCAGAATTCATGGATGTTGATCAGTCTTTCTCGATTGATGCTACTGTAAATTCTGAAACATTCAAACATTCTCAATTTGTTACGTTGAAAATGAAAGATGCGATCGTAGATTATTTTCAGGATAAGTTCAAAAGACGCCCGAATGTTGAAACGAGAAATCCTGATATCAAATTTCACCTTCATATCGACCGTGAATTGGTGATGATCTCAATGGATTCTTCCGGAGATCCTTTATTCAAAAGGGGATACAGAAGGGAGCAAGGTGAGGCTCCGATCAATGAAGTTCTTGCCAGTGGTATGCTTCAGTTAGCAGGTTGGGACGGAAAAGGTAATTTTCTTGATCCGATGTGCGGTTCCGGTACGTTGTTAATCGAGGCGGCAATGATCGCGATGGATCTTCCGGCTCAGATTTTCAGAAATCGATTCGGATTCCAGAACTGGAAAAATTATGATTCGGATTTGTTTTCAAAAATAAAAGAATTCAGAGTGAACAGAGTCAGACAGTTTGATGGGAAAATCGTTGGCTATGATATTGATGCAAGAATGTTGAACGCTGCGAGAATGAATGTGGAAGCCGCAGAAATGGAAGATGTTATTGAGATTAAAAAACAAGACTTCTTTGAGTCTAAAAAAGAACTTTTCCCATTATTAATGGTATTCAACCCTCCATATGATGAGAGAATTTCAATTAATGATGATGACTTCTACAAAAAAATAGGCGATACTTTTAAAACACATTATCCAAATACCTTAGCATGGCTGATTTCATCAGACCTGGAAGCGGTAAAGAAAATCGGTTTGCGTCCTTCAAGAAAAATCAAACTATTCAATGGAAAGCTGGAAACAAGATTCTTACAGTATGAAATGTATGAGGGAACGAAGAAAGTACATAAACTAGAAGATAAAAAGTAGAAACTAATTTACATTCAAACAGATGTCCTGGAATTTTCTTGATGTTTTAGAAGGAGTCTTTGATGTTCTCGAATTATTTAGTTCAGGATCTGGTTCAAAATCAAGTTCGGAAAGAAAGAGTCTGAATTATGATGAGAGGGTTCAGAGCAAGGTAGTAGTAAGATCTAAATATTATACTGAAAAGATAAGTGCAGGATTTATTCTGGCTGCAATAGTTCTTTTTATTATTATTTTTAAGAATCCGTTGCGGGCAGAAAACTATGTGCAAACTTTAATTGTAGCTTCATTAATAGGAATAGCGATCTCTTTTGTAGTGTTTTTTGTTTTGCATGTATTTGAGTGTTTTTATTTTAAAAATATTTTTAAGTTACTACTTTTTAGTTGCTCAGTAATTGCATTCTTTATATCGTTTGTTTTGTGTATTTATTTTAAATCAGGAATATTTATCTGATTAGACTAAGTTAATTTCTCCGAATAAGCTGTTAAACCATTTGTGGTTTCCTTCACGAATAAGTAATTTTGAAAAATTTTCAATTTGAAACCTAGTATTTCCATTATTGTTGCCATTTACAACCGAAAGGATGAACTTTTCGAGTTGCTGACCTCTCTTACCCAGCAGACAGATAAGGAGTTTGAGATGATGATCGTTGATGACGGTTCTGTTATCGATCTGAAGCCAACCATCAGGAATTTTGAAGGAATGCTAAATATTAAATATTTCAGGAAGGACAATTCCGGACCCGGGCTTACAAGAAATTATGGGGCAGCAAGAGCGGAAAATAACTGGCTGGTATTTGTAGACAGTGATGTGATTGTAGAGAAAGATTATATTCAAAATATTAAAAATGATATTCTGACAATCCCATGTGATGCGTTTGGTGGAGCAGATAAAGCTCATAAGGGTTTTAATCTGATGCAAAAAGCCATTTCGTATTCTATGACTTCTGTTTTTACTACCGGTGGAATTCGGGGAAGTAAGAAAGCGGTTTCAAAGTTTCAACCCAGAAGTTTTAATATGGGCGTGAAAAAATCGGTTTTTGAAAAAGTGGGAGGATTTTCAGAGATGAGAATAGGAGAAGATCCTGATTTATCAATGACTCTTTGGGAAAATGGCTTTACAACTGCTTTTTTTGATGATATTGCAGTGTATCACAAACGTAGAGTAGATTTTGGTAAATTCTCAAAGCAGGTATATCAGTTTGGTTGCGCAAGGCCTATTCTTAATCAGAGGCATCCGAATTACGTGAAAATTTCCTTTGCTTTTCCTACCTTATTCATGTTGGGATACATGATGGGCTTTTTAGAGTATTTTATGATGGGAAGAGGAATTATCCTTACTTTTTATGGGTTGTATACCGTACTGGTATTTTTCCACGCATTATTGCTGACTAAAAATATAAGCATTGCAGGTATGGCGGTTATTTCCACCTATATTCAGATGTTTTCGTACGGATATGGATTTTTAAAATCTTGGATATTACTGAATGTCGCAAGGATGAAACCTGAAGAGGCTTTCCCAGATCATTATTATAAGAAATAAAAAATACTGAAAGTAAAATATTGATAGGTTTTTGGCTAAAGCCTATTCCTGTTGAATTTAATTACACTTTAGCATTTTAAAATAAAAAAGGCTGTTCAAAAATGAACAGCCTTATCTGTACAATAAAATTTAAGATATAGAAATGTTTTCATGGTTAAGAACGCCTGTTTTCAGCATGCATTCTTTCATTTTTTGGTATGTTCGCTTAATGTCGTGATCAAGTCCTATAGAGAATCTGATCAATCCATCAGAAATACCTATGGCTTCACGTTCTTCTTCAGGAATTTCAGATGAGGTGGATTTTCCTGAGCATGAGAATAATGTTTTATAGAAACCTAAGCTTACTGCCAAATATCCAAGATTTTCTTCCTGCATCATTTCCATCAGTTCATTTGCTTTTTCTGTAGTTCCCGCATCTAAAGTCAGCAGGCCTCCAAATCCATATTCTTCATGGAGCATACTTTTCATCAATTCATGATTTTTGTGAGAAGGTAAACCAGGGTAGGATACTTTTAACCCGTCTTTTTCAAATCTTTCAGCAAGATACATAGCGTTGTGGCTATGCTGTTTTATTCTGATATGAAGTGTTCTCAGGTTTTTCAGAATACTTGAAGATCTCAGGCTGTCCATTGTAGGACCTAGAAGCATACAGGCTCCGGAATTCACATTTTTTGTATCGTCGATAAATGCCTGTGAAGCACAATATACACCACCA
Organism: Chryseobacterium lactis; assembly: GCF_003815875.1. Lineage (NCBI taxonomy): Bacteria > Pseudomonadati > Bacteroidota > Flavobacteriia > Flavobacteriales > Weeksellaceae > Chryseobacterium > Chryseobacterium lactis. The sequence goes on from NZ_CP033924.1 coordinate 3,028,240, forward strand.
ACAGTATCACTGCTTCCATTGATGAATTTAGTTAAGCTGTGAATAACAACATCTGCTCCAAATAGTGTTGGGGAAATTGAAAGTGGTGAAAAAGTATTATCAACAATCAGTTTTAAATTATGTTTTTTACAAATTTCCGACAGTCTTCTAAGGTCAGCCACTTCAAGAAGCGGGTTGCTTACGCTTTCACAGTAGATTACTTTTGTATCGGGGGTAATTGCATTTTCAACAACATCAAAATTATTAATGTCAACAAATGTGGTTGCTACATTGAATTGAGGCAGAAAGTTTTTAAGGAAAGCATAGGTTCCTCCATAGATGGTTCTGCTTGATATGATGTGGTCTCCGCTTTTGCAGACCTGCATTAAAACAGAAGTGATGGCTCCCATTCCGGATGCGGTAACGTTGGCCGATTCTGTATTTTCCATTTTGGCCAATGCCTGTGCCAGATAAAGATTCATGGGAGATGAATGTCTGGAGTATAAGTAACATCCCTCAGCATTTCCTTCAAAAGTGTCAAACATGGTCTTCGCTGAAAGGAAGGTGTAGGTAGAACTATCCGAAATAGAAGGATTTACTCCTCCGAATTCACCAAAATACTGAAGATCCTGGATTTCATTGGCTGCATTAAAATTTTCCATATGAGTATGTTTTTATTTTATCTGGCCAATTTGCGTTATTTTCCTAATAATTACAATATAAATTTGAATTTATAGAATATAAAACTGTAAATTTTTGTTTATTTAGAAAAAATATTTGGTATATTGTAGAATATTAATTTTTTACCAAAAAAATATCTATGGAACTTGACGAAATTGATAAAAAACTGCTCTTGTTTCTGCAGGAGGATTGTAAGCAAACCACCAAAGAGCTATCCGGAAAGCTTGGATTGTCGGTAACGGCAGTTTATGAGCGTGTTAAAAAACTGGAAAACTCCGGCGTTATTTCCAAATATGTAGCCTTATTGGATAAGAACAAAGTTGACCGTAATTTTATTGTGTTGTGTCATGTAAAATTAACCCAGCATAAAAAAGAATTTGTGTTGCAATTTGAAAAAGAAGTGATGAATCTTCAGGAAGTTACGGAATGTTTCCATGTAAGCGGAGATTATGATTATATCCTTAAAATCGGTGTAAGAAATATTGAAGATTACCGTAATTTTATGTTGACTAAACTCACCACATTGCAGCATATTGCCAGTACACACAGTTCTTTTATGATTTCCGAAGTGAAAAATACAACGGCAATAGTCCTGTAAATTATTTAAACACTATTTTACAAGACTATTGGTGATTTTTGTTACCTCATCAATGAAATAGCAGAGTCTTTTTGTGCTTGGAAATCCTGTATTTATCATACCAATACTCCGTTTTTGGATGCAATGGGTTCAGGAAGATCTGTTTCGCCACTCATTTGAAGTAAATCAATTTCAATGGTTCTGCAAATAGACAGCATTGGTACGTCAAACATCAGCCCTGCAAAAGGGTTCTCAGAATAATCTCCTACGAGTTCCATGATAATATAGATCCATCCGATGGTAATACAGAAAGGGATGGAAGTCCATATTCCCCAGTCTCCCAGTTTCGCGAATTCGTTTACTAGTCCAAGAGGAAGTAGCAAAATAAAGAGAATATTAAAAACAAATGCAGTACTGGCAAACTGCCTTGGTGAAGGGAATTTCTTAATTCTCTCTGCCTGTCCCTGAAAGCCATAAAATTCATTGAGACAGTTTTGTAATTGTGTCTGATTGAAATCGGTGATGGCATTCATATTTTTAAGCTCATTGATATCTTTTGCCTGCTGAGAAATCAGGTAAGTGGCAAAATTTTTATAGGTGTTTTTCAGTTCATATTCTTCTTCAGACAGGTATTTGTGAAGGAAAATTGGGGCTCTTCCGTAATCAGGAAATCCGGCCTTGATGAGTCTGTTTCGTTTGAGATTGATATTTCCGAATTTGTTTTCTGCGCCAATGTGTTCCCATTCAGTAGGAATCAAAAGTTGCTCACGGAATGTATACAGCCAAGCAATATGACGATTAACAATCCTTTTCTTACGATCTTCCAGATCAAAAGTACCGATTTCTTCGTTTTGAGTATCAAAAGCGTAGACCATAGATGCAAATGAACGGCTGGAATTCACAATTCCGCCCCAGATTTTTCTTGCTTCCCAAAGTCGATCGTAAGCCTGGTTATTTTTAAAACCTACCAAAAAAGCTTCTGCAGTACCGATCAAAGCAACCGGAACCCATGGAATAGTCATCCATTCCCAATTAAAGAAATAAAAAAGGACAACAATCAGTGTACACCATATCGAGATTAAAATAAGATGAGTGCCTGATAAATTAAGAACCTGTTTATAATTAACATATTTTGTAGTGATCATAAAAGAGAATGTGTTTTTGCATTGCAGACAAAATGAATACCAAACTACAGGTGTGCCGGGTTAATCATGTTTGCGGATTGAGGGATGTTTAAATTACTTTCGTTATAAGGTATTAACATTGAGATTGATAATCTTAAATAAAAATAGTAAAAAAATGCATAAAAAAACCTCTAAAAATTTTTAGAGGTTTAATTTTTTAATATTGTAACATTTCTTCAATCTTTTTAGAGAGCTTTTCTGCGTTAGGAAGCATCTCTTTTTCAAGGATCAGATTGATAGGAACTGCTGGAGTGTCTAGCGAGCCCATTGTTTCTACCGGCGCATCCAGATATTTGAAACAGTTTTTTGAAATACGATGAGCAAATGCTTCTGCAAAAGAGTTGTTAAGCTGTTCTTCTGTCAGAACAATACATTTCCCATGTGCTTTTACTCTTTCGAAAACGAGTTCTTCATCCAAAGGAATTAAAGTTCTTAAATCAATCACCTCAACTCTTCCGTTGAAATTTTTAACAGCTTCTTTTGCCCAGTAAACACCCATTCCATAAGTTACGACCAGTAGGGTTCTGCCTTTTTCAGTTTCATTCTGATCCGCTTCAATCACAACTTTACCTTTTCCGAATGGAAGAACATAGTCTTCAGCAGGTTCTATTGTTTTTGCATCTTCGGTTCCGGGAACTTTACTCCAGTATAATCCTTTATGTTCAAGCATGATTACCGGATTCGGATCATAATAAGCTGCTTTTAAAAGACCTTTGAAATCAGCAGCATTACTTGGGTAGGCTATTTTTATCCCTTTTATATTCGCTAAAATACTTTCTACACTTCCACTATGGTAAGGACCGCCGCCGCCATAAGCTCCGATGGGAACACGGATGATATTGCTAACAGGGAACTTTCCTCCACTTAAATAATTTGACTTTGAAATTTCAGTGATAAGCTGATTGATTCCGGGATAGATGTAATCGGCAAACTGAACTTCAACAATAGGTTTTAATCCTACCGCACTCATCCCGGCAGTAGAACCAATAATGTACGCCTCCTGAATAGCTGTGTTGAAGACTCTTTTACTACCAAATTTCTTTCCTAAAGTAACTGTTTCACGGAAAACTCCACCAATTCTTTCGCCAACATCCTGACCGTAAAGAAGAGCTTCCGGGTGTTTCCACATCAATTCCTGTATTGCATGAATGGCAGCATCTACCATTACAATCTTTTCTCCATTGGCTGGTTCACGAGTTCCGGCCTCTTCAGTAATCGGAGTAGGAGCGAAAATATGTTGCATCACCGTCTCAGGCTTTGGATCTTCGGCATTCTGAGCTTTTTCAAAAGCTTCTTCAGCTTCAAGACGTGCCTTTTTGGTGATTTGCTTTAAAAGATCTTCATCTGCTCCTGATTCCAGGAGTTGTTTTCTTAATATTTCTCCCGGATCCTTTGAACGGTGTTTTGTTAAATCTTCTTCATCTCTATAGAATTCTCTTCTTACTCCTGAAGTATGATGGCCAATCAGTACTGTTTTTGCACAGACTACCAAAGGTTTTCTTTCGGTTCTTACAAAGTCTACAGCTTTTTTCATGGCTTCAAAACTTTCCACGAAATCAGTACCGTCTACTCTCATTCTGCTTAATCCTGTAAATCCTGCTACAAAATCATAAGCGTCACAAGTTCTTGCTTCGTCTTTCGTTACAGAAATTCCCCACTCATTATCCTGAACAAGAAAAATAATAGGAAGTTGATGCAGGGCTGCAAATTGTAAAGCTTCACTTACTTCACCTTCTGTTACTGAATTATCTCCAAGACTACACACTACAACAGGATTGTTTTCAAACTGCTGAAGATTAAAATCCTGGATGTATTTAATTCCCTGTGCAACTCCTGTTGTCGGGATGGTTTGCATTCCTGTAGCAGAGCTTTGATGAATGATTTTAGGTTTGTTTTCATCTCTGCTGGAAGGGTGGGAATAATAAGATCTTCCTCCGGAAAAAGGATCATCAGCTTTTGCCAGTAATTGAAGCATCAGTTGATAAGGTTCAAAACCAATTCCTAATAGAATACTTTCATCTCTGTAATAAGGAGAAACCCAGTCTTCTTTCTTTAATTGATAGGCTGTGGCAAGCTGAATTGCTTCATGGCCTCTTGAGGTACTATGAACGTATTTACAGACATTTCTGTTTTCTTCATAAATATCAGCCATCGCTTTGGCCAGCATCATATGATTATAGGCTTTGAGTAATATATCCTGAGAAACTTTTTCGTGAAGTGTATTTTCCATAGAAAGCAAATATACATAAAAAAACAAAATACTAACAACTGTTAGTATTTTGTGAAAAATCTATGTATTTTACGATTATTCTTTGATCACTTTTTTGGAGATGACATCTTTTCCTGTTTTTATTTCAATGATGTAAATTCCTTTTGTGTACGTTGATAAATCAATGGATTCCTGATCATTATTGACGGTTCCACTTTGTAGTTTTTTGCCTGTCATATCATAGACGTTGAAAGTAGATTTTTTAGGTGCTTTTAATACCTTTACAATGTCTTTTGTTATGGTAGGAGCAATAGCTATATTGTTGTTTGAATTCCCAACTTCTTTTGTTCCCAAAAAAGAAGAGTAGCCTGTTACCAGAATAGAGTAGTTTTGAGGGGTTGCTCCTCCTGTATCATTTACTAGGTTACCTTTGTTGGTGACTTCAATTCTATAAGTTCTGCCTGCAACCGGAGTGTCTACTATTACTTGCTCTACGTTGTCTACTGTATTGTCTCCTTTTATTGCTGTTAATGGGCTATTATAATCAAGCCTCCACGGGAGATAAACTGTGTTGTTTGTCGTATCGATAATTCTAAGATCTAAGTCATTGATGAGTTTTGAATTCCTTTGATTGTACAAATCTGCTAACGGAGGATTAACAGCTACATTTGAATATTCCGGATCTATCCATGAAATGGTAACTTTTAAAGGTTCGCTTCCAGAGGCTATCACTGTTTTTTTGTTTGGAGTTCCGCTTGTTAATGTTTCATCATTCAAAATAATGGTGTTATTAGATTTTGCTACGAGTAACTCTGCTCCTTTTTTAGCATTAATAAATCCCCAACCAAATTGTGCGTCAGGTCCAATGTTGCCAGCTTCTGAAGCAGAATGAATCATTAGCGTTTTTGCAGATGCCGCATTCAGTATATTTCCTGAAAATAATTGTTTGTTGATTTGTGTCCAAAGCCCGATAATACCAGTTACTATAGGAGCTGAGAAAGAGGTACCACTTCCGACGTTAATTTTATTACCTCCAGTTGAATTATTATCAGTCCATGCACTTGCAACATCAGTTCCTACTGCTGTGATATCAGGCTTTATACCACCGTCATCTCTTGGTCCGGCACTGCTGTAATATGAGTGAATAACATCAGCTGAAGTAGTGTATCTGCCATCATTGTTTGTGATTCTATCTGAGGCGGCAACAGTAATGATATTTTTGGCTACGGATCCGGGAGATATGCAGTCATATCCTTGTGAACAGTTGACAGGAGGAAGGGTGTCCGTAGCTGTAAATTCTACCCAGTTTCCGGAACTGTTTTTATAATATTTTTTATAGTTAGCTGTATCTGTGGAGTAAGCATTATTTCCCATTCCAAAGTAATTTCCCGCAGATTTTACAATAATATATGATGGATTATTATAAACAATATAGTCATAATACTTATCATCAATGATATAGGCACTCTGCATGTCACGTGTTGTACTGGAGGAAGTAAAGTTTCCTCTCCAGACCCAGGCGTTAGAACCGTTAACGTTGACAATATCCCATCCTCCATTAATACCATAGGAATGATTGGAGATGATAGGCTGTGCTTTTATTATTTTTTGAAAGACATTGCTGGAAGTTGTTTCTCCGGGTAATGTAGAGTTACCGAATGAGTAGGCATCTATTTTGGAATTGGGGGCAATTCCTTTGAAGTTAACCTGTCTGCTGGTCCCGTCAACAAAAGTCACGGTGAAAGGATAATCTCTAGCACCTATGAAACTGGCAACTCCTGTTGCATGGTCTCCGTAGTCGAGAGTAGAGCTTTCTTTATTGGTAATTCTACCGGAAGCATTATTAAAAAAGACATGATCACCAAAAACTCTTGCAGTACTAGATTTCTGACTTCCGTCAAAAATAGTAAACTTAATATTTTCACCATTAAAAGCCCCTGTCAATCCGGTGATATTCCCATCTTGTAAGAAATCGGAATTAGAGTTTTTAATTTGATCTGTATCATGAATCGTGTAGAAATAGGGAATGCCATCGGTGAATCCTGCTAGACTGGTTCGTTGGTTTTCAATTTCTTTTGAGATTTCAGGGTTTCTGTTTGATCCATATTTTTTGGCTACATAGGTCTCAAATTTTTGAATGTCCTCCGCTCTCATTTTTTCAAATTCTCTTTTCAGAGACTCATTGTTGTTTTGCGCACTTGCTAATGAAATAATCAATGTGCTGATCGAAATAAAAATTTTATTCATAATATTTATTAAATGTTTAAGAATTATAGTGTTTTTTCAAATATATGAATAATTTAAAATTATTTCTATTTTAGCGTGTTAAATGTGTGTTTTTGTTTAATTTATTGATTTTAATTTTATTTTTAATTAATAATTTTAATAATTTCTGAATATCGAACGATTGTTTTTATTTGAAAAAGAAGTGGAAAACGCCAAAAATACTGGCAGGTTTATCCTTTTTAATGCAGATGATTACTATAGCTAGAATTGGATTGCTATATTTTGTGTAGAAATGAGAATAAAAAAAGCGCAATACCAATCCGGTATTGCGCTCTGTTTTATTTGTACGGAATAATTACTCCTTAATTACTTTTTTAGAAATAACATCTTTTCCTGTTTTTATTTCAATGATGTAAATTCCTTTTGTGTATGTAGATAAATCAACTGCCTCTTTCTCACTGTTCACAACACCGTTTTGTAGTTTTCTACCTGATGTATCATACACTGTGAATGTTGATTTTCTAGGTGCTTTCAGGATATTGGTAATGTCTTTTGTTATCGAAGGTGCAATGGCTAGTTCATTGAATACACTAGCTTTTGCATCCTGAGTTCCCAATACCTGATTGAAACCGGTTACGATAATTGAATAATCCTGAGGAGCTGTAGCGCTTGGTACAGCATTATTCTTTAATGTTCCTTTGTGTGAAATCTCAATTTTATAAGTTCTTCCAGCAACAGGGGCATCAATAACTACTTGCTCTACATTGTCTACCGTGTTGTCTCCCTTAGTAGCCGGAGTCATTGGGCTGGTAGCATTCAGCTTCCAAGGCATGTATACTGTATTTGTTGTTATATCAGTAATTTTAAGATCCAGATCATTAACCAGTTTTGATGTTCTGTTGTTATAGGCATCATTCCATGTTAATCCAGATGCAGGTAATTTGTATTCAGGATCAATCCATGAAATAGTCACTTTAATTGGAGTGTCGCCTGTTGCTACAATACTTTTGGTATTAACCGTTCCGTTATTTAATGTTTCGTTGTTGAAAACTACGGTATTATTAGATTTTCCTACTAATAATTCGGCTCCTTTTTTAGCATCAATGAATCCCCATCCGAACCATGGATCTGGTCCTACATTTCCAGCTTCTGCAGCTGAGTGAATCATCAACGTTTTAGCAGCAGCAGCATTTAATTCTGCATTATTAAATAATTGCTTGTTAATCTGTGTCCAAAGACCAATTACTCCTGTAACAACCGGTGCTGAATAAGAAGTTCCGTCTCCAACTGTTAAACTTTGGCTACCTGTAGTATCTTCTGCTGTTGAAGCACTTCCTACACTTGTTCCCACTGCTGTAATGTCTGGTTTGATACCTCCATCATCTCTAGGACCGGCACTGCTGTAATCCGAATGAACGACATCTCCCGGAACGGTATATCTTCCTGAATTGGCTGTAATAATGTCTGTAGCACCTACTACGATAATGTTTTTTGCCAATGAACCAGGTCCGATACAATCAAATCCTTGTGAACAGTTTGATGTCGGTGTTGTATCTGTAGCAGCAAACGCAACCGGAGTGTTGGTATTATCAGTATAATAGGTCGGAAGTGGAGTTGGTGTCGGATAATCCGGGCCATATCCAAAATAGTTTCCTGATGATTTTACAATGATATAGGTTGGATTATTGTATACAATTGCATCATAATTCTGATCATTGGTAAAGTAAGTTCCCTGTAGGTCGAATGAAGTGTTTGGACTGTTAAAAAGACCTCCCCAAACCCATGCGTTGGCTCCGTTTACAGTTTTTACATCCCAACCTGCGTTTGAACCATACGAGTGATTTGAAATCTTGGGTTGTGCAGTCAGTATTTTTTGGAATACTGTACTGGCAGCTGTATCTCCCGGCAATATTGAATCGCGGAAAGTATATGAATCAATAGTTGAGTTTTTAGCGATTCCCTGAAAGTTAATTGTTCTGGAAGTCCCGTTTGTAAAAGTAACTAATTGGGTGTAAGGCTTAGCTCCGATAAATCCTGAAACAGAAGTGGCATGAGCTGAATAGTTCATGGTGCTAGCTTCCTTATTGGTGATTCTGTTGGTTCCGTTATTAAAGAAAACGTGTCCTGCAAAAGCTCTTCCTCCGTCAAATATTGTATATTTTATATTTTCACCGTTAAAAGATCCTGTAAGGCCGGTTACGGTTCCGTTTTGAAGAAAATCAGAATTTGAATTTTTGATCTGATCCATATCTTCATTCTTGTTGAAAAATGGCTTTCCATCTGGTGTAAACCCAGCTAAAGTAGACTTTTGTTCTTCAATTTCCTGCTGAACTTTCAGATCTCTACTTGTCGTTCCGTAGCGTTTTGCCACATAAGTGTCAAACTTTGCGCTGTTTTCTTTGCTTTGTTTCTCAAACGCTCTTTGTAATCCTTCATTGTTTTGCGCACTTAGCATTGTGATGGCTAAAGTACTGACCAAAAGTAAATGTTTCTTCATAATGATTAGTAAAATATTAAAAATTGTATTTTGTCAAATGTATGGCGAAATATTTTAAAATCTATTATTTGTAGTAAATAATTCTACTTTTTTAATGTTAAATTATATTATGTTTAGTTGTTTAAGATTTTTTGTTTGAATTTTACTTTTTGATTGGTTTTTTTAATCCGTAATTTGATTGATGTTTTCTATTTCTTCATTAAAATAATATTTAGAAAAAATGAAGTAACTTTACGTTCTCTTTCTTAAAAAAGTTAGAAAATTATATGTATTTAATTTTTGACACAGAAACAACCGGTTTACCAAAAAATTTCAACGCACCGCTTTCAGACTCGGATAACTGGCCAAGAATGGTTCAGATTGCATGGCAATTGCATAATGATGATGGAACGTTGATTGAAAACCAGGATTATATTATAAAGCCAGAGGGCTATGATATTCCCTTTAATGCAGCAAGAATTCATGGAATTACCACTAAAATTGCCAATGAAGAAGGGCGCGATCTGCAAGAAATCTTAGAAGAATTTTCCAAAGTTCTGGAAAGGGTGAGAGTCGTTTCCGGACACAACGTAGAATTTGATTACAATATCGTAGGCGCAGAATTTTACAGAAAAAATTTACAAGATAATCTCCAGGAAAAACCAAGAGCAGATACGATGCTTTTAGGAACTGACTTTTGTAAATTGGGAGGTGGCCGAGGTGGCCGATTTAAGCCCCCGAAATTGGAGGAACTTTATGAAAAGTTGTACGGAAATAAATTTGATGAAGCCCATAATGCAGCAGCCGACGTAAATGCTACAGCTCAGGTTTTCTTTGAAATGATGAGAATCGGGGTTGTTCCCGCAGAAACACTGAAGATTTCTGAAGACCAGTTAAGTTATTTCAAAAGTCTTTATCCTGATCCGATTAAGCCATTCGGAATTGTTATCCGAAGACAGGTTGCAGATTTTCATAATAAGAAAAAGCAACAGGATTTTGGAAGTATCGATGAAATTGATTTAGGAAAGTATTTCAATTTTGATAATCATAGTGTTTTTTCAACGTTAACGGCTACTTCAAGTATTAATGACTTGATAAAGAAAGCTTCTGATGAAAATTTCCCGGCCGTCGGAATGGTGGATCTTGGGAATATGATGGGAGCATTCAAGTTTGTTTCTGCCGTGGAAGGAGCCAATGGTGATCGTGCTAAAAAACATAAAGAATATGTAGCCAAAAAGCAGGAAGCAGAAGAAAACGGGACTGAATTCAATGAAGAAGAACCTGTTTCTGAGCCCTTGATTCCTGTTGTTGGTTGTGAATTTTATATTTCAGAACGTTACGAACAAAAACAGTTTACCAAAGATGATCCGGACAGAAGAACACAAGTAGTACTTTTGGCAAAGGATTTTAACGGATATAAAAATTTAGCAAAACTTTCGAGTATCGGTTTCTTAAAAGGATTCTATTTTGGAGTTCCAAGGATTAGCCGTGAATTGATCTCACAGTATAAAGAAGGAATTATTGCTCTGACATCGGGCATCCTCGGAGATATCCCAGATGCGATCCTGAATACCGGTGAGCAAAAAGGGGAAGAGTTATTCAAATGGTGGAAAGATACCTTTGGAGATGATTTCTATGTGCAGCTTCAAAATCATAAACTGCCCGAAGAAGAACACTTGAATGAGGTTCTTTTGTATCTGGCAGATAAATATAATGTTAAGATTTTAGCGCAGAATCAAACCTTCTATACCAATAAAGATGATGCCAATATCCAGGATATTATAAGTTGTATCAAAGACGGTGAAAAGCAGACAACACCCATCGGAAAAGGCTTTGGAAAAAGAAGGGGACTTGCAACAGGCGAGTATTACATTAAAAATTCTGATGAAATAAAAGAAGCATTTCTGGCTTATCCTGATGCATTTGATGCGTATGAAGAGTTTTTTGCCAAGTTTAAACCTTATACTTTAAAAAGAGATGTTCTTCTTCCGAAGTTCGATATTCCACAAGAATTTATTCATGTAGAGGATGATCTGGATGGTGGGAAAAGAGGGGAGATGGCTTATCTTACGCATCTTACCTACGAAGGAGCGAGAAAAAGATACCTCGATACGGGTATTACAGACGAGATTAAAGAACGTCTGGACTTTGAGCTGGAAGTAATTGCCAATACCGGTTATCCCGGATACTTCCTTATTGTTCAGGATTTCTGTAATGAAGCCCGTAATATGGGAGTATGGGTTGGTCCCGGAAGGGGATCTGCAGCAGGATCTGCAGTTGCTTACTGTATCGGAATTACCAATGTTGACCCTATTAAGTATGATCTCCTTTTTGAGAGATTCCTGAACCCGGAAAGAGTCTCGATGCCCGATATTGATATCGACTTTGATGATGAGGGACGAGACAGGGTAATTAAATGGGTAATTGAAAAATACGGTCAGAACCAGGTTGCGCAGATTATTACCTATTCGGTGCTTGGTGGGAAATCGGCAATTAAAGATGCCGGAAGAGTACTGGATGTTCCGATTCCTGATACGAATAATATTGCCAAGCTGATTCCTTCTACACCGGGGATGAATATTGCGAAAGCGTTGGCGAAATATGATAAATTAAAACCTGAAGAACAGATGCTTGTCGACGAGATGAGGTATGTTCTTCAGAGTCCTGATGATGCCCGACATGGTGTACTTGCCAGTGCCAAGAAAATGGAAGGGTGTATCAGGAATACGGGGATTCACGCCTGTGGAGTAATTATTACTCCGGAAGATGTGAGTAACCTGGTACCGGTCACTATTGCTGCAAAAGATGCTGATATCTTGGTGTCGCAGTTCGATAACTCTGTGGCGGAAAGTGCGGGACTTCTGAAGATGGATTTCCTTGGTCTTAGGACTCTGACAATTATTAAAGATGCTATAAAACTTGTTAAAGCAAGATATGGGCTAGATATTGATCCGGATCTTATTCCATTGGATGATGTCAAAACATACCAGTTGTTTAAGGAAGGAAGAACAGTCGGGATTTTCCAGTATGAAAGTCCCGGAATGCAAAAATATATGAGGGAGCTTAAGCCTACGGTTTTTGCCGACCTTATTGCCATGAACGCATTGTACCGTCCGGGTCCGATCAAATATATCCCGAACTTTATTAATAGAAAGCATGGGATTGAAGAGATTGTTTATGACTTACCGGAAACAGAAGAATATTTAAAGGAAACTTACGGGATTACCGTTTATCAGGAGCAGGTAATGCTTCTGTCTCAGAAACTGGCTAACTTTACGAAGGGGGAAGCCGATACCCTGAGAAAGGCAATGGGTAAAAAGCAGATTGATGTTCTGAATAAAATGTATCCTAAATTCATCGAAGGCGGAAGAAAAAATAACCTCAACGAAGAAAGGCTGGAAAAAATCTGGAACGACTGGAAAGCCTTTGCAGAATATGCCTTCAACAAATCTCACTCTACCTGCTATGCTTTCATTGCTTACCAAACGGCGTATCTGAAGGCTAATTATCCGGCAGAATATATGGCCAGTGTAATGAGTAATAACATTAACAATACGGATTCGATTACCATGTTCATGGAGGATTGTAAAAGTATGGGAGTTGATGTTTTGGGGCCTGATGTTAATGAATCTCAATATAAATTTTCAGTAAATGAAAAAGGACAGATTCGTTTCGGATTAGGAGCTATCAAAGGAATTGGTGAAGGACCAAGTGAGGGAATTACCCGAGAAAGGGAAAACGGAAGGTTTAAAAATATTTACGATTTCTTTGAAAGAATATTGCCTTCTCAAATGAATAAAAGAGTGGCGGAAAGTTTAGTGCTGGCCGGAGCTTTTGACGAGTTAAGCTCTTTCCACAGAGGTCAGTATTTTGATATTGATTTAGCTGGAAAAACAAATCTTGAAAGACTGATCAGATACGGTCAGAGTTTTCAGGAAAGTAAAAACGAGATGGAGCATTCGTTATTTGCAGATTTTGCTGAAGAAGTTCAGATTGAGCAGCCGAAGCTGGCACCTTGCCCTGAATGGCCTAATATGCATAAATTGAATAAGGAAAAAGAAATCATCGGTTTCTATCTTTCTGCCCATCCGCTGGATGAATTTAAATATCACTTCCAGTTTATGCAGGGACAGCTTTCCAAAAAGGCGGTTCTTGAAAAAGGAGAGGAAGAAAAAACAACAGATACAGTTCCTGTTTTAGAAGAAGATTCACAAGAGGAAACGGTTGATCTTGTTGAAATTGTTTCTGACGAATTGGCTACCGGAGAAGAAGAGGTGGTGGAAGAGGTGACCAAGAAAGCAGAGCCAAAAGGTAATTTCTTATTCCTGAATCTGGATGAGGTGGATGCTTATAAAGAACAGGCGTTTGCTAACAAACAGGAAGAATTATTTGAAGAGAAGAAAAAAGACTGGAAAACAATTCAAAAAGAAAGAGAGAACGGCGGTGGCGGAAAAGAGTACACTGTTGCAGGCTTGATCACGGAATACAGAGTTCAGGATGGCTTCAGAAGTGGTGAAAAGGTTGCTTTTGTTACCCTGGAAGATTATTCCGGTTCATACTCTTTCAGGTTGGGAGATCGTGATTATATGAGATTAAAAGAAAAGCTCGAAGTTCAGAGGTTTGTTATTTTTAAAATAAAATTTGCTCAGGTGAAGGACGGTAGAGTTTTCGTTAATGTAAATGATGTGATAGAACTGCAGGAAGCTTTTGAGAGATTTGCTAAAAGTATTTCTTTGGTGATGGATGTGATGGATGTTAGACCTGAAGATCTGGACTTTTTCAGAACCGTACTCGACAGAAATAAAGGGAATCAGAAGCTTAAATTCTTCATTAAAAATATAGAAGATGATTCCCAGATTGAAGTTCAGTCGATGAAGCATTCCGTGGATTTGAATGGAGATCTTATTAAAGAAATTCAACTTCTCAATAAATATGAATTTTATTTGAATTAGTAAAAATTAACATATTAAAAACTGAAAAAGTGGCTTTTTGCCACTTTTTTTATTGGTATAAAATTATATTGATGAAATTTTTTCAAAAATTATTTTATGTTAAATAGGGATTGGGATTTAATGAAATTAAATTTAATGATTTGTAATGATTTGATAATCAGTTATTTACTTTTAATCAAAAATTAATGATAAAATGTTAAAATTAAATAATTGTTTAATTTTAGTTAAAAATAATAACATTTCATTGCTTAATAGTTATTGTTTTAAAGTTTATTATGATTTTCGATTGAATATTTGATTACATTTACTCCCTAATTTTTTATTTTACTATTGTATGAAAAAACTTTTACTATCGTGCATGGCACTCCTGAGTATGGGAGCCTATGCACAAACAAATGTCGCCAATTATTCTTTTGCCAAAAGTACGGGGCAAACTTACGTACCGATTACGGGAGGAACAAAACTTTTTCCTTCTGGGGCGAATACTACTTATGATAATGATGTTTCAGCAGCAATTACACTGTCCTCACCGTTTAACTTCGGTGGCGTTGCCATGACAACATGTTATGTAAGTGCCAACGGATTTATAACCTTTGGAGCAGCACCGGTAGGAACAAACTATACTCCGCTATCAAGCTTGGGGTCAACGACGGGCGCAATTTCTGCTTTTGGACAGGATGGAGGTTTTTATTCGGCAGATACAACACAGCCTCCCGGTAACCATGAGGTTAGATATGAGGATTTAGGAACCGAATTTGTTGTACAATGGCAGGATCATGCCAACTACAGCAACAGATCTAGTGAAAGACTGAATTTTCAGATCCGTTTAGTGTATGCTACGGGTGAAATAAAGGTGATATATGGAAACTGTACGGATCCCGGAACCAGTACTACGAATAGTACACCACAGGTAGGGATTAGAGGAAATAGTACTACTTTTGCCAGCAACGTAAGCGCTCTGATGATTGGTAATGTACCATCCGGAACGACATGTGATTGGTCTAAAGCAGTAACCGGGAACGCCAGCACCAGTGCAATGATTTTTTCAAGCACAACAAACGCAAATGTTAAAATCCCAACGGGGTTACAATATTCCTGGACTCCGGGGACTTTGTTGCCGGTAAGGACTTTTGCCGCTACAACCGGAATAACAAATAATGGTGCTACTGTAAACTGGACTGCCCCAACAGGTGCTACGGCTTACAATGTTCAGTACAGAGCTTTAGGAAGCTGCGATTGGACTGATCTTGCTGGTAATCCGGTTTCAGCTGCCACGGCTTCAATTTCCGGATTAACTCAAAATACAACCTATCAGGTTCAGGTTCAAGCTTTAAATGGTTCTGCTCAGTCCATGTATTCTCATATTCCCAATGCAGCAGGAAGCGGTAATGGATATGCAACTGCTGGGTCTTTTACCACAGCTCTTAATTGTGCCAGTACTGTAACAGGCCTTTCATCGTCTGCATTAACTCCGGAAACAGCAACGATTAGCTGGACAGCTTCTACATCAGCTCCGGGTAATGGTTATGAATACTATTACGCAACATCTTCAACGGCTCCAAGTGCGGCTGCTACACCTTCAGGCTCTGTAGGAGCCGGTGTAACGACTGCCAATGTATCAGGTTTAACTCCTGCTACTCAGTATTATTATTGGGTACGAGCAAATTGTAACGGAGTAGATAAAGGGGTATGGTCCAGTTCTGCAAACTTTACAACATTGGGACTTTGTCCTACCGTTACTGCACCTGCATCTAATGCAAGCGGATTAAGCACTACCCCTACAATAACCTGGAACGCAATAAACGGTGTCAGTGGTTATAAATTAAAAATAGGAACCACTTCAGGAGGAAATGATGTTCTTGATACGGACATTGCCGGTGGTACCAATAATACGTATACTTTAACAACACCTTTAAATAATTCAAGTACATATTACTATTCTGTAACAGGATATACTGCTGCCAATGCAGGGCCTGCTACTGCCTGTACGGTGAGATCATTCCAGACCGTGTGTACTGCAACCAACTTACCTTATACATTAGATTTTGAAAATGTTACTACACCGGCTTTACCAATGTGTACAGCAGTGATCAACAGTGGTTCAGGAAATCTTTGGAAAACAGCTACTGCTCCAACCGGTTTTACAGGTAAAGCCCTTAATTATTCATACAATAGTTCTAATGCGGCCAATACTTGGTTCTTTACCCAAGGTCTTAACCTTACCGCAGGAGTTAGCTACAGAATTAAATATAAATATGCCAATTCATCAGGAACAACATATATTGAAAAATTAAAAGTGGCTTATGGGTCTTCTGCAACAAGTGCAGGGATGACAAATACATTAGCTGATCATTCAAATATTGCAACCGGTGGAGTAGCTACAGGTACCTATACAGACTTTACACCAACGGCAACAGGAGTTTATTATTTTGGATTCCAGGCTTATTCTGCGGCTAATATGAATCAAATCTATGTTGATGATATTAATATAGATGTCACTCCTACATGTTTTGAACCTTCAGCTCTTTCTGTTTCTGCTATTACCACTACAGGAGCTAATGCTTCGTGGACTGCGCCTACAGCTACACCAGGAATTGGATACGAATACTATTATTCTACTACCAATACAGCGCCTACAGCTTCAACAACGGCATCCGGAAATAGTGCCACTACTTCGGCTCCTTTATCTGGGTTATCACCTGCTACCACTTATTATCTGTGGGTAAGATCAGTATGTAGTGCTACTGATAAGAGTATCTGGTCTACTTCTGTAAGCTTTACAACAGCTTGCGTAGCCGTACAGACATTGAGTGAAAACTTTGATACTACAGCTGTTGATGGGCTTCCTGGATGCTGGACAAGTATTGGTTCTATGACTTCTTATGCAAAAGTATCTGCTTACTCAGGAGGAGTATCGAGTGCACCAAATGCACTGTATCTTTACACAAGTACTACTAATGTAGGAATGGTAGCGACTCCGGAACTTCTTAATTTGGATTCTAATAATTATACACTTAATTTCAAAGGAAAAGCCAACTTTACAATAGGTGGAGTTGTTCAGATCGGATATTTGACAGATCCTGCAAATACTTCTTCTTTTGTCGTATTAGGAACTTACACATCAACAAGTACCAGTACTATGGATAGTTATTCATTGAATATTACAGGAGTTCCTGCAGGAGTTAATAAGCTTGTGCTGAAACATACAGGATCACCTGCAAATAGTGTTTACCTTGATGATTTTGTTTATCAGTTTGGTAACCTGTCAACTTCTGAAGTTAAAACAGCTAAAAACGAAGTTAAGGTATATCCTAACCCATTCTCAGATACATTAAACATTTCTGATATTTCTAAAGTAAAATCTGTCTCTATTATTGACGTGGCGGGAAGAGTTGTGAAAACAATCGAAACACCTTCTTCAGTTCTTCAATTAAGAGATTTAAAAGAAGGAATGTATTTAGTAGTATTGAATATGAAAGACGGAACTACACAAACCGTAAAAGCAATTAAGAAATAAATTCTTAGTAAAATAGCTTAAGAGACTTCCTTACCCGGGAAGTCTCTTTTTTTATTGTGTTAATTTAAAAAATTCAATGTAATTGGGTTTTTGAGATAATAAATTCAATTTATATATTATTGTTTGTTTATTAAATTTTATTTTTCAATGTATTTAATTTATTTTTTTAATATTTTTATTATTGAATTTTACTAGATTTGATTGATTAATATTATTATATGAAAAAGATTTTACTGATTAATTTTTTAATGGCTGGTATTTTTTCTTTTGCGCAAAATTATTGCACACCAGCATTCGCCAGTGGCTGTAGCGGCGGGGATGAAATTGATTCCTTTGTAATTCCTTCAGCCGGATTCAGTCATCAAAACACAAGCTGTTCTTCAGGATCGTACGGAGATTATACTTCTATGATTATTAATCTGAATGCAGGTGTAAGCTATGACTTTATGATTACTCATGGCTATAGCAGCCAGAATGTACGTATCTGGATTGATTACAACAATGACGGAACTTTTGACGACGCGGATCCAGAACTTGTGGCTTCAGGAAGTAGTGATGGTGCCACTGGGCAGAACATTACTTCAGCTACTATAACTATTCCTGCTACGGTTAATCCCGGAACGTACAGAATGAGAGTGGGGGATCGGTTTTTAGAACAGCCCATTCCTTGTAATACAGATGGGTTTGGTGAGGCACATGATTACACCGTAGTGATCGGGGCCGTTCCTACTTGCTTTGCTCCAACGGCTTTAACTGTTTCTGCAATTACCTCAAACTCTGCTCAGGTCGCATGGACAGCTCCTTCATCTGCTCCGGGCAGCGGATACGAATACTATTATTCTTCATCAGGTACATTTCCTACTGCAAATACTCCTGCTTCAGGAACAAGCAGTACACTGACAGCGAACCTGTCATCACTGGCCGCAGGTACAGTTTATCATGTTTGGGCACGATCGGTTTGTAGTACAACCGATAGAAGTTCATGGTCGCAGATGGCAACATTTGCTACAGCTTGTACTAGTGTGAATCTGCCTTATGTTCAGGATTTTGAAAATTCGATTGTGCCGGCAGTACCACTTTGTACCGAAGTTGTTAATGAAGGTTCTGGTAATGAATGGGAAACTGAGGACTATAATGACTATGGCTTTACAGGTAAAACACTTCGTTATTCATACAGTTATTCAGATCCGGCCAATACTTGGTTTTTTACTCCAGGTTTAAATCTTACCGCAGGAGTTAGCTATAGAATTAAATATAAATATGCAAATTCTCCAGGTACAACCGTTTATCCAGAAAAATTAAAAGTAGCTTATGGTTCTTCAGCAACAGGTGCGGGTATGACCAACGCGTTAGCAGACCATCCGGATATTACTACGAGTACAGCAACAAATACTTTTGTAGATTTTACGCCTACGACTACCGGTGTTTATTATGTCGGATTTAATGCTTACTCTGATGCCAATATGAATAGCCTGTATGTTGATGATATTAAAATTGATGTCACACCTACATGTAGTGAGCCTGGTGCATTAACTATTTCAAATATTACAGTGGCAGGCGCTACAGTTTCCTGGACAGCAGCGAATCCTGTTCCAGCCAATGGGTATGATGTTTATTACAGCACTACTAACACGGCTCCGGGTGCAACAAGCGTTCCTAATGCAACAGGAGTTATGGCTACCACTTATAATATACCATCTTTATCTGCTTTTACTCCTTACTATGTATGGGTAAGATCAGCGTGCAGTGCATCTGATAAAAGTTCATGGAGTGATTATGCTACATTTACTACTTTATGTTCTAGTTCAGGTCTTCCTTATACGTTGGATTTTGAAAATGTTACCACTCCGAATCTCCCGGGCTGTACTACTAATGTAAATGCAGGGTCAGGAAATAATTGGGAAACAGATTCTGCACCTACAGATATTCAGGGGTTCTCTACCAATGTTCTGAAATATAGCTATAGTTTCTCTAATCCGGCAGATGCCTGGTTCTTTACTCAGGGAGTGAGCTTAACGGCAGGAGTACAGTATACCATTAGCTATAAATATGGAAATAACTCGACAGACTATATTGAAAAGCTAAAGGTTGCTTTTGGAACTTCCGCAGATGCATCGGCAATGACGAATCCGGTGGCAGACTATCCATCAATTGATGATAATACTGCCCATACAGAATCTTTAACATTTACTGTTCCTGCAACAGGAGTGTATTATTTTGGATTTAATGCATATTCAGATGCTAATCAGTACAGGCTTTACCTTGATGATATCAGTATTACCAATTCAAATCTGGCGACATCAGAAGTTGGTCAGAAGAATAATGAGATCAAAGTATATCCTAATCCATTTACAGATGTACTGAATATTTCTGATGTAAAAAACATCAAGAGTATTTCGGTAACGGATGTTTCGGGAAGATTGTTAAAAACCATTACAAATCCTGGTTCTACAATACATTTAAATGATTTACAACAAGGAATGTATATGGTAACTTTAGAGATGAAAGATGGGAAAAGACAGACGGTTAAAGCAATTAAAAAATAATTGATTATTTACAGAAAATACAAAGACGGGTCATTTGATCCGTCTTTTTTTGTACGTAAAAAAGCTGAGCAAAATTTCGCTCAGCTTTATATGGTATCCTTTCTACATATCACTTATCATTCATTATCCATTGCTTATTTTTATCATTTGTTAGGTACCGGCTGTATTTCCCCTTTATTCATAAGGTCGAAAACAGTAGGGAAGAACATTGCAAGAATGAAATAAACGATAATCATTAGCACGACTAATGCAAAAAGAATGACGACTAAACTATTTGGTTTGTTTTTCTTTTCTGGTTCCATGATTTTGTGGTATTTGGTGAATAAATTTAATTGATATCAAATATTAAGCTAATTTCTTGCCACACTGCTTGCAATACCGTGCATCATCATCAATATCTTCATTTCCACAACGCTCGCAGATCTTTTCCAGGTTCTGTCTTTTATTTCTCATCTCTGCTGTTACAATTCCGGTAGGAACTGCAATAATAGAATAACCGGCCAACATCAGGACAACTGCAAAAAGCTTTCCCAATGGCGTGATAGGAGATACATCGCCATATCCAACGGTAGTTACGGTTACTACGGCCCAATAAATAGATTGCGGAATGGTTTCAAATCCTT
Organism: Chryseobacterium lactis; assembly: GCF_003815875.1. NCBI lineage: Bacteria > Pseudomonadati > Bacteroidota > Flavobacteriia > Flavobacteriales > Weeksellaceae > Chryseobacterium > Chryseobacterium lactis. The sequence goes on from NZ_CP033924.1 coordinate 3,049,210, forward strand.
GTCTTCCACCTTCCACCATAAACATCAGTGAACCTACAATGACAGAAAAGATGATCAGAAATAAAAGGAAGATATATATTTTTCTGGAACTGTTTTTTAACGCCCTTACGATGAGGTAACCATCGTTCATGAAATCCATTAAGTTGAAAATCCTGAAGATTCTCAACATTCTCAGCATTCTGAAGATCAGAAAGTATTTCGTAATCGGAAAAAAGAAGCTCAGAAAGAACGGTGCCAATGCAAGAAAATCTATTATCCCCAGAAAACTAAAAATATAACCCTTCTTATTCTTTACTACAGCAATCCTCATAGAATATTCAAGAGTGAAAAAGATAGATATGATCCACTCCAGAACCAGGAAGATATAATGAAATCTTTTATCGAGCTGAGGTACACTTTCCATCATGATAATGGCGGTACTTGCAACAATCAGTGATAATAATAGGATGTCGAAGAGTTTTCCGAGTCTGGTATCGGAACGATAGATGATTCGGTAAAGAAATCTTTTCCAGAGGGCATCTTCAGGAACAAGATTGTGCTCTCTTTCCATGTTTAATGTTTTTTCTAAATTAACAAATTATCGTTATTTTCGTAGCAAACATACAGAATAAAATGACAATAAGAAAAGTAATTGCAGAAATAGATAAGCTTATTCCGTTACAACAGGCAGAAGATTTTGATAATGTAGGATTGTTGTGCGGGGTTCCGGATCGTAATGTATCGGGAATTCTCGTTTGTCATGATGCCCTGGAAAATGTAGTAGATGAGGCGATTGAAAGAAATTGTAACCTGATCGTATGTTTCCATCCCATTATTTTTTCAGGATTAAAATCTTTAACAGGGAAAAACTATGTCGAAAGAGCCGTTTTAAAGGCCATCGAAAATAAAATTGCCATCTATGCCATCCACACTGCATTTGATAACGATTTCTTTGGGGTAAACCACGGAATATGCAGTCAACTGGGATTAAAGAATATGAAGATTCTTCAGCCTAAAGAAAATAATTTAAAGCAACTGACGGTTTTTGTACCAAAAGATTATTCTGAAAAAGTGAAAGAAGCCTTATTTTCTGCAGGAGCTGGAAATATTGGATTTTATGACGAATGTAGTTTCAAGATTAATGGAAACGGAACGTTTAGACCTGTAGAAGGATCAAATCCTTTTTCCGGACAGCAGAATATTCGTGAAAATGCCGACGAAGACATGATTTCTGTAATTTTTGAAAGCTATAAACAAGGACAAATCGTTGGGGCAATGAAAGCAGCTCATCCTTATGAAGAAGTGGCACATCAGATCTATAGCCTTGATAATAAGAATCAGCATGTAGGATTGGGTATGTATGGTGATCTGGAAGAAGAAATGGATGAAAAGGATTTCCTGAAGTTTGTAAAAGAAAAATTCAATCTTGAAGTGATCAAACATTCTTCTTTTGACAGTAAAAAAATTAAAAGAGTAGGGGTTCTGGGAGGTTCCGGAGCCAGTGGAATCAGATCCGCAATTTCCAAAAAATGTGACGCTTACCTGACCGGAGATATTAAATATCATGATTATTTTTTAGCAGAGTCTAAAATGATGATCTGTGATATAGGACATTATGAATCAGAACAATTTGTAAGTCAACAATTATTTGAAATTTTATCACAAAAATTTAGTACATTTGCAATTTCAAAATCTATTGAAAAAACAAACCCAGTAAATTATTTCATTTAAATATGGCAAAAACCAACGATATTTCAGTTGAAGAAAAATTAAGAGCTTTATACGATTTACAGATCATTGATTCAAGATTGGATGAAATCCGAAATACCAGAGGAGAGTTGCCAATTGAAGTTGAAGATCTTGAAATCGAGATTGAAGGTCTTGAAAAAAGAGCTGAAAAATTTCATGCAGATATCAAAGATCAGGATGATCAGATCAAAACAAAGCATGAAGTTATTAACCATGCGAAAACTTTAATTGAGAAATACAAATCTCAACAGGATAATGTAAGAAACAACAAAGAGTTTGAAGCATTAGGAAAAGAAATGGAATTCCAGGATTTGGAAATTCAACTTGCTGAAAAAAGAATTAAAGAATTCGGAGTTAAAATTGCTCACAAAAATGAAACTTTAAGCGAATTGAATGCAAAGATTGATGATTTAAAAAATCACTTGAAATTCAAGAAAGAAGAATTAGAAGGTCTTGTCTCTGAAACTCAAAAAGAAGAAGAATATCTTTTAGAGCAATCTAAAGAGTTCGCTGGTAAAATTGACGAGAGATTATTAGCTTCTTACAACAGAATCAGAACAAGCTCTATCAATGGTTTAGCAGTAGTAGGATTAGAAAGAGGAGCTCCAAAAGGATCTTTCTTTACGATTCCACCTCAAAAGCAAATGGAAATTGCTCAGAGAAAGAAAATCATTATCGATGAGCACTCAGGGAAAATCCTTGTTGACGATGAGTTGGTAATGGAAGAAAACGAAAGAATGAAATCTGTAATTAAATTCTAATTATTGATTTTTACAATACAAAGCTGTTTCAGAAATGAGACAGCTTTTTTGTTTTGTTGAATGCTGAAACACGAATAACACAAATTCACATCAATAGGAATAGGCTAAAGCCCATTCAATGATTAATATGCCCAATAACCCAATTTAAACTCATAAAAAAACCGCTCCAAAAGAAGCGGTTAGTATTTTTATTCATGATGCTCATACATCTTATTGTAAAGATCCATAAATTTCTCTTTTACAGCCTTTCTTTTCAGCTTTAAAGTAGGAGTAAGAAGTCCGGCTTCAATGCTCCATACCTCAGGAGTGAGCTCTATTCTTTTAATTTTTTCCCAGTTTCCAAGATGCTCATTGATTCCGTCAATTTCCTTTTCAATTCTTTGCTTCAGCTCGGGGCTTTTTGCAATTTCCTCAGGTGTGGAACCGATATTCAAATTGTTTCTCATCGCCCAGCTTTTGGCAAAGTCAAAATCAGGTTGTACCAATGCGCAAGGCATTTTTTCACCATCACCTACTACCATAATCTGTTCGATAAATTTTGAAGCTTTTGCTAAATTTTCAATCGTTTGTGGGGCAATATATTTACCACCGGAAGTTTTGAACATTTCCTTCTTACGGTCGGTGATTTGTAAAAAGCCGTCCGTGTCGATGTGTCCGATATCTCCGGTTTTGAAGAATCCGTCTTCTGTAAATGCATCCTTAGTCATTTCCTCATTCTGGAAATAGCCTTTGAAGACAGAGGGTCCTTTTACCGTAATTTCACCATCTTCCTGGATTTTTACCTTTAAATTATCCAATGGTACTCCTACAGTTCCTACCTTCATTTTTTCAAAACTGTTTACAGAAATTACGGGAGATGTTTCCGTTAATCCATATCCTTCCAAAATCGGAATTCCGGCGTTTTGAAAGATTAAATTAAGCCTTGTAGATAAAGCTGCTGATCCTGAGACAAGGGTGATGATTTCACCTCCCAGACCTTCTCTCCACTTGGAAAATACCAATTTGTCGGCGATAATTTCCTGAATTCCGGATGGTCTTGAAATGCCTTTTTTCTTGGATATTAAGTTTAATGCCCAGAAGAATATTTTTGATTTCAATCCGCCGGCAGAAGAACCTGTATTGTAGATTTTATCGTATACTTTTTCTACCAGCCTTGGGACTACAGTCATATAATGAGGCTTTACCTCTTTCACATTTTCACCCATTTTTTCGATGCTTTCGGCAAAATAGATGGAAAAACCATTGTACTGATAAAGGTAAAATAGCATTCTTTCAAAGATGTGGCAGATGGGAAGAAAGCTCAATGCTCTGCTGTCCTTATAATCTAAACTTTTTTTCTTTGGAATTCTAGGGATAGAACCCAATACATTAGAAACGATATTATTATGGGTCAACATAACCCCTTTTGGTCTACCTGTGGTTCCCGAAGTATAAATGATAGTAGCCAGATCTTCAGTATTGATAGCATTAGACAAATCATCTACTTCAATTTGCGTGGATTCATCCTTGCCCAGATCCAGAATTTCACTCCAATTGGCAGCTCCGCTTATATTATCGAAAGTAAAAATACCCTGCAGGCTGGGAATATTATGTTTTACCTTCATTACCTTATTAAGCAAATCTTTATCAGATACAAAGCAATACTGTATTTCTGCATTGTTGAAAATAAATTCATAATCTTCCGGAGAAATACTTGGGTAAACCGGTACTGAAACAACTCCGATCTGAGAAAGCCCAAAATCCATTATGGCCCATTCTGTACGGGAGTTGGTGGTTATCAAAGCGATCTTATCACCCGGTTTTATACCTAGCTTTAGTAATCCTCGGGATATTTTATTTCCCTCATTTATAAACTCCTGCGTAGAAGTTTTTTTCCATTCCCCATGATATTTGGTTACGAACATGTCCGTTTTAGGATATTTTTCTAAAGCGTAATGCGGAATATCGAATAATCTCTTGATCGTCATGATTTTTTATGTAATTTATAAAGAAATCTAAATATAAGCATTTTTTTTAATTGCAAAAACTTGAATTTAATAATTGAAAATTAGTTAAATGCCTACCATAATACTTTTTATCAAAAAGAGTGCCTGAAGCTTTTAGAAGGAAGTTGTGATAGTTAAAATTTTCAATCAGAAAATGTCTATAAAAGTGGAGTTTTATGGAATTTTGTTTTTACATTTTGTATTGGCGCAGCCTCTTATCACCCGAATTCACAGGAGCTTCCAATTTGCTTTCTTCAGGCGTTTTTCCAAGTTTTAATTTATTTTTCATATTTGCTTAAAAAGTGTAAATTTACGGCTATCTAATTATTTTTTTTATGGACTTTAATTTATCAGAAGAACAGCTGATGATTCAGCAGGCGGCAAGAGATTTTGCACAAAATGAACTATTACCTGGAGTTATTGAAAGAGACCGCGACCAGAAATTCCCTACAGAGCAGGTGAAGAAAATGGGCGAAATGGGCCTTTTGGGAATGATGGTTGATCCAAAATACGGAGGTGCAGGTATGGACAGCGTTTCTTACGTGCTGGCAATGGAGGAGATTGCAAAAATAGATGCTTCTGCAGCTGTTGTAATGTCTGTAAACAATTCATTGGTTTGTGCCGGTCTTGAAAAATTTGCTTCCGAAGAACAAAAAGTAAAATATCTTACTCCTCTGGCAAGCGGACAGGTAATCGGAGCTTTTGCTTTATCTGAGCCGGAAGCCGGTTCTGATGCTACTTCTCAGAAGACAACAGCTGAAGACAAAGGAGATTACTACCTTTTAAACGGGATTAAAAACTGGATCACAAACGGTGGAACAGCTTCTTATTATATCGTAATCGCTCAGACGGATCCTGAGAAAAAACATAAAGGAATCAATGCATTCATCGTAGAAAGAGGATGGGAAGGTTTTGAAGTTGGAGTAAAAGAAGACAAATTGGGAATCAGAGGAAGTGATACGCATTCTTTGATCTTTAACAATGTAAAAGTTCCTAAAGAAAACAGAATCGGTGAAGACGGTTTTGGTTTCAATTTTGCAATGGCTGTATTGAATGGTGGTAGAATCGGTATCGCTTCTCAGGCTTTAGGTATTGCTTCAGGAGCTTACGAATTGGCTTTGAAATATGCTAAAACAAGAAAAGCATTCAAAACTGAAATTATCAACCATCAGGCGATTGCTTTCAAATTAGCTGATATGGCAACTCAGATCACTGCAGCAAGAATGTTATGTTTCAAAGCAGCATGTGAAAAAGATGCAGGAAAAGATATCTCTGAAAGCGGAGCAATGGCAAAATTATACGCTTCTCAGGTAGCAATGGATACTACTATTGAAGCAGTACAGGTTCATGGTGGATATGGATATGTGAAAGAATACCACGTAGAAAGATTAATGAGAGATGCAAAAATCACTCAGATCTACGAAGGAACTTCTGAAATCCAGAAAATCGTGATCTCAAGAAGTATCGCAAAATAAAAATATTATAAACACACTACTATGAAAAAATCTTTGTGGATCACCCTTGGTGTCGTACTGCTATTGTTAGGAGTATTTGTATGGTATAAATATTTCTTCGTTTTTGGAGAAGGAGTGAAGTCAGGCTATCTGAATTATGCCATGAAGAAAGGTTATGTCTTCAAAACGTATGAAGGTAAACTGATTCAGGAAGGTTTCGGAAAAGGAAAAGCAGGAGGTATTACAAGCTATGAGTTTGAATTTTCTGTAGATGACCCTGAAGTTTTCAAGCAATTGGAAACCAACAGTGGTAAGACCTTCGATCTTCATTACAAAGAATACAACGGCGCTCTTCCCTGGAGAGGAAACACAAAGTTTGTCGTAGATAAAATTGTGAATATGAAATAACAAAAAGGCTTTCAATGAAAATTGGAAGCCTTTTCTATTAAGATAGGTATTGATGTAATTAGATTATATTCCTTTTACATTTCAATATTTACCTGTTTATATCAATAGGAGTGGGCTTTAGCCCACTCGATCAATATAAAATTAAAATTCATCTGGCTTTAGCCAAAACTTACAAGAAAACACAAATAACACGATGATCTTTATCTGTTATGTTACATTATTTGTTTTACCAACTCGTTTTGTCATCCTGTAAGGATCTCAACCACGCCCATCAAAAAACTTTTGCATAATATTTTTTAAATTTCGATGATTTAAAAAATATAAACAAAAAATCCACCTTATGCAGATGGACTTTAAGTGTTAAATCTGATCTGAACCCTTATCAGAAACGTTTTTACTTTTCTTTTTATAAAAATAGTAACCGATACCACCAATCAGGAATAAAGGCCATAGCGGTAGAATAAATAGAAAGATGGATGTAATCACCTCCCAGCCGGATGAAACTGCGGCAAAGGATTTTTCCCCGAAAGTAGTAGGTTGTTTTTCAATATCTGCTTTATCAGTAAGGCTTACTGAAATACTACAAATGGTATTATCGGTATAATTATTTCCGGAAACCTGAATGTTTTTACTTTCAATGTCTCCAATATTATCGCTGAGGGCATTCATCAGATAATCAAAATTTTGGATCGGAACTTTGATGTCAATACTATATACCTTTTGATCTTCGCGTCTGCGATCGGCTGACTCAATGTAAGAAAGATCTTCACTTTTGATGTAACCATTGTTTTTAATGGCTTCTTCTTTGATGATTTCCTTTACTGTTTCTGCATTATCGGCTTTGATGGAGATTTGCCCGGATTTTACCATTCTGTCTTTTGACCTATTCAATTCATAGCTGTCATTTTTAGGCTTTTCTTTATAAACAACTTTGGTTTCTTTGATAACCTTGGGAGCAGGTACATTGACAATGATTTTTTCAGCTTTTTTTGTTGAATCCTTTTTTTCCACTTTTGATTCCAGCTTAGTAGAAGCGATTTTATCAGTTAGGGAATCAACGATTTTTGACGTGTTTTGTATTTTCTCCCGGATATCGTTTTTAGTATTTTCAAAATCTTTTACTTTAATATTGGCTGAGTCAAGGGCTTTATCAACTGTTGCACCAGCATTATCAATAGCATCTGTTGCAATAGTGGCTGTACTGTCTATAGTGTGTAGAGCTTCTTCAGCTTTAGATTGTGAAACGCCACCCTTTTTACACATGATAAAAGTGCTTGATACAGCAACCAGTAATATGAACTTTTTCATAACATTAATTTTTTTGATGAAGTAAAATTAGGCATGAAGACTTCTAAGCATTTGTAAATAGGATGTATTCTGCTGGTAAATTATAATTGATTTTAAATCAGTTGTTTATAATCATTTTACAAGAATTTTACAAAAAAATAAAGGCAAATACGCTTTTTAATATATATGAAAAAATAAACCATTCCTTTTTGAGAATTTTGAAAAAGTAAAATTTACTTATTCAATAGGAAATGAAAATAAAATTAGTACTTCTTACAGTTTTTGTTACTTTATCGGAAATGATTACTGCACAACAAAATCTTTGGAGTAGAGCATCTCAAAAAGATTTGAAAAATATAAGAGAAAAATCAATACGTCTTTCTCATTATGAATTAGCTAATTTAAACGATGATGGGCTTAGAAAACAATTGCTAAATACTCCGGAACGAAGTGAAAAAAAATCAGTAAAAGGATCTTTTATCAAATTTCCTGATGGAAAAGGGAAAATTGATACCTATGAAGTTTTTGAAGCATCTACCATGCATCCCGATCTGCAAAAAAGATTTCCTGACATAAGATCATATGTTGGGAGCCAGGTTAATGATCCAGCAACTAAAATTAGCTTTACTTATGATCCGTACTTTGGATTAAATGCAACAATACAAAGTACAACGGGCATAAGGTATATTGATTCTTATTCTTATGATAATAAAATCTATGTTTTGTATGAAAGAAAAGAGGCTGAGTCTCAAGAGAAATTTAAATGCTCATTTAAAGACAACCATGATCAGCCGTTATCGAATCAAATAAATGGTAATACTGTTGGGAAAACAATAAATGATGGGTTGTTACGAAAATACAGACTTGCAATAACTTCTACTGCGAGGTACACATCATATATAGCACAGCAGGCAGGTGTAGGATCAGGAACGGATACTCAGAAAAAAGCAGCAGTATTATCCGCAGTAAATACAGCTGTTAACAGAATTAATCAAGTGTATGAAAAAGAACTTTCTGTAACACTACAACTCATTGCCAATACAGATCAATTATTCTTTATAGGAACTGATACATTTGTTGCTGGTGACGATGATCAAATGACTAATCAGAATGTTATAGTTACTAATAATATAATTGGATTGAACAACTATGATATTGGACATGTTTTTACTCAGTGGACCGAAAATCAAGGCTTAGCAAGCACGCCGTCAGTCTGTACTAATGATAAAGCTTCAGGCGTTACAGGTTCTGTTAATCCGGTAGGAGACCCTTTTGTAATAGATTATGTGAGTCATGAAATAGGACATCAGTTTGGTGGCAATCATTCATTTAATAATGTGTATCGTAGTAATCCTGAATCTGCTATGGAGCCTGGAAGCGGAAGTACAATTATGGGATATGCGGGAATCAACCCTCCTGATGTACAATCTCATTCTGATCCTTATTTTCATGCGATCAGTATTAAGGAAATTAATACATGGATCACAAGCGGTGGAAATTGTGGAGTAAACACAACAACTAATAATCATGCCCCAACAGCAAATGCGGGCCTTGATAAGACAATTCCTGTAAATACTCCATTTGTACTCACAGGAATCGGTACAGATGCAGATAATGATGCAATTACCTATAACTGGGAACAAATGGATAAGGAGCAGAGATCTATGCCACCTAAACCAATAAGCTCAGAAGGTCCTATGTTTAGATCTATATTGGCTACAAGTGACCCTTCCAGATATTTTCCGAGGTTATCTACGATCGTACAAGGATATGATCCCAATGTTATCGATGTTACTGATTTCAGAACCTGGGAAAAGCTGCCATCTGTTGAGAGAATATTAAACTTCTCATTACTTGTGAGGGATAATAACCCGGTGGGTGGACAAACAGGTCGGGATGACATTAAGTTAACGGTGTCAGATGAGGCAGGCCCATTTGTTGTGACTTCTCAAAATACTGCAGGAACAGTTTGGAATATAGGAGAATCTAAAACAATTACATGGAATGTAGCCGGTACCAATCTTTCTCCAGTAAATACTGCCAATGTCAGAATTTTACTTTCTACAGATGGAGGACTTACTTTTCCTCATGTCTTAGTGGCAAGCACACCCAATAATGGGACCTACACATTTAATGTTCCGGGTAATTTGGGAGCTACTTCAAATGCAAGAATCATGATCAAAGCAATTGATAATATCTTTTTAAATGTAAATAAAACCAATTTTATTATTAATTCTACTTTAGGAACCAGTGAAGTTGAAAAAGTAAAAACCGGAATAAAGATTTATCCTAATCCTTCCAAAGGAATCTTTACCATTGAAACAGAATCCGGAAAGGGCTTTTCATACACTATTTTTGCGATAGACGGAAAACTGGTTACTGCTAAAAAAGAAGTTACAAGTGGTAAGACTCATGAAGAAGTAAATGTATCACATCTCCCGACGGGTACTTACATTATTCAGTTAGATAAAGAAGGACAAAAGATCTCTAGAAAACTGCTTATTAAAAAATAAAAACACAAGTACTTACTATAAGAAACCCGTTCAATATCATATTGAACGGGTTATTTTTATGAGAAACGAGATTAATGATCTCGGAATTCACTGATAAAATGTAATTTCACATTCGGGAATTTCTCCTGCGTCATGTGAATGGTAAATGATGAATCTGCCAAGAATACAAGTTGATTATACTTATCTCTTGCCAGGAATCTTTGTTTCAATCTGGCAAATTCTTTAAATTCTTCAGATTTTTCATCCGCTTCCACCCAACATGCTTTGTGCATGGATAGAGGCTCATATGTACACTTAGCGCCATATTCATGCTCTAAACGATATTGAATAACCTCGTACTGAAGTGCTCCTACAGTTCCGATGATCTTTCTGTTATTCATTTCCAGAGTAAATAGCTGTGCAACCCCTTCATCCATTAACTGATCAATACCTTTAGCCAATTGTTTAGCTTTTAACGGATCATTATTATTAATATAACGGAAGTGCTCAGGAGAGAAGCTTGGAATTCCTTTGAAGCTTAATTTCTCACCACCGGTTAAAGTATCGCCGATTCTGAAACTTCCTGTATCATGAAGACCCACAATATCACCAGGGAAACTTTCTTCTACAACTTCTTTTTTATCAGCGAAGAAAGCATTTGGAGAAGAGAACTTCATTTTTTTGCCTTCTCTTACCAATAAATAGTTTTCATTTCTTTTAAATGTTCCTGAAACAATCTTCACGAATGCAAGTCTGTCTCTGTGCTTAGGATCCATATTCGCATGGATCTTGAAAACAAATCCTGTGAAAGTGCTTTCTTCAGGCTTTACCATACGAAGATCACTTTCCTTAGGCTGAGGCATCGGTGCAATTTCAATGAAAGCATCCAATAATTCGCGAACTCCAAAGTTATTTAACGCTGAACCGAAGAATACCGGTTGAAGGTCTCCATTCATATAATCCTCACGGTTGAATTCAGGGTAAACAGATTGGATCAGATCAAGTTCTTCTCTTAAAGTTTTTGCTGCTTTTTCACCGATCACTTCGTCAATAGAAGAATCATTAATATCATCAAACTTAATAGAATCTCCAACTTTCTGCTTTTTCTCTTCTAAGAATAGCTGAATATTATTTTCCCAGATATTATAAATTCCCTGGAAGTCACTTCCCATACCAATTGGCAAAGAAAGCGGACAAACTCTTAAACCTAATTTTTGCTCCACTTCATCCAATAGATCAAAAGCATCCTTCCCTTCACGGTCTAGTTTGTTGATAAAAACAAGCATCGGAATGTTTCTCATTCTACAAACCTTAACCAGTTTTTCAGTTTGCTCCTCAACCCCTTTTGCAACGTCGATAACAACGATTACAGAATCTACGGCAGTTAATGTTCTATAAGTATCTTCAGCAAAGTCTTTGTGACCGGGAGTATCGAGAATATTGATTTTATGATCTTTATATTCAAAAGCCAATACGGAAGTCGCTACCGAGATCCCTCTCTGTCTCTCAATTTCCATAAAGTCGGAAGTAGCTCCTTTTTTAATTTTGTTGGATTTTACCGCACCCGCTTCCTGAATAGCTCCTCCGAAAAGAAGTAGTTTTTCCGTAAGAGTGGTTTTTCCGGCATCCGGGTGGGAAATGATCCCGAAGGTCTTTCTTTTTTGTATTTCTTTGATTAAGTCTGACATATCGTATTTTGAAGTTGCAAAAATCGGGATTTTTTACGAGGTTTTCAAATAAATTATAATAATGTTAATGGCATAATCCAGGTTTAGGGTTGAGATCGATGAAAGAAAGTTCAGGAACTATAAGTTTTATCGCTTATCTTTAAGTCTCCCGGCTTAAATCTTATCTCCTGATTCCGGATTCTCCAATTTCCTTCTCCATTTTAGTTGCCTGTGGCATTCAAAAAAATTATCTTTGTTTTCGATAAACTTTTACAGAAAAAAGAATGGAAAATAGCAAATATCCAAAATTTACCTTCACATGGTGGGGTGCTGTTACGTTGGTGGTGGGTTTGTTTATAGGAACAATGGCTGTTTCTTTATTCAGTCTCTTTTGGAAAGTGGCTTTCAGAGAAAATCTGGAGCTTAAAGACTGGTTTTTTATGGTAGCAAATTCTGTAGGATTTCTAGCTGCAATTGCTTTCTTTGACTTTTTCATTGTAAGACGAACTACCGGAAAGAAACTTAATTTTAACTTATCATCCGTTAATTTTTATACCTATCTTTTGATTTTTCCTATGATGGCAGGCATGATGCTGATCTCAGAATTTGTAGCATCATTAATTCCCACTTCAGGACCCTTTTTCGGTGAATTTTATGAGTATTTTACCCGACTTATGAATCAACTTACCGATGATCCCGTAATTATGATCGTGATGACTTCGGTTTTGGCTCCTGTTTTTGAGGAAGTTATTTTCAGAGGGATTATTCAGAAAGGATTGATCAATAAAGGAATAAAGCCATGGAAGGCTATTTTATATGCCTCCATTATTTTTGGAGTAGTACACGGAAATCCATGGCAGTTTATCAGTGCCGTAATGCTGGGCTGTGTGCTGGGATTGGTTTATCATAAAACAAAATCTTTATTGATGCCGATACTGTTACACGCTTTTAATAACCTGGCCTTATCCTTATTGGTGCTTTACGGTAAAGATGAAAGCTTTGCAAAAGTTTTAAATGTTTCAGAATGGTTGATATTAGCTGCAGGGGTTGTACTTTTCTCTTTATTCTACTATCTTTTTATGAAAAAGTATAAAGTACATTATGCAGAAATTTAATCAACAGGCTAAAAAGTAAAATTGAAAATGAATATAGATATGGAATTATTGGTAGCAACACACAATGAGCACAAAAAAGAAGAAATTCAACAGATTTTAGGAAATGATTGTGTTGTAAAAAGTCTTACAGATTATAATATTCACGAAGAAATTGTAGAAGATGGAGATTCTTTTCATGCTAATGCTTTAATTAAGGCAAAATACTGCTTTGAAAAGACAGGTATCCCTAGTTTAGGAGATGATAGTGGTTTGGCAGTAGAGTCCTTAGACGGAAGGCCTGGAATATTTTCTGCCCGGTACGCGGGAGATCATGATTTTGCTAAAAATATTGAAAAGGTTCTTGAAGAAATGAAGGGAATAGAAAACAGAAAGGCCTATTTCATCACTGTTTTATGCTATTATGATGAAAACGGAGCTCAATATTTTGAAGGCAGAGTTCATGGAAACCTGTTGACAGAAAATAAAGGCTTTAAAGGCTTCGGATATGACCCGATTTTCGTTCCACAAGGATATGATAAGACTTTTGCAGAAATGAATCCTGAAGACAAAAACAAAATTAGTCACCGTAAGCAGGCATTAGACCTTTTTATGGATTTTCTGAAAGTGAAATAGTAAAATAAAAACAAATTAAGAGGAGATATTCCTGTTCGATAAAGGGGATAAACCTCTGATTTAACGGGATATTTTAATCCGCTTCCTTTTTTAAATTTGTCGTACATTTGTTAGAATAAATTATTGATTTGAGTACTTATTTAACGATATTAGGCTTTAATTCAGCTATTCCGACCATCAATTCTTCTCCTACAGCACAATTGCTGGAAATGGAAGAAAGACACTTTCTTATCGACTGTGGAGAAGGTACACAGGTTCAGCTGAGAAAAGCAAAAGCAAGATTTTCAAAAATCAATCATATTTTTATTTCCCATCTTCATGGAGATCATTGCTTTGGACTTCCGGGGCTTATTGCTTCTTTCCGCCTTTTGGGAAGGGAAAACCCAATCCATGTCTATGGACCGAAAGGAATCAAAAAGATGATGGAAACCATTTTTCAGATTACCGAAACACACCGTGGTTTTGAAGTGGTTTATCATGAGCTGGATAAAGATTATTCAGAAAAGATCTATGAAGATAGCAGGGTAGAAGTATATACTATTCCTCTCGATCACAGAATTTATTGTAATGGTTATCTGTTTAAAGAAAAACCGAAAGACAGGCATCTCAACATGAAAGAAATTGCCAAATACAGTGAAATTGAGACCTGTGATTATCACAATATAAAAGCAGGGAAAGATTTTGTATTGAGCGATGGATATGTTCTTAAAAATGAAATTCTTACTGTTGAACCTGCTCCTTCAGTATCCTATGCTTTTTGCAGTGACACCCGTTATCTGGAAAATGTGATTCCGATTATTAAAAATGTAACAGTTTTATACCACGAATCTACATTTTTACATGATTTGAAAGAAATGGCAGATTATACAGGACATACAACAGCTCTGGAAGCTGCAACTATTGCTCAGAAAGCTCAGGTAGGAAAATTAATTTTAGGACATTTCTCCAACAGATATGCCGATCTTACCGTATTTACCGATGAAGCAAGAAATATATTTCCCAATTCATTTTTACCAAAAGCATTGGAAAGTGTGAAAATTTGAAATGAATATGCTGAATTTTGAAGAACTTAAAAATTTTCTGAACGAGAAAGCAGACCAGTATAATGCTCCTGATTTTATAGAAAATGATCCCATACAGATTCCGCATCGGTTCTCTGTAAAGCAGGATATTGAAATTGCAGGCTTTTTAGCGGCAACAATTTCCTGGGGAAATCGGAAATCAATTATTAAGTCTGCGGAAAAAATACTGGATATCATGGGGAACTCACCTTATGATTTTGTACTGAATTACTCAGAAAAAGATTTAGAAAATATACAGGATAAAAGTATTCACAGGACTTTTAACGGGCAGGATTTTTCTTATTTCATTAAACAATTCAACAGAATTTATACAGAACACGAAAGTCTGGAAAATCTGTTTAAAGTACAGGAACCTGAAGTGAATTTTTTACATGCGATAGAACGATTCAGAAACAGCTTCCTGGAAACTGAAAAGCATAGAAGCCATAAACACATCAGCTCGCCCTATAAAAATTCTTCTGCCAAAAGAATTATCATGTTTCTGAGATGGATGGTGCGTAAAGATAAACGAGGTGTAGATTTTGGTATCTGGGAAAATATAGATCAGAAATACCTGTCGATTCCTCTGGACGTTCACACCGGAAATATTTCCAGAAAATTAGGACTGGTTTCCAGAACTCAGAATGACTGGAAAACTGTAGAAGAATTAGATGTAGCTATAAGAAAGTTTGATGAGAATGATCCCGCAAAATATGACTTTGCATTGTTTGGACTGGGAGTGACTAAGGAACTTTTGTAAAAAAAGATAAGGATGAAAAAATATAATGAGAAAACAGAAATTCTGGAGAAAATAGCAGATAGCATTACCTCATGGATTGGGTCTATCCAGTCACTGATTGTACACACATTGCTTTTTCTTACCTCTTTTCTGCTTCCGATGGTTAACCTTGTCTCATTTGACAAGATGTTGCTGATTCTTACAACTGTACTTTCCCTGGAAGCTATTTATCTGGCTATTTTTATTCAAATGTCAGTCAATAAAAGTCATGAGAAAATTGAAGATATCCAGGAAGATATTGAAGAAATCAGTGAAGATATAGAAGACATCCAGGAAGATATCGAGGAAATCAGCGAAGATATTGAGGAGATCAGTGAAGACATTGAAGAAATCAACGAGGATATTGAAGATATTCAGGAAGATATCGAAGAAATAAATGAAGAAGAGGAAGAGGAACATCACATTGAAAGAGCAAAAAATGTAATTCTGAAAAGCAATGTAAGCTCGAATAAGAATGAAATAAAAGCTTTAAAAGATATCATCACCCAGCTGCAAAATGAGATTGATCAGCTAAAAAAAGATGAGAACTAAGCAAAAAGTCGGAGATATATTATTTTAACGAGATAACAAAAGCAGATCATTTTACATGGATCTGTTTTTTATTTGTGAAATTTTATCTGTTTATTTGTGAAAAGCATAAAAATAAGAAACTTTTGTTATTGATAATTGTCTAAAAATGAACCTAATTGGCTTTTAAGGTTAAAATGTTACATATATTTTTGTTACATTTGGGAAAATGAAAACAAAATGTCAAATTATAGATTAAAAAGCTACTTTTTTCTTGTACTATTTTTGTTGGCTTCTGTTTCTGTATTTTCGCAAGGCGTTCGTAACAGAAAGGTCTCAAAAATAAAACCTTCAGCAGAAAGTCTCAAAGCGGGAGCGTTTATAGATGTCAATGTGGCTTCCTATGCCCCTTCAGGCTATTCACCGGCACAGCTGGTAACAGATGTTCTCATCAATGGGGGAACTACCTGTACAACAGCCAGCGTAACCAACGTTACAGTAAGTCCTAGTCATGCAGTAGATAATGTCAACAGATTTTGGGGGTACTTTAATAAAGGAACTACAAATTTTCCTTTTACAGATGGAATTGTATTGACGACAGGACATGCACAAGACGCTGGAAATTCTTTTATCAGCATGGCGAGTAAAAGTGTAGGTACAGGAAGTGATGCCGACCTTGTGGCAGCTACCGGTAATACTTCTACATTAAATGACGCTGTAGCTCTCGAATTTGATTTTGTTCCCAACTCTACTCAGGTTAAGTTCAACTATATATTTGCTTCTGAAGAATATGAGCCGACGAACGATTATCCATGCAGTGGATTCTCCGATGCCTTTGCACTTTTACTGAAGAAGGCTGGAGATCCCACTTATACCAATTTGGCAATATTACCGGGAACAGCAGGGCCGGTAAGTGTAACTAATATTGTGCCCGGAGGAGGGGCATTCAGCTGTGGACCGACTAATGCCACTTATTTTGCAGGAATAAACAGTCCTCACGTGCAGGTCAATTATTATGGAAGAACTATTCCGTTAACTGCTGTTGCAGATGTGATCCCGGGACAGACCTATCATTTTAAAATGGTTCTGGCAGACGCAATAGACACAGGACATGACTCTGCCGTTTTTCTGGAAGGAGGGTCTTTTGATATCGGGATTAAGATTGTGGACGAGGCAGGAGCAGCATTACCGGGTAGTATTAATATGTGTGACAATACCCCAAAAGTATTGAAAGCGCAGGTAGCTACAATTCCGGGAATGACTTTTCAATGGTATAAAAATGGAGTTCTTATTCCGGGAGCTACCGCTGCTGCTTATACCGCTAGCGCACCGGGAGTATACACCGTAAAAGTAATGATTCCGGGAAATAACTGTCCTGGGGAAGCTTCTATTACTATTGTCGGGGGAACAAGTCCTACAGTACATGATGCCACACTTAAGCTTTGTTCAACACCGGATCTTACTACTTTTAATTTAGAAGATGCAAAGCCTCTGATCAGTACCACGACAGGAGCGGTGTTCAAGTTCTATGCTAATCAGGCTGATGCTCAGGCTCAAAATAACAGTAATATTACCAATCTTACCAATTATACGGGAACCGATGGACAATTAATATATGTACTTGTTTCTAATGGAGCGTTTTGTAGCAAAATTGCCACGCTTACTTTAAGGAAAGAAGAAACTCCGGTTGCAAAACTTACCGCTCCAAGGTTGAAGATTTGTGCAGGGGAATCATTACTGTTAACAGCTGCCGGAGGGGTGACTTATCAGTGGGGAGATTCTTCCAGTACAGGAGGAATCAGAACTGTTAATCCAACACAAACAACAACATACACTGTATATGCGATCGGGGCACAAGGATGTAAATCATTACAGCCGGCGCGTATTACCATTGAGGTGATTCCTGCTATTGTTTCCAATATTAAAGGAGGATACATCTGTAAAGGAGATAAAATCCTTCTGGATGCAGGTTCCGGCCCGGGATATACCTATCTGTGGAGTTCGGGAGAAACAACTCAAACGATTACCGTTGATACTCCGGGTGAATATGCAGTGACGATCAGCAATGGAGTATGTTCAAAAGAATTTAAAACACAGGTGATTCAGGCTGTTATTCCACAAATCATCAAAGTTGATTATAACGATAGAGGAACTATGGTTCTTACGGCAAGCAATCCAAGTAACGGGGTCTTAGAGTATTCAATAGATAACGGGATTACATGGCAGGCATCGAATGTATTTACCAATGTACCTCCAAACAAAATCATTTCTATTCGCGTTAAAGTTAAATTTACGAGTTGTGAAGGCTTCCTTGAGTATTTTACATTTGTAATGAAAAATGTGATCACTCCTAATGGCGATAACATTAATGATATCATTGATTTCCGAGGAATAAGTGACTATAAAGATTTTAAAGGGCAAATCTTTGACCGCTATGGGAAAGAAGTTTTTAAAGCAGAAAAAATAAGACCTTACTGGGACGGGTTTTTCCAGGGAAAACGTTTACCAACCTCATCATACTGGTATCAGGTAACCTTTGAAGATCCTGCGAGTAAGCAGCTCACGATAAAGACCGGATGGATCTTGCTTAAAAATATAGAATAATTTTAAATTATATTTGAAAGACTGACTATTTTGTCAGTCTTTTTTTATGATATCGGAATAAATTAAGTTGATATTTTACGATAAATAAATTTGCATTAGTAGCAATGTAAATTATGTTAAGATGAATTTCAATCAAAAAAAATAGTATTTTTGTTTAAAATACTATAAAATGTTAAATAGGAGGACAGGAAATTTATTTTTAACTTTAGTTTTTGCTTTTATCGGGGTGCTGGTTTTTGCTCAGAACAGAGGAAAAACACAGGGAACTATCAAGCGTAGTGCTGCCTCTATGAAAGCGGGTGCTTTTATTGATGTTAATGCACTCAGCTATCCTGAATCCAGCTATAGTATTACTCAATTAGTAAAAGATGTCCTAATATCAGGAGGAGGATGTGCTACATCCAATGTAAGCAATGTAACAGTATCTCCTAATTTACCGCCTAGCAATCAAAACAGAAGCTGGGGATATTTTAATAAGGCAAATACTAATTTCCCTTTCAGCAAAGGAATTGTACTTTCAACGGGCTATGCCTATAAAGCTGGAAATACCTATTATGCAGATTTAAGTGATGCTTTATC
Organism: Chryseobacterium lactis; assembly: GCF_003815875.1. Taxonomy (NCBI): domain Bacteria; kingdom Pseudomonadati; phylum Bacteroidota; class Flavobacteriia; order Flavobacteriales; family Weeksellaceae; genus Chryseobacterium; species Chryseobacterium lactis. The sequence continues at coordinate 3,068,269 of NZ_CP033924.1, forward strand.
ATCAGGAGGAGATCAGGATCTCGCTACAGCCTTGAATATACCCAATTCTGACCTGAGAGATGCAACTTCTATAGAATTTGATTTTGTTGCAGCTTCTACAGAAATTACATTCAGATATTTATTCGCCTCTAAAGAATATCAGCAAAATTTCCCATGTACCATTACAGACGGTTTTGCTCTGTTATTAAAGAAAGCCAGTGATCCTACCTACACGAATCTTGCAGTACTTCCTGCAGGTGGAGGGCCTGTGAGTGTTACCAACATTCATCCGGGATATCCTAATTGCGGACCAAAGAATCAATCCTATTACGGCGGAACCAACACGGCTCAGATTGAGACCAACTTTAATGGACGTACTATTCCATTAACAGCTAAAGCTGCTGTAATTCCCGGAGAAACATATCATTTTAAAATGGTATTGGCAGATTACCAGGATTCCAATTTTGATTCAGCGGTATTTTTGGAAGCCGGATCATTTGATATTGGAGTGAAAATTCTGGATCCTGCAGGAGTACAGCTTCCTACGTCAGTAAATATGTGTGATAATTCTCCACAAACTTTCACTGCTTCTGTTCAGGCACCTAATGTGACTTACCAGTGGTTTTTAAATAATAATCCGATTGGAGGAGCTACTTCTGCAAGTTACACTGCAACACAGCCGGGAGTATACTCTGTTAAGGTTTATGTTCCGGGAAATAGCTGTCCCGGAGAAGCTACCATTACCGTAATAGGAGGAACATCTCCTACTGTACAGAATTCTACGTTAACCGCTTGCTATACTGCTGGGAATGCAACTTTTAATTTAACATCAGCCCAGACTGCCATCAGTACAACTCCCGGGGCCAATTTTACATATTATGCAACACAGGCAGATGCCAATGCCGGGAACACAAATACGATTCCCAACCCAACAGCTTATCCAAGTCCCGGAGGACAAACGGTGTACGTAAGAGTTGGAAACGGCTTCTGTTTTAAAGTTGCAGAACTACAACTGATAAAGGCTCCACAGATGACAGCCTCCATTGTTCCTCCGGTACAGTTGACGTGTAGCAATTCTCAGATTACTTTGGATGCATCAGCTTCTGTATATCCTGCTGGTGCTACTTTTAACTGGACAACAACGGGAGGGAATATTGCTTCAGGAGGAACTACCCTAAACCCTGTTATCAATGCGCCGGGAACCTATACTTTAACCATATCACAAACCTATCAGCCAGGAAATACGATTTGTACTGCTGTTGCCAATGTAACGGTTACAGGAGACAGTGCACCACCGAACACCGGACTTACTGCGACTAAAATAAAAATATGTAAAGGTGAATCAGTAACCCTGACTGCTTCAGGAGGTGTTACCTATAACTGGGGTGGAGGCCTTCCGGGAACAGGAAATACACAAACGGTTTCCCCTACGACGACAACTACTTATACGGTAACAGCCGTAGGAGCGAACGGGTGTGTATCTCAAAATCCGGGAACCATAACAATTGAGGTTTCAGAACCTTTTACTGCTCAGAATGCTACTTTGCATAAATGTTATCAGCCGGGGCTAACGTATAACTTAACGGAAGCGGAAAGTCAGATTACGACTTCTACAGCTGGAATAACTTTTACTTATTATATCAACCAGGCTGATGCCAATGCCGGGAATGCAAATTCGATTCCCAATCCAACAACATATGCACCTCCAGCCAATCAGACTATATATGTTCTGGTGAGCAACGGAGGTTGTAAGTATGTAGTTTCTTTGCAATTGCTGAGAACTGCTGAAACAACATTAACGGTTGCTGCACCGCAGACAATTACCTGTACAACACCTCAGGTTACCATCAATGCTTCGGCTTCTGTGGTGCCGGCCGGGTCTACCATTACCTGGACGGGAGGAACTATTGTATCCGGAGGAACTACTCTTAATCCTGTAGTAAGTGCCGGAGGTACTTATACACTAACGGTTACCAATGTGTCTCAACCTGGAAATTTAACCTGTACTTACACAACCACTGTGACAGTGCAGGAAGATAGGGTGGCACCGGTAGCTGCACTTGTTTCATCTCAGCCACGTATATGTGTGGGCGAATCCGTAACGCTTACTGCTTCGGGAGGAGCTACTTATAACTGGGGGAATGGTCTTACCGGAAATGGAAATACTCAGGTGGTTTCACCTACAAATACAACAACGTATACCGTATTTGCAGTAGGAGCAAACGGATGTATTTCTGCAACACCTGCAACCGTTACGGTTCAGGTAGGACCTCCAATCGCTGGAATTGCCGCTTCTAAATCAAAAATTTGTGCCGGTGAATCTGTGACCCTTACTGCTACCGGAGGGATTACTTATAATTGGGTAAATCTTACTGGTAACGGAAATACTCAGGTTGTTACTCCTACAGTGACAACTGTCTACTCGGTATATGCATTGGGAGGAAACGGCTGTAGCTCAGTGAATCCTGCTACAATTAAGATTGAAGTCGTTCCTGCTATTGTTTCTACATTAAAAGATGTATATGCCTGTGCCGGAGATAAAGCTGTTTTAGATGCGGGTGCCGGACCAAATTATACATATCTGTGGAGTACCGGTGCTACAAGTCAAACCATAACGGTAACTACTGCCGGTACCTATTCTGTAACCATAAGCAACGGAGTATGCTCCAAGGTCTTTACAGCCCAGCTGATCAATCCGGATCTGCCACAATTTACCAATGTTACTTATGAAAACCATATCCTTACGCTTACGGCAAGTAATCCGACAGGAGGTATTTTAGAATACTCTATTGATGGTGGAGTCGTATGGCAGGATTCTAATATATTCTCAGGTGTTCTGAATAATACAAATTACCGTCTGATGGTAAGAGTGAAAGGTGCAAAATGCGGTACTTCGCTGGATTACTTTACACTCGTTATCAGCAATGCTATTACTCCAAATATGGATGGTATAAATGATACGATAGACTTCACAGGAATTAGTGGTTATAAGAATTTTGCAGCATCTATTTTCGATAGATATGGAGCAGAAGTTTTCAAAGCTACAAAAGGTGATGTCGTTTGGAAAGGATCATTAAAAGGAATCAACCTGCCTACCGGTACGTATTGGTATAGGGTTCAATGGGAGAATCCGGCAAGCAACAAGCTTGAGCAACGTTCAGGTTGGATCTTGTTGAAAAATAGAAATTAGAAAGAATTTAATAAAATAAAAAGCCTTCCAAGTTTATTTGGAGGGCTTTTTTTTGATTATTAAAAGGTGCTTTTACCGCAGAATTAAGAAGCTTAATTCAGTATTTTCAAAAGTTAATAAATCATCGATTATTTTCATAAGTACTTTATAATTTTATTATTTTGTATCAAAAAAGTGAAATATGTATATGGTATATTCAAAAAAAAATTAAATTTGTTGAAACAAAAATATTATGATAAGAAACCTACCGCTTTGTCTATTTTTTTTAGTTGTCTCAACGTTCTTATTTTCACAAACTCCACAATCAAGAAAGTCCGTAAAGGAACATAAATCCGCGTTATCTGCAAGAGCAGGCGCTTTCATAGATGTGAATGCTCCCGCATATACGGAAACCAATTACGATATAGAAAAATTGGTAAAAGATGTCTTAATTTCATCCGGAACCAATACTTGTGTTACTCCCAATGTAAGCAATGTGAAAATCACTCCTAACCATGCGGTAGGTGATGCAAACAGAGCCTGGGGATATTTTAATAAAGCAGCTACTAATTTTCCGTTCAAAGATGGTATCATTCTTTCGACAGGATTCGCCAGAAAAGCGGGAAACAGCTTTGAAAGCAGTACGCTAGGGGATACCAATGGAGGTGGTTCTGATCCTGATTTGGCACAAGTTATCGGAGTACAGGAAAACAGATTGAATGATGCTGTACTTTTAGAGTTTGACTTTGTACCTACAACGACTCAAATTAAATTTAATTATTTAATAGCCTCTGAAGAATATACAGGATCTTTTCCCTGTACCTTTGCGGACGCATTTGCGATCTTACTAAGACCTACAACGGGAGGACCTTATGTCAATATGGCTGTTCTTCCAAACTCAGCAGGGCCGGTAAGTATTACAAATATTCACCCGGCAGTACAAGGTATTTGTGGTGCTGTTAATGAACAATATTTTGCAGGTTACAACACCGCGAATGTAGAAACCAATTTTAACGGAAGAACGATTCCTCTTACTGCTACGGCTACTGTAACTGCAGGGCAACAGTATCACTTTAAAATGGTAATCGCCGATTATAGTGACCATAATTATGATTCTGCTGTATTTTTAGAAGGAGGATCTTTCAATATCGGAGTAGAACTTTTAGATCCTGCCGGAGCTCAGCTGCCTTCTGATATCAATGTTTGTGATAATGTGCCTCAGGTAATCACAGCGTCTGTAAGTGATCCGAATTTAGTATACCAATGGTTTCTTAATGGTACTCTTGTTCCTGGTGCTACGACCAATACGATTACTGCTACACAGCCGGGAACCTATACTATTGAAGTAAGTGTTCCGGGAAATCCATGTCCTGGTAAAGCTACCATAGAAATTCATGGTGGGTTCACACCACAAGCTAATGATGCTACCTTACTTCTTTGTACCACTCCGGATATTACGACTTTTGATCTTGAGTCGATAAAACCATCGATAAGTACTACTCCGGGTGCAGTATTTAAGTTTTACGAAAATCAGGCTGATGCAATTGCTCAGAATAACAACTATATCCAAAATATATTAAATTATAACGGTAATGATGGTCAGATCCTTTATGTAGTTGTTTCCAACGGAGGATTCTGTAGCAAGACTGTAGAACTTACCTTATTGAAGGAAGCAACTCCAACCGCTAAGGTGAAAGTATCAAAAATAAAGATATGCCCGGGAGAATCCGTAACACTTACGGCAGAAGGTGGAGATACTTATTTATGGAGCAATTTCCCTGGAACAGGCAATATGCAGACAGTTACTTTGTATCAGACAACTATTTTTACTGTATATGCCTTAGGAACGAAGGGGTGTAAATCTCTGAATCCTGCAACAGTAAGAGTTGAAGTAACTCCTGAAATTACATCACCTTTAACAGATGTTGAAATATGCGTTGGGGATAAGGCTACCTTAGATGCAGGAGCTGGTCCGGGTTATAAATATTTGTGGAGCACAGGTGCCACTACCCAGAAGATTGATGTAGATCAGTGGGGCATTTATACGGTGGAAATCGATAATGGAATCTGTAAAAAAATGTTTAGTGCTAAAGTAATGGGAGCTGCTACTCCTTACGTTATCGGATTGGATTATTCGAGTACTAAGAAAACATTAGTGATTACTGCAGAGAATCCGCCAATGAATAATTTGCCAAGTAGTTTGGAATATTCTATTGATAATGGAATTACATGGCAGCAGTCAAATATATTTAGCAGCCTTTTAGACAATACAACGTATACTATTCTGGTAAGAAGAGTAGGGACTCATTGTGTGGGTAGTTTAGAATTCTTTACCCTGCAGATCAATAACGTGATTACGCCTAATGATGATGGAATTAATGATGTACTGGATTTAACCTCTCTGGGTCAGTTTAAAAACTTTACAGGGTCTATCCATGACAGATATGGGGTGGAGATGTTTAAATTTTCAAAAGACACACCAATCTGGAATGGTACAGTAGGAGGCAAGCGTCTTCCTTCATCCACCTATTGGTATAAGTTTAATTTTGAATATCCGAAATCAAAAGCCCAGATGAACTGGTCAGGATGGATCATGCTTAAGAACAGAGAATAACTGAATATAAAATCATCAAAAGCCTTTCAAGTCAATTGAAAGGCTTTTTTAATTCAGATTAAAATAAAATGTATCCAATAGAAAAGCTCCTTGTTCAGGAGCTTTCTGGTTTATTTCTTACTGGTTTTCTTTCCAGAGATTGGCAAAATTAATGAAGTCTGATACGCTAAGCTCTTCAGCTCTTTTGTCTAAGAATTCATGCCCTTTTAATGCCTCAGGAATGTTTAAGGATTTTAATGCGTTTGAAAGCTTTTTCCTTCTTTGATTAAAACCTGTTTTTACAATCTGCTTGAAGAGAACCTCATTTCCGGCTAAGCCTTCTTTTGGACTTCTTGTCAGTCTTATAACTCCGGATTTTACCTTTGGAGGTGGGTTAAAGACATTTTCATGAACGGTAAACATGTAAGATACGTCATAATAGGCCTGAATCAGGACAGAAAGAATACCGTAATCTTTAGTTCTCGGTACTGCCGCAGTTCTTTCAGCGACTTCTTTCTGAAACATTCCTACCATTTCAGGGATCAATTCATAATGATCAACGATTTTAAATAATATCTGCGAAGAAATATTATAGGGGAAATTACCAATAATAGCAATCTGCTCGTTTCCTATAAAATTGAAATCCTGTTTCAGAAAATCTCCTACAAAAGTGTTTTCCGTAATTCTGGAATAGTTGTTTTTCAAATATTCGATCGATTCTGTATCGATTTCGGCAAGGTAGATATTTTGTTCCTTTTCAAGAAGATATTTGGTAAGAACTCCCATTCCGGGACCTACTTCCATAATGTTATTATAGTTCTCAAAACTAAGACCTTCTACTATTTTCCTTGCGATGTTTTCATCTGTCAGGAAGTGCTGACCAAGATGTTTTTTTGCTTTTACACTCAAAGTTTTTTATGATTTTATTAACAATGATTTTCTTTATTTCGTCCCAAATTTCGGAAGATTTTTTCTATTTTAGCCAAAAATTTTAATATTAATGGCTAAATCTGTAGATGAATTTAATAAGAAAAGGCTTCGGTCCAGCAATATTACAGTAGTGATAAGTATTGCCTTAGTGTTATTTTTGTTGGGGCTAATGGGGCTTATTTTAATTAATGCTCAAAAGTATTCCGACTATATCAAGGAACAACTGGTAGTGAATGCCTACTTTGATGAAAATTATGACGCTAAAGATTCTGTAAAAATTGCAAAACTAGAGGAAGAAACTTTTAAAAAAATCCAGACGTTAGCTCCGGTAAAAAAAGCAACTTATATCTCAAGAAGTATGGCAGCTACGGAAGCCAAAAAAAGCATGGGGATTGACAGTGATGCATTATTTGAAGAAAATATCTTCCCTTCGTCTATTGAAATAGCCCTTAAACCGGAATATGTAGATCCTGCGAAAATTGATGAAGCGATCAAGGTGATCAAATCTGTTCCGGGAATTATCGATGTGAAGAATGACAGTACCTTGATGGTAGATGTGTATAATAACCTGAGCAGAATTTTGAGATGGATCTTAGGATTCTCAATTCTGTTTTTAGTATTGGCGGTTGTTCTTATTAATAACTCAATCCGTCTGAAAATATTCTCCAAGAGATTTATTATTAAAACCATGCAGCTGGTGGGAGCCAAAAGAAGATTTATTCTTAAACCTTTCATTATAGAAGCTGTGGTTTTAGGTGCTATTGGCGCATTTATAGGTCTTATGGCGTTATTTGGTGTTTGGTATTATTTTACCAATCAGATCGGATCAGCATTTGTACAGGATAATCAGCAATATGTATGGTTGGTACTATTGGTTGTGGGTGTAGGGATTTTTATTACGGTTTTAAGTACCATTATTGCAACATGGAGATTCTTAAAATCAAACGTTGACGATTTATATTACTCTTAACAATGAGCAAAAAAACAAATAAATTTTCCGCTTCAGATTTTGGAAATGAAGCTGAAGTACCACAAGAAAATACGTTCTATTTCGGACAGCAGAATTTCAAATGGATGCTGATCGGATTGGCATTTATTGTGGTTGGTTTCCTTCTGATGATGGGCCCGGATGCTAATACCGTAGACGGTAAATTTGATCCCAACTCATGGAATGATGACGTCTTCTCTATCAGAAGAATCAGAATCGCTCCATTGTTTGTGGTGATAGGTTTTGTCATAGAAGTTTACGCGATTTTAAAAAGAAAATAAATAAAATAACTTTATTTAAGGATTAAGAGATTAGAAAATTTAGGGTAACCTTCTGGATTTTCGGATCTCTTAATCTTTTAATTTTAAAAGAATATGGATTTAATCAAAGCAATTATTATTGCCATTATAGAGGGGCTTACAGAATATCTTCCTATTTCCTCTACTGCACACATGGGGTTCACTGCCAACCTGATGGGGCTGGAAGAAACCGAATTTTTGAAAATGTTTCAGGTTTCCATTCAGTTTGGAGCTATTTTATCAGTTGTGGTCGCTTACTGGAAAAAGTTTTTTGATTTAAATAATATTCAGTTTTATTTTAAGCTGGCTTTTGCAGTAGTTCCTGCATTGGTGTTGGGATATTTGTTTGATGATAAAATTGAAGCGATTCTCGGAAATCAGATTGCTATTTCTTCAGTGTTAGTGCTAGGTGGAGTAGTCTTGCTTTTTGCAGATAAATGGTTTAAAAATCCTACGATTGATGATGAAAAAGGAATTACCATAAAAAAGGCTGTGACAATTGGATTCTGGCAGTGTCTGGCAATGATGCCGGGAACTAGCCGTAGTGCAGCTTCTATTATTGGTGGAATGACACAAGGGCTGACAAGAAAAGCGGCTGCCGAATTTTCATTTTTCCTTGCAGTTCCTACCATGCTGGCGGTAACAGTATACTCTGTTTTCGTTAAAACATGGGGAAAAGAGACTCCGAATCCTCAGAAAGGATATGAAATGATTATGGAATCTCAGGATCATATTTTAATCTTTGTAGTGGGTAATGTTGTAGCATTTGTTGTTGCTCTTATTGCAATCAAAGCATTCATTGGAGTACTTAATAAATATGGTTTCAAACCTTGGGGATGGTACCGTATTTTTGTAGGAATCGCTTTGTTAATTTATTTTTATTTCTTTAAATAGAAAATTCATTTAAACCCATTCATGACTGCTGAAGAACTGAAATCAGGATACATATTTTTATTAGACAAGCCTTTAGACTGGACTTCCTTCCAGGCTGTCAATAAAATGAAATATAAACTCAAAAGGGAATTTGATCTTCCCAAGAAATTCAAAATAGGGCATGCCGGTACTTTAGATCCGAGAGCCACAGGACTTCTTATCGTATGCTGCGGAAAATTTACCAAGAAAATTCCTGAGATACAAGATGCTCCGAAAGAGTATTGGACAGAGATTAAAATCGGAGTACAAACAGAATCCTACGATACCGAAAAACCGGAAATCCTTCATCAGGATATTTCCCATATTTCGGAGGAGCAGGTAAAGGAAGTTCTGGAAAAATTTGTAGGAGAAATCGAGCAGAAGCCACCAATCTATTCTGCAATAAAAATTGATGGGGAGAGAGCCTATAATCTTGCAAGAGCAGGTGAAGAGGTAGAAATGAAGTCGAGAAAGACAACTATTCATTATCTTAAAGATATTAAAATTCATTTCCCTCTGGTAAGTTTTACCGTTGGATGTGCAAAAGGAACCTATATCAGAAGCCTTGCTCATGATATCGGACAAGCGTTGGAGGTAGGTGCTTATCTGACCCAATTGAGACGCACAAAAATCGGAGATTATAATATTGAAGATGCTACAGATCAGTTTCTAAATAACGACTACAGATTTCAAAGCTGATAAGAACTCCTTATCTTTGCAAAATCCAATTACTGGGTTACTATTTCTACTAATAAAAATTATACCGGTTAAGGAAAAGACCAATGGAAAAGACACGTATCAATAAATATTTATCAGAAGCAGGATACTGTTCGAGAAGAGCAGCAGATAAATTGTTGGAAGAAGGAAGGATAACAATAAACGGGAAAATTCCTGAACTGGGAACTAAAGTATCTGATGAAGATCTTGTAGAAGTTGATGGGAAACCTATCAGAGAACAGCAGGAAGAACCTATATATATCGCTTTTAATAAGCCTGTAGGAATTGTTTGTACAACAGATACGAAACGTGAAAAAAATAATATTGTAGACTATATTAATCATCCCAAAAGAATTTTTCCGATCGGAAGGTTGGATAAACCCAGTGAAGGCTTGATTCTTTTAACCAATGATGGTGATATCGTTAATAAAATCCTTCGTGCCAGAAATAACCACGAGAAAGAATATATTGTACGGGTTGATAAACCTGTTACTCCGAGGTTCTTAGACAAAATGAGAAACGGAGTTCCAATTCTCGATACCGTTACCAAAAAATGTGAAGTTGAGAAGATTGATGACATGAACTTCAGAATTGTCCTTACACAAGGGCTCAACAGACAGATTCGTAGAATGTGCGAATTTCTCGGATATGAGGTGAAAAAGCTGAAAAGAATCCGTATCATGAACCTTAAACTGGATCTCCCGGTTGGAAAATGGAGGGATTTAACAAGTGAAGAACTTAGTACCCTTAATTCTTTACTGACAGATTCAAGCAAAACAATCGACGATTAAAATTATATAATTAAATAATAAGATGGTAAGCAGGAAATATTTCCTGCTTACTTTTTTTTATGCCTTTTATGTCGTGAAATTAGAATTTTTATCTGTGATTAATCCATTTGAAAATTGTAAGTGAAGTTGCAGTGATTTTGTCTTGGTTTATTTGTGGTTTTTGCTATTGATTGTCTTTATTTTTATATGAAAATTAATTATAAAAGATATTTATTATGTGATTTTTTAATAATATTCACATATGAGTGTAATATTTTCAGTTTGTTAGTGTAAATGTGTTATATTTATAATAGTAATAGCTAAAAAACTGAAAACCATGAAATTAAAATTTAACCCGGTTCCGTTCATTATTATTTTAATAACATTTGCTAATTGTCAAAATGACAATCACAATTCGGAACTTCCACACGACACTGCTTTTTATATTGACTATAGAAGTCTGACAGGGCAATCGGACGGTATAGCTGTCATAGAACTCGATCCTGAAGCTCCAAATTTTGGAAATATCAGCAGTAAACTTGAATTAGGTGTTGGTGTGCTGCCTCACCATCTTTATTACAATCAGAGTGCAAACAAACTATTCACCACCGCTTTAGGAGGGAGCTATCTCTATCAGATAAAAACAGAAAAGGACAAAAACGGACAACCGATATTAGTGAATGCAACACCGATTGATACCGGTGAGAATACGGTGGGAGAAAATTTGTTTTTTACCAATGACGGAAGATATTTTATGACCTTTATGGGAGGTGCCGGAGGACCAAAAGATGGCAGTATAGGTGTTTTTAATGCAAACAATAACCAGCTTATTAAAACCATTAAAGCACCGATTCAGGACAATCCCAATAAATTCATTATGTACCCGCATGGTATTTCTGTTAATGAAGAAAAAGGGCTTATGATGGTAACTTCAACCATTCATCCTGATCTCACGACTGGCATGGGAAACACTTGTACCTTATTGGATCTAAATACCTATGAATTAAAAGAGACCTATCAGGTTGCAGACTCACCCACGGACATGTCCAGTCCTGTTGAGGTTTTATTACTCCGTGGGAAATTTCCACAATATGCCCTTGCCACAACAATGCTCGGCGGCGATATCTGGATTGCTCCATACAATACCACAACGAAGAAATATGATGCTTTCACCAAATTATTTGACGGAAGTACACAAGGATTAGGCTGGACTCTCGAAATGTACATTGATGATAATAACAGACTCTATGTGAGCTTTGCTGATCCTGGAAAAGTTTTGGTCTTTGATATAAGTAACCTTCCTCAACTAAAACTTTTAAAAACCCTTACCGCAGATAAAGGAGCGCATCATATGGTTTTCTTTAAGACCAAAAAAGGAAAAGAAGTGGTAGCGGTACAAAATAACCTGTTGAATATTCCTAACTTAAATTCCGGCACCATTAATGTTATTGAAATCGAGACGGGGAAAACGTTAGGTACAGTCGATTTACGTTCCAGATATGGAATGCTTCCTGAATCAATTGAAGGAACCAATGGTCCCAGCAGTTACATGCATCACTAAAATTTGAAAATGTTTAAGACGAGAGACTGTCCAAAATAGCAACACTGTTTTGGATGGTTTTTACTGCATCTTCCCAGTTATTTTAAATATAGTTTCATTCTTTCCTCATACTCTGGTTTTAATTTTAAAAACTTCAAAATTTTCTTATCATCAGGGTAGGTAATCCGGTAAAAGATGATTTTATCAGCAGAATATTTGAAGTAAGGATGATCTTTCAGCCATTCTTCAGGAGCTCCTGTTAAAGTATATTTAGGAACATTTGAAACATCCAGCGGTGCTATTGAAATTAATTTTTGAACGAGATCTTTATCAATATTATAGGTTTCTAAAATCTGCTGTTTATTGACAAAACCTCTCAGCTTTTTTCTAAAGCCAATCATCGATCCGGCACTTTTTTCATCCAAACCAAATTCCAGCAGCTGTTTGAAGGTGATCACATTTAAATCAACTTTTGAAAAATCGGTTTTTTGCTCCTGGGCGTCCTGCTTTTTTGTTGTAAGTTGAATATAAGGTTTTAATTCCTGAAATTTTTCCGTGGAAATAACAAAACACTTTTGTAGATCTTCTGTACTTTTAAAGCTTCCACGAAGGTTTCTGTCACGATAATTAACAATGGTAGTGGCTTGTTTTTCAGAAAAACCTAGTGCTTTCCAGCCTTCTAAATTAAGACTGTTCGGGTCAAAAGGATGATACTGGATTTTGTTCTTTTCAGAATTGTTTTTAGTAAAGTTTCTGAAACTTTCAGGTGTTTTTGCAGGCAATAGCAAATAAGGCTGTATTTTGCTGTAATTTTCAGGAGAAATAATAAAACATTCCCTGAATTTTTCTTTGCTGATAAAGCTTCCACCCAGATAATTTTTATATTTTAAAATGGCTTCAGCTTGTTTTTCACTAAAACCCATTTTTATCCAGTCTACCGAAGAATACTGATCAGGGTTAAATTTTTTGGAAATAATTAATTCCTTCTTTTCAAAACTTTTGAAGACAGATGAAGATTTCCTGCCTGTTTCCGGAAGTAGTATAAAGGCTTTTATTTCATTGAATTTCTCTTCTGAAATGGCATAGCATTTTTTTAATTGTTCCTTTGAAGTAAAGTCTCCACCAACAATATCTTTATACTTGAGAATCGTTGCTGCCTGTTTTTCAGAAAAACCAATATTTTGCCACTGCTCATTATTGAGTGAATTCGGATCAAACGCTGTGATATTGACAGAATTTGAAGAGTTCATAATAAATTTGACATCAGGGAAAGTTTCCTTTTCTTTACTGGTATATTTCTGAAAGACAAATAAAATCGTCAGCAGTATACCCATGAATGCCAGTTTTTGGTAATAGCTTTTTCTCATCATCGGGTAAACTTACCGATAAAAATAAAGCGTGGCAATGAGAAGAGATAAAGTGCTGGAGTTTAGAATACAGATTGAATAAACCTGCTGATAAAATTAATTAAAAGGGTTTTGAAATAAGTATAAATTACCAAAAGTTTTTGAAATCTTACTCTATATCAAAAAATCAATACATTTCAAAAGAGCATTGATTTTTTGATAATATGGTTGTCATATAAAAATTTTCTAAAAATTAGAATAGTTCTGCGATAATCAAAAATGTATTATTATTAGAGATATAAAAAGTAACTCGGTAATATTTGTTTTCAGCAGCATCGATGATATGACAGATATTTAATTCGTTATTGGCAATGCCAGCTCCTACTGAAGGAATATTCTGAAAGGTAGAATAATTAGCTGTTGTAAAACCAAGGGCATTATTTGCGTATTCATAACCATTTGAGGCGTATTGTTGATTAACTCCTACATTTAAGTTTTTATTCTTACTTTGATTTAAGGCAACTTGTGGAATAGTGGTATTAGGTGCTCCTGCAGAAAATCTGAATATAAGATCTCCAATGGTAACGGTCTTAGAAGGATCTCCGGTTGTACCAGTGTATATTATCTTTTGTACTTGTGAACCCGATGTATTTGTGACAGCTTGAAAATTCCCCCATACTGGAGCGGCAGGAGTTCCTGTATTATAGTAATATCCGGCTGGGGATAACCCTCCGGAGCCAGTGTTGTATATCAAAAGCCCTGTTGCGGGACTTAATATTGTAGTAGCATCAGTAGAACTTGTAAGGGCTATTTTAGGAAAAATCACTCCTTTGTTAGAGCTATTTATATCAAGTACTGCTGATTTGTCTGGGGTTTGTGTATTAATGCCTACCTGTGCTGATAAATATGCATTACCAACTATTGCGAGTAATAAAATAGATAATTTCATTGTAATGTGTTTTTTTATTACAACAAATTTAATTTTTTTTTATAAAATTATTTGTTTTTTTTATGATATTCGCAATAAAATTCACATTTATATTTTATTTATATAATATTTGATAAGTATGATTTATAATATTACATAAAACGTAAAAAAAATAGAATTTTATATCGGGCCCTAATGGTAGCTATAACTTTATTCTTCAGCATCTCTTTCGCCCAAAGATTCTTTCAGTTTAATAAGTTCAGCTTTTACGAATTCAAGACGGTCAATAATGGTGATGGTTTCTGAAATTCTGCTGTTGGTCGTTAAGGCAACCCGCGCTCCATCCAGTGTATATCCTTTTTCTTTGACCAAATGATAGATCATCTGAAGATTTTTAATGTCTTCAGGGGTGAAATATCGGTTACCTTTTCTGTTTTTCTTAGGTTTGATGATAGGGAATTCCTGTTCCCAATAACGTATTAATGAAGTGTTTACATCAAAGGCTTTGGCCACTTCTCCTATAGAATAATACAGTTTATCGGGTAAGTTTATTTTCATTTTACGAATCCTAAACTTCAAAGATAGAAATTTTTTGAAGTTTCATCCAAATATATCTTTCAAAGTAGTTTACAATAGTACGTTTACGATCAAATATTGAATGTTGATTTTTATAGATAAAAAGAATTGATGTACAATTTTTTTTTAATCTGAAATATGTAACTCGTTGTTTAATTGGTTACTATGGTGAAAAGATGAATTTGATACTATTTTGCGTCATTAATATTTTTCTAAATTGTGGAGATATTAATGTAATAATTTATTTATTTGCAATCATTTATATTAATTTTTAAATATAAAATTGTTTTATTTGTGTTTTGTTATTTTTTATTTAATTTTTACGTGATTTTTTTAAATTAATTTGATTGTTATTGTTAATTTAGTAAAACTAAAAAACCACATTCTATGAAACATTATTTCTTTATTTTAACACTAATGATCCCCTTCTTAGGGTTTTCACAATGGACAAGAACCGAGCTCAAGTCTCAGAAGGTTAAAAAGTCACAAGAAAAATTAGAATTTTCAGGCCTTTATTCACTGAATACAGGTCAGCTTAAGCAATCCCTGGAAAATGCACCAGCCCGCTTTTCAAATAACAAAGGAACTATTATTACTCTTCCTACAGCTCATGGGAAATTAGAAAAATTTCAGGTTTGGGAGTTTTCCAATATGGCTCCGAAACTTCAGGCAAAATATCCTGATATTAAATCGTACGTAGGAACAGCATTAGAAGATCCTACGGTATATTTAAGATTCAGTATGTCTCCGGTAGGTTTTTCTTCCATGATTACGCGTTCCGGGATATCGGAATTTATTGAACCTTATACCGAAGACAGGTCTGTTTATGCTGTTTTTGATTCCAATGCAAGAAGAGGACAGGACAAAGAACCTTTTGAATGTTCCACTATGGAAGCTGCCGAAAAAGCTACCACAGAAAAAAAAAACAATGTTGTCAATAAAAAAACGGCAGGTTTTAATGTTTTCAGATTGGCACTTTCTTGTACAGGAGAATATGCTCAATATCATTTAACAACTACCGGAACTCCTACTACTGCTACAGATGCTCAGAAAAAAGCAGTGATTCTGGCAGCTATGAATGCTTCCTTAACCAGGTTGAATGGTGTTTTCGAAAAAGATTTGTCATTACACTTTAATCTGATCGCGGGTAACGAATCTATTATATATCTGGACCCTGCAACAGATCCCTATGCAAGCTGGGGACCGAGCCAGGCCAATACAAATATATCAGCAGTTATTCCCAGTGAGAATTATGACATGGGACATTTAGTGGATCGACGGGGAGGAAATGGAGCAGCAGGGTTAGGGGTTATATGTTATTCCGGTTTTAAAGCCCGTGGGTGGACTGCATGTAATTTTCCGGAAGGGGATACTTTTGATATAGACTATGTTGCCCATGAAATGGGGCATCAAATGGGAGCAAATCACACATTTTCTCGTTATCTTGACGGATCGGGTACATCAGAAGTGGAACCGGGAGGAGGGACTACTATTATGGCCTACACCGGCATTATGGGAGGAGATAATGATATTCAGTATAATTCGAATGACTACTTTCATACCGTTAATGTTACGGAAATTAAAAATACAATCAACGATATTAGCTGTGGTATTACAACTCCTTTTTCCAATCCTGCTCCTACGATCAGTGCCGGAGCAGACTATATTATTCCAAAATCAACTCCTTATCTGCTAAAAGGAACTACCACAGATGCTAATGCTTCTTCGTATACATATACATGGGAACAAATGGACCCTGCCGGAGATGCTGAAACATATGCAAACTCTATTGCATATCCAACCAAACCGGCAGGACCTAATTTCAGATCTTTATCTCCGGCAAGTGCTCCTCTAAGATATTTCCCTGATTTTAATAAAGTATTGGCAGGAGTACTGACAACACGTTGGGAATCCGTTTCAAGTGTTGCAAAAAATATGAATTTTACGTTCACTGCCAGAAGTAATAATCCTATTGCCCCGCAAACCAGCAAAGATGAAATGGTGGTGACCGTGAATGCCGGAGCGGGTCCTTTCCAGATAACTGCTCCTACATTTGGGCAATCATCCACTTCAGGAAATGCAATGATTGTAACATGGGATATAGCCAATACCAATCAGGCTCCGATTAATACGGCTAATGTTAATATAAAATTGTCCATTGACGGAGGGCAGACATTTACTGTTGTTGTAGCCAATACACCTAATGATGGTACACAAGAGATTATTATTCCTGCTGGATCTACATCTGCAAATGCTTTTATCATGGTTGAAGCGGTAGGAAATATTTATTATACTGTAAGCCCTAGTTTTGTGATTGATTATACCGTAACGGGAGAAACCTGTACAACATATACGTATAGCGGTTCTCCAGTCACAATTACAGATGGTCCCGGAGGATCAGCTATTTCGGCACCTAAAGTGACAGCGCCATTAATGGTCAACAATAATGGAACAATAACTAAAATTAAAGTGACCCCTGCAATTACTCATGCCAACGTAAGGGATATAGCTGTTGGAATAGAAAGTCCGGTAGGAACTTCTGCTCTTATCTGGAACCGTGAATGTAACAATAGTTCAGGAATCACAGGTACATTCAGTAATACGGGAAGTGCTGTAACTTGTAGTTCACCTATTCAGGGAGAAATCAAATCAAAAGAATCTTTAGATGTTTTCAAAGGCCATAATGCTGAGGGACAATGGAAATTGTATGCATCAGATAATACCAAAGGGACCACTGGAACCATCACGGGTTGGTCTCTGGAAGTATGTACTCAACAAACCCAGACTTTGGGAACCAAAGAGGTGGTTTCGCCTTTAGCAAGCGACATTAAAATTTATCCAAATCCAAGTAATGGTAATTTCTTTATCAAATCTCAAAATATAAAAGGACAGGTTAAAGTAAATATGTTTGACTCAAGTGGTAGGTTGATATATTCTTCCAACTATCAAGGTGAAGGCAATAATACCAAAGAATTTAATGTAAATGTTCCTAAAGGAGTATATGTAATCAGCATCAACTCTCAAAAAGGAGTATACAATAGTAAGTTGGTTATAAAGTAAAATGACCCTTCAGTCTATAAATAAGGATCGGCCGGTGTGTCGGTCCTTTTTTTATAAATTTGCAACTTGGTTTTATTTCCAGTATTTTTATAAAACCATTATTACGTTTTCTATAGTCGATGAACTCTATATCTGTACTTCATATTGATCTTTTTCAGGCTGGTAAAAACTCCGCTGATTTCTATTTTAACACCATGAAAAATCATTTGGTGGTAGGGCATAGGCATATTGAAAAACCTCACAGACATGATTTCTATGCTGCCGTTCTTTTTACCAAAGGAAAAGGGATCCATGAGATTGATTTTCAAAAGTACGAGGTTTCAGAGGGAAGTCTTTTCTTTTTATCACCAGGACAGATCCATAGCTGGGAGCTTTCTGAGGATATAGACGGTTATATTTTCTTTTGTTCACAGGAGTTTTATGAAATGCATTATGTGAACCAGAAATTGAGGAATTTTCCCTTTTTCGGATCTATATCTTTTCCCAGAAAACTTCAGTTGCAAGCTACAGATTTACAGCAAAATATTAATTTGTTTAAAGCCCTAGGAAAGGAGCATCAGTCTAAAAATAGCATGAAAGAAGGATTTATTCTTTCGTTAATGTCTCAGCTATTTATTAATGCGACCCGATTGTTTTCGAGGGATTTTGAAACGCTGGAATCGTCTGCCGGACTTTCTTATTTTAAGCATTATCAGGACTTTGAAGGCCTTATTGAGGAGCATTTTGCCAAACAAAAATCAATTGCGTATTATGCTTCATTACTAGGAATTTCATCCAAACATCTGAATAGGATTGCACAAACAGTGGTTCAGAAAACAGCTACAGATGTCATTACTGAAAGAGTAGTGCTGGAAGCCAAAAGAATGTTGATGTATCTCGACGAAAGCCTTGTTGAAATAGCCTTCAGACTAGGATATGAAGAATATTCCTACTTTGTAAGAGTATTCCGGAAAAGTTCCGGAATGACTCCTACTCAGTTTATGAGGAAATATAAGGCTTAAATGAATTTGATAATTGATGATTGAAAATTTTTGTGGTTAATTATATGATTAAAAACTCTTAATTTTCAACTTGCCTTTGCTTACAATGCCAGTTTAAATGGACCTTCAAATGTGGTTTCAAATTTGTCTACCAATTTTCCTTTTTCATCAAAAACACCAATCACCATGTTTTGCTTTGAGAATTTAATATCTTCTTCAGGGAAGGTAATGTTGATATTTCCTTTCAGAATTTCATCTCCTTTTAAAATGATTTTTTCAGAACCGAAATAAGTGATCTCTGCATGAGCCGGAGTTATAACTTTGATGGTTAAGGTCTTTTTCTCATTAGATTTATTTAATAAGGTATAGATGAAGGTATTGGTGATTTTGCCGTTTTTAATAAAGAAAGTAGATCCCGCAGGTTTAATAAATTTCGCTTCCATAGATCCACGGTCATACATCAGGAATCCCAGAAATCCGATAAGAAGAGCCAGAATAACTGTAGTGGCTTTCATTCTTGGAGTAAACCTGAACTTTTCACGATTTTCAATTTCAGATTCGGTTGCATATCTTACCAGACCTTTAGGCAATCCCACTTTTTCCATCACTTCATCACAAGCGTCAATACAGGCGGTACAGTTGACGCATTCTAATTGTTGTCCGTTTCTGATATCAATTCCCGTAGGACAAACCACTACACATTGATTACAGTCAATACAATCTCCTTTTCCTTCCGCTTTTCGGTCTTCATTATTTCTCCATTTTGAACGGCCTTCGCCTCTTTTAAAATCATAATAAACATTAATAGTTTGTTTGTCAATCAATACACCCTGAAGCCGTCCGTAAGG
This sequence comes from Chryseobacterium lactis, assembly GCF_003815875.1. Taxonomy (NCBI): domain Bacteria; kingdom Pseudomonadati; phylum Bacteroidota; class Flavobacteriia; order Flavobacteriales; family Weeksellaceae; genus Chryseobacterium; species Chryseobacterium lactis. Next base: position 3,087,904 of record NZ_CP033924.1, read on the forward strand.
GCAAACTAATGTACATACCTGTTCGCGGAGCCACGCAAAAACAAAATAGAAAGTCATCGTGAAAAAGATCATGGTGATAAACTTTAAAGGGTGCTCTGCTGGTCCTTCGGTCATAATCTGAAAGACCTGTTCATACCCTACAATATACATAAACATAAAAGTAGATATGATCATTGAAATTAAAATAAAAGCGGACCATTTTGTCAATCTCTTTCTTATTTTTTCAGCATCCCAATCCTGTCGGTCAAGTTTCATTTGTTTATTTCTGTCCCCTTCAATCCAGTATTCGATTTTACGGAAAACCATTTCCATGAATAAGGTTTGCGGACAAAGCCAGCCGCAGAATATTCTTCCGAAAACTACTGTAAACAGCATAACAAAGATTACGGATGTAACAGCTCCCAGGGCAAGGATGAAAAAATCCTGAAGATAAAATGGCTGTCCGAGGATAAAGAACCTCCTGTCAATAACATTAAAAAGAAAAAATGGATTATTATTGATCTGTATAAAAGGTAACCCAAAAAATAAAGCAAGCAGAAAATAACTGGTGTAATTTCTATAATTCGTATATTTTCCTTTTGGTTTTCGCGGAAAAATCCATTTTCTTTTTCCGGTTTCATCCATGGTTCCTACTGAATTTCTAAAATCTTCGTTTTCAATATCTAAAGATTTTATGTTGTTGGACTCTGTACTCATTATCTATGCTATAAAAGTATTATGGTAGTATTTTGACACAAGATCAATCGCTGATTTTGTGCTGTTTTTTTATAGTACAAATAGTATCAATCCCTGTGGTACAAAAGTCCGGTTTATATTGAAAAATTACTAATATGATCTACTTCAAAAATAGGACAATTAGGACATTTTAATTTTGGTGTATTAATGTATCAAAATGAGAATATATTTTGAATGCTGTTGAGCTTATCGTAAATTGCCGTTTTAAAAAATGAGGAATGAAGAATATTAATAAGATTGGATTAATTGGTTTGGTTTTCGCATTGATAAACTGTCAATCAGTAAATAATAGTAAAATGTTTTATGAAGGTGTACAACCGGAAAGAGTGTCTGATCAGTTTAGCTTTACAGAAGGACCGTCAACGGATAAAGAAGGGAATGTCTATTTTACAGACCAGCCTAACGATAAAATCTATTATTGGGACTGGAAAAGCAATACAATCATTGAATTTTTAAATAAGACCGGAAGAGCAAACGGAACTCATTTTGACAAAGAAGGTTTTCTGATTACCTGTTCGGATGATCAGGGAGAAATCTGGAAAATTTCAAAAGATAAAAAAGTAGAGGTTTTACTTCAGAGCTTTGAAGGGAAAAGGCTTAATGGTCCCAATGACTTGTGGAATGATACGTTTGGAGGAATGTATTTTACAGATCCGTTATATGAGAGAGATTATTGGATCAATTTTAAACAGGAACTATCACATAAAAGTCTTTATTACAGGAATAAAACGGGAAAAATTGTTAAGCTTGAAACCTTCACACAGCCTAACGGAATTACCGGTAGTGAAAAGCTGAAAAAGTTGTATGTATCAGACATTGATGCCGGAAAAACTTATGTGTATGATATTCTGGGTGAAGGAAGATTGTCTGAGAAAAGACTATTTTGTGAAATGGGTTCAGATGGAATGACACTGGACAAGCATGGAAATCTTTATTTAACAGGAGATGGTGTGCATGTTTTTAACCGTGAGGGTAAGAAAATTTATCATATCTCTATTCCTGAAAAGTGGACTTCCAACGTAACTTTTGGAGGCGAAAACCATGATGTGCTATTTATTACCGCATCGAAATCAGTATACACTTTCCCGATGAGAGTGAGAGGGATAAAGTAATTATATAAGAAGTAATACAAAAGCGTTGACAACAAGATGTTGTCAACGCTTTTGTATTACTATGGTAAACCACTCCGTCAAAAATTCCTTGAATTTTCGCCACCCCTCCAGAGGAGGGGAATTCTTGGCCGTTTTATTACGGTATCTGTGAAAATTGCAGATTTTCACGAAGCTTAAGTGTACTTTATATATGCAAACTACTAACTTAAATATCTTAAGTGTTTAAAGCTTTTGTGGCTTATAAAATCTGAGATTGCTTCACTTCGTTCGCAATGACTGTATGTTATTGAGTATAAGCTTTAATAAGCAACCTCCATTTTTATTTTTTTACCCTTTAATTTTTCGTTCTGAAGCTTTCTTAAAAGAGCATTTACTTTATTTCTTGAAACTGCCACATAGGACGTAGTGTCTTTTACTTCAATAATTCCTACATCTTCTTTTTGGAGCTCTCCTTTCTTCAATAAATAACCTACAATATCTACCTTATTCACTTTATCTTTTTTTCCTGCACTGATATAAACAGTCTGGAAAGGTGTTTTTTGTGGAACCTTAGTAAATCCGGCAACACTTTCTTCCGGCGTATTATTTTTAATGAACGGGAAATTTTCTTCCTCTGTCATAATCAGATATACAAAACCTTTGGCATTCATCCTTGCGGTACGACCGTTTCTGTGGATGAAGGCATCTTCTTTTGGAGGTAATTGATAATGCACGATAGATTCAACCTCGGGAATATCAAGTCCGCGGGCGGCAAGATCAGTTGTGATAAGAATTCTTGCCGAGTCATTTCTGAATTTCAGTAAAGCACGTTCTCTTTCATCCTGTTCCATTCCGCCATGAAAGGTTTCCCTGTCGATTCCCATTTGGTGAAGAAGTTCTGATATACGATCTACTGCTTCACGGTGGTTGCAGAAGATTAATGTTCTTTTGTTTCCTATTTTACAGATTAAATTAAATAAAGTATCTAATTTTTCCTCAGAAATTGTCATTACTTTTCGTAATTGAAGATCGGGTTTTATTTCACTCAACTTTAAAAAGTCAATAATCTTTTCATTCTTCAGGCCAGTAAACTTTGGAATTTCATCCATCGCGGTAGCAGAAGTTAGAATCCTTTGAGAAAGACCTTTTAACGAGTCTGTAATGAATTCCATATCTTCATGAAATCCTAGTTCTAAAGCTTTGTCAAACTCATCTAAAACTAAGGTTTTAATTGTCTTAGGGTCAAAATTATTATTTCTCAAATGGTAAGCGACTCTTCCCGGAGTTCCTATTAATACGGCAGGAGCTTCAATTAAATTATTGACCTCAATTTTTTTATCATGTCCGCCATAGCAAACTGAAACTTTGAAATCTGTTCCCATAGATTTAAAAACCTGCTCGATCTGTAATGCTAATTCTCTTGCCGGAACTAAAATCAATGCCTGAATCCCCGAAGTTTCTTTTTTCAGGTTTCTAAGAACAGGAAATAAAAATCCAAGTGTTTTTCCTGAACCGGTCGGAGAGAGAAGAACGATGTCTTCTGTTCCTTTTTCAGACGCTTTATAAATAGATTTCTGCATTTGATTCATATCCTGAATCTGCAGTTTTTGATAAATTGATTCTAATTCCATGCTGCAAAGGTAGTGAATTTTCGAGTTTGAAAGTGGGAGAGTGCTGGAGTTTGAGAGTTTTAGGGTGAGAGGGTTTTAGAGTACTAGATGTTGTCTTTTCATTTGAGTTCTGTCATTCTGAATGGAGCGTAGCGAAGTGAAGAATCTCAATGTGCAGTTTTTGAAAATTTCAATAGATACTTTTCTTTTTTGTAAAATTAAAATAGAGATGCTTCGGCTCCGCTCAGCATGACAACGCCAGAGTAATAGGTTGGTGGTAAATTATTATGACGAATATGGAGTGATGGTTCGTACTTAGCTTTACTATTAATATATATTGTCAGGCTGAGCGGAGTCGAAGCCTTTTATTTATCATAAATTTAAAATTGTTACGTAATAGGATATAGTGGATTTGCATTGATAACCAATTGTTTAATGAGTTAATGTGGAAATATGAAACTCTTGCTTATCTCAAATAAAATTTCTATCTTTGCACCCACTTTTGTGGCGAAAAGGTTTGATGGGTAAATTACTTATAATTAATTACTTCCGTATTTTTTAATCCGCATTTATTCAAACCGTTAAAAAAGAAGGAATACAAATTTTTATTAGAAAATGTCAAAAGAGACAAATTCAGCAGAGGTTTTATTAAACCAAAACGTAGCACCAGAACAATTTGATTGGGATTCTTTCGAATCAGGTCTTGATGCAGATGCGAGAAAAGAAAAAAGCGACTTAGAAGAAATCTACAACGGATCTCTTAACAGCCTAAACGATAATGACGTTTTAGTTGGTAGAGTAGTAAGATTAACTGACAAAGAAGCTATCGTAGACATCAATTTCAAATCTGAAGGTGTTATTTCTCTTAACGAATTCCGTTACAACCAAGGCCTTAAAGTAGGTGACGAGGTAGAAGTAATGGTTGACAAGAGAGAAGACAAAACTGGTCAATTACAATTATCTCACAGAAAAGCTAGAACGCTTAAAGCTTGGGATAAAGTAAACGAACTTCACGAAACTGGAGAAATCGTTAACGGTTTTGTTAAATCAAGAACTAAAGGTGGTATGATCGTTGACGTTCACGGAATCGAAGCATTCTTACCTGGTTCTCAAATTGACGTTAAGCCAATTAAAGATTACGATCAGTTCGTAGGAAAAACTATGGAGTTCAAAGTTGTGAAAATCAACCCTGAGTTCAAAAACGTAGTAGTTTCTCACAAAGCATTGATCGAAGCAGATATCGAAGGTCAGAAAAAAGAAATCATCGCTCAGCTTGAAAAAGGTCAGGTTCTTGAAGGTACTGTTAAGAATATCACTTCTTACGGTGTATTCATTGACTTAGGTGGTGTAGATGGATTGATCCACATTACAGACCTTTCTTGGTCTAGAGTGAACCACCCATCTGAAATCCTTGAGGACGGACAAACTGTGAAAGTTGTAATCCTTGACTTCGATGATGAGAAAACAAGAATCCAGTTAGGTATGAAGCAATTAGAAGCTCATCCTTGGGATGCTCTTTCTGCTGACATGAAAGTTGGTGACAAAGTAAAAGGAAAAGTAGTAGTTCTTGCTGACTATGGCGCATTCGTAGAAATCGCTCCAGGTGTTGAAGGATTAATCCACGTTTCTGAAATGTCTTGGTCTACTCACTTAAGATCTGCAGGAGATTTCGTAAAAGTAGGTGATGAAGTAGAAGCTGAAGTATTAACTTTAGATAGAGAAGAAAGAAAAATTTCTCTTGGTATCAAGCAATTGTCTAAAGATCCATGGGAAAACATCGAAGCTAAGTATCCAGTTGGATCTCAGCATGTAGGAACTGTAAGAAACTTCACTAACTTTGGTGTATTCGTAGAGTTAGAAGAAGGTATCGACGGATTAATCTACATCTCTGATCTTTCTTGGACTAAGAAAATCAAGCACCCATCTGAGTTCTGTGCAGTAGGTGATAAATTAGATGTTGTAGTTCTTGAATTAGATATCCAAGCTAGAAGATTATCTCTAGGTCACAAGCAATTGACTGAAAACCCATGGGATAAATTCGAAACTAAATATGCTGAAGGAACTATCCACGCTGGTAAAGCTGTAGAAGTTCACGATAAAGGAGCTTCTGTACAATTCGAAGATGTTGAGGTTGAAGCTTTCTGCCCTTCAAGATTATTAGAGAAAGAAGATGGATCTAAAATCAAGAAAGGTGAAGATGCTCAATTCAAAGTAATCGAATTCAACAAAGAATTCAAGAGAGTTGTAGTTTCTCACACAGGTATCTTCAGAGACGAAGAAAAGAAAAACGTTAAAGAATCTTCTTCTAGAAACGTATCTTCTTCTTCAAACAATGAAGAAAGATCTACTCTTGGAGACATCGATGCATTAGCAGAGTTGAAAAGAAAAATGGAAGAAGGTAAATAATCTTTGAACCATTGAAATATAAGGAGCCGCTCATTTTGAGCGGCTTTTTTTGTGGCTTAAAAAAAAATGATGTTTATACAATTTCGTTTTTATTAATATTTAATGAATATTTTAAAGTTAATAAAAAGTTAATAGTTTAAAATATTCATTTATTGATGGTAATAATATTATTTTTATACAAATCTAATTTTAAAACCATGAAAAAAACATTTTTATTCTTTCTGTTTGCATTTTTGGTGTCCTGGAATTCTCTAAAGGCCCAGACGGATTATATTATCTGTCTCGACAATGGATCCACGGTCACTGATGCACGTTTCAAGGATATGCGACTTACAGCTATTAAATTAATTGAACGCCTTGTTGCCTGTCATCCTAAGAACAGATATGCGGTCGTTCATTATGGAGCCGGTTTCAACACCGGATCAAGTTTAGGCCTTATTCCCAGAATTTATATTGAAAGTGACTTTGTCAACGGTTCATATCCGGATCCATATGTAACGAGAAGGCTTAATTATGGGCAGCATTTTCATGAAGCCTTAGGATTAATTGGAAATGCATTAGATGGAAGCTATAATTCTGAAATTGTAAGTCCTCAAACATCTCTACATCAAAACCCAGGTTCTAAACTTGTAGTAGTCGTAATTTCTGATGGTTCCCGAAATAGTGGTGACTTATCTACAGGTTCATATTTGGTTAATTATTATGATACAACAATGAATGCTCCTGGTGCCTTTAAAAATGTGACCAAGTTTAAAGTAGGCAGAGGAGCAAAATTTGCGATGATACACATGAGCCCCAATGCTCAGGCTACGGCAGCAGCAGCTTCTATAGCAAGTGCAGGAGGATCTTACAACGGTGCGGTTGAAACGAATACTGATGATCCTGATAATGGAATGTTGCCGCGTCTTTATTACCCTAGAAATTACTCTTTCATTTTTGATTCTGTATCAGATATGCCGAACTTTGACGAATTAGTTCAGAATATATGCAGTCCTTCACCGGAAGTAGGAAGTCTTAAATTCTATTATGAGTTTAATTGTGGTACGCCATCTGACTTCAATATATACGGTTATTTCACTATACCTGCCGGATCTACAGTGACGAATGGTAAGCTGGTGCTAAGAAATATTAATACAGGTGCTGATTACGGGGTTTCTACAACACCTATGATCTCAGGAAATCAGATTTATTTTCATTTTTATCCTTCAGATATCTCTGTGCCTACAGGATCAACGGATAAATATAAATTCATCATGACTGTTCAGTATTCTACTCCTGGAGGAGGAGTTGAGGAAGCTGTTAGCTGGAATCATTATCCGTTCTTTCCATATGATCTGGATTTGGCAGGTACATGTACAAGAGGTGTACCTGGACCTGAAACAGGGAGTCTTGCTATGACACCTAATCCTACAGAAGGAGCTTTTACGGTAATGTTGAATAAAGAAGTAACATCCGGAAAATTAGAAATACTGGATCTTAATGGTAATATTATTTCTACAAAAACCATGAAGGGCAAAATGTTTGAAAGTGATCTAAGAACCCAGCGACAGGGCATATATATTGTAAAAGTTACATCAGATAAAAATGAAATTTTTACAGGGAAAATTATTAAAAAATAATTATAATGAAGGCTGCTCAAAGGAGTAGCCTTTTTTATTTTTTAACCTGAAATTTCAATTATTTAATTATTGTTAAATAAGGTATAATTAATATAAATGCTGTATTAATAGTGTTTTGAATAATTTTTAATTCATTTATTTGTTTCTATTTTTCGTTTATATTGATTATTTATATTAAAAAAAAATTAAAAATGCTTTTTTTATATTGATTATTTGTAGATTAGCGGCTTTAATAGTGAATATGAAAAACAAAACTCTACCTATTTTATTTGCGGTATTTTCTGCATTTCCAACGATATTGTTTGGTCAAGACAATGAAAGTGTAATAAAAAGTTATATTTCTCAAAATAAAATAAGAGAATATAAGAAGTCAGATCTTAATAATTTTATTGTAGATAATGTAGATCAGTCAAAATCTTTAAACGGGAATGTTGTAAAATTTCTGCAAACCTATAATGGCCTGCCAATCCATAGTTCTGTAGGAACTGCCTTGATTAAGGATAACAAGGTTGTGTATTATACGGATAATTTTGTGAAAGATTATAAAGTTGCTACTTCGGGTAACGCCGTAATCAATAAAAGTGACGCTCTTCAAAAGATAGCTTCCGAGTTAAAAAATTCTGATATTGCCAATTTTACGATTCAAGGCTTTTTAGAGAAAAATAAAAATTCATCTGCAAATCAAAGATTGGTATATGTAAATGATGAAAACGGAAATTTACGATTAGCTTACGAATATGTTCTAATGGAGCCAAAGTCTTCCAATTATTGGAATATTGTTGTAGATGCTAATAACGGTCAGATTCTTGAAAAGAATAACTTAACATTATCTTGTAATTTCCGCCCTGATTCTTATGCATCAGAAATTGGACATGATCATTCCGATCATCTGAAAAACCTGGCTATTGGTCCGGTGAATCAGCAGAAGCAAAACGATTTCTCGTTCCTTTTACCAGATAATGCTTCCTATAATGTATTCCCAATGCCGATTGAGTCTCCAACGTTTGGTTCAAGATCAATTATTACGAACCCTTGGATTATGGCAGCGTCTCCAGAAGGTTGGCATTCTGACGGAACCAATCATTATACTTATACCAGAGGAAACAATGTGTATACCTATGAAGATACAGCAGGTACCAATGCTATTGGAAATACTGCGGATGGTGGAGTAACAAGAAATTTTGATTTCCCTTTCAGCATCAATGGAACACCTGCAGCTAATCAAAATGCAGCAATTACGAACTTGTTTTATTTAAACAATAGAATTCATGATGTTTTCTATCAGTTCGGATTTACAGAATCAGCGAAAAACTTCCAGCAAAACAACTTTGGAAAAGGAGGATTAGATGATGACTCAGTATATGCAGAAGCACAAGATGGCGGAGGTACAAATAATGCTAACTTTGCTTCCCCTCCGGATAGTTATAACCCTAGAATGCAGATGTATCTTTGGTCGCCCGTAAACAGAAAATTCTATTATAATGCTCCTGGTGCAGCAATTCCCCGCCAACCAGTAGTAGGAACAGCAGATTTTGGAGCGGCATTAAGTGTTGCAGGAACTACAGGAGATATAAAATTATCTCCGGTTTCCGACGGCTGTACAGCTTTACCGGCAGGTTCACTAACGGAAAAGATCGGGTTAGTGGAAAGAGGAACATGTTCATTTGTGATTAAGTCTAAAAATCTCCAGGATGCGGGCGCTATTGCTACTATTATTTATAATAATGATGTTAACGGAGATACATTGAATAATATGACAGGAGTTGATCCTACCGTTATAATTCCTACTATACTTATCGGAAGATCTGAAGGCACTTACATTAAAGGCTTGCTTACGGCTAATACAACAGTAAATGTTACATTGAAAAATGATCCGGCAACAAGCATCACTCCGGATGGAAGTTTCGATAATGGAATTGTAACCCATGAATACGGCCACGGAATATCCAACAGATTAACGGGTACCGGATACAACTGTCTGAATTCAGGAGCTGATAAAGAACAAATGGGTGAAGGATGGTCTGATTTCTTTGCCTTGATGCTGACGAATAAAGCAGGTGATAATGCTTCCGTACCAAGAGGAATGGGAACCTACGTAATGGGTCAGCCTACCACTGGTATAGGAATTCGACCTGCAAAATATTCTCCAGATTTTGGAATCAATAGTTTTACTTATGGAAATACAAACGGAATGGAGTATAATAACGGATCTGCTATCGTTCCTGATGTTCACTCTATCGGTTTTGTATGGGCTACAATGCTTTGGGATCTTCACTGGAAATATGTTGAAAAATACGGATATTCATCTGATGTACTGGCTAATACGACAAATGGAAGTACAAGAGTACTGCAGATAGTAACTGATGCTTTAAAACTTCAGGGATGTAATCCTACATTTATTGATGGAAGAAATGCTATATTAGCTGCAGATGTAAACAGTAACCTTGGACAGGACAAATGTATGATCTGGAATGTTTTTGCAAAAAGAGGTTTAGGAGTAAATGCTTCACCAGGATCAAAAACGAATATTAATGATCAGGTACAAGACTTCACAGTGCCGGCAGAATGTAATACTCTGGCAACAAGTGAAGTGAAATCTGTTAAAGAAAATAAGATTTCTATTTATCCAAACCCTGCTAAAGATGAATTCTTCATCAGTTTCCCAACCAATACTCTTGGTAAAGTAAGTGTTGAATTGTATGACATGTCAGGTAAATTGGTTTCTTCAGAAGATAAAATTTCACCGGATGCTAAAAAAGCAATCTCTACAAACGCTTTAGTGAACGGAACCTATCTTGTAAAAGTAAAAGGATTAGGTTTTGAATCCTCATCTAAAGTAATCGTAAAAAAATAAACTTATATCACCAATATTTAGGATCGCCACAAGCTTGCTTGTGGCGATTTTATTTATCTATTACCATAACACTTCCGACTACTTTAATTTTTAAGTTGTAACTTTGCCGGCTGTTAAAAAAATTATGAAGAAGAAAAATATACTAAAAGGCGTTTTATTTGTTGGGATTGGAGCTAGTATATATGGTATGTTGGCCACTTTTGTGAAAATGGCCTACCATGACGGTTTTACAACTTCAGAAGTTACGACTTCCCAATTTGTATTAGGTTTAATCGGGCTTTTGATCCTGAATTTTATCCAAACCCTTACCTCAAAGAAAAAATTATCAGTGCCAAATTCCAAAGAAGTCAGAATGCTAATACTGGCAGGAACTTCATTGGGGGGAACCAGTTTATTTTATTATATCGCGGTTCAATATATTAATGTGTCAATTGCTATTGTTTTGCTGATGCAGTCTGTGTGGTTCAGTGTAGTGGTAGAAAGTATTCTGGCAAGAAAACTTCCCAATGCACGAAAAGTCATTTCTGTAATCATAGTATTGCTGGGAACCGTACTGGCTACCAACCTTATTAATATGGAAATAGAGCTTGATTGGCACGGAATCTTCTGGGGACTTATGGCAGCAGCTTCCTATACATTGACGATGTTTACTTCCAATACGCTGGCTACCCATTTACCGGTTTTCAGAAAAAGCATTATTATGCTTATTGGTGGAGCAATCGTTATTTTTGCATTTTTATTCTTTGCCCAAATAGGACCGATGTATTTTGATGGTTTAAAATCATTGTATTTAAATTTTACAGAAAATACAGAACACATTCATTCTTTTAACTACTCAATATTCTGGACATATGGGCTTATATTAGCTCTGTTTGGAACGATCATTCCTCCAATCTTGTTCAATATTGGATTTCCGAATGCTGGGCTAGGATTAGGAAGTATTGTTTCTTCATTAGAGTTGCCGGTTTCCGTGACCATGGCCTTTGTTTTATTAGGTGAAAAAGTGTTTTTAATACAATGGGCAGGGATCGTTCTGATTCTTTTTGCTATTGTTTTAATGAATCTGCCTTCCAGAAAAGAGAAAGAAACTCCGGTAGCGGAATTATCTTAAAAAATATTTAAATAAAAATAACAGTTGAAAACCGTTCCTTTTGGAGCGGTTTTTTTAATTTTAAACATCTAAATTAAAATTTCATGAAATATTTCAGAAGCACAATGGTTGTTTTGATATTCGTCGTTACCTCTGCTTTATCTGCGCAGGTTAGACCATTGGATGCAACATTATCCGATTACAAATATCCTTATGAAGTTCATTTTCTCAATTTCAAATCCCAGGACAATGAGTTGAAAATGGCGTATATGGATGTGAAACCACAAAAAGCCAACGGAAAAACAATTATGCTTCTTCATGGGAAGAATTTTAACGGAGCTTATTGGGAGAAAACGACGCGAGATTTGGTGAACAAAGGATTTCGTGTGGTAATTCCGGACCAGATTGGCTTTGGAAAGTCTTCTAAACCCCATAATTATCAATTTTCATTCTCTCAATTGGCTGAAAATACAAAAGCAGTTCTTGATGAGCTCAAGATTGAAAAAACAATTGTATTAGGACATTCTATGGGAGGGATGGTCGCTACCCGGTTTACATTGCTATATCCGGAAAAAGTTCAAAAACTAATCCTGGAAAACCCGATCGGACTGGAAGATTATAAAACATTTGCAGCCTATCAGACCATTGATCAGGCCTATCAGTCTGAGTTGAAAAATACTGCCGAAACGTACAAAAATTATCAGTTAAAATTCTATTATGACAACCATTGGAAAGAAGAATATCAACCATGGCTGGATTTGATTGCAGGCTGGACCTTGCATAAAGATTATCCTCAGGTGGCATGGGATGCTGCTCTGACTTCAGATATGATTTACAACCAACCTGTTTGTTATGAATTCAACAATATAAAAACTTCCACTTTACTGATTATCGGAACCAGAGACAGAACAGCTATAGGGAAGGATAGAGCGCCCAAAGAACTTCAGCCGAAAATGGGGCAGTACCAGGAATTGGGAAAGAAAACCCAACAGCAAATTGCAGGATCAAAGCTTGTTGAACTTGAAAATGTGGGACATATTCCTCATATTGAAGTATACCCTAAGTTTTTTGAAGCTTTGTATGATTTTATAAAATAGAATATTAAAAATATTTTTATCTAAAACCTAGGGAATTCCTTGCTATTAAAATCCTACCCGCATAACTGGTTAGGATATACATCATTATTCATTAAAGATCGATACCTGTTAATACCTTTGCTATCTGAAATTATTAATCTCTTTTTGATTTGAATATCCATACAGCACCTACTCCAATTCCGGAAAAAATCAGACAGGAGATTCCCAGATTTTGGATAAGTCCTATACCGATCAATCCCAATCCTATCAAAACATAGTAGATAAGTCCTAAAACAGCTCCTGCACTTCCGGTTTCGGTTTTATAACTGATCAGTGCCGTACTTAAAATATTAGGAATGGCAATGCTGAAGGCCATCACAATAAAGAAATAAGGAATTAAAAAGTAAATGTCTTTATCAATCAGGAGCCAGACAAATGCAGAGGCTATAAATGTTCCCAAAGTACTTATGGTAACTAAAGTTTGTGATTGTATGTTCTTTAATAATAAAAACCTGTTAAGCCTTGCACCTGCAAATGTACCGGCGGCCAATATAATACTGCTGTATCCGAAAACATAAGATGAATATTGCCGTTCTTTAAAAATAAACGGAGCCAATGAGTAATAAGAAAATAACAGAACATTGAAACTCATGATCAATAAACAGCATCGGATGATTTCCTGGTCTTTAAGCATTCTTTTCAACAGACTCAATAAGGTTTGAAAACTAACTTCATTCTTTGAATGATGGGTTTCTGAAATTCTTTTTACAGAAAGAATATAAAATAGCACAGCCAGCAAGCATAAGGTAATAAAAACTCCCTGATGTCCGGAGGATACAGCCAGTAATGATCCCGTAAGCATTCCTATAATCGGGCTTATGGAAAGACCGATGCCAATCCAGGAAAATACTTTGCTGATATTATCTTTGTCATAGGTATCTCTTAAGATCGTTTGGGTGACAATGGAACCGACAGAAATCCCAAAAGCTGAAATGATTCTGGCACCCAGTAAAATGATAAAATCAGGAGCTATAATAGCAGCCAAAGTTCCGATTCCATAGGTAATCAGTCCATATTCCAATGATTTTTTTCTTCCGATTCTGTCACATTGTATTCCCCAGAATGCTACACCTATCGCAAAAGCAATAAAGTACAAGCTGATCGTCAAAGTTGCAGATTCTTCTTTCACTCCGAATTTTTCCTGTACCATCGGTAAAACCGGACTGTAAATGGTTTCTACAAACTGTGGAAGCATAACCAGTAAAGTCAAAAGCCACAGTTGATTTGTCTTTTTCATTTTTTTTTCTGCAAAGTTTCCAAAAAAACAAGGTATATTTATAATGATATAAAAACAAAAAATATCAAAAATAGGACATGGCTATATTACAGCAGTCTGAAGAATTTGAAGCTGATAATCTTAAAAAAAAAGTGATAGGAATTGCTTCTGATATGGTGATGCATGATTCCGGGTTTCATTTACATAGGCGGAAGGCACAACTGTTGTACGCACCATCCGGCTGTATGACTGTTACGACCTCAGACAGGCAGTTTGTATTACCTCCGTTCAGGATGCTTTGGATCCCTTCTAATGAAATTCATAGGGTTAATTTCCGGAATATTGTAGCCTACAGATCGATTTATTTTGATACTGATTATGCAGAGAAATATATGAACTCGAGTCTTAAAGTCCTGCATGTAAATCCGTTATTGAAAGAGATTATTGAAAGGATTTGTTTTTGGGATTGGTCGGCTCCGGATCGCAATCAGGAAAATATTTTAAAGGTGTTCTGGAATGAAATGAATGGTGCCCGGGAAGAAAAATTAGCGCTTAAGATGCCGGAAGACAGGCGTTTTAAAAAAGCTGCAGAAGAATGGACGACACGACTTTCTATGCCGCCTATGCTGAAAAAACTGGCTGAAGAGAGTGGGGCGGTGGAGAAAACAATCAGTCGTATTTTTAAGAAAGAAACCGGATTATCTTATCAGGATTGGAGACAGCAATGGCGTCTTCAGAGATCAATTGAGCTGCTGGTAGAAGGAAATTCAATAGGGGAAGTAGCGTACATCTTAGATTTCTCCTCAGACAGTGCTTTTATTGAGTTTTTCAAAAAACATACGGGATCCACTCCTTTACAGTATCTAATGAAAAATGAGTGAAATCAACAGAATATTTTGAACCATTAAGATTGATTAAGATTTTAAGAGTATTAAAGATGAATTTTATTTTTCCAAGATTGTTTATTATGATTGGTAGGGAGTATTAAACGCTTTATTGACTTAGGAATCAGGAGCGTGAAGAAAATTTATATTTAATCCGTTAAAAAATTCCCATTGTTTGAGCATGGCTTGCATTTTGATTCGAAGCAGCAATAATGATCCATGCGAGTTTGGGAATTTTAGGAGTAAATGTAAATTTTTAGCGTATGATTCCAGTCTTGAATTTTTGTATACTTTTGCTTCAAGGCAAAAGTATAGATATGAAAATCAAATAGGTTTTCTTGCCTTATGCAAAGCCTGCTGATAAATAATTTTCATAAAATTGTATGACCAAATACCATCTTTTATGAAAACCATGAACGAAAATAATACACAAAATTATACCCATACCATTGAAGTTAGAGCTACAACAGATAAAGTTTACCAGGCTTTAACTCGTGAAATTCCTCTTTGGTGGACGGAAATGTTTGAAGGATCATCTTTGCATATCGGTGATCAGTTCACAATCAGATTCGGCGCTAAAATTCACAAAACGATGCAGGTAAAGGAACTGATATCCGGTTCAAAAATAGTGTGGGATGTTATAGATTCTTTGATAGCTCTTCCTGAATTAAAAAATCAGACAGAATGGATTGGAACAACCGTCGTTTGGGAGATTAAGCAAACCAGCAGAAATACACAAATAAAGGTTACCCATATCGGTTTAAACCCCGATATTGAATGTTATAATATCTGTTCCAATGGCTGGGTGCAATTCCTGGATAGCCTGAAACTCCTCCTGGAAAGTGGAAAAGGTGCCCCATACAAGGAATAATATTATATTCTAAAATGAGTATTCAAAAATTATAATAAGAAATATTAAGATGTAAAGCTAATATATATAATATTGCCTATTACTTATTACTCATGCTATTAACCACAGATGACACAGATTTTCGCAGATGCTTGGAAATAGAAGTAAGCAGGCTCCTCAATCGACTTAGGAATTAGGAGCGTTAAGAAAATTTGAACGTCATCCGTTAAAAAATTTCCACTGTTTGAGCATGGCTTGCATTTTGAATCGAAGCAGCAATGATGATCCATGCGAGTTTGGAGATTTCAGGAGTACATTTAAATTTTTTTGCGGATAATTTCAGTCTTGAACTTTTGTACACTTTTGTTTCAAGACAAAAGTATAAGTGAAATAAAAGAAAAATATTCTACATTAACAGTATGACAAAATTTGTAGGAAATACAAAGCTATGTTATAAAACCTGTATATAGAATATTACTCATCTCCTTTGGCGAAATTACAGTGAGTTATTACTTATACCCTTAGCCGCGATAGTAACGGTTACCCCGCAGCAGGCGTGGAAGGGGTTTGAAGGCATTAGTGTTGGAGTACCCGGCGCGAGGAGTATGAGTGGATAGCGCGATAAAGCTCCTGAATATTATTTAATTGAAAAATACACCAGCAGATATTATTCATTACTCATTGCCCATTACTTATAAAAAAGAAGCTGTCTACACGTGGTAAACAGCCTCTTTTTGTATTTATTGTTGTCTGAATTATTTCTTCTTGTAAGCAGCGTCTTTGATTCTTGCTTTTTTACCTCTAAGGTCTCTGAAGTAGTAAATTCTAGCTCTTCTAACTCTACCTCTTCTGTCAACTTCAATTTTTTGAAGAGCAGGTAAGTTAATAGGGAATACTCTTTCTACACCTACATCACCACTCATTTTTCTGATGGTAAAAGTTTTTGTAGAACCAGTACCTCTTAATTGGATAACTGTTCCTTTGAAGAACTGAGTTCTTGTTTTTTGTCCTTCTTTAATTTCGTAATACACAGTAATTGTATCACCTGCTTTGAATTCAGGGAATTCTTTTTTCGCAATGTACTTGTCTTGTACGTACTTTAATAAATCCATTATTAATAAAATAAAATGTTAAAGCTAAGCAACTTACACGTTCTTCGTCAGAGGTTGAATAACAGGTTGCAAATGTACAAAATAGTTTTTGAAACTACCAAATAATTAATGTACTAAAAACTATAATTTTTTCATTCCGGTTTTGTTAAAAAATTAACAGTTTCGTTAAGTTTCCATCAGGTAGAGTTTATATGAGAAGCATACTTTTGCCCGAAATAAAAATCAGGATAGTGATTTTTAAATTCCTGATTTGCAATTCGAAACTCAATACACACTATTTAAAATAAAGCTTTTATGAAACATTATTTCTTCTTTTTTTGTTTCGCGGTCCAGATGGCTTTCGGACAGGTTTTGTTCCCTTATCTGCAAAACCCGACCCCGAACTCTATGATCGTGAACTGGAAGACCGCTTCCAATAATGAAACCACTGTGATCTACGGAGATTCTCCCACGAATCTGAATGTTACAGTAACCGGAACCACCAATATCTTTTCGGATACCGGATACAATAATAACTATTATTACCATACGGCGAAGGTGACCAATCTACAGCCTAATACCAAGTATTATTATAAGATTAAAACCGGAACCAGTGAATCTGCAGTGTACAATTTCAGAACACTTCCTTTGCCGGGACAGGCTGTAACTGCCAACGGGAAGATTCGTTTCCTGATTATGGGAGACAATCAGATCAAAGCAGAGCCGAGGTATGATACGCTGACTTTAAATGCTTATAAAAAGTTAAAGGAAAAGTTCGGTGCCAATACAGATCCTTCCGATAATATTGCACTTACTTTTATGGTGGGTGATCAGGTAGACGTCGGTACACTGGATCATTATGAAAATGTTCATTTTAAAAAGAATATTAAGTTATCGCCTTATTTGCCTATTCAGACTACGGTAGGAAATCATGAGACTTATGGGACTTTAGGGATGAATTCTTATTATGCTCACTTTTATATTGATGAAATTAAATATAAAAACATCAGTTCCGGAAATGAAAATTACTATGCCCAGCAGGCAGGAAATGTATTGTTTATAAGTTTAAGTTCTGAGCATACAGGGCCGGCTCAGAAATTGTGGCTTCAACAGATTTTAGACGAGGCTAATAATGACCCAACAGTAGGCTGGATTATTTCTTTAAGCCACAGACCGTACCAGGCAGAACAATATGTAGGAGATATTTCTACATGGGTGAGAGAAACCGCAGTACCCATGTTAATGAATTCCGATAAATATTTGATGCACGTAGGAGCTCACCATCACCTGTATCACAGAGGCCAGCTGAAAGATACACCCAATTACCAGATTATTTCGGGTGGAACGGCGTGGGACCAGTATTGGGGAATGTCTAATGAGAAGGATTTCGATGATGTACAGAAAACATTGACAGACTGGACGTATCAGATTGTTGAAGTAGATATTCCGACAGGAAAAGTAGATATCGAATGTTATTCGATCGGTGGAAAGTATACCAAGAAAAACAATGTGTTGATTGATTCTTTCCACAGGTATAAAAATCAGCCAAAACCGGCAAAACCATCTATTACCAATACATTCTCAGGCACAACTACTTTGCCGTTGACCTTGAATGGAAGCACATTCTCATCTTCAAACGGAGAATTGTTGAATACAACCCAATTCCTGATCAGTAAAGCGGCAGATTTTTCTGTTATTGAAAAAGAATTTTACCGCGATTTTGAAAACTGGTTCGGCCAGGATGGAAATGGAAATCCGGATGTAGCAAAGAATTTAAATGCCGGCGTAGATATTACCAAAGCCAGTTTACCAAACAATTCTATTACAAACGGAATTTATTATGTAAAAGTGCGATACAGAGACAGAAACCTGGAATGGAGTGACTGGAGTGATGTAAAGCAATTTGAAATCACAGGAAGTATTGTGTCCAATCCTACATTTGCGTTAGATAAGACTGAATATCTTCAAAATGAACAGATCACAGCTACGTATACTGGAGGTCCTGGAAATCAGCAGGACTGGGTAGGAATCTATAAAAAAGGACAAACACCAAGTGCTTCTGTTACTTCTCAGGGATATGTTTATACCAACGGACAAACAGCCGGTACTGCCGCCTTTGCCAACGGATTGGCTAATAAAGGACAATATTTTGCCGGATTCTTTGCCAATAACGGATACACGGAAATTGCTCCAAGAAAAAGTTTCTATGTAGGACCGAATGTCAAGCTGATCGCAACCGCAGATACTTATCCGGTAGGCGGAACAGTGACGATCAATTTCACTGATGGTCCTAATCTGCAGAAAGACTGGATAGGAATTTATAAAATGGGGCAAACTCCGGGACCTACACCTTCTATCAAATGGAGTTACGTTAATGCAGCATCAGGAACACTTAATTTTACGGGACTTCCAAAAGGATATTACTATGCTCAATACTTGCTTGAAGACGGTTATAACGGAATTGGAAATAAAGTTTTCTTTAAAGTAGGAGATATCGTTACCGAATTATGGACGAATAAGCCGATTTATACATTAGGTGAAAATATTACCGCTTCATGGACAGATTCTCCGGGAATTATCAAAGACTGGCTGGGAATTTATCCTCAGAATGTTCCGGTACCGGATGATAATTTTGTTTCTTATACTTATTTTGACGGAGTGACACAAGGAACGAAAACTATTCAGGGAACGGCGATACCAACAACACCGGGAAATTACTACATGGTGATGTTTACTAATGATTCTTATACAGAGGTTTCCAACAGAGTACAGTTTCAGGTGACATCCACTTTAGGAACAGATGAAACATCAAAAAGTACAGAGAAAAATGTAATATTATATCCAAACCCTACGAAACCGGGCGAGCCGACATTTATCAAAAGTGATTATCCGATTGAGAAAATTGAATTGGTATCCGCAACGGGAGATTTGCTTTACGAATCAAAAAATATCAATAATCAGCGTTTCTCTTTGGTGAACGAAAATCTTCCGAAAGGAGTATACTTCGTGAAAGTTCATGCAAGAAAGCTGTTTACATTAAAACTGATTATTCAGTAATAGTAAATTGAATATAAAAATCAGAGGCCGTCAGCAATGACGGTCTTTTTTATGATGATCCGATGATCATTAAGAAAAAAGCAACCTCAAAAAATGAAGTTGCTTTAGTTATTATAATGATTGTCTTTTAATCAAAGTCAGAATGTAAATGCTCTTCCAGAATGTAAGTTGGGTTTTCATCATAGAACAGATCGTTGCCGGCATCTCCAAGGATCTTCGTATCCTGCATCAGTTTTCCGTCTGCATTATATACCTTTAGCATAACCCATTTTCCGCTTCGTTCAATTTCCTTAGAGCCATTGGCTGTTTTTAATTTGATTTTTCCGCTTTGAAGAATACCTTCTTTTACAGAGGCTTTATTCACCGGTTTCCCCTTTACATATTGCACAACCTGCGCTGTAAAGCTGTAATCATCATTTCCATCCTCACTTACCGGCTGATTAAAGGTGTATAGAATTACTCCTTTATGATCATAAATAGTACCGTCGTAGGCATCTTGTTTAGCATTTAATTTTTTCTCCGATTTGAGCTTTTTTTCCTCAGAATAAGCTTTTAAGTTGACTAAAACGCCATCTTTAAATTGTCTTTCATTTTGCCCTTCATAAGCAGTACCATTGAAAGGAAGATCATCTTTATACGTTAGTGTTGATTTTAATTTTCCATCGGGAGTATAATATTTAATCTCCTGAGTTGAGCCGTCTTTTAAGAATGTTTCACTTGAAAGTTTTCCATCTTCATCAAAATATTTACTAGTTACAATCGAACCGCTTTTGTAGATATCAATTGATGAAACCAAAGTATTCTCATAATTAAGCTGATAATCTTCACCATCCATTGGGCTGTAGGTATCATTTGCCTTGTCATACTGATATACAAGATGTCCTAGCTTTTTTCCAGCCTCGTCATAGGTTGTTTTATAGCCGTCTTTTTTATTCCTTTTCTGCTCCTGTAAAACCTTTCCGTTCTTGCTGTATATTACCCCTTCTTTTATACTGCCGTCACTCTTATGTTTTTCGAGTTTAGAAACTCTCATCGGATTGTAATAATACTCGACCAGAGTACTTTCACTGTCTGATGCTGAAGTAGAACTACCAAGATATTTTCCTTTTTCACCGTAGTATTTGGTTTCGTAGTTGCTGTCTTTGCCCATGATCGTTTCATAACGAATCCCTTTAATATCTTCATCATAGATAGTTGTTTTTACTGGTGAAGAATTTTCATAAGTAGTAATACTGTTGTAATAATATTCGTTTTCGGGATCTTTATAGCCGAAAGATTTTCCACTGAAAGTGCCATCAGCTTTATAAACCATATCTTCTAACAGTTTCCCAGCGGCATCGTAAGATTGGGAAGAGCCAAGCTGTTTGCCATTGGAAAATGTTGTAGCACTTATTATCTTTCCTTCAGGAGTGTACCACGTTACTTTACCGTCAAAAACTTCATTGTTTGGGGTTGTGTCGGAAGCTAGACCTTCCATTTGGAGCTTTCCGTCTTTGTAAAAATCTTTGATCAGAGTGAGTTTACCCTTAGGGGAAGTTTCACGATAATATTCCATTTTATCCTGGGTCGTCTTTTCCCAGTTCTCATCAAAATAAGTTTTTTCCTGTGCATATACGTTGATACTGAGTACTAATGCAAGTAACGCCGACGTAAGTAATTTTTTCATTAAGTTTGATTTTTATGTTCTGAATTATTTGGTTTTTTTATATTGAAAGTTGATGACCATGAACAGCCAAAAGAAGAAGAGCAGGAATTAATCGCTGCAAAATAACTTTTACATTAATATTGTGTTTAAAATAAATTACTTCCAAAGACTGAAAATAGGTAAGAGTTTTTCGATTTGGAGGCTCAAATATAAGTCTATTTGATGAGAAATATATAAAAAAATGAACAGACTTGTTCATTTTTGTGATTAATATTTTGATTATAAGACTTTTAAATATTGAAGTATGATGTTTTATTAATGCTCTCTTTTCGGGATTATTTCTGATCATAGGATATCAAAGAAAATTTATTAAATTTAGGCAATAGAAAATCTAATATTATCATGATAGATAAAAGAGTAAAAAATGCAAAGGAAGCCATCGACGGAATTAATGATGGAATGACGCTGATGCTTGGCGGATTTGGCCTTTGTGGTATTCCTGAAAACTCAATTAATGCCTTGGTGGAAAGTGATGTGAAAGATTTGACCTGCATTTCAAACAATGCCGGAGTAGATGATTTCGGACTAGGACTGCTTCTTCACAAAAGACAAATAAAAAAAATGATTTCTTCCTACGTAGGAGAAAATGCAGAATTTGAAAGACAAATGCTTTCCGGTGAACTGGATGTTGAATTAACTCCACAAGGGACTTTAGCAGAAAAATGCAGAGCCGCTCAGGCTGGAATTCCCGCTTTTTATACACCGGCAGGGTATGGAACTGAAATTGCAGAAGAAAAAGAAGTTAAAGAATTTAAAGGAAAACCTCATATTTTAGAACATGCCTACGATGCAGATTTCTCTATCGTAAAAGCCTGGAAAGGAGACCATGCAGGAAACCTTATATTTAAAGGATCTGCCCGAAACTTCAACCATCCGATGGCTGGTGCTGCAAAAATTACCATTGCTGAAGTAGAAGAACTGGTAGCTCCGGGAGAATTAGATCCCAACGAAATTCATATCCCGGGGATTATGATCCAGAGAATCTTCCAGGGAGAAAAATTTGAAAAAAGAATCGAGCAGAGAACAGTTCGAACTAAAGAATAAGGTTAAAAAATATTTAAATAAAAACAAAGCGCTGAATTCATATTCAGCGCTTTGTTTATTCCTGTGGAGTAAGTGTTTTTCTTTCTCCGATTTGTTGTCGCCACATGGCATAATACAATCCTTTTTCAGCAATTAAATTAACATGGGATCCTGTTTCTATGACTTGTCCACGTTCAAGAACATAGATTTTATCAGCATGCATAATAGTACTCAATCGATGGGCAATAAGCACCGTTATTTGTTCTCTTTCCCTGGAGATGTCTTTTATAGTAGTTGTTATTTCCTCTTCAGTAATACTGTCTAAGGCTGAGGTAGCTTCGTCGAAGATTAATAGATGAGGTTTCCTTAAAAGTGCACGGGCAATGGCAATTCTTTGCTTTTCACCACCACTTAACTTCAAGCCTCCTTCGCCGATCACTGTTTCTATTCCTTTTTCTGCCCTTTCCAATAATCCGGTACAGCTTGATTTCCGTAAAGCGATGGCCAGTTCCTGCTCTGTAGCCTTAGGGTTTACAAAAAGAAGATTCTCCTTAATCGTTCCTGCAAAAAGCTGAGTATCCTGAGTCACAAAACCAATCTGATTTCTCAGTTCATCAAAATCAAACTCTTTCCCATCGATGGTATTATAAAGTATATTTCCTTCCTGAGGCCGGTAAAGTCCTACCAGTAATTTAACCAGGGTACTTTTTCCTGAGCCGCTTGGTCCTACGAAAGCTATGGTTTCTCCATTTTTAACGTCAAAAGAAATATTATTTAAAGCCTTATACTGAGCCGACTGATGTTTAAAAGAAACATTTTTAAATTCCAGTTCTTCGATCGCTCCGATTTGTTTTGGATGTAATGGTTTTTCCTCCACTTCCTTCTTCATTAATCGGTCAAAATTAAAAAGGGACGCTTCAGCCTCACGGTAAGAAATGATAATATTCCCGATTTCCTGCATAGGCCCGAAAATGAAAAATCCATAGAACATAAGGGACAGATATTGACCGGGAGTCACAATGTTTTTGAAAATTAAAAATAAAAGAGTTAAGGTAATCATCTGCTGAAGAAAATTAACCATCGTTCCCTGAATAAAACTTAGAGAACGGATACTTTTCACCTTTCTAAGCTCAAGTCCAAGAATCTTATACGTATTATTATTGAGACGGATAACTTCCTGTTTGGTTAATCCCAAACTTTTAACAATTTCGATATTTCTCAAACTTTCCGTAGTACTTCCAGCTAATGCCGTTGTTTCCGAAACAATGTTTTTCTGAATGACTTTTATTCTCTTGCTCAGTAAATTGGTCACAAAGGCAATCAAAAAAATACCACAGATATACACCGGCATAATAGACCAATGTAAGCGGATTGCATATACAGAAACGAAAATAATACTTACCAGAATTCCGAAAAATATATTAATAAAATTAGTAATAAACTTTACCGTATCTTCTCTTACTTTGGTTAAAATAGACAAGGTTTCACCACTTCTCTGATCTTCAAATTCCTGGTATGGCAATGCCATGGAATGTTGCAAACCATCTGTAAAGATTTTAGCCCCAAACTTCTGGGTAATCACACTTACCACATAATCCTGAAAAGCTTTGGCAATACGGCTTATCATGGCTGTTCCGATAAGCAGTCCTAAAAAATAAAAAGCCCCGTGATATACACCGGTTCCGTATAAATATTCATTCAGATTTCTTGATAAAAGCTTTTCCTTATCAAAAAAGTTAGGATGCGTAACCAGCTGATCCAGGATATTTCCTGTAATAGCCGGAGCAAATAAAGAAAAAACCTGATTGATAGTGGCCAAAAATAAAGAAATAGCAATCAGCCACTGATAAGGTTTAAGATATTTAAAAAGTATTTTCATTCTGTTAAAATAATGAGGCAAAATTACAGATATTATTTTAACTAACAGTGTTAATTGTTATCTACGACAAAGCCCTTTTATATTCAGTTGAAAATAATTAAATTGCAGTCTAAGTTTTTATTATGCTTACAAAAGAACAAATTGCCAAAAGAATTTCAAAAGAACTGAAAGATCGTTATTATGTAAACCTGGGAATCGGTATTCCTACTTTGGTTGCCAATTATGTACCGGAAGGTATCTCCGTAGAATTCCAAAGTGAAAACGGAGTCCTTGGAATGGGACCTTTTCCTTTCGAAGGAGAAGAAGATGCAGATATCATTAATGCAGGAAAACAAACGATTACCATTCTGCCCGGAGGATCATTTTTTGATTCAGCATTCAGCTTTGGGATGATTCGCGGACAAAAGGTAGACCTTACCATCCTTGGCGCCATGGAAGTTTCAGAAAAGGGAGATATTGCCAACTGGAAAATTCCAGGAAAAATGGTGAAAGGAATGGGAGGAGCAATGGATCTGGTAGCTTCTGCGGAAAATATTATCGTTGCCATGATGCATGTAAATAAAGCAGGAGAAAGTAAAATTCTTAAAAAATGTACCCTTCCGCTTACAGGCGTCAATTGTGTAAAAAGAGTGGTTACTGAATTAGCGGTATTGGATGTTACTCCGGAAGGATTCAAATTGGTGGAAAGAGCACCGGGAGTTTCGGTTGAACATATCATCAACTCTACAGAAGCAGATCTGATCATTGAAGGTGAAATTCCTGAAATGCAATTTTAAATAAAATTAAAACCTTGTCACTGACCAGGTTTTTTTTAATGGATTAGTATTGACATAGGAACTCGCAGCGTTAAAAAAATCAATTCTGTGAACGTTAAGAAAATTCTGGTGTTTGAAGTGCGGGTCCAAAACCGGATAATAAATATAGATTGCTTACCGCACGAGTTTAGAATTTTTAGAGAATAGAATTTATTTTTAGCGGAGAGATCCGAGTCTTGAATTTTTGTTTCTTTTGTTTCAAGACAAAAGAAAAATAATAAATAAAAAAGACTGCTTCATCAAGAAGTAGTCTTTTACATTAAAACAGTTAGTTTTTCAATCTAACTTTTATAGCTTACTTATTATCCTGCGCTCCAAAAACCTTCTGTAAAATGCTTGTCGTTCTCATAGCAGGCGTATTTCTGATGCCACTTTCTTTCTGGGCAACCATTTTAAAAACCCCGTTGATGGTTTCTGTAGTTACATATTCGTTAAGGTCAGTGGTTACCGATTGCCCTGTAAACGTATTGTATTTTGAGATCAGATTTTTCCATACGGTATCGGCACCTACTTTACCTAGCGAAGCTTTTACTTTTGGCTGGAAAGCGGTGAATAACTGGCTCTGGGTTTTGGTTTGTAAATAATTGGTTGCTGCGTTATCAGTTCCTAATAAGATGTTTTTAGCATCAGTTATGGTCATGGAAGTAATAGCGTTGGTAAAAATTGGAGCAGCCTCCGTTACAGCATCTTCAGCAGCTCTGTTTAGTAATTTTACTCCTTCATCAGCAAGACTTCCCATACCGATAGAACGTAATGTTGTATCGATTTTTCTTAGTTTTTCAGGCATTAAAATCTTTACCGCTTCATTTTTCAGAAAGCCATCTGTTAAGGCCAGTTTTTTTACGCCGTCAGTCACTCCAAGATTTAAAGCTTCCTTTAATCCTGATGAAATCTGTGTTGAAGTAAGACTTCCCAGATTAACAGGAGAAGTATTAGAACCGGTTGTAGAAATTCCTGAGGAGGTTGAAGGGTTGGTGGTAGTTGCAGTTGTGGTACCTTTTGTTTTTACGGGATTATCAAGATCAACACCTGTTTTATTTTTAACTGTAGACTTTAAGATGTCCAGGAGTTGTGCCTGTGTTGAGATTGAAAACAATAATCCGGCTGCTAGTAAAATGCTTTTTTTCATCGTATTTTTTTTACAAATTTAAATATTTCTTTTTGTAATGGCTTACACTTAGCAAAAAGCAAACCATAAAAGAAATAGTTGTTTTTTATTATTTTAAGAACAGTAAATAGAATGAAATATTGTTGTTTTAAAAAAAATAATAAAAGAGTTTTAAAATTTAATTATATTAGCTTAAACGTTAACAAATTTCCATGGTACGAACAGTTTTAGCTCTTTTTTTAATGCTTTCAAATGTTGTTTTTTCTCAGAATAGGGAAAAATTAATCCCTTATCCTCAAAATCTACAGACAAAAGATGGAAATTTTATTATTCCTGATGTTTTAAAGTTAAATAATGATTTACCTAAAAATGAAACGGAATATTTAAAAAAGCGTCTCAACTCAATTGTAAAATTTCAGGATTCTAAGAAATCAGAGGCACAATTGGTGTACGTGAAGCTTCCTAAAGCTCCGGCCGGAAAGGAAGAATTTTATAGTCTTGA
The DNA here is from genome assembly GCF_003815875.1 of Chryseobacterium lactis. Lineage (NCBI taxonomy): Bacteria > Pseudomonadati > Bacteroidota > Flavobacteriia > Flavobacteriales > Weeksellaceae > Chryseobacterium > Chryseobacterium lactis. Next base: position 3,114,575 of record NZ_CP033924.1, read on the forward strand.
TATTTCTCCCAATCAGATTCAGATACAATCTTATACGCCGCAAGGTTATTTTCTGGCGCTTCAGACGTTGATTCAATTATTTGAAGAACACCAGTCGGATAGAAAAATTCCTGCCTTGAAAATTGAAGATCAACCAAAATTTGCATGGCGCGGAATGCATCTGGATGTTTGCCGTCATTTTTTCACAGTTGATGAGGTGAAGCAGTATATCGACTATTTGGCAATGTATAAGCTGAATACGTTTCATTGGCATTTGACAGACGATCAGGGATGGAGAATTGAAATTAAAAAATATCCGAAGCTCACTCAGATCGGTTCAAAACGCAAAGAATCCATGATAGGGGCTTATGCTGATAACACCTTTGACGGAAAGCCCTATGGTCCTTACTTTTATACTCAGGAGCAAATCAAAGAGGTAATACAATATGCTCAGGACAGACATATAACTATAGTTCCTGAAATAGAAATGCCGGGACATGCGTTGGCTGCATTGTCAGCTTATCCTGAATTGGCATGTAGTAAAGGTCCTTTTGAAGCGGCTACAAAATGGGGCGTTTTTGATGATGTTTTTTGTCCTAAAGATGAAACATTTAAGTTCCTGGAAAATGTTCTGAGTGAAGTCATACAGCTGTTTCCTTCCCAGTATATTCATATCGGGGGTGATGAATGCCCGAAAACAAGATGGAAAGAATGTGCACATTGCCAGGAATTAATAAAGAAAAACAATTTGAAGGACGAACATGGTTTGCAAAGCTATTTTATCCAGAGAATTGAAAAATATGTCAATAGTAAAGGTCGGAAAATTATCGGTTGGGATGAAATCTTAGAAGGTGGATTAGCTCCCAATGCTGCCGTAATGAGCTGGACAGGGGTGAACGGAGGTATTGAAGCTGCAAAAGCAAAACATTTTGCGGTAATGACTCCTGGAGCATACTGTTATTTTGACCATTATCAGGGAGATCCGCAATCAGAACCTAATGCTTTTGGAGGTTTTACACCATTAGATAAAGTTTATTCCTACAATCCGATTCCTGCTGAATTAACTCAGGAGCAGGCAAAATACATCTTAGGGGTACAGGCCAACTTGTGGACTGAGTATATTGATAATTTTAAACAGGTTCAATATATGATATTTCCAAGGTTAATGGCACTTTCAGAAGTAGGATGGGGAACATCGGATCCTAAAAACTATAAAGAGTTTGAAAACAGAGTGATCAGCCAGTTCAAAGTGTTAGATAAAATGGGAGTGAATTATGCTAAAAGTATTTACAATGTTTCAGGAAAAGTAGTACCGGGCAATAATGGCATTACATATGAGCTGTCGACTTCACAAAACTCAAACGGTATCAGATATACGGTTGATGGATCAGAACCAACGATCAATTCAAAAACATATCAGGGTTCTATTTCAATTCCCAAGTCGATGACTGTGAAATCAGCTTATTTTGACAACGGCCAGTTGAAAAGTTCAGTTTCTTCCCAGCAATTTACCATATCAAAAACAACCGGTAAAAAAATAAGTCTTGAAAATCAGCCAAGCGAAAATTATTCATTTGGTGGTGCTGTAACTTTAGTGGATGGGATTATTGGAAATTCCAGACAATTGGGAAAAACATGGCTTGGTTTTAACGGAAAAGATGTTGTGGCAACTATAGACTTCGGACAAAAAACAAATTTTTCAGGGGTTTATTTTAACACCCTTGAAAATAAAGGAAGCTGGATTCACCTTGCCAAATCGGCGAAGATCTTTATTTCCGATGATAATAAAAATTTTAAAATGATTAAAGAAATCGGAAAAGAAGAAATTCAGAATGCTAAAGGAAAAATACAGGTAAATGTTGGGAAACAAAGCGCAAAATATATTAAGCTTATCATAGAAAATGCAGGCATAATCCCTGCCGGAAATCCGGGAGCAGATTCTAAAGCATGGCTTTTTGTTGATGAAATTGGCGTAAATTAGCATCAACAGAATTTTACCAATCAATGCCGGATACCATACTTTCTTCAGAATTTTCTTCTTCACCTGAGCTTGTTGAAAAGTTATATCAATATGGAATAACAAAAAACTACCAGGAAGGTGATATTATTTTAGATGAAAATGCTTCTATTCGCTCAATTCCCATTGTGATGAAAGGAATGATCAAAGTGATCAGAACAGAAGAGGATGGAAGAGAAATCCTGCTGTACTACATTAAAGCGGGAGAAAGCTGTATCATGTCTTTCCTGGGAGGAATGCACAATGAGAAAAGTATCGTAAAAGCCGAAGTAGAAGAGGATGCAGAGATACTTTTTCTTCCCGTAGATAAGGTTTCTTTATTCATCAAAGAACATCCGGAATGGCTGGATTATATTTTCAAACTTTATCATAAGCGTTTTGAAGAACTTCTGGATATGATCAATGCCATAGCTTTCAAAAAAGTAGACGAAAGACTTTTGAATCTGCTTCAGAAGAAATCCGAACTGACAGAATCAGATACCATACAGACAACTCATGAGCAGCTTGCTAACGAATTAGGAACCGCAAGAGTAGTGGTTTCCCGACTCCTTAAGCAGCTTGAAGAAGAAGGAAAACTGAAGTTGGGAAGAAATAAAATACTTCTTCTGAGAACGCTCAATTCATAATAAGATCATCTGTTATATAAAAAGGCTCCGGCAAATCTTCGATTTGCCGGAGCCTTTTTATATAATCAGTATTTCACAAAATACTTTGTGTTAAACACATCCTTATGTAACAAAAGTAGCTGTAGCCCTCCTGAAACAATCTCATTTTTGTATCAGAAATTATTTGAGCAGTAGAATGGAAATTTTAGGATATACAGCATCAGTGTTAATAGGTATTTCACTTGGTTTAATAGGTGGTGGCGGCAGTATTCTTACGGTACCGGTTCTTGTTTATCTTTTCGGGTTGGATGCTTTGCTTGCCACGGAATATTCCCTTTTTATTGTTGGGGTAAGCAGTATTGTAGGTTCTTTTTCTTATTTTAAAAAAGGATTGGTTGATTTTAAAATTGCTTTGATTTTTGGAGTTCCTTCTGTTATTTCAATTTTTCTAACAAGAATCTATCTCTTACCTTTCATACCCGATACTATCATTACCATTCATGATTTTACCATAACCAGAAGTGTGTTTTTACTTTTACTTTTTGCAGGTTTAATGATTTTGGCCTCCTATAAAATGATCAGAATTCAGGCCCCTTCAGAGGTTGAGCAGGAAGGAAATAAGACTTTATGGGCAATGGTACAAGGAGCTGTTGTTGGCATTTTAACAGGGTTAGTAGGAGCAGGAGGAGGTTTTATGATCATCCCGGCATTAGTCAATTTGTTGAAAGTTTCCATGAAAATAGCAATAGGAACTTCATTAGTGCTTATTTCTTTAAATTCTCTGATCGGATTTTTTTCATCCGTCAACGGTACAAAAATAAACTGGAATATACTGATATCCATTACGGCCATTGCCATCATAGGAATTCTGATAGGCTCTCAATTGTCAAAGAAAATTGATGGTAGAAAATTGAAGCCTGCATTTGGATGGTTTATTTTAATAATGGGAATTTATATTATTACCAAAGAAACACATTGGATATTTTAAGAAATGATTTATGGATTTCTCAGTAACGCTTTCTTTTCAGCATCCAGAAATTTATATACCGGGAAAGCGTCACCTTGGTTGGTTAATGCAATAATACAGGTATTGCTGTTTAAATTTCTCCAGAAGATGCATCTGAAACCGTTCACGCCTCCCGTATGCATAGCGGAGTTGTCAGAAACATACCACCCAAAGGCATATTCACTGAATTTACCATTCTTTAAAACAGGCAGTTCATATATAAGTTTAGAATTGGTTTTGTTTAATAGCTGGTGTTTTCTTAAGGCCTGATCAAATTTATAGAGATCCCATGTTGTAGAATAGATACTGCCGTCACCGGTTGTCAGCAGGTCATAATCATCGGGTTTTTTATTTGCATCATAACCTTTAGCCCTGGAAGTCGGAGGAATTGTCTTGATATCGTACACAAATGAATGTTGCATTTTTAAAGGCGTAAATATTTTATTCTTCATAAACTCACTATACGTTTGCCCCGACAATGTTTCTATAATACGTCCCAGAATAATGTAAGCACTGTTGCTGTATTCGAACCTGCTTGCGGATGAAAACCTTAATCCGGGTTGCTTTTTTAAAAAGCTCAGGACGTCATCATTGGTTATTTTGCGATTTAAATTCAAAATATTTTCGTAATCTGCCAAACCGGAAGTATGGGTTAGCAATTGCCTTATGGTAACATTTTGGGAATAAGCAGGAAGTTCGGGAATGTAATGGCTTGCTTTATCATCATACGACAATAAATGCTCCTGTTGCAGCAACATAATTCCTACTGCAGTAAAAGGTTTAGTAATAGAAGCAATACAAAATGGAGTTTCTTTTGTTAAAGGAATTTTTTCTTCAAAGTTTTTAAATCCTAAAGCTGTATCACAAATTACTTTTCCTTCTTTAATAATAAGAACATTGCCGTTGAGCTTACCTTTTTTGTGAAAATCAAGCACAATATCTGTTTCAGATTTTCCTTTGCAGGAAATAAGGATTAACAGAATAGAACTGAAAATAAATAATATTTTCCTCATAGTTTCAGCTTTAATATTCAATAAGTCAGATATATAATGTGAAAAGTTACATGCTGCTCCAATATATTGATCGGATTGCTAAAATTCTTATGTAACAAAAGTAGCTGTGGGAAAATAGGGAAAGCAGGAAATTTGTATCAAAGAACAAAATCAAAAAAATAAGTAGAATGAAAATAGAACAGATTTATACGGGATGTTTGGCGCAGGGAGCATATTACATCAGTTCAGGAGGAGAGGCCGCAATTATTGATCCTTTACGGGAAACGGCTCCTTATCTCGAAAAATTGGAAAAAGACGGACTCACATTAAAATATATCTTTGAAACCCATTTTCACGCTGATTTCGTAAGCGGACATATCGATTTAAGCAAAAAAACAGGAGCTCCGATTGTATATGGGCCAACAGCCAAAACCGAATTTGAAGCCATCGTAGCAGAAGATAATCAGATATTCAAATTAGGAAATGTTACGATAAAAGTTCTTTATACTCCCGGACATACGCTGGAAAGTTCTTCTTATCTGCTGATTGATAAGCATGGAATTGAAAGAGCTCTTTTCAGTGGAGATACTTTATTTCTTGGTGATGTAGGACGCCCGGATCTTGCCCAGGAGACAGAACGTCTGACAAAAGAAGATCTGGCAGGAATGCTTTATGACAGTTTATATGAAAAAATTCTGCCTCTACCTGATGATATTATCGTATATCCGGCTCATGGCTCAGGTTCTGCCTGTGGAAAGAATATGCAGAAGGAGACTCTTGATACCCTGGGAAATCAAAAGAAAACAAATTATGCACTCAATCAGAAAGATAAAGTAAGTTTCATAAGAGAGGTAACAGACGGACTTTTACCTCCACCTGCTTATTTCGGAATGAATGTAATGATGAATAAAAAAGGGTATCAGTGCTTCGATGAAGTATTAGCAAGAGGTTTGCAGAAGCTCAGCCCTGAACAGTTTGAAAAGGTTGCGGAAACTTCCGGAGCATTAATTCTGGATGTAAGAAACAACAGTACCTTTGTTGAAGGTTTTATCCCACAATCTGTAAATATAGGTTTGGATGGTGATTTTGCCCCGTGGGTTGGAGCTTTAGTTAGAGATGTGAATCAACCGATTCTTTTAGTGACCGGAAAAGGAGATGAAGAAGAGACCATGACCAGATTAAGCAGAGTAGGATTCGATCAGGTTTTAGGATTTCTGGAAGGAGGTTTTGAAGCATGGAAAGGTGCCGGAAAAGAGATTGATTCAGTGAACAGGATTTCTGCAGAAGAATTTGAAAAGGAAATAAAAGGTAGAAATATAAAAGTAATAGACATCAGAAGAGAAAGTGAATACCATGCAGAGCATATTGAGGAAGCATTCAATAAGCCCTTAGCTTATATCAATGAATGGATGTCTCAGCTGAATCCTGATGAACATTTTTATATGCATTGTGGCAGTGGCTATAGAAGTACCATAGCCGCAAGTATCCTTCAGGCGAGAGGTTACAGGAATTTTACAGAAATTAAAGGAGGTTTTAAAGCCATTGTTTTCACAGGTATTCCCAAAAGCGATTTTGTTTGTCAAACTAAAATTTTTAAATAATTAAATATGTTGGAGATAATAAAAGAACCGTGGCCCTGGTATGTTGCAGGCCCGTTGATAGGATTGACTGTTCCCGCACTATTATTGATGGGAAATAAATCTTTTGGAATAAGTTCCTCGCTGAGGCATATATGTGCAGCTTGTGTACCAGCCAATATCAATTTTTTTAAATATGACTGGAAAAAAGAATCCTGGAATTTATTTTTTGTACTGGGAATTTTTTTCGGCGGAATGATCAGTACCCAATTTTTAACCAGTTCATCAGAAATTGCTATTAATCCTAACTTAAAAGAAGAACTGGCTTCATACGGAATTACCGATTACAGCAATCTTGTGCCGGCACAACTGATGAATTTTGAAAGTATTTTTACATTACGAGGTTTTATCATCATGGTCATCGGTGGATTTTTGGTAGGTTTTGGAACACGTTACGCCGGTGGATGTACCAGTGGCCATGCGATCATGGGGCTTTCCAATTTGCAGTGGCCTTCTCTTGTAGCAACGATCAGCTTTATGGTCGGAGGTTTTTTGATGGCTAATCTTATCTTACCTGTTATTCTTTCTCTTTAAGTCTAATATTAAAAATGAATAAATTAATGATAAAAGAACAAAATAGCCTGTATCACGATGAGGTTATTACAACAGAAAGTATCGTGAAGGATAAGTGGTATTCTCAGTCGAAGTACCTTGCAGCCGGAATTATATTTGGAATCATTTTCGTGAAAGCAGAAGTGATCAGCTGGTTCCGGATACAGGAAATGTTCCGTTTACAATCTTTTCATATGTATGGAATCATTGGAAGTGCTGTGTTGGTGGGAATAGTTTCGGTGTGGCTGATCAAAAAGTTTAATATTAAAACAATTCATGGCGAGCCCATTAGTATTGCTCCTAAAAAGTTTAACAGAGGCCAGATTTATGGTGGGCTGATCTTCGGTTTTGGCTGGGCCATTACCGGAGCCTGTCCCGGACCACTTTTTGCACAAATCGGAACCGGTGCGCTTGCAGTGTCCGTTACGCTGTTGAGTGCTGTCGCAGGAACGTGGGTATACGGATATTTGAGAGATAAATTACCACATTAAGGAATATCAAAAATTCTTACAAACAACCTAATAAATGGAGAGATGTAAAAGCAATGATTGATTGTTAACGGATAAAAATTAAAAGAAAAAGACTGTAGAGAAATACCCTGCAGTCTTTTGTATAAAATTATGAAAAAATGAAGTTTTGTGCTCCTAAAGCCATGTAAAGATTAATGCGTTCCATTCTGTCCTGAAGTTCGAGATTGATAAGGTTCATTTCATTTTTCAGAAGATCCCTTTGCTTTCGGATCAGGACAAAACTGTTGCTTGTACCTACTTTAATTTGCTTTTGAGTAAGATTGATATTATTTTGCAGCTCATCTATAGCCTTACGGTTATAAGTAATTTGTTTCTCGATAGAATGGAGATTGGACGATGATGACTCAACTTCATTCAACGCATTCAGAACCGCCTTTGAATATTCTTCAATGACCTGTTTTTGCTGAGAATTTTTTATTTCAACATTTTTTTTCAGTTTTCCATTATTAAATAACGGAGAAACCAATCCACCACCTACTTTTAATAAAGGATTTGAAAATAGAGAATTAATAGACTCTACATTACTGCCGGCTGTTCCCAGGGAAGAACTTATATTCAATGAAGGAAGCCTAGCTGCCTTAGCCTGTTGTACTTCATAAAAAGCCTTTTCTATCTGAAAATGATACGCCTGTATGTCTGATCTGTTCTCTAACAGCGGTAAAGGAAAAGATTCAGGAATATCATTTTTTACAGGAGCGAAGAAATTCTGTGTGGCCAGTTTTCCTTCAGGGTATTTTCCTGTAAGTAGTTCCAGTGACCTTCTGGATTGGATATTTGCATTTTTTACTTTTTCCAGATATCCCTCAAGATAAGTAATCTCCGCAGTAATATTGGATACATCTAATGCATTGGCAGTTCCTACTTTTTTCTGAATGGTATATAGTCTTTCCAGCTCTTTTGATTGCCGGATATAACTTTCAATTTTATCTTCCTGAATATTACCTGCGATATTCAGATAATAGGCTTTAGCAATCATAGCAGCTATAGACTGATGCAGGAGGATATTTTGATATTTGGAAGAAAAATACTCACTTGTACCGGCCATCTGTGCCGATTTATTTTTACCCCATAAATCAATCTCCCAGTTGGCCTTTACGGCAAGTCTGCGGATTTGAGCGTCACTTACCAAATTATTGGAAGTATTGGCTATAGCATTGATGCTTGGATAGAGGTTGCTTCCAGCAATTTCCATGGCCAGTTCAATTTGATTAAGTTTTTCCTTGGCAATAATAAGGTCTGCATTATACAACATTCCCTCATTAATCAATGTTTCAAGCTGGGGTGTTTTAAGATCTGAAACCCAATCATAGGATAAAGACCTTGCATTGGCATTTCGGTCAAATATCCAGTCATCAGGAATCTCTATATGAGCTGTGATTTTACTTTTCTCTTTAAGCTGATCTGTCGTTTCTTTACTAGGCTCTTTATAGCCTATACAGGAATTTAAGCTAATGAAAAAGATTCCGGATATTATTATTTTTTTAAACATCTTAATGGAGTTTTGGGATCAGGAAATTGATTTTACTGCTTACACGTACCATTACTTTTCGGATAAGATGAAGGGGTTTGATATAGTCAGAATAAATTACAGCAGTTCCTCTTGCTCCAACAGTAAGCTGCTTTTGATTATCTTCCAGTATGAACTTGGCAATAAGTTTCCCATCCGTTTCCGGTAATTGTCTTGCAGTATCTGGAAGCCCGGCTACAGAACCGTTTCCTCCAAGCATTCCTCCGGCATTGTTCATAATCCCCTGACTCGTGGCATCAATAACATATTCAAGTCTGGCTTTGACCACTTTTCCGGGTTCTGTTTTAAGTGCTAATTCCACTTCGTCCCCTTTCTTTACAGTTTCCAATTCATTCTGTGCAAAAAATCCGATAACCGACTGTTGCTTTTGAATCAAAACAAAGGCAGATTTAAAAGGTGCCATAATAGCCCCTTCGTTCAACTGGACGTTAGGAATAATGCCGTCTGTAGGTGCCAGTACAACAGTTTGAGACAGGTTCCATTTTGCCTGATCCAGCTTGGCCTGAATTTCTGAAACAGATGAGTTTTCACCTCCGTAAGATGCCGTAGATTTTGTTTCTAATGATTGTTTCTGAGATTCTGCAGCACTGATACGGGACTGCAGATCACGAACATTCGTTATGGCTTGTTCCAGGTCAAATTTATTGGCAGCTCCGGCCTCTACTAATTCCTGATATTGAGAAACTCTTTTATTGGCCAGATTTAATTGTGATTGTAAACCTGCAATATTTTTTGTGGAAGCAGAGATATCCGTGCCATAAGAGCTTACGGTAGCTTTCATATTGCTAAGTTTGGCTTCGAGGGATTTAATTTCCTGTACATAAGGTTCCCTGTCTAATACAAATAAGGTATCCCCTTTTTTCACTTCCTGATTGGTACTGACATATACTTTTTTCACTTTCCCAAGAACCTGGGTAGTAATATCTACACTTCTGTTTCCAACTTTAACGTCGGAGGTAATAGGGCAGTAGTAATTAAGACTTAATATTAATGCGATAGACCCAAAAATAGGAAGGGAATAAACAACTACCTGTGTTGTAAATGTCCAGGGAATCAGTTTTAATTTTTTGATAAGCAGCCAGCAAATTCCGGCATATATTGCGATGAGTAATTCCAGCATATGTGTTAATTTTCTATTGTTTCAGGCTCTTCTTCAGTATCTGTTTCTTTTTTTTGATCTACATAATCGTAGTTGGCCCAGATTAAAGCAACCGGCCATAGCAGACCTCCGAAAACAAGGGAAAGGAGGCACATGCTTTTTATGGCTTTTAATTGAGGATGATTCTTTTTTTCGGCTACCTTTTCCGGATAAATATGAACTTTCCAGAAAAGATAAATTCCCGCAATGGGTAGAATAAATAAAATCAGCCATGAAGCGGCATTCGCTATATTGTCTTCCATATTGCCTGTTGATGCCTGCACATAATTGCATGATAATAACAGGCAAAGAAGTAAGGATATTCTTTGCATAAATAATTGTATAAGGTTATAATGAACTTAGGTGTAAAACAAGGTTGTAACCTTACCATTAATGCATATCCGGCCGGTCACTTTGAATCTTGGGTAAGATTAAAGATTATTCAATAGATACTGATTTTAGGGATAATATTTCTTTCATTTTACTTACTGATTGATGTAATTGTATTTTGAGTAAGCAAAATTAGACCGAATAAAGTGGGAAAAAGTATTCCTAAGTTATTTTTTTCTTTCGTTCCTTTTTTTATGAATACGCGCCGTCATGCGTGAAAGAGAATTGGGGGTAATGCCCAGAAAATTAGCAATATATTTTCTATTGGCATTCTGAGAAGTAAAAGGACGGGCCTCCAGAAACTCTTCGTATCGTGAATGAGGAGAGGTAGAACAAAACTGTTCTGTACGCAATTTTAAAATGCCAATAATCTGTTTAAAAGATTTCAGGTACATATTGTAAATTCCACGATGCTGGAAAGCTATTTCTTCAAATTCAGCTTTGTTAAAAAGGAAAATCTGACTCTCAATAACCGCCTCTATCGTGTATTGTCTTTCGTGATTATCTGAATACGATTCCGGACTTTCCATAATGGTTGCTTCCTTTTCTGAAGGCAAAAACAGATTGCTTTCTACTCCGTCTTCATCGTCAAAGTAAAATCTCAAAAGTCCACTGGAAAGAATAAACAGATCATTAAGAGACTGACCGGGTTCCAGGAGTTTTTCCTTTTTAAGAAGTAATCTGGGTGTGCTGATGCTGATCAGAATATTAATTTCTTCATCAGATAATTCCTGAAAGAAAACAATATTTCTGAAAATTTTAAACATATCCATTACACTTGTAAAGATAAATAAAAATTATGTAAGCCTTAGTTGGATCGTATTAAGGATTTCATTGATTTTTTTTTAGATATTTGCCAGGTATTATATAATCTTTAGATACAATGAGCAATAACCGAAGAAGTTTTATCAAAAAGCTGGGAATCGCAACAGCAGCACTTGCAGTAAATCCTCTGGATTTAATGGCAAAGGAATTACCAAAAAATAATAAAGCCGTCAATAAACCAATTGTTCTATCCACCTGGAATTTCGGTTTAAAAGCTAATGAAGAAGCCTGGACGATTCTGGGTAAAGGAGGGAAAGCGCTGGATGCAGTTGAAAAAGGAGTTCGGCTTGTAGAATTAGATCCCAAAGAAAGAAGTGTAGGCTATGGTGGACGTCCTGACAGAGACGGAAGGGTTACGCTGGATGCGTGTATCATGGATGACAATTATAATATTGGTTCAGTGGCATCTCTGGAATACGTTAAAAATCCGATTTCTGTAGCAAGGGCTGTCATGGAAAAAACACCTCACGTTATGCTGGTAGGTGATGGCGCATTGCAATTTGCCCTTTCACAAGGCTTTAAAAAAGAAAATCTTCTTACTCCCGAATCGGAAAAAGAATGGAAAGAATGGTTGAAGACCAGCCAGTATAAACCTATTGCCAATATTGAAAATCACGATACCATAGGAATGATCGCTTTGGATGCACAAGGAAATCTGTCGGGTGCCTGTACCACTAGTGGAATGGCATTCAAAATGCATGGCAGGGTAGGAGATTCTCCCATCATTGGAGCCGGACTATTTGTAGATAATGAAGTGGGAGCTGCTACAGCAACTGGTCATGGAGAAGAGGTCATCAGAACTGTAGGTACTCATCTCGTCGTTGAATTGATGAGACAAGGCAGAAGCCCACAGGAAGCCTGTAAAGAAGCTGTTGATAGAATTGTAAAGATTACGCAGAGAAGAAATAAAAATTTAAAAGATATTCAGGTTGGTTTCATTGCCATCAATAAAAATGGTGAATATGGTTCTTATTGTATTCAGGACGGATTTAACTATGCCGTCTATGACCAGAAAGGAAACCGTCTTGAGAAACCTGAATTTGCCTTAAAATAATTTTTCAACCCGCATTTTAGCCAAAATTATAGACCAAAACGAAATATGAAAAGAACGATTATCGCTTCCTTATTTTTAATCATAGCTTGTAAGGAAGAAAAGAAGGAGGTACAACCGGTTGCAGAACCCCAACAGGCAGAGGAAACTGTTGTTTCGGACAAAAAATCCAGTGAAACTGAAGAAGCAAAGAAATGGCTCGAACAAAGCATTGAAGATTACTTTAAGGCAGATCTTGTCAACCAGGAAAAGGAAATGCAGAAGATGACCACTAAAGACTATTTTGATTATAAAACAGATGCTACAAACGTTGATATGGATGGTGATGGAAGCCTTACTCTAAAGGAGTTTCAGGATAAATGGAAAACTAAATTTGATGTTCAGAAAGCAGGGGTGGGTTACGGATTTTTAATCACCGGTCAGGATTGGGAAGATATTAAAATTTCAAGCTGTAAACTACTCGCAGAAGGGCAACATGATTTTTTATTTAATATTGTACTTTCCGATAAAAAACTTAACGCTGAATACCCGATTACCGTGAGTGTCATAAAAGATCACAATTCTTTTCTGATTGCGGATGTATGGCAGAAAGAACCTAAGTTGAATTAATTAATTTGTATAGAAGATGTCAAAAATAGAAATAGCATGTTTTAATCCGGAATCAGCAATAATCGCTTTCGAAAATGGAGCTGACAGAATTGAGTTATGCGACGGATTAAGCGAGGGTGGAACAACCCCGAATTTTGAAACAACTAAAGTTCTTAGAGAAAAAATAAACATTCCGATTTTTGTTATGATCCGTCCCAGAGGAGGTGATTTTACTTACTCGGAGGCAGAATTTGGACAGATGAAAGACGATTTGGTTCATTTGAAAAGCTTAGGTGTAGATGGTTTTGTATTTGGTATTCTTGATCCACAGGACGAAGTAAATATAGAACAGAATAAAATCCTTGTAGAATTGGCTACTCCGTTACCATGTACTTTTCACAGGGCTTTTGACAGAGCTCAAGAGTTGGAAAATACACTGGAAAAGGTAATTGAATGCGGTTTTAAAACCATACTTACTTCAGGACAAAAACCTAATGTTTCTGAAGGTAAAGAAAACCTGAAAAAACTGGTTGAGCTTTCTAATGGAAGAATTGAAATTTTAGTAGGAGGCGGCCTGCGTTCTTCCAATATTGAAGAAATAAGAGAACTTACAAAGGCCAATTATTTTCACTCGTCCGCAATTACAGATGGAGGTGCTTTTGCCAATGCCGATGAGGTTGTTGCTTTGAAAAATAAATAAAAAAATACCTGTCATTCCGAGGAACGAAGGAATCTCTGTTATCTACGTTGAGATTCCTTGCTATGCTCGGAATGACAAAAAACTACTGTTAGATGGTCATACAAAAACAAGCTATTGATGAATAAACCTATCCTTTTTGCTTTCCTTTTTATACAGAATATTCTTTGGGCACAGTTTTCTGAAAGGAGCTTGTCTTCTGAAAGCTGGCAATTTAAAAATGCTAAAGATAAAAGCTGGCTGCCGGCAGAAATCCCGGGGACGGTTCATCTGGATCTGATGAATAACAAAGTAATTCCGGATCCTTTTAAAGATGAAAATGAAAAAAGAGTACAATGGATAGAAAATGAAGATTGGGATTATCAGGTGAATATTAATGTATCACCAAAAGAATTGAAAAATGATAATATTGATCTTGTTTTTAATGGACTGGATACCTTTTCAGAAATTTATCTCAACGGGAAATTGCTGAAGAAAACAGATAATATGTTCAGAAAATGGTCTATTCCTGTGAAACAGAATCTTAAAGCAGGAGATAATCTGTTGCAAATTAAATTTAAATCAGCTGTTAAAACAGGAAAAGAACTGGCAAAAAAAGTTCCGTTTACGATGCCTGAGTCTCCAAGAAGTTTTGTGAGAAAAGCACAATATCAGTTTGGATGGGACTGGGGGCCAAGACTGGTAACAGCCGGTATCTGGAAAGATGTGAAACTTGAATTTTGGAATAATGCCAAACTTGAAAATGTAAAGATTGAGCAAAAAGCGTTGTCTGAAAAAAGTGCCAGCCTGAATATCCATACATCAGTTATTGTCGATAAGGAGGGGAAATATGGCATTACAGTAAATAATACATCAACTGCCGTTCAATTAAAAAAAGGAAAAAATCAGATTGATATTCCTTTTGCAATTGAGAATCCCAAACTTTGGCAACCCAACGGTTGGGGAGAAGCTCATCTCTATGATATAAAAGTTTCGCTGCAGAAAACAGGAACCATATTGTCTTCCGAAGCTTTAAAATTCGGTGCAAGAACGGTTGAACTCGTTCAGGAAAAAGATCAGAAAGGCAAATCTTTTTATTTTAAAGTCAATGGTAATCCATTATATATCAAAGGAACCAATTGGATTCCTGCGGATAGTTTTTCACCCAGGATTACCAAAGAAAAGTATCAAAAACTGATTAAAGATTCCAAAGAAGCCCATATGAATATGATCCGTATCTGGGGCGGCGGTATCTACGAAGATGACGAGTTTTACAAAGCCTGTGATGAAAACGGAATTCTGGTGTGGCAGGATTTTATGTTTGCAGGAAGCTTTTATCCGGCAGATGAAGAGTTTTTAAATACCGTAAAAGAAGAAGTGAAAGATCAGGTCAACAGACTTCAGAATCATCCTTCAGTAGCTTTATGGTGTGGAAATAATGAAATAGATGAAGCGATTGTCAATTGGGGATATCAGAAGCAATTTAAATATTCAAAAAATGATTCCTTACAGGTCTGGAAAGATTATAAAAAACTATTCCACGAAGTGATTCCTAATACTTTAAAAGAAAATCTTACTGCTGATAAAAATATATACTGGCCCAGTTCTCCGTCCATCGGGTGGGGGCATAAAGAAAGCCTTACAGAAGGAGATTCTCATTATTGGGGAGTATGGTGGGGTGAGCAGCCTTTTGAAATTTATAATGAAAAAGTAGGCCGGTTCATGTCTGAATATGGATTTCAGGGAATGCCTTCGTTGGAAACCACAAAATCAATGTTTGCCGGAACTCCGGATTTGAATTTGAACAATTCAACGATTAAAGCTCATGAAAAGCATGGTCGGGGTTGGGAAATTATCAATGAATATATGAAACGGGATTACAACATTCCGACAGATTTTGTGCAATATAATTATGTTTCTCAATTGTTACAGGCAAGAGGAATGCAGATCGCGATTGAGGCTCACCGCCGGGCAAGACCTTATAATATGGGAACTTTATATTGGCAGTTGAATGATTGCTGGCCGGTAGTTTCATGGTCATCCATAGATTATCTTGGCAACTGGAAAGCATTCCACTATCAGGCAAAAAGAAGTTTTGAACCAATGTTAATTTCTGTTTCCGAAACGGCAGAAGCTTATGATATTTATTTTATCAATGATTTGCTTCAGGAGGCAAATATCAATTCAAGAGTTGAACTGATTGACTTTAATGGTAAAGTGCTCTGGGCAGCAGGTGCTACAGATCGTTTATCTGCTAATTCAGCGGAGAAGCATTTGGAAATTAAAAAAGAAAGCTTTTCAAAATTCGATTTATCATCAGCTGTTTTAAAAATCTATTTCGGTAATGAATCGTTGAAAAATGAAAAACTTTTCTTCTTCAATAAACCGAAAGATTTAAAATTATCTAAACCGACTCTTAGAATTAAAAAGATATCATCAACAGAAATTGAAGTATCAACTGACGTTTTAGCAAAAGATGTTTATCTGATCGGTAATACGCATTTCAGTGATAACTTTTTTGATTTGTTACCTAAAACAGCAAAGAGGATTACTCTTTCTCAGCCTTTAGAAAATGTTGAAGTGATGAGCCTTTGGAACACATTTAAGAATTAATGATGATTAAAAGGTAAAATCATTAAACCTTATAGGTTTCTGAAACCTATAAGGTTTTTAAAGCTGAAAAAATAATTTCTCTATATAATAGTATTGAGAAGAAATTCTACCCAAAAAAAGATAAATTTTACCTTTCCAACTCAAAAATCAGCCGTAAATTTGCATCATATTTCTTTACAATTATGGTGAATTTTGTTTTGATTGTAGTGTGCATTATTGCAGGAATGGTATTCAAAGCAACAAAATCTATCCACCCCGATGCCCATAAGGGGATCAATACCTGGATTCTTTATCTTGCTCTGCCGGCAGTATCATTCAAATATCTGCCCAAGGTACACTGGACAACAGAAATGTTGTTTCCGATTGCGGCTACTTTTCTGGTTTCTGTTTTTTGTTTCTTCTATGTAATGTTTTATAGTAAGAGCAAAGGATATTCGCGGCGATCGAGGAGTACTTTGGAACTGGCGAGCGGATACAGCAATACTTCCTTTATCGGTTTTCCTTTAATTAGTGCCTTTTACGGGGAAGGTCTTCTGAGCATCGCAATTATCTGTGATCAGACCATGTTTTTTGCTCTTTCAACATTAGGAATTATCGCCGCCGTGAAAGGAGGAAGTAGATCAGGAAAGGTAAGTGCCGTATTCATCCTGAAACGACTGATCACATTTCCGCCACTGATTGGCTGTGTGTCCGCTTTGGTGCTATCACAATTTATTGATTTTACACCGGCGGAACCCTTTTTTGATAAACTTGCGGCTACCGTAAGTCCTTTGGCGCTATTTTCTGTAGGATTACAATTAAAATTTAACGGCTGGAGAAAACTGATTCCACAAATGTCTGCTTCCATGCTTTATAAACTGATTTTAGCACCGGCAATTGTTTTAGGATTAGCTTTACTTTTAGGTATAAAAGGAGATGTTGCCAAAATCACCATATTTGAAGCTGCCATGCCTACATTGGTGACTTCAAGTATCATTGCAGAGCAGTTCAGGCTGAATACCAAACTGACTAATCTGATTATCGGAGTCAGTATTATTGTCGGATTTCTAACCAGTGCTGTTTGGTATGAAGTAATCGATATTATTTTCTAATCAATCCTAAAAATAGGTTTTAATAAAGAAAACGACCGTAATTATAAAATTAAATATGACAATTCCGGTTCTCAATTTCACGGGATCAAGCTTTTTAGTGAAATGAGCGCCAAAATAGCCGCCTAAAATGGTTGCTACCATCATTGTACAAGTGTCCGGCCAGTATACTTTACCTGCTGCAATGAATAAAATAACTGCAGCAGCATTTGCAATTCCTGTAAAAAGAGTTTTGTTGGCATTAATGACTTTAATGTCTGATAATCCGAATAATGTCCATACAGCCATCATCATAATTCCTACTGCTCCACCAAAATAACCGCCATATATTCCTAATAGAAACTGAGCACCCAATACCAAGCCGGTACCAATTTGAATTCTTTTCTTAAGCCAATGGCCGGCCTGTTTTCCAAATGCAAATGCGAGAGAACCGAGTAACAGCAACCATGGGACAACCAGATTGAAACCTGCTGATGGTGTATATAAAAGCAGCAAGCCTCCTGCACATCCTCCTAATAAGGTGAGAGCGATCATTGCTGTTATTGAAATAGCAGGAAAAGGTTGAATATATTCTTTGAATTTCCATGCGCTGGCTAAGCTACCGGGAAACAAAGCCACGGTACTTGAAGCATTGGCCTGAATCGGAGGAACTCCTGCATAAATAAGCGCTGGAAAAGTGATGAATGATCCGCCACCTGCCGCCGCATTAAGAGCTCCGGCTATAAGTCCTATAAAAAATAACAAAGTATAATTTTCCATGAAAAAATAGTAAATAAAGGTAAGACAAAAAAGAAGTAATCATCAATAAAAAATTGCAGTTCTCTAAAGAAACATTTAATTTTACACTTTAAATATTTCTTTTGCAGTACGCTCAAATTGTTTTACCACTAAATTTAAAAGGATCTTTTACCTACAAAGTTCCGGAAGAACTGATGTCTGAAATCCAGTTAGGAATGCGTGTGTTGGTTCCTTTTGGAGGAAAGAAAATTTATACCGGGATTGTTTTTGATCTTCATGATAATGTCCCTGAAAATTTTGTAGCGAAGGAAGTGATCAGTATTCTGGATGATCAGCCGATTCTTCCCGAAGAGCAGATCGATTTCTGGAAATGGCTTTCGGATTATTATCTGTCCAGTTTGGGTGAGATTTATCGTTTTGCATTTCCATCTTCTTTAAAACTGGAAAGTGAAACCTATTTAAAAATAAAGCCCGGTGTCACTGTTGATTTTGAAAACCTTGATGTCAATGAAATGTACCTTATTCAGGCATTGGAAGTTCGGCAATTGATCAATCTGACAGATATTGAAGCTTTTGTTCCTAAAAAAGAAATTATTAAAACCATCAATTCACTGATTGATCTTCAGTATATTGAAATTGATGAAAAAATTGCAGAAAAATATAAAGCCAAGGAAGTTGCTTATGTAAAGATTAACGGTGATGTCTTAGAAAACCGAAACCTTACCGAAATTCTTTTAAAATTAAATAAAGCTCCAAAACAGAAAGACCTGTTCCTATGCATCCTCGATAAACAGACAGAAAACCCTGAACTTCCTATAAAAAAGGCAGAGCTGTTTGAAGATGGCTATTTTGGAAGCTCCCATTTCAAAGCATTGGCTGATAAAGGCCTTGTGGAGGAATATTATATGCAAAAAGACAGGATAGAAAGCTATGAAGGGGAAATAGAAGAACTTGAGGAACTTTCTGAAAAGCAGAAAATTGCAAAAGCAGAAATTGATGAAGCTTTTGAAGAAGGGAAAAATGTCTTGCTGCATGGAGTTACTTCATCAGGAAAGACCCATATTTATTTAGAGAAAATAGAAGAATGTATAGAGGAAGGAAAGAATGTCTTGTTTTTACTTCCGGAAATTTCTCTTACCAAACAGATTACTCAGCGGTTAGAAAAGAAATATGGCAGACAGCTTGGTTTCTATCATCAAAAGCTGACTGATTTTGAAAGGGTAGAAGTATGGCGAAGAATTAAACAAAATGACATTAGAATTCTTATCGGAACACGAAATGCCATGTTTTTGCCTTACCGGAATTTGGGATTAATCGTTGTAGATGAGGAGCATGATTCTGCATATAAACCGCGGGAAGCGACTCCTTATTTTAACGCAAAGGATGCCGCATTGGTTCTTGGTGGTTTTTATGAGGCAGGTGTGATCCTTGGATCGGCCACTCCTTCCGTAGAAAGCTATTATCGGGCAAGAAAAGATAAGATGAAGTATGTTTTCCTGGAAGAAAGATTTGGAAATGTAAATCTGCCGGAATATGAGCTGATCAATTTCAAAGAAGCCCAGGATTCCAAAAAGGTTTCCGGAAATTTTTCGTTGAGACTTATTGAGGAAATCAAGAAAACGATAGATGAAAAAAATCAGGCAATAGTTCTTCACAACCGCCGTGGCTATGCGAATGTGGTAGAATGTGAAAGCTGTGGTTATGTTAATTACTGCTCCAATTGTGATGTGGTAATGACCTATCACAAAGCTGCCAATGAAATGAAATGCCACTATTGCGGTCAGAGAGCTTCAAAGCCTAAAACCTGTCCGAAATGCTATTCTGAAAAACTGAACGAAAGAGGAGTGGGTGTGGAGCAAATTCATGAAGAAGTCTCCAAGCTATTTCCGGAGAATGAAGTGGATAGAATGGATGTGGACTCTATGCGTAAGAAATTTGCCTACGAAAAACTTTATGAAAAGATTGAAGAAGGTGAAACCGACATTATAGTAGGTACACAGATGATTTCCAAAGGATTGGATTTTGATCATATTGAACTGGTAACAATTCCGAAAGCAGATTCCTTATTATATGTACAGGATTTCAGAGCCGAAGAAAGGGCATATCAGCTGATTACACAGGTTTCCGGGAGAGCAGGCCGGGTTTCCGGAAAAGGGAGAATCCTGATTCAGACCTATAATCCTGATCATTCTGTATTTCAGTTGATCAAGATGAATAATCCCGCGAAAATCTATAAATATATCCTTACAGAGCGTCAGAAATTTCACTATCCGCCATTTACAAAGCTGATTATGATAGAGCTTAAACACAGAAAAGAAGATAAGGTAAACCGTGCTTCCCAGTTTTTAGGTTCTGTTTTAAGAAAATATCTGCCGGAAGATTGTGTTTTGGGACCTGAAAGAGCTCAGATTGCGAGGCTGAATAATTTATATCAATTCCAAATTTTACTTAAGTTGCCTCGAGGGAAAAACTACGAGAAGTTTAAGAAGATGGTTTTGATAAGTTTAAAAGAATTCGATGAAATCACTGCTTATCAAAGCATTAAAAAAGACGTTTTTGTTGATTTTTAACAAAGTTTAACAAATTTTACACTCTTTTATAAGGCAGCTATGGTCTGTTTTATGACAATAATTTCTACTTTTGGACGTTGATTAAGTGTTTGGCTCTGTAATTGAATGACTCTACCTGTCATTTTTATAGTGTCCAAACTATAGAACAAAAAAAAGGATAGATGGTAAATTTCAGAAAATATATTTCAAGTGCGGCAGTGTTGGCTTCTGGTCTTTTCCTGGCTCAATCTACCGTTTCTACCGTTCTTTATTCTCAAAATTATGACAATCAGAAAAGCAGTTTAAACCTTCCTTCACCCGTTAGCTCGGTAGCGGAGAGAGCTGTTTTGTCGGCTAAAGAACTTGTAGACATTAATGTAAACACAATGATGGCGGATCCTATGCTGAAAAATGCAACCTGGGGATTCGTAGTGTATGATCCGAAAACGAAGAAAGTTATTTCTTCGTACAATGAAAGTACTCCACTGGTACCGGCTTCTACGACGAAGCTGTTGACCACAGAAACAGCAATGAATTTATTAGGGGAAAACTACAGATGGATGACCCAGCTGGAATATTCAGGAACTGTTGATGAAAATGGAACTTTAAATGGAAATTTGTATATCGTAGGAAGCGGTGACCCGTCTTTAGGAACCAATAAAGCAGGAGCATGGTCTTACAGGGATATTATTTCAGACTTCGTAGGAGGACTTTCACGTGAGGGAATCAGAAAGGTAAATGGTGATATTATTATTCAGACAGCGCTTTTCAAAGGCAATATTTCAATGCTTCCGGAAAATGTTGTATGGCTAGAGAACAATAATTACTATCTGCCTGCTGGTACAACCAATGGAATTAATCCGGCGAACGAAAAACTGATCGTAAAGAAAGGTGGTTTCTCTTCAGAAAAGAAATTTTTCTATGTTTCACCGTATGCTCATCAGATGGTATATGCTGAGAAGTATGATGGAGAAGGCGTTTTAACGACGAAACTTCCGGATGCTCCGGCCTACCTTGCCAATTCTTTCAGAACTACTTTGGTAAAAAGCGGAATTCCTGTGACAGGGAAAGTAAGCCCGAAAATGACTGATCCGTCTCCGGAGAACAGAAAAATGGTTTCAGCTTATAAATCTCCAACGTTAGGTGATATTATTTTCTATACAAACCAGCATAGTGATAATTCATTGGCAGAAGCTTTATTAAAAACTGTTGGATTCCAGAGAATGGGCGATCAGACTTCTGAATCAGGAAGAATGGTGGTAACGGAACATTTAAGAAATGCAGGGTTTGATATGAACGGGTTGAATTATATCGACGGAAGCGGTCTTTCAAGAAGTAACAATGTAACTCCAATTTCTCAGGTGAAGTTTTTAACTTCTTTAATGGATGAGAAATATTACAAGTCTTACCTAACTTCTCTTCCGGTAGGAGGACAGTCAGGAACTTTGAAAAGAATGTTCATCGGTGAAGGAAACGGACAGGTTTTTGCTAAAACAGGAACTTTAAATAAAGTAAAAACTTTAGCAGGATATTTGAAAACAAATTCAGGAAAAACGTTGGTGTTTTCTTTAATGGTTAATAATTACGCAGGATCAGTAGATATGGTGAAGAAAAGAATGGAGAAAATTCTTGAACCTGCATTAAATCTTTAACATATTTTTATTTTATATATTATAAAGACCTTTTAATTAACGATTAAAAGGTTTTTTTTATATTTGACTCACAATTTTTTAGAATGAAAAAACTTTACCTCTTAGTTTTGGGATTGTTGGTATCTCAACCGTTATACAGCCAGAAACAAAATTCAAACATTGACATGAAAGGATTGGTTGAGAAGGAAAAAAAATCCTTTGCCAACAAAATGGCGGCAGGCAATGTTAATCCTAACACGCTTAATTACGATCTTCAATATCAGAGGATGGATGTGGCTTTAGATCCGGCGGTGAATTCTATTTCCGGGTCTGTGACTTCACATTTCAAACCCACTCAGAATATGGGAAGTATTTATTTTGACCTTTCTACCAGTCTTACGGTTTCCCAGGTAAAATACCACGGTTCCAATATTGCTTTTCAGCAGCTTCCTACAAAAGAGGTGAAGATTGATTTTCCGGCTTCTCTTCCTGCAAATACATTAGATTCTCTTACCATTCAATATTCCGGAACTCCCGATCCTGTTTATGGTACCGTTATGGTGGGAAGCCAGGGAGGAACACCGATTCTTTCTACTTTAAATGAACCATACGGTGCACAGGACTGGTTTCCGACAAAACAAAGCCTGAATGATAAAATTGAAAGATTTGATTTTAAAATTACGACACCTTCTCAATATAATGTGGCTGCCAACGGGAAAATGATGTCTGAAACGGCTCTTCCCAACGCCAAGAAACTTACTTTCTGGAGAACGATGTATCCTACACCTGCTTATTTGATTGCATTGGGTATAACGAATTATGTCAAGTTAAATGATACTATCGGTAACCCACCGTTTCCTTTCATCAATTATGTGTATCCATCCACTAATTCAAATTCGACAAGTATGTCTAATATTCAGTGGACCAAGCAGATTATGAATACCTATGAAACCTATTTTGGAGCTTATCCTTTCCGTAATGAAAAGTATGGGCATATGGAATATATTAATGGGGGTGGAATGGAACATCAGACCATGTCATCCGTGAGCGGATGGAGCAAAACACTTATTGCCCACGAGCTTGCCCATCAATGGTTTGGAGATAAAGTAACCTGCAGTACCTGGAATGATATCTGGCTGAACGAAGGCTTTGCAACATTTGGAGAACATGTAGCCAATGAAAAACTACTGATGACCAATACCGAATTTATGAACTATTTATCAGGTCAGATTAATTATATTACCGGAAGTGTAGGAGGAGCTACCTATGTTCCTAATAGTGGACTTTCCAGTGTAAACAGAATCTTTGACAGCAGATTATCATACGCTAAAGGTGGATATGTTTTAAGAATGCTGAAATGGATCTTGGGAGACGATGCTTTCTACCAGGCGCTTAGAGATTATCATGTGAGACCCAATCTAGCTTATAATTATGTGCAAACTTCAGATTTAAATGCTTCTCTTTTTCAGTCTACGGGAAAAGATTTTACGGAGTTTTTTAACGACTGGATCTATGGTGAAGGTTATCCAACCTATAAAATCAAGTGGAAGCAAACGGGAAATCAGATTTTATTGAATATTGCACAAACCCAGAGCATGGCTTCGGTAAGCTTTTACGAAATGCCTTTACCTATTAAAGTAAACGGAACAGGTGGACAAACAGCTTATTTAGTACTGAACAATACTACCAATAACCAGAATTTCCTGGAAGCAGTGACATTCCCGATTGCCAGTGTTCAGTTTAATTATGAATATCAGATTATTGAAAAAAACTCGACTGTTACTCAGGATAATACATTGAGTGTTTCTTCCGTGGAAAAAGAAGAGTTTGCCTTATACCCGAATCCTGCCAAAAACGAATTGTATCTGAAAGGGCTAAACAAAGCGACAGAATTTTCTATTCATGCTTTAGATGGAAAATTGATAAGAAAGGGAATTTATCAGCCGGGTAAGACAATTGGAATTACAGAATTGGTTCCGGGAGCTTATGTCTTTACAGTAAAAGAGAAAAATATTAAATTCATTAAATACTAAAATGTTTTTCCTGATAAAAATGAATTGAGAGGAAGTATTTTGTTGGTTTTACCAATGAATATGCATACGATGTGGCGGAAAAATATTTTTAATTTTATACTATTTATAATATATGCTATTATGAATTTATAAAATTGTATTAATCATTTCATGAAAACATTTTATTTGCATAAAAATAACTCATAATCAGTTGGTTATGAGTTATTTTTATATATTTGATTGCATAAATCACAATATATATGAGCAAGTTTTATTTCTTACTATTGGGACTGTTACTATCTCACTTGTTTTATGGCCAGGAAGCCCATCAGAATATTGAAATGAAAGGTTTAATTGAACATGAAAAGAAATCTTTCGCCAATAAAATGCTGGTCGGGAATATTAATCCAAATACCTTAAATTACGATCTGCAATACCAAAGAATGGACGTTTCTCTGGATCCTGCTGTTCAAAATATTTCAGGATCGGTAACTTCCCATTTTAAAACTAAGCAAGATTTAAGTAGTATTTATTTTGATTTCACTACGGCATTGGCGGTTTCTAAGGTACAATATCATGGCTCTAATCTTACTTTTCAGCGACTTCCTACACAAGAGATAAAAATAGATTTTCCAGCTTCTATTACTGCTAATACATTGGATTCGTTAACTATAAACTACTCCGGATCACCTGTTAATAATGAGGTGTTTTTCACTGAAGTTCAATCGGGAACTCCGGTTCTTTCTACATTAAATGAACCTTATGGTGCTCAGGACTGGTTTCCCACCAAGCAGAGCTTAAATGATAAAATTGAAAAGTTTGACTTTAAGATTACCACTCCGGCACAATATAATGTTGCTGCAAATGGAAAATTGATGTCTGAAACAATCCTTCCTAACGGAAAAAAGTTGACATTTTGGAGAACAATGTATCCTATGACCGCTTATCTTGCTGCTCTTTCAATTACTAATTTTGTCAAAAAAAATGACGTCATCGGAAATCCTCCTTTTCCATTTGTGAATTATTTGTATCCTTCCACTAGTTCGAATCCTGCAAAAATGGCCAATATTGAATGGACCAAACAAGCTATGGATGTATTTGAAACTTATTTTGGAGCCTATCCTTTCCGAAATGAAAAATACGGTCATATGGAATTTACATGGGGTGGAGGAATGGAACATCAAACGATGTCTTCTATGGGAAGCTGGGGTAAGGGAATTATTGCTCATGAACTAGCTCATCAATGGTTTGGAGATAAAGTAACCTGCGGTAAATGGAATGACATTTGGCTGAATGAAGGCTTTGCTGCATTTGGAGCGCATTTAGCTAATGAAAAACTGTTGATGACCAATACACAATTTATGACTTATTTATCAGGTCAGATTAATGATATAACAAGTATGCCGGATGGAAGCACTTATGTTCCTGATACTAGTCTCAATAATATAAATAGAATTTTTAGCAGTAGATTAACCTATGCAAAAGGAGGGTATGTGGTAAGAATGTTGAAGTGGATTTTAGGAGATGACATTTTTTATCAAGCGATTAAAGATTACCATAGCAGACCAAATTTAGCTTATAATTATGTACAAACTTCAGATCTGAATGCTTCATTACTTCAATCTACAGGAAAAGACTTTACGGAGTTTTTTAAAGACTGGATCTATGGGGAAGGCTATCCAACCTATAAGATCAAATGGAAACAAACCGGAAGCCAACTTCTGCTAAATGCTTCACAAACGCAGAGTATGCCATCGTCAGTCAATTTTTATGAAATGCCTTTACCAATAAAAGTAAATGGAACAGGAGGAGAAACTGCTTATTTAGTGTTGAACAATACTACTAATAATCAAAATTTCCTGGAAACGATATCTTTCCCGGTTGCCAGTGTTCAGTTTAATTATGAATATCAGATTCTTGAAAAAAACTCAACCGTTACTCAGGATAATACACTGAGTGTTTCTTCTGTCAAGAAAGAAGAGTTTGCTTTATATCCTAACCCTGCCAAAAATGAATTGTACCTGAAAGGACTAAACAAAGCAACAGAATTTTCAATTCACGCCATAGATGGAAAATTAATAAGACAAGGAAACTATCAGCCGGGGAAATCTATTGGGATTTCCGAACTGGTTCCCGGTACTTATATTTTAACAATAAAAGAGAAGAATATTAAATTTATTAAACACTAAAAATATCCATCAGATCATAATAAGATAGGATAGAAAAAATAAAAAGGACGTTCTGGAGAGGTCATTGCATAGATTATTTCCATTGTGATTATATTTTTATTGTTGGTTCAATATAGAGAAGCTTTCAGATCTGAAAGCTTCTTTGCTTTTTAAACATTTTGTGTCCTCTTTTTTCGGCGGTTTTAATTTTATAAGTAAACCATTTTTCCTTGAAAAGAAAGCGCATTATATTATCAAAATTCCTTATAATGACGAGGTTTTTAAAGCCGCGCCATTTTTCAAGAATACTTGCAGGAAGTGCTCTTACAGACACAGAATAGCCTTCCGTTTCATATTGAATATAATGCCACCATCCCGATGGAATATAAAGGGTTTCACCAGGATGAAGAACAGCTTCATATCCATCTAAATAAAGGAGTGCAGGATATTTGCGATAATCCGGGTCTTTAATATTGGGCAGACTATGAAAATTATAAGGCAGTTTATACATAAGGTCCGACTGCTCCCACGGGAAAAGCCATATTCTTTTTATGCCACGGAACTGAGTGATAAAGACATGTGACATATCAATGTCAATGTGATTTCTTGTTGCTGAACCCTGGCCACCGAAAAACATAAAAGGCAGCCATTTCAGAATTTTACCATTGGTGACATCGTTATAAAAAATATCATTTTTAAGCTCCGGCTTAAGGCTTAATAAATTAAATAAGAAGAGACGGCGTTCAGTTGCGGTGGTGTCAATGAGATCGAGATATTCTGAAAATGTAGTTTTGTCAACAGGCTTACTTGCTACTTTGTCAAGGGATTCAAGTTCGCTTCCATAGATGTTCACTTCCTGATTGCCTGCTATTTTTTTGAAGTAGTTATAATCCCATTTTTTAAAGGCAGGACTTTTAGGATCTACAAAATTGTTAAGAATAACTGGAATATTAGGCTTCATATAGCTGTTGATAAAATTTTTTGAATGCATATTATCTGCTTTTTGTACCGGTTTCAATCTCATATTCTCCAATTTTAAACAAATATAAAAATTATCCTACTAAATTAGTAGACTATTAATGTTAAAACTGAATTAAAAATCAAATTTTTAGAATTACATGTCCAAAAGAGTATATTTTACCGCCTTTTTAGTAAATTAGCACATCTAAAAAATTACAAAAAATGATTTCTGAAAAATACCTTCAACATTTACAGAACGAACTTCAAAATATTGAAAATGACGGGCTTTTTAAAAGAGAACGAATCATTACTTCCCAACAAAGTGCCGAGATTGAGGCCAATGGTAAAAAGCTTTTAAACTTCTGCGCAAATAATTATCTGGGATTATCCAACAATCCTGAAGTGATGAAAGCTTCTCAGGATATGATTGAATCTCACGGGTATGGAATGTCATCCGTACGTTTTATCTGTGGAACACAGGATATTCACAAAGAACTGGAGAAAAAGATCGCTGATTTCCTTGGTCTTGAAGATACGATTCTTTATGCTGCGGCTTTTGATGCCAACGGAGGTGTTTTTGAACCTTTGTTTACTGAAGAGGATGCTATTATTTCAGATGAACTGAATCATGCCTCAATTATTGATGGAGTACGTCTTTGTAAAGCGGCAAGATACCGTTATAAAAACAATGATATGGCTGATCTTGAAACTCAGCTGATCGCTGCTTCTGAGAAGAATCACCGTTTCAAAATCATTGTAACAGACGGTGTTTTTTCAATGGATGGTATTGTAGCGAACTTAAAAGGATTATGTGATCTAGCTGATAAGTATAATGCATTGGTAATGGTTGATGATTCTCACGCAACAGGATTTATCGGAAAAACAGGTCGTGGAACTCACGAAGCCAATGAAGTAATGGGTAGAGTAGATATTATTACTTCTACTCTAGGAAAGGCTTTAGGGGGTGCTTTGGGAGGATTTACTTCCGGTAAGAAAGAGATCATTGATATGCTGAGACAACGTTCAAGACCTTATTTATTCTCTAATTCACTGGCTCCGGGAATTGTAGGTGCTGCTTTGAAAGTTCTGGATATGATTTCTGATGATACGACTCTTCGTGATCAGGTAATGGAAAATGCAGACTATTTCAGAACAGAAATGAAGGCTAAAGGCTTTGATATTCCTGATGGTGATGCAGCGATTGTTCCGGTAATGCTTTATGATGCGCCGCTTTCTCAGAAAATGGCCGAAAAGTTGATGGATGAAGGAATCTACGTAATCGGATTCTTCTATCCTGTAGTACCGAAAGGAAAAGCAAGAATCAGAGTACAATTATCTGCAGCTCATACAAGAGAACACTTGGATAAAGCAATTGCTGCTTTTGAAAAAGTTGGAAAAGAGCTGGGAGTGATCTCTTAAGATTGAATTGATCTTAATCATGAAAATATAATGTTCGGCTCGGGCAGCTTCGCTGCCCCGAGCCGAACAATTTTTTTATATACAAACAGTTTGATTATATTTTCCTGATTAAAAGAAAATTATTTTTAAAAATTATATAAAAGCTTATCTTTGCTGTTAATTTTTTCTGAATGCTTTATACAATAATCAAAGCGCTGCATATTATTTTTATGGTAAGCTATTTTGCGGGAATTTTTTATCTCGTACGAATTTTTGTTTACTATAAGGATACTGATGAATTTCCGGATGAGAAGAAGAAAATTCTGAGAGAGCAGTATACTTTCATGGCGAGAAGGCTGTGGAATATCATTACGGTTCCGGCAGGAATAATTATGGCTGTATGTGGATTGGTGATGATTTTTTTAAATCCGGGATTGATGAAAATGGGATGGTTCCACTTGAAACTAACTTTCCTTATTGGCCTTGCCATTTATCATTACTGGTGTTGGAAGAAAGTCCTTCAACTAAAGGCTTTAAACGGGAATACTTTGCAAACTGCCAATATCAAACTAAGGCAGGCCAATGAAATTGCAACCTTTATTTTGTTTCTTGTCGTATTTACTGTGATCTTAAAATCAATGGTAATTGAATACTGGTGGCAATTAATTACAGGATTTTTCGTTCTTGTATTTCTGATTATGATGACCGTCAAACTCGTTAATAAAAATAAAAAAAACAAATAATTGTGAAGTAGAGTGTATAGATTCATACATGGATACTTTTTACATTTTATAAAAAAACTATGATTGCAATTTTAAAGAAAGAACTTTGGAGTTACTTCGGAAACTGGAGCGCATGGGTAATTATCGCGGCTTTCAGTTTGATCGCAACGCTCTTCCTGTTCTTTTTCGACAACGACTCTAATATTTTTGAGATCGGGATGGCCTCTCTGCAGAGCTATTTCGTTTTAGTTCCATGGCTGCTGATGTTTATTATTCCGGCTCTTTCTATGAAGACTTTTGCGGAAGAGCAACAAACAGGAACTTTAAACTGGCTATTTTCACAACCTTTGAAAGTTTCAGATCTTATTACAGGAAAATTTCTTTCTGTATGGATTGTAGGGGTTTTATGCCTGATTCCTTCACTGATCTACCTTTATACAGTGTATGTTTTGGGTGTTCCGGAGGGGAATATTGACCTGGGAATGACTTTCGGAAGTTATATAGGGTTGATTATTTTAATTGCAGCATTTTCAGGAGTTGGAATTTTAGCCTCTTCATTATCACAGAATCAGATTATGGCTTATTTGATGGGCGTTTTCATGTGCTTTATTATGTATTTTGGAATCGAACAGCTGGCCAGTTATAAGTTATTAGGCGGTGCCGATTTTATTCTTCAGAATATAGGTTTCTATCAACACTTTTTAGGCTTTACAAGAGGGCTTATTGATTTTAAAGACGTGGCCTATTTTATCCTTGTGATCGGCGCTTCATTAGTATTATCCAATCATTTTATTAACAAAAAGAAGTAGAGTATGAAGAAGATTAATGCTAAATCACCACTGGGAATTTTCTTATTTGCTATTATTCCTTTGGTAATTATCCTGGTGTATTCGGGAATCAGATTAGATTTAACAAAAGAAAAAAGATATACCCTTTCTGACAATACGATCAAAGTATTGGAATCCGTTAAAAAACCGTTGACTGTAGAAGTTTATCTTGAAGGAGATTTTCCGGCAAGCTTTAAACAGCTTCAGAGTGAGACGAAGTTTATGTTGGAGGAATTCAGAAAGATTAATCCGAAGATTGATTTTAAATTCATCGATCCGATTAAGACCAAAATGTCCCAGGACACTTTAATGGCAATGGGCATGCAGCCATCGATTCTTCCGGATGTGAAAGATGGAAAGATCTCACAGATTACCCTTTTTCCTTACGCTGTTATAAAATATAATAATGACGGGGTTTCTATTCCTTTGGTTGTACAGCAGGCCGGTATTGATGCCGATCAGCAGCTTACAAGATCTATTGAAGGATTGGAATATAACCTGGTTTCGAACATCAAAAATATTGCTGCTAATAAAAAGAAAAAGATAGGAATTCTGGTCAATCAGGATGAGCTGAGCCCTGATGAATTCCAGGGATTTGTGCATCTGGCAATGGAAAATTATGACGCAGGACCCATTATTCCTAAAAATCAGACTGAATTAAGTTTAGAAGATGTTCCATTATTAAAGCAGATGAGTGCTTTGGTGATTGCAAAACCGAGAAAGGCTTTTACTGATAATGAAAAAGTTATTCTTGACCAATACATCATGAACGGTGGGAAAACGCTTTGGATGATCGATGCGGTAAATGCCGAAATGGATACCCTGACAAGATCCAAAAAGGTAATGCCTTTCCCGATCGATATCAATATGACAGATTTCTTTTTCAATTACGGAATAAGAATTAATCCTGCATTGGTAAAAGATGTAAAGAAATTTGCTTTATTGAGACTGGTGACAGGTGAGGTGAGTGGAAATCCACAATATACAAGTTTGCCTTGGCCTTATTACCCGCTGGGAATTGCCGAGAACAATAATCCGATTACCAAAAATATCAACCCTGTCAAGTTTGAATTCCCAACTTCTATTGATACGTTGGGCGGAAGAAAAAATATCAAAACTAAAGTACTTTTCGAATCCAGTGAAAGAACATTGCTGAAGCAGGTTCCCAATTATGTAGATTTAAAAGAGATATCAAGTGTAGACAGTCTTGGACAAATGGAGAAACCCAGTACTCCAAAAATCTTTGCGGTATCTTTAGAAGGAAAGTTCAATTCTGCATATGCTTCAAGAATTGAAAGAAAATCTTACCCGGGATTCAAAACATCAAGCCCGGAAAATAAGATGATCGTGATTGCAGACGGGGACGTAGGACGAAATAAAGTCATCAAAGGGAAACCGCTTCCTCTGGGAGTAGACCTATTGACCAACGAGCAGTTCGGAAACGAACAATTCCTGAGAAATGCTTTAGACTATCTGTTGGACGACAGCAACCTGATGGAATTAAGAAACCGAAACATAGAAGAAAGACTTCTCGACAGACATAGAATTACCGAAGAAAAAGCCAATTGGCAGTGGCTGAACCTATTGCTTCCATTGGCCATTATCGGTCTGATTGGAGGATTGTTCTTCTGGTTGAGAAAGAAGAAGTTTGGATAAAAACTAAAAGAGAAGCCCTGGAGCTTCTCTTTTTTATTGTAATATAATTTACGTTGCCTTATTCCTTAATAAACTTTGAACTCAGTTCGCCGATTTTATAAAAGTAAAGCCCGCTGTTTAAGCTTTCAACGTTCAATGTGATAGCTTCCTCATGATTTGAAAATGATTTGTTTAAAACCAGTTTTCCTGTAGTATCATAAACTTCAACTTTATTAGAACTGTTTTTCGGATTGGTAATCTTCAGCGTTGTTTTGGCAGGGATAGGGAAGGCTACTAATTTATTTTTAGAAGCATCCGTAATTTCCTTACTGCCGAGAGTAGAAGTCGGCAGTGAATAAATTTCTGTCTGCAGTGTAGTCTCATTAAACAGTTTCAATTTATTGGTGTTGTCTGTCGGGTCATGATAGATTTTCGTGAATTCCGATCTGTAAGTACCGGGGAAATCTTTAACAACAGCAGCATCTTCATCTACAATAAGTAATTTGGAGGCTTGTGTTCCGGGAGCTCTGAAATACACGATAAACTCTAACTTGTCATTGGTATTGAAAATGTTTTTGGATATCTGATAACTCTCATCTTTGATAAAAAGCATATCTCCGTTATACCCTGCTGGTACTGGGATGTTAACTGTTTTCAGAAGGTTGTAACTTTGATTGTAGATTTTAAGCACCGAGGTATAATCCAGCTGTGTACAATACACCAGCTGGGTATCATTGATGTACATGGCAGCGTCTTCAGTAGTCGGAAATGTGTGGATTAAATTGATCTGGCCAAAGACAAGGCCTGTCGCAAACATAGCGATAGAAAATAATGTTTTTTTCATGGTTAAAGTTTGAAATAATGTTTTGAAAATTAATCCGGACCCATCTTATGAAGGGATGTCAGATTTTTTCATGTTTTTAATTGGTGCAAAAATAAGAAATAATTGGGAAGCTTTATACTAATTAATGAGTATGTTCCTGAATTTACAGGCAAAAAAAGAGAAACAGTGTATGCTTCTCTTTTTTTATTTTCGTTATTATTTTGATAAACTAGCTCTCCAATAACAATTTGATTTAATAAATGTTTACAGGAAAATTATACCTGATACGTCTCCTTAGGCAATAAAGCCGCTGTTTTGTAGTAAGTGATATCAGTCTCTATTTTATCCTGAAGATCCTGGAAGGTGTCATAATCATAGTGCGACCAGTTTTCTTCATTCTCAGGATCAGATGTTTTGTCTACAGCGAGCTCAAGTTTCCCGTCATCCTCGTAGCTGAATTCTATGGCAGCATACTTTTCACCGTTTCCGTCTGTTGTATACCAGCATTTCACCGTTTTTTCCAATTGGGGTTTTCCGGTTTCGTTATCGATTACCTGAGAACAGATAAAGTTTTCAAGATCGTCTGTTTTAAAAACGGTCTTGGAAATTAATGGCAGTTCGTCAACTGATAAAGAATACAATTTATTGGTAGAAATTGTAATTCCGTCAGTAGTTTCTCTTTTTTCAATATCAAAAAAATCTGATTTTTCTTTCAGATATTCAAGAACCTGATCTTCATTTTCTTCTTCATTAAGGAAATAGTTGATATTATACACACTATCCTCGTTGATGAACTCAACCTCTTTTAGAAAATCTGAACCTTCTTCATAATAATAAAGATGATATTCATTTAGCTTCGCAGCATTGCTTTTGGAGATAACTTCTCCAAAAATGTTTTTGTACACTTTTCTCATTTTTAGTCATGTTTAGTTTCATCTATTAGTTTAAGTGGTGAACAAATATAAGTTTCTTTTTTATCATAACGAGACATTGAAAACGGTATTTATTTCGTAAGTATTTTATATATCCTTTATAAAATCCTCATACTCGTAGTAAAAACGTTCAAATCCATTCATTTTTTCAACAAAGAATTCAAAAATTTCTTGCCAAGAATTTTTGTTAAAAATAGAAACTCCATGTTTTTCCACCCAAATCCTACTGATTACCTTGCCGTTATCAAGTGTAAAATATTCCTCTTTATAAAAATCTCCGATTTCCTCTTTTAACATGTCCTCTAAAGACCAAACCTTTTCGTAATAGGCATTTCGAAAGAGTTCATCCTTCATTTCGATATCGAGAGAAACTTCTGCTTTTTTATTATCGGCGGTAAATTTAAATGACAGATCCTTTACTTTAGTATCATACAGGATCCATTTTCTCGGAAACGATTTTCCAAAAGCTGTCCAAAATTCTTTTTTTAATTGTTGGGCTTCTTGTTTACTGAACATATGACAAACATAGCAATTTAATAGGAGAAAGGCAAGGTTAAGGCTGCAAAAGGACAAATTTGCAAATGGGTTTATCCATCATTTTGCTATTTTGCCTTTTCATTTAAACATGTGAAACTATTTTCTTATTTTTGTCGTAATGCTTTCAAAAAAATCTCAATATGCGTTTAAGGCACTTTCATATCTTGTAGAAAAGAGAAATGAAGGGCCCATTCTTATTTCTGAAATTGCGGAACATAAAAAGATTCCTTTAAAGTTTTTAGAAAATATTCTTCTTGAGCTTAAAAAAGCGGAGATCCTGGACAGTAAAAAAGGAAAAGGGGGAGGATACTTTTTAAAAGAAAATCCGGAAAATGTAAAACTGGCCAAAATTATCCGCCTTGTTAACGGTCCTATTGCAATGCTTCCTTGCGTAAGTCTCAACTTTTATGAAAAATGTGAAGACTGTAATGAAGATCATTGTGGTCTGCATGATGTATTGATCGAGGTTCGCGATGCTTCCCTGAATATTCTGGAGAAAAAAACTTTAATGGATTTGGTTGATTAACCCGATCCTTTTTTTTGAATTATTAGTCTACTTGTTTGGTAGGATAATTATTTTATCTGATATTTGTACCACTTCAAATCAATACATGATGATTTCAAACGAAGACACAAATACACCGAAACGATAGATATGGTAATTTCAAGAAAAATTCAGGTAAGACTTAATGTACTTTTTGTAACCATCGCAGTTTTGGGAATTGCAGGGTTTTCCATGTATGAATTGGGCTATCTTGATGAGCTGCTCAACATCCTCGCAAAAGACAATTATATTTTTTACTGGATGCTTCTTGTGGGAGTATTCGCAGAAATTGTAGCCGGATCAATGGGAATGGGGTATGGCGTAATCTGTACTACAACACTTATGTTTCTTAATATCCCGCCGCATATTGTAAGTGCCAGTATACATTCCGCAGAAAGCTTTACTACAGCTGCTGGAAGTCTAAGCCACATCCAACTGAAAAATGTGAGTAAAAGCTTAGTTAAAAAGCTCGCTATTCCTGCTGTCATTGGTGCTGTTATTGGTGCAGTAAGCCTTACCTACTTTGGAGAATACTATGCCAAGATAACCAAAACAATCATTGCTTTTTATACCCTTTATCTGGGATTTCAGATTTTATCCAATGCTTTTAAAGAAAAACAAAGTAAAGCATTGAAAAGAAAAACGAATCTGACAAGACTGGCTGTCATTGGTGGTTTTATAGATTCTTTTGCCGGAGGAGGCTGGGGTCCTTTGGTAACCGGTACCCTCATCAAAAATGCTTTTACCCCAAGATTTGCAGTGGGAAGTTCTACCGTTGCCAAATTTATTCTGACGATAACTGCTGCCGTTACTTTTTTCTTAACCCTGGGAATCCAGCACTGGAACATTATTTTAGGACTCTTAATCGGAGGAATTATTACAGCCCCGTTTTCAGCGATGCTTACCGCTAAGCTTCCGGTGAAGAAAATGTTTGTTGTGATAGGTTCGCTGGTGATTATAATGAGTTGTATAACTATTTATAAATCAGTATTCAATTAAAAAATATCGGGAACGTTTGAAAATAAAAGATCAAAAAATATATTCGGATTTGAAAATATTTTACTTTTACATCATTAAATATTGAAACATGAATTTACATATCATTGCACTTTTTAAGTTTAATGAAAATTATTTGATGGATGCGGTAGAGCTGTTCCAGAACCTTGTGAAAGAGACCAGAAAAGAAGAAGGTTGCCTGCAATATGATCTTATTGAAGATAAAGATAATAAAGGTACTTTTTTCCTGATTGAATTATGGGAAAGTGTAGAGCATCACAACAGACATATCGGGCAGGATCACTTGCTGGACTTCCGAAGAGATTCTTCCAGAATGATGGAAAGTTCCACAGAAGTGTATAAAGGGTTTAAAATATACTAATGAATTAAGAAATTAATGGATGGATAAAATCAGTGATCTCTGAATATCTCTCTCATTTAAAAATTATAAAAGGCGATTTCAATATTTGAAACCGCCTTTTTATTAGAAAAAATAGAAAGTATTAAAATAAAAGTTTTTTATTTTACGATAAGCTTTTTCGTTTCCGTATTGCCTCCGTAAGTAATTTTTACCAGATAGTTTCCTGCAGAAAGATGAGATAAATTCATATCCTGCTTGTAGAAACCTGCCTGATTGGTTAGTTCTGCCGTATATACCTTTTTCCCGGTAAGATCGTAGACTTCTACACTGCCTTTGTTGCCTGTTTTCTCTTTAATATCGAAAAGAACAGTAACCTTTTTGTCAGCTGTTGTCGGGTTAGGATAAATACCAAATGATGCCTTTTTGCCAACTTCAGTAGTTCCCAAAGTTTCAGTAATTTTTTTGTATTTGAAGTACATATTTCCAGTCGTTGCTCCACCATTGGTTGTAAAGTACATTCTGTAATAGTCATTTCCTTTTTTAATGTAATAAACTACATCATTTTTAACAGTTCCGATACCTTTCCATGAATGACCAATTGTAGTAATATTGGATGAAAATGCTGTACTGGCAGGTACTGAGCTACTAGCCGTTTCCTGAGTTTCAGGCTGTACCATTGCTACTTTGATGTTCGGACTTTGGATTGCTCCCGACAGAGGATACATCTGAAGGCCCATATAGAAAGTGTAGTATTTGGTGAACATTAGATCCCATGCTGTTTTTGAGGGTTCCAGGTTAGGAACTTTTGCTCCGGTGTCAAATGAAAAATAGTTAAAGAAAGAATCATCACTTCCGTTAGCTATCGTTCTGGTTTCCGTTGGATCCCATGTTGTACCATTCCATTTTGAATATTTAAAAGTATATCCTGCAAACGCATCCTGGATTGCAAATTTAACGTACGTCCCATTAGCGTATTTCAAAACAAAAATCGCTTTTCCGTCCACATGGTGTGTTAGCCCATTATAAGTTCCCCATCCTGTAGAAGGAAGATTAGGATTAGGCGAAGTGACAGGTCCCTGTTCAAAAGCTCCCTGCGTCCAGTCTGTTGTCTGGTCAGGATTGTAAAGAGGTTCTCCCCATGATGCTTCATTGCTGATGCTGATATTATCCCAGTCTGCTAAATTTGTCGATGCAGTATACACTTCAATATCTTTCGCATCGTTAATTCTTGTTCCTGTTGAGTAATTTGAATTTCTGAAGAATGCAACATCCCATGTATTGGCAGGCTGTGAAATCATATTTCCATCTGCCATGTTAACAAATACACGGTTTTGGTATCCTGATCCCATCGACATGTTCACCTGCGTGTATCCTAATGCATCTGTTTGCGCAATAACGGTCTGTTGAACGGTAAGAGCAAGCATTGAAGCCAATAATAGTTTTGTTTTCATAAATTATTTTTTAGATCCTTATTTAGAATTGTTCTACAAAAGTATATAATTATTTTTAATCATTCTAAATAAAAACATGATTTTTATCGTGTTTATAAATTAAAATCACGATTAATACAATATAAAAAGCCGATAGGAAAGGACCTACCGGCTTTTTGTATATAAATAAAAGTCTGATGTATCTTATTTTTTAACGAATTTTGATTGAACGGTTTTGCCATCCGTAGTTTCAATATTCAAAAAATAAACCCCTGTCTGAAGAGAACTGATGTCAAATTGCTGCCCGTTTAATTTACCTTCAGCTACTTTTTGTCCTGAAGCAGAATATACTTGAATTGCTTTAGGATCTTTTTTCGCTACAAATGTCAAAGCAGTTTGGTTGGCATTGATGGCGAATTTTATCTGATCTGCTGATTTGCGGGAATCTGTAACGCCTAATGAAGCCGTTGTCTTATATTGTACATTATCAATCTGGATGGCAACGTGCGTTGCAGTAGGGGTAAATTTAAAAACAAGATAAGAACCTGTGGAAGAAGGGATATCTACGCTTATGTTTTGAATTGTTCCGATAGTAGCTACAGTAATAGGACTTCCAACAGGAACAAATGTAGACATGTCCGAAGGATTTGATGCTACTCCAATCTGAATGTTACCAGGGCCAGGAGACGGTGATACCAGTGTTGTATCAAACGTTAATGTTTTGTTTCCAGTTGGAGTTTCAATCTGCGGAGTGATCAGATATGAAGAACTACTGGCGTTATTACCTGCATAAGACTGTATAAATCTGTTAGAATCTCCTGCAACAATCATTCTTGGAGGAACAGGAGGAAACTCTCCGGTTATAGGGGCTACAATAGCAGACCATCCAAACTGAGGAAACGTAGTATTTCCTGCAGTGAAGTTATCAAAATTTTCATTAATGCTCGCAACCTGAGCATTCGCAGTGAAAGCTGTAAAAAGTAAAGCTCCAAAGAATAGTTTTAGTTTCATAACTTTATTTTTATTTAGAATTATTCCACAAAAATATACATTTATTTTTAATGATTCTAAATAAAGTTTTATATTTGTCGAAAATTTGTACCTCCTATGAAGAAGAAAGTGCTTTCCGTTCTATCATTATCCGTGGCTTTCTGGATGAATGCACAAGAAAAGGATTCTCTTAGTCAAAAGAAAATTGAAGAAGTTGTCATTACAGGACAGTATACTCAACAGTCAGTTAATAAATCCATCTATAAAGTTGATGTCATTGATGCCCAGCAGATCAAAAACATGGCAGCTACCAACGTAGCAGATGTTTTGAATCAAAGCCTTAATATTCAGGTTACGCCAGATACCCGATCGGGAAATTCAACCGCTAATATCATGGGACTTGACGGGAATTATGTAAAAATCCTTATTGATAATATTCCGGTAGTAGGAGACACAGGATTAGGAAGTAATATTGACCTTACCAAAATTTCTTTAAACAATATCGAAAGAATAGAAATTGTAAAAGGAAGTATGGGAGTGGAGTATGGTAACGGAGCCGTAGCCGGTGTTATCAATATTATTACAAGAAAAAATACTTCTAAGAAAATAAGTGTACGAGGTAGCCTTCAGGAAGAAACCGTAAGAGATAATTATGATCTTAAAAAGAGAGGAAAGGGAAGACACATCCAAAATCTAAATGTAGATTATAATATCGACAACAACTGGTTTGCCAATATCAGTTTTAATCATAACCAGTTTATGGGCTATGAGGGCGAGAGCAAAGGATATAAATATTTCGGACAAGATAATAAAAGAGGGTACGAATGGAATCCGAAAGACCAGTTTGATACTTCAGCATTAGTTCGATACACGAAAAATAAAACAACGTTTTACTATAAATTGTCTTACCTGTACGAAAATTTCAATTTCTACAATCCTGAAGTAAGCAGAAATCCGCTTAATGACGGAATGGGTGGAGTTGCCTACGAAAGCAGGGATCGTGAGTATAATACCAATCGTTGGATTCATCAGTTTAATATTCAGACCAACTTCGGACATGTCCGTTATATGGGAGATTTTTCATACCAGAATCAGGATAGAAAATACTTTGATTACAACTATGATATCCCCAACAGAAATACAAAAAGCAAACAAGAAGAGAAATCTTATTATAAAACAGATGTAATTTATTCAAGAGGGATGTTCAGTAATTTCCTGGACAACAAAACTTTTGATTTCCAGTTAGGATATGAATTAGATTATACCAATGGTTATGCCGCTCTGATCGCCGGTGATTTCTTCGGAGAAGCTGTGAAAAGAAAGATTTTCACCTACTCCAATTTCCTTTCTGCCGAATGGAATATTTCAGATAAGCTTTCCGTGAGACCGGGAGTACGACTTTCCCTGAGCGAAAACTTTAATGATCAATATAATTACTCTGTTTCTGCAAGATATAAAACTTCAGAAAATTCAAACCTCAGAACCGTTGTCGGAACGGCAAACCGATTCCCAAAATACGACGAGCTCTATACTTATTTTGTTAACCTTAATCACGATGTACAGGGAAATCCGGATTTAAAACCGGAGAAAGGTTTCTCTGCAGGATTATTCTGGGATCAGAATTTTAACGTAGGAACCAACGGTTGGAGAATCGCTTATAATATAGATGCTTTATATCTTGACGTAAAAGATCGGATAGACATGGTGGTGATAAAGGAACCTTCTACTTATAAATATATGAATATCAATAAGTACAGGAATATGTTGCTATCTGCCAATGTAGATTTTAGAAAAGATCAGTTTGCATTATCTCTCAGGGGATCTGTAAACGGAACTTCTGTATCCATGAATACTTTAAATTCTTCTTCACCTACAGACTTCCAGTATCTGGTACAGGCAGGAGCTTCGGCAACTTACAAACTTAAAAATACAGATACCAATTTTTCACTCTACTACAAGTTTACAGGACCGGATAG
The DNA here is from genome assembly GCF_003815875.1 of Chryseobacterium lactis. NCBI lineage: Bacteria > Pseudomonadati > Bacteroidota > Flavobacteriia > Flavobacteriales > Weeksellaceae > Chryseobacterium > Chryseobacterium lactis. Next base: position 3,155,019 of record NZ_CP033924.1, read on the forward strand.
AATTTATGTAGCAGATGGTACTAACGGCTTCCGCCTTGGAAAAGTAGACAGCTTCCATATGATGGACTTCATCGTAAGCCAACCTTTCTGGAACAATCATTTTGAAATTGCTGCCGGAGTGAAAAATATATTTGATGTGACCAGATTAAACTCAAGCGCTACGGCAACTTCAGCTCATAACGGAGCATCAGGTACCGTGAATTTATATTATGGCAGAAGTTATTTTGCCCGATTAATGTTTCAATTTTAAATAAGCTACTATTATGAAGTATTTAAAAATATTTTCTATTCTTTCCGTTATGGTTGCCACTCAGTCTTGTCTTTCTGCTGACGAGGATCCGGTGTCAGTTCCTCCGATGACAGGATCTGAAGTGAATGTTGAAGTGGGAGGACCTACAGAACCTAACCAGGTGTGGATTGATCTAAGCGACTATCAAAACAGAAGCATCAACAAAAGAACCGATTGGGATCTTGGTTTCTATACAGGAGAAGAATTCAGAGTAATTATGAATGGCTCCCTGGCAATGACCGTGATTAAAATACCCAATGCTACAGATATCAGTAAAGTAAAGGAAGCAGATGTACAAAATCTGAAAGACATTGCTCAGGTGGGAACATTTGATGCTGAAAATATGAAGTATATCGATAATCCGAATGGTAATTTTTTAACTCAGACATCGGGAATTGCTGCCATAAAGGAAAATGACGCAGAAAATCCTATTTACCTGGTTAATTTGGGAAGAGAAATACCTTCTTCATCTAATATCGGAGCGGGTTCAGTTTCATTGTCCGGAGACCCGAGAGGATGGAAAAAAATGCAGATTCTAAGAGCACAGAACGGTTACAAAATCCGTTATGCAGACCTGAATGCAGATGCTGCCAATATCAAAGAATACGTTATTACGAAAGATACAGAATATAATTTTTCATTCTTCAACTTAAAAACAGGTTCACCGATAAAAATTCAACCTAAAAAGAAAAATTGGGATCTTGCATTTACAACATTTACCAACGAGGTGTTTATATCGCCTACGAACAGTGCAGGAAGCTATTTTTATGCTGATTTTATAACGACCAATACGCTAAGTGGCGTGGGAGCATATCAGGTAAATGTTACAGGAAGTCTGGATCAGGCTTACAATGCTTTTAAATTAAAGGATGTTGATGCCACTAAATTCGTTTTCAACGACCACCGGGCGATTGGTGATAAATGGAGAACAACAACCGGAACTCCGGCAAATCCTATCCCATTTGTATATTCAGACCGCTTTTTTGTATTAAAAGATGCGGAAGGTTTTTACTTTAAGCTGAGGTTTAATAGAATGAAGGATGAAAAAGGAAACCGTGGTTATTCCAATTTTGAATTTGAACCTTTATAATAATCATTACAAATAATCAAATAATAGTATCATGAAAAAATTCATCCTTGCAGCCTCTGTTCTGGTAGCGGTATATTCTTGCAAAAAAGCGGAAGGCTCAGCAAAAGAAAATACAACGGAAGCCACTTCTGAAGCTCCCAAAACCAATAATAAAATTGTAACATTAAGTGGGGGTATTACAGAAATCGTAAGTGCTTTAGGTCACGAAAAAGAAATCGTGGGAACTGACGTTACAAGTACTTATCCTGCTAGCTTAAAAACTACGGCTAAGGATCTTGGACACGTAAGATCAATGACCATTGAACCGATTATGGCCGTTAGCCCTACCTTGATTCTTGCTTCTGATAAAGATATTAATCCTGAATTATTAGGGAAAATCAAATCTTCAGGTATTAAAACCGAGGTTTTCAAACAGGAATATACCGTTGAAGGAACTAAAAAACTAATTGCTGACGTTGCAAAAGCTATCGGAAATACAGATTATCAGAAATTAAATGATAAAATCGATGCCGATTTAAAACAAGTGCAGCCCATTGCTAAAAAGCCAAAAGTATTATTCATCTATGCCAGAGGAAATATGCTGATGGTTTCTGGAAAAAATACTCCGATGGCTTCCATTATTGAACTTGCCGGTGGAGAAAATGCAGTGAATGATTTCGAAGACTTCAAGCCATTAACTCCGGAAGCGGTTGTAAAAGCTAATCCTGATGTATTGTTTTTCTTTGAAACAGGATTGCAGGGAGCAGGAGGAAACGAAGGTGCTCTTAAGATGCCGGGGGTTTCCCAAACCAATGCAGGGAAAAATAAGAAAATCATCGCAATGGATGGAGGTTTAATCTCAGGTTTCGGACCGAGATTAGGAGAAGCAGCAGTAGGATTAAATAAACTTTTAATTGAAAACACAAAGTAAACTATACTTTTATCTTATAATAAGTGCCATAGTGCTGGGTATCCTGGCAATTGTGGCACTTTATATCGGCGTCTATGATTTTAACGGAGAGTCGCCGTTCAGGGTTTTAAGTAAATATATTCAGGGAGATCCAAGCTTGTCGCTAAGTGATAAATATGTAATCTGGGATGTAAGAACTTCCCGAATTATTATGACCATTTTGATCGGAAGTATGCTTGCCGTTTCCGGGACAACACTACAGGGATTATTTAAAAATCCTTTAGCTACAGGAGAAGCAATAGGTCTGACATCGGGAGCTACATTACTTGCAGCATTTGCGATTGTTTTGGGAGGACATTTTAAACAGTATCTTCCTGAAATCGTACAGTTTTCACTGGTAGGTATTTCAGCTTTTTTAGGGGCTTTGCTGGCGATGATGCTGGTGTACAGAATTTCTACCAGTGCGGGCAAAACAAATGTGGTCATGATGTTGTTAAGCGGTGTAGCTATTACCTCAATAGGCTTTTCCATTACAGGTTTTCTTATTTATCTTTCTAAAGATGAGCAGTTAAGAGACCTTTCATTCTGGAATATGGGAAGCTTAGCTGCAGCAACATGGACGAAAAATATTGTTTTAACATTTGTGATTATCATCTCTTATGCCATTTTACTTCCGAAAGGAAAGGCTTTGAACGCAATGATGCTGGGAGAGAGAGACGCACAACATCTGGGAATTAATGTGGAAAGATTGAAGAAGCAGATCGTCATTATTACTTCTTTAATGATAGGAACCTGTGTGGCATTTTCGGGGACGATTGGTTTTGTAGGGCTTATTGTACCTTATATTTTAAGGCTTTTATTTAAATCGAATTATGTTTTCATATTGCCACTATCTGCCGTGCTGGGAAGTATTTTACTTTTGATTGCCGATACCATCAGCAGAAGTATTGTAGCACCATCAGAATTGCCAATTGGTATTTTAACCTCTCTTATTGGAGGGCCGATTTTTATTGCTATTTTAATTAAATTTAAGAAATCTTTGTAATGATAAAAGCACATCAGATTAATTATCTTCACAAGGACTTTAAAATTCTTGATAGTGTTGATGTCTCTTTGGGTTACGGCGAATTTTTAGCAATCGTTGGTCCCAACGGAGCAGGTAAATCGAGCCTTTTAAGTGTTTTGGCTAATGAAGTGAAAGAGGGAAAACCAAAAATTATATTTAAAGATAAACCTATCGCAGATTGGGAAGTAAAGGAGTTATCCAGGCACAAATCCAAGTTTTCTCAGCATAATTCCAATGAAATCCCTTTACAGGTTAAAGATGTAGTGATGATGGGGAGATATCCTTATTTTGATGCTCAACCCGGTAAAGAAGATCTTGAAGCGATGAATAATATGATGTATGAAACAGATATTTTTCATCTTAAAGAAAGAGATTATAATACATTATCCGGAGGTGAAAAACAGAGAGTGCATCTGTCAAGAGTAATGGCTCAATTGCAGAATGAAATTGCCCATAAGCTGGTTTTTCTGGATGAACCTTTGAATAATCTGGATATAAAACATCAATATAAAGCTTTGGAAATTATCAAAAATTTCACCAAAAAAGCCAATAGTGCTATTGTTGTTTTACATGATCTGAACCTTGCTGCACAATTTGCCGATAAGATTTTATTGATGAAATCAGGGAAAGTTTTTTCATATGGCACACCACAGGAAGTTTTTACGGCAGAAACGATTAGCAAAGCTTATAATTTTCCCTGTACCATTTGCGACCACCCTATTACCAATAACCCAATGATCATTTTTGGATAACCATGGAAAAAGAAGAATTAAAAATCCTCGCTCAAAACCTCGCTAATCCTCAGGGAGAAAAAGGGGTAGAAATAGGTGAAATGATGAATGCCACCAACATCAGTATGACGTTGGAGAGCATCAAAGCACTTGTGATAGAAGATCATGAGAATATCCTTGAAATAGGACACGGAAATGCAGGTCACCTGAAAAGTATTTTCAAGCTGGCCAAAAATCTGAGCTATACAGGGATTGATATTTCTGAAACGATGCACAACGAAGCCAGAAAATTAAATAAAGAATTTGAAAATCACGCAGATTTTGTGTTGTATGAAGGTAAGAAGCTTCCTTTTGAAGACCGGATTTTTGATAAGATTTTCACTGTTAATACCGTGTACTTCTGGGAAAATCCGGTTGAGTTTTTAAATGAGATCTACAGAGTACTGAAAGATGACGGAACCTTTGTTCTTACTTTCGGACAGCGCGATTTCATGGAGAAATTGCCCTTTACAGCTTACGATTTTACCTTGTACAACAATAATGAAATGGAGGAACTGATTTCCAAAAGTCAATTCAAAAGGATGAAAACTTCTGAAAAGGAAGAAGAAATAAAAAGTAAAACGGGAGAAGAAACAATACAAAGAATTTATACAATTTTAACCATAAAAAAATAAGTAATGAGCACATTAGTTAATGATTTAAAGGAAAAATGGGAAGCTCTGAAAGCAGAAAATCCACATATCAGAATAAGAAATGCAGCGGCACAATTAGAAGTGAGCGAAGCAGAATTATTAGCAACCAGTATCGGTGAAGGAGTAACTGTCCTGAACCCGGATTTTCCTGGTATCCTTACTGAGGCTGAGCAATTAGGAAAAGTAATGGCTCTTACCCGTAATGATGAATGTGTTCATGAAAGAAAAGGAGTTTACCAGAATGGTGATTTCTCAAGCCCTCATGCACAGCTTTTTGTAGGCGAAGATATTGACCTTAGAATTTTCCTTAATCACTGGAAATTTGCTTTTGCAGTAGTAGAAGGAGATAAGAAAAGCTTACAGTTTTTTGGAAAAGACGGTTTAGCACTTCACAAAATCTATTTGACTAAAAACAGCAATGAAGAAGCTTTCGATGCAATTGTGGCAAAATTCAAGGCAGAAGATCAGAATCAGACTTTAACATTTGAAGCGGTAGCTCCAAAACAAGCTGAAAAGGCAGATTCTGAAATCGATACAGAGGGATTCAAAAAAGCATGGACAGAATTAAAAGATACTCATGATTTCTTTATGATGACCAGAAAATTCGGAGTAAGCAGAACACAGGCCTTAAGATTGGCTCCGGAAGGTTTCACAAAGAAAATTGATAATGCTAAAGTAGTGAATGTGCTGGAAGAAGCTTCTGAAAAAAATACTCCTATTATGGCTTTTGTCGGAAACAGAGGGATTATCCAGATTCACACAGGAAATATCAAGAAAACACTTTGGCACCAGCAATGGTTCAATGTAATGGATCCGGACTTCAACCTGCATCTGGATGTAACGAAAATTGCAGAAGCATGGATCGTTAAAAAGCCAACTGAGGATGGAGAGGTAACAGCTATTGAAGTATTCAACAAAGAAGGAGACTTTATCGTTCAGTTTTTCGGTAAAAGAAAACCTGGAATTCCGGAGCTTCAGGAATGGAAAGATCTTGTGGCAACATTAGAGAAATAATAATTAGATGATTTGAATAAGACCGTTTTGTTTGTAAAATTCAAAGCGGTCTTTTTTATGGTAAAAAGATGAAAATACAAATTGACAAATAAGAGAATTTGGTGTACCAGTGATAGTTGTGCTAAGATATTTGTGTAATTTGTGGTTAATTTAAATAATAGATAAAAAATGAAGAATATTCTCATAATGATTTTGCTTACCGGTTTTTGTTCATTACAGGCACAGGACTTTAAAGCATATCAGTTTTATGATAAAAAAGGGAAGGAGATACAGACAGATAAAATAGTTAAAGAGCTGGCAGATTATGATGTGGTCTTCTTTGGAGAAAATCATAACAGCTCGGTGAATCACTGGCTCCAATTAAAAATTACAGAAGCTTTATATCAAAAAAAGAACGGACAGCTTATTTTAGGAGCAGAAATGTTTGAAAGAGATAATCAATCTCAGCTGAACCAATATTTAAATGGGAAATTTGATGCCAAAACCCTGAAAGATTCAGCACGTTTATGGAATAATTATGCAACAGATTATAAGCCTTTGGTTGATTTTGCCAAAAACAAAAAACTGAATTTTATTGCGACCAATATTCCAAGAAAATATGCCTCCCAGACTGCAAAAGAAGGACTGGAATCTTTAAATAAGCTAAGTGATAAAGAAAAAACATATATTGCTCAGCTGCCTATTAAAGTAACATTAGACACTCCCGGCTATACGGAAATGAAGGCAATGATGGGAGATCATGCAGAAGGAACCAAAGTGATGAATTTTATTTCTGCACAGGCAACGAAAGATGCTACCATGGCAGAATCTATTCTAAAAAATAGGCAGCCCGGAAAGACTTTTATTCATTATAACGGAAATTACCACAGCAAAGAATTCGGAGGGATTTACTGGTATATCAAGCAGAAAAATCCAAGCCTGAAAATGGCTGTCATCTCCGTTTTTGAATCCGAAGATCCGGAATTGAAAGTTCCTGCAAAGGATTATGTTCCGACAGATTTTAACCTGATCATTCCGAGTGATATGACAAAGACTTTTTAATCTTTAAGGTTTATAACAGTGAGTTTTTAGCTCGCAGATTAAACAGATCTGGCAGATTTTTATGTGAGATTGATATTCATAAAAGTCATTATAATTCAATAATAACGGGCTTTAGCCCGTTTTTTTATATTAAAAATTCCAACGGCTTCAGCCCAAACTTAAAATAATAATTTGAAACCCTTACCGGAATTAATCATACATATGAAGCATTTTTAAAGGACAATATTTACCTTTGTATCACATTCAGAAAATATGAAAAAACTACCTGTTCTGCTGATCTTTTTTATAGGATTAATCAATGCTCAAAAGCTAACCCCAACTGAGCTTTCGGTAATCAATCAGGGAGAGATCAATTCTGCCTTGCCAATTTATCAGACTACAGATGCACATCAGCATAAAACACTGCTGAGCTTTTCTACAGAAATTGATCCGTTAGATTCTAATACTGCTGTTTTGGTAAAAAGAATGAAAGAATCACTTCTTTCTACAGATGGAGGAGTAGGAATTGCGGCTCCCCAGGTAGGCATCAACAGAAAAGTGATTTGGGTACAACGTTTTGATAAAGAAGGAACACCACTAGAATATTTCATCAATCCGGTGATTGCATGGAAATCCGATGTACAGAACCTAGGTCCGGAAGGAGATTTATCCATTCCTGATTTCAGAGATCAGTTTTACAGAAGCAAAGTGATTCAGTTGGAATATGTGGATTTAAAAGGACAGAAATATTCAGAAATTGTGGAAGGGTTTACAGCTGTTATCTTTCAGCATGAAATCGACCATCTTTTCGGAATTCTGATCTCCGATAAAAAGGAAAAAGAAAAGAATGATTCTTACAAAAAAGTAGATGCATATCAGAAGAGTGACCTGAGTAGAAGATAAAAATATGAGTAATGAGTAATGAGTAATAAGCAATGAGCAATGCCATGAAGGTTGTATAATCTTAGCTTTATCAAATCGATTTATCGATTAATCTCTTTGCTTCCTCTATTTCGAAGTGCCATTTATTGTCTTTGCGTTTAATGAAAACACAAATGACACTAACATCTGCACTAATATCACAAATGTGATCCGCTGTATTTTGAAATAAAATCTTTTCCATTCTCATATTCTACCGGATCAATGTATGAGATTATACCAATGTTAGATTGCAATATTTCTTTAAGCTGACTAAAATATTTTTCTCCAATTTCATCGTTACCAGCTATAGTTAAACTGATAATAAGTTGATCGTCATCGGTAATATTTGCGCCAACCATTATATGATAAGGATTGTCCTGATATTTGTTCCAATAAAAAGTTTGTGAAATTCCAGTGTTCCCAATGAAATAATTGACCATTTCATCTTCTGTTTTAAAAATGTAATTCTGATCATTCGGTTTACAAGCATAGTCTGGATTAAGCTTTTCATAATCAGGAATAAATGTTGCAAGTATCAGATCAATAATCTTTCGTGATTTTTTTCCTGCATAGACCTGATATATAATATCTTTGGTTATTTCCATGGTGTCATAGTGGTTTGATTATCTGCTTCTTATTAGTAGTTGTTTATTGAACTGCTTTCTACAAAACTAGTATTTATTTTTTTCAATTTTTTCAGGACTATCATCATCTGTGTTCATCTGGGAAAATCTGTGGTTAAAAATCATAAAAGGAGCTGTTTTCATTGCGAAAACAGCTCCTTTCGTTATAACTATGCTTAAAAAAATTGGATTAATCGTTGTTGGTTACAGAAAGTTTAACCTCCATATTGTTCCTTGTAGCATTAGAATAAGGACAAATCTGGTGCGCTTTTTCTGTTAAAGATTGCGCTTCCTCAATAGAAACTCCGGGAATATTAACATCCAGTTCAGCTGCCAGTCCAAAACCTCCGTTTTCGATTTGACCGATGCTGATTTGTGCAGTAACAGTCGTTTCCCCGGTTTTTATTTTTGACAAGCTTATCACTCTGTTCAGAGCACTGTCAAAACAAGCTGAGTATCCTGCTGCAAAAAGCATTTCAGGGTTGGCAAAATCATCATTGGCGCCACCCAAAGCTTTTGGCATTTTTACTTCAAGATCAAGAACATTGTTTTCACTTTTTACATGACCATTTCTTCCACCTGTTGCCGTTACTTTTGTTGTATATAAAGTTTTCATTATTTTTCTATTTTGCTTAATATTTTTAGTACTATGTCTTTAAGTTGCAGCAATTCTTCCGGTTGAATATCAATCTTTTTCTGGATCTTTCCCGGAATTTCGCATGCTTTTTTTTGCAGCTGTTTGCCAGCTTCTGCTAAAAATACTTCCACAACTCTTTCGTCTTCTTTTTTTCGTTTTCTCACGATAAACCCTTTAGATTCCAGTCTTTTCAGAAGAGGTGTTAAAGTTCCGCTATCGAGAAATAATTTTTCTCCGATATGGCTAACAGTCAATCCATCACCTTGCCACAATACCATCATTACGAGATATTGAGGATATGTAATGTCAAGCTCATCAAGAAAAGGACGATAAAGTCCGGTAATCTCTTTGGCAATCACATATAAAGGAAAGCAGATTTGGTTTTCTAATTTGGGGGTGTTTGGAGTTTCCATAAGTTTAAGTACGAAAGATTCGATGAAGGTATTACTTTTTTATGATAAATTCTTCCATTGGAATACGGACTTTTTTCATAGAAGATAGCCAGTCATTGGCTTCGTCACGGTATCCAAGGTATAAAAGGCTTACACTTTTTAATCCTAATTCTTTTAATCCCAATACTTCATCTACCACTTGATTATTGAATCCTTCTGCGGGAGTACTGTCGATTTTAAGCTCTGCTGCCTGTGCCAATGCAATTCCTAATGCGATGTACGTCTGGCGTGCGGTATGGGCAAAGTGTTGTTCAGGAGTTTGTGCTCCATACATTTCCTTAATTTTATCGGTGTAGCTTCCAAAACGTCCTCTTGGAAGGTCTCTTACATCCGTATGATGATCATAAACCTTGTCAATTTTTTCATTGGAATAACTGTCCCAGGCTGCGAAAACCAATACATGAGAAGAATCTCTCATCACTTCAGGATTTAAAGCACCTGCTACCATTTTCTCTTTCAGTTCCTGATTTTCAACCACGATAATACGGAATGGTTGCAGTCCTGATGAGGTAGGAGCCAATCTTGCTGCTTCTAAGATAGTATGCAAATCGGCTTCTGAAATTTTTTTGGCAGGATCATATGCTTTTACAGCGTGTCTCCAGTTTAAGTTTTCTAATAATGACATTTTTTATATTTTTTTAAAATTAAACTACTTTCTTGTTGATCTCTGATGTTGATCAAATTAAAATAACAATGCAAATATATAGCCAATTAAATTGTGTACAATTTAATTTTGATAAATTTTATTGATGACAATTATTTACAAAGTAAAAAACAAATGAAGAGAGATACCATAGCTTTTCATCTTTTTCCGCATGATTCGGATTTTTTAAAAAGCTAAGTATTCCAATCTTTGCTATAGAATTTTAAACCAAAAACAATGCAGAAATTTATAAACAAAACAGCTTTAATTACCGGAGGAACAAACGGAATGGGGTTTGCCACCGCTGAAAAATTCATTGAAGAAGGAGGGAAGGTAATTATTACAGGAAGAAGTCAAGAGACCGTTACTAAAGCTTTAGAGAAACTAGGAGAGAATGCTTTTGGAATTGTATCCGATGCTGGAAATATAGAAGATCTTATGAGCTTGCAACAGGAAGTAAGAAAATATACCGATCATGTTGACCTTGTATTTGCCAATGCAGGATATGGAAGGTTTGCTCCTATTGAATATGTGGATGGCAAAGGCTTTGACGAGCTCTTCAATATGCTGGTAAAAGGTCCTTTCTTTACCGTTCAGCAAATATTGCCATTGATGAAAAAGGGGAGTTCGGTTATTTTTAATACCTCAGTAGCTACTGAGATAGCTATGCCTAATTTTTCGGTATATTCTGCAGCAAAATCAGCTGTTCAGTCTTTTATCAAAACATTTGCTGTAGAACTTACAGAAAAGGGAATTCGTGTGAATGGAATAAGTCCGGGACACATTAAAACCAATATTTTTAATAATACAGGTTTAAGCTCGGATCAGATTGAAACTGCAGTACAGGATATTATCCCTACCATTCCTTTTAAAAGGCAGGGTGAAGCATCAGAAATTGCCAATGCAGTACTTTTCCTGGCTTCGGATGAGGCATCCTATATCCATGGAGCAGAGCTAAAGGTAGACGCCGGAATTTCCGTGATCAGATAATAAGTTGAAGATTACTTTACTTCGTTGATTTCTTTGATCATATTAGTTTTACTTTCAACACCTATATTGTAGGTCTTGCCTTTTTTTAAACTTAAATTGACCTTTTCCATGAATGTTTTATAATCGGAAGATTTTTTTGAGATATAAAAAACCTGAGCACTGATTCCAATGGCGACACGCACAACTTCTTCCGGTTTATCCGGATCTTCAAGGATATTGTTGATGGCAGCATTATTATACCAGGTTAATTTCTGGGATTCCGAATGAGACGAACAGGATGTGATCATGGTGAATATTAATAATAAATAAGTCCAGGCTTTCATAGCATAAAATATTAAGTAAAAGCTCCTGCAATATAAAAAAAATGCAGGAGCTCTATAAAAAAGTTAGTTAAAATCCGCAATGTGCTGTACTAGGTACCGGCGCTGAACATCCTGAAAGAGATGAGAATGCCGTTAATGTACAATTTGTATTGACGTAGTTATTGTCATATAGCAAAGAACCGGCAGGGTTTCTGTAGTATACGTTTCCTGCAGTATTTGCAAACGAAGACACAGAAGTTGAACCACAGGTTGAATTTGTACAAGCACTTCTCCATGCAACATCAGTTACTGGTCCGGTGGAGATCAATGAAGGATCAATGATTCTTTTTTCAACCACTCCTGAAGCATTTTTAAAGCTTACAAGGATAGCTACGTGATATACCCATGATACGCAGCACGTACCGGTAGATGCTCTCAGGTTACCATATACGAACTGTTTTTCGCACTCATATCCGGCATTATTCAGAATTTGTCTCATTTTATGAGCTCTTGCATAGCATCCGTCTACAGGATATCTGAACGTGATGCAAGGTGAAGAAGCGGTAGAAGTTCCGCAAGCCTGGTTTTTGATTTGTGTAAATAAACTGTTTAAGGTAGCCAAATCAGGAATCACACTCGCTAATTTGCTGGTTGCAGCATCAGCTTTTACTTCTTTTGTTAAAACAGATTTAAAGTAACGAACATCTTCTTCGGTTGCTTTTTCTACTTTAGCAATCTCGTTTGTATTGGCTTTAGTGAAAACATGAAGAGGCGTTTCATTCTTTACAGCCTGTTTGATCATGGAAATGTAGGCTTCATTTTCCTTTGTGTCCTTTATTTCAAAAGGTTGAGCATTAAGCATCAAAGCAATTCTGAATTTGCCATTTTCCTGATCTATCCCTACCGGAACAGTCTTTCCAAAGTCTTTCACAGTAACTTTAGACTCTTTGGATGTTAACTGCTGATCCTGGTTGGCGTTTGAGTCGGCGCAGGAATTAAATGACAAGACGGTTACAAATACCATCATGGATAACAAAAATTTTCTCATAATATTATAATTTGGTGGTTATTGAATGTGGACTATGGATTTTTTATAGTTCACTATTTTGTGATATTAAAAGTAGAAAAAATTAGAATATCTGCAAATTATTTTTAATAAAATTTTAACAATTAATTTAATTTTTTTAATATTTCCCTTTGAAATGGAGGAATATTTAATAGTAAAATAATATTATATATGAGAATATTGAACTTGTATGAGATGGCGATGTACAGAATATTTTAAACTAAAAAACCAGTTTCAATTGAAACTGGTTCTTATTATATATCGATGTTCTGTTTTATTTGTAAATCAACTCGGCCTGAAAAACATCAGCAAAGTGTTTTCTGATTTTAGCTTTGATATCTTCCATTTCTTCAGGCGTCAATTCCCTTTCCAGTTCTCTTTTTAAAGAGGTTACCTGTTTATCCTTGATTCCACACGGAATGATATATTCAAAATAACGCATATCAGTGTTGATATTTAAAGCAAAGCCATGCAATGTTACCCATCGGGAAGCTTTTACCCCCATAGCGCAGATCTTTCTGGCATAAGGCTTTCCAACATCCAGCCATACACCGGTTTCTCCCGGGGAACGTTCCCCTTTAAGACCATATTCACCAATGGTTCTGATAATTACTTCTTCCAGATTTCTCATATACAAATGAATATCCGTGAAAAAGTTTTCAAGATCCAGAACGGGGTAACCTACAATTTGTCCGTACCCATGATAGGTGATATCACCGCCCCGGTTGGTTTTCACATAGGTTGCTTCCAATTCCTTTAATTTATCGATGCCGGCAAGCATATTTTCTTCATGTCCGCTTTTTCCCAATGTGTAAACATGAGGATGTTCTACCAAAAGGAGGTGATTCGGAGTGGTAATATGTTGCTCTGCAGGAAGATCTCTGTTTTTTATTTTAGTATCAATAATAGACTTCATCAGTTGCTCCTGGTAATCCCAGGCAGGCTGATATTCTTTTATCCCTAAATCTTCAAATTCTACTGCTTTATTTTGATTTGTATTCATTTCAATTTTTGATATACAAATTTAGTGAATTTTACCCTTTTATGGAATGGATAAAATCTATGGCACTTTTCTTCCAATCTTTATCCTGGAGTAAAATATTCACAAAGGCTGTTCCGATAATCCCTCCGTCAGCTTTTTCCGTTACATTTTCAAAATCTTCTTTTGACTTGATTCCAAACCCAATCATCACCGGATTCTTCAATGGAAGAGAAGCTACCCTGGAAAGGTAGTATTCATTTTTCAGAATAGTATTATCATTTCCTGTGGTGGAGGAAGAGCTTACTGCGTACAGAAAACCTGAGCTTAAAGAGTCCAGGTACTGAATTCTTTTATCGGACGTTTCCGGAGTGACCAGGAAAGTGAAATTAAGATTGTATTTTTTTAAAATCTGCTGATAGTTTTTCTCAAATTCAATGGGTGGAAGATCAGGTAAAATTAATCCTGAAACTCCACTTTCCGAACATGCAACACAAAAATTTTCAAATCCGAAACTCAGTACAGGATTGATATATCCCATCAAAATTACCGGAATTTTTATTTCATTTTTAATGGTTTTTAGCTGTGAAAATAGTTTTTCTATTGTCATTCCGTTTTGTAAGGCCTGTTCGTGTGCTTTTTGAATCACAGGTCCGTCAGCCACAGGATCAGAATAAGGCATTCCGATCTCAATCATATCTGCTCCGGAGTCCTGAATGAGCTTTATAATATCAGTGGTATCTTCCAATTGAGGAATTCCCGCTGTGAAGTATATATTTAGTTTTTTCATTTTTTATTGTATCGATATCCGGTTTTCTACAAATTTTTTAAATACGTTTCCATATCCTTATCTCCACGACCACTCAGACAAATTACCACAATGTCATTTTCATTGAATTTCTTTTTGTCTAAAACCGCTAATGCGTGAGCACTTTCCAAAGCGGGAATAATTCCTTCGAGTTTTGTGAGTTCAAAGGCACATTTTAAGGCCTCATCATCATTAATACTGAAAAATTCTGCCCGTTTTTCTTTAAACAAATGGGCATGAAAAGGGCCGATTCCTGGATAATCCAATCCCGCAGAAATGGAGTGAGGCTCAATAACCTGTCCGTCTGCCGTCTGCATTACAAGACTTTTGCTTCCGTGAAGAACTCCTAAGGTTCCTAAAAATGTAGTAGCAGCAGATTTTCCTGAATCAATACCCAGACCTCCGGCTTCAGCAGCAATAATTTTAACGTCTTTTTCTTCTACAAAATGATAAAATGTTCCTGCTGCATTACTCCCTCCACCAACACATGCAATGACATAATCAGGGTTTTCTCTTCCTATTTTTTCTTTAAGCTGCTCTCTGATTTCCTTTGAAATAATACTTTGAAATCTGGCTACAAGATCAGGAAATGGATGAGGTCCTACTACGCTTCCGATAACATAATGAGTAGTCACAGGATTGTTGATCCAGTCCCTTAATGCTTCATTCACTGCGTCTTTAAGTGTTTTAGAACCTGAAGTAGCGGCTACAACTTCTGCCCCCAGCATTTTCATTCTTGCTACGTTCGGAGCCTGTCTTTGGATATCGATTTCACCCATATATACAATACATTCAAGCCCAAGCAAGGCACAGGCCGTAGCGGTTGCAACCCCATGTTGGCCGGCTCCCGTTTCAGCAATGATTCTGGTTTTTCCAAGACGCTTTGCCAGCAAAACCTGTCCAAGTGCATTATTGATTTTATGAGCTCCGGTATGATTAAGGTCTTCTCTTTTTAGATAAATCTGAGTTTTGTATTTCTCACTTAAATTTTTAGCAAAATAGAGTGGTGTAGCACGACCTACATAGTTTTTAAGAAGGTCCTGATATTCATTCTGAAAGTCTTCAGATTCAATAATTTTAAGATAATTCTGTTGCAATTCTTCTACATTCGGATAGAGCATTTCAGGGATGAAGGCGCCTCCAAAATCTCCATAATATCCGTTATCATCGGGGTTTTTATAATTCATTTTTTTATTCTTTAGTAATTAAATAAGCATTATTCTGAGCACTCAGCTTGATGAGCGATTCTTTTCTTTTATCTGATATATGGAAGAGTAAAATATCATCATCTTCAGAGTTGACCCATTCGGAGTCGACGTTTTCCTTGATCATCCTTGCTTTATCATATAAAATTTCAATCCCGCACTTTTCATAAAACGGACGAAGGTCTGTGTGACAAAATCCAATCGTTTCAATATTTCTCTCCTTAACGTTCTCTGTAAAATATTCAACCAATCTGGCTCCATATCCTTTTTTCTTCTGGGCAGCCACTAATCCGACCGCCTCTGCAAAGGAAACTTCTTCTCCTGAAATATCCAGGATGAAATCAAAATTAACTCGAATAATCGCTAATATTGAATCTTCTGCATCTACCAGAAAATGAAATTCAGAATCTTTAAAAAAAGATCGGAAATAGGCTGACTTCATTGTATTCCATGCAGAAATATCCCAAAGCTGAAGAATATGTTCTATTTCCTTTTCTGTTAATTCGTTTGTTTTTTTTATTTGATATTTCATGATTTTAAATTGTAGTCAAATTTAATAAAGAGTCCCGAAGGGACGATTTATCTCCGGCAAATGATGCAATTCTGTGCTGGTAGTTGCATTTTTCAATCAATCCCAAATATATTTTTCATCATAATCAATTTTATGTTTTTCCAAAATTTCAATGAATTCGGTTTTAAAATCTTGTTTCTGATGATGCTGACGTTGGTTTTTGATATAGTTTGTTATCATCTGAACATCCTTTTCTCCTACCGAGAACGCACCGTAACCATTCTGCCAAAAGAAATTTTCGTATTTCTCACCTTTGGTCTTTATCCATTTTGACGAATGGGCTTTTATTTCCTGAACCAATTTCATCAATGCAATCTTCCGGGACAGCCTGCAAAGAATATGAATATGATCATCTGTTCCACCTATTTGTAATGCATAACTTTCAAAATCTTTGCATAATGTGGCAATATAGGTATACAATTCTTTTTCTATTTTTTCATCTATAAAATCATTCCTGTATTTTGTGCTGAATACGATGTGAATGTAATTTTTAACTAATGATTGGGATATATGGTGTTTTTTTCGTTGTGTTTTTTTATTTTTATATGGATTGGATTGCATCCAATGCTGGGTTAAATCGTCCCTTCGGGACTCTTTTGAATGATTGAACTGAATTTTTTAATTCTGTCAATATCTTTATTACCAGGTGATATTTCGAATTTTGAATTGATGTCCAATGCAAAAGGTTTTTGATTCAGGGTTTCTATATTTCTGATATTTTCTTCTGAGATGCCGCCGCTCAGGAAATAGGGAAGTGGAATGTTGAGTTCATTTAAAATAGTCCAATCAAACTGTTTTCCTGTTCCGCCGAATGCCTTGCTGTCTGTATCGAATAAATAATAGGTGGCGGGATCGGAGCCTACAGAACTTAATGTCTGTACTATTTTGGTTTTATTTTCCTGAATATCATTGCCGACCCTGATGACTTTAATAATCTTAATTTCCGGATTTAATTTTTCTCTTAATTCAACAACAAAATCATGGCTTTCATCGCCGTGAAGCTGCACAAGATTTAAACCGGCTTTTTTAACAATTCCAATTATCTTGTCAACCTCTTCATTAACAAATACACCTACTTTTCCCTGATGATTGATGGTTGAGATTTCTTCGAACTTCAGATGATTTCCGACATATCTTGGTGATTTTTCATAAAAGATAAATCCCAGAAAATCTACTTTCATGGTGATTAACTCCTGAATCTGGTTGAGATTTGTTAAACCACAAACCTTGAGGGATGGTGAAAAAATACCTGTTGATGGATGTTTCATAAGAATTTTTTGAGGATTATTGTCAAATTTGTGAGCTAAACTCTTCAAATGCCTTGGCAGGATCTGTATTTCTCATAAAATATTCTCCCATCAGAAAACCGTCAAATCCCTTTTCTTTTAAATAGTTAAAATCATCAAGGTGATAGATTCCACTTTCTGCAACCGATACGACTCCTTTTGGAAGAAGGTTTTTTAACTGAACAGAATGTTGCAGGTCTACTTTAAAATCTTTTAAATTCCTGTTATTAATTCCAACCAGATCAATCTTTGGATTAAAATGTTTCAATTCTTCTTCAGTATGAATTTCCAACAGAACTTCCATCTTTAGTTCATGAGCCAGTTCGGTAAATTCCTGAACCTGATCGGGTGAAAGGCAGGAAGCAATTAATAAAATTACATCCGCACCCATATTTTTTGCTTCATAGAATTGGTATTCATCAATCATGAAGTCTTTTCTAAGGATTGGAATAGTAATAGAATTTCTAACACTCAGAATATCATTAAAATCTCCACCAAAAAAGTCTTTATCCGTCAGGATAGAAATTCCACTGGCTCCAAAATTTTCGTAAGCGAATGTAACTTCAAGAGGTGAAACCTGATCGTTGATAATCCCTTTGGAAGGCGATTGTCTTTTAAACTCAGCAATAATCCCGCTTTTGTTTTTTACAGATTCTTTCAAAGAATAGGTTTTCCTTTCAAAAAACTGAGTATTTTTCAACTGGTCAATGGAAATATTGGATCGGGCTGCAGCGATTTCCTCTTTTTTTCTTTCAATAATTGTATCTAGTATGGTCATTTTTAAATAGTAAATGTTAGAAAATTTTGTTGATCTACTTTAATTTCAATTAATTAAAAGTTCAAAGCTCTGCAGTGCCTTTCCACTTTCCAGACTTTCCTGAGCCATAAGCAGGCAGTTGTCATACGTTCCGAATTTATGAGTGTTGTAAAGGGCAACAGATGCATTGGCCAGAACGACCGAATTCTGCTGTTCAGTTCCTTTTCCTTCCAGAATATTCATGAAAAGTTTTGCTGTTTCCTGAATGGTATTTCCAGCCTTAATATCTTCTAAGGTAACAGGGTTGAACCCCAGATCTTCTGCAGAATAGATGTTTTCTCCGCTCTTGGTGATGATTTTACTATCGTGGGTAAGACTGATTTCGTCATATCCGTCTAAACCATGTACCAGGATAAAATCACGATTTTCTTTTTGAAGGAGATACTGATAAATTCGGGCAATTTCAAGGTTATACACTCCAATCATTGAATATTGAGGTTTTGCAGGATTTACCAAAGGACCTAAAAGATTGAAGAAAGTTCTTAATCCTAACGATTTTCTCAATGCGCCTACCGATTGTAGTGCAGGATGGAAATAGGGCGCATGTAAGAAACAGATATTGGCTTTTTCAAGATCTTCATTCAGCTGATCTGAATTATTTTTAAACTGGTAGCCCAGCTCTTCAAGTACATTGGACGACCCTGTAGTGGTAGAAGCCCCATAATTTCCATGTTTGGTCACCTTTTGTCCGGCTCCGGCCACTACAAAACTGGCCAATGTTGATATATTGATTGTGTTCTTTCCGTCACCTCCGGTTCCTACAATGTCAATAGCATCGCTAGCATCGATCTTTACAGGTGCTGCCATTTGCAGCAAAGCTTCTCTAAAGCCTTCCAGCTCTTTCAAGGTAATATTACGCATCAGAAAAACGCTGATAAAAGCAGTTACTTCTGCCGTGTTGAATTTATTCTGAGCAATCTCAATCATTGTAGCCTTGGCCTCAGATTTTGATAAGGTGTGATGATTGAACAGGTATTGCAATATTTCTTTCATTTGTGGAGTTTTTATTGTTGATGGGATTTCTGTGGTATTCATTGTAAAAGAAAATTTTTGATGATCATTTCTCCGTCAGGAGTTAAAATGCTTTCAGGATGGAACTGTACGCCATGTACATCATAGGTTTTATGTTGTAGAGCCATGATCATTCCGTCTTTGTCTACGGCTGTAATTTCCAGTTCTTCAGGGAAACTTTCCGGATCTACGGCCCAGCTATGGTATCTTCCCACCTCAATTCCTGAGGGTAATTCTCTGAACAATTTTGTGTTTTCCTTTACCAGTTCGGTAGTTGTAGCCACTCCGTGGAAGATTTCGGACAGGTTGATAAGGCTTCCCCCAAAAGCTTCTGCAATAGCTTGTTGTCCAAGGCATACTCCAAGGATACTTTTAGTAGGAGCGTATTCTTTAATTAGATCCAGTAAAATTCCTGCTTCTTCGGGAATTCCCGGTCCGGGAGAAAGAATTATTTTATCGTATTTCCCAACTTCTTCCAATGTGATCTGGTCATTTCTTACGACATCCACTCTTTGGTCCAGAATTCTTTCAATAATCTGAACAAGATTATAGGTAAAACTGTCATAGTTGTCGAAAACAAGAACTTTAAACTGAGGTTGCTGGGTATTTATATTGTTGTTCATTTTTTTATTTTTTATGAATTAATTTTGTTGATAGCAGTTTCTTCAACGCTTAGTTTTCTACTAATTTTTCTGCTTTTTCTACTGCTTTTTTCAGTGCGTTCAGTTTATTGTTGACTTCCTGTAATTCGTTTTCAGGAACTGATTTTGCCACAAGACCGGCTCCGGCCTGATAATAAAGTGTATTATTTTTGCTTAAAAAGGTTCTGATCATGATGGCCTGGTTGCATGTTCCGTTTAATCCGATCATCCCGATGCAGCCTCCGTAATAACCGCGTGAATCTTTTTCATATTGATTGATCAGCTGAAGGGCTTTATGTTTGGGAGCTCCGCTTAATGTTCCTTGTGGGAAAGTGGCAGAAACCATTTCAAGAGGATTAATATCTGCGGCAACATCTGCTGTCACTTCACTTACCATATGAATAACGTGGGAAAAAAGCTGGATTTCTTTCAATTTGGTAACCGTTACATTTTTCCCCAGTTTTCCCAGGTCATTTCTCGCAAGATCAACAAGCATTGTGTGTTCGGCATTTTCTTTAGGATCTGCCTGCAAGCTTTCAATAGCCTGGAGATCAGCTTCAAAATCCCCTGTTCTTTTGGCAGTTCCGGCTATCGGATGAATAATAGCTTTGTTATTTTTAATAATCAGTTGACTTTCAGGGCTTGATCCGAATAATTTATAACTTCCGTAATCAAAATAAAAAAGATAAGGAGAAGGGTTGATATTTCTCAACGCACGGTATACATTAAACTCATCTCCCTTGAATTTTTGCTCAAACCTTCTGCTCAGTACCAATTGAAATACATCTCCTCTCATACAGTGTTTCTGAGCTGTTTTTACCAACTCGATATAATCTTCACTGGTGATATTAGAGGTTTCCTGCCCGTTTTTCTCAAAAGGATAGACAGGAGTATTTTGATTTTTAATTAAGGTTTCTAAAAGATGAAGTTCAGATTTTATACCATCGATTTGGTTTTCAATAATGTACATTTCATCATTGAAATGATTGATGGCAATTACATACTGATAGAGTCTGTATCTGAGAATTGGAATTTCTACTTCCGGACTTTGCGCTTTAAGACTGATATTTTCAAAAAATTGTACTGCTTCAAAACTGGTGTACCCAAAAAGACTTTGAGCTGTCTGTTCAATAGGATCAAGGGTTTCTTTACATTCAAATATTTTACGGAATTCTTCAAAAATATCAATGATGCTGCGTTCCATGATGAACTGCTTTACCGGGGCAGAAGTAGGAAGTTTGATCTCATATTCATTAAGGTTTTTAACTTCAATTCCTGCGATGGCATTCACTGCAATAAAGGAAAAGTTATTATCAATACTTTTGGAATCTGAGCTTTCCAGGAGAATAGTATCACGGAATTTATCTCTTATTTTAAGATAGATATTCATAGGAGTATGAAGATCTCCTAAGGTCTTTTTCGAAACAGTCTTTAATTTAATTTTATCAGTAAACATCTGGAGTTGTATTTTTTGTTAGAGTAAAGGAATAAAAAAAGGCTTTAACGGTATCCGTCAAAGCCTATATATTGTTTGTTTTATTATTTCTGCTGTGCAATTAACAACATGACAATACCTTCAGACCCGACGAAGAGTTTGAAAGCCACCACCAAATATTGTTGTTCATTTTAAACATGGGACAAATGTAGAAATTTTTTTAATACAAAAAATAAAAAATATCAAAAAATAAAAAAACTTAACATCAAAAGCATTTACTTAAGCCGTCCAAGCTCTTTTTTCAATTCCTGAATTTTTGCTTTGTAAGACGCATCATCATAGGTTTCTACATAATCTTCTAAAGCTGCAATATATTCCTCAATGAATTCCTTGTTGGTTCTGTCTGCTTCATATTTTATTTTTGCAGACTTTACAGGAGCTTGTTTTTCATATTCTGATAAAATTTTCCCTTCTCTGGATTGGTCATAAAGGATAACGATGTTTTTTTCATATCCGGGAATGTATTTTACGGGAAAATCCTTTTCATCAGGGATTCTGATTGAATTGCTGATAGGGTAGATCGTCGCACTGGTAGTGGAAAAAAAGGTAGTTGTATATTTTCCATCCTGTTTCTTTACAATTGCTTCGTAATCATGGATATAGCTTTCATTTAACGTAGAATTGGTTTCAACATCGGAGGTGACGGTAGCAGTGCTTTCAACGCCATATTGATTTAAAAACCAAGCGTTTAAAAACTGGCCACAAATTCCATTCAAAATGGCTAAAGGAATGATTGGAATCAGAAACCGTGCTTTTTTTGTGATGTAATAAATGAATCCAAAGAACAAAATAAGTAGTATCACAGTATAAAAACCATGATGGCTGGTGAAAAACAGAATTTTTGAGATTAAAACCATGTTTAAATGTACTATTATCTTTTGAAATATTATTGTTTTAAACGCTTAGTTTACAAAGAATTAATCAATTACTTATTGTAACATCTTCAGGCAGGCTTTTCTTACAGTATCATTTGTTAAATGAATTGACGTTGACCGGCTCTAATGGAATATTTTAGCAAACATATCGTTAAAGGTTTATTAATGCACGGGTTCCGAAAGTGGCAGATCAGGAGATCCGCTGTAGAAAACAATCAAAGTGGCTCCTTTGTCTCCGGTTTTACCTCTATGGGCAATATTAACCATCTCCGGAAGTACCTGTCCTTGCTTTATCCATTGGATTTTACCACTTTCTTTAACTTCTATCTGGATTTCGCCTTTTTCTACATATGCTGCATTGATCACAGGGTGCTTGTGCCAATCTAAAGCTTTGTTGGGAGGTACAGAGATTTTAAGGACCGATATTTCAGGCTGTCCCGTGGGATAGGCGGGGTAGAGGGTTCCTTCCCAGGATTTGGAAGTTTTTAAGAGGGTAACAGATTCAATTTTATCGGAATATTCTGATTTTTGATTATCAGATGATGAATTGTCACACGATAGAATGAGGGTACAAAGTACAACAAGTAAGGCTGTACCAAATAAATTTCTTTTTGTCATAGGTATACATTATTAGTTTATGGATTTACTTATCCATTCCACAAAAATAATAACCAGATTTAAATTTCCCTAGTAAATGAATTATTTTTTTGATTTTATTAATTAAAATTCAAGCTTAAAAAATATTCTTCAAAGAAAACATTTGTCATAAGTTTAAAAGTTTATTTTTTATATTTTTGCTATCAAATTAGAAAAAAATGAAAAAAGTATTAGCAATCGCATTTATCGGAGGTTTATTATTAGCTAGCTGTTCTAAAAAAGCAGATCATTCTTTACAAGATAGCAACACTATGCTTGAAGAACCGGCAGCAACTACTGTTGTAGATTCTACTGCTAAACCGGCTGCTCCTGCTGCTGCAACACCTGCTGCACCTGCATCTGCTAAAAAAGATTCTACAGCGAAGAAATAATGAAAAAAATATTTTTGGCAGGAATGCTGGGTCTTTTGACCGTTTCCTGTTCTAAAAAAGAAAATACAGCTGAAGTGGCAACTTCTTCTGAGACCAATACTGTTTCAGAACCTGCAAAATCTAATCTGTCAGGTGATCAGATCATCGAAACATTAGATTGTTCAGGGTGTCACTCTGCTACTGAAAGAATGATAGGACCTTCTTATCAGGAAATCGCCAACAAATACTCTCAAAAGGATGTTGAACTGCTGGCTTCCAAGATTATCGAAGGCGGAAGTGGAGTTTGGGGAGGTGTCCCTATGGCTGCCCATCCACAGGTATCTAAAGAAGATGCTAAAAAGATGGTAGAATATATTTTAAGCCAAAAAAAATAAATGTCTACTGAAAAATCCAGTCTGCACACAAGAAATCTGCATCGTAATCCCTATGATTTTGAGCAGCTTATTTCTTGTGTGCCGGAACTGAAACATTATGTTTTCGTAAATGCCTATCAAACGGCAACCATTAACTTCAGTATTCCTGAAGCAGTTAAGCTACTCAACAAAGCTTTACTTTTGCATTTTTATAATGTTAAAAACTGGGATATTCCGGATAGCAACTTATGCCCTCCCATCCCTGGTAGAGCTGATTATATTCATTATATTGCCGATCTTTTGGCAGAACAGAAAGGTGACATTCCGACAGGTATTTCTGTGAAAGGGTTAGATGTGGGAGTAGGAGCCAATCTTGTTTATCCTTTAATTGCTCATAAATCCTATGGTTGGAAGATGCTTGGGACAGATATCAATGAAGATTCATTGAAAAATGCTCAGCATATTTTGGATCAAAATCCGGATTTACTATCGGTAATTGAACTACAGCATCAGCCTGATTCTCATTATATATTTAAAAATATACTAAGTTCTGAAGATCGGTTTACATTTTCAATGTGCAATCCTCCTTTTCATGATTCTAAGGAATCTATGATCAAAGGAAATATAAGGAAAACAAAAAATCTTAACCACTCAAAGAAACAAAAGCCCCTGCTTAATTTTGGGGGGCAGCAGTCTGAATTGTGGTGTGAAGGTGGTGAACTGGCTTTTATTACCAAAATGATAAATGAAAGCAGTCTGTATTCATCTCAGATTCTTTGGTTTACCTGCCTGGTTTCAAAAAAAGACAATCTTCCTAAACTGACTGCTCTTTTAAAGAAGGCAAAAGTGGCAGATTTTAAAACAGTTGATATGGCGCAGGGACAAAAAGTAAGCAGAATGCTAGCCTGGACGTTTATTCCTCAAAAGGAAAGGAAAAGGTGGTTTGTTTAAAGTTCAAGGTTTAAAGTTAATAGGACGATAGTTCATATTCAGCACTCCCGATACCCCGTATCACGCATTTCAACTCCATTTCAGGTCTACATTTTAAAAATTTCTGAAAAAATCAATTGACGGGCAAGGCAAAAATGCCTAAATTTGTACGCTTTTAGAAAAATAAGAAATGCAATTATCAGAACAAGAAATCATTAGAAGAGAAAAGCTTAATAAGCTGACTGAAATGGGGATTAATGCGTTCCCGGCGGAGGAGTATATAATTACAGATACTACCGAATCTATAAAACAGGACTTTTCTGAAAGTAAACAGGTGAAGATCGCCGGTAGATTGATGTCACGAAGAATTCAAGGGAAAGCTTCTTTTGCAGAATTGCAGGATTCTAAAGGAAAAATCCAGGTTTATTTCAACAGAGACGAGATCTGTACGGGAGAAAATAAAGAACTATATAATGAAGTATACAAGCATCTTTTGGATATCGGAGATATTATCGGTATTGAAGGAGAATTGTTTACGACCCAGGTAGGAGAGAAGACGGTTTTGGTAAAGAATTTTACTCTTCTTACCAAGGCACTTCGTCCTCTTCCTCAGGCAAAAACTGATGAGAATGGTGTTGTACACGACGGTTTTACAGATCCTGAGCTAAGATACAGACAACGTTATGTAGATTTAACAGTAAATCCACAGGTGAAAGAGATTTTCGTAAAAAGAACAAAATTGTTCAATGCGATGAGAACTTTCTTTAACGATGCCGGATATTTTGAGGTGGAAACTCCAATCTTACAGTCTATTCCTGGTGGAGCGGCAGCAAAACCTTTTATTACGCATCATAATGCTTTAGATATTCCTTTATATTTAAGAATTGCCAACGAATTGTATCTGAAAAGATTGATCGTAGGTGGTTTTGACGGAGTATATGAATTCTCAAAGAACTTCAGAAATGAAGGGATGGACAGAACCCATAACCCGGAATTTACAGCAATGGAAATCTATGTAGCTTATAAAGACTACAACTGGATGATGGATTTCACAGAGAAATTATTGGAATTCTGTGCTATTCAGGTAAATGGAACTACAACAGCAACGTTTGGAGAGCATAATGTTGACTTTAAAGCTCCTTATCCAAGAGTTTCAATGACGGAAGCTATCCTGAAATTCACTGGTTTTGATATTACGGGAAAAACTGAGCAGGAACTATATGATTTTGCAAAGTCTATCGGAATTGAAGTGAACGAAACAATGGGTAAAGGGAAATTAATTGATGAGATTTTCGGTGAAAAGTGTGAAGGAAACTTCATTCAGCCGACGTTCATTACAGATTACCCGATCGAAATGTCTCCATTAACGAAAAAACACAGAAGCAAAGAGGGCTTGACAGAGCGTTTTGAATTGATGGTTTGCGGAAAAGAAATCGCAAACGCTTATTCGGAGCTTAATGATCCGATTGATCAGAGAGAACGTTTTGAAGCTCAGATGGCTCTTTCGGAAAGAGGAGATGATGAAGCAATGTTCATCGATCAGGATTTCTTAAGAGCGTTAGAATACGGTATGCCGCCAACTTCAGGATTAGGAATCGGTATGGACAGATTAATCATGTTCTTAACGAACAATGCTTCTATCCAGGAAGTATTATTCTTCCCTCAGATGAGACCGGAAAAGACTGTTCCGCAGATTGAATTAGGAGAAGATGAAAAGGTAATCCTTGAAATCCTTAATTCTCAGGAAGAGCCGATGGCTTTAAATGAAGTCAAGAACAGAAGCCAGCTCTCAGGTAAGAAATGGGATAAAGCTTCTAAAACTTTAACTAAAAACAACTTAGTGAAAGTAGAGAAGATTGATGAAAATCTTTTGATGAAACTAGCTTAGTTGTAAACAAAATAATAATAAAACCGGTATAGAATTATTCTGTACCGGTTTCTTTTTTCCATTTCCGAAAGATTGCATCTGGACTTATTTCCTCAATTTACTGAACGAAGCCATCAGATAGAATAAAAACGGAAGAATAAACAATGAGCCCAGCATTAAAGCCCATCCCAGAGCTGCAATGGTTTTTTCAGGAGCCATATGTTCCAGCAGTGAAAGGTGCTGTCCGTTTCCTAATAAAATAATATTCGGATTATGCTGATACGTCGCTGCGACAAGGATCATCACCATTTGAAAACCCGCGAGCGCACGTACAGGAAGTAGTTTTTGATTGTTTAAAGCTCTAAGAATAAGAAGTAAAGCTATGGTGGCAAAAGCAATGGCCATAATTCCCAAAGGTTTTGAAAATACCCACATCAAAAGAGGGATATCTGAAATATAAGCGGTAGCAAATACAAGAATTCCTGTGATGACTACAAAGATCATAGTCTGTTTGGATTTTCTGATCATCAATAAAAGATCAGCTTTATCGCGGGTCTCCCTTAATGAGAAAATAGAGGCGAGATAAGCACAAAGCGCTACAGTAAATAATCCCACAGAAACTCCAAACCAATTTAACCAGCTGAAAATATACAGATCCAGAAAGCCTACTGCATCAGGATTAATAGAATGTGAAACGGTTGCAGCAGCAATTAATCCTAAAAAGAAAGGAGTCAGGAGACTGGCATAGTAGAAAATCTGAGTGTATAACACCTGCCAGTTATCTTTCACTGCATCATAATGCCTGAAAGTGAAGGCCGTTCCTCTCGCTATAATTCCTACAAGCATCAGTACCAAAGGAATATGAAGATAGGTAGACATCGTTGTATAGATTTCAGGAAACCCTACAAAAAGAATTACAATAGCAATGATTAACCACATATGATTGGCCTCCCAGACGGGAGCTATGGATTCATACATAATTTCCTGAGTCTTATGACGGGCTTTTTTATTACTGAAAAGCTCCACAATACCGGCTCCGAAGTCGGCTCCGCCCAGAATAATATAAAGACAGATGGAAAGCCATAGAAAGCCTATAACAATGTAAATCATGATTTTTGGTTTTTATCGTTAAACTGTGGATCTGTAGGATCGTAAAGCCTGGGTACCATTTGTATTTGCCTTCTTAAGAGGAAAACAAGAATTAATGATAAGGAAACGAAGATCGCTGTAAAGAAATAGAATGAATACTGTATTCCCGGCATTGGAGTTACTGCGTCAACCGTTCTCATAATCCCGTAAATAATCCAGGGCTGACGCCCCACTTCAGTCACGGTCCAGCCTGCTTCCAAGGCAATATATCCGAATGGAGTTGCCATTAAAAATGTTTTTAACAACCAGTTTTTACTCAGCCATTCCTTTTTAAAGAAGAAAGCATAAAGGTAAACAGCTCCGATACCAATCATAATGACTCCAAAGAAAATCATAATCTGGAAAGCATAATGAACAACTGCAATCGGAGGCCATTCGTCTCTGGGAAAATCTTTAAGACCTTTTACTTCTGCATTAAAATCATTACTTACCAAAAAGCTTAAAACTTTTGGAATTTTAACAGCATATTTAATTTCTTCTTTTTCTTCGTCAGGAATTCCACCAATGACGAATGCAGCGCCTTTTTCTGTTTCAAAATGCGCTTCCATAGCAGCTAATTTGATGGGTTGTCTTTCTGCGACAGATTTTGCCGCCACATCACCACTTAAAGGAGCACCAAATGCCCCGATAAGAGCAAAGCCAACTGCAATTCTGAATGCTTTTGTATGGAATTCAACATTTTTTCTTCTCATAATTAAAAAAGCATGAACTCCTGCAACAGCAAATCCAGTCGCACAAAATGCCGCTACCGTCATATGCAGAGCCTGTGGAAACCACGCATCATTAAACATCGCTTTAATAGGATCTATATTCAGATATTGCCCGTTAATATAGTCAAATCCTGTGGGAGAGTTCATCCAGGCGTTGGCGGCAACCACAAGAATTCCTGATGCTAACCCGCTTACTCCGACCAGAAAGCCACAGAACCAGTGAAACCACTTATTAAACCTTTCCCAGCCATATAAAAAGAATCCAATGGCAATGGCCTCAATAAAGAAGGCCGTTCCTTCCAGAGAAAAAGGCATTCCGAAAATGGGACCAGCATGTTTCATAAAACCTGGCCACAGAAGCCCAAGCTCAAAGGAAAGCATCGTCCCGGAAACAGCTCCCGTTGCAAATAGAATAGCTACCCCTTTGCTCCAGGCTTTGGTGAGTCCCTTGTAAACTTCATTATTGGTTTTTAGGTATTTCCAGTGGGCAAAAGCCATTAAAAAAGGCATTACCATCCCCACACAGGAGAATATGATATGAAAGCCCAGAGAAAGCGCCATCTGAGCGCGGGCTGCTATAAAATCATCCATAATATCAACTTTTCAGTAAATAAATTTACGTATAAATTATTGATGTAGAATATGATTTACAACAGCACAGGTTTTGTGAATAGATTTTAACTTTGTTTTTTTATATCTTAATTTAAGGTGCCGGATCTTTAGATTAAAATGTTTTTTATATAAAATCAGGTAAGTATAGGTGGAAGTGCAGCCTTCAAAAAGATAAAAAACTGATTTTGAAATGATAGTGATCTGAAAACAATTAACTCTAAAAATATCATTCCATTTTAGTCTTCTTTTTTTATGTTAATAACAATACTTTTTTGACATTTTTTAACTTTCATACCTCGAAAAAAATCACGATATTTGTAAGTCTTTGCATACAGCAAGATTTTTAAAAATTAATATGAGTCAAAAACAATATACAGCTAGTAGTATTCAGGCATTAGAAGGGATGGAGCACGTTCGTATGCGTCCTTCAATGTACATTGGTGATGTAGGGACAAGAGGTCTGCACCATTTGGTTTATGAAGTAGTAGATAACTCTATTGACGAAGCGTTGGCAGGATACTGCGATACGATCTTTGTTGCCATTAAAGAAGGAAACGGAATTGAAGTAAGCGATAATGGTAGAGGTATTCCGGTTGACTTCCATGAAAAAGAACAAAAATCTGCTCTTGAGGTAGTAATGACGAAAATCGGAGCCGGAGGTAAGTTCGATAAAGATTCTTATAAGGTTTCCGGTGGTCTTCACGGAGTAGGGGTATCGTGTGTAAATGCACTTTCTAATGAAATGATCACAACCGTTTACAGAGACGGAAATGTGTATCAGCAAATATACTCTAAAGGAAAAGCTCAAACTGGAGTAGAAGAAATTGGAAACAGTGACAAAAGAGGGACAAAGCAGTTTTTCCAGCCGGATGATACCATTTTTACAGAATTAGTTTATAACTATGATACGTTAGCAAGTCGTTTAAGAGAACTTTCTTACCTTAATAAAGGAATTACCGTTACCCTTACCGACGAAAGAGAAAAATTGGAAGACGGGTCTTTCAGAACAGAAGTTTTTCATTCTGAAGGAGGATTAAAGGAATTTGTTGCTTATATCGATGGAAACCGTGAATCTATTATGGAGCACGTGATTTTCATGGAAGGAGAAAGAGATGATATTCCTGTAGAGGTAGCGATGCGTTACAATACCTCTTTTAACGAGAATCTTCACTCGTATGTTAATAATATCAATACTCATGAAGGAGGTACTCACTTGGCAGGTTTCAGACGTGCTTTGACGAGAACTCTTAAGAAATATGCCGATGAATTGGGACTTCCGGCAAAAGAAAAAGTAGAAATTACCGGTGACGACTTCCGTGAGGGGTTAACGGCCGTAATCTCTGTAAAAGTAATGGAACCTCAGTTTGAAGGACAGACCAAAACGAAATTAGGAAACTCTGAAGTTTCTGGTGCTGTGGATAAAATTGTAGGGGAAATGCTTACTAATTTCCTGGAAGAGAATCCTAATGAAGCTAAAGTAATTGTTCAAAAAGTTGTTTTAGCTGCCAAGGCAAGACAGGCTGCTAAAAAAGCCCGTGAAATGGTTCAGAGAAAATCTCCGATGGGAGGTTCAGGTCTTCCTGGGAAACTTTCTGACTGTTCATCTAAGGATCCGGCTGAATCTGAACTTTTCCTTGTAGAGGGAGATTCCGCAGGGGGTACAGCTAAGCAGGGACGTGACAGACATTTCCAGGCAATTCTTCCGTTAAGAGGTAAAATTCTTAACGTTGAAAAATCAATGCTTCATAAAGTATATGATAATGAAGAGATCAGAAATATCTATACCGCTCTTGGGGTTTCTGTAGGAACTGAAGAAGACAGCAAGGCTTTAAATATGGCAAAGCTGAGATATCATAAGGTTGTGATCATGACCGATGCCGATATCGACGGATCTCACATTTCTACCTTGATTCTTACATTCTTCTTCAGATATATGAAGGAACTGATTGAGAACGGATATATTTATATTGCTCAACCACCTTTATACCTATTGAAAAAAGGAAACAAAAAAGTGTATGCTTACAACGAAAAAGAGCGTGAAGAGTTTACATTAGAGATTTCTCCGGATGGAAAAGGAGTAGAAGTGCAACGTTATAAAGGTCTTGGGGAAATGAACCCTGAGCAGTTGTGGGAAACTACTTTGAATCCTGAACACAGAATTCTGAAGCAGGTAACTATTGATAATGCAGTGGAAGCAGACAGTGTTTTCTCAATGTTGATGGGTGATGAGGTACCGCCAAGAAGAGAATTTATCGAGAAGAATGCAAAATATGCAAAAATTGATGCATAAACATATTTAAAATATATAAAAAAAGCTTCTAATTATTTAGAAGCTTTTTTTATATTTGGTGAAACCAAATAAAAACAATAATATGTTAACTCTTTTACAAACAGATTCTTATGACGGGATGAATGCAGCTAATAGTGCAGCGGCTGCAGGATTCGGGATCGGTACGATGATCGTCAGTCTTTTTTTCTATATCTTCTATGCATATTGCGTGTACAGAATTTTTCAAAAAGCTGGAAGACAGGATGCATGGGCCGCTTTTATTCCAATTTATAACACGATTGTCCTTCTGGAGATTGTGAAAAAACCCATATGGTGGATTATTTTGTTATGTATACCTTTGGTGAACATCTTTATTATCTGGGTATTGAATGACAGGCTTGCGAAAGGTTTTTCTAAAGAAACTCCTCTGTATACGATTTTGCTGTTTTTCCTCGGATTTATTTTTATTCCCGTTCTCGGACTGGGAAGTGATACATTTGACAGTAAAAGGATTCCAAACGATTAAAAAGAAAAATAAAAGACTTCATTAATGAGGTCTTTTTTTATGTTCAAACCTCTTTTGATCAGGCTCAATTTAAAGTTTTTGAATTATTTTTTAACAGTTATTAAGATTTTGTTATTTTTGTATGATTTTAATAACTATGATGAAAATATTACTTCTTGGAGCGTTGTCTACAGCTTCCATTTATTTTGCTCAAACTTTTCCTGTTTCTGCAATTCCTGAAAATTTAAAGAAAAATGCTGACGTTGTAGTTCGAAAAGATTTCACAATCGCCAGGATTAATAAAGTTGATGAAATAAAATATCAATATAATACCGTCACCACAGTTTTAAATAAAGATGGCAATGAAAAAGCGATTGCTTATATCCCTTATGATAAAACGAGAAGCATTTCAAATATAAAAGTGACTATTTATGATGAGTCGGGAAAGAAATTGAAAAGCTTGTCCAAATCTGATTTTGGGGACTTTGCCAATAACAATCAGGGCGTTTTCTATTCTGATAATAGGGTTCTGGTTTTTTCATATACCCCGGTTCAATATCCTTATACTATAGATTTCTCGTATGAAAGTGAAGATCAAAATACGATTTTTATCCCGGATTTTGTGCCGTTTACTTCTACTAATACCTCTTTGGAGGAAGGAGAATTTAAAATTATCAATAGTTCAGGAATTGACTTGCGATCCAAGATCTATCCATCAAAATATAATTACACAACTGTTGCGGAAAGTGGTAGTGGAAATGAAAAGACTTACTCCTATAAAAATGTTCCTGCAATTGATGATGTATCTTTGATTCCACAACCTGTTAAAATCTTGCCCAAGGTAAGTTTTGTTTTGGCAAAATTCAATTTAGCCGGAAAACAGGGGACTTTAAATAATTGGACAGATTTCGGAACATGGTACTATAAAAATCTTATAGAACCGGTCGCTGTTTCTACTCCTTCTATCAAAGCTGAAGTGGCTGCTTTACAACTTCAGGGTTCTGTGGAAGATAAAGTAAGGAAGATTTATCAATATATGCAGGCTAAAACAAGGTATATATATGTTGGTTTGGGAATTGGTGGCTGGCTTCCGATGATGCCTGAAGAGGTGAATAAAAAGGGTTATGGTGACTGTAAAGGGCTTACCAATTATATGAAAACTTTGCTGGATGAAGCGGGAATTCCTTCCAATTATTGTGTGATCAATTCAGGTCTTTCTTCCGTATCTTTTGATCCCGATTTTCCTAAAATGGGAGGAAATCATGCCATTTTAATGGTTCCAACGGAAAAAGGAAATATCTGGCTTGAAAATACTTCACAACAGATTGCGTTTAATCACCTCGGATATAGTACAACAGACAGGAATGTACTTTCAATCAATAAAAATGGAATAGAACTGATTAATACTCCGGTATATTCAGCTGAACAAAATAAAGAAAAGCAGAAACTCACCATAAAAATTGGTGAAGACAATAGTATTACAGGAGAAGGAAGTTTTTATTACACAGGGAGTCAGTATGATTATAATTTAAGATTTATGGGGCTTACTCCCACGGAGAGAAATGAAGCATTAAAGAAATCATTTGATGTTTTAAACTTTGAAAAAGTCGAAATGAAAAATTTCGTGAATGATAGGGATAAGGCTGTTATTACTTTCGATGCAGGCTTTAAAACGAATAATTTTTGTAAAAACGCTGGGAATAGTATGATATTCAGAGCTGTTCCGATATTTTCTGATAATGTTTACAAGGCTGATGAAAATAGAGATCTTCCCTTTGAAATCAGACAATCTTTTGAAGATGAGTACGAAATAGGTTTTACTATTCCTAAAGGGTACAAGTTTGATGAAACGCCCGATAACATTAACCTTAAATCTGAGTTTGGCTACTATAACTTAACCTTTGCAAAAAATGGAGAGGAAATAAAAGTAGTCAGAAAGGTTCAGATTAATAAAGGAGCTTACCCAAAAGAAAAGTACAATGAATATGTAGGATTCAGAAGAAAAATCATCAATCTTGATAACTCAAAAATTTTAATAACAAAGATATAACCATGAAAAAAATAATTTATATAGTAATCGGTTGTGCCTGTTCGATGCTGGTGAATGGGCAGAAATATGAGTTTTTGACCGCTCCTAAATTTAATGATGCAGATTTGTCAAAGGAAAAGTCATTGTTGGATGAAAATAGTCCTGCAGAAATTTTGTATAAGTCTGTTTATTTTTTTATAGATGGTACTAATGGAGAATTGCATAAAAAATATTTCTACAGAATTAAGATCTATGATAAAGATAAAGCGGAAGATTGGTTAAATCTTGAGATTCCTCTTTATACGAGTAATAACAATAACCGTGAATCGCTAGGAAAATTTAAGGCTTTTACCTATAATCTTGAAAATGGAGTTGCAACACCTGTAAAAGTAGAAAAGAGCTCTCAATATAAAAGTAAGGAAAGTAAAAATGTAACCGTTACAAAATTTGCTTTTCCAAATGTGAAAAATGGTTCGGTATTAGAATATCAGTATGAAATCGTATCCCCATTTTTATATTCGATTCCTCAGTTTTTAATAGAAACGGATACTCCTTCTTTATACACCGAATATGCGTTAGACGCTCCGCTTAATATTTCATATAATATCAACTATACCGGAGCTTTATTGCCTAAATATAGAGACGTTAAAGAAAAGAGCAGCTACGGATCGCAATATAAAATATACAGATTTGGTTTCGAAAATGTAAAAGGTTTCAAAACCGAAAAATTTGTAAGGAATGACAGAAACAATCGAACAAAAATCAGTGCTGAACTACATTCTACAAATTTCAGAGAACTTAAATTGTATTCATCATCATGGGATCAAATCAGTAAAAGACTGTATGAAGATGAAGATTTCGGGGGTGAGCTGAAAAGAACAAAACTAGCAAAGGAAAACATGCCTGCCGGTGTTTCGGAAATGAAAACAGATCTTGAAAAAGCCAATGCTATTTTCTCCTATGTTCAGAAAAATTTTATATGGAACAAGGACAGAGGTATTTATACGGACGAGGGCATAAAAAAACTTATCGAAACTAAGGTTGGGAATGGCGCAGAAATTAATCTCTTCCTGGTTATGCTGCTTCGTGAAGCAGGAATTAAAGCTGATCCGATGATCATTTCAACCGTAGCCAATGGACTCATCAATCTGACGTCTCCCAATGTTTCGAACATGAATTTTGTACTGGTATCAATGGAAATAGGAGGTAAGTTGCATATTTATGATGCTACTTCCAAACAATCTTCATTAGATGAACTTCCTTTAAAAGATTGGAATCAGTATGGAGTTGTGGTGAACAAAGATAAGGCGGTACTGATCCAGATGACCAATACTAAAGTAAGTAATACATTTTTGACGGTAGATGCGAAGATCAATGATGATGGTAGCATTTCAGGTGGTTATTCGGATAAAGATACAGGAGCTTTTGCTATGTTTGTAAAAGACGAGTATGATGAAAACCCGGAAAAATATAAAAAACAATACAAAGAAAACTTTTCAATAGATTTTACAGGAATTGATTCCAAAGTTTTGGAGAGCGGAGCGTTTGAAAGTACTATGAAATTTTCTTCCACGAATTTGATCGACAAGATTGGAAAGAAAATAATTATCAATCCCATGTTATTTTTAAGTAAAAATTCTAATGAATTTGATCAGACCGACGAAAGAAAGTATATGATCGATTTTGGAGCCCCAACGACAAAAATCAAAAAAGTAGTTCTTGAAATTCCTGAAGGGTACGTTATTGAAGAAATGCCTAAAAACAAAAAAATTGTAACAGAAGATAAAGAGATTGAGTATAGTTATATTATTGAAAATAAAGGGAATAAACTGGAAGTTATTTCCACCACAAAAATAAATAGTGCAGATTACCCTAAAGACTATTATCCGGCATTCAAACAAATTTGGGGTGTTGCTTCAAAATGCGAAAATCAGGTAATTAGCTTAGTTAAAAAATCTTAGATTTCGAGAACTCATTTAATAAAAAACAATATTTTTCTAAAAACCATTCATCTTTTGAATGGTTTTTGCATAAAGTATCAAAAAATAAATCATGAGAAATACGATAGCCGTTTTGGCATTATCACTCTTAACTTTTACTGCCTGTAAGAAAAATGAAAAGGCAGGAACAGGAATAGAAAAAACTGAAAATAAACAATCGGATGAGTTTGTTGTAGACTCCGTCAAGGTGAGTGATTCTACAAGGATTACAGATTCGCTGAAAGTTACTTATACTTCAAAATTGTTGGTTTTTCCTTCCATAAAGGATAAAAAGCTCCTGGACAGTATCTATTTTCATGATGATAGAATCAAGGACTATTCGAAAGCGGGCCTGCAGGCTTATCTTGAAAATGCGAAAAAAAACTATTTTACTTCTGTAAAAAAAGATAATGAAGATTGGCTTTCGGATATTACTTATTCTCAGACTTGGTATTCGAGTTCCAAAATGAATCTGAAATCCAATACAAACGGATATATGCATATTGAATACCTGAGTAGTGCCTATATTGGTGGAGCACATGACGAATATGGTTTCTCTGAAAGAGTTTTTGATCTTAAAAATAATAAGAAACTGGAGTTAAAAGATATTACTTCGATGCCAAAAAATAAAATTGAGGCTCTGCTTATGAAGAATATCAACACAATTAAAAGTGGAACAACAGATCAAAATGGGGAAGTGAAGAACTCGGAAATGCTTTTGGTGGATAAAATTCCGGCATCAGATAACTTTTATTTTGATGATAAAAACCTGTATTTCCATTACAGTCCCTATGAAATTGCTGCTTTTGCCGCTGGTGACATCGTAATCCCTATCTCATGGGATGAGTTAAATGGGAGTTTAAATGCCGAATTTAAAGAAAGAATGAAAATTAAATAAATTAATGCTTCCGATTCGGAAGCATTTTTTAATTTTGCGGTAATGGAAAAAGTAGCTTTTATTATTAACCCTTTTTCGGCAAAAAAAAACTATCAGCCGTTTTTGAATGAACTGAAAAAAAAGGTTAGTAATCCATCATATTATGTCTCCGAATCTATTGCGGGAACAGACGAGTTTATTCAGAATTATTTTGATAAAGTGGATATTTTTGTAGCCATTGGAGGAGATGGTACCATTTCAACGGTAGCTAAAAATCTGATTAATACAGAAAAAATTCTGGCTATTTTTCCGGCAGGTTCCGGAAATGGATTCTCTAACGAAACTCGTTTCAACAAAAATCTGGATGAGCTGCTGGAAAAGATAAAACAAAAAAAATCCAGAAAGATTGATACATTTACTGTTAACGATAAACTCTCAATCAATGTTTCGGGAACCGGTTTTGATGGGAAAGTGGTTAAAGAATTTGAGAAAACCAGCCGAGGTTTCAAAAATTACATTAAAGTTTCTTTGAAGACTTTCTTCAATTATAAACCTATCAAAGTAAAGTTTTCTGACGAACAATACCAGCAATACAACGGCAAATATTTAATGTTGAATATTGCGAATACCCGTCAGTTTGGAAATAACGCTTACATTGCTCCTCAAGCCAGTAAAAGTGATGGCCTGGTAGATATGGTATTGGTGAAAAAATTTCCATTAACCTATTCTGCACTTTTTGCATTCAGAATGTTTACCAAAAGGCTGAAAGATGATGACTACGTTACGTATCTTCCTGTTTCTGAAATTGAGTTCAAGGTAAATACCAAAAACTGGCACCTTGACGGTGAGTTTAATAAGATAAAATCTCCCGTTCACGTAAAAGTACAGCCTGCAAGCCTTAATATTTTGGTTTAATTGTCATTGCGAGGAGCGAAGCGACGAAGCAATCTCATATTACAAATACGAGCTGAATCCGATTAAAAATATTTAAACCTCTAATTTTTTCTCTACTTCATTAGGATGATCCAGACAATATTGAAGCTGGTCTTTATCTAATTGTTTTTCCCAATTGGCAACTACTACCGTTGCTACAGAATTTCCGATGACATTGGTAAGTGCTCTGCATTCACTCATAAATTTATCAACTCCTAAGATCAAGGTCATTCCGGCTATAGGGATTTCCGGGACTACAGCTAATGTTGCTGCTAATGTAACAAATCCGGCACCGGTAACTCCGGCTGCGCCTTTAGAACTCAACATCGCTACTAATAACAGCATCAATTGCTTTTCAATAGGAAGATGAATATTTAAAGCCTGTGCAATAAACAGAGATGCCAATGTCATATAAATATTTGTTCCATCAAGATTGAAAGAATATCCGGTAGGAACCACTAAGCCGACTATTGCCCTTGAACAACCCGCTTTTTCAAGCTTTTCCATGAGTCCCGGCAATGCAGATTCTGAAGAACTGGTTCCCAACACCAACAGAAGTTCCTCCTTGAGGTAAAATAATAATTTTAAAATATTAAATCCATTATACCATGCAACGGCTCCCAGTACTAATATGACGAAGAGAATTGATGTGATATAAAATGTAGCTACTAAAAATATTAGATTTAATACAGAATGAAGGCCATACTTTCCAATGGTAAATGCCATAGCCCCGAAAGCTCCGACCGGGGCAAGCTTCATCAACATATGAACAATTTTAAATATCGGAGTCGATAAGTCCTGTAGGAAATCCGTAACCTTCTGGCTCTTTTCTTTGGTTAAAACCAACGCGATCCCCATTAAAATAGCTACAAGAAGAACCTGAAGTATATTTTCACCCACCAAAGGGCTAAACAGAGTCTCAGGAATAATATTCATAATGAAACCCGTAAGAGTTGATTCATGAGCTTTTTGCTGATACTGGGAAACATCTCCGGAAAGAGTAGCAGGGTCAATATTTAAGCCGTGACCGGGTTGCAGCAGATTGCCAACAATTAAACCAATAATAAGAGCCAATGTTGAAAAGGTAAAAAAATAGATCATTGCCTTTACCGCAATTCTTCCTACTTTTTTAAGATCAGTCATATGGGCAATTCCCAATGTAAGAGTAATGAAAATAACCGGAGCAATAATCATTTTTACCAGTTTGATAAAACCATCTCCAAACGGCTTCATCTTTTCTCCGAGCTCAGGATAAAAATGACCTAAAAGAATACCTCCGATAATAGCGATAATAACCTGGAAATAAAGTTGCTGATAAAGTTGTTTCCCTTTCAAAATAACTGGTTTTTTAAGATTTCGAAAGTGCGAAAATATGAATTTTTTATAAAAACATGACAAACGTCATGGAAAAGTTTCGGCGGGGCTGAAAGCCCCGCCGAAACTAAATGATTATAATTTGTGTTATTGGCTACGCCGAATCTTCGATTTCTGACGAAGGAAGAATCTTATTGCTTCCATTTCATTCAAAATGATAATATGTTACTCAGTGGCAACAGAATCATCGCCCCGGCCATCGGCCACAGCATGAATATTACCCCTGTCATCAAGAACAATCATTTCGGTTTTTCCGATATATTTTACTTTTTCAATGACGTAATTTTTGCTTTCAAGCTCCGAAATGGTGCTTTGAGGAAAATTATTTTCTACGCTGATTGTTTCCGGAAGCCATTGATGGTGAAACTTAGGTGCATTGACAGACATATTGGCGTTTAATTTAAAATCTACCACATTAACGATAGATTGATACACCGAAGTTGGAATCGTTGTTCCGCCAGGTGTTCCTACTACCATAAAAGGCTTTCCGTTCTTAAGCAGAATGGTTGGAGTCATGGAAGAAAGCATTCTCTTGTTAGGCTGAATAGCATTAGCTTCGCCGCCTACTGCTCCAAACATGTTGGGTACACCCGGTTTGATGGAGAAATCATCCATTTCATTATTTAAAAAGAATCCTGCTCCGGAAACCAGAACTTTACTTCCGTAATAGCCGTTCAATGTTGTGGTTACAGAAGCTGCATTTCCATCTTTGTCCAGAACGGAAATATGTGTTGTTTGGGTTGATTCTTTAGGTTGCGGTATGATTTTTCCAACTTCCGCACTCGGAGTTGCTTTATCAAAACTGAAACTTTTCCATCTTTTTTTCAAATAGTCATCTGAAATCAGATAAGTTGTTTTATCCTCTATAAAATCAGGGTCGCCCATATATTCAGCTCTGTCTGCAAATGCTCTTCTTTCTGCTTCAGTCATGATCTGAACTGCCTTTGTAGAGTTCTGTTGATATTTTTCAAGATTTTCAAAGCTTGCCATTCTAAGCATTTGAGCCAAAAGAAGTCCGCCACTTGAAGGTAATGGCATTGAAACGACATTATTTCCTTTATACTCAAATTCTAAAGCTTTTCTTTCTGCAACCTTATAGTTTTTAAGATCTTCCAAAGTGATGATTCCATTTCCTCTTTTCATTTCAGCAACCAGGAGATCAGCTGTTTTTCCTTCATAGAATCCTTTTGC
This sequence comes from Chryseobacterium lactis, assembly GCF_003815875.1. Taxonomy (NCBI): domain Bacteria; kingdom Pseudomonadati; phylum Bacteroidota; class Flavobacteriia; order Flavobacteriales; family Weeksellaceae; genus Chryseobacterium; species Chryseobacterium lactis. The sequence continues at coordinate 3,194,938 of NZ_CP033924.1, forward strand.
TCCTGATTTCTGAATCAGCTTTAATGTTTCGGCTAAATCTTTCTGAACTAAGATATCACCTGCCTTCCACAGATTATCTTTTACAAAAATAATAGACGATTTATTATGCTTCTGGAATTTCTCTCTCTGGCTATTAAGCATATCGGCTTCCTTATCTGTAATAGCAAATCCCTGCTCTGCCAGATCAATTGCAGGTTGGATGATCTTCTCCATAGGAAGTTTGCAATATTTCAGGGTGGCAAAAAATCCGGCGATACTTCCCGGAATACCTACAGCCAATCGGCCGTTTTGGGACAGATCAGTATTCGCCTTTCCGCTTTTATCCAGGTACATATCTCTGGAAGCTTTTTTCGGAGCTGTTTCTCTGTAATCCAAAGTGAATTTCTCCCCATTATTTTTTACACCTACTAAAAATCCGCCACCACCGATATTTCCAGCTTGTGGATAGACAACTGCTAATGCATATTGAGTAGCTGTAACAGCATCGTAGGCATTTCCTCCCATTCTCAGGATTTTAGCACCGGCTTCACTGGCTAATGGGTGGGCGGATACTACTACGCCTTTATTTTTTACCTGTACCTCTTTCACAATATTGAAATTTGTAAATTGAGCCCAGCTTAACTGACTGGCTAACAGGATCGAAACAATTAAAAACTTCCTCATATAATTTTCTTTACTACAAAATTATTGATTTTTTATGTAAATCGTTGATCATGATTGTTCTAATGATTCTTTTTTCTCCTTTTCTTGTATTTAAAGTTACCGGAAAATCTAAGAATATGATAACAGGAAATCAGACTGTAAAATTGTAAATGCTATAAAAGTGAAAATATTTTTATTTTTTATTCAATTTGTATCAAAATTTAAATAACATAAAATTAAATTTAGTAAAAATTAAATTTGTTTAAATTATTATTAATTAATTGCTTGTTTTGGTTGATAATGTTTATGTTTTGAGTGTGTTATTTGCTATATTTGAAAAAAAGCACATGAGAAAAAAATACCAAAAAATTACTTCCCTGGGAGTTCTGTTCTTTGTTTCTGTAAATGTCTATGCACAAACAAAAGATTCAATACAGGTTAAAACTGTAGATGAGATAAAAATTACAATAGGTTCCAGAAATAAAAGCAGAGTAGCAACTGATACGCCCGTTCCGGTAGATGTTATCAATATTGGTTCACAATCTGTACTTAGTCCTCAGATGGATCTTAATCAGATCCTGAATTATGCGGCTCCTTCCTTTACATCCAATTCAACAACAGTAGCAGATGGTACAGACCATGTAGATCCTGCTCAATTAAGAGGTTTGGGTCCGGATCAGGTTCTGGTTTTATTGAATGGAAAGAGAAGGCATACTTCATCTCTGGTCAATATTAATGGTTCGCCGGGAAGAGGTTCGGTTGGCACAGACCTTAATGCAATTCCCGCTTTTGCCATTGAAAGATTGGAAGTGTTGAGAGATGGAGCTTCTGCACAATACGGTTCTGATGCCATCGCAGGGGTGATTAATGTTATCATGAAAAAAAATACAAATAACCTTACAGCTGCTATTACAGGAGGTGGATTTAATTCAAAAGGAGCAAATGATCATCGTGGGGGCTGGGATGGAGGAAAGTATCAGGTAGATTTGAATTATGGTGCAAAATTGGGTGCCACAGGATTTCTGAATTTTACAGCAAGTTTTCTGAACAGAGGTGCTACAGGGAGAGCAGGAACCGCGACAGGAGATATCTTTAATGCATATAATGCTATCGAACAGAGAGCACGTGAAAACGGAGTTGATATCAATTCTTTGTTTGGAAATATCAATAATACATCCAATACCCAGCAGATTATTAATTATATTCATCAATATGCTCCTTATGTAAGTTATTTTAACCCTGCTATGTTGGCAAGTATACAAAATGCCAATACAATTCCTGAATTACAGTCGATTTTAAGAGCTGATGTTACGGGGAATGAATTATCCTACAGAAGACTTGAAAGAAATGATTTCAATATGCGGGTAGGGCAGTCTAAGTTGGGTTCAGGGCAGTTTTTCATGAACTCTGAATTTGATATCTCTCCGTCCGTCCGCGGATATGCATTCGGGGGGATTTCATACAGACAAGGAAATGCTGCAGGATTTTACAGAAGACCAAATCAGAGTAGAACACCTACATCACTTTACCCAAACGGTTTCCTGCCGGAGATTGCTTCAGATGTAATTGATCTTTCACTTGCCGCCGGTTTTAAAGGGAAGATCGGTAAAGTAAGCTATGATATTAGTAATACTTTTGGACAAAATACCTTTGATTATACGATAAAGAATACAGCCAATGCTTCGATGTTGGGCTCAAAGAAAAGCGAATTCAGAGCAGGAGGTTTAGGGTTTCTGCAAAATACCATCAATGCAGATTTTGACACTAAGTTTGATTGGCTGAAAGGTTTTAACGTTGCATTTGGTGGAGAAGTGAGATTAGAAAGGTATAAAATTGAAAATGGAGAAGAAGCTTCCTGGGCGCTTTATGATATTAATGGAAATATACAGACTCCGGGAACTTCTGCCTCGCTGAAACCTACGGATTTTATGGGAGCAACAAGGCCAGGAGGTGCACAGGTATTTCCTGGTTTCAGACCTGAGAATGCTTTGAAAAAAGGAAGAAGCTCTGTGGCGGCTTATCTCGATACTGAATTAGATGTTACTGATCGTTGGTTGGTGAGTGCAGCATTGAGGTATGAGAATTACTCAGATTTTGGTTCTACATTTAATTATAAAGTAGCTACCCGATATAAGCTTACCAATAATATCAATATCAGGGCTGCTCATTCTACTGGATTCAGAGCACCTTCTCTTCAGCAGATTTACTTCAATGCAACAGCTACTCAATTTGTTGGTGGAACAGCTTATGAGGTTGGAACGTTTTCCAATGATTCTAATGTTGCGAATATTTTAGGGATTCCGCAGTTAAAACAAGAAGAATCGAAGAGCTTTTCAGCAGGTTTTACAGCTAAAATTCCACAGGCTAATCTTACTTTTACAGTAGATGGTTATTATATCAAAATAAAAAGCAGAGTCGTATTGACCGATCAGTTTTCAAGACCAGTCGGTACCTTTCCAGCCGGAAGTCCCGAGTACAACCTTCAGCAAGGCTTTGACCAGGCTAATGCCAATGCGGCAACATTCTTTGCTAACGCTATTGATACGCAGACAAAAGGGATAGAAGGGGTGATTTCCCATCGTTTTAAAGCCTCTGAAAAAGTTTCTCTGAATTCTGATTTGGCAGTAACAGTATCTAAAACAAACAGGGTAGGAGATATCAAAGGTTCGGATGTTTTAATTAATGCCGGGCAGATCAATCGTTATTATTCCGAAACCAGCCGTGTTTACCTTGAAGAAGCGGTACCGCGATTTAAAGCTTCACTTAATAATTCTTTGGAATTCAATAACTTCAGTGTCCTTCTAAGGAATGTGTATTTTGGAAAAGTTACGGATCCGAACACAACAGATGTAAATGGAGATGGAGTAGTAGATAGTAACATGATTAACGGGCAGATGGTTCCTACGGAGCATCCGGTATGGGCAGCTAAGGTGATTGCCGATCTTTCTATTGGGTATAAATTCACAAAAGGATTTAGAGTAACGATTGGGGCGAATAACTTATTTGATATTTATCCGGATAAAAATTATGGACTCAGATCACTAAAAGTACCATCTGTGGATGCTTCGGGAAAACCGATAACCAGTATAGATCTTTCTAATCAGGATCAGTTTATATACTCCAGAAACGTTTCTCAGTTTGGAATGAATGGCAGATTTCTCTTTGTAAGATTGAATTTAAGCTTGTAATCAAAATGAAGGAATCATAGAATAAAAATGTATGACAAATTAATTACAGATATTTGAAATTAGTCTGTTTTAACGTCAGTTTTAAAAATAATTTCCTACAAGAAACTATGGGTGTATTTTTAAATACACCTTTTTTATTATGGTTGACATGTTTTTTTTACTTTTGTACAATTCTAAAAAAAATCTGAAAAATGGAATCCTATACGGAAAGAATACTGATTACTGGTGCCTTGGGGCAAATTGGCACCGAACTTACCAACAGACTTGTTGAAATTCACGGAGCTGAAAATGTTGTAGCCTCAGGACTGGACAGATGGCAGGAAGGTATTACCTCTGCAGGACACTATGAAAGAATGGACGTCACTAATACACAATTAGTAAGACAGGTTATTAAAGACTATGATATTACTACCGTGTATCACTTAGCTTCTCTTTTATCCGGAACTTCGGAAAAGCAGCCGATTTTTGCATGGAAATTAAATCTTGAGCCTCTCCTTCATTTTTGTGAAATGGCGAAAGAAGGGCTTCTTAAAAAGATCTTCTGGCCAAGTTCTATCGCTGTATTCGGAAAAGGAATTCCTAAACATGACGTAGGACAGGATGTGGTGTTGAATCCGACAACAGTGTACGGAATCTCTAAAATGGCAGGTGAGAAATGGTGTGAATATTATTTTGACAAATATGGAGTAGATGTGAGAAGCATCAGATATCCTGGATTGATTTCCTGGAAAACTCCTGCAGGAGGAGGTACAACTGATTATGCTGTGGAAATTTTCTACAAAGCAATCGAAGAAGGAAAATATACAAGCTTCATTTCTGAAAACACAGGAATGCCGATGTTGTATATGGATGATGCTATCAATGCAACCTTAAAATTAATGGATGCTCCGAAGGAAAAAGTAACCGTTCGCTCTTCATATAATTTGGGTGGAATGTCATTTACTCCGGCTGAACTGGCAGAAGAAATTAAGAAAGAAATTCCAGATTTCACCATCGATTATAACCCGGATTTCAGACAGGCGATTGCTGATTCATGGCCGGCGTCAATTGATGATTCTGTAGCTAAAAAAGATTGGGGATTGACGTATGACTTCGGGATTTCTGAAATGTCAAAAGATATGATCAAGAATCTTAAAGTAAAATTGGGTAAGAATTAATTGTATAAAGTAATACTTTAATTAAATAATTAATTAACACTTGATTAATAGTATTTTATAACTTTTATCTAAAATTAAATTTAAATGGTTTTATTGACTTTCAACATTCTCAATATGGAGGCGGAGACAAAAAATGGCTTTCAAATTACTGATGAAGAAAGATTAAAAATTACAGAAGAGAATACAAAAGCGATTCTCAGAATTTTAGATATTCATGATATAAAAGCAAGCTTTTTTGTTGAGGTTTCCCTTACTGAAAAACTGCAAAATCTTATAAAAGCAATTTCATCCAAAGGGCATGAAATTGCTTTTTATAATAAAGGCTCAAAACTTCCGGAAATTGAAAATGCCAAAAAGAATATTGAGGATCTTTTAGAAAAACAGATCAGAGGAATTCGCCAAAAGGATGTAAAGATTCCACAAGGAGATCTGAAACTTCTGGAGTTTAATTATGTTTCCAATATCGATAATGCCAATATCCTTTTTCCGTTTAAACGTCTCAAAAGAGATACGGAAATTACCGAGGAGGATGGACTGAGTATTGTTCCTGAAAGTATTTCTCCCTACAGTCAGTTGCCTTACAATGATTTTGTGTTCCAGATTCTTCCGATGAAATATTATCAGAATATGGTGCTGGAAACATTGCAAAATGAAGAATTTGTGTTGATTTACCTTAACACATGGCAGTTTACAGACTTTAAGAAACACTGTTTTGATATTCCTTTTTACAGAACCCTATTTTCGGGCAAAAAAATGGAGGACAAACTAGATGCCCTCCTTACTTTTCTCAATACCAGGGAAATGGCTACTTCCCGCATGAAAGATTATATTTTTTAAGTGAAATGAGTAATAGTCAATTTTCCTCTCTCATACCCTAAAACTCTCTCACACTCAAACCTGATTAGCTCAACTCAAAAAGAGTAATCTCCGACAATACACCAACTCTTCCCGGATATCCCAACACTCCAAAACCTCTGTTGACATACAGTTGTTTGTTTTGAATTTGTGAATTTATTTCTTTACTTATATTATTAATAGTTGATAAATATAATTGCTTTTGTTTTGGAATGACGAATTTGATGTTTTTTAATATTTATTTTTTAATTCATTAGCTTTTTTTATTACAGGTTGATATTTTAGGTGTGTCAAAAATGACAAATAACACATAAAAAAAATCTTATGAAAAAAATTGAAACTCCTATTATCAAAAAACTTGAAAGTTTAGAAAAATTTAGATTAAACAACGGAAAAAAGCAAAGTATATATGCTGGATCTCCGGTTTCTCCTTCCAGTACATGTACATGTTCTGGTGGTGGATGTAGAGTAGTCATGACAGAAGAAGGTCCAAGATATGTAAGTGGAAATTGGAGCCCAGATTAGTTAGAAATTTATATGATCTATAAATGTAAGAGTCTTAAAGAGATGGATTTGATGAGAGTCCTCTCTTTTGCTTGTCTATTTCTTACCATATTCTATTTTGGTCAGAAAAAAAATGAATTTGTTACTACACAAAATATAAAAGGTAATACTGTTTTGTATTATCAGATTAAATCGGATGATCCTATCTTTGATGCCCAAATAGTAAGGTTAGAGATGTTTTCGAATGTTTCTTCACTTGAGGCAGGGCAAAAATTGATCTCTTACGATTATTGCCAATCCATTAAAGAATGTGAAAGGAGTTATATGAGTATTGAAAATGGAAAAAGATCTTTTGAGCATTATGAAATGACAGGATATATTTCCAAAAATGATTCACTATGGCTTCATCCGCCTAGAGCTGATTCTTTTAAAATTCTTGAACTCAATGCATTCCCTTTTTATATAAAGAATAAGAAAGAGTGGCAGTACGTACTTAATTTTGGAGATACTTGGGCAGATGAAAAATGGAGACAGTGGAAAGGTAGTAGAACATCACTCAGTAATTATATACATGACGAAACCCCTGTTTTTTATATTGTTCAAAAAAAAGAGGTAGAATGTACTCTGATACTGGCTTCAACAAAAATCCCTAATCTAGGAGAAACTACATCTGTCTTTTATTATAATGCTGAATATGGTTTTGTACGTATGATATTTACCACAATTAACAATAAAGTTATAGAATTTAATTTGATAAAAACGGTATATGATCCTGATTCTTTCTGAAAAATTTGATGTACCTACCAAAAATGTTGTTTCTGAATTGAAAGTTCAAAATGCAGATTATCAGATTATTTGTGGCGCTGATCTTCTCGAAAAGTCTTTTTCTATTGATATTAAAAAAAATCTGCTTTATTTGAATAATAAAAAGATTGGTAATTTTAATATTGTTTGGTATAGAAGGTGGTTATATAGTTTATTCGAATTTTCTAATAATGCCAAAGAACATGAATATTTAAAACGTGAATTTGGAGAATTATCGTCAAATTTTATGTTTAATTTATCTACTAAAAAATGGTTAAATATTCCGCCATTTATAAATCCATATCCATCTAAAGCTTGTCAGTTAAAAGAGGCTAGAAAATGTGGGTTGAAGATTCCAAATACAATGGTTACCAACAACTCTTCTGCATTAAAGAAGTTTTATTTAGAAAATAAGCAGAATATAATTTCGAAAAACTTAAGTGATCCCTATTTTTTTAAAAAGAATGAAGAACAGTACGCAACGTATACAACACATGTTGAAAAAGATGATATCGAAAGCGGAAAACCTTTATTTTTTCCATCTTTATTTCAAAATAATATTGATAAGAATATTGAAATTAGAGCCTTTTATTTCTTAGGACAATTCTATAGCTACGCAATTTTTTCATCTAATAATGTACAGACGAATATTGATTATAGAATTTATGATTATAATCATCCTAATAGAATTATGAAATATGAATTACCTAAGCATCTCAAAATGAAGTTGACTTATTTGATGGAAAAATTGAATTTACACACTGGCTCAATAGATATAATTAAAAACAAAAATGAAGATTTTTATTTTTTAGAAGTAAATCCGCAAGGCCAGTTTGGTGGCTTAAAAGAGTATGGATTAAATATTGAGAAAGATATAGCAAATTATTTAATTGAAAATGATAAATAAATAATGAGACTTAATAACATTGATTATTCAATAGTGTATAGAAAAGCACAAAAAGCTCCAATTTTAGCCGTTAAATCGATTACGAAAAATAATGAAGAAAAATATGTTGGAACATATTACAAACCAATTTTAAAAAATTTTTAATAAAGAATGTATCTAAAGCTCTTTTCTAGTTGTAAGATTACATTAGGTGCAAAAAATTCTATAATATTGGATGTTCAGAGGGATTCTTATGTTTCTATTCCAAATACTTTATTTTTTGTGATCAAGAACCTAGATAGCAGTTCTATTGAAAGCGTTAGACATGATGTAGATGAAGAGGATAAAGAGGTTTTTGATTCATATATTGTTTTTTTAGTCAAGAATGAATTTGGTTTTATTACAGATAAACCTAATAACTTTATTTATTTTGATTATGAAAAAATTGATATCCCGTCCAATAACTGTATTATTGAATTTTCTTCCAGTATTGTTGACTATAATACAATTGTTTCTCAACTTGAAACCATAAAAGTTCAAGCGCTGCATATTAATACTTATTCAAAAATAGATTTAACGCAGATAGAAGAACTTTTAAATCCAATCTTTAACAATACTTCAATAAAGTTTGTTTCACTATTGTTGATGTATAATAGGGGAATTAAAGAAAATGATCTATTAAAGTTGGGATATAATTACCCTTTTCTTAGTCAATTATTTGTTTATTCTTCTCCTTTTGAGAAAAGTGTTTACGGGGAATTTTTAAATATTCATTATACTTTAGAGGCTCAAGTTTCCATTAAATCTTGTGGGCAAATAAAGAGTGATTATTTTTCTTGCAATGATTATTTGTATTCAGAATCTCATTGTTTTAATTCATGTCTTGCAGGAAAAATTTCTATAGATAAGTATGGTAACATTAAAAATTGTCCTTCAATGACTCAGAGTTTTGGTAACATAAAAGAAACGAATTTGGAAGAAGCTCTTAATCATAAAGATTTTAAAAAATATTGGAAACTTAGTAAGGATCAGATCGAGGTTTGTAAAGATTGTGAGTTCAGATACATCTGTACGGATTGTAGAGCTTATACAGAACTTATTCATCTTGACAAAGAAGGCTTGGATGTTTCCAAGCCTCTTAAATGTGGTTATAATCCTTATACTGCAGAATGGGAAGAGTGGAGTACTAATCCGATAAAGCAAAATGCAATACGGTATTATGGAATGGAAGGTGCTTACGATTAATTTTTAACTCAACTCAAAAAGAGTAATCTCCGGCAATACGCCAACTCTTCCCGGATATCCCAACACTCCAAAACCTCTGTTGACATACAGTTGTTTCCCTTCACTTTCATACAAATCTGCCCATTTTGGGTAGCGGTACTGAACCGGTGACCATTTTATATTTTTAAGATCCAGGCCAAACTGCATTCCATGAGTGTGTCCCGAAAGGGTCAGATGGATGTTTCCCGGATGTTTTTTAACCACATAATCAAAATGGGTAGGGTCGTGGCTCATTAAAATCTTTGTAGCAGATTCCGGGATGTCTTGTAGGGCGTCGTCAATCTTACCGAATTGAGGGAATGGTTTCAAACCCCAGTTTTCTACTCCAAGAATATATAATTTTTCTCCGTTTTTTTCAATAACGCGGTGCTCGTTTCTCAGCATGTCAAAACCTGCCTGCTTTTCGTAATCAATCAGGGTGTCAAGGTTTTTCTTTTTGGCATCAAGGGAAGCCCAGGTTACATAATCTCCATAATCATGGTTTCCTAATACGGCAAATTTGCCGTCTTTCGCTTTGATTTTTGAAAATAAAGGAATGAAAGGTTTGAATTCATCTGCGACATTGTTGACCATATCTCCGGTAAAAAGTACCAGGTCTGGATTTTGCTCGTTAATCAGATCAATGGCGTGTTGCAGTTTATCAGGGTCAGAGAAGCTTCCGCTGTGAACATCAGAAATCTGAATGATTTTATAGCCTTTAAAACTTTTTGGAAGATTGCCGAGTTTTACTTTTATTCTTCTCACTTTATGGCGGTATTTTCCGAAAGTTATACCATCAATAAACAGCACAGAGAGCACTCCGCCCATTCCCAGTCCTACCAGACTTAGGAATTTTCTTCTTTCAGGGAAAAAATTGTCTGTGGATTGGGTGAACCCTACGGCATAACTTCCCAGCCTGAAAATATCATCAATTAATAAAAATAAAACCACAAAGATTTTGGGAAGAATAAATATTAAAAACAATGAAATCATAATCTGAGGTCTCATCATACTACGATCTGACTTTTGATAATGGGTCACTTCATAAGCGAAAATTCCGTAAATGATTAAAGATACAGCCCAGTAGCCGGTTCTCAGCCAGAAATTATCAGTGAGTGTTCTTACAGCCTGATAAATATAAATCTCCAAAAACAGGAAAATTCCGGCAATAATTAAAAGATTCTTTTGCATAATCTGATGTAAAAAAAGCACAAAGAAGACTTCCTTTGTGCTTTTATATTTTTAGTTGTTTAAATATTTTTAAGGAAATCTGTAAACGATAGCATTGATGTTCATTCCGGCACCTACCGAAGTCATCACAATGTTACCATTATCTTTAAACGTTTGACCCTCCATTTTTCCTTTAATTATTAAATCATACATTGTAGGAATGGTAGCAACAGAGGTATTTCCAAGGTCTTGAATTGTCATTGGAGAGATCGCATGATTATATTCTTTCACGTCATAAAGTCTGTGAAGTCTTTCAATCATTGCATAATCCATCTTGGCATTTGCTTGGTGAATTAAAATTTTATCAATGTCTTCAATAGAAAGACCTGCATCGGTGATAGTATCTTTGATTGCTACAGGAACATTTTTAAGAGCGTACTCGTAAATTTTTCTTCCCAGCATTCTTACATAAAGACGTTTTTGATCTACTTCTTTATTGATAGAAGGTTGGTTCTCAAGGTAGTTTAGCTCAGGTCCGTTATCGCAGATCGTATTGTGAGCGATGATTCCTACATTTTCTTCACCAGTCGCTTTTACCACTACGGCACCGGCACCGTCTGCAAAGATCATTCTGTTTCTGTCATGTGGATCGGTTACACGGCTTAATGTTTCTGCTCCGATAATTAAAATAGTTTTGGCAACTTTAGCTTTAATTAAATTATCCGCTAAAATCATACCTTCCACCCATCCCGGACATCCGAAAATCATGTCATAGGTTACACATTTTCTGTTTTTGATACCTAGCTTGTTCTTTACTCTCGCAGCCATTGTCGGCATAAAGTCAGCATATCCGTTTTCCGTAACTTCTCCAAAATTACTTGCGTAAATGATATAATCAAGTTCCTCACCGTCTACTTTGGCATCCTCAAGGGCAATTTTTGCGGCTTCATATCCGATTTGTGAATTAGAAAGATCATCCTCAATAAATCTCCTGTTTTCGATTTCTGTAATTTCTACAAACTTCGCAATGGTCTCTTCTGCAGGCTTTTCAATCTTTACTCCGTCTTCCGTATAAAACTCGGAATTCATGAAGTAATCTCTACCAATAACTCTGTTCGGAATGTAAGATCCAGAGCCAATAATGATCGTATTCGGCATTCGTTTATATGATTTTTTTAAAGATGCAAAGTTAATAATTAATATTAATAACGGAGAATTAAAAATATTATTAAATTTGCAAAAATTGTACTTTACAATCTATGAAAAACAACTCGTCCTTAAAAGGCTTACTTATTGCAGCTGTGGCGTTTATCGTTGCCTTTGGGATCTACTTCCTTTTTTTAGCCAAGAAGAATTATTATGTTGTAGATAATCCTACCCCGAATACGTATTACTTTAAAATCAATAATGGTTCCGAGGGAATCATTTCTGCGGGGCAGTATGTGCATGTGGATTTGAATAAAGGGAAAAACTCTATTCAGGTTTTCGATCAAAATAAAAAAATGCTTTACGATTCGGCATTTGAAGTGAACAAGCTTCGTGGTTTGATTAATATTGCACATCAGGATTACTATGTGAACGATCAGTATTACGGATACAATCTTAAAAAAGATTCGTTACTGACGGTACTTGATAAGACTAAAATTGACGGAAAGGATTACGTCGGAGGGGCAAAGCGATTTAGCAAGCTTTACACAGAAGAATTTTACTACAATGTAGATGAAGATTACGACAAAGTGATCAAGAATATCCAGAAAGTGGAATCAAGATCCAAAATCTTCAGAAAGCAGGATTACCTAAATTATTACAAAGAATATTACAAGTTTTAAGTTTTGACAAAAGATATCACCAAAGTTACTCCCTACAATTCAGAGGCTACAAAGAAGAGCCAGGTAGAGGATATGTTCGACAATATTGCACCGAAGTATGACCTTCTGAACCATGTTTTATCCATGAAAATTGACGTTTTATGGAGGAATAAACTGGTAAGATGGATGAAAAATGATAATCCGCAGGAAGTGCTGGATGTGGCTACAGGAACGGGAGATCTGGCGATTACGATCGAAAAAGGAACAGGTTCGAAAGTAGTTGGTTTAGATTTATCACAACAAATGCTGAATGTTGGCGTTATTAAAATAAAAAAACTTAAATTAGACGGCAAAATTTCCATGCTAAAAGGAGATGCAGAAAATTTACCTTTCGAGGACAATAGATTTGATGCTGTTTCCGTTGCATTTGGAGTAAGGAATTTTGAGAACCTTACCAAAGGTTTGGCAGAGTTAAGAAGAGTAGTTAAAGATAACAAAAGTGTTTATATACTGGAGTTTTCAAAGGTTGAGGGGTTCATGGGGCCATTTTATATGTTTTATTTTAAAAATATATTGCCTGCCATCGGCAGATTGGTTTCTAAGGATAATAGGGCATATACATACCTTCCGGATTCTGTAAATGCTTTTCCTTTCGGGGAAAAGATGAAACAAATTCTTTTAGATACGGGATTTAAGAAAGTAGAATATAAAAAATTAAGTTTAGGTATAGCCACAATTTACAAAGCAACAAAGTAACCTATGAATAAATTTCTATTAAAAGCACTGGTTTTGACCTCAGTAAATGTTGCCGTTTTTGCAAACGCGCAATTTAGAACCCGAAACAGAATGGATAAGTTGGAAGACTTTGACGAACAAAAATTCAGTTGGGGGTTTTACTTGAACGGGAACAGACTGGATTACCGCATTGTACTCAATCCCACTTATGGGATGAAGGATAATCAGAATCTTGTTACCTCTAAAGACAGTTACAGTTTCGGTGCGGGACTTATCGCAAAATGGAGACTGAATGACTATCTTGATGTAAGAATAGAACCTGGTTTGCAGTTTGCTCAAAGACAGTTGACTTTTAATACGCAATCAAATGACTTCTATGCCGGTGGATCTTTAACAAATCCTCCTTTCATGCCGATTCCTCTGCAGGAAAAAGATAAAGTAAGAGAAGTTAAATCTACTTTAGTTGATATTCCTGTAATGTTGGAACTTCATGGGCAAAGATGGTACAATTCAAGGCCTTATGTTGCAGCTGGGGTAAACTATATCGTAAACCTTCAGTCTAATGCAAGTTCTACTGATGATAACATGCAGGGGATCTTCAGATCTACTACTCATAATTTCGCATGGTCTGCAGAAATGGGGATTCAGTTTTATTTCAACAAATTTAAACTGACTCCGGGAATCAGAGGTACATTCTTTATGAATAATGAAAAAGTTGCAGATAATGCCACTACACCTCCTTATTGGGCAGCAGCAGTATCTACTTTGCAAACAAGAGCGATCATGTTTGTTCTTAAATTTGAATAAAAAATATCAGATTAAAAATACAAAGGAGGTGCTTCTGCATCTCCTTTTTTGTTGGTATACCAAAATATAGGGCTTTTTATTTTTGTTAGTGTCAATATTTTTTTATTTTTGCTTCTAGTTAGAATATACAAACCTGAAATGCTTCAAGATTTAGAAAACAATTTTTCAGAATTAGAGAGAAAGATTTTGGCTCTTCAAAAGAATTACAAAAGTCTTACTGAAAAGTTAACGGAATTAAATACTGAGCATGAGGACCTGAAGAAGAAATATGATGAGGAAAGAAGACGAAATCAGGTATTAGCAGAAGAACAAAAAAATATAAAACTTTATTCAGCAATATCAGGAAATCCTGAACACAATAGGTTAATGAAAAATCATATCAACAGATTGGTGAAAGAAATTGATTTCTGTATTGCTCAGCTTCAAAACAGTGGACTATAATGGAGGTAAGGAGAATAACCATAAACATTGCAGGAAGGGTATATCCGCTGAACGTACCGGCAGCAGAGGAAGAAACTTTGCGTAAAGTCGGGAAGCAGATCGAAAATATGATTAAAGATTTTGAACAAAACTTCGATGTAAGAGATAAACAGGATGCTTTGGCTATGTGTGCCCTGAAATTGGGAACCAACGCTGAAGTAGTTTCTCTTAACTACGAAAAAAATATTAATTCAACCAACGACAGATTAACTCAAATTAATCAGACGTTGAATGAAATCGGGAAATAGATTTTTTTTCCCGGAAAAAGACTGCCTACAATAATTCTAACACATTAAAGGTAAACTCAACGCTAAACAATTGCCGAACGAATGTCCATTAAATGGCGTGCCGGATTTCCGGATTACAGATAGTGGAAATCAGTTCAAATCGTGTTGATTAGGAGTTTACTCTCAATCTCTGAATTGTTGTGGGCTTTTTTATTTTAAACAATATGAATACAATTAAAACTCAATATACATTATGATAGAAGTTATAGTCGGGGTTGTTTGTTTAGTAATCGGAGCTGTAGTGGGGATGGTTTTCTCCAAAAGCTCTCTGAATACTAAGGCAAAATTTATTATAGATGATGCTAAGAAAAACGCCGAAAACCTTATAGAAAAAGCTAACGTACAAGCTGAATCCATAAAGAAAGAAAAGAACCTTCAGGCCAAAGAAAAATTCCTGGAACTGAAATCTCAGCATGATGCAGACATCCAGTCCCGCGAAAAGAAAATGCAGGAAGTTGAAAAAAGAACGAAGGATAAGGAACACAAGCTTAATGATGAGCTTAGTAAAGTTGGAAAGCTTGAAAAGGATTTAGATAAGCAAATTGGAGATTATTCTAAGAAAAATGAAATTCTGGAAAGAAAGCAGCAGGAATTAGACACAGCGACAGCTAAGAAAGTTGAAATACTTGAGAAAATCTCTAATTATACTGCTGATGAAGCTAAAGCAGAATTGGTAGAAACCATGAAAGCAGAGGCTAAAACAAGAGCTCAGGCGCATGTTCAGGGAATCATGGAAGAAGCCCAGATGAACGCTAAAAACGAGGCCAGAAAAATCGTTATCCAAACGATCCAGAGAATCGGAACTGAGCAGGCAATTGAAAACTCAGTATCAGTTTTCAACATTGAATCTGATGAGGTAAAAGGTAGAATTATCGGTAGAGAAGGTAGAAATATCCGTGCTTTGGAAGCGGTAACAGGAGTAGAAATTATCGTTGATGATACTCCGGAAGCTATTCTTCTTTCATGTTTCGATCCTGTAAGAAGAGAGATCGCAAGATTATCTTTACACAGATTGGTTACAGACGGTAGAATTCACCCGGCGAGAATTGAAGAAGTTGTTGAAAAAACAAGAAAACAAATCGAAGAGGAGATCATTGAAGTGGGTAAAAGAACGATCATTGATTTGGGAATCCACGGATTACATCCTGAATTGATTAAGATCGTAGGTAGAATGAAATACCGTTCTTCTTACGGACAAAACTTACTACAGCACTCAAGAGAAGTAGCTAATATTGCTGCAACAATGGCTGCTGAATTGGGACTAAACGTAAAATTAGCCAAGAGAGCAGGTCTGTTACACGATATTGGTAAAGTTCCTGAGCAGGAATCTGAATTACCTCACGCATTATTAGGAATGCAATGGGCTGAGAAATACGGTGAAAACCCAGAAGTAGTAAATGCTATTGGAGCTCACCACGACGAAATTGAAATGAAGTCGCTTTTATCTCCGATCATTCAGGTTGCCGATGCAATTTCAGGTGCAAGACCGGGAGCAAGAAGACAAGTATTGGAATCTTACATCCAGAGACTAAAAGACCTTGAATCTGCTGCGTTAAGCTTTGACGGAGTGTCAAGTGCCTATGCAATCCAGGCGGGTAGAGAATTAAGAGTAATGGTAGAGAGTGGAAAAGTAAATGATGAAGTAGCTTCTCAACTATCTTACGACATTTCTGAAAAGATCCAGAATGAACTTACATATCCTGGACAAGTAAAAGTAACAGTAATCAGAGAAACGAGAGCTGTGAATATTGCAAGATAATAATCAGACAAAGATATTTTATAAAAACCTTTCAAGAAATTGAAAGGTTTTTTATTTTTATCAAAACTTAAAAATGCAAGAACTGTCATTATCTTCAAAATTGAAGTACATTTTTTCAATTCCCGTTATTATTTCTGCCCTGGGCTATTTTGTAGACATTTATGATCTCCTGTTATTTGGGATTGTAAGGATCCCGAGTTTGAAGGCGTTAGGGCTGAATCCAGATGCGGATGGAACCTTTATTCTGAATTGTCAGATGATAGGATTATTAATCGGAGGTGTTTTCTGGGGAATTTTTGGAGATAAGAAAGGCAGGCTTTCTGTACTTTTCGGATCTATTCTGGTTTATTCCTTAGCGAATATTGCCTGCGGTTTTCTGCCGTATTTTCCAAAAGAGCATCTGTTGTACCAATACGCCGGTCTTAGATTCATTGCGGGGATTGGTTTGGCCGGAGAGCTGGGAGCAGGAATTACACTGGTTTCTGAAAGTTTACCGAAGAATTTAAGAGCCATCGGAACTTCCGTTGTAGCCGGTTTTGGACTGATGGGAGCAGTAGTAGCTCAACTTACCGTAGAATTGGCCGGAGGATGGAATATTTCTTATATCATCGGTGGAATTATGGGGGTAATGTTATTGCTGTTAAGAATAAGTGTCTCAGAATCGGGGATTTATAAAAATATTGAACATAAAAGTGTTTCTAAAGGTAATTTTCTATCCTTTTTCACGAATAAAGACAGATTGATAAGATATTTAAAATGTATCGCCGTAGGATTACCAACCTGGTACTGTATTGGTATTCTGGCCGTTTTAGCCAATCAATTTGCCCCTGAATTAGGAATAAAGGATATTAATCCCGGGAAAGCCATTATGTGGGCTTATGTAGGTATTTCCGTCGGAGACTTGTTGAGTGGTTTTATTTCTCATGCTCTGAAATCTCGTAAAATGGCTATATTTTATATGTTGATTTTTACATTGATTGGGGTGGCGATTATGCTTTTCGGAAATACAAATACGGAAAGCAAATATTATATGTTCTGTGTATGGCTGGGCTTTGGAACAGGGTATTGGGCAATGTTTGTTACTTTGGCAGCTGAGCAGTTCGGGACCAATATCAGAAATACGGCAACAACAACCGTTCCGAATATGGTAAGAGGATTGGTGCCTGTTATGATTTTAGCTTTCGATTCACTTAAAGGGCATTTTTCTGTGATAGAAAGTGCTGCTGTTGTAGGAGTGGTGGTATTTGGACTTGCTTTTTATTCATCCTTTACCATTTCTGAAACGCATAATAAAGACCTTGAGTTTACAGAATAATTCAATTGTATTTTTATCATTTAAAGATAAGAAAATGAGTTAATTAACATTTTTTTATGCCTTGAATATTAATTATTTATTTACTTTTGAAAGTAAACCAACTAAAAATCAAACCATCATGTCACAAAAAATTTTTAAAAACGCTAAAAAGCTAGGGAAGAATGATCTTAAAGAAATCATAGGAGGAGTAAGTGGGCCTGGAACTCCTGATCTTTCACAATGCGGCTGTAGTTGTACAGGTGCAGTTACGGGACCGGCCTATTGCAGTAAATATAAAAAATGTCTTCAGGTAATGACCTGCTGATAAAGATATTATTAATCACCAGAAACCTTTCAAGAAATTGGAAGGTTTTGTTTTTGTTAGCCTACCCATAAGAATCATTCGGTTTTTGCATGATCTGAACTCTTTTATTTGGTAAATTATTACTTTGTTTAAATAATAAAAGTCGATTTATATGGTTTTTTAATACATTAATAAGGCTATAATCAGAACGTTATTTAAATTTTAATTAAATTATGTTGCGAATAATTAATATTTGTTTAACTTTGGGAGGTAACTAAAACTAGATTATTTAATAACAATCAAATCACATGAAAATTATGAGAAATGCTAAAAAGCTTAACAAAGCAGACCTTAAGAACATTGCAGGAGGAATAAGCGGAAATCCCGATTTATCTCTTTGCGGATGCAGCTGTTCAGGTTCGGTAACCGGACCATGGTATTGCGTACAATATATCGGTTGTCCTCAGGTATATACTTGCGGGCAAGTGTAAGAACTTATTTCAACACGAAATAAACATTTCCACATTTAATAAGCGGAACCCTTTTGATTTCAAGAGGGTTCCGCTGCTTTTAATGAATAATGTAAAGCAAGCTGCCGATACTGATGGTCACCCACAACAATACAGCTGTCAGTAGAGGTTTAAATCCTATAGATTTCAATGTTTGAAGAGATAGAGTAGAACCAATGAAGAATAGAGTCAGATTTAATCCAGATTTTGCCAAAACGGTGATGGAAGTGCTGAACTGTTCAAGAACAGGAAAATAAGTATTCAACAAGATCGCCAGGATAAAGTAACCGATAAACCATGGGATTTTTATTTTTGATTCTTTGTTTTTAAAAATAAACATCGTGATCAATGAAACAGGAATAATCCATAAAGCACGGGCTAATTTCACTGTTGTGGCTACTTTTAACGCCTCATCGCCGTATTTACCGGCGGCACCTACCACAGAACTCGTATCATGAATTCCTACTGCACACCATAATCCAAACTGTTCCTGAGAAAGATTCAGCAGATGTCCGATGGCAGGATATATGAATAGTGCAATAGAGTTTAAGGTAAAAACAATAGCTAAAGCCAGAGAAATTTGTTTCGTACTTGGTTTAATAATAGGTGACACAGCAGCAATGGCACTTCCTCCACAAATTGCAGTTCCGGCAGATAAGAGGTAAGACAAAGGTCTTTCAAGCTTAAATATTTTTCCCAGAATAAATCCCAATCCCATTACGGTAACAATACTGACCACAGTCAGCATCAATCCCGTTTTCCCGGCATGTAAAGCTTCATCAAGCTTTAATCCAAACCCAAGACCAACAATAGAGATTTGTAATAACAGATGAATATATCGATGGAGATGTTTTTCAAATGGATTTCCTATAAACACAGCCAAAAGGAAACCTAATGCAAGAGCGATAGGAGAAGAAATGAGCGGAGTAAGGCATAAAACTGCCAGTACAATAAAAACTATTTTTCGTGTAGTTTCATTTTGAATGAAATCTTTCATATTGCGAACTTTAAAATATGGGTCAAAATTCGGCAATATAGTATTACAAAGTAAATTGTATTTTGTTATGTTGAATAACTAAAAGTTATAACTTTGGTAAAAAGTAAATTTCAATGTTTGCTTGGCTACATCAATAGGGTTGGGCTATGATCCTGAGCATAAGCTGAAAGCTTACGAACGAAGTTCACGAAGGAAGCCCGGCCAAAACAAATAAAACAAACAAATAATTCCATTGGCTTTAGCCAAAACCTGGAAGGATTTACTCTGCAAATTTCAAAAATAGCTCTATCAACTCTGACTGTTCTCCTTTAGGAAGAATAAAATGAAAATCCCTCTCAATACTGAAGTTTTTGATGTCGATGACAGTTAAGGTATTGTTTTTTAACTCATTAAGAATCGTGCTGATTGAGAGAAATGCCATGCAATCAGAATGCAGAAGATAGTTCTTGATACTTTCACTGCTTCCAAGTTGTATGACGGTGTTCAATTCATTGATATTCACTTCCTTTTCCTTAAAACGATTTTGAATGAATTCCAATGTTCCAGAGCCTTGCTCACGGAAGATCAGATTGAGATCATACAGATCTTTTAGATTTAAAGTCTTATGGGCGAGTGCATGATCAGCTTTTGCGGCCAATACAATTTCATCAGCTTTAAAAGTTTTATACTCAAAATAAGAAGACTGCGACTCTCCTTCAATAATGCCAAGATCAACTTTTCCTTCTTTTAAAAGAGCCGAAATCGCTTCAGTATTTCCTGTAAGGAGTTCTATTTTAATATCTTTATAATAGGTTTTGAATTTTGCCAATAGTTCAGGTAAGATGTATTGTGCAACGGTTGTACTTGCTCCAATAATCAGTTTTCCTTTGTGCTGCTGATTGATCTGACTGATTTCAAATTCAAGATCACGGTAAATATTTCGTATTTTCTCAGCATACTCGTACAAAATCTTTCCGCTTTGTGTCAATTGAATAGAAGTACCTTTTCGATTAAATAATTTTGTACCTAATTGGTTTTCAATTTCTTTAATGTGTTTTGTGACTGCCGGTTGTGAAATATGGAGTTCTTCCGAAGCTTTGGTAAAACTTAGCCTGGATGCCACAGTATGAAAAACTTTTAATCTGTAATCGAACATATTGCAAAAATACATATTATAGCTGTAATGTATGCCGCTTTTTTTGTTTGAAACAGTGAAAGTACCGGAGATTTTTGAAGGTTTGAGAGCGAGAGAGGAGAGCTTTATAGAGCTTTAAAAATCTGCGTGGGATTGAATAATCATTTGAGCTTTAATCTCAAAACCTCCCTTACAGAAAATCTGAAACAGATCTATCCTGTTGACTTTCATATCTGCGGTTCTTAGCTTCTCCAATCTTTTGTCGAGTATAAATACTGTTATGTCCCGACAGAAGGTAAGAAACAACACAAGCGATGGCTATATAGACGCCACTTTCCACTCCGAATAATTCTATTCCCATCAGCATACAGGCCAAAGGAGTATTGGTTGCTCCCGCAAATACGGCCACAAAACCCATTCCTGCCAACAAACCGAAAGGTAGTGGAATAAACAATGATAATGCACTTCCTAAGGTAGCTCCAATGAAAAATAAAGGAGTGACTTCCCCTCCTTTGAATCCAGCTGAAAGCGTTATAATGGTAAAGGCCATTTTCAACGCAAAATCATATAAGGGAAGTTGTTTTTCAAAAGATTCTAGGATGACCGGAACTCCTAATCCGATATACCGGGTAGTTCCCATAATCAATACTGCCAAAACGATGATAGTACCTCCAATAACGGGACGAAGTGGAGGGTATTTAATTTTTGATTTAAAAACAGAGCCTGCCCAATGGATAATTCTGCTAAAAGCTGCTGCACAGATTCCAAAAGCTATTCCAGCCAGAATACTATATAAGATGGGTAAAAACTCTAATTTAGGAATAAAATCGATGTGATAATGTGTGTGTTTCACTTTCCAGAGGTTAGTGACCAGATCTGCTAAAATAGCAGAAGCAAAGGCCGGAAATATGGCGTTATAACGTATTCTTCCGATTAAAAAAACTTCAAGCCCAAAAATAGCTCCCGCCAAAGGAGTTCCGAAAATTGATCCGAAACCTGCGGCAATAGCAGCAATGATCAGTGTTTTTCTTTCGTTTTTATCAAGTTTGAAAGGTTTTGTAAGCTGATCTGCAATAGCTCCGGCCATTTGTAAAGCGGTTCCTTCACGACCTGCAGAACCGCCGAAGAAATGCGTGGCAATCGTTCCAAGATACACAAAAGGAGCCATTTTAAAGGGAATAATTCCTTTAGGATCATGAATAGTGTCAATCAGAAGGTTATTACCTGCCTCAACATCTTTACCCCAATAATAATATAAAAGCCCGATCAGAAAACCAGCTACAGGGAGCAATGCGATAAGCCACAAGTGATTTTCTCTGAAATTGGTAGCCCATTCTAAAGACTGTAAAAATCCCGCAGAAGCTGTTCCTACCAATGCTCCGATAATAATGCTGATCGACAGCCATTTCAAAATATAAGGCAAAGCCGGAAATTTTCTGAAGAAAAAATAGGTATGAAAAATTGCTTTTTTACCAAGTGTTCGTTGATGTTTTGACATAATAATCCTGATCAGTTATTGTTAATAATCTCTTAATCAGGCGTCATCAGCTTTTGTAAAGCGGTTGGGTAAGGAAGAACACCATTTCCTTTGAATAATGCAAATATATGAATTATGATAAAAAGATAAAAGATAAAAGATAAAAGATAAAAGATAAAAGATAAAAGATAAAAGATAAAAGATAAAAGATAAAAGATAAAAGATAAAAGATAAAAGATAAAAGATAAAAGATAAAAGATAAAAGATAAAAGATAAAAGATAAAAGATATTATCGTTAAATCTCAAAATGTGCTTGGCTACATCAATAGGGCTGGGCTTTAGCCCAGCCTACCCTATAAAAACGGCTTCATTTCATCCTCAATCTGCGTTCTCAGTTCCATCAGTCTTTTGGCGTATTGTTCCTGCAACTTTTCTTCTTCTGTAGTAGGGATCCATTTCGGAACCGGAAGTTTTTTACCGTTTTCATCTACGGCCACAAATACAATAATACAGTGTGTTTTCTTGTCAAAGGTAGGTTGTTTTAGGTTTCTTGAAAATACGTTGATCGAAATATGCATGCTTGAAGTTCCGGTATAGATGACCTGAGCATCTACTTTTACGACTTCTCCGATTTTAATAGGCTCATAAAAGCGGATTCCTCCCACATAAACCGTTACTGAATAATTTCCGCTCCATGTGGTAGCACAGGCATACCCGGCCTGATCAATCCATTTCATTACGCTTCCTCCATGTACATTTCCTCCGTAATTAACATCTGAAGGCTCTGAAATAAACTGAAAAGTAATAGGCTTGTTCTGCATCTTTATAAAATTTTAATAAAGTTATTTAATAATTTTCAAAGTTTTAGATTAAATCCTACTTTTGAAAGACGAAATCATAATGAAGAGATTTTTAATAAATAATAGAAACTATAATGAAGAAAGTATTTCACCTTAATACATGTGATACCTGCAGAAAAATTTTAGCACAATTTGACCTTACCGATTGGGAACTTCGTGAAATTAAAAAAGAACCGATCACAAAGGAAGAGCTGGCGGAAATGCATAAGAAAACAAAATCGTATGAAGCCTTATTTAGTAAAAAATCTACCCAGATCAAACTAAGAGGACTTGATGTAAAGTCTTTAACTGAAAAGGATTTTAAAGACCTGTTATTGGATCATTATACCTTTTTAAAGAGACCCGTTTTCCTTACTGACAAGGAGATTTTTGTAGGAAATGATAAAAAGAACGTAGAAGCGTTACAGGAATTTTTCGGTGTCAATTAATATCTGAAATTGTATATTTTTTATAATTGACATTTGAAAACCGGAACTTTAATAATCGTATTTTGTTTTTTGAACATTGGTTTTAATGCTCAGAATAAGGCGGTCAACCAGATGAAATCTACTAAAAATAGCAAGATAGTGGATACATTAGGCTATCTTAAAGCTTTTGAAGCCAATAAAAAAGAATATGTTGGCAAAAGCTTTTCCTTTTTATTATCAAAAATGGATAAGATGCAGCCTCAAACAATCTGGAGCGTTCCGAGTTCAGGAGATAGTACAGTGGTTACAAGGTCTTTATTCAGGTTTTCGGATATTAATTATCCTGTGATGAATGAAACCAAAATGATGATTACGTGGGAATCACAATTGCCCTATAAAACCGTAAGCTTTAATAATCAAAGAAATAAATTTTATTTTTCTGACTCTGAAAGACGATTTTACGGAACCAGGATTGTAAAAAATATTTTAGTATATCGGTAATAAAACAAACAAAAAAGGATGCCTTCAGTAGAAAGCATCCTTTTTAATGTATTTTTAAACAATTATACAAAAGGAGCTTTCACTACTTTTGCCGGAATGTTTTTATTTCTTACCTGAATGAAAATTTCAGAACCTAATTTGAAATAAGGCTTGTCTACATAAGCAAGACCTAATCCCACTTTTTTCATTGGAGACTGAGTTCCTGAAGTTACTTTTCCGATCACATTACCTTCAGCATCTACCACAGGATAATCATGTCTTGGAACTCCTTTGTCAGTAAGTTCGAAACCAACTAATTTTCTGGTAACCCCTTCTTCTTTCTGCTTTGCAAAAACATCTTTGGAAACAAAATCTTTATCAAACTTTGTAATCCATCCAAGACCTGCTTCAATAGGAGAAGTCGTATCGTCGATATCATTACCGTAAAGACAGAATCCTTTTTCTAATCTTAATGTGTCTCTGGAAGCCAATCCACAAGGAACAATCCCTTCTGATTCACCTGCTTTGATGATTTCATCCCAAAGTTTTTCAGCACTTTCATTTTTGAAATAAATTTCAAAACCTCCGCTTCCGGTATAACCCGTGTTGGAAATAATGATGTCATTTACTCCTGCAACACTACCTACTGTAAAGTGGTAATAAGGAATTTCAGAAAGATTTACATCAGTTAGCTTTTGTAGAATTTCGGTAGCTTTAGGTCCCTGGATTGCCAATAATGACATTTCATCAGAGGCATTCGTCATTTTGGCTCCGAAAGTATTGTATTTTGAAATATGATTCCAGTCTTTATCAATATTGGAAGCATTTACCACCACGAAATATTTGTCATCTTCCATTTTGTAAACGATAAGATCATCTACAATTCCTCCGTTTTCGTTCGGAAGACAAGAATATTGAGCTTTTCCGTTTTCCAGAGCATCTACATTATTGGTCGTTACCAATTGTAAAAGGTCTTTTGAACCCGGCCCTTCGATGAAAAACTGTCCCATGTGGGAAACATCAAATAATCCTGCTTTTTCTCTTACTGCAAAATGCTCTTCTGTTACTCCTGAATATTGTACAGGCATTTCATAACCTGCGAAAGGTACGATCTTAGCTCCCAAAGAAACATGTTTGTCGTACAAGGCTGTTTTCTTCATATTTAATTTTTATTTCTTTATTTTAAAACTGTTGAAAGTCTCATTGAATAGGGTCATATAGTTTCCGTTCCAGAATTTCTGGCCGCAATTGATGCTTACCAGATACAGATCTTTATCCTTTTGAAAGGCTCTTGTAATCCAGAACAGTTTTTCTTTTTGATCAAAATATTCGTAGAAGTATTCTGTATACCCTTTTTTGCTTTTGCTTTGCTTGATCTTGCTTTCTTCATCGCCCGATTTATAAAGAGCCAGGATGAATTTTTTCATTTCCCCTTTCGGCAGGGCCAGATCGTGGTACTCCGAAATGGTAATCGCTCCGATTTCATTGGTTGGGAAAATATTGACAATATCACTGTCATTGGTAGATTTCCAACCTTCAGGAACGTTAATGGAATAATTGGGGCTGTCGTATACTTTTTGAGCAAAAAAAAGACTTACCGTTAAAAAAGCGGATAAAAGCAATATTTTTTTCATCTAAAAATGGTGTTTATATTCTTCAAGAATGATTTTGAACCATTCTGTAAAATTTTCAGGAGATTCTGCAATTTCTTTGTCGAGATCTTCTGGAGAAATAAATCTTACTTCTTCCACTTCATCTTTATTTAGATTAAAATCCGATTCATGATTTCCTACAAATACATGGTCCAGTTCATGTTCCCATAAACCACCGCCAACATCTGCTTTGTAGATAAAATTGAATTTTTCTGAAAGTTCGGTCTCTATTCCCAATTCCTCCTGCAACCTGCGTTGTGCTCCGGCAAGATAAGTTTCTCCTTCTCTGGGATGGGAGCATACTGCATTGGTCCATTGACTGGGAGAATGGTATTTTCCTGAAGCTCTTTTCTGAAGAAGCATTTCGCCTTTGCTGTTGAAGAGGAATACTGAAAAAGCACGGTGCAAAAGGCCATTGATGTGAGCCTGCTGTTTCTCCATCAGACCCAAAACTTTATCTTCAGGATTTACTAAAACTACAAATTCTTCCATTCCTACAAATGTAAGTGTAATAAATGTATTTTGGAAATTTTTAGATAAACATCATGTTTTTGAATGAAAAAGACAAAATCTAAAAATAAGGGAATACACAGCTTTATATAAGGTAAATTAAAGATAAGGATTTCACTTTTTGCCGATTTGCCGTTTCCTGCTTCTTATTTTTTAAACATATTTAAAACCTGAAAACGAAAATTTTTAACCATAATTAGTGAAATGATTGATAAAATATTGATATTATTCATTAAATAATTGTTTTTATAGTAAAATTTTAACATAAATGAAGATTAATAAGTCCTGTACTTCTAAAAACCTTAACTTTGTTACTTAACAAGTACAGATGGAATTAGAATACATTGAACATTTGAGTCCTATTCTTAAGGATGGAGTAAAAAATTACTTAATAGACATTGACGGAACCATTACAGACGATGTTCCCAATGAAGAACCGGAAAGAATGGTTACCTGTGAGCCTTATCCCGACGCATTGGAAACCATCAACAAATGGTATGATGAAGGACATCAGATCTGTTTTTTCACTTCAAGAACTGAAAATCTGAAGCAAATCACCATCGACTGGCTGGATAAACATGGTTTTAAATACCATAGCGTACTCTGCGGAAAACCGAGAGGCGGAAATTACCACTGGATAGATAACCACCTGGTAAGAGCTACAAGATATAAAGGCAGATTTACAGATTTGGTAGAAAAGCAAGTAACGATCGAAGTCTTTAAGGAAGACGGAGAATAAAATTATAACTGAGAGATTTAAAGATTAAATGTGTATACTTTAATTTTTAAATCTTTTTACTTTTTAATATACGAGTATTTATGAAAGTTTTAGCAAACGACGGCCTGGATCAATCTGGAATTGATGCATTACAAGAAAAAGGCTTTGAAGTCATTACGACAAAAGTTCCACAGGAGTTTTTGGTGGAATATATTAACGAGCACAAGATCCGTACTTTACTGGTAAGAAGTGCTACGCAGGTAAGAAAAGATATTATTGACGGATGCCCGTCCATCGAAATCATCGGTAGAGGTGGAGTCGGAATGGATAATATTGATGTAGATTATGCAAGAGAAAAAGGAATCCATGTGATCAATACACCTTCTGCGTCTTCGGAATCGGTGGCCGAGCTTGTTTTTGCTCATTTGTTTTCAGGAGCCAGATTCCTTCAGGATTCCAATAGAAAGATGCCTTTGGTAGGTGATACAGAGTTTGCCGGACTTAAAAAAGCGTATGCTGCAGGTATCGAATTAAGAGGAAAGACCATTGGAATTATCGGTATGGGAAGAATAGGACAGGAGGTAGCAAGAATCGCTCTTGGACTTGGAATGAGAGTAGTTGCAGCTGATAACAATGTGGGAAGAGCCAGTATCAAAGTGAAATTCTATAACAACCAGTTTATCAATGTTGATATAGAAACAGAATCATTACAGGATGTTTTAAAGCACTCAGATTTTATCACATTACACGTTCCCGCTCAGAAGGAAGGCTATATGATTGGTAAAAATGAATTTGAAATGATGAAGGACGGCGTCGCTGTTGTCAACTGTTCCCGTGGAGGTGTGATTGATGAAACAGCTTTAATTGAAGCCCTTGATTCCGGAAAGCTAAGATTTGCAGGCTTGGATGTTTTCATCAACGAACCTACACCATCCAAAGAAATTTTAAACCACTCTAAAATCTCTCTGACTCCTCATACAGGAGCTTCTACCCTTGAAGCCCAGGATAGAATAGGTCTTTCTCTGGCAGAGCAGATTTCAAGTATTTTACAAATTCACTAATTGAAATAAAAAAGCAGTCTCTATCGGGACTGCTTTTTTATTTGATATTAATCGGTAACAACTGGAGCATTTATGGGAGTATTGCTTTTTGCAATTACAAAAGTAGAGATCGCATAAAATGCATTACCATTAGATCCGTTATTGGTCCAGTCCTGTAATTTGTATTCATAACTGAATTTGTTTGGAATCAAGGCGTTGTTTAGAATGTCAATTCGAGTGGGTACTATCATTCCCGGGCACCATCCGGCTCTATCCGGTTTCCAGTTTCCCGGAGCCTGATTATCGATTGGAT
Organism: Chryseobacterium lactis; assembly: GCF_003815875.1. Lineage (NCBI taxonomy): Bacteria > Pseudomonadati > Bacteroidota > Flavobacteriia > Flavobacteriales > Weeksellaceae > Chryseobacterium > Chryseobacterium lactis. The sequence continues at coordinate 3,222,958 of NZ_CP033924.1, forward strand.
TATTAGCACATCCTAAAGGAGCCAGCTGATGGGGAAATGTGTTTACATTATTGATTGCAATATTGTGGGTTCTGAAACACCATTCTGCACATGTTCTTCCTCCTGCGTCACTGGGAGTAGCCTGTCCCCAACCTGATATAATAGTTCTCAGATAAGCTTTTTGTGTGTTAGCAGGGAGTTGGATATTTTTTTTAAGATTCAGACTGTGAGTTTTACCATATGGGATGCCTTCATTAGAAGATTTGTTGTATTGAATGACAGGAATCACTGCTGAATATTTGTAATCAGGAGTACCATAAATAAAATCGAAATCTAAACTATATTCTCTTCCTTTAGCTAGCCACGTTTCAGTATAAATTTTTAATTCAGTCTTTCCAGTCAGAAGAGATTTAAAGTCCGTAACATCAATTTCTAATCCACGTGGCATCTTCTCTGTCCCTACCCAGTAAGGCGTAATAAAACGGCCGATTTCGTACCATTCACCAGTGCTCTTGTTTTTTACATATACATTTGCGTAACGATCCCATTCATCACATGTTTTATTAGGACAATCATTTTTAATAAACATTTTAATCGTTTTTACGTTGGCAATGTCTGTAGGAAGTGTAAATGTTCCTTCTGCACTTTGAGACAATCCATCTCCAAATGCATTCATTACTTTATTGAATGTTTTTACATTTACCGTTCCTTCTGTCATGACAGGTTGTTCAACGACCGGAATAGTGTTATCAACACCTTTACAAGACAATATACCTGCAAAAACATATGCAGATATTCCCAAAATAAGTAGTTTTTTCATAATGTATCTTTTTTTGATATCATTGTGAAATTAACCTTTTTATTTTTTATATATCAATATTAAGTGATTTAATTGTTGATTTGTGTATAGAATTCTTATTTATTTTAGATTGTCTTTAAATAGTGTTGGAGTTGGGGGTAAATGAAATAAAATTTTCAATGAAGTTAAAAAGTTTAAATTGACGCATAAAAAAACCGGAAAAGTTTATACTATTCCGGTTTTTTATAGATATGCCATGCCACGTAATTGGCATTAAACATTGATTATATATTGTTTTTGCTTTTCAAAAGATCTCTGATCTCAGTCAGTAACTTCTGATCTTCTGTTGGACCTGCAGGAGCCGGAGCATCTTTCTTGCTGATTTTGTTTGCACCTTTAATGATCCAGAAAAGAACCATAGCGATACACAAAAAGCTGATTACTGCAGAAAGGAAGTTTCCATAGGCAACACCATTCCAATTAAGTTTAGCGATATTTTCAGCGCCTGCAGCTTTCAATGCCGGATTTAATAGCAATGGAGTTACAACATCTTCTACCAATGATGTTACAATTTTACCGAATGCTGCTCCAATGATAACACCGACAGCCAGATCAAGTACATTGCCTTTAAAAGCAAACTCTTTAAATTCTTTAACAAATCCCATAATTTATATTTTTTTAATTGTATTTACACAAAAATATAATTTAAAAATGTAAAAAACATTACTTTTTATAGTTTTTTATTCCATAAACGTTGAATTTTATTCTAAATTCATATTTGTGATTTTAACGAAAACAAACACTTTGTATCAATCTCTTAACTCATTAATGATGACCTTGTATTTTTATTAGTAAGCCCCTATTGTAATCGAAAATCTTTTGTAATTTGCTTAAAGTTTGATTTTATATTATGAAAATTTTTACCGCAGAACAAATACGTGCATGGGATCAGTTTACCATTTCTCATGAACCTGTCCCTTCCATTCAGTTGATGGAAAGAGCCTCGATAGCTGTAGCCCACTGGATCTCTGAAAATTGCAAATATCATAGAAAAGCCGTTGTTTTTTGCGGTAACGGAAACAATGGTGGTGATGGTATTGCTGTTGCAAGGATGTTGTATCAAAAAGGGTTTGATGTAGATGTTTTTGTGAATAATCTAAAAGAGAAGTTTTCACATGATGCCTTGGTAAATCTTAAAAGGCTTCGTGATATTTCGGGGATTTCTATTAAAAAGTTCAGTGATATTGATGATTATAATTTTGATGATAAAACAATGATTGTTGACGCCCTTTTTGGAACGGGATTGTCAAGATCCTTGGAAGGTGAGTATAAAGAAGTAGTCAATCAACTCAATGCAAAAAAGAATATAAAAATATCCATAGACGTTCCTTCGGGTTTGCCAACGGATAAGATAATTGAAAATAAAGACTGTGTTTTCAACGCTGATTATACTTTAAGTTTTCAATCCTGGAAACGAACCTTTCTTCATCCCGAAGCTGGAGAATATACTGGAAAAGTCTTTATTCTCGATATAGATTTAAGTAAAGAATACGCTGAATCAGTTGCGGCAGAATATAATGTGATTGATGATCATCTCATCGATTCTATTTTTCAACCCAGAAAAGAGTTTTCACATAAAGGAACTTATGGTAAAGTGATGATGATTGCCGGAAGTTATGGAAAGGTAGGTGCTGCTGTATTAGCTACGAAATCAGCTTTAAAGACCGGAGCGGGATTAACTTTTACACTGGCTCCGGAATGTGGCTACGAAATATTGCAAACTTCCTGCCCGGAAGCTATGTTTTTCGCAGGTGGAAAGGAACATATAGAGAATTTCGATGTTGACGAAAATATGACGTGTGGAATCGGTCCCGGACTTGGAACTCACCCTCAAACTGAAAAGAGTTTTTTGAATTTCCTGAAAGGATATAATACTCCGTTGATTTTAGATGCAGATGCACTCAATATGATTTCCAAAGATTCGAAAAACCTTAAGTTCATTCCTGAAAAATCAATTCTGACTCCCCATCCGAAAGAGTTCGAAAGACTTTTTGGAAAAACTGATAATTCTTTTGATAGATTGGAACTGGCAAGAGAAAAGGCAAAAGAACTGCATGTTTATATTGTATTAAAAGATCATCATACCCAAATCATTAATCCGAAAGGAGAGGTATATTACAATATCACAGGAAATGCCGGCCTGGCCAAAGGAGGAAGTGGAGATATTCTTACAGGAATCCTGACGTCATTATTGGCGCAAGGATATTCCGAAGAAGATACCTGTATTCTGGGAGTTTGGCTGCATGGGAAAGCTGCTGATTTTGCTTCAGAGAAATACTCAAAAGAATCGATGCTCCCCACAGATGTGATCAATGAGTTGGGAAGTGTTTTTAAAGAACTTAACAAAAGAACAGAGAAAGATTTATAAAGGAGGTGAAAAGAAAAAGGGCAAATTCGCTGATTCGCCAATTTGCCCCCTTCAATATTTTATCTGTATACTTATTCCGGCTTTTCGTTTTCTGCCTGAGTAATTTTAAATTTCTTAGAAATCACCATGATCACAACTCCGGCAATCATGAACGGAATAGAAAGTACCTGTCCGGTATTTAAGCTTCCTATCTGGATAAATTCGTCACCTTGAGGTTCCTTCAGGAATTCTACAAAGAATCTGATGGCCCAAAGGATAATAAAGAACAATCCGAATAACCAGCCTTGCTGATATTTTTTATCCGTTTTTCTATATAAAATCCATAATAAAACAAAAAGAGCAACATATCCTACAGCTTCAAATAACTGGCTTGGATAACGAGGAACGGTGATCCCATATTCGCTGCTTTGCTGAGGAAAAAGTAATGCAAAAGGAGAGTTTGGATCGGCTGGTTTTCCTACAATCTCAGAATTGAAGAAATTACCCATTCTTACAAATGCTCCACCCAAAGCTACCACAATTCCTAATCGGTCATAGACCCAGAAAGGATTCTTTTTGATAATTTTAAATGAATAATAAAGCGTGGTGAAAATCAAGGCGATTGTAGCACCATGGCTGGCTAAGCCCGAGAATCCTGTGAACTTTAATCCGTTTTTAGTACTGATCGGAAGAAATACACTCCAGAAATCTTCTTTAAATAATTCCGGTTGATAAAAAATAACGTGTCCTAATCTGGCTCCAAGGATGGTACCTATTAATGTCCAGGTAAAAAGAGGCTCCAGGTATTTTTGGTTTACATTATCAATTTTAAATATTCTGGTCATCAGGACATATCCGAAACCAAATGCAAATACAAACATCAAACTATAAAAATGCAACGTAACCGGTCCCAGCTGAATACCTTTGGAAGGATCCCATATTTTAAAAGGAGTTTCCAGTTCTACGGTATCAGAAGAAGCAAATGGCTTTGCTGATTTTACAGCATATTTGAATGTAGTGATGTTATCTTTGGTAGTAGAAGTATCTATCAATTTGAAGTTTTTATCAAAAAACTGATATTTTGCATCTTTAAATTTTGCCAATGTGGATACTCCATAATTATAATATGCAGGTTCGAAATTTGACTCATTAAGGATTACCAGAACATTATTGTTAATTGCTTTTTCCGGGAATGCGTTCAGGTCACCCATTTCTGTGGTGGAAAAGATTTTTACAGGAACCTCAGTTCCGTTTACTTTTAGTGAACCGTCTGACAATCCATCAGAATATTGTTGAGCAAAAAAGCATTGCGTCATCAATGCAAATATTACAAGGTAAATTCTGAAAAAAATAGTACTCATTTTTCTATTGATTTAATAGTTTGTTTATTGATTTTTGTGTTTTGGTGGAACGGGATCGTAGCCGCTTCCTCCCCAGGGATGGCACCTCAGTATTCTTCGGGAACCCATCCAGAATCCTTTAAATATACCATGAACCTGTAATGCTTCGATCATATAATGCGAGCAGGTGGGTTGGTAACGGCAATTTTTGGGAAGTAGGGGCGAAATAAACCACTGGTAAAATTTTATCAAAATTACCAACGGAAATGTGATGATTTTATTGAATGTAAGTTTCAAAACAATGCAAAAATAGGGTAAAAAAATGAAAATTAGTTTAATTTTGTTAGAAGTTTCAGTGGTGAAAACCTGAAGCGTTTATCTTAAAAAATAGAATTACTTTGAATCAAAATATTCCATTAGCTGAAAAACTGAGACCCAAAACCCTGGACGAAGTGCTGGGGCAGGAACATCTGACCGGTGAAAAGGGGACGATCAGGAAAATGATCGAAAATGATAGCCTCAATTCATTGATTTTGTGGGGACCGCCGGGAACAGGAAAAACTACATTGGCGGAAATTATTTCTGAAAAATCCGGAAGGAAATTTTATAAGCTTTCCGCGGTTTCCTCGGGAGTAAAAGATGTTCGTGATGTAATTGACGATGCCAAAAAGCAAAATTTGTTTTCCGGGAAATCACCCATTTTATTTATTGATGAGATCCACCGTTTCAATAAATCTCAGCAGGATTCTTTGTTACATGCCGTAGAAAAAGGCTGGATTGTTCTGATAGGTGCTACCACGGAAAATCCAAGTTTTGAGGTGGTTTCTGCCTTGTTGTCAAGAAGTCAGGTTTATATTTTAAAAGCATTGAGCTATGAAAAACTGGAAGAACTTATTGATACAGCTTCGGAAAGATATAACAAGGATGAAGGAACTGATTTTTCAATCCTGGAAAAGGAAGCCTTTATTCAATATTCGGGTGGAGATGCCAGAAAACTGATTAATTCCGTTGAATTGGTTTTAAATCAATATAAAAATTCAAGCACCAAAGAAATTATCAATTCTGATGTCCTTGAGGTGCTTCAGGAGACGATGGCACTCTATGATAAAAACGGAGAACAGCATTATGATATTATTTCAGCCTTTATCAAATCAATGCGGGGTGGAGATCCTAACGGAGCTGTATACTGGCTGGCCCGAATGATTGCCGGGGGAGAAGATATCAAATTTATTGCAAGAAGGATGCTGATTCTGGCTGCTGAAGATATCGGTTTGGCAAATCCCAATGCATTGGTTATTGCCAATAATTGTTTTCAGGCGGTCAACGTGATCGGGAATCCTGAATCAAGGATTATTTTAAGTGAAACGGCAGTATATCTGGCAGTCTCTCCTAAGAGTAATTCTACCTACATGGCAATTAATGAGGCGTTGGCGCTTGTGAAGAGAACCGGGAATCTTCCTGTGCCGCTCCATCTTAGAAATGCTCCTACAAAACTGATGAAGGATCTGGATTATGGCAAAGAATACAAATATGCCCATTCTTATGAAGGTAATTTCGTAGAGCAGGATTTTCTGCCCGCAGAAATTAAAGATACAAAATTGTATGAACCGGGAAGCAATGCTACAGAAAAGAAAATTCATGAGGAGCTTAAGAAAAAGTGGGGAAATAAATATTAAAGAAAAAGGATACCGTTTTTACAGTATCCTTTTTTTATGTTGACTCAATTATTTAAGTGTTACATAGAGAGTTTTCTTTCCATTTTCATCCTTTACTTCTCCTTTATTAATGATTTCAGGGTATATCATTGTGCTGGTGTCAGTAAATTCATATCCTCCAATAAATACAGGAGTATTTTCCGGAACACCATATTGTACGTTTATTTGATTAAGAGGCATTCTGTCCATTACATTTTCTCCGTTTTTAAATTTATATTCAGTTACACCTTTAGTAAAAATAGAGCTGTATTTTTTAAGACTTGCCGGAAGATTAGCTGCGGTGTATGTTTTTGAAACCTGCAACACAGATTTTTTTGAATTGAATAGATTCACTGTTCCGATAACATTATCAGCCACTGCAAACTTTTGTTGAGCAAATAAAGTTACAGATGACAGTATTAAAAAAGAGTAGAGTAATTTTTTCATAATCAGAATATATAGGTGTTAAAAACGTGATAAATATAGTTATTTTTTGTAAAATTTAAATGTATTCTTAAAATGTTTTGCATTTTATCTATAAATATAGGCTTTTGCCTTAATTATAAGCTTGTAGGTTCTTCATTTTTATCCTTTTTGTCAACCATATTTTTAATGATATTCTTAAGTCGTTGGAAGGTGAATGAGCTTAATAATAATATAACTCCCAATACGATAAAGGCACTGATCCTTGAGATATTGTCCATCTGCCAGACATCATATCCATAAAGTTTTAAAACCATAATACCAACCAGAGCAAATCCAATTTTATTATATTCCTGGATATTCTTTTTTAAACCTGTATAAATGAGGATGCTGGCCAGAATAGTCCATATAATAGGTAAATAAAGAATATTGAAATGTTTTTTTATTTCGAAAGAATGAGCGAAATCACGGGAAGCGGTCAGAACATAGGCGTGATGCAGTTCACAACTTACAGAGGTGATCAATGCCAGGGATAAGGCCCAGTAAGAAATTTTGTTTTTATGAAAATCTGAAGAAGGAATTATTTTAAATCCTATATATATAAAAGGTATCCACTGAAGCAGGTGTAGCAGATAGAATGAAGATCCCAAATTTTTTGTTAAAATGCTGGTCACAACTGATGAAGTGGTGATGGATACGTTTATGATCAAAAGAAATAGAAACAAGTAGATCAATACTATTTGTAAGCCGATGTTGATATGTAATACTTTTCGGAAAAGCAATAATATAAAAATATAGTACATGCTGAAAAGTAATGCTACACTGGTAATGGCAGCCCAATGCATGTTTTGAATATGGTAAATGATTTCCAGGAGCAATGCTGTGTAAATAATTCCATAGCTGGCAACCGTAATGAGATCTTCAAAAAAGCTATTGTCGTTTGCTGAGGTGTCTTTCTGAACGTCTTTTAATAAATATAAATTAACGATTGCAGAGAAAACAGTAACTAAACTTGTTAAAAATACCGGATTGAGTATAATGCTGAGGTTTTTAGCATTGAAATATTCAGTCCAGGTAATCATCTGGGCAATAATTACTAACGGGAAAAGGATATGAAAGCATGTTTTGAAGATTTTATGCCCGGTCTTTTTCCAGATAAAGAGAAGTAGAGTAGCTTCTATTGCCCAAACGCTGGTAATCAAATGTGTTTTAAACTGTAAGGCAACAGCGATGGTAATAAGGCTGACGGTGATTCCTGCGAACACAGAAAATGAAGTTCCTGCGTTTTTTTTTCTATATTCTCTGAATAAAAGTATAGTATTAATCAGTGCGAAACCGATCGGGAAAATAGTAGCAGGCTCGTATTTCAACTCATCAAAAGTATAAACCAGACCTATAATACTTGTAAAATTAATTAAAGCAAGCATTAAAATATCCCATGTGGAAAGTACATTCTTTTTGATATAATCATACAGCGCAAAAATGTAAAAAATAATATAACTGATGATATAAAAAACAATACTCAGAAGTTCCGGTTTTTCAGAAGTCCAGAAAAGAAGGTAAAGAGTGGTAAATACATAGGCCGTCCATCCAACGCTTTTCCAGTGTTTTAAGAAGGTTACAGCTAGCATCCCAATATTAAGAAGAGTAAGATAAATAAAAAGGAAAAGATAATTACTTTGCCCTGTACTGATCATTAAAGGTGCTGAGAAGCCACCTATTAATGAGAAAATAATTAATATTTCACTTTTATAATAATAGGAGAGAATGATGGAGATGGCGGTGATAAGAATAGTTATGAGGAAAGCCGTATTCTGGGTGAAAAGGTGGTATTCCCGGAAGGCAATTGTTGCGGTAAAATACAAAACAGCGATTCCTCCGCCTGTGATAATGGAGGCAAAAGTTGTGTAATTTTTTCTTAGGAAATGTCCGATCAGGATAATGGTGGCTCCGATGAAAAAGCCTATTCCTGCCCTTGCAGTTTCGCCAATCCAGTTTTTATCAATGGCATATTTTACAAAATAACCTATTCCCAGAACAAGGGTGAAGATTCCAACGATCGTAAGAATATTCTGTTTTAAAAAGTCAAATACAGGACCCAGCCAATCTTTTTGAGGCGGTGGCGGAAGCTTTTCATGATTTGGACTTACTTCTTCCCTGTACGTTACCGGTGTAGGTTGTGGCTGAATTTTCTCATCTGGAGTTTCTTTTATCACTTCATCATTCTGTAATGACGGACTACCTATTTTAGAATGGAGATCCGATATCTCTTTTTCAAGTTTTCTGATTTTGTTATTCAGATTGTTGAAAATGATAATGATTACTACAATTAATATGACAGCCAGAAACTCATTCATTATTTAGTTTTTATCAAATATAGAGAAATTTGAAGTGTTGAAAAAAATTAACCCATCACAATAAAAGTGACGGGTTAAAGATATAGATAACTAACAATATGTTTTTTACTAATTAGAAACTTTGTAAATAGAGAATGAAGCGACACTGGAACCTAGTAATCCTACATCAAGAGCGGTAGATCCTACAAGTCCAAATGAAACTTTGTCACCTGCCTGGAATGAATATACCGAACTAAGTGAACTTTCAGAAATTGTTAAACTTAACAATATCAGGTTGGCTCCACTAAAAGCACGGCTATCAATCGTTGTAGCAACTCCGGCTCTGGTTCTTACGATACCAATTCCCGGGTTATTTGCTAAGATAGAAGCTTGTAGCCCTGTTCCATAACGGAAACTGAATCCTACTGCATAAAGACCTGTAGAAGGAATCGTATAAGTATTATCGGTGTCATTGAATAATGCTGCTGATCCAAGAGTTCTTTCGGCTGCAAGGAAATTGACTGCTCTAAAACCGGAAGGGAAGAGTCCAAGGCTTAAAAGACTGATACCAGCGGTTTTTTTGGCAACATAAACAGAGGTGTTTGTATTGGAGGCGCCTATTACAAGCTGTGGGTCCATTGCGAAAACTTCTGCGCTTCCTATATTGCTTGCTAAAAGCTGGTAGCCAGGTAATGCTGTAGCCATTGGGGTGTCCCGAACTACTAAAGTTCCGTTAATGTCTAGTGTTGCAGTTGGTGTTGCAGTATTAATACCTACTTGTGAAAATAGTGGTAAAGTTGCGCATGCTAAAATTAGGCTGTAGATTTTAGTTTTCATGATCAAGATTTTTAATTAGTTTCTGAGATTAAAGATAATAAAAAAAATGCTTTGTATTGCAAAATTTTTATTTTTAACATTATTATGATGTAAAATATTTAAACATACGTTTATATTTTGCCTTATTGTTCTTCATAATGTTATTACATATTAATATTTTTTAAATTGATGTTCATCGCAAATGTAATAAAAAAAATCACTAAGTCTCTATTATTTGAAATATTTTTTTTAATTAAAACTGCGTTATTATTTGATTAATAATAAATTAAAATTAATTATGGTGAAATTATGTTTGTTATAGTCGTTTTATGTTGAAAAATATTTAAGGCTATTTTTTACTATGTTATTTAGCTGTCTATTAATTTATTGAGTGTAGCAAAAACATAAAAAACACTGCCATAAAGGCAGTGCAACTGTAAGTGATTGTAAGTCTGATTGGACTATAGATGAAGTGTTTTTACATTCAGTTTTTGTTGTTGAAGAGCTTATTTTTAATTCGATATCTTAAAAATATAAAAAGAGGAGCTACTGGATCCTAGAAGTCCAAGATCTAAAAGACCTCCACCCAGAAGACCAAAGGAAATCTTATCTCCTGCCTGTAAGGCATATACTGAACTTATAGTAGATTCCGAGATCGTTAAACTTAATATTCTGGACAAATTAACACCACTGAAAATCCGGTTGTCGATTATTTCTGCTGTGTTATTTCGCGTCCGGATTACTCCAATGCCGGGATTATTCGAAAGTACCGCAGCTTGTAATCCCGTACCATAGCGAAAAGTATATCCTATGAAATAAATTCCGTCGGAAGGCACAACATAAGCATTATCTGTATTTGAAAATAAATCCGGATTTCCGATCGTCTTTTCAACGGTTGTGAAATTGATAGATTGAAACCCGGGAGGGAAAAGGCTTAGATTGAGCAGGCTGATACCTGTTGTTTTCTTTGCAGCATAAACTGACGGATTGATAGGATCAGAAAAGGTAATATTAGCCTGGTCAATTTGTGAAACTTCAGAATTGTTTTGATTAAGCAACAGAAATTGATACCCGGACAAATTCGTAGTTTGAGGAACTTGTCTTATCATCGTATTTCCATTGATATCCAGTGTTGCTTGAGGATCACCTGTTAAAATCCCTACTTGGGCATATTTAAGCATGAATATAAACAGGAACGTAAATTGTAAAGTTTTTTTCATTGTATTTATTTTAGGTTGTTATAAAAATACAATAATTAATCACAAATATTTGAATTATAATTCACGTCTATTTTACTATTCCTTGTGGATTTTTCAGATGATAGGTTTATTTTATTTTAAAAAAGTAAAGAGCGATATTTTATTTTATCGTTGTGAAAAAGTATTAGGTGTAAAATATTAATATGTATGATGCTGTTATCTTTTCACTCTCTATTAAAGTAAAGTGAAAAAATGCCTATTATTATAATAATATTTATTGTTTTTACATAAGAATTTTAACTCTCAAGCAGGAACTCTTTGTAATTCCCAAGAAAATCAACGTCAGCTTTAATTGACTCCAGTTCCTTAAGTGCATTTCCATGCAGAACTTCTTCCCATGGTCCTTCTACATTAATGAAGAAGAAGTAATTACCGAGGCCTGTCTTTAATGTTCTCGATTCAATTTTACTGAGGTTCATTTTTCTCCAGGCAAATACAGACAATACCTGATGCAATCCTCCCGGGTGATCCTCAGGCAGATTTACAAGTATTCCTGATTTTTCTCCTAAAACCTCGAGGTTGCTGTTTTCGTACAGATGATGCTCTTTAGATATAATAATAAACCGGGTATGATTTTGTTCAAAATCCTGAATGTTTCGGTTGATGATTTTTAATCCATATAAATTAGCTGCAAATTGGTTGGCAACTGCCGCAATCTTAAGGTCAGGATTTTCCGATACATATTTTGCTGCCGCTGCCGTAGATGAGAAATCCTGTTTTGGAATTCCTTTATAATGGGTATCTATAAAATGAAAACTTTGGGCTAAAGCTTGCGGATGAGAATATATCCTTTCTATATCTTCAATAGAATTTTTAGGATGAATCATTAAATGGTGAGCAATAGGCATTACGGCTTCTGCTTCAATTTTAATCGACGGAGTTTTATATAAATAATCCAACGTCATGGAAACCGTTCCCTCAATAGAATTTTCTAAAGGAACTACTGCTTTTGCTGCCTCTCCGTTTTCTACCGCATTAAAGCAATCCAGAATACTTGCCTGTGGTAAAAGTTCGTTCTCCGGAAAAAGTTGTGTGGTGGCAAGCTGAGTAAAACTGGCGTGAGGCCCCAAAAATGCAATCTTCATAAATCGTAAATATATAAGGTGTTATTATAATAATAGGCAAAGGTGCGAATTAAAGTTTAAAGTTCAAGTGATCGTTTTGTGATATATATTAGCCACTAGCCAGCAGCTGTTACTTGTCATCGGTGACCTCTTTCCAATTTTCTTTAATAAACTTCATTAGAAAATCCGGACATTTAATGACTTTATTGGTTTTAGCGTCCAGGAAGAAAAGGGTAGTGGAAGCTTCTGTAATTTTGATATGCTCTTCATTGTAAATTTCATACTCAAATTCAATTCTTACACCGGGAATTTTTTTAACATAGGTATGGATTTCTAATTTTTGATCATATAAAGCAGGGCGTAAATACTTGATTTTATAGTCGGAAACAGGCAGCCAAATTCCTTGGTTTTCAATTTCATCGTATGAAATTCCTATACTTCTGAAGAGTTCAACTCTTCCAACTTCGAAGTACTCGGCATAGTTTCCGTAGTATACATATTTCATAGGGTCTGTTTCTGCGTAACGTACTCGTATTGAGTGTGTTGTATGTATCATTTTAGATGTTAAATTATACATACAAATATATTTTTAAATAATCAATACCCGCAATATTTTTTTTTGAAAAGAAAAAATTAGACCTTTGTCTTCCTTCTAAAAACAGTACAAACAAAGAATAATCGGGGCATAAAAATGGATGACAATTTAATGATGATATGGCAGAAGTGCCTTCAGTTTATGCGTGATAATCTCAACGCAGCTGAAGATAATTCTGATCTAAAAAAGCTTGAGAAATCTTTCGATATGCTATTTGATAAGGTGCAGCCGCTTTCACTGGTAGCCAACAACCTTACATTGATCGTACCGAGTGATTTTTACAAGGAATATATAGAGGATAACTACTTGTCCTTACTTTCTGCTGCCCTGAAGAAAAATGTTGGAAAAGGAGTTAAATTATGGTATTCCGTAATGGAAAACAGACCCAAAGGTGAAGAAAAACCGGTTACCATGAATATGAAGGGACAAAGTGTCCCCACTCCAAAAACACAGGAAACAATGCCTCAAGGATTCTCTGCTAATATCGTTAACCCTTTTGTGGTTCCTGGAATAAGAAAAGTAAATATAGATTCTAACCTGAAACCTGACTACTCTTTTGATAGTTATGTGGAAGGAGAAAGCAATAAATTTGCAGCTACTGTTGCCAGATCTATTGCTAAAAGACCCGGAGCTACTGCATTTAACCCGTTATTTTTATATGGAGGTTATGGAGTCGGAAAAACCCACTTAGGTCAGGCAGTTGGTCTTGAAGTGAAAAATCAATTTCCGGATAAAGTAGTTCTTTACCTATCTTCAGAAAAGTTTATTCAGCAGTTTATCTCTGCTGCAAAAGCACATAAGCAAACTGAGTTTGCGAATTTCTACCAGATGGTGGATGTATTGATTATCGATGATATTCAGTTTTTATCAGGAAAATCTGCAACACAGGATAGCTTCTTCCATATTTTTGATCATTTGCATCAAAACGGAAAGCAGATTATCCTTACTTCAGATAAGGCTCCTGCAGATATTATGGATATTCAGGACAGGATTGTATCCCGTTTCAAATGGGGACTTTCTGCGGAAATAAAATCTCCTGACTTATCTACAAGAAGACAGATTATTGAAGATAAACTAAGCAGAGACGGAATAGTTCTTCCAGGAGATATGCTGGATTTCCTTGCGGTGGAAACTAAAACGAATGTAAGAGAATTGATCGGAGTTATCAACTCAGTTATTGCATATTCTACTGTATATAAGAGAGATCTGAGTCTTGAATTGTTAAAGGAAACCATTAACAGAATTGCAGCAAACCAGAAAAAAATCATCAATATTCCTTATATTCAGGAAGTGGTTTGCGATTATTTTGGAATCAAAAAAGAACAGCTTTTATCAAAAACAAGAAAGAGAGAGATTGCTTTGCCAAGACAACTTGCCATGTACTTCTCAAAAGAATTTACCAATTCTACGTTTACTAAGATTGGTGAAGAAATGGGAGGAAAAGATCACTCAACAGTAATGTACGCTTGTGATACCATCAAAGATGTTTCAAAAATTGATAAAGAAATCAAGAAATACGTAAAAGATCTTACAGAAAGAATCAAGCAATAAGATTCCGGATGTTACAATAATATGAAATGAAGAATAGGTATATTCTTCATTTTTTATTTAGTTTTGTCCTGTCGAAAATCAATAACCTTTTTAATATTTCAATTGTACAATCATGAAAATTTTAATGGTCTGCTTAGGAAATATATGCAGAAGTCCTTTAGCTGAAGGGATTATGAAAACAAAACTTCCCGAAAGCTTTTCTGTAGATTCTGCGGGAACGATTTCTTTGCATGAAGGAGAACATCCTGATAAAAGGGCTGTCAGAACTGCCGCAAATCATCATATTGATATTTCTAAACAGAAATCAAGACCTATTACACGAAACGATTTTAAGACTTTTGATAAAGTCTACTGTATGGATATCGATGTATTTGAAGATGTGGTTTCCAAAACTAAAAATGAAGAAGAACGCCAGAAAGTTTCTTTATTCCTGGAGGTTTTAGGTGATCAAACCAATGCTGAGGTTCCGGATCCATATTGGGGTGATATGAAGGATTTCGAAGATGTTTTCCAGTTGTTGGATAAAGGCTGTGACCGAATAGCAGCTCAGCTTAATCCATCCCATTTGTAATTTTTAATTCATAATTTTTAATTAATTTTTCTATGCTTTTTTTACTTCCAGCTTATCTATCAGAAAACACGCCAGTTACTCATTTTTCTCCAATCTTGAAAGATTATATCATGCAAACGGATTATTTCTTTGTAGAAAATGAAAAGACAGCAAGAAAGGTGGTGAAATTTTTTGCTCCTGAAAAGAAGCAGGCAGATTTGAAACTCTTTTTATTAGACAAATACACCGAAAATACTGATATCAAAGAAGCCCAGGAATTAATGCTGAAAGGGCAGGATTTCGGATTGCTTTCAGAAGCCGGCTTACCTTGTATTGCAGATCCGGGAAATCTGATGGTAAAATGGTGCCATGAAAAAAATATCAGGGTAATTCCCATTTCAGGACCTTCATCCATCATTTTAGCACTGATCTCGAGTGGATTTAATGGACAGGAGTTTACTTTCCATGGCTACCTTCCGATCGATAAAGGAGAAAAGAAAAAACAAATCCAGCATTTGGAAGGATTGGTTCAAAAGACCGGCTATTCTCAGATTTTTATGGAAACGCCTTATAGAAACAATCCGCTTTTTGAAGATTTATGTAAGTTCTTATCACCCAACACAAAATTGTGTATTGCTGCTAATATCAATGATCCGGAGCATGAATTTATCAAGACCCAAACGATAAAAGACTGGCAAAAACAAAAACCGGAACTTCATAAAATTCCGGCGGTATTTGTATTGGGGAAATAGATATTACTCCCATGCTTTAATAATTCTAAGCATAGATTTTTTTCTCTGCCAGCTATTCTATCTTGCCTTAAATTCACAATATTTCTACATTGTGTGATAAATTTTGTTATTTTTAACTTGAATAATATTCTATAATTATATTTAAATATAATATATTATGAATTAATATTTTGCTTCATAATTTATAATATTAACTTGTTTGTGTTGTTTTAATTAATTTTTATTATAAACTTTATAATTTAAACTGTTTTCGTAAATTTAAACTAATATATTTTGTATTTCTTTTACTATTGAGAATGCATTAGTTTAAAAACTCAGTTTTGAATAAAAATTGAAAATCAAATCGACACCAAATATTTAAATATGATTACACGTAAAATTTTTTTTCCGGTATTGCTGATGCTGGCCATACTGGTACCTTCTTTAATTCACTTATCTGCACATGGATATGTATTGAGCCCTGCCTCAAGAGGATATCAGGGAAGCCTGGATAAGGCTGCACTGGGTTATTCCGCCGCATTCGGAATATATGGGTCTATCATTAATGAACCCGGATCTCTGGAAGCTCCAAAAGGTTTTCCTGCATTGGGTCCGGCAGATGGGAAGATTGCTTCCGCTAATGGAAGTATAGGAGGCGATACTACACTCGATATTCAAACTGCTGACCGATGGAAGAAAACCAATATCAGTACTGGTGTCAATGCCTTTATCTGGAAATACCTGGCTTATCATGCAACAGCCAAATGGCATTATTATATGACCAAACAGGGTTGGGATCCTAATAAGCCGCTTACCCGTCAGGATCTTGAACTTATTGGGACAGTTGCTCATAACGGAACACCACCGCAGGATAATGTTTCTCATCAGATTACTGTTCCTTCAAACCGTGCTGGTTATCATATTATTTTAGCGGTTTGGGATGTAGCAGATACAACCAATGCATTTTATAATGTCATTGATGTTAATGTAACCTCCGGAACAGTTTCTACACCTCCGGCCACTCCTTCAGGATTAACTCAGCTGGGAGTAACCGGTTCTTCTGCTAAAATAGGTTGGACACCACAGTTAGATGCTGTTTCATATACTGTTTTCCGCAACGGACAAAACATCCAGCAGGTGAATATAGCTATGTTTGAAGATACCGGCTTAGCTGCTAATACAACGTATACTTACGAAATACAGGCGAAAGGTTCTTCGGGACTAACTTCAGCGAAAAGCGCACTTCTTAGCGTAAAAACAAATAGCGAGGGCATCCCTGAAAGACCTACACTGCCTTCAAATCTTCACTCAATGGAAGTTACTGAAAATTCAGTTTCACTAATGTGGATGGCTTCGACCCATTCGCAGGGGATCAAAAACTACCAGGTCTTTGAAAATGGGATTAAAGTAGGAGAAACAGTACAAACAACCTTTTTAAGAACCGGATTGGCACAAGATACGGAATACCGTTATACCGTAAGATCCACTGCAATGAACGATCAGATTTCTGATATGAGTAATGAATTAAAAATCAGAACTAAGAAAATTACACCAGGGAACGGTCAAACCTATTGTGGAGCAGAGCAATATATCGCAGCTAATGCATATCCTACAGTCGGAGCGAAAGTTTTCTACTCCTGTAAAATCTGGAAAAACAAATGGTATGCAAATCCTGGAGAACTTCCCGGAATCAATATGGTATGGGAGGAAGTAAGCATATGTACGGAGGGGCCTGGTTGTGAATCGAGCGGTCCGGTGACATATTGTGGAGCACAGGAATATAATCCGGTAAAAACTTATTCTACAGCAGGAGCAAAGGTTTTCCATGCTTGTAAAATATGGGAAAATAAATGGTATGCAAATCCGGGAGATACGCCGGGAAGTAATGCTGTCTGGAAAATAGTAAGCGATTGCAGTGAAGGTCAAAGTTGTAAAACATCAAATCTCGCCCATCAAGAAAATGATCTTTCAGTGATTGTCTCTGAACATATGATGAATCTTGCACCGGAAAGCTATTATAATAAAATAAGCAGAATAGATGTCATTACGCCCCAAGGACTTCAGATTATGACGTTTATTAATCCTGGGAAAAATAGTATGAGCATCAGTCGCCTTCCATCCGGAATATATTTTGTAAAAATCCTTTATAAGGATGGAAGTAATAGTACTAAAACAATCAGAAAGTAAGCTATAACAATACAAAAAATCAATAGAGCCGTCTTTATCATTGAACGGCTTTTTCTTGTCGGAAATTATTTAACAGTCCCTTAACTAGAGTATTGCACTATTCTTGTTTTGTGGTAAATATACAATAACAAGATTCAGGAGGTCGTTGAGGATCTTTTAAGATATTGAATTGTTGATAATGCAGTAGAAATCCGGGCATCGAAGATGCCCGGATTTTTATATAAAATTATTTGAAGTATCATCTAAAGCAGAATTTCTATTTTTTCCTCCTTGATTTCCATTTTCTCCAGAGAAAAACCAAAACAGGAATCAGTAAAAAGAAAGGCCATAAGGAAATAAGTCCCAGCATAAAGCTTACAAAACTGTTCCAACCTTCAGTAACAGAATCTATAAAACGACTTCCAAAACCTATTTTAGAAGTGGCTGAACTTCTTACCTTTTCTTTATATAAATTTAAATTCAACGTGCTGTAATTCACACGGTCGTCAATAAACCGAAGTCTGCCTTCCGCAACGTCAATTTCATCTTCCAGCCCACGGATTTTCTCCTGGATTTCCAGCATATCTTTTGTCGTAGCTGCACCTTTCAACATATCCCGGTACTTTTCAAGATACAGTTTCTTATTTGCTAATTTGATAGAAATATCAGTGTATTCTTCAGTGACATCGTCAGAAGAAATATTTTTTGAGAGAACAGAGCCGATTCCATCGGAAAATGAATTGACTAAGGCATCAAAGTTTTTATGAGGAACACGAATTGTCAGATTAAGATTTTCATCCAGATCGGAATTTTGAAATTCTTCCTTTTGGATATAGGCATTGTTCTTTTTTAAAATCTCATTTGCCTGAGCCTGGGCTTTTTTGATCTCACCCACCTGAATTCTCATATCTCCGTTTTTGATGATTTTCCTCGATATGGTATCTGTTTTCATTTCAGAATTAGGGGAAGCTTTGTTATCAGCAAGCTTTTCGGAAATAGAGGAAGGTGGCGGTAGAGCCTTATCCTCTGTGATTATTTCTGACACTGCCGCATCGGCAGAATATTTTTCACCACCGGATTTACTGCAGTTAATTAGAGTAATGAAAAATAAAGGTAACAGTAGTGTTCTCATGAAACGTTAGTTTTGATGAATACCATCAAAAACTATGCTCAGACAGATCAATACCTCAAAATTGTTTTTAGAAATGGATTTGTGAAGTTAATATTTGATCCCCACCTTTTTGAGAATATAGGTTAAAAGCCAGATAGGACCTACTAACAGAAACTGAAGATCTTTAAGAAATGTAGGTTTTTTGCCCTCTATTTTATGGCCAATCAACTGGAAAATCCAGGTGATAATGAAAACGGATAGGTACAAAATCCAGGACTGATTGCCTAAATTAATATTACTGATATAAATAGAATGTTCCATCAGTATCATAATAACAATCATAACTACTCCGATTAATAAAGAAAGCCTTACATAAAATAAAGTAATAAGGCTAATAATGATCAGGCTTACGATACTGATACAGCCAAAATATGAAATGCAGATATGAGGCGCCGGAATAAGAGATACAAAGCCTAAAATAGTCCAGAAAATCAACGGAACACAAATCCAGTGAATGAACTTGTTAATTGCATTTCTATGGCTCTTACTGTATTCTGCAAATAATAAATCAACCTTTCTCATAGTCAGGGAATTTGATATTTGCTAAAATAATAAAATTTTGTATTCGGTGATAAGTTTGCTTACATTTGTGTTATGTCTGCCCTGGAAAAGTTTGGAGTTGAGATTTTTACACAACGTAACATTTTTGAGAGAATCGCTGTCGATAAACCTTTTCGACCGGATAACCCGGCATTTATTTTTATTAAATCCGGAACCATAAAACTCAGGCAGCATTTCAGTGACCTTGAAGTTTCGGCTAATATGTTTATGGTAACCGATCCCCAAACCATCTATGAAGTGGTTTCTGTAAGCGATGATTTTCAATCGCGGATGGTTTCTTATAAAAGAGAATTTATTTCAGCCCTATCTTTAAAATTCAATAGATTAATTACTTACCGTTATTTCAGACAACAGATGAATAAAGGAGTTCCTTTTCCCGAAAGTGAAATGGAGGTAGTCTGGAAAAGCGTCAACTTTCTAAAGTATATTCTCGATTCTGAAACCGAAATGTTATACAAGAAAGAAATGGTAGAGCATCTTTTCTCCGTATTTTGTTATCAGATGGCTGGAATTATTTCTAAAGAAGACAATAATTCTATGAACCAGATGTCAAGACAGGAAGAAATCGTTTTTGTATTTCTTACAGATCTTGCAGAGCATCACCTTACGGAAAGAACCGTTGAGTTTTATGCCGAGAGGCAGTCGATTACAACCAGACATCTTTCCTCCGTTGTGAAATCAATCACAGGGAAGTCGGCAAGCCATATCATTGCTTTGATTATGATTAATGAAGCCAAAGTCCTTTTAAACTCATCCAATAAACCGGTTTCGGAGGTTTCTTCAATTCTCGGATTTAGTGATCAATACTCATTTTCTCACTTTTTTAAAAAACATCTTGAAGTAAGTCCTACACAGTACAGACATCAGTTCGAAAGTTAAAATCCTACATTTGAACATCTTTTTCCAAAAATCAAACATTTGATTGATTTTGTTGTTCACCTAACTTTGCATTCGTAAAACAAGGTAAAATGACAAAGAAAATAAAAACAGCACTATCTGTATTGATAGCAGCTTTTCCTGCGCTGTTATTTTCGCAACAAATCAAACAGCTTACTGCAGGTGAGATTGCCGAACTGGCAGTCCGAAATCACCAGCAATTAAAAGTTTCTGCTCAGAATATAGATATTGCCAGGCAGAATACGAATGTTGTAAAACTTCAGAAACTTCCCACCATTACAGCTTCTACAAGCCAGTTTTATCTGGGAGATGCCGTAGCAATAGACAAAGACTTTTCAAACTCTACCAGAGTTCCGATGCCTCACTATGGAAGTTCGTACGCAGTACAGGCAACACAACTGATTTTCAAAGGAGGATTGGTGAATAAGTCTGTTGAGATGGCAGGGCTTCGTGAGCAGCTTTCTGAGCTTGATCTGGAAAAAAATAAGCAGGATGTGAAATTTTTAGTGATTTCAAACTATCTCGATGTTTATAAAATTATGAACCAGGAAGAAGTTTTTCAAAACAATAAAAAACTGGCGGAAGAACGTCTTAAAAATGTTCAAAAGTTCTATCAGCAGGGTATGATAACACGAAATGAAGTGATTCGTGGTGAGTTGGCCATTAAAAACCTGGATCAGGGAATTCTGACATTAACGAATAATAGAAAAATCCTTAACTATAATTTAAATATTGCTTTGGGTTTATCCTCTGATACGGAAATTGTTCCTACAGAAAGTTTAGACAATAAAGAAGCAGGAATCGGAATGGATTATTATATGAACATGGCCCATGACAGCAATCCGGTTCTGAAATCTGCCAAAAAGAATATTGATGTTGCAGATAAAAATATTGAAATTATAAAAACTGATAATATGCCTACCGTAGCAGGATTTGGAGGATATACACTGCAAAGACCCATCACTACAAGAAACCCTGTTCTGGATATGTATTCAGGTGGATGGCAAACCGGAGTTTCTTTAAGCTACAATATCGATAACCTTTACAAAACAAAAGAAAAAGTAAAGCTAGGAGAACTTCAGAAAAATCAGGCCAATGATGCTATGACTTTAGTACAGCAAAATGTAGACATGGGAGTGAATGCAGCTTATACAAAGTATCAGGAAGCTATTCAACAGGCGGATATTCTCAATGATTCCAAAAGGCTGGCGGAAGAAAACTACAAAATTACGGAAGCCAAATATCTGAATCAACTGGCTGTACAGGCGGAAATGATTGATGCCCAGAACCAGAAGCTGCAATCAGAGCTTGATTATGCCAATGCAGAAATCAATGTTTTGTATCAGTATTATAACCTTTTGAAATCTACAGGGACACTTTAATTTTTTAAACTGAAAATCAACACAATGGAAAACAAGGAACAAACTCAAAATACAACACCAACTCCGGTGAAAACAAGTGGAGAAGGCAATAAAAAGAAAAATAAGACCAATAAAATCAGAGCCATTATCTCAAACATCATCGTTTTTCTGGTGATCGGTTTCGGATTATTCTGGCTGGTACGTGAATATTTTCATATCGGAAGTAAAACCTACACAGAAGCTGCACAGGTGGAAGAATTCATCAACCCAATTAATACAAGAGTTTCAGCTTATATAAAAGAAATAAAATTCATTGAACACCAAAGAGTAAAAAAAGGAGATACCTTGGTTATCCTTGATAATCGCGAGATCTTAACACAGTTGGGACAGTCTGAAGCGGCTTACCAAAATGCAATAGCTCAGAAAACAGCAACCGGCTCTTCCGTGAATACAGTTTCCAATAATATCAACGTAATGGAATCCAATATTGCTGGAGCAAAAGCCAGACTTTGGAACGCTGAACAGAACTTAAACCGTTACAAAAATCTATTGTCGGCAGAAGCCGTTACAAGACAACAATATGATCAGGTAAAAACTGAATATGATGCCCAGAAAGCAGCTTATGAAACCTTAGTGAACCAGAAACAGTCGGCTAACCTTTCTACAACTGAAGTAAAAAGCAGATTGGGAATCAATGATGCAGAGATCAAAAGAACAAAATCTGCTTTGGATATGGCAAAAATAAACCTTTCCTATACAGTTATTACAGCTCCTTATGATGGTGTGATGGGAAGAAGAACGATTTCTGAAGGTCAGCTGATCCAGCCGGGACAACAGGTCGCTACTATTGTTTTAAACGGTCAGAAATGGGTAACTGCCAACTTTCTTGAAGGTCAGATGCCTAATATTAAAGTGGGAGAAAAAATGATGATGACAGCCGACGCATTGGGCGGTCAGCAGTTTGAAGGAGTGGTAACTGCTATTTCCGCGGCGACGGGATCAAGATATTCAAGTGTACCAACAGATAACTCTACCGGTAACTTCATTAAAGTTCAGCAAAGAATTCCCGTAAGAATAGAATTTACAGCTTCCAATAAAAAAGAGAATCTGGATAAACTAAGTGCAGGAATGAACATGAATGTAAATATTAAATAAGACTAAAGATAGAAGATATCAGGTTTCAGACTCAATGCTGGGCATGAAAACTGAAGATGATTATAAAAAGTCTGTTATCTGATATCTGAAATCTATTATCTAAAAAAATCATGTACAACAAAGGATTATATAACGATTGGGTACCCAAACCCGTACAGCTTCTGCTGATAGTACTGCTACTTGCCGTAGTGATGCCTATTGGTGGGGTATTTACCGGGAATATCAGCTATTTGGTAGGAAGTACCGGAGGGTTGACAGAATATTTTATGTGGGCCAATTATGCTACTACCATCGGAATGGGTGCTTGTATGCCGGTCGTTCTAAGAATTAAAATGAGATTTAAAGTACGAAATAAGATGGTACTGCTGTTGGTGCTTTTAGGTTTGTTAAGCTACATTAATGCAACAACCTTACAACCTATGATTTTCGTATCTACCTCTTTATTGATCGGATTTATGAAAATGATGGTCACCATAGAATTGTTCTTACCATTGATGGTGATGATCGGAAACCGCGGAATGTTTTACGGCTTGTTCTACACATTTGTTCTGGTAATGAATCAAGTGGCCGCTTACTATGCAGCAGACTTTGCTCTTCTATACAATTGGCAGCATTTTTACATTCTTATTTCGGTTTTATGCTTTATTTTGGCACTGATACACTGGATTTTTATGCATAATAAATACTTTGCCCTGAAAGTTCCGTTGCATTATATCGATTGGTTGAGCATCTTACTTTTCGTATCAACTTTTATGTTTTCAGCATATGTCTATTCCTTTGGAAGGCAGCAGGACTGGTTGAATTCTAAGAATATTATCAATGCAAGTATTGCTGCTTTTGTAAGTTTTGCATTGCTTTCTATTCGTCAGTTAACCTTAAAAAGACCATACCTATCATTCAAAATTTTCACTAAAAATAATGTACAGCATGGTTTGTTTATGTTGTTTTGGTTGGGAATGTTTTTAGGTACAGCTTCACTTCAGACTACTTTTGCTGTCGGAGTTCTGGGATACGATCAGGTGACAAATGCCAGGCTGAACCTACTGATGATTCCCGGGATCATTTTAGCAGGAGTTATTGCGGTATTTTGGTTTAAAAAAGAAAAACCTCTGAAAATGTATATTTTTTCCGGTTTTGCAGCAATGATAGGATATGCCATGATCATGTATTTTTCTATGGTTTTGGAATTCAGCTACGACAATTGGTACCTTCCTATGTTTTTAAAAGGCTACGGAATGTGTTCATTATTTATTTCCGTGTGGTTCTATACTTTAGATAAACTTGAAATGGATGAAATGCTGGCAGCAATCGGATTGGTACTGGTATGGAGAACTTTCCTGGCAGTTGGTATTTTTTCAACGCTGTATTCATGGTTTCAATACCGTTTCCAGGTTACTGCAATAGGAGATCTGGCGGTTTATATGGATGGCATGACGGTTACTCCTCAGAATGTTGCAGCCAATATGAAAGCCATACAGCTGAATGCGATTATCATCGCAACTAAAAAAATATTCGGGTATATTACCCTGGTTGGTTTTGGCGTGTTGATCTATGTGATTACCCATCATTTCGGTGCAAAACGATTCCAATATTTCAGATTTGTAAGAGTGTTGGGTGGTAAATCGGTGATTGCCAGAAGAAGACTTCGTGAACGTAAAAAATTATTAGAAGAAATAAAAGACGCAGCAGGACCTGCGATGTAAAGATACCTTGTTTTTCACTAGTAAAATCCTGGTCCTTATTGATAGGGCTGGGATTTTACGCTTTTGTAAAGAATAAAGAAGAAAATTAGATGCCACCCGGCGGCTTCCAACTTTTAAATCAAAACTATGAAAAATTTCATCCCTTATTGTTTTTATTGGTTCTAAATAAGAATTACCTTTGCGGAATTATAAAAACTCTGAGTAGAAAGAATGAAAAAGCAGTGTGCATTCATAGGTCTGTTGGCATCGGGATTGATGTTTTCCCAGACAACAAAAGATTCTATAACCTCTAAAGGTATTGAAGACGTGGTTATCGTAGCTTCAAGAAAACCGACAAAAATTTCAGAAATTCCAGGTACAGTCTGGGTTGTGCAGAAAGAAAAAATCCAGGAACAAGCCAAAAGTGGAGTTCCGATTAAAGAAATGCTTTCTATTTTAATTCCGAGTATGGATATTGGCCCTCAGGGAAGAACCAATTACGGACAGAATATGAGAGGACGTTCTGCTCTGGTTATGATTGACGGAGTTTCTTTGAACAGTATTCGTGCCATCAGCCGACAGCTGGATGCTATCGATCCTTTTAATATCGAAAGAATTGAAGTTCTTTCCGGAGCCAGCTCTATCTATGGAGGAAATGCAACAGGTGGAATTATCAATATTATCACCAAAACACCTTCCAAAAAAGGAATCAGTGGGGAAACAGAATTAGGAGTACGTACAGGTTTTATGGGAAAAGACGACCATGACTTCCGTGCTGCACAATCTATTGCCGGAAAAGGAGAGAAGTTCTTTGGAAGACTCGGGATTGCTTACCAACAGAATGGTGGTGCTTATGGGGCAGATGAAAAACAACTTTTTACAGATATTACTCAAACTGACCTTCAGTATAATCAATCAATCGACATCTTAGCTACGGGAGGATATCAGTTTAATAACAAACATAAAATAACCGCTTCACTTCAATATTATAATTCCAAGTTCAATGGAGACCGAAGCTTGTTTTTAGGTCAGAATCTAAGTGCCTTTACGACCAAAAATGCAAGTTTGCTGGAAATGAGAGACGGATTCTATTCCGACAAAAATGTAGGTACGGAACGTTATATGGGAACGGTTGCCTATACCGGAAACGGAATTTTAGGTGGCCAGGATTTGTATGTACAATTCGCTACCCGAGGTGAAAAACTGGGATTTTATCCTTTTCCCGGAAATGTAACCTTACAAAATAGTCAAAAAGTGGCTTACATGTCTTCTTCACAGCAGGATACTTATTATTCCGGGATCAAGGCTTTGTTATCCAAATCCTGGCGCGGACTGAACGTTACTTATGGTGCAGATATCGATTTTGAAAGATTTGAAGGAAATCAGTCTGTATATAATATTGCCAAAACCATGTCTAGTGGTGGATTGATCAATGAGACTCAATACAGACTCGGCAGATATCCCACGAATAATTCCCAAAGTTACGCAGGTTATGTTCAGGCAAAATATAATATCATCCCAAAACTACAGATCAACGCTGGCGTTCGTTATCAGAACATCACTGTTAAAATGGACGATTTTGTAGGATCCGAGCAGCAGACACAGGTAGCAATGGGTTATCTGCAGTCAGCATCTGCCATTCCCGGTGGTAAAAGCTCTTATAACGTGACTTTGGCCAATGCCGGGTTGTTGTATAAGATCAATGAGCAACATCAGGTTTGGGGAACGTTTTCCCAGGGAGCAAGTTTGGCGGATCCGGCTAAATATTACGGAATCGGGAAGTATGCCATTAATGGGACAAACTGGGACGTAGTATCCAGTATCAATGTAAAAGATCAACCTTTGCAGGCGATCAAAACCAATCAGTTTGAAGTAGGGTATCGTGTTAATAAAGGAGGATTAAGAGCTCAGATTGCCGGTTTCCTAAGCAGTTCGGACAAAAGTGTGACTGTAGATAAAAAGACCTTCCAGATTCTTGTTAATGATTTGAAATTAAGAAATATGGGTATCGAAGCCGAGGTTTCTTATTCGATGAACAATGGCGTTTATTTCGGAGCAAGTGGACTTTTAATCAAATCTGAAGTGGATAATAATGGGGAGTGGAAGAAACAGGAAATTTATAATGCTTCACCATCAAAATTAGTGACGTATATTGGATATAATATCCAGAACTGGTCTTTCAGATTCCAGTCGCTTCAGAATTTCAAATTGACAGATGAGCTTAATAACGTCATTGACGGGTATAATACTTCTGACCTGATGGTTGGGTATCGTTTTCACTGGGGGAAATTTAACTTAGGAATCCAGAACCTGTTCAATACTGATTATCAAACGATATGGAGTAAACGGTCTCAGGTTTTATATTCTTCGTACGGACTACCGGAATTGTTTAACTACAAAGGAAGAGGAAGAACATTTAATTTGTCTTATACATTTGATTTTTAGAAACGGAAAGTAAAATAAGGATCAATATTAAATAAAAATTCTATTAAGATTCAATAGGAGCGGGCATATTCTTAGCATAGTCAAAGGAAGCCCGCTTTTATTATTGCTGTGAATTTCTCTGATTTTAGGCAAAATTCAAAATAATAGTGGAGTTAATAATAGCGATGAATAATGTAGTCAACTTTAAAAGGTAACTTTTGAACTTTGAACCCTTAAGCAGTATCTTTGTACCTTTGAAAATTATTATGAAAGATTTAATGGGCAGAGCAATCTGGGATTATTATCACAACGAGAATCCTGAAGATTTGCAGACTGAAACCTCGATTTCCGAACTGGATGAACTTCCTGTAGATTATTTGTTCAGAGATTTTGATGAAATGAATGAGATAGAACAAAAAGCCTTGCAGCTATCTGAAGGAAAAACCCTGGATATCGGAGCGGGTGCCGGTTCTCATGCATTGTACCTACAGAATGAAAGGAATCTTGATGTTCTGGCATTGGATATTTCGCCAAAATCCATTGAAATTTGCAAATTAAGAGGGATTAAAAGGGCAATTTGTTCAAATATTCTTGATTTTTCAGAAGAAACTTTTGATACCATTTTGTTGTTGATGAACGGGACAGGTATCTTTGAAAGTCTTCCAAAAATTGATACCTATCTTAAAAAGCTATATACCTTACTAAATGATAACGGGCAGATCTTAATCGATAGTACAGATATCCTTTATATGTTTGATCGTGATGAAGATGGCGGAGTGTATATTCCTGCAGGAGGATATTACGGAGAACTTGATTACACAGTTCATTATAAAGGAGAATCTGAAGAACCGATTACCTGGCTGTACCTTGATTTCAATACTTTGAAAAATGCGGCTGAAAATAATGGCGTCAAAATAGAAAGAGTTTTGAAAGATGAGGATTCATACTTGGCAAAGCTCACTAAGAAATAATTTATAGTGTCATTGCGAGCTGAAAGCGAAGCAATCTCAACAAATAATAGATTGTCATTCTGTAAAAAGGATGGCAATTTTTGTTTTTGGGACCTCTTCCTAGCCCCGATAGAAACGGTTACCCCGCAGCATAGGATGGACACTCTTCAGGGTGAAAGTTCGGCGCGAGGAGTAAAAGTGGATAGCGGGAATCAGCTCCTTATTATTGTCTGAACAGATGGATAGCTCTTGCAAACGGATAGAAAGAAAACCATTCCTGAAAATAAAAATACATCAGAACAGCAGTTCCGGCACATAAAATCACTGGAAGGATATAGGATTCTGCACGGTAAGGAAGTTTTTTTGGAGTTGCCAAAACGCTGATGACAAGTAAACCCAAAGCACCTACTGCAATGACTCCAATTTCGGGACTGTATCTGGAAGTGGTGCCAAAGTCAAAATGGGAAGCCAGAACATATTTTTGAAACATAAAAAAAAGAAAACCAAATGCCAGTGCTAAGAAGCTTGCAAGGTATTTTTTTAGTTTGACTAAATTAAGGAACAATAAAATAGACCCCGGAATCGGAGAGAAAAAAACGGAACTGACAAAAATAGTCCTTCGAGAATAAAGCTTAACAGCCTCCGGATCTTCTGTGATATGGTCTTTCCAGACTTCTACCTCTTCTATACGTTTTGCTACCTCTTCTTCTTTTTTATTCTGAATCAATTGCTGAAGGGCTGTTTTTTCCTGTTCACTGAAAATACGTCCTCTTTCTTCCAGAATTTCAAAAGCAATCTGAACGGCTTCCGGAACAAAGCGGTTGCCTTCTTTCAAATAGCTCTCTAATTCCTGATTGGAAAGCTTTCTTAAAACATTTTTACTGACCATAAGCTGTATATAAAAGAAAGGCTGCTTCTAGTGAAACAGCCTGTGATCTTTATAAGGATTTTAATTATCCGATCTCAATCCCGTTTTCAACATTGCTGTCGTCCGGTGTTACGAAAGATAATTTTCCGTCTGGCTTAGTTGTCAGTAACAACATTCCCTGAGATTCAATTCCTCTGATTTTTCTTGGGGCAAGGTTTAATAAAATCATCACCTGCTTACCAATTACTTCTTCCGGAGTAAAGCTTTCGGCAATCCCTGAAACCACAGTTCTTACATCTACTCCTGTATCTACAGTCAGTTTTAATAATTTATCTGCTTTTTCTACTTTCTCAGCCTCTACAATGGTTGCTGTTCTAAGGTCTATTTTAGTAAAATCATCAAAAGTGATCTCTTCTTTCATTGGGTTCGCGTTAGGGTTTGTCTTTTTATTGTTTTGTTTAGTGTCTTCTAATTTTTGAATCTGAGCTTCAATTACATTATCTTCAATTTTTGAGAAAAGAAGAAATGCTTCGTTGATTTTGTGACCGGTTTCAATTAAAACAGATTGTGTTTCAACTTCGTTCCAGGTTTTCTTTTCAACATTGAACATATTCAATAACTTTTCAGAACTGAAAGGGATAAATGGTTCACATAACTGAGCTAATGCTACTGCAATCTGAGCGCCAACAAACAGAGATTGTGCTGCCTTTTCAGGATTATCCTTTATTGTTTTCCAAGGCTCTTCTGTCTGAAGATACTGGTTTCCAAAACGAGCAAGATTCATCAAGGCCGTTAAAGCGTTTCTGAATTCATAATTTTCAAGGAATCCTGAAATCTCTTTTGCAGCTTTGTTGATTTCCTTTAATTCAGGACTATCTACGTCTCCTTGTGGAACAACTCCATCATAATATTTATGAATAAGAACGGCAACTCTGTTGATGAAGTTTCCAAAGATACCTACCAATTCAGAATTATTCTTCGTCTGGAAATCCTTCCAAGTAAAGTTATTATCCTTTGTTTCTGGAGCCGAAGAAAGAAGAGCATATCTTAAAACATCCTGTTGACCAGGGAAGTCTTGTACATATTCATGAGCCCATACTGCCCAGTTTCTTGACGTTGAAATTTTATCGTTCTCAAGATTCAGGAATTCAAATGCCGGAACATTCGCTGGCATAATATAGTCTCCATGCGCTTTCATCATCGCAGGGAAAATAATACAGTGGAATACAATATTATCCTTTCCGATAAAATGTACCAGATCGCTGTTTTCACTTTGCCAGTAATCTTTCCAGTCTTTTCCGTTTTTCTCAGCCCATTCTTTTGTAAAAGAAATGTACCCGATAGGGGCATCAAACCATACATAAAGAACTTTTCCTTCTGCATTCGGAAGTGGAACAGGAACTCCCCAGTTCAGGTCTCTGGTCATGGCCCTTGGCTTTAAACCATCATTTAACCATGATTTAACCTGTCCGTAAACGTTGGGTTTCCAGTCATCTTTATGGCCTTCAATGATCCATTCATTTAAAAAGTCCTCATACTCATTTAAAGGAAGATACCAGTTTTTTGTTTCTTTTAAAATAGGAACATTTCCACTTAGCATTGATTTCGGATTGATCAGTTCTGACGGCGAAAGGGTAGAACCACACTTTTCACATTGATCTCCGTAAGCATTTTCATTGCCACAATTCGGGCAGGTTCCTACAATATAACGGTCAGCAAGGAATTCTCCTGCCTGCTCATCAAAATATTGTTCAGAAATTTCTTCTGTGAATTTCCCTTTTTCATATAAAACCTTGAAAAAATCCTGACTGGTTTCATAATGTTTTTTGGAAGTTGTTCTCGAATATTCATCAAATGAAATCCCAAGATCTGAAAAGGATTTCTTAATGATCTCGTGGTATTTGTCAACGATATCCTGTGGAGTTACTCCTTCCTTTTTAGCTCTTATGGTAATAGGAATCCCATGCTCATCTGAACCACAGATAAACGCTACATCTTTTCCTAATCTTCTCTGAAATCTTGCGTAAACATCCGCAGGAATATAAACACCTGCCAAATGCCCTATATGAACCGGCCCGTTTGCATAAGGCAAAGCTGCCGTAATCATCTTTCTGTTTGACATTTATAGTAAAGTTTTAACTGCAAAGATAAGGATTATCTGTTGAATACCGCTATTTGTGGACTTATTATGATAGTTAGTGAATTTTACGGGCTTGAATATGAAATAAAGTTAAACAAATGTTTAACAAATTATTAAAACGTAAGATAATATTATGCAAAGCATACTATCGAATAAATTATTGGACTTTAAAGAACTAACCTATTTTCGTTTCGTAATATACAGAATTTTAACTTAAATTATATTAAAATTATGATAATTCTATTTTTTTTATAAATTGCGACACAGGCTTTATGCCAAAATAATGTACAAAACGAAACTATATTAAAAATAAGATTGTGAAGAATTTTACAACGATATTAAAAGTGGCGCCCGCTTTTTTATTGGCCAGTACAATAATGCATGCGCAGACAACAGACTCTGTCACCAAAGAAAAGAAGATCGAAGAAGTTGTATTGATCGGGTACGGGAAACAGAAAAAATCTGACCTTACCGGTTCCATAACTTCTGTAACGGCTAAAGACTTCAATGGAGGGGCAACTTCTGCCGGACAATTGATCCAGGGTAAAACACCCGGGGTACAGATTACCAACAACAGTGGAGCTCCGGGATCCGGAACAAAAATCAGAATCAGAGGAACATCGTCTTTGGGTGGAGAAAACTCTCCATTGATTGTTATTGATGGAGTGCCTCAGGATTTTGTAGGTGTAAATGGTGTTTCTGACCCATTATCATTAATTAACCCTAATGATATTGAAACATTTGATATCCTGAAAGATGCTTCCGCAACAGCAATCTACGGTAACAGAGCTTCTAACGGGGTAATTTTGATTACTACCAAAAAAGGGAGTGCCGGAAGATTTAAGGTTAACTTCTCAACAGTGACTTCACTTTCAACAAAAATGGGCAATGTCGATGTTTTAAATGCTGATGAATTCAGACAATTTGTAAACACCTATGCTCCGGACAGTTATAAAACTAAATTGGGAAATGCCAATACCAACTGGCAGGATGTTATTTATCAAACAGCGTGGGGAACGGATAATAATGTGGCCTTCTCAGGAGGTATTAAAGCATTACCTTACCGTTTATCAATCGGATATAACGAACAGAATGGTATTGTAAGATCAAATTCATTCCGAAGAACTTCTGTAGGTTTGAATTTGAATCCTAAATTCTTTGATAACCATTTATCAGTTAATGTAAATGCAAAAGGAACTTTCACCGACAATAGATTTGTCGATCCGGGAGTGATAAAAGCGGCTACCTACTTTGATCCTACACAGCCTGTATATTCAGGAAATTCTAAATATGGAGGGTATTATGAATGGCTGGATGGCAATTCTCCAAACGGATATAATGTGAATGCCAGTTCAAATCCGATGGGAATGATCGATGGTCTTCGCGATGTTTCTTCTGTAACCAGAGGGTTAGGAAATATTCAGTTAGACTATAAATTTCACTTTCTTCCTGATTTGCATTTTAATGTAAACGCAGGATATGATTATACCAAAAGTGAGGGGCATAAAGTAAAAGATGGCAGATATAGAATAGGTTACGAAGATAAAGGAAGTGAGAACTTCTATTCGATGGAAAAGAAAAATAAGTTGTTGGAAACTTATTTTAATTATACTAAAAATATTTCCGCCATTAATACCGGAGTAGATCTTACAGCCGGATATTCTTATCAGGATTTTAACATCATCATTCCCGGTGCTCTTACGAACAGAGGAATTGGTAATAATACCAAAGATGTGGATTTTGAAAGCCGAAATACATTGATCTCTTTCTATGGTAGAGCGATTTTTACCATTGCTAACAAATACATCATTTCAGGATCTATCCGTAGAGACGGTTCTTC
The DNA here is from genome assembly GCF_003815875.1 of Chryseobacterium lactis. Classification (NCBI taxonomy): domain Bacteria; kingdom Pseudomonadati; phylum Bacteroidota; class Flavobacteriia; order Flavobacteriales; family Weeksellaceae; genus Chryseobacterium; species Chryseobacterium lactis. The sequence goes on from NZ_CP033924.1 coordinate 3,255,717, forward strand.
CAGATTCTATAACCTGACCAGAGATAACGTATGGGGTGTATTCCCGGGGCTATCTTTAGCCTGGAAATTAAATGAAGAAAATTTCATTAAAAATATTTCAGCGATCAGTACTTTGAAACTGAGAGCCGGATGGGGTAAAACCGGGCAACAGGAATTGCCAGCACTTGGTGTCAATGGTAACAAACCGAATAATTATCCTGCACTGGGGGCTTATAACCCAAGTAATCCCGGAGCTTATTATCAGTTTGGAAATGAATATTATTATATGTTCCGCCCTGCTAATTTCAATCCAAATCTTACGTGGGAAACTACCGTTACCAAAAACATTGGGTTAGATTTTGGTTTTGCTAAAAACAGAGTAACGGGATCTATTGACCTTTTCAGAAAAGATACCAAAGATTTGTTGGTGTTTGCAGATGAACCGGCTGGAGGTTTAAGCAACGCAAGCTGGCAGAATATCGGAGATATGAAGAATGAAGGGATTGAAGGAAGCATCACTGTGATACCAGTTAAAAATGAAAATACAACCTGGGAAGTCAACTTTAATGCAACTCACTATAAGCCAGTCGTTACAAAATTGAAAGACAGAGGAGGAGAATCCTTTAATATGGAAGTAGGAGGAATTGAAGGAGGTTCAGGAAACAGAATTCAGGCACATGCTGTAGGATATGCTCCTAATTCATTCTGGGTATATCAACAGGCATATGACGCAAGTGGAAACCCGATCAGTGGAGGGTATGTAGACAGAAACGGAGATGGGGTCATCAATACAAAAGATATGTATTATTACAAATCGACTACTCCTGACGCTATTCTAGGTTTTTCAACCAAATTATCTCACAAAAACTGGGATTTTGCATTAAGTGCAAGAGCAGTATTAGGTAATTATGTTTATAATAATGCAGCATCCAATAGTTCTTTAAAGTCTGCTTCTACCAACGAATATTTACAGAACGTATTTTCATCAGCTGCTGATTATAAGTTCTCCGATTTCCAGTACAGATCAGATATTTATGTAGAAAACGCATCGTTTTTCAGATTGGATAATATCAATATCGGATATAATTTCGGGGAAGTTTTCTCAAAAGGAAGTAATCTGAAAGTATATGGTATGGCACAGAATGTTTTTGTGATCTCAAAATATTCAGGCTTAGATCCTGAAGTATATGGCGGAATAGACAACGGATATTATCAGATGCCTAAAATTTATTCTATAGGCTTTAACTTTCAATTTTAAATAAAAGTAAGATGAGATTTAATAAAATTAGACTTAAAAATATAGTATTACCAATTTCTGCTGCATTTTTGCTAACAACAGCAGCTTCCTGTTTAAAGGATCTTGAAAGAGAACCGATAACAGATCAGATTGGAAACAATATATATAAGGATTTTGCCAATTATAAGAATGTTTTGGCAAAACTGTACGGTGGTCTTGCCATGGGCGGACAGATCAGCGGTGACGGAGATCAGCCGGATAGTGATATTAACGGGATCAATGGAGGGTTTTCTCAATACACCAGATTGATGTATACCCTTAATGTACTAACTACAGATGAAGCCGTAATCGGCTGGAATGATGGAAACCTCCATACCATACACAAAATGACATGGGATGCTTCCAACGAATTCATTGCAGCAACGTATTACAGAATATACACGGAAATAGCTTATTGTAATGAGTTTTTAAGAAATGTTACGGATGAAAAGCTAGGTACAAACAATATTACCGGAGATAACCTTACTCAGGCAAAATTAATGAGAGCGGAAGCCCGTTTCTTAAGAGCTCAATCGTATGTTCATGCGTTGGATATGTTTGGAAATGTTCCTTTTGTAGACGAGACTTATATTCCGGGAACACCGAACCCGCCAAGCAGAATTGAAAGAAAGGATTTGTTTAAATATATTGAAACTGAACTTTTAGCAATCGAAGGTGAATTAAAAGATTCCCGAACAAACGAATACGGAAGAGCAGATAAAGCCGCTGCGTGGGCTTTGCTGGCAAGATTATATTTAAATGCTGAAGTCTATACGGGAACCCAGAGAAATACAGATTGTATCACGTATTGTAACAAAGTCATCGGAGCCGGATATTCTTTAAAACCAAAATATGAAGATCTGTTTTTAGCAGATAATAATGTCAGCAATTCTGAACAGATTTTAAGTGTAAACTTTGACGGAATTAATACACAAACCAACGGTGGTACTACTTATTTGGTACACGCGGCTGTTGGTGGAGAAATGAAAGCTGCCGATTACGGAATCAACGGTGGTTGGTCCGGTTTGAGAACTACAAAATCATTTGTAGGTTTATTCCCGGCTGATGGAAGTGACAAAAGAGGTAGATTTTTTACCACAAAACAAAATCTGGAAATTAATGATCTTGCTTCTTTCAACGATGGATATGCCTTTATCAAATATAAAAATATTAAAAGTAACGGTTCTCCCGGTGCTCATAATAACTGGGTAGAAGCTGATATTCCTTTATATCGTTTGGGTGATATTTACCTGATGTATGCAGAAGCTGTGCTAAGAGGCGGAAGCGGAGGTAGCCAGGCTACGGCTATTGAATATGTCAATAAGCTGAGAGAGCGTGCTTACGGAAACACCAGCGGTAATGTAACTTCTATTAACCTTGATTTTATCTTAGACGAAAGAGCAAGAGAATTATCCTGGGAAATGACAAGAAGATCAGATCTTATCAGGTTCGGAAAGTATACTACAGGTGCCTATGTATGGCCATGGAAAGGGAATGTAAAAGAAGGAAAAGCAGTAGATAGCTACAGAAACCTTTTCCCGATTCCGGTAAGAGATCTTATTGCAAATCCTAACCTGATCCAAAACCCTGGATACTAATAAAATACAGAATATATAAAGAGTGAAACGCTGCTCTTGGCAGCGTTTTATTTTACTAAAGTTAATAAATAGTCATTATGAAGAAAATTACAGTTGGAGCTCTTTTGCTCTCAATGATGTTTGTAGGCGTAAAAGCACAATCTTTAAAATCTCCGGATGGGAAATTTGAAATGAGTTTCCAGTTAAAAGAAGGAGTACCTTACTATAACCTTAAATACAACGGGGCAGTAGTGGTTGAAGATTCTAAATTAGGATTAAGATTATTTAAAGACACAGCCGTAAAGTTTGCTTCCGAAATAGCAAAACCGGAAGATGCAAAATTCGATTTGAATAATGGTTTTGCAAAGGTTGATGAAAAAAGAGATTCCAAAAACGAAACATGGCAGCCGGTTTTAGGAGAAAAGAAAAACTATATCAACAACTACAATGAACTGGCAGTGACGCTGAATCAGGCTTCTACAGAAAGAAGTATTGTAGTAAAATTCAGATTGTTTAATGATGGACTGGGATTCAGGTATGAGTTCCCCCAACAGAAAAATCTGAACTATTTTGTGATCAGAGAAGAAGACTCAGAAATTGATTTTCCGACCGATATGAAAGCCTGGTGGATAGTGGCAGATTACGATTCTCAGGAATATCAGTATCAGGAAACAAAAGTTTCTGAAATTCCTGCAAAATGGGATAAAGCGTTCGATGCCAATGCCTCTCAGACTTTGGTGAAAAATGCTGTTCAGTCTCCGTTGATGCTTAAAAAAGAAGGAAAAAATCCTCTATATATCAACGTTGCTGAAGCTGCAGTATTAGATTACCCGGCTTCTCATCTTGAAGTAGACGCGCAGAATTTTAAATTCAAAACGCATTTAACAGCGGACAGACAAGGAGCGAAAGGATATATTCAAACCCCATCAGTAACCCCTTGGAGAACCATCATCGTAGCGCCGAAAGCAGAAGAGGTGATGGATTCAAAAATGATTTTTAACCTTAATGAACCTACAAAATACACGGATACGTCTTACATTCATCCAACAAAATATATGGGTGTTTGGTGGGAAATGATCATCGGGAAATCACAGTGGGCGTATTCTACGGCAGAAAACGTTCACCTGGGAAAAACTGATTTTACAAAACTGACTCCCAACGGTAAACACGCTGCCAATAATACAAAGGTGAAAGAATATATCGATTTCGCAGCAGAAAACGGATTTCAGGGTCTGTTGATCGAAGGCTGGAATATTGGCTGGGAAGACTGGTTCGGGCATTCTAAAGAATATGTTTTTGATTTCATTACCCCTTACCCGGATTTTGATATCAAAATGTTAAATGATTACGCTCATTCAAAAGGAATTAAGCTTATCATGCACCATGAAACATCCGGTTCAGCAACGAACTATGAAAGATGGGCAGATAAAGCATTCCAGACCATGAATAAATATGGTTACGATGCGGTAAAAACAGGATATGTAGGAGATATTATCCCAAGAGGAGAGCATCATTATTCTCAATGGACTATCAATCATTATTACAGAATAGCTGAAAAGGCCAACGATTATAAAATCATGGTTAATTCTCACGAATCTGTACGTCCTACAGGAGAAAGCCGTACCTATCCGAACTACATCTCTGCTGAAGCAGCCCGTGGTACAGAATATGAAGCGTTTGGAGGGAATAAACCGGATCATCAGACCGTTCTTCCGTTTACAAGATGGATGGGAGGTTCAATGGATTATACGCCGGGGATTTTCCAGACTAAGTTAGATTATTATTTCCCTGGAGATAATCGTTTTGTAAAAACTACCCTGGCAAAACAGTTGGCATTATATGTAACGATGTATATGCCTCTTCAGATGGCAGCAGACCTTCCTGAAAACTACAAAAAGCATATGGATGCTTTCCAGTTTATCAAAGATGTTGCGGCAGATTGGGATGATACGAAGATCTTATCGGCAGAACCCGGAGATTATGTGATCACTGCCAGAAAAGCAAAAGGTACTGAAAACTGGTTTGTAGGAGGTATTACCGATGAAAACAAACGTGAATACAGTGTAGATTTCTCATTTCTTGATAAAGGAAAGAAATATGAGGCAACAATCTATGAAGATGGAAAAGATGCAGATTATATTGATAATCCTCAAAGCTATAACATCTACAAAAAAGAGATTACGAGCAAGTCAAAAATTAACTTTAAAATGGTAAGAAGTGGCGGTTTCGCGGTTTCTATAAAACCTGTAAAGTAATTTGAAAATAACACTAAGGTACCCCGGTTCATTGTTTCAATGGCCGGGGCTATCTTTTTAATGGAATAAAGATGTTTCCTTATTCGTCAATTGATTTTATTTATCTTCTGCCTGACTTAAATTGCTTGAATATTCATATTCTGGTTCGGGAGACGGTTCTTGTTTCTTAACAGGAACTCTGTTTTTTACTTTCTCAAAATATTCCTTCTGAAATTGTTTTACCGTTTTTCCGGTGCCGTCATGTCTCCATCCCGGAGGATAAATAAGATATTTTAATCTGGTTTTAAATGAAATTCCGGGCTGCCTGATATCTTTGCCTATTCTTCGCCACTCATAGAATAGAGTAGTTGCCGGATCTTTAGACTCCATTTTAGGATAGATGCCATATTTCACAGGAACTTCAGGGTCTTCTTTTTCAAATGTTCCGAAAATTTTATCCCAGATAATTAATCCCATTCCCATATTTCGGTCAAGATATTTGATATTACAGGCATGATGTACACGGTGATGTGAAGGAGTTACCAGGATATATTCCAGAAATCCCATGCTTTTAATAGATTGGGTATGTACAAATGTACCGTAGATCTGGATCGCGGAGTAAGCCACTAAAATATGCCACGGATGGAACCCCATAAATGCCAGCGGCGAGAAAAATAAATATCTGTACAACGGCTGAAATACAGGACTTCTGAAGCCAGTACTGATATTGAAATAATCGGAATTATGATGGGTAATATGTACGGCCCAAAACATACGGGAATGATGGTCTACATAATGGTGAACATAATAGGCAAAATCCTGAGCAAGGAAAACTGCAATCCAATACCATATTCCTTCCTGCCAGTCAAAAATACGATGATGATAAAAAAACATCATCACAAATAAAGAAAAACCTTTCATTATAATGTCCAACCCATAATTAAGAAGGGCAAAAAGGACATTGGTTGCTACATCTTTAGTTTCATAAATTTTTTCTTTATTAAAGTGGCTGTAAGCCATTTCTATAAAAATAATAGCAGCAAACACAGGGATTGTCCAGGTGTAAACAACATCCGGGCCCTCAGTTTTGAACATATTACTGAAGTCAAACATTTTTTCTGTAAAACTAAAGATAAAAACAATGGGAAGCCCCATTTTTAGATGAAATTTTTGTGAAAGTTTTATATGTTTTTAATAAAATTTAAGATAAAACAAATAAATGTAGATTTTTTTGCCCCAAAAGGGTAGGAAAACATACATTCCAAATAGGTTTTGACTGTATATTTGGAAATTTAATGCTAAATTGAACATTGATATGAAAATAATATATGCAGTGCTAGCCCTTTCCATAGCCTCTGCTGCTTTTTCCCAGAAAGTACTGGAGAGAGTAGAACCGGCTTTCTGGTGGAAAGGAATGAAAAATCCTGAACTTCAGATTTTGGTGTATGGCAAGGATATCGCTAATAATGAGATTACACTTTCAGATCAGATACCCATTAAAGGGATCCAAAAAGTTGACAATCCAAATTATGCTTTTATTACCGTCAATACCAACGAAATCAATGTTCCAAAGTTCAGCATCAATATCAAAAAAGGTAAAAAGAATCTTGGAAACTATACCTATGAATTAAAACAGAGAAATTCAAGATCTGCAGATCGGGAATCTTTTACCTCAAAAGATGTGATGTACCTTATCATGCCTGATCGTTTTGCCAACGGAGATGAAAAAAATGACTCCAATCCGGCTTTAACTGAAAAAGCTGACCGGACTTTGCCCAACGGAAGACACGGAGGTGATCTTAGAGGAATCATCAATAATCTTGACTACATTCAAAATCTGGGTGCCACTGCAGTGTGGCTGACTCCGGTAAATGAAGACAACGAGAAGGTTTACTCTTATCACGGATATGCACAAACAGATTTATATAAAATAGATGCCCGTTACGGAACCAATGAAGAATACCGAAATCTTTCCAGAGAACTGAACAAAAGGAATATGAAACTGGTGATGGATTATGTAACCAATCACTGGGGAGTTTCTCACTGGATGATCAAAGATCTTCCTTCGAAAGACTGGATTCACTGGTTTAATGACGGTGACAATGGTTTTAAACGCTCTAATTATAAAACCACCACACAATTCGATACCAATGCAGCTGAAATTGATAAAAAGTATGCATTGGACGGATGGTTTGATAAAACGATGCCTGATATTAATCAAAAGAACCCATTAGTGTTAAAATATTTGACTCAGAATGCCATCTGGTGGATTGAATATGCAGAATTAGGAGGCTTCCGGGTAGATACCTATCCTTATAACGATAAAGAAGCCATGGCTAAATGGGCCAAAGCAATTACCGATGAATATCCGAAATTTAATATCGTTGGAGAAACCTGGTTGTATACAGCGGGTCAGATTTCAGCCTGGCAGAAAAACTCTAAAACCGGAGAAGCTGCAGGATACAATTCAAATTTACCTTCGGTAATGGATTTTATGCTGTTCGCCGATTTACCTAAAGCACTGAAAGAAAAAGAAGGCTGGAACACAGGACTTGTTAAAATTTATGATTCCTTTACCAGCGACTTTCTTTATCCGGACATTAACAATCTATTGGTTTTTTTTGAAAATCATGATACCGAAAGATGGAACGAAATCTTCAATGCTGATCCTAAGACTTATAAAATGGCTCTGAGCCTGATTTCAACGATTAGAGGTATTCCGCAGATTTATTACGGATCAGAAATTGGCATGAGAGGAGATAAAAGCAAAGGTGGCGATGCTGATATCCGGAGAGATTTCCCGGGAGGTTGGAAGTCAGATCCTCAAAACGCATTGAATCCCGCTACACAGACTTCGGGACAAAAGGAATTCTTTCAGTTTACTCAAAAATTATTAAACTGGAGAAAAGGTAAAGAAGTGATTCATACGGGTGAAACTAAAAATTATATTCCTCAGGATGGGATCTTTACTTATTTCAGATATGATGAAAAAGAAAGTGTAATGGTGATCCTTAACAATAATGAGACAGATCAGACGTTGGATTTAAAACGCTTTGAAGAATCCTTAAAAGGATATTCAAAAGGAAAAGAGGTGATTTCAGGAAAAGAATGGATGCTGCAAGACAAAATTGTTGTTCCCGCCAAAAGCTCATTAATTATTGAACTTGAAAAATAAATTATTAACTATATGAAAAATATCATCACTGCTTATACACTGATCCTTTTCTTATTGGGATCGACTGTTCTTTCGGCACAATCAAAAAATACATTTGAAAAAGAAAAGTCAGAAATCAGTACCATGCTGGACTCCTTTAATGAAGCTGCTGCAAAGGCTGATTACAGTGGCTATTTCAATTATTTTGCCGATGAATCTACATTTATTGGAACAGATGCTACAGAAGTCTGGGATAAAAAAGCCTTCATGGTTTGGGCTAAACCCCATTTCGATAAAAAGAAGACCTGGAATTTTACTGCCCTGAAAAGAAATATTTATTTCAGCAAAGACGGGAAACTGGCATGGTTTGATGAACTATTGGATACCCAAATGAAAATATGCAGAGGTTCCGGTGTGGTGGAAAAAATCAACGGCCAATGGAAAGTGAGACAATATGTGCTTTCTATGACAATTCCTAATGACGTAGTGGACAAAGTGGTTAATGAAAAAACAGCCCTTGAAGATCCTTTGATTCAGAAGTTAAAGAAATAAGAATGAACGCCTCGCATAGTACTTTTTCACGAAAAATAAAACCCAATCTTTCCATGCTTCAGATTATTAATATGAGCATGGGTTTTTTGGGAATTCAAATGGCTTTTGGCCTTCAGAACGGGAATGCAAGCCGTATTTTGGGTAATTTAGGAGCAGATGTACATGAATTATCATGGTTCTGGCTGGTAGCTCCTGTTACAGGGCTCATTGTTCAGCCGATTATCGGGCATATGGGAGATAATACCTGGAGTCCGCTGGGAAGAAGAAAGCCTTATTTTTTAATCGGAGCCGTTTTATGCTCGATAGGACTGGTTTTATTGCCAAATGCCGCTACAGTAACTCAGATGTTTGCAGCAAATGCTCTTTTGCTGGCGGTTATTTTCCTTGCCATGATGGATGCTTCCGTCAATATTGCCATGGAGCCTTTCAGAGCTTTAGTAGGAGATATGCTTCCCAAACATCAGGGAACAATAGGGTTCTCAGTGCAGACTATTCTCATAGGAATCGGTGCTGTGTTTGGTTCTTATCTGCCGGATTGGCTTACCAAATTAGGGATTTCTAATGAAGCACCTAAAGGTTTTGTAGCCGATAATGTGATTTACTCATTTTATTTAGGAGCAGCCTTACTGATCATTTCAATTGTTTACACCATCATGACAACCAGAGAATATTCTCCACAGGAGTTTATCGAGTTTGGAGGAGGTGAAAAAGAAGAAGAACCTTCTCAATTGAGAGATATTTTTAAAGATTTTGCTGCCATCCCCGTACAAATGAAAAAGCTGGGAGCAGTACAGTTTTTCTCATGGTTTGCATTATTTACAATGTGGGTATTTACCACAAGTGCCTTGGCAACCCACCATTTTGGACTTTCACCGGAAGATACTCACTCCAAAAGATTTAATGATGCGGGAGACTTAACAGGTAAGCTCTTTGGAATGTACAACCTGTGGGCTATTCCCTTTGCATTTATGTTAACACCCATTGCAAAATGGATCGGAAAGAAACAAACCCATGCCTTAGCCTTGCTTTGTGGAGGTATAGGACTGATTTCAATGTATTTTATAAAAGATGTCAACAATCTATGGATTTCAATGATTGGATTGGGATTTGCTTGGGCAAGTATTCTGGCAATGCCTTATGCCATGTTGATTGAAGTGATTCCGCAGAAGAAAATGGGCGTTTATATGGGAATCTTTAATTTCTTTATTGTAATTCCTCAGATTATTAATGGGTTGTTTGGAGGTCCCATCGTAAGCGGTATCTTCGGAAAACAAGCCATGGATTATGTGGTGGTTGGCGGAATCTGTATGCTGATCGGAGCTTTAGTAACAATGATCTTTGTAAAATCAGAGGACGAAACCCCTAAAGAAATAGAAGAGGAAATTCAACAGGTGCATTTTTAAGAATAGGAAATTGAAAATGGAGCGTTGAAAATTATTAAACGCTTGATTTAATAATGTTTTACCTCAAAACATCAATGGGAGCGGGCTTTAGCCCGCTTTCTATATAAATAACAATCCACTGGCTTCAGCCAAAACTTATTTTATATTAATATTTAATAAACTCTCGCAGATTTTTTAGATAAAGCACATTATTACGCATAGTTGAAAAAATTTTTACGATTGAATCATAACCATATATCTGTGAGATTTGCATCCACTATGAAATTTTATCGCAGATAAGATCCTCGCGCCTTAAAAATATCAGGTTAATATTATTCCTAACGTCTTCGCGTTATCCAACATATAAATTAAATCTTATATTTCCATTTGCTCAATCAATTGAAATTTAACAATTTGTTAAGCTGTTTCTGGTTTTTAAATCTTTACATTAGATACACCAAATTGTAGGAAAATGTATGATATTATCATTATAGGCACCGGAGCCGGTGGTGCAACCATGGCATATCAATTGGCAGACACCGGAAAAAGAATACTGATTCTGGAAAGAGGAGACTATGTTCCTGTGGAAAAAGAAAATTGGGATTCCACGGAAGTTTTTCAGAAAAACAGGTATACAACAACCGATTTTTGGCTGGATAAGCATGGGAAGCCTTTTCGCCCCGGAATGCATTATAATGTTGGAGGAAATACAAAATTTTATGGAGCGGCATTATTTCGTTTAAGAGAAGAAGATTTTAAGGAAATACAGCATTATGGAGGAGTATCGCCGGCTTGGCCAATTCAATATGAAGATTTGAAGACCTATTACCTGGAAGCTGAAAAACTATTTCATGTACATGGCAAAAGAGGATCAGACCCTACGGAGCCTTTTGATTCTGAACCTTATCCTAATCCGCCATTGCCTCACGAACCGAGGATTCAGGAAATTTTTGATGAATTGAAAGGATATGGGCTGCATCCTTTTGAATTGCCTGTCGGAGTCAATTTTCAACCTCATGCAACTGCGAATGCTCCCTATACATTAGATCGTTTTGACGGATTTCCAGATGCTTCGGAAAGAAAAGGAGATGCCCATCTTTGTGCATTATCAAAGGCACTAGAGTATCCCAATGTTGAATTGATGACCAACGCAAAAGTTGTAAAGCTAAACACAGACAGTTCAGGAAAGAGGATTACTGAGGTGATAATTGAACAGAACGAAGGAACGAAAATACTAACTGCAGATCTTGTTATCCTTTCAGCAGGAGCTATCAATTCAGCAGCAATATTGCTGGAAAGCAGAAGTGAAAGATTTCACAATGGTCTGGCTAATACCTCAGATCAGGTAGGCCGAAACTACATGTTTCATCAGAATACCGCTTTAATTGCCTTGTACACAGAGCCCAATCCAACCAAATTCGGAAAAACATTTGGGATTAATGATTTTTACCACGCAGCCAGAGGATATGAGTTTCCTTTAGGTCACGTGCAAATGTTGGGGAAATCAGATGAAAATCAGATTAAGGCAGACAGCCCCATTCCGGCTCCGGGCTTTACTTTTGAATTAATGGCTAAGCATGCGGTTGATTTCTGGCTTACCTCAGAAGATCTTCCGGATCCTGAAAATCGAGTGACCGTCGAGAATGGACAGATCAAACTTAGTTACACCGATAATAACCAAAAAGGGCATGAATTTTTAAAGGCCGAATTGATCAAAGCCTTAAAAGCATCAGGCAAATTTGAAACTTTTTTATTCAAAGGCTATTATTTCAGTAAAGGAATGGATATTGCTTCACCGGCACACCAAAATGGCACAACAAGAATGGGACTTGACCCTGAAAGTTCTGTAGTTGACATTTATTGTAAAGCACACGATCTGGAAAATTTATATATTGTAGACGGTGGTTTTTTTGTTTCAAGCGGAGCGGTAAATCCCGCTCTGACAATTATTGCAATGGCATTAAGAGTAGGAGAATATCTTAAAAATCATGTTTTGAAATAAAATAATGAATGTCAAACGAATCACTATTATTGTCATTTTCCTTCTGGCTTTTCTTACCGGAGTGAATTTTGTGATTTTTCCTGCACTGGGAACAGCTTTTACTGATCCTTCTCTGTTTGCGCTCTCGTCATCTCAGTTTGGTAATTTATTTATTCCACAGGTGATCTGTATTATTATTTCATGCCTGGCGGCTCCGTTTTTGGTGAATAAGTGGGGCCCTAAAATTATTTTAACTTTTGGGGTTCTGCTGATGCTTATTTCAACAGGCTCTTTATGGATACTGCATTATTTTATAGAAGCAAAATCATCATTATTCTCTCTCCTGATGATAATGGTCGCTTTTACAGGAACAGGCTTCGGTCTTTCCATTACCACATTGAACCCTTTGGCAGCAAGCTTGTTTGAAAAGGAAAACTCTTCTGCTATTTTAATTCTTCAGTTTTTAGTAGGATTAGGAACCTCTACATCGCCTTTACTGATGAACCTGATCGGAGATGTGAAAAACTGGATGTATGTTCCCGGATCCATATTCATTGCTGTAAGTGCTGTACTGATGGCTTTTTTATTTTTAAAAATTGAAAAAGGAACATTTTTTAATTTACCTGCCCATTTTAAAATCTCGGATAAATTATGGATCTTTTTTATTGCCATTATCTTGTATGGATGCATAGAAGGAACTTTTGGAAGTTTTGGTGGCATTATTCTTAAAAATAAAGGATTAGACAATAATGCAGCAAATCTTGGTCTCTCTCTGTTCTGGGGTGGAGTTGCCTTAAACAGGCTCTTATTCGGTATCCTTTCAAAAAGATGGAATCTATCCTCTTTTTTTCTTGTCTCTCCACTTTGCGTAGGAATCCTGCTGTTCATATTACTTGTTTATCCCAATATTAATATCCTTTTACTTATGATGTTTCTGATTGGCTTTTTTATGGGAAGTATATTTCCCGGATCTATTGGTTGGGGAACCATAGAATTTCCTGCATATTCTGTTCTGGTATCCGGTTTTCTGATGGCCGCAAATCAAATAGGAACAGGTACTGTAACTAATATCTTAGGACATTTTTCCAATCATATTTCTTTTATTTTAGGAATTTTAATCCTTCTGATGCTGGTGATAAGTGCTTTGTTTTTCTATCTTAAACGAGGCTCGAAGATTAAAGATGCCTTTTAATCCAACTATGTCAAGGTTTTAAACCTTGACATGGCTGGAAGCTGTCTCCACGTTTAATTTTAACTCAACTTCCTTTCTTAACCTACATCAACATTTTGCAACACCCACATCCCGTACATTTGTACCATAAATAATCACAGAAATGAAAACAGTATATCATAAAGCAGATTCAAGAGGCCATGCCAATCACGGATGGTTAAACTCTTACCACACATTTAGTTTTGCCAACTATCAAAACAAAGACAGAATGAACTTTGGGGCATTAAGAGTGTTAAACGATGATACCGTTTCTCAGGGAATGGGATTTGGAACTCACCCACACCGGGATATGGAAATTATTTCTATTCCTTTGGAAGGAGATTTGGAACACAAAGATTCAATGGGAACTACAGCAGTCATTAAAAAAGGTGAAATCCAGGTGATGAGTGCCGGAACCGGTGTACAACACAGTGAGTATAATAAAAATAAAGATGAAGAAGTAAAATTCCTTCAGATCTGGATTTTTCCAAAAGAACTTGATGTTGAGCCAAGGTACGACCAGAAAAGTATTAAAGAAGGCGAAAAAATAAACGGATTCCAACAGATTTTATCTCCCAATAAAAATGATGACGGAGTTTGGATTCACCAGGATGCTTGGTTCAACATAGCCAACTTTAAAAAAGGAAACGGTAAAAATTACATGCTTAATAAAAAAGGAAACGGAGTGTATGCTTTTGTTTTAAAAGGAAGCGCAAAAATTGGAGACCGCGTTCTCAACGAAAGAGACGGATTGGGAATCTGGGATACCCAGAGCTTTAATATTGAAGCAGTGGAAGACACTGAAATATTATTGATGGAAGTACCAATGGAATTGCCATCTTATCTTAAATAAAACTAAATTTGTATTCTTAAAATCAGAAATAATATCAACCCGTTATTCATTAAATTTAATAAAATAAGGATGACGGGTTGTTATCAACTTAAAAATTAACTATCAAAGTATGAAAATCTTAGCAATAGCAGGAAGTAACTCAGAAGTTTCCATGAACAAGCAGTTGGTGGCCTATGCATCAACACTATTTGAAAATGCAGAAGTAGAAGTAATCGATTTAAATCCTTTCGAAATGCCAATCTATAAGCATGAAAGAGAATTGGCAGGTGGTGTGCCACAGGAAGCGCATGATTTTGCTGCTAAAATTGACGGGGCAAACTTGTTGTTGGTTTCATTAGGAGAACATAACGGAACTTACTCTACAGCATTTAAAAATGTGTTCGATTGGGTATCCAGAATTAAAGACAGAACGGTATGGAATGAAGTGCCAATGCTATTGATGTCTACATCTCCCGGAGGTAGAGGTGGAGCAGGAGTTTTGGAAGCTGCTTCAAAGCGTTTCCCTTTCCATGGTGGAAATGTGGTAGAAACTTTCTCACTTCCTTTCTTTAATGATAACTTTGATAAAGCAGAGCAAAAAATTTCTAACGAAGAGAAAAACAACGAATTAAAGCATAAAATCAAGAAGATTGCGGCCATCGAAACGATCCTTGAAAAATAGAATTTGAATATTCATTTAAAATTACTATTTTTGCAAAAAGAAAAGAGATGAAAATTCAGACCTCCTATAAACAATGTTTTTCTCATAAAGGGAAAATTGTGGGCTCTGAAATTCTGAGATAAAATAACGGCCGATAATCTGAAAAGATTGTCGGCTTTTTTGTTTTCCAAATTTGAAATAAAAAGTAAAAATATAAAAGATAAAAAGACGCCAGACATCAGATACAAAAATTTGAAATCTGAAATCCAATATCTAAAAATCTAAGCAGACATGAGCAACACTTACAAATCAGCAGGAGTAGACAAAGAAGAAGGATACAAAACGGTTGACAAGATCAAAAAAGCAGTTGGCGAAACCCACAATTCCAATGTATTGAATCATTTGGGAAGCTTTGGTGCTTTCTATGAAATCGGAGGATACAAAAATCCTGTCCTGGTTTCAGGAACAGATGGAGTAGGTACAAAGCTGAAAGTAGCTTTGGATACCAAAAAATATGACTCTATCGGGATCGACTGTTTCGCGATGTGTGCCAATGATATCCTTTGTCATGGTGCCAAACCTTTGTTCTTCCTAGATTACCTGGCTTGTGGAAAGCTTGATTCTGAAATTGCTGCAGAAATTGTTCTTGGAATGGTGAATGCCTGTAAAGACAACAACTGTGCGTTAATCGGTGGCGAAACTGCTGAAATGCCGGGAATGTACCAGCCGGGAGATTATGATGTTGCAGGATTCTGTGTAGGAATCGTAGAAAAAGACCAGATTATTGATGGGTCTAATATTAAGCCGGGTAACAAAATTATAGCATTACCAAGCTCAGGATTCCATTCCAACGGATTCTCCTTAGTAAGAAAAGTATTCCCTGACTTCGAAGAAGAATTTGAAGGAAAACCTTTATATGAAACGCTTTTAGTTCCTACCAGATTATATTATAAGGATATTCATAAAGTATTGGAAGAAGTAAAAGTAAGCGGTATCGCTCACATTACAGGAGGAGGTCTTTATGAAAACGTTCCGAGAATTATTCCCGAAGGACTTTGTGCTTCTGTCGACGGTGCAAAAATCAGAATTCCAAGCGTAATGCTTGAATTAGAAAAAAGAGGTGGCGTTACCCGCGAAGAAATGTACGGAACTTTCAATATGGGAGTAGGAATGATCATCGTAGTAGATGCCGCGCATGCTGAAAAAGTATTGCACCTTTTGGACGATGCTTACGAAATCGGAGAAATCACTGAAGGAGCAGAGAAAATTGATTTAAAATTTTAGAAGCTTAATCCCGCTTTCCGCTATATCTTTTTCGCCAAACGCTTTTTTACAAAGCCATTTTTTGAAAAAGGATGCCGCTGCAATCGGGGCTAATTAAAAAAGCCTTGTCAAGGTTCTAAATCTTGAGAAGGCTAAGAAAACAAACATGAAGAACATCGTTGTACTTGTATCCGGTTCAGGAACCAATCTGCAGAGAATCATTGATACCATTGAAGCTGGAGAAATTCAGAATGCAAAAGTAAATTTGGTAGTTGCTGACAGAGAATGTTTTGGACTGGAAAGAGCAAAGAATCACAATATAGAAAACATACTTATTCCAAGAGGAAAGAATTTCAGTAGTGAATTGGCTAAAGTAATTCCACAAAATACAGATCTGATTGTATTGGCAGGATTCTTATCCATTTTAAAATCTGAGTTCTGTGAAAACTGGAATGGTAAAATAATAAATATTCATCCTGCATTACTTCCGAAATTCGGAGGAAAAGGAATGTGGGGAATGAACGTTCACAATGCCGTTATTGAAGCCAAAGAAGTAGAGAGTGGAGCCACTGTACATTTTGTGACTCCCGGTATTGATGAAGGAGAAGCGATACTTCAAAAATCTTTTGAAGTGACAGCTGATGATACTCCTGAAACATTAGCTCAGAAAGTTCACCAGATTGAATATGAAATATTTCCGATAGCGATCAATAAGGTCCTGGGAAATAAATAAATATAACAATGTACCAGTGTACAAATAATTGTAATTGTCATTCTGAGCATAGCGAAGAATCTCATTGTTACATTGATTTAAAAAAAATCTAAGTAAAATAAAAAGTAATCCGGAAGTGAAAGACCCGGATACAGTTTGAAATAACTGTGAAAAGTAAAAATTGAAAGTAATGAGTAAAAAGAGAGTTTTAATCAGTGTTTCTGACAAGAGTGGATTAATCGAATTCGCACAGTTTTTGGAAGCTCAGAACTATGAGTTGATCTCTACAGGAGGAACATTCAAACATTTGAAAGACGCTGGTTTAAATCCAATTCAGATTGATGAGGTAACCAATTTCCCTGAAATGCTGGACGGAAGAGTGAAAACATTGCACCCTAAAGTTCACGGAGGTCTTCTGGCTGTTCGTAACAACGAAGAGCACATGAAAACCGTTCAGGAACACGGAATTGATCTGATCGACATGGTTATCGTAAACCTTTACCCTTTCTTTGAAAATGTAAACAAAGACATTTCTTTACATGAGAAAGTAGAGTTTATCGATATCGGAGGTCCTTCAATGCTTCGTTCTGCAGCAAAAAACTTTGATTCTGTTACCGTGATTACTGATGTAGAAGATTATACAACAGTAAAAATTGAAATGGAACAAAACGGAGACACCTATATTGAAACCCGTAAAAAACTTGCAGGAAAAGTATTCAACCTTACTTCTGCTTATGATGCTGCTATTTCAAGAATGCTTTTAGATGAGGAATATCCTACCTATTTAAATGCTTCTTACAAAAAAGTATCTGACTTAAGATACGGTGAAAATCCTCACCAGACGGCAGCTTACTACGTTTCTACTTTTGAAAACGGAGCAATGAAAGATTTCGAGCAGCTTGGAGGAAAAGAACTTTCTTTCAACAACCTTCGTGATATGGATCTTTGCTGGAAAGTAGTGACAGAGTTTAAAGAAGAAATGGCTTGTTGTGCTGTAAAACATTCTACCCCTTGTGGAGTGGCTATCGGTACTTCAGCATTGGAAACTTATCAAAAAACTTTCGAATGTGATCCCGTTTCTATCTTTGGCGGAATTGTTGCTATGAACTATAAGATTGATGCCGCAACAGCTGAAGAACTCAACAAAACTTTTCTGGAGATCGTAATGGCTCCTGCCTTCGACGAAGAAGCTCTTGAAGTTTTAAGAAAAAAGAAAAATTTAAGAATCATAAAAATCGTAAACCCTGTTTCTGATAAGAAAACTTGGGTGAAAGTTGACGGTGGTATCCTGGTTCAGGATAATGATTTGCACTTCTCTGATGATATTAAAGTCGTTACTGAAACTCAACCGACGGAAGAGCAGCAGAAAGCTTTATTATTCTCACAAAGAGTAGTAAAATATGTGAAGTCAAACGCTATTGTTGTTTCCAACGGGATCCAGGCATTTGGTATCGGAGGCGGACAGGTCAACAGAATCTGGGCAACTCAGCAGGCTATTGAAAGAGCGAAAGAAAAATTCACAGGAGATTTAGTATTGGCTTCTGATGCATTTTTCCCTTTCCGTGATGTGGTAGATTTCTGCGCTCAGGAAGGTATCAAGGCGATCATACAACCTGGCGGAAGTGTAAAAGATCAGGACAGTATAGAAGCTGCTAATGAGCACGGTATTCCTATGATGTTTACTGGTGTTAGACACTTTTTCCACTAATTAAAATAGAATTAAAAAATAATTAGGGATTGTATTTTTAGCATTCAAAATTATATATTTGTAAATTAGACTAGATAATAAATAAAGTATGAGAATATTAATCATAGGTGAAGGCGGTAGAGAATCTGCTTTAGCGGCAAAACTTCAGAATGACCCTAGAATTTCTAAAATGTTTTTTGCCAACGGGAATGCTACTACCGATGTAATAGGGAAAAATGTTCATTTATCAGAAATCAAAGAACTTAGAGATTTCGCTATTAAAGAAAAGATTGATCTTACGATCGTAGGTCCTGAAGCTCCATTGGTAGCTGGTTTGAAGGATGAATTTAAAAAACACGATCTTAAAGTTTTTGGCCCTACTCAAAAGGTAGCAAGCCTGGAAGGAAGTAAGGCTTTCTCTAAGAAATTTATGCAAACCTATGATATCAAGACGGCTAAAGCTGTAGTATTTGATTCATATAACGAAGCTAAAGAATATGTTCAGAAACAACAATATCCTTTAGTAATCAAGGCTAGTGGTTTAGCAGGTGGAAAAGGGGTTGTTATTTGCGACAATCTTGAAGAAGCTGAAGCAACCATCCATGATTTCATGATCAGAAGAATCTATGGAGATGCTGGTATTCGTTTAGTTATTGAAGAATATTTACAAGGTTTTGAAGCTTCTATCATTGCTTTCTCTAATGGAGATCAACTTTTCCCTTGTATCGCTGCTAAAGATTATAAAAAGGCAGGAAACGGAGATACGGGACCTAATACAGGTGGTATGGGTTCAGTGGCACCAAGCCCGGAATTCACGCAGGAACATTATGCAGATTTCGAGAAAAATATTTTAGAACCTACTGTTAAAGGTCTTAAAGCAGAAGGTTTCGGATTTAAAGGAATCATTTTCTTCGGATTAATGGTAACTAAAAACGGAGCTTACCTTCTTGAATACAACATGAGATTCGGAGATCCTGAAACTCAGGTATTGATGGCTCTTATGGAAAACAACCTGTTAGATGTAATCCAGGATTGTATGGATGGAAAAGAGATCGAACTGAAGTTTAAAGACGAAAAAGCAGTTTGTCTGGTAATGTGCTCAGGAGGTTACCCGAGAAACTTCGAAACAGGTTTCGAAATCGTAGGCGAAGACAAATTAAAATATAGTAAACTATTATATGCAGGTGCTGCTAAAAAAGGAGATAAAGTGGTTTCCAATGGTGGTAGAGTATTGAACGTTGTGGCTACAGGAGCTACCTACGAAGATGCCCGCAAGAAAGTTTACGAAGATGCCGGACACGTACATTTCGATTACGGCTTCTACAGAGAAGACATCGGAAAGTTTTAATAAAAATCACGAAAAAAGATTTGGAGACATTCCAAGTCTTTTTTTGTAAAACAATTGAATAGACAATAGGCTTTAGTAATAAGCCATATATTTTTTAGGTTTTATATTCCATCAATAGAATTGGGCTTTAGCCCGATTGGTTATAAAAAAGCAGAGATAGAATGGGCTTTAGCCAAAACCTAATAAATTGATTAAACAATTTTTGAGTGACGCTTTGATTAATGTATGTAACATAGGCTTTGTCACTCCATAGGAATCTCAACTGTAAGGAGATATCGGATAGCTTAGATTCCTACGGAATGACAAAAGTACAATGAAACTCTGCTGCAATGGAACAATCAAAAGACTAACTCGTTATTTATAATTTATAAATCATAATTCAAAAAATGAACAACGGTATTATTATTTTAGATTTCGGATCCCAGTACAACCAACTTATCGGAAGAAGAATCCGTGAGATGGGAGTATATTCTGAAATCTTACCTTACAATACACCATTACAAGATATTTTAGCAAAACAACCAAAAGGAATCATTCTTTCTGGTGGACCAAGCTCTGTAAATGCAGAAAATGCTCACCTGGTTGAAAAAGAACTATACGAACAAGGCGTTCCTGTATTGGGAATTTGCTACGGAATGCAGATGACGGCTCACCTTTTAGGAGGAAAAGTAAACAAAGGAGAGAAAGGAGAGTATGGTAAAGCCAATCTTGAAATCGTTAAAGAAAGCTCTTTATTAAAAGGGGTTACTCAGAACTCTGTAGTTTGGATGAGTCACTTTGATGAAGTAGGAGAGTTACCGGCAGGATTTGAATTAAATGCAAAGTCAGGCGTAATTGCTTCAATCTCTGACGAAGATAAAAAGATCTTCTGTGTTCAGTTCCACCCGGAAGTTTCCCATACGGAAGAAGGAGGAAAAATGCTTGAGAATTTCGTTTTCGGAATCTGTAACTCAGATAAGAACTGGAAACTGACCAATTATATTGAAAAAACAGTTGAGGAAATCCGTGAAAAAGTAGGAGACAACAAAGTAATCCTTGGTCTTTCAGGAGGAGTAGACTCTTCTGTTGCAGCAGTTTTAATTCATAAAGCAATCGGAGATCAGTTAACTTGTATTTTCGTTGATACAGGATTATTGAGAAAAGATGAAGGTAAGAAAGTAATGGATCAATATGGAGAGCACTTCCATATGAACATTAAAATGGTAGACGCTCAGGAACGATTCCTTTCAAAATTGGCTGGGGTAGACGATCCCGAAACGAAGAGAAAACTTATCGGAAATGAGTTTATCCATGTGTTTGACGAAGAATCTCACAAAATTGAAGGCGCTAAATTCCTGGCTCAGGGTACTATTTATCCTGACGTTATCGAAAGCCAGTCTGTTAATGGACCATCTGCAGTAATCAAGTCTCACCACAACGTTGGAGGACTTCCTGAAGATATGGAATTCGAATTACTGGAGCCGTTAAGAGAGCTTTTCAAGGACGAAGTAAGAAGAGTAGGTGAAGAATTAGGAATTCCTCATCATATGGTATACAGACACCCTTTCCCGGGTCCTGGATTAGGAATCAGAATTTTGGGAGCTGTAGATGCAGAAAAAGTAAGAATCCTTCAGGAAGCTGATGATATCTTCATCGAAGAATTATACAAAAATGATCTTTACGAAAAAGTATCTCAGGCTTTCGTAGTTCTTCTCCCTGTAAAATCTGTAGGAGTTATGGGTGATGAAAGAACTTATGAATACACAGCAGTGGTTCGTTCTGCCAACACCATCGACTTTATGACAGCAACATGGAGCAGACTTCCTTACGAATTCCTTGATACTGTTTCCAGCAGAATCATCAACGAAGTAAGAGGGATCAACAGAGTAGCTTACGATATTTCAAGCAAACCACCTGCAACGATTGAGTGGGAATAATCTTTGACTTGAATTTTACATATAAATCCTGCCCGATTGGGTGGGATTTTTTATATGGACAATTGTGTTTCTAAAAATTGTAATGCTTCTAGTCCAAGTGTAGTTTTCTGTAAACAAGAACGGTGAACGCCCTCATCATTAAATAGATAAAATTTATGGTTCTTATCTGAGGTAAAAGGTGGAAATAGGACAATATCCTGTCCATCGTCTAAAGTTTTTTTACAAATAGGACATTCACTTAGATTTAGAAAAATTATTGCCATTTCTATTTGATATTTTGGTTAATGTTTTGCTTGGTAATAGCCTATCAAAATAAATTTTCACTAAATTTAAATAAAATTACATCAAATGCAAATAGAAACAAGACCCCTGAACGTTCAGGATTATGATGAACTGGCACAAACGATGAAAAGGGCTTATCCGCAAATGTCGGAATCGATATGGTCTAAGAAAAGTATTGAAAAGTTGACGAGAATGTTTCCTGATGGGCAAATCTGTATTACAGTAGATGGAAAACTGGCTGCAGTGGCGCTTTCTATTATTGTGAACTATGACGAATTCGGTGATGATCATACCTATAGCGATATTACAGGGAATTATACCTTCAATACCCATACTTCAAAAGGAAATGTTTTATATGGAATAGAAGTTTTTGTAGACCCGGAATTCCGTGAACTGCGCTTGGGAAGAAGACTCTATGATGCGAGAAAGGAATTATGTGAATTATTAAACTTAAAATCAATTATTCTGGGTGGCAGAATCCCGAATTATCATAAACACAGCCACGAGCTTTCTCCAAGAGAATATATACGAAGAGTAAGAGATAAGGAAATTTATGATCCTGTGTTGTCTTTTCAGCTTTCCAATAATTTCCTGCCGATCAGAGTATTGAAAAAATACCTTCCCGAAGATGAGGCTTCTCAGGAGAATGCGGTTCTTTTGCAATGGAATAATATCTATTACAGCAAAAACCCAAATACCATGCAGGACAGTATTATCCGTCTTGGATTGGTACAGTGGCAGATGAGGCATTTCAAAGATATAGAAGCCTTTTATGAGCAGGTAGAATTTTTCGTCAATGTAATGGGAGACTACAAATCTGACTTTGTTCTCTTCCCGGAACTCTTCAATACACCATTATTAGCTCCTTTCAATAATCTTTCAGAAAGAGATAGTATGATTGAACTGGCAAAGCTTACTGAAGAAATTAAAAAGAAAATCTCTGAGCTGGCCATCAGCTATAATGTCAATATTATCTCAGGAAGTATGCCTGTTTTTGACAATGATACAAGTGATTTGTATAATGTAAGCTATCTTCTTCATCGTGATGGCCGCGTAGACGAATACCGAAAAATTCATATTACCCCAAATGAAAAGAGATATTATGGAATGAAAGGAGGTAATGAAATAAAAGTTTTTGATACCGACTGCGGAAAGATAGGACTCGTCATCTGTTATGACGTTGAATTCCCGGAATTACCAAGAATTTTAGCAGACCAGGGAATGAAGATATTATTTGTTCCTTACCTCACAGATACTCAAAATGCGTATATGAGAGTACGTCACTGTGCCGCTGCACGGGCAATTGAAAATGAATGTTATGTTGCCATTGCAGGATGTGTCGGTAACTTACCGAAGGTTAATAATATGGACATTCAGTTTGGCCAGGCCGCAGTATTTACTCCTTCTGATTTTGCTTTTCCGTCCAATGCGGTGAAAGGAGAAGCGACTCCGAATACAGAAATGACACTGATTGTTGATGTTGATTTGAATCTGTTGAAAGACCTTCACCACAACGGCTCCGTTCAGGTAATGAAAGACAGACGAAAAGACCTGTATGAAACCTATCTGAAATAGAAAAACAATACAAAATGAGACCACCAGATCAAAGGTGGTCTTATTTTTTTCAAAATACTTAAACATGCATAAAAAACGAGGCTACCTAAAGAAGGTTGCCTCGCCGAGAAAGACTTAGTTTGGGGAATAAGTATGATGAATAAAAAACATGTTATTTTGCTTGTACCTTTTTATTATTTCTTACTGCATCAATAAGCAATTGTTCATTGTTTTTATATATTGTTATTTGTGAAGGACTTAGTATCGCTTCAAAATCTTTATCTGCATTTTTAAATTGATTGGTGATAATACGTCTCGCATCCTGATCACTGGTTGCTCTTTTGCTTTTATTGCGCTTATCTAAATCATCCTGCATCGCCTGAACGCTTTTAAGATTGATATCATATACTTTAGGAACTTGCTGGTCAGTGAGATCCAGTAAAGGAACCATAACCAACGTTCTGAAGCTGGTCAGTTCTTTAACTCTGTTTTTCTCAAACTGACTTTCCTGGTCAGGAGTAAGGATGTCTCTAAGAGAAGTGTCACGCTGCACCATAATTCCAATTAATTCGCTTGTAATGGCTTTATTGTTGAGAATATTAGAATTATCTCCAACTTTTTTATCAAGAGCATTTAGAGCATCTGCGGCAAATTTATTAAAATACAATACCTTATTTTTTTGATTATCGGTAAGGTTCAAATAATCCAGATTTGTGGTCATCGTTTCTGCAATTGTACTTACAGAAGCTATTTGTGCTTTTAATAATGAACTGGTCATAAAAGAAAGTGCTATAATACAGCCAGCTGAAAAAATTTTTCGTAACATAATTTGTGATGTTTTTGTATTAATGTTTCTTTTCCAAAAGTAGGACAGTTTAAAAAGAGCTTTATTATCTGAAAATCTTTTTTTATTGTTCTAAATTCTCCATGTGGTGAAAACAAAAAAATCCGAAGAATCATTCTTCGGATTAATATGGCCCATTTGGGCAAAAATAAGTTCAGTCTTACAAATACTGAGGGCAAACTACCGCCGGGCAAATCATTCCCGGGCATTTTGGTCTTCCATCAGTAGGGCAACATTCTCTTGAACAGTTACCACCGATAATAATACCGTTTCCTGAAATTCCTTTTAATTGCTCTCTTGAAAGTTTGCTGTTACGTAAATTTTTCATTTTAAAATTTTTTATTGGTTAATTTTAATATTTTGTACTTCATAAAGATAAAAAAATATGTCAAATAACGATATAATGAAAAACTTTTTCTCACTCAGTCCTTTTTGGGTCTGGTTGGGAATAGTTTTTGGAGTACATTGCATTCATTATTGACAAACACTATGTTCGACAAACAGCAAAGAAAACTGAAAAGATCCGCCAGACTGATTTCTGTATTGAGTAAATACGGTTTTAAAGACATGCTCGCAAGAATGAATGGCGGGAATAAACCGGAAGAAAATACAGGCAGTTCAGACGAAATTATTTCAAAAGGTACGGTGTATGAAAGAATCCGGTTGGCTTTGGAAGAATTGGGACCTACTTTCGTAAAACTCGGACAGTCATTCAGTAACAGAGAAGATTTATTGCCGCCGGAATTGCTGCAGGAGCTGCAAAAACTGCAGGATAAGGTAGAAATCGTGGACATGGATGTAGAAGATGCGCTGGAGAGTGAATTTGATATTTCCGTTAAAGATTATTTCCTTGAAATTCAAAAAGAGCCTCTGGCAACGGCTTCTATTGCACAGGTTTATAAAGCTGTTTTGAAGGATGGAAGTCCCGTCATTTTAAAACTCAGAAAGCCGGATGTACAATCGGTTATTGAAGATGACTTATTGTTAATAAAAGATCTCGAAAAATTATTGTCTGCCTATTCCGAAATAGGAGACAAGCTGAATCTGAAACAGGCTATTTCGACTTTTGAAAAATCTTTACTGGAAGAAGTTTCTTTGATTAACGAGAAAAATAATATTCAGCAATTCCGTCTTAATTTTAAAAATAATAAAAAAACCTACGTACCGAAAGTCTATGAAGAGCTTTCCAATAACAATATCCTTTGTATGGAATTCATCGATGGAATAAAGGTTACCGATAAGTCTGTTCTTTTGGCCAATGGTATTGATCCTGTAAAAGTTTCTGAAGTAGGATTGAGACTCTTTGTATCTCAAATATTAGATTACGGCTTCTTTCATGCAGATCCACATGCTGGAAATATTCTGGTAAAAAGAGATGGAAAGGTGGTGTTTATTGATTTTGGAGCGGTAGGCAAGATACAACCAAACGATAAAGAAATTCTGGAAAATCTGATTGTAAGCTTTGTGGCTAAAAACCCACATAAGATAGTCCGTTACCTTAAAAAAATGGCTGTAAGCTATGAAATTCCTGATGAAAGAAGATTTGAAAATGATGTAGAAGATATTCTGAATTTTGTACACAGCTCTTCACTTCAGGAAATCAATGTTCAGGTTATTATTAATAAAATGAAAGATATTCTGAAAGACAACAGGCTGTATATGCCGGATTATTTCTATCTTTTATTTAAAGGAATAAGTCTGATAGAAGGAGTTGGCAGAAATATTAATCCTGATCTGGATATTGTTAAAAGTCTTCATCCCTACACCAGAAAGATATTCACCAAAAAAATAAATCCCAAAAATCTTCTGAAAACCGGGATGGACAGAATGATGAATTTCACAGATAATGTAGACGAAATACCAAGAGAACTGAGATCTGTTCTTCAGAAACTGGACGAAAACAAGTTTACCGTTTCGAGTGAAATTAAAAATATAGAAAAAACCAACCAACTGATAAAATCGAGTGTTATCAACTTGATTCTCGCCATGATTTTAGGTGCAAATATCATTGCAACATCGATTGTTTTCACTTCAGAATCAGGACCGAGAATCGGGGAGCTGTCAGTAGTTGCTGTACTGGGCTTTGTTTTTTCCATCATTTTAGTTTTAATACTTTTACTAAGAGTTACCAGAAAGTAAAGAAGTTATCAGATGAAGGCTTTTTGACTCCTTTGTAAGGGTTTTTATAATTTTATCGCCCAGAATCCGAACCTGAATTGCAATTCAAAAAAACAAAATACCAATGAAAATACTTATTATGTCAGCATTGATCTGCTGCAGCTCATTTTTAATCGCTCAGGAAAAAAACAGCGAACAAGTTTCAGGAGACTTTGATGGCAACGGAACAAAAGAATTTGCCTATACTAAGGTCAGTGATTGTACAGACGAATGTGATGGTAAATGTGAGACCACTATTTATTTCAGTGATAAAAAAATAAAGCCATTCATTGTTTCGCCGGCTTATGACGGAACGTTGTATAATCTTGGAGACCTCAATGGAGATGGAAAAGATGAAATCGGTATTTATCCCGGGTGGTGTACCAGTTGCTGGCGTGCTTTCCTTGCCTATACTTTAGATAAAACAGGATGGAAGCTGTTGGTTCCTTCTATTTCTACACATTGCAATCAGTGGGAAGAAGATAAATTTCCGATCAGGAAAGACCCCAAAATAAAAGGAAATGTAATCATTACTTCCAGTGAATGGAAAGACGATGATATTAAAATTACAACCAAAAGCGTGAAACTTAAGTGAAAATGGCGAGTTGAAAGTTGAAAATTTAACGCTGTATCTTAAAGTAGGCATGTGGATATGAGTGTCAAGAATCTTTTCTCACACCATCTCTAATCCCTGAAGCCAGACACCTTTTCACTTCCATTTTCCATTATTCAGATTAATACCTATCTTTGCAAAATGGAAAAACTCACTTTTGCAGATTTTGACCTGCCGGTTAAAATTCTTGATGTTTTAGCGGATCTGGAATTATTTGAGCCTACACCTATCCAGGAGAAAAGCTTAAAGCCTATTCTTTCCGGAAGAGATGTAATGGGTATTGCGCAGACCGGAACAGGAAAAACATTAGCGTATCTTTTGCCGGTTTTGAAAACATGGAAATACAGTAAAACAGGAAATCCAACTGTTTTAGTCCTTGTTCCTACAAGAGAATTGGTGGTACAGGTGGCGGAAATCATTGAAAAACTGACAGAAAATATTACTGCAAGAGTTATCGGAATATATGGAGGAAAAAATATCAACACCCAAAAACTATTGTTCAACGATGGTTGTGATATTTTAGTAGGAACGCCGGGTAGGGTAATGGACCTTGCTATCGATAATGCTATTTCTCTGAAAGAAGTTCAGAAGTTGATTATCGATGAATTTGATGAAATGCTTAACCTAGGTTTCAGACCTCAATTGAGCCATATTTTTGAAATGATGAAAGAGAAGAGACAAAATATTCTTTTCTCTGCAACCATGACAGAAGCCGTGGATGAAATGCTGGATGTCTATTTTGCAAGCCCGATAGAAATTTCATTGGCAAAATCCGGAACACCACTTGAAAAAATTGAGCAGACTGCCTATAAAGTTGAGAACTTTAATACCAAAATCAATCTATTGGAGTATTTGTTGAAGAATAATACAGATATGTCCAAGGTGTTGATTTTCAATAATAATAAAAAACACGCCGATCTTCTTTTTACTAAAATTGATGAGCTTTTCCCTGAACAGTTTGATGTGATTCACTCTAATAAATCTCAGAACTACAGGCTTAAGGCGATGAAAAGTTTTGAAAATGAAGAGATCAGAGGATTGATTACTACCGATGTAATGGCAAGAGGTCTTGATATTTCAAATATTACTCACGTTATCAATTTTGAAATCCCTGAAATTCCGGAACAATATATTCACAGAATTGGTAGAACCGGTAGAGCAGATAAAGAAGGAAAAGCATTAGCGTTTGTAACGAAAAAAGAAGAACCTTCGATTCTGGATATTGAATTATTGATGGATAAGGATTTGAAGTTCAATGATTTCCCGGAAACAGTAAAAATCAATCCTAACAAAATCGCTTCTGAAAAAGATGAAGTGGTGATGAAGAATCCGGCACAGGTAAAACTGAACGACGGAGGAGGAGCTTTCCATGAGAAAAAAGCCAAAAACACCAAAGAAAACTGGGGTGGTCCATCCAAAAGAAAGACACCTAAGAAGTTTGGTGCCAACAGAGCCCAACAAAAAGCGATATCTAAATCAAAGAGAAAGAAATAATAAAAAACGATTCCTAAATCAGGAATCGTTTTTTATTTATGTATTAGGTTTAACTTTCGTCTTCTTCCTCATCCAGAAAATCCAATTCATCATCTCCCTGTATATAATCCGGTGCTATTCCCGGAGGATTGAAAAGCCCCCAACTATCTACAATATAATGCTTCGGATTGAACGTGGCAACCCAGTCGATAAATAAAAGACGGAATTCTTCAATCAGATTTCGGATAATCTTATAATATTTGGCATCAGAAAATCCCAGTAATTCAAGGTGATTACCACTCACCATAATTTCCCTCGCCGCTTTTCGTATAATGGCAGCATTTTCCATTTTAATATCATACAGCTTCACAGCCTCTGCTCCGGAAATCTTTGCCTGAATAATCATTATGTCTCCCAAAACATTCGATTTCAAATGCTGAAGATAATCATTGTCTTCAGGAAACAAATCGGTAATGGTCTGCAGTGTTTTGTAGATTTCTTCGGCCTTTTTGTAAATGGGTAAATTCCGCGAGTGCTTCATTTTTTATTTCATATAAGGATTCATCACTTTAGTCCATATTTTATACCCTTCCGGAGTTAAGTGAAGCATGTCGTCCAGAAAAATATCTCTTCTTACATTTCCGTTGGCATCTTCCATAGCCTTGGTAATATCAATGAACTTTGAGTGAGGCTGTTTTTTCATAAAAGCAGCAATCTTTTTATTGGTTTCTTTCATTTGAGGCCAAAGTTCCTCTCTGCTGGGAGAGTATTTTATAGAAATAAAATCTACCTCAATATCAGGAAATCTTGCACGTACTTTTTTATAGAACGTTTTGTATCGGTCAACGACTACCTTTGCTTTCAGATTGTGATCGTCAGCAAAATCATTGTCTCCACAGTAAATAATAATTTGTTTGGGCTGATAAGGAGCTAAAAGATCATCTGCAAAATAATTAAGATCAGTAAGCCTGGAGCCTCCAAAACCTCTGTTGATGATTGTTTTGCCGGGGAAATAATCAGCAACATCAGTCCATTTGGTAAAAGATGAACTTCCTATCAATAAAATAGCATTTTTAGGAGGCGGGGTTTGTTGATCTTCCTGTTTGAAATGTTGAATGTCTTGCCAGAACATCGGCTTTTTTTCCTGTGAAAAGGCAATGGTAAAAAACAGCAATACAAATGCCGATAGAATCTTCTTCATTATATTCATATTTAAAATTGAAAGTAAAAATAATAAAAAACTCCCTATTAAAGGGAGCTTAACATTTATCTTTTGTAAGTAACATAAGTGACATCAGGTATTTTGTCTCCATCCTGATCATAGTTCCCAAATTGTTGAGCGAGTCTAAGATCACGGCTTGTCAGAATATCAATTTTGAAATTTCTGTTACCGTCATTATTAAACTGAATACCCAGAATCTTGGAATCAGCATCATAAGTATATTTTCCTTCATTTTTTTGAGCCATCTGACAGTCTGCTCCAGTTCCTGTAAAAGCAGTATAGCTTACATAAAAATCAGTTCTGAAGAAAAGTGTATTTTTAGTGGCACATCCGGTTGGAGTAGAAGAAGAAAGAACCGTTTTATTATCTTTTCCGGAAATAACCTCTGTCTTCACTTCTTTCCAATCTCCTTTCATCATATCCATTTCATAAGCTTGAAGATCGTCATCTTTACAAGAAGTCAGTGCCAAAGCTGAAAAGGCAAATAAAAGTAGTTGTTTTTTCATTTTCACAAATTTAAGAATATGCTAAAATATAAATAAATTTGAAATATCTGTAATGAAATGATGACTTTTTAAACGAATGTTTATAAATTAAATAATTTTGACTGAACCGACATGTTTTCAAGGGAAAAAAATAAGAAATTCAAGATTTTAGAAATTATGATTAGATTAAAAATAGCCGATATACCTATCAAAAGGAAGAAGCTGTCTCAAAAGTGTCATTCTGAGTGAAATCAAAGACTCACCCTTCGTTAGAATGACAAAAGCCTAATTATCTGACTTTTGAGACAACCTCTTCTTGTATATTTCTATTATAAACGCTCTGGTAATGGTTTCTAATAACTCATCTCTACAATCTTATAGGCATCCTTTGGAGTCAGTTTTTTATATTCTCCAAGTCCCAGCCAGTTTCTTTCTGTAAAGGCATTTTCTACTCTTTCAGCAGTTCCTTTAAAGTCTTCTGTATATTCTGAAAGTTTGGTTTTGATATGCAGGCTATGGAAAAATTCTTCCATTTTTTTGATCCCCAGTTCTGCTTTTTCTTCTACGCTTCCGTCTTTGATACCCCAAACTCTTTCAGCATATTGGGCCAGTTTCCCTTTTTTATCTTCAAAATTGTAACGATAATGAGATGGAGCAATAATAGCCAGTGTTCTTGCATGATCAATACCGAAATAAGCCGTTAATTCGTGGCCCATGGCATGTACAGCCCAGTCGGTGATCACTCCTTTCTGAATCAGGCCGTTTAAAGCCATTGTACAGCACCACATAAAATTTCCGGCAGCATCATAATTAAAATCATCAGCCAGTACTTTAGGAGCTGTTTCCTGAAGGCTGATTAAAATGCTTTCCGCAATTCTTTCCTGAAGATCAGCGGAAGACGGAGCTGTCATATACTGTTCAAGTACGTGAGTATAAGCATCTGTAATTCCATTTACAATCTGATTTTTAGGAATAGATCTGATTACCTCAGGATCCAGCACAGAAAACTGTGGGAAAAGCCCCGGACCACCTGAAGACAGTTTTTCGTTGGTTTCTCTTCTTGAAATTACATATCCCGAATTCATTTCCGAACCGGTTGCAGGAAGTGTCAAAATACTTCCGAACGGCATTCCTTCTCCTTCAAAGGTTCTTACCTGTTTTCTCAGAATGTCCCACGGCTCACCGTTATAGTTGGCAGCTGCAGAAATGAATTTTGTTCCGTCAATTACCGATCCGCCTCCTACAGCAAGAAGATAGGTGATATTTTTTTCTTTAATGAATGCTAATGCATTGATTAAAACTTCATATTCAGGATTGGCAGGTACTCCGCCAAATTCATACACTTCATGATTTTGTAAAGCTTCTTTTACCTGATCATAAACGCCGTTGTTTTTGATGCTTCCACCGCCGTAGATCATTAATATTCTGGCGTCTTTAGGAATTTCTTTGGAAATTTTAGCGATTTCACCTTTCCCGAAAAGTATTTTTGTTGGATTTTTAAACTCGAAATTAAGCATTGTTCTTACTTTTTTAGTAACCCAAATTTACGGAATGAAAAGTGAAAACTAAGTTAACGAAGTTTTAAAATTGCTATATCTATATTTAATGAAAGCTATCAAGATAGGTCTGATAATACCTCAATCATCAGATTATCTTGCAGACAAGTAAGATTTTGCTCTCTTGATAAAACTTTCTTTATCCTTTTTTATATTTTCCAGTAGTTCTTTCCGATCATCGGGAATCGTCAGGTACTTGTCGCCCCAAAGATTTATTTCAACAATCAGAGGAACCAGATCAATACCTTTTTCAGTAAGATGATACAGGATTTTCAATTTGTTGTCTGGATGATCCTTTTTGGCAATAATGCCGTTCTCCAGTAAATGTTGAAGTCTGGAGGCAAGAATATTAGAAGCTATTTTTTCATCAGCTTTCTGAAGTTCTCCGTAGGTGCATTCCTTTTTGATCATCAGATCCCGGATAATTAATAATGACCATTTGTCGCCCCAGATTTCGAGAGAACAACTGATAGGGCAGTCTGATCTTTTCTTATTCATGATGTTAATATGTAAATAATACTTGCAAAATAAAAGTGTTTATTTTAAATTTGCTTTTATTTTGCAAGTAAATTTAATCATAAAAAATTAATAAATCAAATGGAACAATATGATATAGCAGTAATCGGCTCCGGACCCGGTGGATATGTAGCTGCGATAAGAAGTGCACAACTTGGATACAAAACCGTAATTATAGAAAAATATGATACGTTGGGCGGAACCTGCACAAACGTAGGTTGCATTCCAACAAAGGCTTTACTGGACAGTACTCATCATTATGCAGATGCCTTGCATAAGTTTAACGAACACGGAATTAAGCTGGATCAGATATCGCTTGATTTTACTCAGATGTACAAAAGAAAATCAGAAGTCGTTTCAAAAAATACCGATGGACTTAATTTTCTCATGAGTAAAAATAAGATCACCCGTTTGAAAGGAACAGCAGGTTTTATAAGTGATTCTATTATTAAAGTAACTAATGGAACTGAAATAACAGATATTACCGCCAAAAATTATATTCTCGCAACAGGTTCAAAGCCTTCAACCATTGCCGGTGTGGAAATTGATAAAAGACGAATTATCACCTCAACAGAAGCTCTTGCTTTAAGTGAACAACCAAAATCCATGATAATTATTGGGGGAGGAGTGATAGGAGTAGAAATGGCATCTATTTTTAACAGAATCGGAACAAAAGTTACCATCCTTGAATTTGCCGATCATCTGATTGCTGCGATGGATCACGAATTAGGAAAGAATCTTCAGAAAATCCTGAAGAAAGAAGGAATTGATATCCGTTTACAACATGCTGTTTATAAAACTGAAAATACAGGCTCAGAGGCCAACGTTTTTTTTAAAGATAAAAATGGTACAGAAGGTGAACTTGCTGCTGATTATGTTTTAGTAGCAGTTGGAAGAAGCCCGTTCACAAAAGGTCTTGGATTGGAAAATACCAATGTAGAGCTTGATGACCGTGGGTTTATTAAGGTGAATGAAATGAATCAAACCTCCGTTTCTCATATCTATGCGATTGGTGACGTCATCGGTGGTGCGATGCTGGCACATAAAGCGGAAGAAGAAGGGGTGTTTGTAGCAGAGACAATTAACGGACAACATCATAAAATTCACTATAACCGGATTCCTTCAGTTGTATATACATGGCCGGAAGTAGCTTCTGTAGGGTACTCTGAAGAATATCTGAAAACAAATAACATTCCTTATAATGTTGGAAAATTCCCGTTTTCTGCCAGTGCCAGAGCTCGGGCTTCAATGGATACGGACGGATTTGCCAAAGTATTGGTTGATCCTAAGTATGGAGAAGTGCTCGGTGTTCATATCATTGGAGCAAGAGCCGCAGATCTGATTGCACAAGGAGTCATAGCGCAGGAATATGAAGTGACGGCAGAAGATATGTTCCGAATTTCTTATGCGCATCCAACCTATTCCGAAACATTAAAAGAAGCGTATCTTATTGCTTCCGGACAGGGAGCAGTTAATATTTAATATTTATTTTGTTGGGAGGCGCAAAGGCGCAAAAGATTATCTTCATCGTGTCTATTTTAAGGCGCAAGAAAATCGAAGATTTTCAGCAAGCAAAAGATTTTGTTTATAATTTTAAAATACGCTTCATTTAATTTTAGATTATTGAACCATTAAGATCAATGAAGATATTAAGAATGATTAAGCTCCATCTTTGATGGAGAAATAAAGCAGGTCGCTAAAAAATAGCTTTAGCTATTACCTTAATTATTCTTAACAGCTTAAAAATTCTTAATGGTTTATTTATTCAATTCTTAATTTTATCGTAGATAAAATCCTTGCGCCTTAAAGCGGTATAGCTTGTGATTCCTTTTGCGTCTTTGTGTTTACCAACAATTAAAAGCTTGTTTTATAAAACAGAACAATCCTCACTTTTTTATTGCTTCTGGACAGGGACCCATTAATATTTATTTTGTTGGGAGGCGCAAAGACGCAAAAGATTATCTTCATCGTGTCTATTTTAAGGCGCAAGAAAATCGAAGATTTTCAGCAAGCAAATGAAGTATTTTATAATTTAAAATATGCATCATTCAATTTTATCGTAGATAAAATTTTGCGCCTTAAAGCAGCATAGTTTGTGATTCCTTTTGCGTCTTTGTGTTTACCAACAGTTAAAAAGCTCATTTATAAACAGAACAATCCTCATTTTTTTATTGCTTCCGGACAAGGAGCCGTTAATATTTATTTTGTTAGGAGGCGCAAAGGCGCAAAAGATTATTTTCATTGTGTCTATTTTAAGGTGCAAGAAAATCGAAGATTTTCAGCAAGCAAATGGTGTATTTTATAATTTAAAAATATGCATTATTCAATTTTATCGCAGATAAAATCCTTGCGCCTTAAAGCGGTATAGCTTGTGATTCCTTTTGTGTCTTTGTATTTTCCAACAATTAAAAGCTTGTTTCATAAAACAGAACAATCCTCATTTTTTGAATAGATACCATTACTTTTAGCTTCCAGTTTTCCGGTCTTTCTGTTGATTTTCACCAGGAATGATTCCTTAGTAACAGGACAGCCTTTAGATTGCATAACATACAATGAAATATGACGGTCTTCAATTTTATAAGCCCCGGTAAAGCGATTGCTTGTGTCAACTGAATAACCATATGTTTTCGCCAATAGAATAGCTTCAGGAAGGTTGTCAACAGTTCCGATAAAATCTCTCAATTGTTGTTCTGTGGAAAAATAAACTGATCTTTCCTTTTTACAGGCAAGAATGTATGAAAAACAATTATTGCCAACGCATTTCTGAAAGAAACCTTTTTCAGGAGCAGGTTCATTGATGGTCATGAAATCAGGGGCCTGGCTTTCGTAAAGTACGGCCTTTTCATAATCAGCATCATTGCTGAGTACCCGCCAGTATTGGTATTCTTTATCCGGCACAATGAATGGATATAGATAGTCGACCGTATCCAGAATATCAGGGATTTTTTTATAATCATCAGGAACCTTGATCTGACTGTAAAGCAGATTGGAGAAGATCAGGGAAAAAATGATGATTGCTTTCATAGAGAATGTGTTTCCAGCAAATTTACAAAAAATTAAAGGGTCCGTCAATACTTTGAAAACTATAAAAATTTCATACGATATCCAGTTTTTATCCAATTTATAAACAAAAATTAATACTATATTTTACTTTTGGTACTCAATTTTTGCCATTTGTCAATTCAACTAATTTGAAAATCGCTTACATTTGTTACTATGATACACGACCAACGCGCAGAAAAATTCAGGCAGATCGTGGAAAATAAGTTCCAGATCTACAATTCATTATTTATGAGCCTGCCTTATGATAAAATGACAAATATCGGAATGTTGCTTCCGTTTCTTTACGAAGAAAGCAGAACCGGTTATGACGCAGGAAAAACACCTGAAGAAATTGTCGAAGAATTCTTTAAAAACCATACTGATCTTCAGACGGAAGAACAAAAATTAGAATTGCTTTTTAAAATTATTCAATATATAGAAAGACAGGTTGTTTTATTTGATAGTATTGAAGATGCTGCATTTCCAAACCTTCACTCGGAAAGCGACAGTGGAACGGTAACCAATCTTTTTGAACGTTCTTTTCAGGATCATAAGATTGAAAAAGTGCGTGAAAAATTGAAAGATTTTAGTGTGAAAGTTGTATTCACAGCACACCCGACACAGTTTTATCCAAGTTCGGTCCAGAGAATTATTCAGGATTTAAGAGGAGCCATTACCAGCGATTCTGTAACACAAATCGACATGCTTTTGCAGCAGTTGGGAAAAACACCTTTTGTGAATAAAGAAAAACCGACTCCGATTGATGAAGCATTGAGTATTATTTCGTATC
Organism: Chryseobacterium lactis; assembly: GCF_003815875.1. Classification (NCBI taxonomy): domain Bacteria; kingdom Pseudomonadati; phylum Bacteroidota; class Flavobacteriia; order Flavobacteriales; family Weeksellaceae; genus Chryseobacterium; species Chryseobacterium lactis. The sequence continues at coordinate 3,292,015 of NZ_CP033924.1, forward strand.
TGAGATATGTATATTATGATACCATCGGAGAGCTTTTTACAAAAATAAAAAAGACCTTTGGAAACGGACATTTTCATTTGCATGAAGATATTATTCAGCTTGGTTTCTGGCCTGGAGGAGATCGTGACGGAAATCCTTTTGTAACAGCAGATGTTACCAAAAGAGTTGCAGAAGAGCTTCGTTCCGCGATTTTAAAATCCTATTACAGTCATTTGAAATTTATCAGAAGAAGATTGAGCTTCAGAGGAGTATCAGAAGTATTAACGCAATTAAGTGAAGAGCTATATGCTGCGATTTTTAATGGGCAAAATATTACGGCAGAAGATATTCTAAAGAAAACGGATGAAGCCGAGAAAATACTGATTAGTGAACACAATTCTTTATTCCTTGATCTTTTGGCTAATTTCAGAGATCGGGTGATGATTTTCGGAACCCACTTTGCGACGCTGGATATCCGTCAGGATAGCAGGATTCATCAGCAGGTGATTGATGAGGTATTTGCTAAGATGTATAGAAATGAAGGTGCCAATCATGAGCAGAAATTTAATAAACTGATTCAATCTACAGAACCGGTCAATGCACAGGATTTTGAAGATATTGTAAAAGATACACTCCTGACTGTTTCCCAGGTTTCAGAAATTCAGAATTTAAATGGATTGAGAGGGATGAACCGCTACATCATTTCCAATTCTGATGCCGTGAAAGATGTGATGAATGTGTATGCTTTCTTCAAAATCTGTGGATACAAAGATGAAGAGATCAATATGGATATTGTTCCCCTTTTTGAAACGATGGAAGGTCTTGCCAATGCTGAACATGTAATGAATGAGCTGTATCAAAATCCTGTTTACAAGAAACATCTTGAAAGAAGAGGAAACCAGCAGACCATTATGTTAGGTTTTTCTGACGGAACAAAAGATGGTGGATATTTAAAGGCCAACTGGGAAATTTATAAAGCGAAAGAGTTATTGACAAAGCTTTCTGAGCAAAATAATATTAAAGTAGTATTCTTCGATGGTAGAGGAGGCCCGCCTGCAAGAGGTGGAGGCAAAACCCATGATTTCTATGCTTCGCAGGGGAAAACGATTGCCAATAATAAAATTGAATTAACCATTCAGGGGCAAACGATAACCAGTATTTTTGGAAATAAAGAACAGGCAAAATATAATTTTGAACAACTTCTGACTGCCGGAGTTGAAAACGATGTTTTTAAAAATGCCAAGAAAGAACTCACAGAGAAAGAAAGAACATTGATTGTTGAACTGGCTGAAATCAGTTATAAAAAATATTCAGATTTAAAGGCTCATCCTATGTTTGTTCCTTATCTTCAGGAGATGAGTACATTGGAATATTATGGGAAAACCAATATCGGAAGCCGTCCTTCCAAGAGAGGAAATGGAAGCGAGCTGAAGTTCGAAGACCTTAGGGCAATTCCGTTTGTGGGATCATGGTCTCAGTTAAAACAAAACGTTCCCGGATTTTTCGGTTTTGGATATGCCATGCAGCAGATGAAAGAACAGGGAAGGTTTGAGGAAGTAAGAGAATTGTACAAAGGCTCGGATTTCTTTAAAACCTTAGTATTAAACTCCATGATGAGTATGAATAAATCATACTTTCCCTTGACTTATTATATTAAAAACAACCCGAAATTCGGAGCATTCTGGAATGTCCTTTTTGATGAATATGAGCTTTCAAGAGAAATTATGCTTGAATTGACAGGATTTAAAATACTTCAGGAAGAAGATCCGCTTTCCAGAAAATCTGTGAAAATCCGTGAAAAAATAGTACTTCCTTTGCTCAGTATCCAGCAGTATGCCTTGATGAAAATTCAGAAAGGTGAAGGCAATAAAGAAGCTTATGAAAAATTGGTGACGAGATCGCTGTTTGGAAATATTAATGCGAGCAGAAACTCAGCTTAATTTTGTTAAATACCAATAATATTTATCAATAACACGATGTAATGTATCAATAGGAGTGGGCTAAAGCCTAGTGGTGGTCGGAAGATTTTTTCTTCCGATTTTCATTTTTGGTTACTTAAGTTTTATCTTTGATAAGTATACTTATTAATATGTCCATTTTCAACGAACACAAAATTTCAGTTTCCCAGTTGTTAAGCTTTATTCCTGAAGCCCTTTTATCCCATCTTTCAGCCAATACTAAAGTAGATCATTATTCTAAAGTTCTTCAAGGCAGAAAGATGTTTTATCTTCTGTTATTTGCCATTACCAGCAGTGAAAAATTAAGCCAGCGAACACTGGAAGACACATTTAAAGATCCTGTATTTAAGGCTTTATTCAATCTTGATGAAACTGAAACTGTCAGACGCAGTTCTATTTCTGAGAGGCTTTCGAAAATCGATTCAGGATACTTTAAAGAAATCTACGATTGTATTTATAATATGTTCTGTGATTCCTATAACCCGGCAGAAAGAGAAAAATATGATTTAATAAGAACAGATAGCACTGTTATTGGTGAAGCCGCTGGAAAATTAAAAGAAGGCATTGCTCAAAACGGAGGTAAGAAATTTATTAAGTACAGTGTCTTATTTGATGGACTACTTCCTTGTGGAGTTGAAATTTACAATACTCCCAAATACTGTGCAGAAGATAATGCTCTTTCTGAAGCTGTATTGCAACATGTGAAAAGAGAAAAAGAACATGCCAATATTTATATTATAGATAAAGGATTGGGTTCTGCCCAAAGAATGAAAGAATTTGATGATAAAGGGGTGTTTTTTGTTATAAGATCTAAAGAAAATAGAAAACATGAAGAAATAAAGTCTTTTATTGAAAAAGATCAGAATATCGACTTAGGAGAAATTGTACTGATAAAAGACAGTTTAGTAAAGCTATATTCGTCAAAACCTGTCCCAACTCAAAAAGGGAAAACTTATAATAAAGAGGAACAAATTGAAACACATTTCAGATTGGTTGTAGTAAGCAGCAAACAGCAACCTGAAAAAGAATTTTGGTTTCTGACCAATGACTTTCAAATCTCTGCAAAAGATATTGCGAATTATTATCGAAAAAGATGGGATATTGAAGTTTTTTTTAGATTTCTAAAACAGGAACTTCATGCAAGTCATCTTCTTTCACTCAATAAAAATGGTATAGAAGTAATGATTTACATGACTCTTATTACAGCTATGCTTATACTGATCTATAAAAAAGCAAATAATATAGGATATAAAACAGCCAAAAGAAGATTTGCTATGGAGATAAGAAACCTTGCCATATCCATATTAATAATAGGGGCAGGTGGAAATCCTGATAAAGTCTTTAAAACTTAAAATAAAATGGTCGGACATTCTTCCGACCACCACTAGGCTTTAGCCCGTTCTTCTATTATTAATCAAATCCATTGGCTTTAGCCAAAACATATTTTCGGGTAGTCATTGAAGAGTCCAGACTTGTGAAGATATGAGTGCTAAAAAATATTTTTACTCTCTGATGAATTTCTCATAATACGACTTATTTTTAATCTGAACTTTCAGATAATAAACTCCTTTTGAAAAATCTGCTATGTTTATTGTTTTTTGATTCTTATTTTTTCTGATCAGTCTTCCCAGATTGTCATAGATTTCCAATGTTTGAACTTCATGTTCTGTAGCAATATTCAAAATATTTTTAACAGGGTTGGGGAAAATACTGAACTTTTCTTTCTTCAAAATTTCAGAAGTATTCAGAACGGTGTTATAAATGCTGCCAAAATTGAGTATACCGTATCCCATTTGGTCTGTATGATTTGGATAAAGAGAAGCCGTTTGTCTTAGCTTTGTTCTGATTTGTTCTCTGTTCATATTGGGAAATGCCTGAATGAAACAAGCGACACCTCCTGCAGCAATGGGAGTGGAGATAGAAGTTCCATTAACGGTTACGGTAGCATTATCTACCACGGTTGTCGTATTTGTTCCGTGAGCACTTCCATCAGGTTTTATTACTCCAAGAGAATTAGGTCCATAAGAAGAGAATACTGAAGAACTTCCTGCAGAATCCACTGCTCCGATAGAAAAAACATTGGCGTTGTCTGAAGGAGTCAAAAGATAATGCCATGGCTTATCGCCTGAATTTCCGGCTGCTACCAGTACAAAAATTCCTTTTTCCACGGCAATCCCGGCAGCTCTTGCTATGAAGGAGGTGCTTCCGTTCATATCTGCATAGGTATAGCTGTATTGAGGATCATCAAAAACATTATATCCTAGGGATGAGGTAATGATTTCTACGCCCTTTCTATCTGCTTCTTCAGCAGCTTCAATCCAATATAATTCCTCTTCCGGGACTTCAACCAAAGAATTTTCAGTCCGATAAAGATAGAACTCTGCATCCGGAGCCGATCCTACAAACAGGTTTTCAAGATAGCCTCCCATAGCACCCAAAATGGCTGTACCATGTGCGCTTAAAGTGCTGTTGTAGATGTCCGTAGTTTTGGTAACAAAATCATAACCGGCTTTAATCTGATTGTTGGCCCATAATCTTGAAAATGCAGCTCCTGTATTTACCGTTGGAAATCCCGCATCAATCACTGCGATTGAGATTCCTGTCCCGGTATAGCCTGCCAGATGAAGTGGTCTTATATTAACCTGATCAATTTGTGTAGTACCGGAACCATAATTAAAATTCGTCAGTGTCTTATGAGTTGTTATATTATCATTCCACTTTTGAGCTGGTGACATTTTTACACCTGTAGAATTATTTCTGGCAAAACTTTCTACCGATAACACAAAAGGTTGAGCCTGCAATGTGGCTATTTGTGCAGGAGTAGCATTCACTGCCGCTCCATTGAGCCATTTGGAATAATCCGTCACCGTAAAACCTAGATTCTGAAGATTCTGAAGATAAGATTGTTCGATAGGAGCATCCTGGTCGTTTAATGGAATTCCCAACGTAGAGCGTCTGGTGAGGGATTTTTGACTCAGCTCTGAAAGTGGATTGGCATAAAAAGCCGCTTTATTAGGCTTATCGGTAAAATGTACAAAAACCAGTTTTGTTTGAGCCGATACACCGAAATAACCTGTTAAGAAACAAAAGAGTAAAAGTTTTTTCATAGCATTATTTTGTATAAAGATAAAAACAAAATCAATAAAATTTTTGATAGGATTTTAAATTCCTTATTTTTACAGAAATATTTATTATATGAAAAAGATTCAGATGGTTGACTTGCAAAGTCAGTATTACAAAATAAAGAATGATGTTGACAATGCAGTTTTAAATGTAATGGATTCGGCAGCTTTTATCAACGGTCCTGAAGTAAAGTCTTTCCAGAATGAATTGGAGTCTTATTTAGACGTGAAACATGTGATTCCATGTGCTAATGGAACTGATGCACTACAGATTGCCCTTATGGCGTTAGATCTGAAAGAAGGAGATGAAATCATTACTGCTGATTTTACGTTTGCAGCGACAGTGGAAGTCATTCACTTGCTAAAATTAAAATCTGTATTGGTGGATGTTGATTACGATACATTTACGATTTCAACTGAAGAAATAAAAAAAGCGATTACTCCAAGAACTAAAGCCATTATTCCGGTACATATTTTCGGACAATGTGCTAATATGGAAGAAATTCTAAAAATTGCTGAAGAGCATAATCTGTACGTTATTGAGGACAATGCACAGGCAATTGGTTCAGATTATACATTTTCTGACGGAACAGTAAAACAAGCCGGAACAATGTCTACAGTAGGAACAACTTCTTTCTTCCCTTCAAAAAACCTGGGATGTTATGGTGATGGTGGTGCGATCTTTACCAATAATGATGAGCTGGCTCACCGTTTAAGAGGAATTGTAAACCACGGAATGTACGAAAGATATTACCACGATGAGGTAGGAGTAAACTCCCGTTTAGACAGCATTCAGGCTGCGGTTTTAAGAAAAAAGCTTCCGCATCTGGATTCTTACAACGAAGCAAGAAGAAAGGCTGCAGATTACTATGATGAAGCATTCGAAGGGAATCCAAACATTCTTACTCCTAAAAGATCTGAAAACTCTACCCACGTATTTCACCAGTATACATTAAGAATCCTGAACGGAAAACGTAATGAGCTACAGAAATTCCTTACAGAGAAAGAAATTCCGGCAATGATCTATTATCCGGTAGCATTAAGAAAACAAAAAGCATACTTCCAGGAAAGTAACGATGCTGATTTTGTGAATACAGATAAGTTATTGGATCAGGTAATTTCCCTTCCAATGCATACTGAATTGGATGAAGAGCAGTTGAAGTATATTACAGATGCAGTGCTTGAGTTTATGGGATAAAAAAGATGAAGGAATTTTTTCTTAAAGGTAAAAAGTATAAATTCTTTTTAGGGTTTCATCTTTTTATAGTAGGAATTTATTTACTCTATTTGATAAATACGGTAATGTCCTACAATTCCTTATCTTATTCTAAATACTATAAAGAGAGTATTTTTGAAAATATTCTGAAATACTCTTTTTACATAATTGTGAACCTAATTGCAGGAATAATTATTTTTTGCAAATTAAAATATACAAAGGTTATTCTCAATTTTTTTGCAGTAGTAATCCTTATTTTGGTTTGTTTTGCTAATTATACCTTAATTAAAAGTTACATTAACAATTCATATTACAACTTTGTAATTATTTTTAATACATTAGTTATCGGTTTTGTTCTTTTTTATATCTTTTATTTAAATCATAGAGAAATAGAAAAAAATGAAATAGAAAATATAGGAAAACACGAAGATTAAAAAATGGCAATACTTGTTACAGGTGGACTTGGATATATCGGTTCCCATACAGTGGTAGAACTTATCAATAGCGGCTTTGATGTTGTTATTGTAGATGATTTATCCAATTCAGAAAGGTTTATTTTAAATAATATTGAGGAAATTACAGGCAAAAAACCCGTTTTTTATCCTTTTGATTTAAAAAGAAGAGAGCTTCTTACTCAGGTTTTTGAAGCTCATAAAATTGAGGGTTGTATTAATTTCGCAGCCTCAAAGGCAGTAGGAGAGAGCCAGATAAAGCCTGTGGATTATTACGAAAATAATTTATTTTCGCTGATCAATATCCTTCAGGAATTTAAAGAAAGAGAAATCTCCAATTTCATTTTCAGTTCATCATGTACCGTATACGGACAGGCAGATACAATGCCAATTGATGAAAATACTCCTTTGAAAATGCCTGAAAGTGTATATGGCAAAACAAAGCAGATGGGAGAGGAAATCCTGGCTGATTTTGCAAAAGCATATAATCGCAAAATATCAATTTTAAGATATTTTAACCCGATCGGAGCCCATCCATCTGGTAAAATAGGGGAATTACCCATTGGGATTCCTAATAATTTAGTACCTTACGTTATGCAGACTGCTTCGGGAGTGCGTGATAAATTAAGCATTTGGGGTGATGATTATCCAACGGAAGATGGAACAGCAGTTCGTGATTATATCTATGTTGTAGATCTGGCAAAGGCTCACGTTGCAGCTCTAAAAAAACTGATAGAAGATCAGTCTTCCGAAGCGGTGATTGATACTTACAACTTAGGAACAGGAAAAGGTTCTTCAGTACTGGAAGTGGTAAAAGCTTTTGAAAACGCAAACAATGTAGAGGTTCCTTATCAGATTTGTGAAAGAAGGGATGGTGATATTACCATTGCTTATGCAAATCCTGCAAAAGCAGAAAAGGAGCTTGGATGGAAGTCTGAAACCTCATTGGAAGAATCTTTGAGAACTGTCTGGGAGTGGCAAAAATACCTGAACTCAAGAAACTAAAAATATTATCATTATGGCTTGGAATCCTGAAGTATACGATCAGTTTAAAGAAGAGCGTTCAGCGCCTTTCTTTGATTTATTAAAACTTGTTGAGTCAAAGACCGGTTTATCCGTCATCGATTTAGGATGTGGAACCGGAGAACTGACCTCTAAGCTTTTGGATTACCTGGAAGATTCCAAAGTGTTGGGCATAGATTCTTCAGAAGAAATGCTTGAAAAAGCAGCTCATTTTGCAACAAGCAGACTTCATTTTGATAAAAGAAGCATCGAAGAGCAACTTCATCTTGGAGATGCTTATGATCTTATTATTTCCAACGCCGCCATACAGTGGTGCAGCAATCATAAAGAACTTTTTCCAAGGATTATCAGTAAAATTAAACCAGGCGGACAATTGGCGGTACAAATACCATCCAACCATGAGTATATCGTACATCAACTGCTGAGAAAAATTGCAGGTACAGAACCTTATAAAACAGCTTATAACTCCTGGGAAAGAGAATATACGGTCTTGAAAATTGAAGATTATGCCCGTATATTATTTGATCACAACGGAAGAGAAATTACCGTATTTGAGAAAGTGTTTCCTCATGTCCTGGAAAATGCTGAAGCAGTATTTACCTGGGCTTCCGGAACAGCTATGCTTCCGTACATTGAAAATCTTCCGGACGACTTGAAAGAACAATTTAAAAAAGAGTATAAAAACGAATTACAAAACACCTTCCCTGAATCACCGGTCTTTTATCCTTTTAAAAGAACATTTATTTCAGCGAAGTTTTAATTTACACATTAATATGAAGACACAAAGAATAGGTATTACATTTTCCTCATTTGATCTATTACATGCAGGACATATCAAAATGCTTGAAGAAGCTAAAACCGTTTGCGACTATTTAATCGTTGGACTTCAGATCGATCCTTCACATGATCGCCCCAACAAGAATAAGCCAAGCCAGACTATTGTTGAGCGTTATATTCAGCTAAAAGCGGTAAACGCTGTAGATGAGATTATTCCTTACTATACAGAAGAAGATTTACAGGATATTTTAAAGTCTTTCGTCATTGACGTAAGAATTATCGGTGATGATTATATGGACAGAGATTTTACAGGTAAACAATACTGTGAAGAAAAAGGAATAGAAATCTTTTATAACAAAAGAGACCACAGGTTTTCCACCAGTGATTTAAGAAGAAGAATTTACGAAGCAGAAAAGGATAAATATTCAAAACCTGAATCCGTAAAATAAAAGAATAAAAAAATCCCGAAGTAATTTTCGGGATTTTATTTTGTTACATTGGGCCACCTTGTTGGTCGTCGCCTGCTGCATTAGAATTAATATCTTTTTTCTTTTTAGCCTGTTCTATTTTCTCTCCCTGTTTAAATCTGTAGGTTAAAGAAATAGAAAATTGTCTTGGCTGCCATTGCATATAATTGCTTCGTGTATAATCGCTGTTGAAACTCAATACTTCTCTGCTTCTGGTGTTGAAGATATCCTGGATATTAAAAGAGAGCGTTCCGTCTCCTTTCCAGATGGTTTTTGAAGCTCCAAAGTTCAGTGCATACATATCCTGTGTATTCTGATTCGCTGTTTTTTGTGCCCCTCTGTAGAATCCTTGCAATTGTACACTTAAAGTTTTATCAAGCTTAAATGTTGTATTAAGACGTGCTCTCGTAGAGAAACCGTTCCCTGTAAAGTTCATAGAACCTGTTTTTGCCACGCCATTTACATCTTTTGCATCATAGTAGGCAATTCCAGTCGTTTTGTATCCGAACATATCCAAACTACCCATTATTTTCAACCATGCAAAAGGGTCATAAGTAAAGTTAAGATCCAAACCATAACGATCATCATTTCCAAGGTTGATAGGTTTTGTATAGAAAACACTTTTACTTTCATCAGGTCTGTATACAAGCATTTTAGTATCATCAGTAGCATGTCTGTAATACAAAGTAGGATTGATGGTGAATTTCTTTCTCGTAATGTTATATCCAACCTCATAAGAGTCTACATAGGATGGATTCAGATCAATATTTCCTTCAAAAATGTTCTGACTGTTGCTATAGTTTGGAAAAGGGACCATAAAGAACGATCTCGGTCTGTCTATTCTACGGGAGTAGTTAACCAAAATCTGATTGTTTTTGGAAACGTCATAGCTTAAAAATACACTTGGAAACAGATTGTTGTAATTCTTTGTCTTATCTATTGCGGGTGTATTAGGGTTTTGATTGGCGTAATTAATCTTAACATTCGAAAGCTCATCTCTCAAACCTAACTGATATCCAAAGTTTCCGATTTTACTTCTGAACTGAAGATAAAAAGCATTGAATATCTCTCTGTAATCAGTGTTGTTATTATAATCCGGAATAAATGGATTATCAGACGTACTGCTTACAAAATTATCATATGTATTATCATTAACATCTAATCTATATCCTGCTTCAAATTTGGAATTTTCTCCTATCGGTAACTCGTAATCAGCTTTTCCGATAATTGTTTTACTTACAGAATGTCTTCTGGTAATATCTTGTATATCGGGTCTAAGATCATTGGTTTCAAGAATGTCTGCATTATTATTGCTTCTGTTTCTCTGTACACTTAATGATAAAGATAAATTCTGTCCCTTATCATCAAATTTATGATCCAGTCCTACATCTCCCTGAAATGCCAGGTTGTTAAATACACTCTTGGAATCCCTTAATCCATGAGGGTTCAAAAGGCTCCATTTTCCTGCTACAGTCTGCAGATCCAGTGGATTATCTCTGAAAAATCGGTAGAAACTGTCATAGGTATCCAATAATTCATTCCCGTCTCCCTCAAATGTTCGCACTAATCCTGTTAAATTGATGGATGTTTTTTCAGAAAGATCATATACAAAACCTGCACTTGCATTATAATTTTTGTTAAAGGTTTTATTGGTTGAATTTTGCAGCTGGTGTACAGGGACGTCATTTGGGATTTTCTCCTTTACAATGGTCGGGAAAGCTATATTATGATAAGTCGTTTCCGAATTATTCTTAGTTCTGTTTTCTGTGTAGCCGCCGCCGCCATTCACAAACCACGTCCAGTTATTTTTTCTCCAGCTTAAATTCGTATTAAGAGCTGTCCTTGGAAAATATCCCAGAGTTCCTACGACACTCCCATTAAAGCCTATTTTTTTGTTCTTTTTAAGAATAATATTTAAAATACCCGAAGTACCACTGGCTTCAAATTTTGAAGAAGGGTTGGTGATTACCTCAATTCTTTCAATCTGATCAGCAGGAATACTTTGCAATGCATTGGCTCCGTCATCAATGCCAAGAAGGGCAGAAGGCTTTCCATTGATCAGAAACTTTACATTAGTGCTTCCACGCATAGATACAGTACCGTCAGTATCTACAGAAACGGAAGGTACATTGGTTAATACATCCTGAAGACTACCTCCTTTACTTACGATATCCTGTGAAGGATCGTAGGTTTTTTTATCAAGTTCTACTTTAAAAGGTTTTGTTGCAGAAGCTGTGATAACAACCCCCTGTAGTTCCTGGGTTTTTCCGTCCAAAGTTGTTGTAGCTTCGGGTTCGATGGATAATGCTCCGATGTTTCCGCTTGCCGTAATGTTTTTGCTGACTACACTTTTCTTGTAATCAATAGCCTCTACCGTAATGTCGTAATCTCCCGGAGCCAGTTGTAGCTTGTACTGTCCTTTTTCGTCAGTCAGTACAGCGTCACTCAAAGTTTTGTTGGCTTTATTGCTAAAAGTCACAGAGGCATAGGGTACCGGTTGATTTTTTTTGTTAACAATACTTCCTGAAATTCCTGCCTTTTCTTGCGCAAAAGCCATTGCTGCTGCCGAAAGTACCAACGTAAGTCCTAAAGTTTTTCTGGTGAAAATATTGACAATTTCTGTCTTATTCTTCATAGGTTATTTTTTTGTATAAAATCATGAAGGGATAACCCCTAATACTTTGAGTTTCCTTAGTGTTTTGATTTTCAAAATATTATGATCGTTTATTATTTTTAGCTGTATAAGTTTTAGGTGCTTGCTGAGCCTATTTTATATTTTTTGAATTAAGCCAGTCCTGATAGGCTTTTGCATTCACAGCGTGTTCTTCTGCACTTGCTGTAAATTTGTGATATCCAAATCTTGCAGGATCGGCACACATAAATATATAATTATTGTTTTCTGCATTTAAAACAGCATCTACTGAATTCTTATCTACCACACAAATCGGTCCCGGAGGAATCCCAGCATTTGCATAGGTATTGTAAGGAGATGGAGTAGACAGATGCTTATATAAAACCCTTTTGATGGATTCCTTAAAATTAGTCTGCTTATTGATGGCATAGATCACCGTAGGATCAGACTGAAGTTTCATGCCTTTTCTGTATCGGTTTAAATATAATCCTGCAATCGTTTTCATTTCATCTTTTTTTCCTCCGGATTCTTTATATACAATAGAAGCAAGGGCATATATCTGATCTCTTGTCAGACCCGATTGCTGTTCTTTGTTTTTCCTTTCACTCGTCCAGAAGTCATTATACTGATCTTCAAACTTGGCGAAAAATTCTCTTGGGCTTACTGTCCAGAAGAAGTTGTAAGTATCGATGAAAAAATATTTTTTTAAATCTTCAACATTTTTATAACCTTTCTCCTGAGCAATACCATGAAGATCACTTACAAAATGCAAAGAGTCCAGCTCTGTTTTTTTTGTCACCTTGCCAATCATCTGGTACATATCTCCAAAATCTCCGATTCTGAAAGAATTTGGAGTCTGGTTTCCGGCCTTGATCATATTGACAAGATCCGTGTTTCCTTTACCACTTTGGATATGATAACGACCCGCTTTGAAATGAGCATTAAGACCTTTATCTTTAGCTACTGCTTCAAAAGATTCCTTATCTTTAATATAAGGAGCAATAGAATCCAGAATCTGATTGAATCCCGCTTTATGAGAAATCAAAATGTAGCCGTCTTTTTCTACATTGTTCCCGTAATATTTATTATAAAATCTCAAACCAAAAAATCCTGCCACTACAAATACAAGCAGAATAACAATGAGAATACCTTTTTTCATTCTTATACTATTGATTAAAAGTTTTTGTTTTTAAAGAATATCTACCTTGCCTCTAAAAACCTGCTTTGCGGGACCTTCCAGCCAAATGTTTTGGAAAGATTCTCCGTTTTTTTCAGCATATACTTTAAGGTTTCCACCTAAAGTTTTAACTTTTACAGAAGTTAGATGATCTTTTTGTAGAAAGGTTAAAGCAGAAGCCGTAACTCCGGTTCCACAGCTGTAAGTTTCATCCTCAACGCCTCGTTCATAGGTTCTTACGAAAATTTCATTTTCAGAAATTTTTTCTACAAAGTTTACATTGATTCCTTTTTCTTTATAATTTTCTGAATTTCTTATGCCGTATCCTTGCTGATAAACATCGAGGTCATTCAGGTTTTCTACATATTTTACATAGTGAGGAGAGCCGGTATTAAGAACAGAATCATTTCCGTCATGAGAAACAGTATCTACATTGATCATCTTTAATTTGATAATTCCATTATGAATCTCTGCCTCATGCTCACCATCTGTTGCAATGAACTTACATTTATCTTCGAAAATATCAAGGAAGAAAGCAAAGGCAACGAGGCATCTTCCGCCGTTTCCACACATGGTACTTTCGCCACCATCAGAATTATAATAAACCATCTTAAAATCATAGTCAGGATCGTTCTCCAATAGAATAAGGCCGTCGGCTCCTATTCCAAAACGTCTGTCACATAATTTCTCGATGATTTTTTGATCTTTAGGAAATTGGAGGTCACGGTTATCTACCATTACAAAATCATTTCCCGTTCCCTGATATTTATAAAATTCCATATTGTTTTTTGTCTTAAATGAAGAAGCAAAATTAATATATTTAAAATGAAAAACGAACAGTGTTAACTGTTCGTTTCCTTATTTATAATCGTTTTATCTAAAGCCTCCGCTGTTCTGTCTTTCTGAACTGCCGGAGCTGCCCGAATTACCTGAACTGCTTGATCCGCTTCGGAATCCGCTACCGCTTGATGGTTCTGATCTGTAAGTATTATTGCTGTTCGAATTGCTGTTGTTACTTCCTGATCTGAATCCCCCACTGTTGGACTCTGTACTTCTCTGGTTATTTTGGAAACCACTTCCTTGTCTGTACCCTCCGTTATTTTGATTTCCCTGATTGTTCTGATAACCGCTGTTGTTTTGGTTTCTGAAACCGCCACTGTTGCTTCTATTGCTGTTAGTATTACCTTTATTATAGAAACCGCTTCCATTGTTGCTGCCTCCATTGTTATAGAAACCGCTACCACTATTAGTCTGACCTCTGAAACCATCAGGTCTTGAGGTTGATCCTGATCTTCTTTCTACATATACTTTTCTTCTTGAATTATTAGAATTATAGTAGTAGTAAGGAACACCGTTGTCATAATAATAGTTGACATTGTTTCTGTAATAATATCCATCATTTCCGTAATATCCACCGCTTCCATAATATCCGGAAGGAGCGTAATAAGATCCATTGTTATAATATGGATCGCCATAACCGCCATTATACCCGTATCCGTCTGAATATGCCAAACAAGATGTTAAACTACTAATAGCAATAATGCTGAATGCTATTTTTAATAAATTTTTCATGACTTTATTGTACTTTTTTTTCTTTAAAACTTTTTTTCCAATTTAGATATCCTAAGATAGCCATTATAGTAAATACCAAATATTGAACCGAAGTGATTCCGAGACCCTTAAAAATCATCATCGGGATGCAAATAAAATCTCCGATAATCCAGAAAATCCAGTTCTCAATGCGCTGTTTGGCCATAAACCACATTCCCACTAAAAATATTGAAGTGGTAAAAACGTCCATCCAATTCGCCCAATCCAAATGATATAATCCAAGGTTGGTTCTCTCCATTGAAAAATGATTGTCAATATAAGGTTTATAATAATAAATAAGAGTAACGAGCCCCAAACTTAGAATGAAAAGAATAATGGCATAGTTCCATTCCTTTTTAGTAGCCCAGGTAACATCTACATGTATATGATCTTCAGAATTTTTTGCCCACAAAATCCAGCCATAAACGCTCATTATTGTATAGTATACATTAATTAAACAATCTCCCAGTAACCCGAAGTTGAACAGAATATACACATAGATGAGGGTTGAAATAATACCCGTAGGATAGACCCATATATTTTTCTTAATGGAAAAATATACGCTCAAAGTTCCGAAAATAGCACCCGAAGCTTCAAGTATAATCTGTAAAGAATCGTAGCTTTCATAAGGCTTTACAAAAAGATCATATAAATTCATGTGATCAAAAATAAGCAAAAAATAGGACATTTTAAAATGAATTTTATAATGTGTTGTTTATACTTTTAAAGGCTTTAATGTAAAATAAATGATGAAAGTTTAACGATAAACGTGGGAGTTCCTAAATTTTTTATATTTTCGTGAATCCTTAATTAAATAAAAAAACATGTCGAAAATTTGGGTTAAGAAGCCGCTAAGTGCCTATGAGGCAGATATGAAGAAAAGTGAGCTGAAAAAAGTCCTTGGAAAATGGAGTTTAACAGCAATTGGAGTAGGTGCTATCATTGGTGGCGGAATCTTTGTTCTTACAGGAACCGGAGCCTATTATCATGCAGGGCCGGCACTGGCAATCTCTTTTATTATAGCAGGTATTGCCTGTGTTTTTGCAGCATTGTGCTACGCAGAGTTTGCCTCTATTATTCCTGTTGAAGGGTCGGCTTACGCTTACGCTTATGGAACGGTAGGTGAGATTTTTGCCTGGGCGATGGGGTGGTGCCTCATCCTGGAGTATGCCATGGCAAGTATGGCCGTCTCGGTGAGTTGGTCCGGATATTTTAACAAGTTTTTGAAAATTTTTAATATTCATTTGCCTGCTTACCTGACTTCAGATCCGTCAAGTTATACAGGGGACGGTTTCTCAATGAACTTACCTGCATTTATTCTTGTTTTATTAATTACTGCATTGTTGGTAAAAGGAACTAAAGAAGCAGCAGGAGCTAATAACCTGATTGTTTTAATGAAAACTTCTGCAGTTATTTTTGTAATTATAGCAGGTGTTTATATCATATTTTCTAACACGGATCTTTATAATGCCGTTGACGGAGTTAAAAACTGGAAACCTTTTATTCCTGATCCGATAAAGATTAAGAATTCGGAAGGAGATATGGTCTCAGCCTATGGTATTAAAGGAATTGTTTCCGGAGCTGCCGCGATTTTCTTTGCTTATATTGGTTTTGACGCTGTTTCTACACAGGCAGGAGAGGCGATTAATCCTAAAAAAGATGTGCCTTTCGCCATTATTGCTTCACTATTGGTTTGTACTGCTTTGTATATTTGTGTATCTCTTGTATTGACAGGGATGATGCATTATACGGACTTTAACCCGGAAGGGAAATATCCTGATGCGATTAAAGCTCCTGTAGCATATGCTTTTGAAATTGCAGGTAAACATTGGGCAAGTAATGTGGTAACCATTGCTGCTACCATAGGATTAATTTCTGTAGTAATGGTAATGATGATGGGGCAGTCCAGAATATTTATTGGAATGGCAAAAGACGGATTGATTCCTAGATTTTTCGGACAACTTCATCCAAAAACAAAAACTCCTTACAAAGGAATTATTCTGTTAGGAATTGTAGTGGCACTTATTGCTGCCTTTACACCGATTTCTACTTTGGCAGATATGACAAGTTTCGGAACTTTATTTGCTTTTACGTTGGTTTGTATCGCAGTTTGGGTGATGAGAAAGAAAGAACCGGAATTGATCAGACCATTCAAAGTGCCTGCTTATAAGATCGTTGTTGCATTAGGAGTAATCATTAACATATACTTAATTTTTAACCTGAGTGCTCATGCATTGGAACTTTCTGCAGTATGGCTCTTCCTGGGAGGTTTAGTGTATTTCCTTTATGGAAAATCAAACAGTAAACTTAATAATCCTGAAAAATATCAGGATGAAAACTAATATTATAAACCGCTTCGGCGGTTTTTTTTGTAAATAAAATTGATATGAAAAAGATATTTTCCATCACGTTTATGCTCGCAGGAATCTGTGTGTTTTCTCAACAGGTTGAAAGCTTTGAAACGGTTCTCAATGATAAAATAAGTGTAAGAGCCCTTGAGCTCCATGATAACAAAGTCTGGTACAGCGGAACCGATTCCAAGTTCGGATTTATTGATTTAAAAGACTCAAAAAATCAAAAACAGATTAAATTATCAGAAACTAAACTTCAGTTCAGAACCCTGGGACAGGATAAAACCTCTTTTTATGCCATCAATATTGAAAGTCCGGCAAAGTTTTTTAAAATTGATAAAAAAGATTTAAAATCACAGGTTGTTTTTACTGATACCACAAAAACTGCTTTTTATGATGCACTGCATTTTGTGAATGATAAACTTGCTTACACTTTCAGTGATGCAGATAAAGACAACCTCTTAAAACTGGCTGTATATAAAAACGGAAAATGGGGAATGTTTAAAAATAATATAGCTTTAAACCCTGGAGAAGCTGCTTTTGCTGCAAGTAACACCAATATTTCATCCACCAAAAATTATATGTGGATTGCAACGGGAGGAAAGGCATCAAGGATTGTAAGATTGAATTTTAAAAATGAAAAGTTTGAGGTTTTTGAAACCCCTTTCATACAAGGAGAATCTTCCCAGGGAATGTATTCGGTGGATTTCTCGGATGATCAGTTTGGTATTGCCGTAGGTGGAGATTATACAAAACAGGAAGCCAATATCAATAATATCGCTACAACGCATGATGGTGGGCAGACCTGGCAGATTCAGGCGTCAGAGAATAATGCAGGTTATATGACTTGTGTAAAGATTAAGCCCGGTTCCAAAGGAAAAGAGATCATTGCAGTAGGAGACCGGCACATCAGCTATTCTGCAGATTTTGGAAAGACGTGGAAGAAAATTTCCGATGAAAAAGGATTATTCGTGTGTCAATGGATTGATTACAACAGACTTGTTTTTGCAGGCAATAACAGAGTAATGATAATGAAATTAAAATTTTAAATGGCAGGAATAGAATTTATCATTATTAACTGAATGACTTGATACTGCGTATTTAGACTCATTATAAAATAGAACCTAATATAATTCATAGGTCATAATTCACAAGTAATGGTTAATTTTGTAGGATGAAATTTTAATTATGTTAAATTTCATCATTCTATAAAATTTTAATTTTTCAAATGAACTCTTTAATAGATAAGTATAATATTCCCGGGCCGCGTTACACGTCTTATCCTACCGTTCCCTATTGGGATGAATCAACATTTTCACCGGAAAAATGGAAGGAGACGGTAATCAGATCTTTTCATGAAACCAATGCAGAGGAGGGAATTTCTATTTATATCCATTTGCCTTTCTGTGAGGCTTTGTGTACATTCTGTGCATGTCATAAACGAATTACAAAACAACATAGTGTTGAAGTGCCTTACCTGGAAAGTGTTTTAAAGGAATGGAAACTTTATCTTGAGCTCTTTAATGAAAAACCAAAGCTGAAGGAGCTTCACTTAGGTGGTGGTACCCCAACGTTTTTCTCTCCTGAAAATTTAAAGACTTTATTGGGTGGAATTTTTGAAACGGTGGAGATTGCAGAGCATCCTGAATTCTCATTTGAAGGTCACCCGAATAATACAACGAAAGAACATCTTCAGACATTATACGATTTAGGCTTCAGAAGAGTGAGCTTCGGAGTTCAGGACTATGATCCTAAAGTGCAGAAAGCGATCAACAGAATCCAGCCTTTTGAAAACGTAAAGAATGTGACAGAATGGGCTAAGGAAATTGGATACAGAGGAATCAGTCATGATTTGGTTTTCGGACTTCCGCATCAGAATTGGGAAGCGATGGAGCATACCATCAGAAAAACGATGGAATTAAAGCCGGACAGACTCGCATTTTATTCTTATGCACATGTGCCATGGGTGAAAGGTGTTGGCCAGAGAGGTTTTGATGAAAATGACCTTCCAAGTGGAGAAGAAAAGCGTCGTTTGTACGAAGATGGCAAAAAATTACTTCAGGATTTAGGATATATTGAAGTTGGAATGGATCATTTCTCGCTGGAACATGATGATCTTTATCAGTCTTTAATCCATAAAAAACTTCACAGAAACTTCATGGGATATACTTCCAGCAATACCCAACTGATGGTAGGACTCGGAATGTCTGCTATTTCAGATTCGTGGTATGCTTTTGCCCAAAATGTGAAAACAGTAGAGGATTACCAGAAAATGGTTGAAGAAGGACAAATTCCCGTTGTGAAAGGGCATGTCTTGAATGAAGAAGACTTGACGGTGAGAAGACATATTCTAAATTTGATGTGCCAGCTTGAAACAACTTTCACTATCGATAATTCTTTCCCGGAACTTGAAAATGCCCTGGATATGTTGAAAGAGATGGAAAATGACGGATTGGTTGAAATCAGTGGTCACGAAATCAAGATTACAGAAGCGGGAAGAGCTTTCACTAGAAATGTAGCCATGGTTTTTGACCTTCGGATGATGAGGAATAAACCTGAAACGAGAATTTTCTCGATGACAATATAAAATAAAAGCGGTTCAGTGTTGAACCGCTTTTTTTAGTTCTGAAAAAGCTTGACTATTTTTATAATTCAAATGTATTTAAATCAGGATAGAAAGTTTTCTATTGTGATTTTCTTTTTTTTATCTAGAAAATTGCTTTGAAATATTCAATAGTGGTTGCTTGATAATTTGAATTTTTGACGCTACTATTTTAAATCTTTATACTTAAAATATATTCTAACAAAGTATCAGGAAATATAAATTCTGTTCTTGAAGATTTTTACAAATTGATTGTTTTTTCTAGAATGATAATTTCAAAATTTAAACCTTGATAATAAATTGTATATGTAAATATTTGGAATGTAGTATCTGTGTAGTGAATTTATTTGTGTTGTTTTTTTTCAGTTATAATACTTTTGCAATGAAAAAATAAATAAAAAACACAAATCTTATGAAAAAAAATATGTTTTTGATCGCAATGATCTCAGGGATTACCATATTCGGACAAGTAGGTATTGGTACTACTATACCAGCTACAACATTAGATGTAAGTATCAATAGAGATATAAATGGAAATATCATTGATAACAGTAAAACACATGGGTTGCAAGCTCCCAGGTTAACACGGGCTGAACTTACATCTAATACGGCTAAATACAGTATAAGTCAAAAAGGGAGTATGGTATATATCACGGATGTATCTGGAGGAGACGCTTCCGGACAAAGAATTAATGTAACCTCTCCAGGGTATTATTTTTTTGATGGTACTGTATGGCTAAGACTATCAATAAGCAGTACAACTGAAGGCTCTCAGGTTACAAAAGTTTTATATGCTGCTGGACAACCAGATGTCAATAAAACAGTAACGATTGGTGGAATGGTTTTTAGGATAAACAGTCATTCAAATGCTTTTGGTAATCCAGAGTTTGCACTTAAAGATCCTGCTAATAAAACTATTTATGTTGGGATGAATCAACAATATGCTTCTAATGGCTATCAATATGATAATTTTACTCAAGTGTTCACAACCAATAATAATTCTTTCAGAGATTTTTCATATGATCATAATATGAATGGAATGGCTTTATATGAGTTTAATATTATGCACATTGTAGATGTTGATCAAAACGCTTACTACAGAGTGACATTTTATATTTCAGGACCCAGTACAGGAAACAAATTGTACTTGATTATTGCTGAGAAGTTTTAAATGATATAAGTTAAATATTTAATAAAAAATAAGAAGTGAAATAATCAAATTCCACTTCTTATTTTATAAAATGTTCAATTAACTAATCTTTCTTGCGCAATAAAACTTTATTTTGCAGGGTGAGCTTATCGTAGTTGAGTGAAAAACCTTTGTGATCGTTTTTGTATAAGGATACTAAAAAGCTTAGCGCTTCTTTTACGTTTAAAACAAACTATTTCTCCTTGATAATCAATTTCTGACTATACGATTTCAGATCCCCTGACTTTATATTAATAAAATAAACTCCAGCGGAGATTCCGGAAATATTGATGCTTTGTCCGTTGGTGAGCTGGTTTGTTTCTACTACTTTTCGTCCTTCTGCACTGATGATTTCTGCAGTTACTTTTTTATCTTTAATTCCTTTTACAAAAACTTCTTTGGTTGCCGGATTGGGATAAATGCTTATTTTTTCTAAACTATTGGTTTCCTGAGTACTTAAAGTTCCGGTAGTGATTTTGAAAATTTTCCCACTATTAACAGCCGCTACATATAATTCTTTTTGTGAATCCTGTCCGAAAGTAGAAAAATTGTTTCCACTGGAAGGAGAAGTCCATGTGATGGCATTGCCAGCGTCCAAAATTCCGATTTGGGTGGAACAGTAATCCGCAAAGAAATATTTCCCCTGAAGCGATGGATACTGGGTTCCTCTGTACACATAGCCTCCTGTAATAGAACATCTGCCTCCGGAATGGTCATAAACTGCAATCGGGAATGTCATAGAAGACTGTGCAGGGCATCCTGTGGTGGTATTATATGCAGTATTTCCTTCATAGCAGCGCCATCCGTAGTTAAGTCCGGCTTGTGTGATAGGCATTTTATTAATTTCTTCAATTGCGCCTTGTCCAACATCTGCAATCATGGCATTTCCGGTCGTAAGATCAAAAGAAAATTTCCATGCATTTCTCAGCCCGTATGCCCAGATTTCGTCTAATCCATCAACACCGGCTCCTGCGAAAGGATTATCTGGAGGAATGTTATAAGGTCCTGTAGCATCTACATCTATTCTCAGCATCTTTCCGAGAAATGCGTTTTTATTCTGAGCGTTGTTATTCGGGTCTCCGCCGCTTCCTCCATCTCCTGTAATGATCCATAGTTTTCCGTCAGGAGCAAAATGAATACTTCCTCCGTTATGGTTATCAAAGGGTTTAGGAATGTTCAGAAGAATCTTTTCTGAATTTGGATCAGCTATATTCGGATCTGTTGCGTTTACGGTATATCGGGCTACTACAACATTTCCTGCCGTGTTGTTATAATACACAAAAAAATACCCGTTAGTAGAGTATTGTGGATGAAATGCCAGTCCGAGAAGGCCTCTTTCGCCACCAAAAAGAATTTTCGAGGAAATATTCAGAAAATTTGTACTGTTGATGGCTCCGTTGGGTTGAACAATTTTTATAATTCCGTTCTGTTGTACGACAAACAACCTGCTGTCGTTGGCATTTGTAATCTCTACCGGACTCGTTAATCCGGTGGCAAATTCCTCCAAATTAATGCTTTGGGCATTAACGATTAGGGAAGAAAAAATAATAATGGTAAAAAGTAGATTTTTCATAATATTTTGATATTTAAAGCGTTAAAATAAGAATGAAAATTTTATACCAATTAAAAATTGAAAAATTTATTAAGATACCACGATAAAATTGTTAAATCTTAAATAGAAATCAGGATGTCAATATATCTGAAAATAAACCATTTCTGTTGTTAAAAATTCATAAAATACAAGAAAATCATTATATTTGCCGACTTAATTTAACGTAGTTATAACAAAATGCAAGGAAAAGGACTTATTACAATTGTTGCTATTGTCCTGGGGTTGATTTGCTTAAACGAGCTTTTACCAACCTGGTACGCCAGCAAAATTGAATCGCAGATCGAAGCTGCGAAAGGAAACGAGAAAGAGATCAAACGGATCAAGGAAGATACTCTTAATCTTGGGTATACAAAGCTTTATTATTCAAAAGCTAAAGACAAGGAAATGAAATTGGGTCTTGACTTAAAAGGAGGGATCAACGTTCTTTTGGAAATTAACCAAAGAGACCTGGTAAATGATTTAACGAATTATTCTACCAATCCTATTCTTATTGAGGCTTTAAACAAGACTGATGAAGTTCAGAAAAACTCAACAAAATCGTACATCGATAACTTCTTTGAGCAGTTCGATGTCATCAACAAAGCAAAAGGTACAAACCTTAAGCTTGCAGATCCGGAACTTTTTGGAAATACCAATTTATCTGAAATCAAGTACAATACTACTGATGAGCAGGTAAAAAGTATTGTAAAAAGAAGAGTTGATCTTTCTGTAGGTACAGCTTTCGAGGTAATCAGAACGAGAATTGATAAGCTTGGAGCTATCCAGCCAAACGTTCAGAGAGTACCTGGTACTGCCAGAATTTCTGTGGAAATGCCTGGTATGAAAGATATCGATAAGGTGAAGAAAATGCTTCAGACTTCTGCAAAACTTCAGTTCTGGGAAGTACAGCAGATTCAGGAAATGGCACCTTATTTCCAGACTTTGACAACTATGGTTGCTGCAAAAGGAGATTCTATGGGAGTTTCAAAGAATGTAAACTTCATGAACCTTTTACAGCTTGACAAATTAAGAAGTAATGGTGTTGCTAATGTAAAATTATCTGATACTGCAGCTATTAATAAGATTTTAAATAGCAAAGTAGGACAGGCTTTACGTCCGGCAAACATTAAATATACACAGTTTATGTGGGGTTACAAACCTGAAGCTACAAGCCCTGATGATTTGGTATTGTATGCAATCAGAAGTAACATCAATCAAAAAGCTCCGGTAGATGGTGCTGTAGAATCCGCAAATATCAGCTATGATGAGCTGAGCAGAGTAGTTGTAGACATGCAGATGGATTCTAAAGGTGCTAAAGAATGGAAAACTTTAACAGAGAAAAACGTAGGAAAACCGGTTGCTGTAACGCTTGACGGTAGAGTATATACTGCTCCGAACGTTGTAAATGCTATTCCTAACGGTAGAACTCAGATCTCTGGTAACTTCTCTCAGGAAGAAGCTAAAGAACTTGTTGATGTTTTAGGAGCTGGTAAATTACCTGCAGGAGCGAAAGTAGTTCAGGCTACTCAGGTAGGTCCGTCTTTAGGACAGGAGTCTATCAACGCAGGTATGATTTCATTTGCAATTGCATTTTTAATTATCATTGTTTATATCATTTTCTATTACGGTGGTGCCGGTGTGTACGCTGTAATTGCGATGATTATTAACTTATTCTATATTTTCGGAATTATGGATTCCGGAGACTTTACCCTTACGCTTCCTGGTATTGCCGGTATCGTATTAACGATGGCCATGGCAGTAGATACGAACGTAATCATCTATGAAAGAACGAAAGAAGAATTATTTGCCGGTAAGAATATCTTAGAAGCTTATAAAGACGGTTTCAAACATGCATTAAGCGCGATTATCGATGGTCACTCGACTACGTTATTGACGGCGGTTGTATTGTTCTTCTTCGGAACAGGACCTATCAAAGGTTTTGCTTTGACATTGATGATCGGTATTATCATGACATTGTTCACGTCTGTATTGCTTTCAAGAGTGATGATTTTTAGCAGATTAAACAAAGGAAAACACCTTTCTGTATGGACTCCTCCAACGAAAAACCTATTCAGAAATACCTGGATTGATTTTATCGGAAAGAGAAAATATGCATATATCATCTCTGCTGTTTTAACAGTAATTAGCCTTGTGTCTATGTTTACTCACGGATTCAAATACGGTATTGACTTTACAGGAGGTAGAAACTATGTCGTAAGATTTGATAAGCCGGTAAATGCAAATGATGTTGAGGAAAAATTAGTAAAGATATTCAAAACTGAAGATGGTAAGAATTCTTCCGTAGAAGCTAAGACTTTCGGAAATGCCAGCCAGTTGAAAATTTCTACTGATTATCTTATTGAAGATGAATCTTTAAAAGCTGACCAGACTATCGAGCAGAAATTATATGAAGGGTTAAAAGGAGATCTTCCTGCTAACATTACCTTAAAAGACTTTAAGTCTGCAGATAAAGACCACGCAGGTATTATTTCTTCTGAAAAAGTAGGCCCTACAGTGGCTGATGATATTCAGACTCACGGTATTCTTGCTGTAGTTGCTGCTTTAGGAGGTATTTTCTTATACATCTTATTCAGATTTAGAAAATGGCAGTTCTCTTTAGGTGCAGTAGCGGCATTATTCCACGATGCGGTTATTATTTTGGGTACGTATTCATTACTTCACAAATATATGCCGTTCAATATGGAGATCAACCAGGATTTCATTGCAGCGATCCTTACTGTATTGGGTTACTCAATCAATGATACGGTAATTATCTTCGACAGAATTAGAGAATATCTGAAAGAGAAGAAATCTTTAACATTAGCAGGATTATTTGATGACTCTATTTCCAGTACACTGGGTAGAACATTCAACACCTCATTTACTACGATTTTGGTAATCTTAGCGATTTTCATCTTCGGTGGTGATAACTTAAGAGGATTCATGTTTGCGATGTTAATTGGTATTGGATTCGGTACCTATTCATCTATCTTTATTGCATCGGCAATTGCTTATGACTTCCTTAAAAAAGGAAAAGAAGAGGAAGTACATGGTAAGACAACTTCCAGTAAAGAAGTACTTGCTTCAAAGTAAGACAAACTACAATAAATTAGTAAAGGCCGTTTCTTTTTGAAGCGGCCTTTTTTATGGGATTTTGATTTTTAACTTTATTTCTATTTTAAATATTAACTTATCATAATTTAGAATCATTATATTTTCCTATTTGATTAATTTTGCACCATCATGGAAAATTCAAAGAAAAAAGCAGCCATTGGCTTTATATTTATTACTTTACTGATTGATATTACAGGATGGGGAATCATTATTCCCGTTGTTCCTAAATTAATTGAAGAATTAATTCATGCCGATATCAGCGAAGCCGCAAAATATGGGGGTTGGCTTGGTTTTGCTTATGCATTCACCCAATTTATATTCTCGCCTCTGGTAGGGAATCTGAGCGACAAGTACGGACGAAGACCTGTTATTCTGATTTCTCTTTTCGGTTTTGCTGTGGATTATATTTTTCTGGCATTGGCTCCAACGATATGGTGGCTATTCCTGGGAAGGATTATTGCAGGGATTACCGGGGCAAGTGTAACTACTGCCAGTGCTTACATCGCAGATATTTCTACAGATGAAGACCGGGCTAAAAACTTTGGATTGATAGGAGCTGCCTTTGGATTAGGTTTTATCATCGGGCCGGTTCTTGGGGGTGTACTAGGACACTATGGTGCGAGAGTGCCTTTCTATGCAGCGGCAGGCCTGTGTCTGCTTAATTTCCTTTACGGATATTTCATTCTTCCTGAAAGTTTGGATAAAGATAAAAGAAGAGAGTTTGACTGGAAGAGAGCCAATCCGATTGGTTCATTTAAGTTTTTAGGGAAACACCCGGAAATTTCAGGACTGATTGCTTCATTAATTTTAATCTACATTGCGGGCCACGCCGTGCAAAGTAACTGGAGTTTCTTTACCATGTACAAGTTCAACTGGACAGAAAGAATGGTAGGTATTTCATTAGGAGTAGTCGGTTTATTGGTAGGGCTCGTACAAGGTGGTCTTATCAGATGGACTACCCCAAGATTAGGTGAGCAGAAAAGTATTTATTACGGATTAGCTTTATATGCGGTCGGTATGCTGTTATTTGCTTTCGCTTCAGAAGGCTGGATGATGTTTGTTTTCCTCATTCCATATTGCCTTGGAGGGATCTGTGGCCCGGCACTACAATCGGTTATTACGAAAAGTGTGCCTTCTAATGAACAAGGGGAACTTCAGGGAGCTTTAACCAGTTTAATGAGTGCTACTTCAATCATCGGTCCTCCTATGATGACCAATCTGTTTTACTTTTTCACTCATGATGAAGCGCCCTTTAAGTTTTCGGGAGCGCCGTTCTTCCTGGCATTTATATTAATGGCGATTAGTGTGATCGTAACCTATTCGGCCTTTCATAAGAAAAAGAAAGAGATAAAGGAACTGTAATAAAAATAGAAAATAAAATACATAAGGTTAAGATGGTCATCATTTTAACCTTATTTTTTTAATATTCTGTCTGAAATATTTGCGTACATTGTTCTGTCTTTATGATAATTAATTCCGGATATCAGATGGCCTATGAATCGTATTCCTCAATACAAACCCGATGAGTTTAATCCAATTCTTAATGTTGATTGGGCAGGCAAAAGTATCATCAAAAAAGGATTGAATGAATTCTTTATAGAACCTCTTAACGTACTCAAAGAAGCGGAAACACCCTCACAACCTCACCGTAAAACAGTAACAGACTTTGTATTTATCAAGAAAGGATCGCTGGAAAAGATGGTGTGTTCAGATGTATTTACAGTACAGGAAAGCATGGTGATCCTTTTACCGCCTTATAAAATCCGGACATTTCTTAGAAATACACCTGATATTGAAGGATTTTACTGTCATTTTTCTGATGAGTTTATTGCAGAAGGCCCGGGTCTGAAATATTTGCAGGATATTTTGAATTATATGGATATTTGGAATAATCCTACACTTTATCTGGACGATACGCTTCAAAAAAGGATTGGAGTTATTTTGCAACAAATGGAAAGTCTTTATGAAACAGACGATAATCCTGAGTTACTCAGGCTCTATCTTTTTACTTTACTGGGAGAAGTCCGATATCACGTAGAAAAGCTTCCGAAACAAAATTTATCCATCAACGAAACGGTGGTTTTTCGCTTTCGGAAACTGATTACCACTCAAATTCAAAATATACATTCTGTAAAGGAATTTGCAGATTTACTTCATATTTCGCCCAATCATCTGAATAAATCAATAAAAAAAGTGACCGGTAAAACTGCTTCCGAAATTATCAATGAAGCTCTTTTGATGGAAGCAAAGGCTCTTCTTTCTTTACCTCAATATACCGTTTCGGAAGTAGCGTTTACATTAGGTGTTGAAGATATGTCTTATTTTTCGAGGTTTTTTAAAAAACATACCGGTATCAGCCCATCGGAATATCGGAAGAGGATTGATTTGTCCTATTAATGGGTGTATATGTTCTAACCTTTATTTTGTTGTATTTCAGAATTTTGAAAAAACAATCTGAAGGTCACAAACATGAAACAACTACTGCTTTTTACATTGGGTTTATTGCCTGTATTATATCTTTCTCAAAACAATCCACCTGTTATATTTGAAGCATTGACGGGAAATCGGGGATTTGCCTCTCAGATGACCATCAACAAAGGGTTTCAGGATATTAAAGGTCTTGGATTTTTTAGCGTGGCAAATATTTCCTCGAAATGGTCAGAAGAGGTTTCGAAGGATGCTATGATCCAGGCCAATTTAACTTTTGAATTGGTTAAAAAAATCCGTCTGGTAGGGGGTATGCACTATACTCCTGCCACAGGATTGAGGCCAACTGGCGGATTATTGTATTCATTGACTGTGAAAAACTTTCTCTTTACGATTAATCCCAGGTTTATTGGTTTTTCAAAAAGCAGCATTGCAGAAGGTTTTTTATTGATTGAATATAAACCGGTAATCAACGATCGTTGGCAAGGATATTCCCGTATTCAGGCTTTATATTCTGAGACCATAAAAGACGGAGAGCATGCCCGCAGCTACCTGATGGTAAGAGTTGGAGTAAGCTACAAGGTTATAACATTTGGATTGGGTGGCAATTGGGATCGGTATGGGCCATATAAAGAAAGCAAAGAAAACTATGGGATATTTGCGGCCTTTAGATTATTTCATTAAACAATACAGTATCAATAATCATTAGATTTTATCGTTATGAAAAAGTTTATTTTTAAAACAAATAATTCCTGGACAGGAACAATATTGAGATGGACAATTGGGATTGTTTTTATTCCCCACGGACTGCAAAAAACACTAGGATGGTTTGATGGAATGGGATTCAAAAAAACAATGTCCTTTTTTACAGAAAATGTTCATCTTCCCGGGATGGTTGCTTTTACAGTGATTTTAATAGAATTTGTAGGTTCAATTTTGCTGTTGCTGGGTTTGGGAACGCGATTATGGGCACTGTCATTTATTGGATTATTAACCGGAATTATGCTGACCACTCATCTTGAAAACGGTTTTTTTATGAACTGGTTCGGAACTCAGAAAGGGGAAGGTTGTCAGTTTGATATTCTTGCAATCGGGATTGTTGTAACTTTGCTTATCGAAGGGGGAGGGAAATTGTCGGTTGATCAATGGATATCTCACAGGAATAATATGCATAAAGATTAATAATAAAATTCTAAATTATGAATCAGTCAAAACTGGAAAAATATCTGGAAAGAATTCATTATTCCGGAGAAACAAGAGTGGATATGGGTACCTTAAAGAAAATTCATCAGCTTCATCCTCAATATATTCCTTTTGAAAACATAGATCCTTATACGGGAATTGTTCCGTCTTTGAACTCAGATGATCTTTTTCAGAAATTGGTGATGGAATCGAGAGGTGGCTACTGTTATGAGCAGAATTTGCTTTTAAGTGAAGTTCTGAAATATATTGGATTTAAAGTTGAATTACAGCTGGGAAGGGTAGTTTGGAAAAGGGAAGTGGAGAGTATTGCCGCAAGAACGCATTTGCTGCTGATTGTAGAGATGGATGAGCAAAAATATCTTGTAGATTGTGGCTTTGGAACAGCAACACTTACAACTCCTTTACTTTTAAACGAAGAAGGCCCACAACAGACTCCGAATGGCTTGTTTATGATTTCAAGGATAGGTAATACTAATGCGCTTTGGACATGGAAAGAGAAATGGCTGCCGATATACCGGTTTGCTCTGGAACACGTAGATCCTGTAGATGTTGAAATTGCCAACTGGTATCTTTCTACACATCCGGAATCCAATTTTAAAAAGAATCTGATCCTTTCAAAAGTAGATGAGAAGGCAAGGTATACTTTCAGTAATCATCTGTTAAATATCCGATGGGGAGCCGGAGAAAAAGAATCCATTCCTATCGAAAATAACGAACAATTGTTTCAAATGCTGAAGGATACTTTCGGACTGAAAGAAAATGCTGTTGAGCTTTTAAAACAAAAAATAGAAAAGCAATAGTTGCCGATTTATTGCTGTTATAGAAAACGAAAGGAAGCCCTCTGACTTCCTTTCGTTTTTTTAAAAACTTAGATTCTTATGAAAAATTATGGATAAAGTGATTTAGTTCCGTTACTTACGATATTACTTCCCAATCCTGAAAAAGATACTGAGAAATTACTGGAATTGAAGCTTAAAGAACCGGTTGGCGTGCAAAGTCCAAGAGCATATTGGCATTGTCCATAAGCTCCTGTTCGTCTTAGGATTTTACTTTCACTTTTAGCTTTTCCAAGAGAAATATTCCCCCAGTCGCTTACGTCAGCATTGGAAACGCTGGACCCTGTGTAATAGATGGTGATCTGATATCCGATTTCTCCTCTTTTAGAACCCCAAAGCCATTTTGCTGTCCACCATTCCTTATACCATTTAGAAGCAACTTTTGCAGCTTGCCCCTCATCGGAAGTCTGAGTTGCTCCTCTTGTATCCATCATCACAAGGCCTCCAAAAATGTTATCCCAGATAATTCCTGAATCATTGTAAAAACATAGGGTAGTAAAGGCTCCGTTTTTACCGTTCCAGCTTACTTCCATGACATTGGTGCCCGGTTTTATTTCTTCAGTAATCGTTTCTGCCAATCCTTTTTGGGCTGTAGTCAAGTCGTCTTCGGTGTACAAATTGCCAATCTTTCCGATTTTTACGGTAGAAGGGTCCATGATGTTTCCAAAGGCAATAAACTGATCTTTATCGGCTACTAAATTTTTGGAAAGCTCAATTCCTTTCTGAGTAGATATCTTTCCGATGACACGGGTTCCGGTAAGTTGTAGCTCACCTTTTAGATACTTCTCAAGATTTTTCTGTGATTCATTAAGCTGGGTCTGTACGGTTTCCGGTACAATTGAAGAGATAGCAGTGGTCTCTTTTTGGAGATCAGCAGTAGATACTTTAGCCTGAATTGCCTCTTGTGCAGGCATTTCACTATTTTCATCTCGGCAGCTGTTAAGTGCCAATACTGAAAATACCGCTAAAATTTTAAAAGCAGTAATTAGTTTTTTCATAATAATATGATTTAGGTTGTGTGTAGTAAATATAATAAAATATTAAATAATTCTCAATATTTTGAATTAATTATTTGTTAATTATCTAGTGAGGTGGGGTATTGCTGTGGATTAAAGAAAGACATTGTGTGTCTATTGAATGTGACCGCTGAGTGAAGAGCCATGGACCAGGAATCAAGACAATTTTCCGTGTTCAAGGCTATAAATCTTAAAATTTGTTTAAAATTTTAATTTACAGTAAAATAAATGTATAATCTTTTGTAATTTTACATCATGGAATTAAGCATTGGAGAAATGGCATTGATTGCAATAGCAATCGTAGTATTATTCGGACCGGATAAATTGCCTCAGATTGCGCGCGACTTAGGTGCGGGCGTTAGAAAGATGCGTGGAGCAGTAGAAGACATCAAAACTGAGATTATGAAAGAGACAGATAACCCTGTGTCTGAGATCAAACGTGAAATTGAAAAGGTGAAAGATGCTGCCAAAGATTTCAATCCGATGAAAGATATTGAAAAGGATATTGTGACAGAGCCTTCTCCTTCTAACGAACCTCCAAAACCAAAACCTTCTGAAGACGAAACTTATGAAGGACCTGTAAGCAGATAACGATGGAGGAGATTATTCAGGAAGATAAAAAGGTATTTTTATATCTTAATAATTTGGGAGATTCATCTTTTGATCAGTTCTGGATGTTGATTTCCAGTACATGGATCTGGGTTCCTCTGTACATTATATTCCTTTATTTTTTATACAAAAATTATAAACTAAGATCTTTAGTTTTTATTCTTATATTTTTAGCTCTTGGTGCAACGGTTTCTGACCAGTTGGCCAGTGTTTTCAAGTATGGAGTGGCGAGGTTGAGGCCATGTCATGATCCTACTTTGGAACATCACATGAGAATTGTGAAATGCGGGGGACAGTTTGGGTTTTATTCGGCCCATGCTTCCAACACCTTCTTTTTAGCGGCTTTTTTAAGTATTTTATTAAAAGATAAACTAAAATGGTTTCCATATGCTATATTTGTATGGGCTATAGTGGTTTCCTACAGCCGTATATATTTAGGAGTGCATTTCCCGATAGATATTTTGGTGGGGGCGTTTGTTGGAACTTTATTGGGAGTGATATTTGGTGTACTCTCAAGAAAAGTCATCAACAAACAAAAAATAACCTCATGAAAAAAACTTTATTACTTGTAGTTTCCATTTGTTTCTCTTTTACCGGTCATGCCCAGGATAAAAAACGGGCAGAAGAATGTTTTAATAAGGCAGATTATAAATGTGCTGAAGAACAATATTCGAAACTGGCAGAGAAAGAACAAATTCAAAAATTTCAATCTGAATATTACAACAATCTGGGGACTGCTCAGCGAAGGCTGGGAAAATCGGCACTGGCTTTTAAATCCTATGAATCCGCTTTAAAGTCAAATCCGATGTCTGCTCCGGTCTATGCAAATCTGGCTTCATTACACAGTCAGAAAGGCAATAAGATAAAGGCATTGGAATATATTGAAAAAGGCCTTCAAATAGACGATAAAAATCCAGATTTCTATCTTACCCGTTCCAAAATTTATGACATTCAGGGAAAAAAGGATCTGGCCATGAAAGATCTTAACCAGATTCTTACTTTTGCACCCGATAATGCTTTTGCCAAAACGGGTTTAGCGAATCTTAAAAAAAACAGCGGTGATCTTGAAGGTGCTTTAAAAGATTACAATCAGCTTATCAGTGAGAAACCGGAATCATTACTGTACAATGGCCGGGCAGATGTATTTTTGAAAATGAAAAAATACAAGGAAGCTCTTACGGATATCAATAAATCAGTTTCTATTGATCCGAAATTTGCTCAGGCGTACGTAACAAAAGCACTGGTATTATTTGATACGGCAAAGCCCAAAGAAGCTTGTGAAAATCTTGATAAAGCTGTAAACTTAGGCTATGAAAAGGCTGTTTTGGAAAGTTACTACGCAAAATGTATAAAGAAATAATTTAATTATTACCCATAAGATTCCTTCTCTGTAAAACTAAATTCCGGGGAAGGATTTATCCTTAATTATAAAATTAGGGCTATGAGAAGCTCATGTTTTCAATGAATACCGAACTTAGCTTTTTAAAACCCGAAAAGAGAAATAGATGTTAAATATTGTTCTTGTAGAACCCGAAATCCCTAATAATACAGGGAATATCGGAAGATTATGTGTCGGAACCGAAAGTAGGCTGCACCTTATTCATCCTTTTGGATTTATTATTAATGATAAAAACCTGAAACGTTCCGGGCTGGATTATTGGGTACACCTTGATGTTACAGAATATGCAAATGTGGAAGAATGGGTAAAAATTATTCCGGATGTATCCCGTGTTTTCTTAATGAGCTCACATGCTGAAAAATCGTATTTGGAAAATGATTTTCAGGATGGCGACTGGCTTGTTTTCGGAAAGGAAAGTGTTGGCTTAAGTCAGGAGTTTCTGGCTCGTTTCGATCATCATTTAACAATTCCTATGTCCAAATTAATCAGAAGCTTTAATATTGCGAATTCTGTTGCTTTTGTAGTAGGAGAGGCAAAAAGGCAGATAGATTTACAACGGTCTTAGAAAAAAAATTAATCATTATGATACGGCTTCCCTTGCAGGATCTGATCTGCACGATAAAGCTGTTCTACAATAAAAAGACGAATCATCTGATGCGTAAATGTCATTTTGGATAGTGACATTTTTTCATTGGCTCTATTGTACATTTCTTCTGAAAAACCATAAGCACCGCCAATCAGAACGTGAACTTTTTTAACGGAAGAATTCATCCAGGTATCAATTTTCTGAGAAAATTCTCTGCTGGTAAATTGTTTTCCTTTTTCATCGAGAATCACTACCAGATCATTCTTGTCGATATGATTCAGAAATAATTTGGCTTCTTCTTTTTTGAGAAGATCAGGAGAAAGGTTCCTGGCATTTTTTACGTCAGGGATTTCTGTAATCTCAAAATTCCAGTGTTTGGGAAGTCGATTAAGGTAGTAATTAATTAAAGAAGTGATTTCCTTATCGTCTGTTTTGCCGATACAAAGTAAACTGATTCGCATTATAAGAAGTTTCAGGCGGCAAAGATACTGTTTTTTGCTCATTATATGGTTTGCTTACGAGTCTTCTGTTGATCAGTCATGATGGAGCTGTTTCAAGTGCGGGAAGTAATATTTTATTTAAAGTATCTTAAGTATTCTGCGGATTAATGTAGAAGCAATAGCCCTATAAATCGGAAAATATAGGATTTTATTTTGTATGAAGGAGCAGGGCTGCATTCTGTGTAATTCACCTTGAGTAGAAGGAAAGGGAAAATGTTTATATTTGTAGATAGAGAGACTTAAAATATTTGAAAAAGGGATTTGAAAATCGCAATTCTTTAAGTATTTTTAATTCTTCCTGTTAATTGTGAAATGACAAATCATAAATGAGTATAAAAGTTCCCAGATTTATCCGGAAAATTCAAGAATTTTTTGACAACATACATATTCCTGTTTTAGGAATATCGCTTTGGCAGATGTTTCAGATTTATATTTCAGGAATTTTTAAAGGAAAAATAGGACGAAAGGCGGCTGCTATTTCCTGGAGCTTCACCATGAGTTTATTTCCTTTTATCTTGTTCTTGCTTTCGGTTTTACCCTATATGCCGCATTATGATAAACTGCAATTTTACATATTTGACGTGTTGATGCATAATGTGTTTCCTTCCAATATGGAAAGCGATGTACGAGGCTATATCGAGCACAATATCATTCCCAATATGAAAGGGATCAGTAATCTCACGATTGTGCTGGCTCTCATCTTTGCAACCAACGGAACATTTTCTCTGATCAATGGATTTAATGAAAATTCAGATGAAAAGCTGAGTGATGTTAAAGAGTTTATTCTTTCATTTTTTATTACCATCGGCTTTATTACTATTGTATTTTTAACGCTTTTCGGGGTGTATTATGTGGAAGTTGTGATGAAGCTCTTTACGCCGGCATATGATGTTCCGTGGCTGGTAGACAACCTCTCAAGTATTATCGGATTTGTTTCCTTTCCATTGTTTTATTTTATTCTTCTGACCTTATTTTATTGGTTGGGGACTGTAAAAATTGCCAGATTCAGACAGGCTATTCCCGGTTCTATTCTGACCACGGTCCTGTTTCTGCTTACCACTTATATTTTTGCCATTTATGTAAAAGATATTGCCCGGTATAACGTTCTCTACGGCTCCATCGGAAGTATGATTCTGCTGATGGTATGGGTGAACGTTAATGTATACCTTCTCCTTTTCGGAAATGAGTTGAATATGGCCATCAGAAAGCTTAGAATTGAAAAGCTTCTATCTGATGAAATTCAAAGGGAAGCCGTTCAATATCATACCGCTATTACGGAGCCTGATTTTGAGAGCAATGAAGAACACAGAAGAAAACTGGAAAGCCGGAAGAATAATTAATTTTCTTCCAACTCCGGATTTTCTTTTGAGCTTATTTTTAAAATGGTAAAACCTAAAATTGCAGCAATAAAAGAAGCAATTAAAATAGCAAATTTGGCTTCGTCCTGAATCTCAATTTCACCTTTAAAGGATAGAAGAGCAATGAAAATGGACATAGTAAATCCTATCCCTGCAAGTAATCCTACTCCGATCATTTGAGTCCAGTTACTATTTTGAGGAAGTGAGCTTAGTTTTAATTTAATAGCAATCATGGAGAATAAGTTGATTCCGATCAGTTTTCCCAGGATCAACCCGCCAATAATTCCCAATCCTAATGTACTTGTAACACCCGCCACCATGTGACTTGTAAAAGTAATATTGGTATTGGCTAAAGCAAATATTGGCATGATCAGGAAGCTGACAGGAATGTGAAGCTTATGTTCCAGTTTTTCCAACGGAGAAATTTCCACATTAGAAGCATTGGTAGGAATAGAAAATGCGAGTAATACCCCTGCAATAGTAGCATGAATCCCCGAATGATGAAGGAAATACCATAAAAACAATCCAGGAATAATATAAAATATAATACGGGTTACTTTTAAGAAGTTGAGCAAAAATAAGAGCCCTGTTACTCCGAGAGAAAGGAATAAATAAGTCCAATGAATCTGTTCAGTATAAAAAATGGCAATCACAAGAATGGCTCCCAAATCATCTACAATAGCTAATGCCGCCAGAAATATTTTAATTGAATTAGGGATTCTTTTTCCAAGCATCGAAATAATAGCCAGAGAAAAAGCAATATCGGTAGCCATGGGGATTCCCCAGCCGTTTCCGTATTCAGTTCCTGAGTTGAAAATACTGTATATCACTGCCGGAACAAGCATTCCTCCCACAGCAGCAAAAATAGGCAATGACGCATTTTTAAAAGATGAAAGTTCTCCTTCTACAAGTTCTCTTTTGATTTCAAGACCTACGAGAAGAAAGAAAACAGCCATTAATCCGTCATTGATCCAGATGCTGACAGGATATTCCAGTCCGAACAGGTGAGTACCCACTTCTTTATCTAAAAAGTGCTGAAAAGCCTCTGCAGCTGATGAGTTAGCAATAAGTAATGAAGCCAGCACACAGAAAATAAGAATAATTCCTGAGGCCTGGCTGTTGTTGAAAAATTTTTTAAAATAAAGAGATAAATTCATATTTACGATTGTAGTCGTCTCACTCTGGAGACTCCATTAATACTTTTAAGCTTTTTAAAAGTTTCTTCTAACTGGCCTTTGTTTTTAACTTCAAGGTTGATATTTCCTGTAAAAACTCCGTTGTTGGATTCTATGGACATACTTTTCATATCCATTCCCATACTTCCACTGATTACGGTAGTGATATCGTTGATCATTCCCATTCTGTCAAGACCTTCGATCTCAATTTTCACTCTGTTTTTGAAGCTTTCGGCGTTCACCCATTTGGCAGGTATTACACGATAGTCGTACTGAGCTCTCAGGTTGATGGCATTCGGACAGTTGTCACTATGAACCTTAATTCCGTCTGAAATGGTGATAAACCCAAAAATTTTGTCTCCCGGAATAACGGTGCAGCATTTTGCATACGTGTAGTTGAGTTTTTCCTCATCTTTTCCGAAGACGATCATGTCAAGATTCTGCTGTTTCGGTTCTTCGAAATGAGTATTTTTTGTAGGTGATTTTCTGAATCTTGAAAGTAAATTATTAAATACGTTTTTACTTTCGATGTATTTTCTTAAGCTGCTGGCATCCAGTTCGTTGGTTTGGAATTTAAGAAACAGCTCTTGTGAACTTTTTAAATTAAAGAATTTCTGAAGTTTATTAACTTCCTCATCATTGAAATTGATTTTTGCATGACGAAGTTTTCTCTGCAGAATTTCTTTTCCTTCCTCTACCAGCTGATTTTTCTGGGAGTTCAGGTAACTTTTAATTTTGGACTTCGCTTTTGAAGTCACTACAAATTCAAGCCAGTCGGATTTTGGTTTCTGATTCTGTGAAGAAAGAATGTCGATCTGATCCCCATTTTGAAGGATATAAGAAATTGGAACCAGTTTACCGTTTATTTTAGCCCCTAAACATTTCATTCCCAAATCCGAGTGAACGGAAAATGCAAAATCCAGCGCGGTAGCATTCGTAGGTAAAATTTTGATTTCTCCTTTCGGGGTAAATACAAATACTTCTTTTGAGTACAGATTAAGTTTAATATTATCTAAAAGCTCAGAAGTAGAAAGATTCTGCTGTTGTTCAAGCACTTCACGGATTTCCGTTACCCATTTTTCAAAATTACGGTCATCAGAACTCTGCTTGTAACCTTCCTTATATTTGTAGTGAGCAGCAACCCCTTTTTCGGCAATCTCATCCATTCGTTCTGAACGGATCTGTACTTCGATCCACTTTCTGTCCGGCCCTAAAACGGTTAAATGTAAACTTTCATATCCTGTTGAACGAGGCTGTGTGATCCAGTCACGCATTCTCGAAGGATTACTGTGATATACATCCGTAACGATAGAGTAGATTTTCCAGGCAAGGAACTTTTCATTCTTAGCATCAGACTTATAAATGATTCTGATGGCATAGTTATCAAATACCTCTTCAAAAGAAACTCCTTGCTTCAGCATTTTTCTGTAAATAGAAGAAATTGCTTTTGCGCGACCTTTAATTTTAAAATTTAATCCTTCTTCCCGGAGTCTTTCTGATGCTTCTTTTTTAAATTCTTCAATATATCTCTCACGGCTTTCCTTAGCTAGTTCCAATTTTTCCGTAATTTCATTGTAGATTTCAGGATTATTGTACTTCAGCGAAAGATCTTCCAGTTCGGATTTGATATTGTAGAGCCCCAGACGGTGAGCCATCGGTGCATAAATATAGACGGTTTCGGAAGCAATTTTCTTTTGCTTATCGGGTGCCATACTTTCCAGCGTCCTCATATTGTGAAGACGATCCGCAATTTTGATCAGAATAACCCTAAAATCTTCAGACAACGTCAACAATAGTTTTCTGTAATTTTCAGACTGTACGGAGATATTCTGATGATTCATGATGGATATTTTAGTCAATCCGTTCACGATATTGGCAATCTTCTCACCAAAGATCTTCTTGATATCTTCGTAAGTATAATCAGAATCTTCAATAACATCATGCAGAAGGGCACACGCAATAGAAGTAGCTCCAAGACCAATTTCTGTCGCTACAATTTTAGCAACAGCAATGGGGTGGTAGATGTAAGGTTCTCCGGATTTTCTCCTTTGATCTTTGTGGGCATCTAATGCAATATCAAATGCCTTTCGGATAAGTTTGTTATTTTCCTCATCCAAAGTCCTGTATGTATTCGAAATCAGATCCTTATACCTCGCAAGGATCTCTTTGTTCTCTTGTTCTAAGTCGTAACTCATTTGTGCAGATGCCTATAATTAAACGAAAATACGAAAATTTTTAGTTTTTTCAAAGATAAAAGATCCGTAGAACGGTCTACGGATCTCTTGTTGTTATTAGGTCTTTATGTCGTTTAAAATTTTACTTCTGAATTCATACCGTCACTTGACGTTTTAATTTTAATATCAGGGCTGTTGTGAATTTCTGCTCTGTTTCGTGCGTCGATATATTTTTTGATCGTGTCATAATTCGTTTCACCAAGACTCATATTTTCAAATAAGTACGACTTTACGGCCGCATTTTGAATGAAAACATTCCGTGCAAGATCAATCTGGCTCATATCCTTTACGGTAACACTTGCCAGATATTGGGAATGATGAGAATCATTGTTAAGGTATACAATGTAATCTTCATTTTCAAATCCTGAATTTTCCAGATCACTCTCTAGTTTTTTGTAGTCGCTGCGATGTTCAAATAGTCCAGCTAGTATATTTGACATAATTAATAGGTTTAAAAGTTATGATTAAAGTTAATCATTATTTTCTTATTTTATTTATGTTTAAATCAATAAAATTTGTTAATTAACATTTCATTGATATAATAAAAAGACTTTTGTTAAAAATATTTATTGAACGGGTGTTTAATTTTGATGATTGCGTAATGTTAGTTCTATGGTTCTTTGTGAAGTCTTACTGCTTAATTATGAGAAGATTAAATACTGATGTTTCTATTAAATTCTACTTTTACCGCTTTGGATTGTACGGGTAAGGAGGGTTTGTGCAGGATTTATCTGATAAAATGAAAGCCCCGGAAGTAAATATTTCCAGGGCTTTATTTTGTTATTTAAATTCGAATTAAATTCTTTCGTTCTTAATTTCTTCTACAATTTCAGGATTTAAAAGAGTAGAAATATCTCCGAAATTGCTGAAGTCTCCCTCTGCAATTTTTCTCAATATTCTACGCATAATTTTTCCTGAACGTGTTTTAGGAAGCCCTGAAACGAATTGTATCTTATCCAGTTTGGCAATAGGCCCGATCTGTTCAGAAATCAATTGGTTAATTTCTTTTTTAAGATTTTCCTTGTCACGACCTTCTCCGGTTTCTTTCAGCGTCACATAGCCGTACAATGCATTTCCTTTGATGTCATGCGGATAGCCAACAATAGCGGATTCTGCCACAGCAGGGTGCTGGTTGATACTGTCTTCAATAGGGGCTGTTCCTAAATTGTGTCCTGAAACAATAATCACATCGTCAACACGTCCTGTAATTCTGTAATAGCCTACTTCGTCTCTCAAGGCTCCGTCACCTGTGAAATATTTTCCGGGGAATGCTGTAAAATAGGTTTCTTTATACCTTTGATGATCTCCCCAGATTGTTCTTGCAATTCCCGGCCAAGGAAAACGGATGCAAAGGTTTCCTGTTACCTGGTTTCCTGTAATTTCATTGCGTTTGTCATCCATCAATACTGGCTGAATCCCTGGTAATGGTAATGTTGCATAAGTAGGTTTTGTAGGGGTAACAAATGGAAGCGGTGAAATCATAATTCCTCCTGTTTCTGTTTGCCACCAGGTATCGACAATCGGACATTTCTTCTTTCCAACGTGGTCATTAAACCAATGCCATGCCTCATCGTTGATAGGTTCACCTACAGATCCGATTACTTTTAAAGTACTCAGGTCATGCTTGTCTACCCATTCTGTACTTTCTTTTGCCAAAGAACGGATCGCAGTAGGAGCGGTATAAAACTGTGTGATTTTATGTTTTTCAATTACTTCCCAGAAACGGTCCGGTTCAGGGTATGTAGGTACTCCTTCAAAAATAACTGTGGTGGCCCCATTTAATAATGGGCCATAAAGAATATAAGAGTGCCCGGTAATCCATCCGATATCTGCAGTACACCAATAAATGTCATTTTCTTTATAATTAAATACATTTTTAAAAGTATACGCGGTATAAACCATATATCCTGCGCAGGTATGAAGCATTCCTTTAGGTTTCCCTGTGGAGCCTGAAGTATAGAGAATGAATAGAGGGTCTTCAGAATCCATGATAACAGTAACGAAATCAGGAGAGGCTTTTTCATATAAATCAGCCATCCAGTAATCTCTACCTTCTTTCATGGTGATTTCGTTGTGCGTTCTTTTCACAACCAGTACCTTTTCGATCGTCGGTGTTTTTTCCAATGCATCATCTACAATACTTTTTAAATCCAGCACCTTATTTCCTCTATAACTTCCATCTGATGTAATCACCATTTTTGCTTCACAATCATTAACTCTTGAAGCGACGGCAGAGGCGGAAAAACCAGCAAAAATTACAGAATGTACGGCTCCCAGTTTTGCACAAGCCAGCATTGTAATGGCAAGCTCAGGAATCATAGGGAGATAAATGCAGACTCTGTCTCCTTTTCCAATTCCCATGTCGCTGAGTACATTGGCTGTTTTGTTAACCCGTGTATACAGTTCGTTGTAAGAAATATGTTGTGCTTCTTCTTTGGGGTCATTAGGTTCCCAGATGATTGCTGTTTTGTCTCCTCTTACCGAAAGATGCCTGTCGATACAATTTTTGGTGATATTGAGTTTGGCGTTTTTGAACCATTCGATTTTAGCTTCATTCATATCATATTTCACGACTTTGCTCCATCTCTGATACCACACGAAATTTTGATCAGCTACCTTATCCCAGAATTTCTTGGGATTTTTGATAGACTTTTTATATTCTTCAAAATAATGTGGTAGATCTTCTATTAAGTAATTTCTCATATCCCTTTCGTTTTTTGAAATTTGAATTGTATTTGATAATTTTTGTTTTATATTTTTCTGAACCGTTTTTTAATGGTTTAAAGATTAAAAACTGATACTTAAATATATGTTTAATTTCTGGCTTAAGCCCTATATTCATTGATTTTTTCCTGAATTTCATCAATGATTTTTTCGTCATCAATGGTAGATGGAATCTGAAAATCTTTTCCGTCCAATAATGTCCTGATCAGTTTTCTTAAGATTTTTCCTGATCGCGTTTTTGGTAATCGTTTGACTACCATTGCATTTTTTAAGAAAGCCACAGCGCCTATCTTTTCTCTTACCATTTGAATGATATCTTTCTCAACATCCTGTTCAGAAATAGTCGATCCGTTCTTTAAAACAAGCGTTGCAAAAGGAATCTGTCCTTTTAATTCATCATCAATACCTACTACGGCACATTCGGCTACATCAGGATGCGAGGAAACAATCTCTTCCATCTCTGAAGTAGAAAGTCTGTGGCCTGCAACATTGATGACGTCATCCACTCTTCCTGTGATGAAAATATAGCCGTCTTCATCCTGTATTGCGCCGTCGCCGGAAAAATAATATCCATTGTATTGAGACAGATAACTGTTCTGAAAACGTTCATGATCTTTCCATATTCCAAGCATAGCACCTGGAGGAAGCGGAAGTTTGATCACCAGATAACCTTCATGATGAGGATCGAGTTCAAGCCCATTTTCATCAAAAATTTTAATATCATAGCCCGGAATCGGTTTTCCTGCGGAGGCTCTTTTGATTTTGTACTGATCATTAAAGGTCATTAATCCCAGCATTGGCCAACCCGATTCTGTCTGCCACCAATGATCAATGGCCGGAACTCCGATGTGCTCTGCGAACCAGTCCAGGGTAGCTACGTCACATCTTTCGCCCGCTAAAAACTGTTTTCTGAAATGGGATAAATCATACTTTTTGACCAGTTCTCCATGAGGATCTTCTTTTTTAATTGCCCTGATCGCCGTAGGAGCGGTGAACATAACAGAAACCTTGTACTCCGAAATGATTTTCCAGAATGTTCCTGCGTCAGGGGTCATAATGGGTTTTCCTTCAAAAATAACAGTGGTATTTCGGTTGATTAGCGGCCCATAGACAGAAAAACTGTGACCAACCGCCCAACCGAAATCAGAAGCAGCCCAATACGTTTCTCCCGGTTCAACTCCATATACATACTTCATGGAGAATTTTAATGCCGTGGCATAACCACCGGTATCACGTACAATTCCTTTTGGTTTTCCTGTCGTTCCTGAAGTATAAAGTAAATACAGTGGATGGGTTGATTCTATAGATACACAGTCAGCTGGAGCAGATTTTTGAACCAATTCTTCATAATCGATCAGTCCGTCGAACATTTCGTCCTTGTTATCAACTAATTTTCTATTATAAACGATAATATGGTCTACTTTATCCTGTGCCAGTTCGATTGCTTTTTCTACCAGCGGGAGATAAGGAATTCTTTTGGCAATCTCTATTCCTGCAGTAGCGGTGATTAAAACCTTAGGCTTGCAGTCATCAATTCTTACCACTAATTCATGAGGTGCAAAACCTCCAAAAACAACATTGTGAATCACTCCAATTCTTGCACAGGCCAGCATGGCAAAAAGTGTTTGGGGAATCATCGGCATATAAATTACTGCGGTATCTCCTTTTTCTAATCCTAAAGAAACCAGTCCTCCGGCAAGTTTCGAGATTTCCTCCTTTGCCTGATTGAAAGTATAGGTGATTTTTTGATCCGTAACAGGGGAGTCGTACACAATAGCGATCTGCTCTCCAAAGCCATCCTCAATATGTTGGTCAATACATAAATAGCACATATTGAGCTTTCCGTCAGAAAACCATTGTGGATAATCGTTTTTATCTTTTGAAAGAATATTTTTGGGGAACTCAAACCAGTTGATTTCTGCGGCATGTTCTTTCCAGAATTCTTCTTTATTTTCTATACTTTGTTTAAATAATGTATCAGTGTCCATATTAATGTTGGTGTGTTTTTAATTAGCCTTGTCAAGGTTTTAAACCTTGACAAGGCTAGGGGTTTGAAACCATTACAGGGCCCAGGTCAGATCATCCAAACATCTCCTCAATCTGCTGCATCAGTTTTTTAATCGAGTAGGGTTTCGTTATATAAGCATCAGCTCCCATTTCCAATCCCTTTTCAATATCTTTTGGGTTATTTTTTGCACTCAGAAAGATGACTTTTGTATCGTTCAGTTTTTCATCCTGCCTGATAAGATCCAGTGTGCTGTACCCGTCAAGATTGGACATCATAATATCGAGGAGAATCACATCGGGAACCATTGTTTTTAAAAAATCAAGAACCTCTGTTCCGTCCCGTGCGATATAAACATCATAGCCGTTTTTCTTAAAACTGTACTCCAGTGACATTAATATTTTGTGTTCGTCATCCGCAATGATTATCTTTCTCATAAATGGGTTTTAAGCGTGTTCAACTTCATTTTTAATCTCTTTTATATTTTTTTTCGGAATATTGATGGTGAAAGTTACACCCAGTCCGCTATTTTCAGCTTTTATATTTCCTTTGTGGGCTTGCACTATTTTTTTTGAAATTGCCAGTCCAAGTCCGCTTCCGGTAGGTTTTAAAATGTTTTGGTTTTTGGATTGATAAAACTTGTCAAATATCATTTCCAGGTCTTCTTCAGGAATGTGTTTCCCTGTATTAAAAATGGAAATAAACAGCTGGTTGTCTTTTTCAAATATTTTGGTTTGTATAGTGCCTTGATCATCCGTAAACTTTAA
Source organism: Chryseobacterium lactis (assembly GCF_003815875.1). Taxonomy (NCBI): domain Bacteria; kingdom Pseudomonadati; phylum Bacteroidota; class Flavobacteriia; order Flavobacteriales; family Weeksellaceae; genus Chryseobacterium; species Chryseobacterium lactis. The sequence goes on from NZ_CP033924.1 coordinate 3,336,094, forward strand.
AGCATTTCCCCAGATATTCTGAAACAGCTGAATCATCCTCGCTTCATCATAATCAAATATAAACTGATTCAAAAGATTGACCTCACTTAAATGAATATTTTTCTGCTGAATCAGATGAAGAATCGGATTCAGTGCTTTTTTATAGGTTTCAATGATGTTATTTTCCTTGATATGTAAAGAGATTTCACCATGCTGAAGCTTATCGAGATAAAGAATATCGTTGATAATCTCACTTAGCCTGTCGGATTCTGTGACAATGTTATTCAAAAACTCCTGTTTAATTTCGAAAGGAATTTCATCATCATCGGCTAGAATTTCTCCTGCAGAACGGATCGCTGTAATGGGAGTTCTCAACTCATGGGCAACAGAATCCAGGAAGTCATCTTTCTGACGGTCTTTTACGATCAGGCTTTCATTGGCGGTGCGGAGATCATCTGATAGCTTCTGTAATTCCTCGGATTGCTCGGTGAGTTTTTTATTTAAGCTGATATTTTCTTTAGATTCTTCAAGGATATTTAAAACTTCTTTCAAAGATATTTTATCTTCTTTAGTCACTCCTTCAATTAAAATTTTTGCTGATGCAGTACCGATTCTCCCTGCCAAAAGGTTTTCGGAGAATTTAATAAATCTGGAATCCGCAGTTTCGGTTTGGGAATCAATATTATATTTTAGATTAAAAATCCGTAACGCCTGTTCTGTTTTATTTTTGCCTAAAAATCGTTCAAGGATGTTCTTGATGTCGGAAACATAAGCTGTTCCTCTCCAGATAAAGGCATTTTCGTGATTTTGAATGTATTTGTCGATGTCTACGTAAAGTTCTGCAAAGTTTCTTTCACGGTAATTCCCTTTGATACTTACAGAAATAATCGTAAACAAGCCTGTATTCACCAGTAAAGACCAGAAAAAAATCTGCGGAATTCTTCCCAGGTAAGGAATAGTGAAAAATCCGAAAGCATCATAGAGAACTCTCAAAACTCCTTTGAACTCCTGGTTGTAGGAGAAATAATACTGTGGAATAATTAATCCGAAATAGCAGATGGCCAATCCCGCAGCAAGCCCTGCAACGGCTCCTTTATAGCTTCCTCTTCGCCAGAATATAGCTCCGAAGAATGCAGGTGCCAATTGTGCAATCACCACAAACGAAATCAGTCCGACTGAGTCTAACGAAGTTTTAAGAATAAAATATTTATAAAAAGCAAATGCCATAATGATCAGGGCGAAAATGCTGAATTTTCTGATATTGGTGATGCTTCGGGTGTTTTGCTCTTCATTTTCAGATTTAAGTTTCCCAAGCAGCCCGTAAGGAATAATCAGATTATTGGAAAGCATGATGGATAAGGTAATCGCTGAAATAATGATCATGGAAATACATGAGCTTAACCCACCGAGAAAAACCAAAACTGTAATTAAGGTATTGTCAAAATGCTGAGGAATCAGAATAGAGTAGAACTCAGGGTTTACTTTTTGTCCTTCAAAAATCAATCTTCCGCCCCAGGCAATAGGGAAAATGAAAACCGTAAAAATTAACAGGTATAAGGGAAAAAACCAAATAGCTGTCTTGATGTGTTTTTCCTGCCTGTTTTCAATGATAGCCGTGTGGAATTGTCTGGGAAGAATACAAATAGCGGTAGCTGAAATCATACACAGAACCATCCAGTTCAAGGCTCCTTCAATCCCGTTAAATGTATTTTTTTCTTTAAAATCTTTAAACCTGCTGGCTTTCTCATAGATGTCGGAAAACCCATCAAATACATAGTAAATAACAAAAAAGCCAAGAATGATGATAAAAAATAGTTTTAAAAAGCTTTCCAGGGCAATAGCAGAAATGATTCCCAGTCGTTTTTCTGAAGCATCTACATATCTGGTTCCGTAATATGAAGAAAATAAAGCGATCAATACCACAACAAAAGTGGCGTTGTCTGTCAGGATATCTTTTGACATTGGAGTCTCCGTTACAAGGTGAAACGTTTCAGAAATCGCTTTGATCTGCAGGCCGATATATGGAACAATGGCAAGAAGGCATACGACAGTGATAATGGCGCTCAAGCTTCTGCTGTTTCCATAGCGTAATGAAATAAAATCTGCCAGACTACTTATTTTATTCACTCTTGAAATTCGTACAATTCGTGTATTGATATAGATCCATGCCGGAATAATCATGATAGGACCAATGTAGATAGGCAGATAATTCAATCCACTTGTTGCTGCTACACCGATGCTTCCGTAATACGTCCATGCTGTACAATAAACTGCCAGGGATAATGCATAAATGTAGGGATTATTGATCCAGAGCTTGCTTCTTTTCTTCTCTGCCAAATGAGCAACTAAGAACAGAAGTGCCAGGTAAAATAAGACTACAGAAAATAATGCAAAACTATTCATCATGCTTTTTTACAATTACAAACGAAATCACGATAGATGCCATCCAGACAGCAAACAGATAAACAAGCATCATAGGATAACCCAATACTTTTTTTTCACTATTGAAAAGTAATGAAATAGGGATGCTGAAAGCAATCATTAATCCGATGCTCAGGATAATCAGTTTTTGTTCGTGTCTCTTTTTCATAAATGATGATGGATAAAAGATAATTGATGAACAGATCCTGTAGTATTGATCATTCATCAATTATCATGTATCTTTATAATTATACTTTGTCGTCAGAATATTCTCCGGTTAATGCATAATAACCGAAAATGGCCATTCCGCCTGAAATAATCGGCATCAGTACAAATAAAATAATGATCCCGAATACCAGATCTTCCTGCTTTCCGGAAGTAATCTTTGGAATTCCCAATACTGTAATTCCGAAATATCCTACAATCACTGCGATAGCAATCCAGAGAATACCTAATATTTTTTTTAGTCCGTTCATTTTAGTAGTTTTAAAATTAATAAAAAATTGAATGATTCAGTAGTTAATCGTGAATATTATTGTTCTTATTTTTAAGATAAAATAATCCGATGATTAAACAGACTGTGGCAACTCCGATCGGATACCAAAGCCCTTCAAGATACCATGTAGCGTGTCCGGCTTCCTTTCCGGTTGTTACCAGATAGGTTGCTACTGCCGGAAGAAGACCTCCGAATACTCCGTTTCCAATATGATAAGGTAAAGACATCGACGTATAACGGATTCTGACAGGGAACATTTCTACCAGGAAGGCTGCGATAGGGCCATAGACCATCGTTACAAAAATTACCTGGATGAATATCAGGAAAATCAGATACCATTTTGTATCATCACTTAATTTTACGGTTTGAGAAACTTTTGGTTCTTCGGCTTTTCCGTCTTTTATAACAGGGCCTGCCGGAGACCAATGCGTGATACTGTCTTTCTTGATCAAAGTCCCATCTGTATAAAGCGTTTCTTTGTGAAAGGTGATCAGGCTATCTGTTGCAACGGTATTGTGTGTTTTTGCAGTTCTTTTTTCTGTAATTCCATTAGTGGCAACGGTTTTAGTTTCCAGATTAACGCTTTTAAACATACTGTCATAAATAGGTCTGTATGCTAAAATAGCAACCAGCATTCCGGTCATCATCACCGCTTTTCGTCCTATTTTATCAGAGAGCCAGCCAAAAAATACAAAGAAAGGAGTTCCTAAAAACAACGCGGTAGCCATTAAAGAGTCTACCTGTGCAGATTCTACATTCATTACCTTTTGGAGGAAACTCATTGCGTAGAATTGTCCTGTGTACCAGATGACTCCTTGTCCCATTGCTGCTCCAAAAAGTGCAAGAAGAACAAATTTGAAGTTGTACTTATTTCCAAAACTTTCCTTTAAAGGGTTTTTCGAAGTTTTTCCTTCACTTTTAGCTTTGGCAAAAAGCGGTGATTCCTTCATGTTTTTTCTGATGATATAAGAAACTCCTACCATTAGAATAGAGATCCAGAAAGGAACTCTCCATCCCCAGCTATCAAATTCTTCTGTAGAAAGTGTGTTTTTTGTAATCAGAATAACTATTAATGAAATAAAAAGTCCTGCCGTTGCGGTAGTCTGAATCCATGAAGTCCAATACCCTCTTCGATGAGGTTGGGCGTACTCTGCAACATAAGTGGCAGCCCCTCCATATTCTCCTCCAAGAGCTAATCCTTGTAATAATCTTAAAATTAAAACTAAAACAGGAGCCATAAATCCAATGGTTTCATAACTCGGAATACATCCGATCAGAAAAGTGGAGAATCCCATAATCAGTAAAGTGACAAGGAAGGTGTATTTTCTTCCTATAATATCACCCAGCCTTCCGAAAAATAAAGCTCCAAAAGGCCTTACCACAAATCCGGCAGCAAAAGTTGCCAGTGTAGATAAAAATGCGGCGGTAGGATTATCTGCCGGGAAAAATTTTGTGGCTAAAACGATAGCCAGACTTCCAAAAATATAAAAGTCATACCATTCTATAAGGGTTCCGAGTGATGAGGCGGTGATGACGCTCCAGATGGTGCGGTTTTTCTGCCTGTCGGTCATATTTTCGTAGCTTTCGTGATGATTTTCGCTCATATGGGTTGTTTTTGATGTTATTGGAATAGAATTTTAATTTGAATATTTTGAACCATTAAGGGCTTTAAATGATTAAGTTTAATGCTTTGGGACTATTTCAAAAGTGTCATTCTGAATGAAATGAAATGTAGTGAAGAATCTCATGTGTGATTGGTTGTTAGTAAGATTCTTCCTTCGTTAGAATGACAAGAGTCAAATTATTTGAATTTTGGGAATATATCCCTAATTCATCTTACAATCTTTATTATTCTTAATGGTTCAAATTTTACAAGTAGATTTGAAACTGTACAATAAATTCTCCTTTTGAAGATGGGCTTTCCGTAGGGTTTGTATAAACGGGTCGTGTTGAATATTGCGTAGTAATCTTTGCATGATGCCCATCGATAAACCAGTTGGCTCCTACATCAAACTGATTAGAAGATTTGTCGAATGCGTCAAAACTTTTGTGTGTATACGCTGCAAAGGGCTGTATTCTGATCTTGGGTTTTTCTGCCTGGCTTGGCAATAGTAAGCCGGCCTGTGCGTAGATAATATTACCTGTTCCAATGGTGGGTTGTAGATTTCCGGGGCCGGCTATAGCTTTATTCCCGATAAAATTAGGATCAGTAGCGGCAATATTCATAGTTCCCAGATTTCTTACATAATTGGGTCCGAAATTGTAGTTGTAATATCCGGCATAAGCGGAAACTGCCATTTTATTTTTTGCCTCGCCCAACGGAATGTCAGCGAAAGCGTCTACCGCAAAAAGCGTAATATCATGTTTTTCAACAGTTGAATTGACCGATGTTCTGGTTCCGTCTGCCTGATGGTAAAATCCTGCACCTACATTGAAAACTTTCTTGGTTCCCAGATAAGATCCTACTTTGAACGGTAGGGTATTGGATTCTTCGTCGAGAAACTGGTATTCGACATATCCTGCCTTTGAGAAGCTTGGGTTACCGTTATTATCTACAGCAACAGCTTTGGAAGGATCTGTGACATTCACAGGGGTGAGATCGGTTGCGAAAGGTTTGTTTAAGCTGAAACGATACTCTAGTTTTCCGTATTTACCTTTGGCAAACATTCCAAGTTGTCTGGCAAATTGATCCGAATTGTCGATCAAAGGCCATGAAAAAACGGGTGAGTCTACGGTAAGAAAGTTTAAAGTAGATGCCATGGTCATTCGGGAAAGTCCCATATAGTAATGAAGTCCTGCTCCTAAAGATAAACTGAATTTTCCCGCTTCTCCAGGTAAAATAACTGCATATTCGTTCCAGGCATCATGAAAAAAGAGTTGGGTTTTCTTGCCGTTTCCATAACCTCCTGTACCTGATGTGCCGGAAGCGCCACCGTTAATAAAAGTTTGGTTATTGATCCCGAAGTGGAGGAGGATCATATATCTTTTGGAGATTTGTGCATACGTTAAAGCACGTAATCGCCTGTTTCCGATGCTCCATGAATTATCTGTAGGTTCACCTCCAACCATGCTTCCGGGATTCATTGAGGTATTCCTTAACCAGAGCTGATCCCAGAGAATAAATCTGATAAATTTATCTCCCTCCGGATTAAGGTTGATTTTTAAGCCACTGCCATAGTCAGGAGAACCTTGTGCATATAGAGAACTGCTGATTAGGGCTACTCCAATAAATGTAAGTAATTTCTTCATAAATTATCAATTTTTGGCGTTGTTTTTTGTGAAAGCCAAATTGTAATTAATAATTTGTTTATGAAAATTTAATATATATTAGTGGTAATAGTATAGTTATATAAAATATGAAGTATAAAATTCAGACTGCAAAGTCTATTATCTATCAGTCTTTTCTCTTTATTCTACGCTCTATTTCTTAAATCTTTCCCATTTAATCAACATATACTTATCTGCAAACTGAGTAATGATAATCCCGGAATTTTTAATATTATCTTCCTGTGCAATATACTCAATAAGCTCATTTTGTTTTAAGATTTTATAGACCGGATGAAACTCAGAATGAGGAGGTCTTGTAATGTTATATTTTTTAATCCATGAGCTAATGGTGACATGGGAAACCCCGATGATTCTTTCAATTTCGCGGTAACTTAAGCCTTCAAGATAAAGCTGTAATGCTTTCGTAACATAATAATCGTCAATCTGTTTTCCTAGTTTTTTTACGGTAAAATAATAGTTGCAACTTTTGCAATGGAAACGTTGTTTCTCATTGACTATTCCACTTTTTACGACTTTATTACCATTGCATTTCGGACATGTATTTTCCATAACTATAGTATTTTAGCAAATATATAATAAATTAGCAAAAATATATTTTTCAATAAAGATAATTTTACCTGTGTAAATTTTTAAAACAAAAAAAATATCTTTTTTATTTGGATTTAAAAGAAAATATATTTTAAATTTGCCAAAAAAATTAGATAAATAAATGGAAATAGAAATTTCCTCATGCGAACATCTAATGTATGTGAGTGAAATACAGCAGGAAATGTATGATTCTGCACAGCGCAGAGGAACGGGAATCGCAAAACGTTCCATAGAATATTTGAGTAAAAAGATTTCAGAGGGCAATGCTGTGGTAGCCACTGAAAACGGCGAATGGGTAGGTTTCTGTTATATAGAGACCTGGTCACATGGGAAGTTTGTTGCTAATTCGGGACTGATTGTGTCCCCGAAATTCAGGCATGGAGGAGTAGCGACTCAGATTAAGCATAAAGTTTTCCAGTTATCTAGAGAAAAATATCCTGAAGCGAAAGTATTCGGGTTGACTACAGGTTTGGCAGTGATGAAAATCAATAGTGATTTAGGCTATAAACCGGTAATCTATTCTGAACTGACTCAGGATGAGGAGTTCTGGAATGGTTGTAAAAACTGTGTAAACTACGAAATCTTAATGATGAAGGAACGTAAAAACTGTCTGTGTACAGCCATGCTATTTGTTCCGGATAATGAAAAAAAAAATGAGGTTGTGGAAAATCAGCCTGAAAATAAATATAATGGAGTGAGCCAAACTGATTTTACATATTCAGTACGAAAATCTGCCGGTGAATTCCATATGACCATTAATAAAAATAAAAAGAGTCCAGATGAAAAAGAAAGTCATCTTAGCGTTTAGTGGAGGTTTAGATACTTCCTACTGTGCTAAATATCTTAGTGAAACATTAGGATATGATGTGTATGCGGTTACTGTCAATACCGGAGGTTTTTCCAAAGAAGAAGAAAAAGAGTTGGAAAGAAAAGCTTTAAACCTTGGGGTAAAAGAATACAGGTGCGTAGACGCTCAGGAAGACTATTACAATTCATGTGTGAAGTATCTGATTTTTGGAAATGTATTAAAGAATAATACCTATCCTCTTTCTGTAAGTGCTGAACGTACCATTCAGGCTCAGGAAATTGCAAAATATGCAATGGAGATTAATGCGGAGGCTATTGCTCATGGAAGTACCGGTGCCGGAAATGATCAGGTTCGTTTTGATTTGATTTTTCAGGTGATGTGCCCGAATATTGAGATTATCACACCAATACGTGATATGGCTTTGTCCCGTGAAGAAGAGATTGAATTCTTGAAAAGTCACGGCTATGAAATGGAATTCCATAAAGCGCAATATTCTGTAAATAAAGGACTTTGGGGAACTTCTGTAGGAGGAAAGGAAACATTGACTTCAAGAAATTACTTGCCTGAAGAAGCTTTTCCTTCTCAAATTAAAGAAACTCAGCCTTCAGAATTAGAAATTGAGTTCAAAAACGGGGAGGTAGTTTCGGTGAATGGGGAAAACTTTGAACATTCTGTATATGCCATTCAAAAAATAGAAGCATTGGCTTCTGTGTATGGAATTGGCCGTGATATCCATGTTGGAGATACAATTGTGGGAATTAAGGGAAGAGTAGGATTCGAAGCTGCAGCTGCTTCGGTAATTATCAAAGCGCACCATTTACTGGAAAAGCACACGCTTTCAAAATACCAGCAAATGATGAAATCCCAGCTATCCGACTGGTATGGAAACTGGCTTCATGAAGCGCTCTTCTTAGATCCTGTCATGAGAAATATTGAATCTTTCTTACTGGATTCTCAGAAAACCGTAAGTGGAAAAGTGTTTGTGACGCTTCATCCGTACAGATTTGTTTTAAATGGAATTGAATCTGCCCATGACCTGATGTCTGACAAGTTCGGAAGCTATGGCGAGGCAAACAGAGCGTGGACAGGAGAAGATGTAAAAGGATATACAAAAATTGTAAGCAATTCCTTAAATATATATCATCAAATCAATCAAAATATCAACTAAAGTTCCGAAGGAACGATTTAACCCAAGATAGGACGCAGTCCTATCAGATTAAAACATGAAGAAAACAGTAGGAATAGTTGGTGCCAATGGTTACACAGGAAGCGAATTAATACGCTTACTGGCTTTTCATCCCCAGGTGACATTGAGTTTTTTATATAGTCGTTCGAATTCGGGAACAAGAATATCGGATTTGTACCCGGATTTAACGACGGTTTGTGAAATGGTTCTGACGAATGAATCTCACGAAGTGGATGTGCTTTTTTTATGCCTTCCACACAAGGAAAGTCAGAATTGGTTAACTCAAAATCCGGCTAATGAGGAAACTCTGGTGATTGATCTGGGAAATGATTTCCGTTTAGAAGGAAATTTTGAAAACAGAAATTTTATCTACGGATTGCCGGAAATTAATAAAAAACAACTGGCAGGCTCAAAAAGTATTGCCAACCCGGGATGTTTTGCAACAGCAATTCAGTTAGCATTATTGCCATTGGCAGAAAAAGGATTGTTAAATGAGGTTTTTACCACAGGGATTACAGGTTCTACAGGAGCCGGCCAATCTTTGCAGGCAACAACACATTTTACGTGGAGAAATGATAATGTATCAGCTTATAAAACTTTGACACATCAGCATGTGGATGAGATTTTACAACAGTTGATTTCATATAATAATAAAGAAGTAGCCTTGAATTTTGTTCCGTGGAGAGGAGATTTTGCAAGAGGGATTTTTACAAGTTCCACTATGAAGACGGATTTGGAGCTGGCGGAAATAGAACAATTGTATCAGGATTTTTATGAGGAGGAGCCTTTTGTTACGATCAGTGAAAGGGCAATTGATTTAAAGCAGGTTGTCAATACCAATCGCTGTGTGATTCAGATCGAAAAGAGTGGAAATGTTGTCGTTATACACTCAGCGATTGACAATTTGTTAAAAGGAGCTTCAGGACAGGCGGTACAAAATATGAATATCGCGATGGGCTGGGAAGAAAATACAGGACTGAATCTGAAGCCGATAGCATTTTAAATGTGAATGGTCAATAAGCCAATTGTGAATTTTAAAAACTGGAATTAAATCCGACTTAGGAAAATGGAGCGTTAAGAAAATTAATTCGATGAACGTAAAGAAAATTCTACTGTTCGAAGTGCGAGATAAATATAGAATCGAAGAAATGATTTTGAATTTGCACAAGTTTTAGAATTTTTAGAGAATCGAACTAATTTTTAGCGGAAGTTTCCAGGTCTTGAACTTTTGTTTCTTTTGTTTTAAGACAAAAGAAAAATAAAAAAACAAAAAAATGAATTTATTCAACGTATATCCATTATTCAACATAAACCCGGTTAAAGCTCAGGGATCTTTTCTTTGGGATGATAAAGGAGAAAAATATCTTGATTTTTACGGAGGTCATGCCGTAATCTCCATTGGTCATAACCATCCTCATTATCAGAATAAACTGAAAGATCAACTGGAAAAAATTTCTTTTTATTCCAATTCGGTTCAAAATGAATTACAGACTGAACTGGCAGAAAAATTAGGAAAGCTTTCAGGATACGAAAACTATAATCTTTTCTTATGCAACTCAGGAGCTGAAGCTAATGAAAATGCATTAAAGCTTGCCTCTTTTCACAATGGAAAAAGCAAAGTATTGTATTTCTCAGGCTCTTTCCATGGAAGAACGTCTGCAGCAGTTTCTGTGACGGATAATCCAAAGATTGTTGCTCCGGTAAACTTTTCAGAAAGATTCATTAAATCTGAATGGAATGACATCCAACAACTTGAAGAAACTTTTGAACTTCACGGAAGTGAAATTTCTTCTGTCATTATCGAAGGAATTCAGGGAGTGGGAGGAATTATGATTCCAACGTCGGAGTTTTTGGCTAAAATAAAAGAATTGTGTGAAAAATATGACACCGTTTTGATTCTGGATGAAGTACAGTCGGGATATGGCAGAAGTGGATATTTCTTCGCCCATCAGGAATTTGGGATTGAGCCGGATATCATTACCACGGCAAAAGGAATGGGAAATGGTTTTCCTGTCGGAGGAGTTTTAATTCATCCGAAATTCCAGGCAAGCAACGGGCTATTGGGAACTACTTTCGGAGGGAACCATTTAGCGTGTGTAGCTTCAATTGCTGTTCTTGATGTAATGAAAGATGAAAATCTTATCGAAAATGCTCAACAAATGGGCGGATATATTGAAAATGAAATTAAGGATTTACCACATATTAAATCAATCCGAAGGAAAGGTTTGATGATCGGAATAGAGCTCGACAGGGACTGTTCAGAAGTAAGGAAGAGCTTACTGTTTGATCATCATATTTTCACAGGAAACTCTAATGATAAAAGTGTTTTAAGGATTCTTCCGGCACTTAATATCAGGAAAGAGGAGACCGATCTTTTCATCAATGCTTTGAAAGAAGTATTAGGAAATATTTAATGTGAAAGAATAAAATGGCAAAAAGAGAAAGAGGTAATAATGAAATGTTGTTTTGTCATTCTGAAGAAATAAAAATGAAGGATATAAAACTGTACAAAATAATTTCCCTTCGTCAGAATGACAAACTCTTTCCGGTTGCTGAGTGAAATGCCTTTGAACGGAAAAATATTTAGAAATTAAAGAAACTTTCGTCATTGCGTTTACATCTCAAAAATGGGTTAAAAATCTTTAAAATCAATTTAAAATGAAAAAATTCACCTCTGTAAGCGACGTTGAGAACTTACAGGAAATCATAAAAAAAGCTTTAGAAATTAAAGCAAATCCACTTACAGAAACAGAAAAAGGAAAGGGGAAAACCATAGGACTTGTATTTTTAAATTCAAGCTTAAGAACGCGTTTGAGTAGCCAGATTGCAGCACAAAACTTAGGATTGAACGTATTAACATTAAATGCAGCCCAGGAAGCATGGAATCTTGAATTTGCTGACGGAGCTGTAATGAACGGTGATACAGTAGAACATATCAAGGATGCCATTGAAGTTTTAAATCAATATTGTGATATCATTGCCGTACGTTGTTTTGCAGGAATGAAGAACAAGGAAGATGATGTGAACGAAAGTATTTTAAGCCAGTTCGAGCAACATGCAAAAGTTCCTGTAATTTCATTGGAATCCGCGACACGTCATCCACTGCAAAGTCTGGCAGATTGTATTACCATTACAGAAAATTGGAAAAAAGATCACAAACCCAAAGTGGTACTGACATGGGCACCGCATATCAAGCCGATTGCTCAGGCTGTAGGAAATTCTTTTGCAGAATGGATGCAGGAAATGGACGTAGACTTTGTAATCGCTAATCCTGAAGGCTATGATCTGGATAAAAGCTTTACAAAAGATGTACAGGTAATTCATGATCAGGATGAAGCGTTGAAAGATGCAGATTTTATCTATGTTAAAAACTGGTCTTCCTTTGACGATTATGCAGCAATGCCTGAAGTAAAAGGCGAGTGGATGTTAACCAATGAAAAACTGTCTCATACTAATGATGGGAAAGTAATGCACTGCCTGCCGGTTCGTCGTAACGTCGAATTAAGTGATGAGGTAATGGATGGAGGTCATTCAATCATCTACCAGCAGGCAAAAAATCGTATTTTCTCAGCGCAAGCCGTATTTAGTGAAATATTAGACAATATAAAATAACTCTTACAGAGTCCCGGAGGGACGATTTAACCCCAAGGTAGGAATCTATTCCTATCAATTCTAAATGTAGAATAAAAATGAAACAGAAAATATACATCATAAAAATAGGTGGAGCACTCATTGATGATGAGCGGTTGCTGGATCAGTTTTTAGATCAGTTTTCTGAAATTCAGGAAAAGAAGATTCTTGTTCATGGTGGTGGAAAGTTAGCTACAATATTAGCTGATAAACTCGGTATTGAGCAGAAAATGATTAATGGAAGGAGGATTACGGATAAGGAAACACTGGATATTGTAACGATGGTATATGCAGGAGGTATCAATAAAAATATTGTTGAAAAGCTACAGCAGAAAAAATGTAATGCAATAGGCTTTTCAGGGGCAGATGGAAATTTGATTAAAGCTAAAAAAAGAGAGCATCCTGAAATTGATTTCGGATTTGTGGGAGATATCAATAAGAAAAGTGTCAACAGGAAATTGCTTTCAAAACTAATCAAACTTGATCTTATTCCTGTGTTTTCTGCCATTACCCACGACAGAAAAGGAAACCTTTTCAATACCAACGCGGATACCATTGCTTCTGTGATGGCACAGGCTTTATCGGAAAAATATGAAGTTGAATTGTTGTATTGTTTTGATAAAGAAGGGGTGCTGGAAGATGTAAACGACCCAAAATCTGTCATTAAAAGTGTTTCAGAACAAGAATTTACAGTGCTGAAGGAGGAAGGTAAACTTCACAAAGGGATTTTACCCAAATTAGAAAATGCGCTGGGAGCGATTAAAAATAATGTAAATAAGGTGTTTCTGATTAAAGAAACCGAATTAAAAAACCATATAGAGAATCATCATGCAGGAACTGAAATCTGTTTATAATAAAGAGGAATTATTAAATAATGCGATCGGATTGCTTAAAAATCTGATTGAAATTCCTTCATTCAGTAAAGATGAATTCAATACGTCGGTAGAAATTGAAAACTTTTTTAAGAAACATCAGATCCCAACCAAGCGTTTTAAAAACAATATCTGGGCAGTTAATAAAAACTTTGATGTGTTCAAACCTTCTGTTTTGTTGAATACCCACCATGATACGGTAAAGCCGAATAAAGCCTACACATTGGATCCGTTTGTACCGATTGAGAAGGACGGAAAGCTGTATGGATTGGGAAGTAATGATGCAGGAGCGTCTCTCGTGTCTATGGCACAGGTTTTTTTACATTTTTATGATAAAGAAGATTTAAAATATAATTTAGTTATTGCGTTGACAGCTGAGGAAGAGATCTCAGGATTTGATGGAATTGAAACTCTGTTTCCTCAGCTGCCTAATATAGAACTCGCTATTGTTGGGGAACCTACGCAGATGAATCTGGCGATTGCAGAAAAAGGACTTTTGGTGATTGATGGAGAGATGAAAGGAACTCCTTCTCACGCCGCTCATCCTAACAATGATAACTCGATTGTAAAATGTATGCAGGATCTGCAGAATATTTTAAACTTTAAATTTCCAAAGGTCTCAGAATATCTGGGTGAGGTTAAAATTACTTTATCAGGAATCCATGCTGGAGTACAGCATAATGTGGTGCCTGAGTCATGCAATTTTACACTGGATGTCAGGGTAACCGATGAATATTCCAATAAAGAGGCTTTTGAAATTATTCAGTCACAAATGGAATCTTCACTTACTGCAAGGTCTTTCCGATTGAATTCTTCAAAAATTGAAATGGATCACCCGTTTGTAAAGGCCGGACTTGAAATAGGGAGGACAACCTATGGTTCGCCGACTTCTTCGGACCAGGCAATCATTCCATGTACATCGGTGAAAATGGGTCCCGGAGATAGCAGGCGCTCTCATACTGCGGATGAATTCATCTATATTAATGAAATAGAAGAAGGAATTGAAATCTATATCCGGATTTTAGAAAAAGTGTTATAACAGATGGAAGCGGGAAGAAGGACGAAAGAAACTTATTGCAGGTTGTAATTTATTCTGAAATCCAAATTCAGACTTCCGGTTAAGATATGTTTTGACCTTGCTCAGCAGGCACAAAGTTTAAGTTTTTAATAAGGATTTATGCAAAAAGAAAATTAGAAATGAAAGCTTTACTAAGGAAATGTTTTTTTATAGTTAATAGTAATAAGGAATGCTTTGCTGGGCATGTCAAAACCAATCGGTTATTTTAAATCAAATTATTATAAAATCGCCATAAACGCAATTTTTCGGTAAATGAAAACTGCAATTAAAGATGGCTGTTAAAAAAGATTATATATGAAAAAGATATGGCAGAAGGACGACCTTGCCACCAATATATTAGTAACTCAATTCACGGTCGGGAAAGACCTTGATTTTGATGAGCGTCTGGCAAAATACGATGTAAAAGGCTCAATGGCCCATTGTAAAATGCTGGCAGAAAGCGGGATTATCTCAAATGAAGAATCAGACCAGATGCTGTCTGTTTTACATATTATTTTAGAAAAAATTGAAAACGGAAGTTTTGAAATTGATAAAGAAGCTGAGGATATCCATTCTCAGGTAGAAGCGATCTTGATTGAAGAATTAGGAGATACAGGAAAGAAAATTCATACCGCAAGATCAAGAAATGATCAGGTTCTATTGGATATTAAACTGTATTTATTGGATGAAATCCGTGAAATAACGGCATTAACGGATGAGTTTTTCCAGATTTTAATTCAACTGGCAGATCAGCATAAAAATGTTCTGCTTCCGGGATATACGCATTTGCAGATTGCAATGCCTTCCTCTTTCGGATTGTGGTTCGGAGCCTATGCAGAAGCTTTGTTGGATGATGTGGAAATGCTGTTTTCAACAAAAAATATCATTAATAAAAATCCTTTGGGATCAGCAGCAGGCTATGGTTCATCTTTTCCGATCAATCGTGAGAGTACAACGTACAACTTAGGATTTCAGTCGATGAATTATAACTCGGTCTATGCTCAGATGACTCGTGGAAAGTCCGAGAAGTTACTGGCAATGGCCATGGCAACTTTAGCTGGAACACTTGGCAAATTTGCGTACGATGTTTGTCTGTATTTAAATCAAAATTTTGATTTCATCAGTTTTCCAAAAGAGTTTACAACGGGAAGTAGCATCATGCCACACAAGAAAAATCCTGATATTTTTGAATTGGTTCGTGCGCGATGCAACAGAATACAGTCGCTTCCGAATGAGCTTATTTTGCTTACAAATAACCTTCCGTCAGGATATCACAGAGACGTACAACTGACCAAGGAAATTCTCTTCCCTGCTATTGATTCGTTAAAGGAATGTCTGGAAATCTTAAGCTATACTTTACCTAATATCCAGGTAAAAGACGGAATTCTTGAAGACGAAAAGTATAAGTATCTGTTTAGTGTAGAGAAGATCAATGAGGAAGTGAAAAACGGAAGTTCTTTCCGTGATGCATATGTAAAAGTAGGACAGGAGATTGAAAACAATGAATTTGAATTCGAGCCGGGCGCTTTGAATCATTCACACCAGGGAAGTATAGGAAACCTTTGCCTGGATAAAATAGAATACCAGTTCAATAAACTGAAGAATAAATTATTGGGTTAAAATTAAAACCATTAAGATAATAAAACACTTAGGCTGAAGTTGCGAAGTCTTTAAAATACTTTTAGCTACTGCCTTGCATTCGTTTGTAAATCCTTAATCTTAAAAAATCTTAACGGCTTAAGTGATCTTAATGGTTTGATTTTATTCCGCTCTTTGACTTTGATGATTGATTTCTGAAACGATTGAGTATCGTTGAAAATTGAGATTGAATATACTGACCAAAATTTTCTCGGAGATAAAACCTTTGCGCCTTAAAGCATAAGTTTAGTACGTTCTTTTACGTCTTTGTGTTTTATAACAAAAATTTCGTTGTAATTCGCTTGCGAATTTTCTTAGCTATCCCTAATAGCTTAACGATTCTTACTAGTTTAAAATAAAAAGATTACTCCAGATCAATTTTGAATTTAGTAGATTTTTTAACCTCATGAAGCACAATAGAACTGTGGTATTGTCCGATATTAGGAAGATTGGAAATTACGCTTACAGCAAATTCATTATAGGAATTAATATCCTTTGCGATAATTTTCAACATATAATCATATTCGCCCGAAAGGCTGGTTATTTCCTGAACTTCATCGTATTTGGAAATGTTTTTCTCAAAAGTCTCCAATACTTTTTTGGATTGTTCTTTCAGACGAACATTACAGTAAACAATAATATTCAAACCCAGTTTTTCACGGTTTAAAAGCCCTACATACTTCTCAATAATTCCCTGTTTCTCCAATTGTTTGATCCTTTCATACGTAGGAGTGAAGGTAAGACCTATCTTTTCGGATATTTCCTTAACTGATAATGTAGAGTCTTCCTGAATAATGCTGAGAATCATTTTGTCTTTTAAATCCATAGAACTGATTTGAATGGTAACAAAAATATTAATTTTAAATGAGAATAAGGAAATACTGACGTTTTTAATTTATTTCAAACTTTGTTTTTGGAGGTTCATAAAATTTTTGTATCTTTGCACCTAATGAATAAAAAAGCATTTATATCATTAGATTTACCAGGCGAAAGCGCCCTTTACGATATTTATTGTTATTAGCGAAGATTGTTGTCTTCGCTTTTTTTATGCCCAAAAATAAGAATTATGTTTACGATTACAGAACTAAGCACCGAGAGAATCAACAGTATACTGACAGAAGCATTAGCTTTTGCAAACGGAAAAACTGCTAAAATTGAAGGAGAAGTTTTTTGCTCAAACCTTTTCTTCGAAGACAGCACAAGAACAAAGACAAGTTTTGATCTTGCAGAAAGAAAACTGGGACTTCAGGTAGTTCCTTTTGATGCATCACACAGTTCGGTAAATAAAGGAGAAAGTCTTTATGATACAGTGAAGACTATCGAAAGTATAGGAGTAAACCTGGTAGTGATCCGTGACAAAAAGGACAGATATTTTGAAGAACTAAAAAATATAACGATTCCTGTAATCAATGGAGGAGACGGAACAGGAAATCATCCTTCACAATGTATGCTGGATTTACTGACGATCTATCAGGAGTTTGGAAAGTTTGAAGGGTTAAAAGTAGGAATTGTAGGAGATGTAAAGCACAGTCGTGTTGCCAATTCAAATGCAGAGGCATTAAGAAGATTAGGCGCTAAAGTATACTTCTCAGGACCCGAACAATGGTTTGATGAAGGAGCTTTAATCAACGGAACCTATCTTTCGGTAGATGAATTGACCGCTGAAGTAGATGTCCTGATGTTATTAAGAATCCAGCACGAAAGACACGATTCTGCCATGAGCTTTACCGCTTCGGAATACCATAAAAGATATGGCCTGACCAAAGAAAGAGAGAAAGCAATGAAAAAAGAAGCAATCATCATGCACCCGGCACCGATCAACAGAGGAGTGGAAATAGATTCTGATCTGGTGGAATGCGAAAGATCAAGAGTCTTCAAGCAAATGCAAAACGGAGTCTTCGCAAGAATGGCCATTCTGAAAGAAGCGCTGGAAGAAAAAGGATTCGCCTTTAAATAAGAGCCAAGTTAAAAGGTAGTGAGCTCCGTAGGAGCGACCTGATAATAGCCATGAGGTATACAACCCTCAAAGATTATATAAGCCCCGAAGGGGCGACCTATTAATAACCATGGGTGAAACCCTTGGGAATAATAAAAAAAGAGCCTCGTAGAGGCGACCTGTTAATAAAAAAGAAAATCTAAATAGAAAAAATGAAGAAAAAATTAATACTGGAGTCCGGTGAAGTGTTTCATGGAGAAGGTTTCGGAGCAGAATTGGAAACTGCAGGTGAAGTAGTTTTCAATACCGGAATGACAGGGTATCAGGAATTGATTTCTGACCCATCATATTGTGGCCAGATAGTTTGTATGACCTATCCGCTTATCGGGAATTATGGTATTAACCGTGATGATTATGAAAGTATTGAGCCGGCAATTAAAGGGCTTATCGTAAAAGAACTTTGCGATCTTCCTTCCAACTTCCGTACTCAGATTACTTTAGATGAATTATTTAAAAAGAAAAACCTTTCAGGAATTTCAGGAATCGATACGAGAAGACTGACAAGAATTCTTCGTAACTCCGGAGTTGTAAAGGGAAAAATCGTAAACGCTGATGCTGATGAGAATGCTGTAGCTTCAGAATTGAAGTCAACCAATTTCCCAACTAACCAGGTTGAAGAGGTGTCTACAAAAACACCTTACGCGAACCCAAACAGAGGCTTTAAAGTAGTTTTGGTAGATTTTGGAGCAAAATTGGGAATCATCAGAGAGTTGTCACAGAGAAATTGTGATATCATCGTAGTATCTCATGATACGACGGCTGAAGAAATCCTGTTGATGAATCCTGATGGAATCATGCTTTCAAATGGACCTGGTGACCCTGAAGATGTACCACACGCTTTAGATATGATCCGTGGATTATTAGGAAAAGTTCCGATCTTCGGAATCTGTTTAGGACACCAGTTGATTGGTCTGGCTTGTGGAGCAAAGACTTTCAAATTGAAATTCGGACACAGAGGAGGAAACCATCCGGTACTGGACTTAGAGAAAAACACAGTGGCTATCACTTCGCAAAACCATGGATATGCAGTAGACCAGGAAAGTTTGAAGGGAACAGACCTTATCGAAACGCATATCGCTTTGAATGACAGAACCAACGAAGGTCTGAAACATAAAATTCACCCTTGTTTCTCTGTTCAGTATCACCCTGAAGCAAGCCCGGGTCCTGAAGATGCAAACTATTTGTTTGATGAGTTCATTCAATTAATGGAGGACTTTAAAAATAAATAAGACGGCTTTTTGTCATTCTGAACAAAGCGACAGCGGAGTGAAGAATCTCAACAATAACAGGTTAGATTCCTACGGAATGACAAAATACAATATAGGTCTGATAAAGTAAAAACTACAAAGTTTAGGATCTTGACTCTTGATTCTTAACTCTAATTAAAAAGAAAAATGGCAAAACGTACAGATATAAAAACAATTTTAGTAATCGGTTCAGGACCTATCATCATTGGTCAGGCAGCTGAATTTGACTACGCAGGAACGCAGGCTTGTCTGTCTTTGAAAGAAGAAGGCTACAAGGTAATTTTGATCAACTCAAACCCTGCAACAATTATGACGGATGTAGAAATCGCAGATAAAGTATATATCGAGCCGATTTCATTACAGTTTGTAAGCCACATCATCAGAAAAGAGCGTCCCGATGCATTATTACCAACCTTGGGAGGGCAGACAGGATTGAATATGGCAGTTGAGTTGGAAAAATCAGGAATTCTTGAAGAATGCAAAGTGGAGGTATTAGGTACAACACTTTCTGCAATCAACAGAGCTGAAGACAGAGATCTTTTCCGTGAGTTGATGAGAGAATTGAACGAACCTGTTCCTGAATCTGATATCGTAAATACGGTGGAAGGAGCGCTTTCTTTCGCTGAGAATATCGGATATCCTGTGATCGTTCGTCCTGCCTTTACGATGGGAGGTACCGGAGGTGGTATCGCTTCTAATGAGGTTGAATTAAAAGAAATTGCTGAACTTGGGTTAAAATACAGCCCTGTTACACAATGTCTTATCGAAAAATCAATCGCAGGTTTCAAAGAGATTGAATACGAAGTAATGCGTGATGCAAACGACAACGCCATTGTGGTTTGTAACATGGAAAACATAGATCCGGTTGGAGTTCACACAGGAGATTCAATCGTAGTAGCGCCTTCTCAGACACTTTCAGACAGAGAGTATCAATTGTTGAGAAATGCTTCTTTAAAAATCATCAGAGCATTAGGAATTGAAGGTGGATGTAACGTACAGTTGGCATTAGACCCACATTCATTCGAATACTATATCATCGAGGTAAACCCTAGAGTTTCCCGATCATCAGCACTAGCAAGTAAGGCGACAGGATACCCGATTGCAAAAATCGCTGCGAAAATCGCTGTAGGATTGACGCTGGATGAAATTATGAATCCGGTAACTGGAAAAACATACGCATGTTTTGAGCCGGCTCTTGACTATGTAGTAACGAAATTCCCAAGATTCCCATTCGATAAATTCGAAACTGCAGACAGAAGACTTTCTACACAGATGAAAGCGACTGGTGAAGTAATGGCGATCGGAAGAAACCTTGAAGAATCTTTACAAAAAGCAATCCGTTCACTGGAAACAGGAATCAAGCATTTAGGATTAAAGACAAAACAAGCTCAGGCACTTACTGCTGAAGAAATCGAAAGAAGAATCAGAGTTTGTGATGATGAGAGATTATTCATCATAGGAGATGCTTTAAGAAGAGGATACGACTGGGAACAAATCGTAGAATGGAGCAAAATTGATAAGTTCTTCATCTGGAAACTAAAAAAATTAGTAGACTTCGAAAAAATTATCGCTGAAAATAAATTCGATAAAGAAACATTAATCGAGGCTAAGAGATTAGGTTTTGCAGATATCAATATCGCGGTCCTTTGGGATGTAAAAGAGCGTGAAGTTTTCAACTTCAGAAAAGAAAACGGAATAATGCCGGTTTACAAAATGGTAGACACGTGTGCCGCTGAGTTTGAATCTGAAACCCCTTACTTCTACGGAACTTACGAAGAAGAAAACGAAAGTGTTGTTTCAGACAAAGAAAAGATCATTGTACTGGGCTCAGGACCTATCAGAATCGGTCAGGGAGTTGAATTTGACTACGCGACAGTTCACTCGGTTTGGGCGATCAAAGAAATGGGTTACGAAGCAATTATCATCAACAATAACCCTGAAACAGTTTCTACAGACTTCTCAATCTCTGATAAACTATACTTCGAGCCATTAACGGAAGAAGATGTAATGAACATCATCGAGCTTGAAAAACCTAAAGGAGTAGTTGTACAGTTCGGAGGACAGACAGCGATCAACCTTGCAGATAAATTAGCTTCTCACGGAGTACAGATCTTAGGAACTTCGCTGGAAGATCTTGACAGAGCTGAAAACAGAGATAAATTCGAAAAAGCACTTCAGGAGATGGGAATTCCTCAGCCAAACGGAAGAACTTCCACTTCGAAAGAAGAAGCTATAAAAATTGCGAACGAAATCGGTTACCCGGTATTGGTTCGTCCAAGCTACGTTCTTGGAGGTAGAGCAATGGAAATTGTATATGCAGAAGCAGAACTGGCCCATTATATGGAAAATGCGGTAGATGCGAGCCCTGAACATCCTGTTTTGGTTGACAAATACATGGTTGGAAAGGAAATTGAAGTTGATGCAATCTGTGATGGTGAAACAGTAGTAATTCCAGGAATTATGGAACACATCGAAAGAGCGGGAGTTCACTCCGGAGACTCTATCGCAGTGTATCCACCACAGAATATTTCACAAAGCGAAATCGATACTTTAGTAGATTATACAAAAAGACTGGCAAAAGGATTGAAGGTGATCGGATTGATGAATATCCAGTACGTTCTTTTTGAAGGAAATGTTTATGTGATCGAAGTAAACCCACGTTCTTCAAGAACGGTTCCTTTCTTATCTAAAATCACAGAAGTTCCGATGGCGAACCTTGCTACAAAAGCAATTTTAGGACAAAAACTGAAAGATCTTGGATATAAAGATGGTTTAGTACCAAATAAAGAAGGCGTTTTTGTAAAAGTTCCTGTGTTCTCTTTCTCAAAACTAACGAAAGTGGATATCTCTCTAGGACCAGAAATGAAGTCTACAGGAGAGGTTATGGGGAAAGATACAACACTTGAAAAGGCACTTTATAAAGGATTGGTTGCAGCAGGAAGAAAAGTTCCGATGCATGGTTCTATCCTGTTTACTGTAGCAGACAAGCATAAGGAAGAAGCAGCTGATCTGGCAGCAAGATTCCATGAAGTAGGATTCAGAATCTGGGCGACGGAAGGAACTGCAAAATTCTTCGAACAAAAAGGAATTCCTTGTAAAATAGGATACAAAATCGGCGAAGAAAGTGTAAACCTTATCGACCTGATCCAGAAAGGAAAAGTTCAGTATGTAGTCAATACCACTACAAAAGGGAAGCAAGCTGAAAGAGACGGATTCCAGATCAGAAGAATGAGTGTGGAAAACGGTGTTCCTTGTTTAACTTCGATGGATACGGTAGAAGCCATTCTGAAAGTAATCGAAAGCATGAGCTTCAAAATGGAGACGATGTAATTTCGGATTAAAATATTTTTTACAACGCACCTTATTTTTTAGGGTGCGTTTTTTATTTTGTGGAATATTTAAACCTAACAGGTTTTTAAAACCTGTTAGGTTTTATACTTTGCAAAGCAACTTTAGGATAATTCAAATGTGTAGCTTCGTAAGTTTTTTACAGTTTATTTGATAAATTTGTATTAAACACATAATGTTTGAAACGTAATAACTTTTTTAACAGATGGACAAAAAAGCAATACAAATTTTACTTGAAACAATAAAAAAGGCCCAAACAGAAAGTTTAAGCGACTGGTTTTACTGGGATACCTACATACAATATATTTCCAAAGAAGATTTTGAATATGCAAAGAAACATTCGGTAATGTATGATCAAGAAAATGTCAGTCACGACGAAATTTGCAGAAGAATTAAAATAGCTGTTGCAAGGATTGATAAGCAAGACGTTGTGAATGCATTTCTTTATAGTTTAACCAAAAGACAATTAGAATACCGTTCTTTTTTGTCAAGTTATTGTATTGGAAAATCGTTACCGGAACATAGCTTTGCTGCAAGTCCGAAGCCTAATGAAGGAATTTGTGCCGTTTGTGGACTTCACACTTATGAATTTGAACAGCCGGTTGAATTCAATACCATCAATTATTTTAAATATAAAGACGGAGCTTGCTTTGATAATCTGATCCAGGTCTTGTTTGATCTCGAACAATTCCCGGAGCTTTCTGCTGTTAAACCAAACGAAAATGACCGCGAAATCCTGGATGAACTAAAAAAAATAATTGAAACGGCAGAATCTGACGATAGAATATCTAAACTTAAAAAGAAAATCTCTAAAACTTTCAAATCCAATGATGAAGAGCGGCAAGGAGTGCTGGAGATTTTAGGAGTCATTGGAATTTTACATGATGACCAACATTTTGGATATGCCGATCAGTACGCTACCTATCCGGACAGAGAGCAGAGACCGATAAGAAATGATGATGTCGGCTATCCTGCCAGATGGTGGCAGGGAAAGTTTGGAATTGATCAGGAAAAATGGGAGTATTGGTTTGGAAATAAATAATATGATATTTTCGGTCTTAAGTAGTATATTTCATTTTTGTTTAAACCTAATAATCCTATGAAAATTTATATTTTATTATTGATCTTAATTTTCAGTACAAATTCAGCTTTTGCCCAGAAAAAAGAATTCCGCGATGACAAAGTTGATACCTTAATGTTTGTCAACAACCGGAAAATAGTAAATAGTCTTAATACTGAGCCTTTCCTGAAAAAGATATTCTCAAAAGATAATTTACAAATCCCTTACAGGCTTTTAACTCCAAAAAATAATGTAAAGACTAAAAAATTTCCATTGGTTATTACGTTTCATAATTCAACCAGAATCGGAACGGATAACGAAAATCAACTCGAACCGTTTGCTAAAATCTGGTTAAGAGATGATATTTACAGCAAATATGAATGCTATGTTATAGCACCACAATTCAGTAAACGTTCTTCCAATTATGAGAATAATGCTGAAAATATACTGATTTCAAAACCATCAGATGAAGCTGTTGCAGTATTGGATTTAATAAAAAATGTAGAAAAGGAATATCCAAATATTGATAAGAATAGAATTTATTTAATAGGATATTCAATGGGAGCTTCAACAGCGCAGAACTTGATGAGTCTTCAACCTGATACTTTTGCTGCCGAAGTTTCTGTGGCAGCCGTTCCGGATCTTTCCCATCTTGAGAAAGTAAATAAGAAAAATATCTGGTTGATTCATGGTGCAAAGGATCAAGAAAATCCTTACGTCGGAAGTGTTGAGCTATTCAACAAACTTTCGTTAGATCCTAATGTGATTTTCACGACTTTCAATCATCTCAATCACAATAATATTGTTATTCCTTTTTTATTAACAGAAGAAATACCGAAATGGTTGTTTGGAAAACATAAATAAAAGAAAGTGGTATGAATATCCGGCAACAAATAGAAAACTACATTATCGCCCAACCAGAGCCCAAACGTAATGATATGCAGGGACTTCATGAGCGCATATTACAAATTCTACCCTCATGTAAATTATGGTTTCTGGATGGTAAAAACGAGCAAGGTAAATTGGTTTCCAATTCTAATATAGGATACGGCTCGTACCTCATAAAATATGCTGACGGCACAACCAAAGAATTCTACCGTATCGGGATCAGTGCCAATACAACCGGAATTTCAGTATATATTATGGGAATCAGCGATAAAAATTATCTGCCTCAAACTTATGGAAAAAGAATAGGTAAGGCAACCGTAACCGGATATTGCATCAAATTTAAAGCATTGAAAGAGATCAATATTGAAATTCTTGAAGATGCGATACAGTATGGTATTCAACCTGGATTTTAAACTCTTACAAAGATGTTAAACTATCTGGCTATTCTCCGGATGATATATCAATGGTAATATTC
Organism: Chryseobacterium lactis; assembly: GCF_003815875.1. Classification (NCBI taxonomy): domain Bacteria; kingdom Pseudomonadati; phylum Bacteroidota; class Flavobacteriia; order Flavobacteriales; family Weeksellaceae; genus Chryseobacterium; species Chryseobacterium lactis. Next base: position 3,361,071 of record NZ_CP033924.1, read on the forward strand.
TTGGCATAAACACTCGGAGATATACCCGTGATTTTTTTAAAATTCCGGTTAAAACTGGTTTTAGAATTAAATCCACACTCAAAGGCCAGTGACAACAGGGTATATTGCCGGCTTTCGGGTTTTGATAGTAATTGTTTGAAAGCTTCTATCCTGAAAGTATTGATATAGTCATAAAAGTTTTTGCCTTCTTTTGAATTGATGACCTGTGAAAGAGTTCCCGGCGGAATGTTCAGCATTCCGGCCAGATCTCCTAAAGTGAGTTCAGGATCCTTATAAGATTCCTGTTCTTCCATTAAAACCACCAGTTGGGCTTGGATTTCAGAAGCCTTATCTTCATCCACTTTTGTTTTTTCATACTTAATGCGGTCCGCAGATGCTGCAATATGATCAGGTTCTTCCGATTGAACAGATGTTTCAAGAATTGTAGGAAGGAATACTTCGTGTGGTGATAATATATCTGAAAAAATTCCTGTCTGTCGGATTCCGAAATATCCGATAAAGAAGATAAATAATGCAACTGCAACATACAGAGCTTGTGCCGATTGGGTAAAAATCACAACGATCCAAATTACACCCATTCCCGAAATAAGATATCGCATCCAGTTAAGTGTAATTTTATCTGTGTTGGAAAATTGCCCCACAATATTCCGTTGATGTCTGTTAAGCAGGATTAGTGAAAGGATTACATACACAACACCTGAAATCATAATACAGGTAACCATCCCATGAAATAGAGGGGTGAAAGCTGATAATGCTGAGGTACTCGAGTGTACTTCAGGGAGTACAAAAGCCAATATAAATGCCACCAAAATAGCTGGAATAAAATGAAGCAGATAAAACCTTCTGTAACGCTGCTGCCCACTTAAAAATAAAATATACAGGTATAAAAAAGGACCATGAAGGAACGGTAACGGTAATTCCCATCCTACGAGTACCGGAGTTTTATATGCCAATCCTGAAGCGTACCATGCAATAAAGATCAAATGCACTAAGGCGAAAAAAAACCAAATGCTCAAAATTTTGTCTGCACCGGTTTTCTTCCGCTTACTGATCAACATGATGAAAAGAAAAAGCGAAATTGAAATTCCAGCTACGTAAATAAGTTGCCAGCCTGTTGCCATTATTATAACAAATCAAAAAGTAAAAGTAGTAAATAAAAGGCTGTAATAATTTTTTTTTGATAAACGAATCTCTGATCAGGAGGTTGTCATTGATCTGCTTTTTATTAATATAATTTAATGCCTATTCCCATTTCAAGATACACGAGATTCGTTAAAGTTCCTTGTGGATAATATTGAATAGGGCTTAATGGACAGTAAATTCTTGTATCAAATGTATATCTTTTTTTACCCAATGAAAATTCATACATCAGGCCATAATCCGCGACTGTACTGCGGGTACTCACTGTTATTTTATCCAGATCAGGATTTTCCATGGTTTCTTTAAAGGTGATATGTCTGATGCCTCCCAACACAAATAAGCTATGGCGTGCTTTTCTCCTTTTTCCATAGAGTGAATACCCTACGCCAAATTTTTGTGATAATGAATAATTATAATTGGTTGTGATATAGTCCGGCGTATTTTCGAATAACAAAAAGCTTAGCATTGAATGTGAAGCTATTGAAAATCTATGATCAAGCGAATGGAGAACCATAACTGATAGAGTAGGTTTTATCGGAGTCCCAGTTGCTCCGACGGCCGGTTTTATTTCAAAAGTTGATTTTTGTTTGGCAGAATCCTGAGCCTGCATACATGAGGCCGTGATAAAAAGAAAAGTAAATATTAGACGCATACTACATATTAATGTTGTTGAAAATAAAAGGAAATAGCCTCTCTGATATTCGGCTTTTTAGAACCAAGATGATCGAGTCCCTTAGCGATCTTATATTCCTGGGAAAAGCCTTTGTAATACCGATCCAGGATCTGTCGGAGTGCTTCTATAGGCGGTCGTATTCCGCCTTCTTCAACTTCACCCGCAGCTAGAAAGAATCTACCATTTCGGGTTTGGTTGGCGATTCTGTTTTTTTTTTCATTACTGAGAACAATCTGATCTCCTATCCAAAGTGACGGACTCAGACAGAGGTAGTTGCCAAAAATATCAGGATAATTGGTAAAACAATATACTCCGAATAAACCTCCGGCAGAATGCCCCAGAATTACCCGGTCTTCTCTGGAATCAGCAGCATGAAAGTCTTTTTCTAACTTGGGAATCAATTCATTATTAATCACCTTTACAAAGTCATCAGCAAGACCTTTTCCGTTCTTAAAAGGAACAGGAAGATAATCGTCCAGCCGGTCATTACCCCATCCGATTCCTACAACCAAAACATCATCACGATGAAAATTCTCTGACTGCTTTTGTACTTCCCTTGCCACAAAATCAAAATCCCATTTTGAATCCAAAACATAAATGGTTTTGTATTCCGAAGCGGAAGGATAATTTTTAGGTAATGCAACTTTTATATGATAATTACTTCCGTTAATAGCTGAGCTGAGTGTAAATTCTTTTACAGATTCTTTATCAAATTCGTTTTCCCGGCAAGCCGTTAAAAATAATAGTAACAGACTGAAACAAGCAATATAATATTTGTCCATGAGTTTTAGTTTTCAATTGTTATGATTTAATTATTAAAGGATAATGAGGCAAAAATACAGGTGTTATTTGACCCCTGCGCTCCATCTTATAAGGTGGTTCGTATTTTAAATTATTGTAAATCAATGAAGTGGATTTTGTCTGATCATCAGCCATAAGAGAATGTACAACCAAAATTCTTTTCCTTTTTTCTTCATTAATATTTTGAAAAATCGAAAGCTGAAAATGAATCAGGAGTTGTGAGAGATTTTCTGAAGATGATGGTATTTCGTTAAAAGAGATCCTGAAAAAACGGATTTTAAATTTAGGTTACTTTTTTGCCAATTTATTTATAAATTAGAGCGTTAAAATTCAAGCTGTTAATGCGATTTAAAAACTGATAAAAATTCCACCAAATTAAAATAAAACCATGGCAGAATATCATGCAAAATCAAACAATTCTTTATCTTTTGAAATTACAAAAGATGACCAATTGACAGGAAAGCTTACTTACAAAAGTTGGTTTACATTTAATGCCGAAATTGAAACTGCAGATCATCAGCACTATCAGATTGAACCAAAAGGTTTTTGGGGAACTACAATTGAATTGAAAGACAGAGAAAAAGTGCTCTTAAAGTTCAGAATGAACTGGAATGGAGAAATTGTAGTCCAAACCTATTTTAACGGAATAAAAAAAGGATATATTTTCAAACACAGAGGCATTTTTAAAGAATCATTTGTACTTACAGATCCGGAGGGAACTGAGCTTTTGGTTATAAAGCCAAATTTTAAATGGACCAGTTTAAATTACGAATATACCATCACCACCAGCGAACTTTTTGAAACAGATTATGATAAAGACCTTGTACTGATCAATGCTCTACATTGTGCTAATTACTATATGTCGATGATAATGTCCGCGGTAATATAAAAGAATGGTAAATTTTTCGGCTGGGACACGAATTATGAATCCCGAGAGAGCGAAGTAACCGAAAAATAGAAATAAAATATCATCATTTGATGAAATAAAGGGTTTTTGATTATTCAATAACCCTTTGTTTATGGGCTTTTTCGTAAAAATAGTTTTATGACTTCTATCATGTTTTTATTTAGAATTAATAAAAATAAAGTAATTTTGCGATACTAAGCTTAATTATAAAAATGAAAAAAACTATTATTTCTGCATCCTTATTAGCAGTTACCATGCTCAGTGCCCAGGAAAGTGATACTCTTAAAATTTCTGAAATTCAATCCGTATCGCTTCAGGGAACTCACAACTACAGAACCAAAAAATCAGAATCCGTGGCAAGGCTTCCCTTGGAAAACCTTGAAAATCCAACTGTCTATAACCTTGTTCCAAAGGAAATTATCAGCGAGATGAACGCTGTGGATTTCAATACTGCGATGGCTTCGGCTCCCGGAGTCGTCGTGAGCAACAGTGTAAACGACAGCGGGAATGATATTTTTATGAGAGGTTTCAGTTCGAATGCAACCTTCAGAAACGGGCTGATCCAAAACCCTAGAGTACAGGCCGAAATAGCCAATATTGAAAGGGTAGAAGTAATTAAAGGCCCCTCAGGAACCTTATTCGGCGGAACTCTCGCCAATTATGGCGGCGTAGTGAATGTAGTAACCAAAAAACCTCAGGAAAATTTTGGTGGAATCATCAATTATACCACCGGAAGCTGGGGAATGAACAGAATTACAGCAGATGTAAATACTCCGCTGAATAAAGAAAAAACAGCACTGGCAAGATTTAATGTAGCGGCGTATTCTCAGGATTCTTTTCAGGATGCGGGTTATAATAAAGGAGTATTTTTTTCAGGAAGTATTCTGTATAAAGTAAGCGATAGAACAACGGTAACTCTGGATACAGAATTTCATGCACCGGAAAAAACGCTGAACGCTTATGTGAGACAGTCTGAAAAATTGACCCTTCATTCCATGAAAGACCTAGCCGGAGCCCATGACAGATCATTTACCAGCAATGATATCGGTTCCAAGAGAACTAATTTTGTGACAATGGCTGAGGTAACCCATAAAATCAATGATCAATGGACTTCCCGAACTTCATATCAAAGAGGCGAGGCCAATGAAAATGAATCTGTATTTTTAGTTTTAAACTATTTAAATAATAATTCTGTAAGCAGAAGTATTCGTCCTTTTGACAGCTATAAAATAACCACGGACAACATTCAACAGAACTTTATCGGAGATTTTAAAATTGGAAAACTGAGAAACCGTTTGGTTGTAGGGGTAGATTACTTTCAGCAGACTAGTAAAAATCAATATCCAATGTTCAAGGTGGGTAATAATTCTTCATCAGTTTTTGCACCATATCCTTTAAATGGAGTATTTACCGACGATTATGGTACACCAAAAGGAAATGACATTGTCATGTTGGATGAAAGCTCACCCTGGACTTCTATATCAAGAGATGTCGTTAAAAGACTTCCCAGAAGCGGAACGATGTATGATATCAATAAGGTAAGTACATTCAGTGTATATGCTTCCGATGTTCTTAATATTACCGATAATCTATTGGTGATGGCAAGTTTAAGAATGGATAATTATAAAAACAATAATATTATTTCCAATGGAGTGGAAGGAAAAGGAAAATATACACAAACTCAATTTGCTCCTAAGTTGGGATTAGTCTATGAGATCGTTAAAAATGAAGTTTCCTTCTTTGCCAATTATGTAAATGGTTTTAAAAATGTGGCTCCAACAGTAGACCCGAGAGATACAAGCAGAAATACTTATATCGAATACAAACCGGAACAGGGAAATCAGTTTGAGGCAGGATTTAAACTGGACTTGTTGGGTAAGAAACTTCTTACAACAATAAGTTATTATAATATGAGGATCAAAAACCGTCTGATGCCGGATCCATCAGGTATTACCGGGCTTTATATTCAGGATGGGAATATTAAAAATCAGGGTTTTGAAATTGATCTAGTCGCCAATCCTGTTAAAGGATGGAATATTGTAGCCGGTTATGGTTATAACGACAACAAATATGATGACAGAAGTAAAGATGCAGGAAAAAGAAGTGCATGGTCACCTAAACATGTAGCGAATTTCTGGACGAGTTATAAAATTATGGATGGCGCCTATGAAGGATTAGGCTTTGGAGCAGGATTTAATTTTGTAGATAAAACATACATCAACATCACCAATCATTTTCTTGCTCCATCATACACAACTGTAGGTGCGACTGTTTTCTACGATAAAAAGAAATACAGAATCGGTCTGAAAATGAATAACGCATTGAACCAGATGTACTGGAACTTCTACGGACAGCCACAAAAACCCAGAGAAATCCTGGCCAACTTCGCATTCAAATTTTAATAAAAAAACAAAAACTATTTCAAAATATAGGTAGTTGTTGGAAAACGCAGAGGCATAAAGAAATTGGCTTTTGATGATTTTTTTAAGCCTTGAAGCGGTTTGTATATTAAATCCATTGCGCTGTTGCGTTTTCCAACAACTCTATTGATAGATGATCTGATCATTAGATATGGAAAATAAAAAAACTAACCCCAAGAAAAAACAAGGCAAATCTCTCACAAAGAGGATTACAGGCTGGCTGCATCTATGGCTGGGACTCGTTTCCGGAATTATTGTACTAACCGTTACTTTATCAGGAACCGTATTTGTCTTTTGTGACGAAATCATCGATTGGTGCGGCGGAAGTGCCAAATATATTGAGGTTCCGGCCAATACGAAAAAAATGAGCCCAGAAGAATTATTGGTTCAATTCCAGCAACAGGTTCCGGACAGAAGAGCCTTTTATTTTGATACCTATAAAGACGCTGACAGAAGTTTCAGAGTAGCTTCTGCCACCAAACCACCTGAAGATAAAAATGCTGCGAAACCTAAAGGTAAGGGTCGTGGCCCGAGAGGCGTTTTTGCCTATCATTATCTTAATCCATATACCGGAAAAGTAGTAGGTTCTACAAAAAGCTACGAGTTTTTCTATGTGGTAGCTCATATCCATGCCCAGTTATTAGCTGGTAAATTTGGAAAAACGGTGGTTGGAATAGCTTCCATCATCTTTTTTATTCAACTGATCGGCGGTCTGATCCTCTGGTGGCCAAAAAAATGGAATAAAACCACCCGAACAACTGCATTTAAAATAAAATCAGGAACAAAATGGAGAAGGAAAAATTACGATTTCCACAATGTCTTTGGTTTTTACTCACTATTACCGGCGGTATTTATTACAATTACCGGATTGATTATGGCCTATAAAGTTCTTACAGATCTCACGCAGGAAGCTTTTGGAGGCATAGCAGATCCTCATAAAATTACGGAAAAGTATGAACCCAAATTTGATCCTGAGAAAAAAGCTTTACCATTTATCGATTTCATAGACAGAAATTTTAAAGAAGTTCCTGAAGCAAAACAGATTAGGATGAGTGTTCCCAGAAATGATTCATCTACAGTTTATAATGTTGTTGCCGCTAAATTTATTGGGTTAAAAAGCATTACAAAAGGAAAAAGCAGGGAGGTTAATAAGTATTCGGGAGATGAAATTAATTACCCTAAAGAAGTACAGATGCACGAAGTCATTGAACACATGAATTTCGATCTCCACGTTGGCTACTGGGGCGGAATGTTTGGGAAAATATTCACATTCGTTATCGGAATTATCTGTACCAGCCTCCCGGTTACCGGCTTCCTGATCTGGTGGGGAAGAAGAAATAAATCACCAAAAAAGAAAAAAGAAATTAAAAATATTCATCAACAAAGAAAAGAACATCATGAACAACTGGTTTAAATTTTTATATCTGTCCGTATTTCTATTTTTTACATCCGGAAGAGCTCAGGAGACATTGACAATAGGAGAGAAGCAGACATTATTTTCAAAAATTTTAAATGAAAAAAGGGAGATCTGGATTCACCTTCCAAAAACATATAATGATACAACAATTACTCCTGCAAAGTATCCGGTAATTTATCTCCTGGACGGAGAAATTAATTTTGAATATTTTACAGGAATGACCGATTTTATCGCCCGAACTCCTTATGCTGATATTCCGGAGTGTATTGTAGTAGGAATAAAAAATACCGAGAGAACAAGAGACCTTACTCCAACAAAATCCCAGAAGAAAAGTCCGGTAAATCCTGATGTAACCCTTTTTGCTGACAGTGGCGGAAGTGAAAACTTTGTTAAATTTCTTCAGGATGAATTAAAACCAATGATCAGTAAAAATTACAGAACTCAGGAATATTCTATTTTGGTAGGGCATTCATTCGGAGGCTTATTTGCCATTAATACTTTCCTCACTCATCCTGAGTATTTCAAAGCTTATGTTGCGAATGACCCCAGTTTATGGTGGGATAATAAAGTAACTATTTCCAGAACAAAAGATTATGTAGAGAAAAATAAAAAATTTCCGGCCGGTAAATCATTGTATGTTTCTCAGGCAGATAATGAAGAACAGCAGAAAAACTGGAATTCTGATATGACACAGGCTATTGAGGAATTTAAAGAGATTATAGAAAAAAACGGATCACTGAACTATAAACACAGCTTTTTTAAAGGAGAAACCCACGGAACCGTTTCATATCCTGGGAATTATGAAGCGTTAAAATTTATATTTAAAGGGTTTAGAACAGATATAAAGCAGTTGGCCAAAAATCCGAAGCAGCTTGAAGCAGATTATAAGAATTTGTCTGAAAAACTAGGCGCAGAATTTGCCCCTTCAGAAGCTTATTTGAATGTAGTACTTACATTTATGAAAACGAATGATTTTAAAGAATCGGAAGCCTATTTTATGAATATGAAGAACAGATACTATCCTAAAAAATAAAAATATACAAGTAATAAAAGCAAATTTGCCCTTCGCAGATTTGCTTTTTTTTCACATGAAAATAATAAAGAGGCTGTCTCAAAAGTGTCATTCTGAATGAAATGAAATGTAGTGAAGAATCTTAAATAACAGATAAGCAATAAGATTCTTCGTTCGTCAGAAATCGAAGATTCGGAGTAGTCAATGACAAAAGCTAAATTATTTGACTTTTGAGACAGCCTCTTGTATTGATAATAAATTAATTCTGCAAATCTTAATGTCTGTTATCACAATTAATTACAATTGGTTTCTCTTTCTTATCCAGAAACGTGATGGATGAACAACCAAAATAATGAGCAATGAAACCGAAACTTACCGGTGGTTTTCCTTTGAAAAGAGAACCTGTCCACTGAGTTGGATTAGCTCCATCTGTATCTATTCCGTTAAGCGGTGATAATTCAGCATCCATTCCTGCTGTTGTGATTGTTTTTTCAAATATTTTTTCATTCTGATCATTGATGACAACCAGTTTGCGTTCTATTACAACTTCATCTTCCAGATAATCCTGCAAATAATATTTCAGGTTTTCATATTGAGCCTGAAAAGTATTCCCAGGTTTCAGCTTTGAATCTGTAAAGTACTTTTTTGAGATATCGCTGCCCGTTTTTTTCCATGCGATGGCTTGCATTTTTCCTTCAATGAACGGGTTCTTATTTCCAAAATAAGCAATTGCATTATAATATTTTTCAGAAACATCATTGTTCTGTTGAGCTGCTACCTGAAATCCCACCATATAAGAGCTTGGATCCACTTCCTCGCTGTCCAGAGAATAGCCGTCTAAATAGGCAACTGCCTTAAGCTTATGCAATGGCATTTTCTGAAGCTTGTTGAATTGATAGTTATAAAGGTAAAGTGAATCGTTCTCCGTAAGATGAAGACCATCCAGCATTTTTTTCCTGTGTTTGGGATCAAGTTCCAGATACTGTAGCTGATCAGAAGGAATACTCTTTTGTTTTTTAAAGATATCTTCCTGTATAGGGTTGGGATCTTTATAAATATCCGACACTGAGATAAACACATCCGCCCGGGCATCTTTCTGTGCAGAAGAGATAACAGCGATACTGTAAATATTGAAATTGCTATAGTCTATTTTATCTTCAACCTTTGCCGTTCTGACAGAGTCTGCCGGGAGTTTTGCAGGGCTTTCAACGGTCTTTTTTTCTTCTTTCCGACAACTGATAATAGCCAGTGGAAATAATAAAAGCGCAACAGCTGTTTTGATCTTCATAAGCTTTCTTATTGTTAAATGTTGATATTGTTTAATTGATTTTATAATACGGTTCCGAATAGTATTTACTTGGTTTGATATACGCTGTCTTTCGGTCTGCATCAAAAACCCAGATAAATCTGCGAAGCATGTCTGCACCTAAATAACTGACATTTTGAGTCTTAATTTCTCCAGCGAAAAAGGCAATAGAAATATTTTTGAAAACCATATCACCGAGTTTGAAAAACGGAAGAACGGCCTGTTTGGTTACCAGACTTCGCCCTTTAGAATCTTTCAGTGTTTTTTCTCCGGTGATCTTTAGTTTTTTATTCAGATCTTTTTCTTCGGCAAATGGATTACTGTACAAAATACCTCCTGAATACCCGGATTGAAGAACAAAATGACCTTCTTCTTGCCGATGTCCGTCAATAACATTGTCACCAACAACATAAAAAGCATCCTGATCATAAATGGTCTGGATAGGTTGAAAACCTTTCAGATCCGGCATTTTGTCAAAAATAACGAATTGGTTGTTGTCGTAATCTATTGTAAAAGCTTTTCCTTCAAAAAGACCTGTACCGATTTTTCCGTCTGCTTCAGGACCTGTCAGCTGATTGTCGGTAAAGAGAATATCTTTAAAACTTAGTTTTCCGATGTCGACCGTATTATTTTCACTGATTTCCTCTTTATTGAAAATGATGTGATCCGCTTTTCGTTTGCGTTCAGGAGAAATGGCTCCGTCTTTCATGGCGATCTGAAACATCAGATCCAGCGAATCCTTTTTATTGACTACTGTCTTTACAATAATATTGTTGTACTTTGTTATTCGAAAAGGAATGGTCTGCTGAGCTTTAGTGCTTAAAAATCCGGCAGAAAACAGCAATAAAAGACCTGTTTTTTTTAGCATGAATGGTGATTAGTGTATTAAGCCTTAAAATTACCCATTATCTTTGAACCACCAAATAATATACTGAAATTATATCCCTGAAATCAGTCACAAGATCTCTTTATTCGGAAATCCTTCAAAACCCCTTTTTAAATCAGAAATTCTTGGGAACTATTTTGCCAATATGATGCTTCAAAAGAAAAAGTAAACGGAATGAAGACGCTTAAATCATAGTCCATTGGCATATTGCACAAGCAGAACGAATTTTAAAATCGCTCTAAAACAACCGTCATTTTCAAAAAATGATTAATTTTAAACCAATGGAAATCATACATCAAAAAATGATAAAAACTCCGTTGGGAGATATGGTTGCATGTGCTGTGGACCGCGGAATCTGTTTGCTTGAGTTTACGGACCGTAAGAATATTGAAAAACAGTTCAAAGCTTTATCAAAAACCTTGAATGCTGAAATTGTAGAAAAAGAACATTTTCATTTTAAACAATTGGAGAACGAATTAAAAGAGTATTTTGAGGGCAACAGAAATCATTTTGAGGTACCTTTATATACAACCGGAACCGAATTTCAGGAAAAAGTATGGCAGCTTCTTCGGGAAATTCCGATGGGAGAGATGAGAACCTATAAACAGCAATCTGAATTTTTGGAAAATCCTAAAGCAATACGAGCGGTAGGAACCGCTAACGGGATCAATAAAATTGCCATTTTAATTCCATGTCATCGGGTAATTGGTTCAAACGGTGAATTGGTAGGCTATGCCGGTGGAATATGGAGAAAACAAAAACTATTGGAACTGGAAAAAGCTATTCTCTTTTAATCCAAAAAAGATTTTATATAGCGTTGCTAAGGTTCATACCTTCTCTTAACTTTTAATTATCATTTTTTTTAATTCAAAAAATACTTGTCCATTTTTCGGTTGCACGCACTTCAACAATAGGGATACATTTGAATAAAAAATAATCAATGATCAGTTTTAAAAATCTACACTACAATGACGAGCCTTTGCTGCTGGGCAATGTATGGAATGTGCAGAGTGCGGGTGTCTATGAAAAATCAGGGTATCAGGCGCTGGCAACCTCAAGTTCTGCAGTCGCCCATAGTTTGGGATATGAAGATGGCGAGCAGATGACTTTTGAAGAGTATTTTTATATCATCAAAAGAATTAAGGAATCAACTTCAATTCCTCTGTCTGTTGACCTGGAAGCCGGGTACGGGAATACCACCGAGTTGATTGTATCCAATATTTTTAGACTTTTAGAAATAGGCGTATCGGGGATTAATCTTGAAGATACCTATCTGATTGATGGAGTGAGAAAGCTTCTGGACAGAGAGGTCTTTTTTAAAAAAATAAAGGATATCATTTCACAACTGGGAGAAAGCCGAGATGAGGTTTTTATCAACATAAGAACAGACCCTTTTTTATTAGGAATTGAAAATGCACTGGAAGAAACTTTAGAAAGAATAAAACTGTTTGAAGAACTTAAGGTTGACGGAGTTTTTGTTCCAGGTATGACTTCAGTAGATGATATTAAAACTGTCGTGGATGCCACTTTCCTCCCGGTTAATGTGATGTGTTTGCCGGAGCTTCCGGATTTTAATACGCTTAAAAAATTAGGAGTGAAAAGAATTACTTCAGGAGCCTTTTTAAACAGATATATTTATAAGGAACTGGAGAAAACGATTGGAAATATTTCAGATCAACAAAGTTTCGTATCACTTTTTACTTAATTATGGAACTGACAGAAAAAATAATGTACGAAGCGTCCTATACCAAGGATTCTTCATTTGAAGGAATATTCTGGATGGCTGTGAAAACGACCGGGATATTTTGCAGACCGACCTGTACCGCAAGAAAACCTAAATTTCAAAATGTGGAGTTTTTTTCCAATACAAAAGAGGCAATATTGAAAGGATATCGCCCCTGTAAAGTATGTAAACCGCTGGAAAATCTTAATGCAACTCCTTCGTATATCCGGGAATTGTTGCTGGAATTATCCGAAGATCCATCATTGAAATTAAAAGATTATGATTTGGTTAAAAGAGGTCTGGAACCCGCTACGGTCCGAAGGTGGTTTGTAAAACACCATGGAATTACATTTCATGCCTTTCAAAGAATGTCGAAACTGAATACCGCATTTAAGAAACTTCAACAAGGTGAATCTGTAACAGAAGTGGCTTTTGATATGGGGTATGAAAGCCTGAGCGGGTTCAATGAAAGCTTTAAAAATATTTTCGGAGTCTCTCCAAAAAATAATAAAATGGAAAAAATCGTCGATCTGAAAAGGATAGAAACGGTATTGGGAACCATGATAGCCTGTGCTGATGAGAATGGAATCTGCCTGCTGGAATTTTCAGACAGAAAAGCTCTGCCTACAGAACTAAAAGCAATTTCAAAACATTATAATGCCAATATTGTACAAGGTGAAAATCCTCATTTTATCACGCTGGAAAAAGAACTTTCCGAATATTTTGAAGGAAAAAGAACAGGGTTTACTGTTCCTCTTTCTCTTGTAGGAACTGCTTTTCAGAAGCAGGTATGGGACATTTTAAAAGAAATTCCTTACGGATCTACCAGAAGCTATCAGGAACAGGCTGACATCCTGGGAAATCCTAAATCTGTACGTGCTGTAGCCAATGCCAACGGGTTAAATAAAATATCCATTATCATACCCTGTCATCGGGTAATTGGAAGCAACGGGCAGCTAACAGGCTATGGTGGCGGAATCTGGAGAAAGCAAAAATTATTGGAACTAGAGAAAGCTATTTTATTTTGATTTTTGTAATTTTAAAGAAAAATTTACACGTGAAAAAGTTATTAGCAGCAGTTTGCATTTCAGTTTCAGTATTCACTTTTGCACAGGATTATTCAGTACCTGCGGCAAGCCCTCGCCAGAAGGTAGAACAACAATTTTCTATGTCTAAAATCTCTGTCGACTACGGAAGACCGGGAGTAAAAGGGCGTAAAATTTTCGGAGATCTTGTTCCTTACGGTCAGGTTTGGAGAGCAGGAGCTAACTCTTCTACAAAAATTACGTTTGGACAATCGGTTAATTTCGGTGGGAAAGTTGTTCCTGCAGGAACATATGGCCTATTTATTATTCCTACAGAAAAAGAATGGAAAGTAATATTAAACAAAGACTTCCAGCAGTGGGGTTCTTTCACTTATGATCCAAAACAGGATGTAGTAGACGTGACAGTACCGGTTAATAAATTAGCTGACAAACAGGAGTGGTTCGAAATTACATTGAACCCTTCGGACGAAAATTCAGGAAACCTGGTGATTAAATGGGATATGGCTCAAGCAGAAGTTCCATTAAAACCATCGAAATTGGATACCGTAATCAAGATTTCTGATAAATTAAAGGAAATCAAGAAAATAGAATCAGATTCTACTAAAAAAAGCTAAGCAATGAATTTTTCTGTTCAGCCCGTTTTAGAGAATGATAAACTTCAATTAATCCCCTTGCAGCAAGGGGATTTTGAATCTTTATATGAAGTAGCTTCTGATCCGAAAGTATGGGAACAACATCCCAACAAAGATCGTTACAAAAGAGAAGTTTTTGAAAGCTTCTTCCAGGGAGCGATGGAAAGTGGTGGCGCTTTTAAAATAGTTGAAAAAGCTACAGGTGACATCCTGGGAAGCAGCCGTTACTATAATTTTGATGAAAATGATCATCACATTTTCGTTGGCTATACTTTCTATGGAACCAAATCCTGGGGAAAAGGAATCAATCCGCAAGTCAAGAAACTGATGTTGGATTACATCTTTCAGTTTGTGGATAAGGTTCATTTCCATATTGGGAAAGAGAATTTCCGTTCACAGACTGCTTTAGAAAGACTCGGAGGCAAAAAAATTGCCGAAGAAGAGGTTGCCTATTTTGCAGAGCCAACGAGAACCAATTTTGTGTACGAAATCAAAAAAGAAGATTGGGTATGAGAAAATATAAAATTCAGCAATCTCCGTTTATAGTTCCTACTGCAGATGGGAAACTGATTGAAGAACATTGGGGAAATTCTATAGGAAACTCTAATGTCTCGATTGCTCATATGGTGGCACCTCCGGATTGGAGCGAGCCCCATCAGACTCCAGAATTTGATGAATTTACTTATATCATTTCCGGTAAAAAGCAATTTGAAATTGATGGGGAAATTGTAGTATTGGAAAAGGGACAGAGCATTCTTATTGAAAAAGGAGCCAGAATCCGCTACAGCAATCCATTTTCAGAGCCTTGTGAGTATCTTGCGATTTGCCTGCCTGCCTTTTCCATGGGATTGGTACATAGGGAAGTAGAAGGAGTTGATTAAGAATAAAAATATGATATCACGATAAAAAGTAACCTCAATATTGAGGTTACTTTTTTTGTAAGTACCATTAATCCTACATTTTTCATACAATTAGTGCTTATTGTTTCCAATTATTTTGTAAGTTCGCGGGCTTAAAAAAATTAACTTTAAAAAAATATATGAAAAACAATCTATCAATTGTATTGTTAGTGGGAGCTATGTTTTCTGTAACTTCTTGTGCGACAATATTTACGGGAAGTAAAGATAAGATATCTTTCAACTCGAGTCCTGAAGGAGCTAAAGTCTTTCACAAAGGCATCGAAAAATGTATCACACCTTGTACTGCTGAAATTCCAAGATCGCTAAGCAAGCAAATGGTTACCTTTGAAAAAGAAGGTTTTAATAACAAAGAGGTAAAGTTGACAAAGACTTTTAATCCGGTAACATTATTAAACATCCTTTTCGGTGGAGCAATCGGAGTTGGTATCGATGCTGCAACAGGATCATTAACTAAATATTCTCCTAAAAAATATGAGGTAGAGCTGGAAGCTAAACCATAATCTATAAAAACAAAAACAAATCCGCAAGCCAGCGGATTTGTTTTTTATAAGGTATTATGATCAAGCGACTTCGAGAACAACAACCTGATCAGGATCTTCAGCAGTGACTGTTTGTTGAGGTATTTCCAAAGTTCCGTTTTTCAAAACGGTCTGTACAGGTACTTTATTTTTCAACAGATAAGCTTTTGTTATCTTCTTGTAAGGGAATTTTTCGAGTTGTATGGTCCCTGCATCTTTCTGCAATATATGAACATATACCTTGTTGTCGGATTGAGTGAGAGATCCCCATTTTTGAGGTTTAATATAACCACCTTTGGTTCCGTATACACTTTCCCCGTAGGTTTTTAACCATTTCCCCATCCAATTCAACTGATCAATAAATTCAGGTTGGATCTGTCCATTCGGCATCGGACCAATGTTTAAAAGAAGATTACCTCCGTTTCCGGCAGATGCGACCAGTAATTTAACAATTTGTGCAGGGGTTTTATAAGCAGAGTCCGTTAAATTAAAGCCCCAGCTGTTATTAAGGGTTGCACAGGTTTCCAGAGGAAGATCTGATATTTTCTGAAAGCTTAAACCCGAAGTATTCTCACCCGGAACGTCCTGTTCAAACATTTGAAAGTCTTCACCGGGAAGGGGAGTCATATGATGATTATTACCTACCATACATTGAGGCTGTAGGGTGTGGATGAGATCATACAACTCACGCGTATGCCAGTCTATACGAACATCATTGTCTTTTCTATCTTTGCTTTCCGATGCCATTTGATCCCAATATCCATCAAACCAAATTCCATCAATTGTTCCGTAGTTGGTCAAAAGTTCGGTCAGCTGGTTTTTCATAAACTGAATATAGTCATTCCAGTTACCACGTTCGGTACGGCCTGTACCTTGTCCTGTTCTTCCTGTCCAATAAGAATAATCGGTCCTGCGCCAGTCAAGTAATGAATAATATAGAAACAATTTTATTCCCTGTTTGTGGCATTCGTCGGCGATCATTTTTACAATATCCTTTTTATACGGGGTATTCATAATATTAAACTCAGAATATTTGGTATCCCACATACTGAATCCGTCGTGATGGCGGGTTATTAACGTTATATATTTCATTCCGGAAGCTTTCGCCAGACTTACCCATTCATGGGCATTAAAGTCAATAGGATTGAAAAAGTTCTGCAGCCTGCTGTAGTTTTTTACGGTAATATTTCTTTCGTTCATGACCCATTCACCACTGCCGGGAATACTGAATAGTCCCCAGTGAATAAACATTCCGAACTTTGCATTGGTAAACCATTCACGGGTTTTCAGGTTTTGTGCTCCGGGAGTATAAACGGAGGACTGTGCAAAAGAAAAATGGGAACATAGCAAACCTATAAAAAGAATAAATATAGCTTTTTTCATATCTGGTTTTTATATAACAACGTTGACTTTCACATAATTAGTATGCGAAATATTTTATTCCATTATAATAGGTGCAAAAGCATTCTACCAAGCAGATTGATAGATATTTATACCTGTATATTGATTAAAAGATTACTTCAGAATTTCTTTTAAAAACATCAACGTATGATTCCAGGCTCTTTTGGCCATTACTTCGTTATAATCCGGAGATTTTGGGTCTGTGAATGTATGTTTTGAATGAGCATAGGTAATGATTTGCCAATCGGCGTTTCCTTCATTCATTTCTTTAATGAGGTTATCATAATCCTGTTGTGAAACACTTTTGTCATCAGCCGGATTTTCTACTAAAATTTTTGCCGTTAAGTTCTCAATTTTTCTGGTCTGATCTCTTCCCAGGCTGCCATGGATTGAGACTACTCCTGCAACCGGCAGATGTCCTCTGGCAGACTCCAGAGCTCCGGTGCCTCCAAAACAGTATCCGATAACGGCGGTTTTGTCAGAAATAGCTCCGTTCTTTTTTAACTGTTCCAGTGCCAATGATATTCTTTTCTGATATTCCTGATAGTTTTGCTTATAATATCCTGAGCTTTTAGAGGCTGCATCATTGTCCGCCGGAATTTTTCCTTCTCCGTAAATATCAGCAATAAAAGCAATATAACCTTGTTTCTCAAGCTCAATGGCTGCCGTTTTTGCTTCGTCGTCAATCCCTTTCCAGGCTGGAAGAATTAAAACACCGGGAAGCTTTTTTCCTGCGTTGGAGGTAATCAAACCATTCAGCTTTTGAGAGCCGTCCTGATAGGAAACGGTTTTAAGTTTCTGACTGAAAAGGGTTCCTGAAGCCATAAGAACTGTGGTTAATAAGATGGAACGTATCATATTTTGTTATTTTGATGTGACTTTTTTAGTTGAAAATAGGAGATGGTCTCATTATTATTTTCTCAATGATCATGAAAAAATCCTCAACTAAATTAATGAAAAATAACTTAATTGAGGATTATTAATGTATTTATGGTGCCGTGGTTTAAATTTTTACACCGACACTTGCCAATTCTTTTTCTAAATCTGTATCCGGTAAAACGTGAATAGTTGTAAATCCAAGTGATTTGGCCATCTCAATATTTTTTGGATTGTCATCGATGAAAACAGACTCACCGGCTTGAATGTGATATCTGTTTAATAATACATGCCAGATTTCTGGATCAGGTTTAATGAGTTTCTCAGTTCCGGAAACGACAATTTTTCCGTCAAAAATCTGGAAGAAATCATAGTTTTCAAGAGCATACGGGAAAGTTTCTTCCGACCAGTTGGTCAGTCCGAATAATTGATAATCGGTATTTTTTAATTTTCTCAATACTTCCACATTTTGGGGGATTTCGCTTTTCAGCATGACCGTCCAGTTATCATAAAATGCTCTGATTTCTTTTTCCCATTCCGGAAATTTCTTGATCTGAATAGCCGTTCCTTCTGCAAGACTTCTTCCTTTGTCCTGTTGCTCATTCCATTCAGATTGGGCGATATTTTCCAGGAAGTATTCCATTTTTTCATCATCATTGAAATAGGTTTTGAAAAAATATCTCGGATCCCAATCCATAAGGACGCCTCCGAAGTCGAAAATGATGTTTTTTATGTTCATATGTATGTGTTGTTGAGTTTGTTTTAACCACCCCTTCAAAAATTCTTAGAATTTTTGCCATCCCTACGGAGAAGGGCAATTATCGCGATTTCAATTCAATATTTGTGGAGAAAGTTAATTCCTTTCAATTTATTCCGGTCTGTAAAACTGATATTGCCCATCTTCATAATAGGCATTGATATGTTGCAATCCGTTGGTCAGAATAATTTCCTTAGCTCCGATAATGGAGTTATATCTTGCCGTTTGCTCGAATGTTTTTTCCGTTAATTTGATCTGAGGGGCTTTACATTCAATCAGGATTATGGGCTCTGTTTTTTCGGTCACAAGGAGGTCAACTCTCTTTGTTAATCCATTTAAAACGATCTTTTTTTCGGTGATCAATGCCGATGCAGAATAGGATTTTACCGTTAGATAATAATGAATCCAGTGCTGCCTTACCCATTCCTCAGGAGTGAGCAGAAGATAAGTTTTACGAACCAAATCATAAATAAAAAACTTATCTTTGTCTTTCTTGAATTTAAAATCAAAAGTTTCCTGAAAATTCAGTTTTGGAAGTTCCATTAATAAGATGAAAGAATTAGATTTAATCCTCAAAAATATTAAAAATAAAGAAGTTTTACCTATTTATTTTTTCCACGGAGAAGAAGCCTACTTTATTGATCTCGCTGTAAAAGCCCTTGAACACAACTTTTTGGAGGAGGATGAAAAAGCCTTTAACCAAACCGTTACTTACGGAAAAGATTCTTCTTATCAGGAAGTTCTCTCTCTGGCAAGACAGTTTCCTATGATGGGAGATAAGCAGGTGATCATCGTTAAAGAAGCTCAGGATCTTAAATTTAATGAAGATGAAAACCGAATTCTGGAAGCATATGTTGAAAATCCTGTTCCTTCCACGGTATTGGTTTTTGCCCACAAGCATAAAAAACTGGATAGCCGGAAAAAGGCTGCTAAAGCTTTAGATAAATCAAATGCACTTTTCCTGAGCGAATCTGTAAGGGACAATAATCTTCCAAAATGGATTGCCGACGAATGTGTAAAGCTGAAAATTAAAACAGCTCCCAATATTTCACATCTTTTGGCAGAATATCTTGGGAATGACCTTTCAAGAATTGCCAATGAACTGAATAAACTGAAAATTATCCTTAAAGAAGGAGAAATTCTTGACGGTAATATTGTTGAAAATCACATCGGAATTAGTAAAGAGTACAATGTTTTTGAACTGCAAAAGGCTTTAGGAACAAAAAATGCCAATGCGGCTTTTAAAATTGCTCATTTTATGGGTAAAAATCCGAAGAACAATCCTTTTGTGATGATGCTGGCAAGTCTGTACAATTACTTTTCAAATGTTATTATTTATCAGACAATGGCAGGGCAATCCCCTCAAACTATAGCATCTCAAATGGGCGTGAATCCGTATTTTGTAAAGGATTATGCGGAAAGCGCCAGATTGTATCCTCTGAAGCATGCCACAAGAGTCATTTCTATTTTAAGAGAATTTGATATGAAAGGAAAGGGGCTTGGAGCCGTAAATATGGGAGAGGCCGAGTTGATTAAAGAACTGGTGTATAAGATCATCAACGTTGATAAAATTAAAATGAAGGTCTAGCAGATAGATGCGAGATACAAATTCAATTTATCAATGAACCTCGAATCCCAAAACTCGCAAAATCACCATTGAAATTCAACATATCAGATATTGACAAGTATCATTAAAATAACTTTAAAAAGACATTAAAAATTACGAAATTAGCAGTCTTAATTTAATTAAATCTTTTTTGAACAAATAGATTATGGAGCAAAACATTTTAGATTGTGTGATCGTTGGATCTGGGCCTTCTGGTTTCACAGCTGCTATCTACGCAGCAAGAGCAGACTTGAAACCTGAATTATATACAGGTTTGGAGCCGGGCGGACAATTAACTACAACTACAGAAGTTGACAACTTCCCAGGATATCCGGCAGGAATTACAGGTCCTGAAATGATGATGGATCTGCAAAAACAGGCGGAAAGATTTGATACTAAAGTTCATTACGAAATGATCACTAAAGCTGAGTTTTCTAAAGAGGTTGGCGGTGTTCATAAATTATACGCAGGGAATAAAGAAATTTTAGCAAAATCGGTTATTATTTCTACAGGAGCTACTGCAAAATATCTTGGTCTTGATGACGAAAAAAAGTATGCGGGAGGAGGTGTTTCTGCTTGTGCTACTTGTGACGGATTTTTCTACAGAGGAAAAGATGTTGTGGTAGTAGGAGCAGGAGATACGGCAGCTGAAGAGGCTACTTATCTTGCGAAATTATGTAAGAAAGTAACATTGTTAGTGAGAAAAGATGTTTTCAGAGCTTCAAAAGCAATGATTCACAGAGTAGAAAACACTCCGAATATTGAAGTGAAGTTCCACCATGAATTAATCGGAATTGAAGGTGAAAATAGCTTAGTAGAAAGAGCGGTAATCATCAACAACCAAACTCAGGAGAAATCTACAGTAGAGGTTGAAGGAATTTTCATAGCAATTGGTCACAAACCGAATACAGATATCTTCGCAGGTCAGGTAGATCTTGATGAAAACGGATATATTGTTACTGAAAAAGGTTCTTCAAGAACAAATCTTCCTGGAGTATTTGCAGCAGGAGATGTTCAGGATCATATCTACAGACAGGCGATTACCGCTGCAGGAAGCGGATGTATGGCTGCTATGGATGCTGAAAAATATTTAGCTGAATTACACTAATACAATTTAGTTTATAAAATACGAAGCGTACCTGATAAGGTGCGCTTTTTTTTGTTGGAAATCGCAAGGGCGCAAAGTTTTTATTGTTGTATTGCTTTTAAGGCGCAAAAAAATCAGAGATTTTTAGCAAAGATGAAGGGTTATCAATTTTATCGCAGATAAAATCTTTGCGCCTTATAATAGCTTTTTTTAATTAATTTGCGTCTTTGCGATTATCCAACGGATCATTTGTGTGATTTTTCAGGTACTTTTTGTTGGAAATCACGAAGGCGCAAAGTTTTTAGTGTTGCATTGCTTTTAAGACGCAAAAAAATCAGAGATTTTTAGCAAAAATGAAGGCTTATCAATTTTATCGCAGATAAAAATCCTTGCGCCATATAATAGCTTTTTTTAATTAATTTGCGTCTTTGCGATTATCCAACGGATCATTTGTGTGATTTTTCAAATACTTTTTGTTGGAAATCGCAAGGACGCAAAGTTTTTAGTTTTGCATTGCTTTTAAGACGCAAAAAAATCAAAGATTTTTAGCAAAGATGAAGGCTTATCAATTTTATCGCAGATAAAATCTTTGCGCCTTATAATATTTTTTTTAAAATTAATTTGCGTCTTTGCGATTATCCAACGGATCATTTGTGTGATTTTTCAAATACTTTTTGTTGGAAATCGCAAGGACGCAAAGTTTTTATTGTTGCATTGCTTTTAAAACGCAAAAAAAATCAGAGATTTTTAGCAAAGATGAAAACTTATCAATTTTATCGCAGATAAAAATCCTTACGCCATATAATAGCCTTTTTAATTCTATTTACCCTCTTACTATTATCCAACTATACACATTCTGCAAATAGTAAAGATTCAATTAAATTCATGAAATAAGTAATGAAAACATTGATATATTTGTGGAATTGCAAAATATTCTGAATCTGTATTTGATTTAATATAAAAGCTTAACAAAAAACGAATAAAAAATGAAAAAAGTAACCGCTATCGGAGGGATTTTCTTTAAATGCAAAGATCCGGAACAAGTAAACGACTGGTACAAAACTCATCTTGGCGTAGAAACCAGCCCTTACGGAGCCAAATTCGATTGGATAGATGCTGATACCGATAAAAAAGGATATACACTTTGGAGTCCTTTTAAAGAGTCTACTCAATATTTTGAACCTTCTGCAAAGGACTTTATGATCAATTATCACGTAGAAAATATTGAAGCTTTGGTAGAGGAGTTAAAAAAAGAAGGGGTGACCATGCTTGATGAGATAGCTACTTATGAATACGGGAAATTTGTACACATCATGGATCCCGAAGGAAACAAGATTGAATTGTTTGAACCGGCAGGAGAGTAGAAGTCTGTTGTGTAATATATATAAGCTGTTTTTTAATGAAACAGCTTTCGTTTTTTATTTCTGGAAATATCTGGAAATGACTTTGCCTACGTTAATTTCAATTTAGGATGTCCCACTTTTATAAGGTTTTCTGAATAGATATTTTTATTTTTGCCTTAAATTTAATTGATGAAATATTATATAACGGTGCTTCTTGTTCTGCTTGGTTTCTTTTCAAAGGCACAGGAAAATTACGCTGCATTAACTGGTAAAGCCTTCGGGGTAATGGAAGAGGCTAAAGACGAAACAGGTTACAGAAAAGCACTGGATCTATATGAAGAGGCATTCAGATTGTATCCTAAAAATATTGATGGAGAAGGATTGCATGATGCATCGCTTTTAGCTTTAAAATTAAAAAATAAAGATAAAGCATTTCAATATCTTACCTCACTTTCTTTAATAAAAGGAGATGGAGTCAATTTTCCTGGTTGGAGTTATATTATTGGAAAAAATCCTGAAAAAGAATATAAAGATCTGCTTTCAGATCCGAGATGGAATACGTTAAAGCAGAAATCTGCAGGGGACAAAAAGCAATTCTATAATGAGTTACAAACAAAGGAAAATGAATTTTATAGTACCAATAAAAGTTCACTGAATAATATCGGAAGTCCTGAAGCTTTATATAAAGAGATCAGAAATTTCAATCCTTACCGGCCAAAGAAAGATCGTGATTATTCAGTTTCATTCAAAATAAGTGATTCGGTTACAACTTCATTTTTTATCCATTTACCTCAAAATTATAATCCTGAGAAAAAATATTCTTTACTCTTTTTTCTTCACGGTGCGGTAAGAAATAATGAATTAATAGATTACCAGATGGCTGAATGGAATTTAGGAGGCTGGAACAGATATTATACAAAATATGCAGATCAGAATGATGTGATTTTGGTTTTTCCAAGGGCTAGTAAGCAATATAACTGGATGTTGTCTGATGATGGTTTTTCTATGATTCCGGAAATGCTTAAACAGATCAAAAAGACAATTAATATTGACGATAATAATGTTTTTATTTCAGGACATTCCAATGGAGGAACAGGTTCTTTTTCTTATCTGATGAAGCAATCGACGCCATTTGCAGGGTTTTATGGATTTAATACATATCCAAAAGTATTTACAGGAGGAACTTTTGTAGAGAATATTAAAAACCGCTCGTTTATCAATTTTTCAACAGATAAGGATTATTATTATCCGCCCAATGCGAATGATGATTTTACAAAACTGATGAAAGGAATATCTGCTGATTACAAAGAATATCGTTACAATGGATTTCCACATTGGTTTCCACAGTTTGGTGAATCGGAGCCTGCCTATCAGATCATTTTTAAAGATTTGAGAGACAGAAAAAGAAATCCGTTTCCGAAAAAGATTTCATGGGAATTCGATGACGACAGATATGGAAATGTTGATTGGATTTCCAATATAAAATTAGATACTTTAAGTAAGAATATCAACGAACGTAAAGAACTGAACTTTAAGATCAATAAGTGGTTGGTTTATGATGAAAATGATAGCTTAATGGTGAAGGACGTTGATAAAAATGCATTTGATTTTCCAAGGAAGTCAGGTAAAATAAAAGCTGAATATGATCGTAATGTTTTCCATATTGAGACATCCGACATTAAGTCCTTTTCAATCAATATCTCCCCTGAAGCCGTTGATCTGAAAGAAAAAGTAAAAGTATATGTTAATGGAAAACTTTATTTCGACAAAAAAATAAAATATGACCAGGATTTTTTACTTAAAAATTTTTACAATACTCAGGACCGGGAGCAGGTCTGGGTCAATTATATTGAGGTGAAAATATAAGAACTTACTGATTTCCGGTAAAAATAAGACCTGTCTGTTTAGAGACAGGTCTTATTTTTATGTATAAATTGAAAATAATTAATCCAAAATATAGATTTTCTTTTCTTTAAGATTAAATCCAAGTTTTTTACCCAACCAGTTGATGCTTGTTTTACCTTCATAAATAAGTCCTTCTACAAAAGATACTTTGGGCTTTTCAACGGTTACAAAAGGAGTTGAAACAGAAGGGATATTCCCTACATAAAATTTAGTAATCAGGTCAGGATTAAATTCGCTCTTTTGCTCACGCAGCTGTAAATTTTCTTTTTTCAATCCCAGAGTACTGATAAGTCGATCACTGAACCAGAATGAATCATTACCTGATCCGGAATCCAAAAGAACATTAACTTTATAGGTATTATTCAAAAGAATATAAGTTGAAATATCAAGGGATTGATCAGCATTGGTTGATAGCTGAATATCCATTACCTTATTGCTTTTCAGTTTTTCTTTTGGAAATATAAGTTCTTTAGTGGTATAATCGATGATGAATTCCGTATCATAAAGCATGGCCAAAGAAATAAGACCGTCAATTCCCTTAATCTCCGTGTCATAAGTTGCATACCAGGTATCTTTAAACTTTTTGCCATTAAGCGTAATCTCTTTAGATTTGAATAAAGGAACCGTCATTTTTTCACCGGTAGCGCGAAAAGCAGTAAGGTAGTTATACGTTTCTTTCTGACCCAGGCTTTTGTAAAAGTTGCCCAACAACAGATTGATGCCGGCTCCCGTATCAAAAATGAAATTTCCTTTTTTTCCTTCTATCTCGGCTTCCACCAGCATATGTCCTGAAGCCAGTATTTGTAAGGGTGTTTTTTGGGCTAAAGCCACTGAAGAATATAAAAATACAGATGCAGTAAGAACCGATCTTTTAATAAATGATTGAGTAAACATGTGAAAAATAGGTATTGGTTTTAGTTATGTTCATGGTTGGATGAACGCTGCAAATATAATGTATTCTCTTTATTATTGGATTTGCGTTTTTTTAGAGTGAAATCTAGATTGCATGAGTACAAATAATATTCTACCCAAAACGTTTGTAACTGATGCAATTCCAGCTAGAAAAACCATGAAGAATATAAAAAAACAAGCCTCGTAAATTTATAATTTACGAGGCTTTTGGCGGAGAGTGAGGGATTCGAACCCCCGGACCTGTTACAGTCAACAGTTTTCAAGACTGCCGCAATCGACCACTCTGCCAACTCTCCTTAAACTCCGATTATATCGTTGTTTTCAGTGGTGCAAATATAGAACGATTTTTAATTTCTGCAAAACTTTTACAGAACAAATTTTAACAAAACTTAATAATAGACTAGAAATCAAGGGAATTATTTTTCATCAATTATTAAATCCGGGTTATGACACACAACAAATCTACCGTGAATAAAGGGTTCCTTACAATATTCTTTTATTTTAGTATTACAAATAAGAGTAATTGCTTCATCAGCAGCTTTGTCACACAGTTTTGGTTTCCGACCTTTTCTTATAAATTAATACTAAAAGCATAACGATTACAAAAGCAGCATAAACGTACTGAGTACGGGATACTCCTACACCGTATGGAAACCAGATTCCCTGAATATGAAGAGCTGATACTTCCTGTGAGAATAAGCCTATAGAAAGCAGCAATGCGGCAGGTAAATAAATCAAGTTTTTTTTTCCTTCCTGTCGGATCCCCCGGAATAATGTATAGATCATCAACAAAACAAAAAATAGTCTTATATATTCGGACGCTTTCTGAAATAAACTGTAAGGAATAGATTTGAATAGCCACGGAAGACCTAAAAGCTGTGTGCTCATATACACTAAGGTGAGTACTGCCACAATTTTGGTAATCCAGTCTATTCTGTCTAATCCGTACCAGTCTTTCCATGCTATTATCCAGGAACCGAGTACTAGGGGCATCAGAATTACTGTTGTAACAATATCAATTTCGTGGGCAGATTCCCATTGAAACCAGTAGAAAAAAGCCTGGTTAGCCCGTACTAAAGCCAACAATAGTAAAGCAATAATAAACCATCGATAATGTTTGACGGGTTTCAGAACAAAGATCATGATAGCCAATAAAATGAAGAGTATTGGTTCAATAACTTCCACAATATATCCTTTGATTGTTTGTCCCCATTGATGTCTGTATTTTGATTCAATACTGCTTTTATCACCGAGCTCCGGAGCAATATGAATCCCTCCTGCATCAGGGAGCTGACTTAATGTAGCCTCGCTCATCCACACTCTGAAAGCAATTGTAATCCACTTTTCCTTTCTTACATTTGCCGGCAGCAGAAACATCCGTGGCTGTATACTGTAAGCAGTGGGAACCGGATCTGAAAAATCCCCTGCGCTGCCTAATAATACTCCATTGACGAATAATTGATACGCATCATCAATGGCAGGAGGACCGGTTAAGGCCAGTACATTTCCCCTGACTTGTTCCAATGAAACTTTAATCCGATACCACGCATAACCAGAATATCGTGGGTAACCTCTGGTAGCCCAACCAGAAACATATCCGGAAAGTCCTACATCTCCATCGTGTGCTCCGACAGGGGCTGTAAGATCAACCGTTTCCCATTTTGAATCATCAAAATCTGAAGCAGTCCATTCCATATGGTCGCCTGTCTTGAATTTCCATGGCCCGTTTAAGGTTATTATTGTTGACGTTGAGTCCTTTGCTACTATGGTTTTAGCTTTAAATGTGCCACATGAGCATAAGATAAACATCACAAGCCACAGTCTGACGGAAATATAATTATTTTTAAAAACTACCATTATTATCGAGAGTTAGGTTCTTAATCTTCAACAATATAAAAATAAATAAATTTCCATTGGTGCTTTTGATTCCGTTGAAAACCCATTGAAATAAATACGTTAATAGGTGTTTAATTTGATTAAATCCCTAATTAAATTGATGAATTATTAATCAGAAATGAATGGGCTTATAATCAATAGGTACTGACAAGATGGAGTAAGTGATGGTATCTCCGAATTTACCGAAGCGATCTAAGAGTACGGTAAGCTCTTCTACAGATTTCAGAAAAAGGTGCAAAAAGAAACAATATTCCCCTGTGGTATGAATCATTTTTACAATCCCTTCTATTTTTTCAGTCTCTTTTAAGAAGGATGCAATCATATTGGGCTGCAACTTTACGGCAATTAATACATTGTGTATGTATTCCAGTTTTGAATAATCCACAACAGCAGAGAATCCTTTTATAATGCCTGCTTCCTGTAATTTTTTGATGCGTTCTGCAACGGCCGGAGCGGTAAGGCCTATTTTTCTGCCTATTGCAGCATTACTTGATCTGGCGTCTGATTGCAGCTCATTTAATATTGCATAATGTAGTTTGTCTAATTGCATAGAGAGATGAAAAATAAAAAAACATTGATTCGAAAGTTTCAGGTATCTATTTCTATTGAAATGATAGCCTGATTGATGATGCCTCTGCAGATCTTTGTAAATATAAAAAATTAATCCTAAAACGTGTAACAAGGTCATGAGAGAAAAAGAACTCACTAGAGATATTAATTTGATCCATGGAATGGCTGTTATTAACAGTACATTGCGCATGCATTATGTGGAGGCAGGAGATGGCGAAAAAGTCATTGTTCTGATACATGGTTTCCCACAAACTTGGTGGGAATGGCGGTTTGTGATACCTGTATTGGTGAATCATGGTTTTCGTGTCATTGCCATAGATTATCGCGGAACCGGCGATTCCTGGCGGCCGGCAGATGGTTATGATAAACGTACCATGGCCAGTGATATATATTCTTTATTAACGGATCATCTTAAAATACAAATCCCTGTCGTTCTTATTGGACATGATATCGGATTAATGATTGCATATGCCTATGCACAGGAATATCGTAGATCAGTGTCTCAACTGGTTGTCATAGATGCACCTTTACCCGGGACAGAAGTATTTGACAAAATAAGAACAGATCACAGAGTCTGGCATTTTGCATTTCATAATGTGCGGGATCTTCCTGAAATGCTGATTTCTGGCCGTGAACGGCAGTATTTACAGTATTTTTTCAATTATCGTATTTATAACACGGCTGCCATTACTGAAATTGATATGGATATTTTTAGTCAGGCCTATTCGGCAGCAGGTGCTATAAAAGCCGGATTGGAAGTTTATCGGGCATTTGACCAGGATATACTCGACAATAAAGAGAGCATGGCAAAAAATGGAAAACTATCTATTCCTGTTCTGGCAGTCGGAGGAGAAATGAGTACCAGTGGACCATTTATGAAAGAAATGATGGAAGAAGTGGCTGATAACGTTGTATCAATACGTGTTCCTAAAACCGCCCATTGGGTCGTTGAGGAAAATCCGGGTGCATTTATAAAAAGCCTATTACAATTTCTTAACTAAGATATTCATTGTGCTATAATGTCAGTTATTTTAAAAACAAACTAACTAAAATCAATGCCTTAATGAGTGTGCACACACACACACAGAAATTTGATAATTATGAAAAATTTAATATTGTTTTATTTACTAATATATATGCAACTTTTTATATTTGGGCAAAAGCCACGAGCAAGGGATATAGGAATTCCATTTAGTGGAACTATAGGAAAATTCAATGCAATAACAGACGTAAAAGGAGTAGAAGTGGGGTATAGTACTATTATTTCAGGTCAGGGTAAAAATAATATAGGGAAAGGACCTGTCAGAACAGGTGTTACCACAATTCTGCCCAGAGGAAGAAACAATAATCCCGTTTTTGCCAATTGGTATTCACTTAATGGAAATGGTGAAATGACAGGAACAACCTGGGTAACAGAATCAGGATTTTTAGAAACACCAATTATGATTACCAATACCAATAGTGTAGGTATAGTGAGAGATGCTGTTCTTAAATGGTTTATTGACAAGCATTGGTATAAAGAAGATTGGTGGTATACCTATCCGGTTGTTGCAGAAACGTATGATGGATTTTTAAATGATATTTATGGCTTCCAGATTCAGGAAAAGAATGTGTATGAAGCACTTAATACGGCAAAATCAGGCAAACTTCAGGAGGGAAATGTAGGAGGCGGAACAGGAATGATGTGTCTTGGTTTTAAAGGAGGAACAGGGACTTCATCAAGAATAGTGAAAATAGGAGATGATGAGTATACAGTTGGTGCTCTTGTGCAGACTAATTTTGGACGAAAAGAGTCATTGACTATTTCTGGTGTGCCAATTGGGAAAGAACTCGATGATACGATAGGGAGTGAATTGAAATTGCCTTCTCAATCATATCGGAAAGAAGGCGATGGTTCTATAATAGTGGTTATCGCAACAGATGCACCATTACTTCCACATCAGCTAAAGCGTATTGCTTCCAGGGTTCCACTTGGAATCGGTAAAGTAGGTGGATACGGCATGAATAGTTCAGGAGATATTTTTATTGCTTTTTCTACCGCTAATCCTGAAGCTTTTCAAAGAAAGGATCTTTCAACTGTAAAATCACTTCCCAATGATTCGATGGATCCCTTGTTTGAAGCGACTGTACAGGCTGTAGAAGAATCTATCATTAACGCAATGATCGCCGCAGAAACAATGGAAGGTGTTAATGGAAACAAATCCTATGCGCTTCCTCATCAAACGGTGATTGATATCTTAAAAAAATATAAAAGAATACCATAAGGAGAGAAATTTATTATGTTTTTAATTTAATGAATAGTAATCTATTAAAATCTTTCTATGAAAAAACTATGGTTTCTAACAGCTCTGACTGTTGTTTTTGTTACAATGAATTCCTGTGAAAATGATCGGCCTGCAGAGGCACCGGTTACGCAACCTAACGCTGAAAAGTATCAGCGAATTGTTGATCAATTTATGGCTGCCGGTGCTGTAGGCGTAAACGTTGCTGTAATTTCTCCCGAAGGAACATGGACAGGATCCGGCGGATTGGCCGACAGGGAAAAAAATATCAAAATGTTACCTGATAACAGGCTTCGTATTGGAAGCATGACCAAAATGTTTGCTTCAGCCACTATTCTGAAGCTACAGGAAGAAGGTCTGCTGAATATCAAAGATAAAATCAATCAATATCTTCCTCATAGTATTACAGATCGTATTGCAAATGCCAACGAGGTAACGATTGAACAATGTCTTAATCATAGAGCAGGGATCCGAAATTATTTACAGGATATTTCTGCCGGTGTTTTTGACGGGAGTATTGTCAACTATTCTGCAGAGCAGACTCTTCAGCTGATTTATGATAAGCCTGCTGATGATCCGGTTGGAAAAGGATATTATAGTAATTCCAATTATCTTTTACTCTCTCTGATCATTAAAAAAGTAACAGGAAAGCCGTCGTACCAGGTGATTAATGAAAAAGTAATCAATCCGCTGGGATTGAAAAATACATTTGCCAGCACAACACTTCCGGATAAACTTACCAGATCCTATTATGCCGAAACCGTTAATGAAACCCTGACTGATGTAACCAATATAGACAATAACGGTATCGGAGGTGAGGGCGCAATCGATGGTGGAATGATTTCAACAGCTTCTGATATTGCCCTATTTGTAGAAAGTCTCTTAACGAATAAAATACTCTCTCCTGCTTCAATGCAGCAACTTCAAACTTTCGTGGATAATGATCCTAATCGTCTTGAGCCGGATCTTAAATACAATAAGCAGTACGGATTGGGAGTAATGAAACTGGATACAAACCAGGGAGTGGCCTTAGGGCATGACGGGCATGTATTTGGGTTTGGGGGGAAAGCATATTATTTTCCAAAGCAAAAAGTAACTGTATGTATACTCCTTAATACGTGGTCTCCGAAAGTAGTAGCACTGCTTAATGCAAAAGATACTTTCAATTTATTGTTTTGAGATATTTAAAGCAAAATCACTTCTGCTTGTGAAAATCTGAAGGTATACAATATACAGATTGAGCTGTATGTCTCATAAAGAATTGTAGTTGAGTCAATTACATTTATTCTTCATAATATGTGGTATCTAATTAAGAAAACTTTAACATTACGCTGTCAATTTAGGTACGGATATTGTGTATTTATATACCAAATACTTAATTATAAATATTATGAACAATTCAGATTACAACAAAGCGGAAAAAGCAGTTAATGAAACAGAAAACTCTT
Source organism: Chryseobacterium lactis (assembly GCF_003815875.1). NCBI lineage: Bacteria > Pseudomonadati > Bacteroidota > Flavobacteriia > Flavobacteriales > Weeksellaceae > Chryseobacterium > Chryseobacterium lactis. The sequence continues at coordinate 3,392,555 of NZ_CP033924.1, forward strand.
TAAAAAATGCAGCTAGTGATGCAAAATGGAAGATCAGTGATTTAGCAGATAAGGCGAGGGATTATATCAATGAAAAAAGAAATAATGATGAGGAAGCAAGTCAGGAAGATTGGCTGGATAAAGTGAAGGCAAACGTCTCTGATGCGTGGGAAGATATTAAAGATAAAGCTGATGATGCATGGGAAAAAACAAAAGATGCTGCAGAAGATGTAAAAGCAGAATGGAAGAAAAAAACCAATTAATTTTCTTCTATACATATTAAAAATCAGGACCGGTAATGGTCCTGATTTTTTATGAATACTATTTCAAAATTAAATAAGATACAGCATATCTCACCTTTCTATTATTTGTAAAATAGTATATTTATGTACTTTTTGCAGATTGTTTCTAGTAGAAAATCCTCCGGCCATCAAGTCTTATCGTTTGGTTATTAACCATTTTTTTTACTGTTCTGATAACAGTCTCCACCCGTAGACCGGTAAGGTCTGCAATTTGCTGGCGGGTAAGTTCTACGGGAAAACAGTGCTGACAATCTCCGTCATAATAGCTTTTCAGATAATCCATTAAACCCTGAAGGCGGTGAATGGGATCTTGAGAAGCCATATTGCGAACCATCAGGCTGTTGTAATACAATCTTTGGGATAAACATGCATTCATTTCCAAAGAAATATCAGGATGCTTTTCCAGCATTTCCAGGAAGTTATTTTTAGGAATTCTGATGACTTCTGTAGTTTCCAGGCTCACTGCATTGGTGGGGTATAACCTGTCAATAAACAAAAGTGGGTCACCAAAACTCTGGTTTTTCCCCAAAATATTCTGAATGAATTCTTTTCCATTCTCATTATAGGTGTTCAGTTTTACCTTACCACTGGTAATCTGAAAATAATATAGTGAGTGTTCATTTTCCTTGAAAACAAACTCTTTAGGTTTATACCTGATGGTTTCCCCGCCAAAAGAACGCAGTGTATTTTCATCGATATTCATGCAGCTTATTGTTTTTTTCATAGTGGTATTTTTTTCAGATAAGAGAAATATACTTTTTTTTCAAATATGATTAACGATTTCAATCCTTATGCCATTCATGTTTTTATTATAAAATGTGGTATGGATTGCCTATTCATAATGGTTTAAAAATTACTGTTTTTTCAAATATTGTCAGTATTTTTGAACCTAAACTACCTATAATTAATTATTGATTTTAACTTCTATGATTTTAATTGTTGATGACAACCCAAGTAACCTGTATTCATTGCAAAAATTACTTGAATCTAAGAACTTCCATGTTGATACAGCAGGTTCCGGTGAAGAAGCTCTTGGTAAAGCACTGAAAAACGACTATGCCTTAATTATTTTGGATGTTCAAATGCCGGATATGGATGGTTTTGAAGTGGCTGAAACACTTTCCGATTACAGTAAAACCAAAGAAGTTCCCATTATATTTTTATCCGCTGTCAATACAGATAAAAAGTTTATAACCCGTGGCTATGCTTCCGGAGCAAAAGATTATGTGACAAAACCTGTAGACCCTGAAATTCTTTTACTAAAGGTGAAAACCTTTTATAATCTTCAGGAGCAGAATATGGCCATGAAAAAGACTCAGCAGAATCTGGAACTTGAAGTAAAAGGAAGAAGAGAGTCTCAGGTGACGATGAAATCTCAGATCGATCATTTTCATCTGATGCTGGAATCGCTTCCTCAGATTGCATTTACTGTCAATGCTGAAGGAAATATTGATTTTGTGAATGGTAAGTGGTATGAATATTCTGATTCTGAACAAGACTTTCCGGAAACCCATCCGGACGATTTGAATATCCTGGAAGAATTTGAAAGAGCCAGAAAGAAAGGAAAATCTCTAGAATTGGAGATAAGAATTAAAAATGTTCACTCCCAGGATTACCGTTATCATTTGCTTCGTGTTACTCCCGTGAATGATGAAGGCCGTATTAAAAACTGGGTGGGAACTTTCACTGATATTGACGGTCAAAAGAAAGCAGAAAAGGAAAAAGATGAGTTTTTAAGCATCGCAAGCCATGAATTAAAAACGCCTTTAACAAGTATTAAAGCGTACATTCAATTATTAGACAGGAAATTAAAATTAGATAAAGACAGTTCTGAAGCTGGATTTGTGGCCAAAGCCCAAAACCAGATTGAAAAGCTCAATACCCTGATCACAGATCTGCTGGATGTTTCCAAAATAGAAAACGGTAAACTGAAAATCAACAAAAAACCTGTTAATCTGGAAAATGTAATCAGTAATGCTATTGATACAATTCTTCAGACCCATGATGAAAACAAAGTAAAAATTGAACGCCACGGGGTTAAACCGGACATATTGATTCCATTGGATGAAATAAGGATAGAGCAGGTATTAATTAACTTTCTGACTAATGCTATTAAATATTCTCCGAATAACAACCAGGTTATTGTCACGACTTTCGTAGATGAAGAAGCAGAGGAAGTGAGAGTCAATGTAACAGATTTTGGAATTGGTATCCCTGATTTTAAGCAGGAAGCTGTATTTAAGAAATTTTATCGCGTAGAAGAATCTTCACTGCAATTCCAGGGAATGGGAATCGGGCTTTTTATCTGCTCAGAAATTATCAAACAACACCATGGAAATGTGGGTGTTTCGAGCATAATGAATGAAGGGTCTACCTTTTATTTCACCTTACCATTAAACTAATTTTTTATGCCAAAAAAAATTATAAGAAATCTCCAGATCGGAATTGGTCTTTCACTTTTGATCCTGATAGCCAGTTCAGTGGCTTCGTATTGGAGTATTCAGAATCAGATGAGTCACAGGGAAAGCCTTTCCAAAAGCAGGCGTTCTGTAACGGCTGTTAAAGACGTTCTGGTTGCCGTGTTGGATGCGGAAACAGGAAACAGAGGATATCAGCTGACTGGAAGGGAAGATTTTCTGGAGCCTTACAAACGAGGGGTGAGAGAATATTCGAAAGCCCTGGTACTTGCAGAATCGCTAGGAGTAAAGGATAAAAACCAGCAGGAAAGACTTGTCGGTTTAAAGACCGCAGTGGATCAGGTAATGGATAATCTGCAAAATCTGGTTGAAAACAGACGCCGAGGTATTATAATGACCCAACAGCAAATTGTTACCGGTAAAGCCTATATGGATGAATGCCGCAAAATTGTAAGGGATTTTGTACAATATGAAGAAAATCAGGTTGAAATCAAGAATAAAGATTTAGCACGTTCTTCAGGAACAACGGTCCTTTTTATCATTTTTTCTGCACTGGCAGCGATAGTCGTTACTGCGTTTTTCTATTTTAAAATGCGGGCAGACCTGATCAGAAGAGATGAACTCGAGAAAATGCTGAAAGATAAAGACCAGGAAATGACAAGACGTGTAAGTGCGATTCAAAAGATTGCCAATAGAGTATCCAATGGAGATTACAGTGAAAAAGTCATTGATAATACAGAAGACGACCTTGGAGACCTGGTAGAGTCATTGAATCATATGACAGAATCTCTAAAAACTTCTTTTGACAAAATAAACAAAAGCGACTGGCGTCAAAAAGGCCTCGCTTTACTCAATGAATCCCTTGTAGGAAATAAATCGGTGAAAGAAGTTTCTAACAAGGCTTTAAGTCAGCTTATTGAGTACGGAAACTGCATCAACGGATCACTATATCTTTATGATGAAGGAATTTTAAAACTTAATCAGGCATTTGGGCTGGAAGCCAATATGAAAAAGGCCTTTGAACCGGGAGAAGGAATGGTAGGACAGGCTTTTATCACAAATAAAACACAGGTATATAATAACCTCCATGAAGAAGATTTTGTTGTAACCTTTGCCAGCAGCACCATTAAGATCTACGGAATATTACTGATTCCGGTTTTTGCAGATGGTAATGCTATTGGTGTCCTGGAATTAGGTTCTACATCCAATTTTGAGGAAGACAGAATCAGCTATTTCTCGGAATGTTGTGTCAATATAGGAATTGCATTAAATGCTGCTAAAGGAAGAGAAAAGGAACAGCAGTTATTAGAAGAAACCCAGGCTCAGTCTGAGGAATTACAGGTTCAGCACTCTGAGCTTGAAAACCTCAATACGGAATTAGAAGCACAGACCCAGAAACTCCAGGCCTCTGAAGAAGAATTAAAGGTACAGCAGGAAGAGCTGATGCAGGCTAATGCAGAATTGGAAGAACGTTCAAGACTATTGGAAGAAAAAAATCATTTGATTGCGGAACGAAACAACGAAATTCAGAAAAAGGTAGAGGAGCTGGCTCTCAGTACCAAGTATAAGTCGGAATTCCTGGCGAATATGTCTCATGAACTGCGTACTCCATTGAATTCTATTCTTCTTTTATCACGATTGATGGCAGAAAATCCGGATGAGAATCTTAATGAAGATCAGGTAGAATCGGCAAAGGTGATTCAAAGTTCAGGCACAAGTTTATTAACCCTGATTGATGAAATTCTGGATCTGGCTAAAATTGAATCCGGCAAAATGACTCTGGAATATCAGGATGTTGTGGTCGAAGAAGTGGTAAAGGATTTAAAAAGCCTTTTTAATCCGGTATTCCAGGAGAAAGCACTTCAGTTTAATATTCAGATCGATTCCAATGTTCAGAAAGTGATTGAAAGCGACCGTTTGAGAATTGACCAGGTATTGAGAAATTTATTGTCCAATGCATTGAAATTTACCACAAAGGGCAGCATTGGTTTACATATCAGTAAACATGCTGAGAAACCTGATTTTATTATCTTTTCAGTAAAAGATACGGGAGTCGGGATTGCAGAAGATAAACAAAAAATTATTTTTGAAGCATTCCAACAGGCGGACGGATCGACGAAAAGAAAATTTGGCGGTACCGGCTTAGGATTATCCATAAGCAGAGAAATTGCAAGACTTCTCGGTGGTGAGCTTGTTTTGAAAAGTGAGCTTAATAAAGGAAGTGAGTTCAGTTTTATCATTCCTGTACATGAGGTCACTGAAATTCTTCAAAATGAAACTGATCAGGATCTGGTAAAAATCATACAGGAAGATGTTGAAGAGATTCAAAACATTTTGGGTGAAGGAGAAACCGAATCTTTCCAGTTAAATACCCTGGAAATTCCTGAAGATGTTGCTGACGACAGGGATCATATTAAAGATGGAGACAAAGTAATTCTGATCATAGAAGATGATATTAATTTTGCAAAAGCACTTCTGAAGTTTGCTCACTTACAGAATTATAAAGGAATTGTAGTAGTAAGAGGAGATCATGGGCTTTCTGCAGCACAGAAGTATCATCCGCATGCTATTTTACTCGATGTTCAGTTGCCTGTAAAAGACGGTTGGGAAGTGATGGATGAATTGAAATCTCATGCTGATACCAAACATATTCCTGTTCACATGATGTCGGTATTACACCTTAAAAAGGAAAGTCTTATGAAAGGTGCTGTAGACTTTATCAATAAGCCGGTAGCTCTGGATAAAATGACGGATGTATTCAGAAAAATTGAAGATGCCTTAAAGAAAGGCCCTCAGAAAGTTCTCATTGTAGAGGAAAATGCCAAACATGCCAGTGCATTATCGTATTTCCTGAGCAATTTTAATATTTCTTTGTCGGTGGTACATAATGTAGAAGACAGTGTGGAAGCTTTGACCTCTGATCTTGTGGAATGTGTTATTCTGGATATTGGAAATTCAAAAGGAAATGAATATCAGGTTATTGAATCCATAAAAAGTTACGACGGATTGGAAAACCTTCCGATCATTATTTTTACAGAACAGAATTTATCCAGAGACGAAGAGCTGAAGATCAAACAGTATGCGGATTCTATTGTGGTAAAAACTGCACATTCTTATCAAAGAATTTTAGATGAAGTAGGTTTATTCTTACATTTGGTGGAAGAAAAAAATAGTTCCCCTGAGGGGAATTCAGGGAGAGTATTGGGATCTTTAACAGAGGTTTTGAGCGGGAAAAAAGTGCTGATCACCGATGATGATGTCCGCAATATTTTTTCTCTCACAAAGGCGCTGGAAAAATATAAAGTGGAGGTTATTGTGGCCATGGATGGAAAAGATGCCCTTAAGCAAATTCAGCAAAATCCTGATGTAGATGTTATTTTAATGGATATGATGATGCCTGAAATGGATGGGTATGATACGATTAAGGAAATCAGGAAAATGCCCGAATATAAACGATTGCCGATCATAGCTATCACTGCAAAATCGATGATTGGAGAACGTGAAAAATGTATTACGGCAGGCGCTTCGGATTATATCTCAAAACCGGTAGATATTGATCAGTTGTTATCTCTGCTCCGTGTATGGTTGTATGAAAGTTAAACAGATAGAATTCTGATGAATAAGAAAATTTTAATCGTGGATGATGATCCACGTAATATATTTGCATTAAAACTGACCTTAAAGGCTCGTGGATATGCAATTGAAAGCTGTATCATGGCTCAGGAAGCCTTTGAAATCCTGAAGTCGGATCCACAGTTTTCAGTGATTCTGATGGATATGATGATGCCCGGAATAGATGGCTATGAAGCAGTTCGGATCATAAGGAATACCCCGGAAATAAAGCATATTCCGGTTGTTGCCGTTACGGCACAGGCGATGCCTGAGGATCGTCAGAAATGCATCGATGCGGGAGCCAATGATTATGTGTCAAAACCGATCGATGTGGATCTTTTAATCACAGCTATAGAAAAATTGATATAAATGCTGGAACCGAGTATTGTAAAAGATGAAGAAGTAGAAAATCTGATTAATGATGTCTATGAGATGTATGGCTATGACTTTTCTGGTTATAGCAGGGCTTCTTTTAAGCGAAGAGTAAACAGAATCTGCCTGTTGGACAGGTTTACCAGTTTTGCCGAGCTTCGCTATACCATCATGAATGACCCGGAATATTTAAAGCGTTTTGTAGAAGAAGTTACCGTAAACGTTACCGAAATGTTTCGCGATCCTTCATTCTTTAAGGCGTTACGGGAGAAAATTTTACCGCAGCTCGGTACCTATCCGTTAATCAGAATCTGGATTGCGGGTTGCTCAACAGGGGAGGAAGCGTATTCTATGGCTATATTGTTGAAAGAAGCCGGCCTTTATCATAAATCGCTGATTTATGGCACAGACCTGAATCCTTCGGTTTTAGAAACTGCAAGAGCAGGTGTTTTCCCTCTTCAGCAGATGAAACTGTATTCTGAAAATTATATGCTTTCGGGTGGAATAAAGGACTTTTCCGATTATTATACGGCTAATTATGACAGTGTTAAATTTGATAAAAGCTTACAGGATAAACTTATTCTCTCTACCCATAATCTAGTGTCAGATAGTTCTTTCAACAGCTTTCAGCTTATTGTTTGCAGGAATGTTTTGATTTATTTCGACAGAGAATTACAGGAAAGGGTTTTTAAGCTTTTTGATAACAGTCTGGAACATCTCGGCTTTCTTGCTTTGGGTGCGAAGGAAACACTTAAGTTTTCCACTATTGATAAGAATTATCATCAGGTAGAAGATCAGAAAATCTGGAAAAAACAGGATCACCAATAACACTTTCCCCCATGAATTCACAAACAAACATAGAATTGATCATGATCGGAGGGTCAGCAGGAAGTTTACAGGTTATTATTGAGATGATCAAAAAATTGGATGATACTTTAAAAGCCCCAATTGTACTTGTACTTCACCGCAAAGCTCAATCCGGTAATATCTTGCAGACTTTGCTGCAGCAGTTTACTAAAATACCGGTAACGGAAGTTGAAGATAAAACAGAGATTCAGAATAACACCATTTATATTGTTCCTGCAGATTATCATTTGCTTTTTGAGAATAGAAAGAATATGTCGTTGGACAGCTCTGAAAAAATGAATTATTCCCGTCCGTCTATTGACGTTGCTTTCAGGTCTGCCGCAGAGATTTATGGTGAGAATATGATCGCCATTCTTTTGTCAGGAGCCAATGCTGATGGAGTGGAAGGGTTAAGTTATATTAAAAAGAATAATGGCAAGGTATGGATCCAGGATCCTGAAACTGCTGAAGTGGACTATATGCCCAGACATGCTATAGAAGAAATTGAATATGATTTAATTATAAGACCTGCTAACTTAGCAGATTATATTAATCAATTGTAATAAACTGAATAAAGATAATTTAAATAAGATGAGTAAAAAGAAAATTTTAATTTTTGACGATGATACTGCTATTTTGGAAGTAGTGACCATCATATTTGAAGAGAATGGCTACGACGTTAAAATTTCAGAAACGTCACATGACATCCTGGAAAGAGTGGCAGACTATCAGCCGGATGTTATTTTAATGGATAACTGGATTCCGAAAATTGGTGGGGTGGAAGCAACAAAACTTCTTAAAAGTACAGAAGAATTCAAGCATATTCCGGTAATCTATGTAACAGCTAATAATGATATTGTTGCTTTGGCAGCAGAAGCTCAGGCGGATGATTATGTTTCAAAACCTTTTAATCTGGATGATCTTGAGGAAATAGTGGCAAAACATATGAAAGAACAGGTGTAAAATACCTGGTATTCATTATACATTCAAATCTCTCAAAGTTTTTTTGAGGGATTTTTTATTGGTGTTGTTTGAGCGTGTCTATAGCTTTCAGAACCTGATTTTTGCCCACAACTTCAGTATTTATCTTTTGAATCAGTGACTGCATTAAGAAATACAGATCCGGATTCATGATAATGATGTCCGAAAATGTTTTGACCAATATTAACTTTTTCGAGACAATATTCTGTGCCGTAACATATTCATTAGCAAGATCAATATCAATGTTCAATTCCTTTTTTACAGTTAAATTGAAGTATTCATCAATAATATGTTTATCTCTCTCCAAGTGTACCCGATCAGTTTCTATATTATCCATCATGTTGTTTTTAGTCTTACTATTTAATTTACAAATTTTATACCGTCTTAAAAATAATTGGTTTATTAATAAACTTTTAATTTATTTTAATAGTATATTTGTGACCTATTGTTTTGTGTTTCCTTTGATATAAGTGAATATGGAATTTTAATTAGTATTGAATAGATAATGGATAAAGTAAATATTTTTTGGTTCAGAAGAGATCTGAGGCTCGAAGACAATATCGGACTTCACCAGGCTCTCAGTTCCGGCCTGAAGGTAATTCCAATTTTTATCTTTGATACAGGGATATTGGATCAACTTCAGGATAAGAATGATAAAAGGGTAGATTATATTCATCAGGCATTGCAAAGCATTCACCAGGAATTACAAAAGTACCATAGCGGATTGCATATATATCATGGAACTCCAAAAGAAGTTTTTGAAAAAATAGCAGCCTGTTTTACAATCGATACCGTCTTTTGCAACAGGGATTACGAACCGCAGGCTATACAGCGGGATAAGCAAGTGGAGGATTGGCTTTCAAAAAAACATATTCAATTTAAAGATTTCAAAGATCAGGTTATATTTGAAAAAAATGATATCCTAAAGAGTGACCATTCCCCTTACACGGTTTTTACACCGTACTCAAAAAAATGGAAGGAGAATCTGAAAAAAATTGAATCTGTCACGATCGACTGGGCACATTTTGCAAAATATAAAGGACCTTCAGAGATTATTTCATTGAAAGAAATCGGATTTGAAAAAACAAATATTGATTTTGTAAAGCCTACACTGAATAAAAACATAATAGATTCTTATGGAAAGTACCGGGATTTTCCGGCAATGAATCACACCACCCATCTTGGAATTGCCCTTCGTTTTGGAACCATTTCGATCCGAAAATGCGTTCAATATGCGTTGGAATATAGCGAAGTCTGGCTTAACGAGCTGATCTGGAGAGAATTTTTTATGCAAATCCTGTTTCATTTTCCCAACGTTGTCCATCATTGTTTTAAAAAGAAATACGAGAATATTGCCTGGAGAAACAATGAAAAAGAATTTAAAGCCTGGTGTGAAGGTAAAACGGGATATCCGATGGTTGATGCCGGAATGCGGGAACTCAACGAAACCGGATTTATGCATAATAGGGTAAGAATGATTACCGCAAGTTTTCTTACCAAACACCTTCTCATCGATTGGCGTTGGGGCGAAGCCTATTTTGCTGAAAAACTATTGGACTACGATCTTGCAGCCAATAACGGAAACTGGCAGTGGGCAGCAGGTTGCGGTTGCGATGCGGCTCCTTATTTCAGAATTTTCAATCCGTATGAACAGACAAAAAAGTTTGATAAAGATGCTCAGTACATTAAGAAATGGCTCCCGGAAGACTATAAAGAAGAACCCATTATAGAACATTCAAAAGCCAGAGAGCGTGCATTGAAAACGTACAAAGAAGCATTGGCAGACTAAATTATTGACTATTAAAATAAAAACATTGGCTAAAAAAGGAATTTTATTGATTAATCTTGGTTCCCCAAGATCAACAGCTGTAGAAGATGTAAAAGAATATCTTGATGAATTTCTGATGGATGAAAAAGTAATCGATTATCGGTGGATTTTCAGAGCATTTCTGGTACAGGGCATTATCTTGAAAACGCGTCCTGCAAAATCAGCAGAGGCTTATAAAACGGTCTGGACAGACGAAGGTTCTCCTTTGATTGTGATAACCAAAAAAGTTCAGCAAAAACTTCAAAAGATCGTCAATGTACCGGTAGAAATCGGGATGAGATATGCAGAACCCAGTATTGAAACGGGGATCAGAAATCTGGTTGAAAAAGGAGTTTCGGAAATCGTTCTGTTTCCGCTTTACCCGCAATATGCGATGAGTACTACGGAAACCGTTATTGAAAAAGCTGAAGAAGTAAGGAAGAAAAAATTTCCAGAAGTAAAAATCAATTATATCCAGCCTTTTTATCATCGGCAACTGTATACGGATTGTCTGGCAGAAAGTATCCGGGAGAAGTTACCTGCAAACTTTGATGCGTTATTATTTTCGTATCATGGTGTTCCTGAAAGGCATATTTATAAAACAGACCCTACCAAAACCTGTAATCTTAATGACTGCTGTTCCAGAGAAACCAATCCCAGCCATTCGTTTTGCTACCGTCATCAATGTTTCAATACCACCGAAACAGTAATTAATAAATTAGGATTACCCAAAGATAAGGTCATCGTCTCTTTTCAATCGAGGTTGGGAAAAGACAAATGGATAGAACCTTATACGGATCATACATTGGAAACTATTCCGGCAAAAGGAATTAAAAACCTGGCAATAGTTTGTCCTGCCTTTGTTTCCGATTGTCTTGAAACCCTTGAAGAAATATCTGTGGAAGGAAAAGAACAGTTTCTGGAAGCGGGAGGACAAAGTTTTACCTATCTGCCGTGTTTAAATGATGAAGACCGTTGGATTAAGGTGATTCAGACGTTGTGTGAAGAGCAGCTCAACCAATTTTATCTGGCATAAATCAAGGAAGTTGATTCTTGTCAAAAAAGAATTGTATCTCATTTTATTTTTAAGTCTAAATCAACTATTTATTTCTAAAAAAGTATATTTGTAAACTATTTAATTGAAATGAATTACACACTGATCAAAGATTTTATGGGACTGCTGGAGCAGTTTGAAACTGAAACCCTGGCTTCTCCCGATTCTTATCCGGGAACGTTGCAGGGTTTTAAAACATGGATGTTTGACAAAGAGAATCCCGTGCAGCCCGGAAGTTCTGATGAACCATACTGGGAAGGAAAGGAGAATGGAAGAACACCAGAAAGTGCCATCAATACGTTGCTGGTTCATCTCAACCGATATGCAAAAACCTATTCCAAATCTGCCATTTCAAATTCTGAGTTTTCTACACAGGAAGATTTTATTTATTTAATCAACCTTAAAGCTTTTGGCCAGATGACCAAGATGGAGCTTATTAAGAAGAATATTCACGACAAACCTGTCGGAATGTTGATTATTACCCGTTTGCTTCGTCAGGGCTGGGTAGAGCAGATCGAATCTGATATTGATAAACGAAGTAAGCTCATACATATTTCGGAAGCCGGATTGCAGGCTTTGGAGCGACAGATGGAGAAAATCCGTCAGGCGACCAATATTGTTGCCGGAAATCTTACATACAACGAAAAAATGGATCTGATCCGGATTCTTAACAAACTGGATCGTTTTCATTATCCCATTTTTTCAAGAAATCTGCAGTCTGAAGAACTTATCACAACAGTATATAAAGACTATTCATTTTAATTCGCCTATGAAAAGTTAATTTAAACTTCTGTGTTTACTCGGTGAAATAACAACTTTTTACTTGAATAGCCTTGTAAAATGCTGTCGGTATTTTGTTGGTTGGGTGATGCACAAACTTATAAAAAGTATAAAGATGATCTTTTAGAATTAGGGTATGCCAACGTAAATTCGGATCCACTTAAAATTAATTATTTTGGCGATCATTTCTTTTAATTTCTCTTTCAATTTCATTAATCTGGGGTAGAGGTACGAGGTAACTTTCCTGTATATATTGAAGAATATTTATATTCGTTTTCTTATTTACTTTTCTAATGAAAAGATGATTGCCGGATTTCAGAGATTCAATTAAATTGTCAATATATTGCTCTTTATAAAAAAAAGTTTTTTCAATGATTGCTCTTTTATCATCATTGACTATAATATCATTAAATGCTGTGTTCATAAGGACTGTCGGAAAAAATGATTCAGCTGGTAAAAGTGTATGCAAATAATAATCTTCAAAATCTATCACTCTTTTATTATTCGTCATGAAGACACATGCATCTCTGGTAAGAATAAACCATTTTCTGCCAATATAAGGAGTAACCCCTTTCATAAATTCTCTTTTATAGATAAATGAAGAAATTTTATGCGTTAATTCAGTAAAATGATTTTGTATTCTTCGTAACGTATCGGGTCTATAAAACTCCTGATCATAATAAAATAGATAATTTCTTCCATTATTGACGGTCAGAAATTGACGGATAATATTCTGTGATTTAAGCGGGTAATCTTCACCGCTTAAATTGATGAAGTAGTCCCATTCGTGGCTTACATTCAACAAATATTCCATTGCATTCAGCTCTACCTGAATCATACTGAATCCGCCCGAAACAATATTCATACTTTCTAAAAGATATACATTAGGAAACTGTATAAGATACAATTGTATTATCTCTGTCATTTCCGCTTGAGCTTTCCGGTCAATATGAATAAGGTAGAATTGATCCCTTGTATAGATCTTCTCAAACATTTCTTTAAATACGTCTGGTTGATGATGCACCATAATAAAGTAGGCAATTCTTACTTGAGGTGTAGAATGGGAATCTAAAGTTTGAGAATGAGGATGCGTTAAGGCGAATGATGTATGCATTTGTATAGAATTTAAAATCATCCGCAACATGCAAACAATTCAGCTACAATAAATTTACAAATATCTTTTTGATAATCAGTCTGTTATATTGTGTTTTATTCGTTTTTTTTATTGTACCTTTTAGGAGTCGTTGGTTGTGAGTAAGGGGCTTTTTCCTATCAAAATCCTTTACGAGTTTTTGCCTTTTTTTTTTAATAGACCCTTTCTACCTTAAAATTGATGAAATTATTTCTTATCTCATTATTCAATAATCCTTCATATATTTATCCAAAATTACACGGCATGAAAAAAAAGGTTGTTCTTATCCAGGAGAACGAAGCCATCCTGAATATTATGGATGAAGTGCTGGAAGATGAAGGTTTTGATGTAACACCTTCTTTGACGACAGAACCTATCGAAAATATTGAAGAAATTGATCCTGATGTTGTGGTAGTAGATGATCATATCAAAGGATCGAAAAAAGGCTCAGAGGTTATTAAAGAGCTTAAGTCTGATCCCAATACAGAGGACGTTTCGTCCGTTCTTACTTCTACTGCCCATAATGTTGCCAAGACCGCACAGGAATGTCAGGCTGATGATTTTATCCAAAAACCTTTTGATATTGATCACATGATTGATGTGGTTAAAAAAAATGCAGAGTGACCACTTATTTTTAGGTAATTGAAATGATATTGAGTGGAAATTGGTTGTTTCTGTTAATTAATCCTCAATGACAAAGGCTTCCAGTTCTACCATTTTATTATCCTGAAAACGCCAGACATCACAATAGGAATAATCAACCGTTTTTCCATCTGAATTTTTCATACTTATTTTGCCCACTGCAATAACAATATCATCTTCAGCAACTAGTTTTTCTACTTTGAATGTTGGAGGCTCCAGGTAGTTTTTTGCCATATATTGTCTTACTTCTTCCTTTCCATTGAGAATCTGATCTCCGATGAAATTCCATTTTACATGATCAGCGCAAAAAGACAGAAACCCTTCATAATCTCCTTTGGTAATCGCTGAATTGGCACTTTCTAAAATCTGTTTACTGTTGGTATTCATACTATAATTTCTTTCGTAAATAGGTAAGCCTTCGACTAGAACAAGATTCGAATTCTCGACAAAAAGATACAAAAAAGCCTTAAAACTTGAGATTCTAAGGCCTTTTAATTTTTAACTCAATATATCACATGGAGCAATACAGATCACCCAGGGACATTTTTTTATTCCCGGAGGCGGACAGCATTCTTGAGAGCAACTTGATGCTCCGCCATTAATGGCTTTCAGCTGATCTCTTGAAATTTTTTTGGTATTTTTCATACTTAATAAGTTGGGTTAAACGAAGAAATTAAGGCTGGTTTCCACCGCCACATCCGTCGAACGGCATACATTGCCACTTTCCACCGATTAAGCAAATCTGACCTCCTGGGCAGTTAATTCCTCCCTTAATAGATTTCAATTCCTGTCTTTCAATTTTTTTCAAATTTTTCATAATATTTAACTTTAGTTCTATTCGAAATTAATAAATTTTTATCAACTATAATGGAATTATTGTAGAATATTTATTTTTAAATAAGCTTTTTATAAAGTATTTTACTGTTAATTCCCCGAAATAAAGTGAATTATAATAAATCCAAAGAGGTGTAAATGGGCTTTAAAAAAAATCAAGAATGGAATTATTCATTTACATAAAAATCTTGCCCTTTGGCAAGCCTGCTTTCATCATTACGTACTAATTTTGAATCTAAGTTTTGATCACCTAAATCCACATCATATTATGAAAAATCTTTTTAACACATTACTGATTACGATGATTATTGTATTGGCAGGATCATCATTATACGGACAAAAAATGAAACCTTCGAAAAGCGGATATGCGGATGTAAACGGAGCTAAAACGTATTATGAGGTCTATGGAGAAGGAAGCCCCGTAGTTTTGCTGCATGGTGCCTTTATGACCATTGATCTGAATTGGGGAGAATTAATCCCTGAGCTGTCAAAAAAAAGAAAAGTGATTGCAATCGAATTACAAGGCCACGGGCACACGCCGTTTTCAGACAGAAAATTATCTCATTCCACGTTAGCGAGAGATGTGGAAGGTGTCCTGGATCAACTGAAAATTGAGACTGCTGATATCGTGGGCTACAGCTTTGGCGGTACGGTAGCCTATGAGTTTGCTATTCAAAGCCCGAAACGGCTTAAGAATTTAGTAATTATTTCTTCCACTTATAAAAATATGGGATGGCTTCCTGAAATAAATAATGCAATGAAAACAATGAAGCCGGCCTTTTTCGATAAAAGCCCTATGCATACTGCTTATGATGCGGTTGCGCCGGATAAGACAAAATGGACAAAATTCCTGGAACAGATGATTGCTTCCGCAGGAACACCATTTGATCTGGGTGATGCTAATATTGCTAAAATTTCCGCCCCGGTTTTGATTATTGCCGGTGATAATGACGGATTGGATAAACCGGAACTTATGAAGACCTATCAATTATTGGGAGGTAATATAGCCGCAGATATGGCACCGATGCCGAAATCTCAACTGGCGATTGTTCCTGGACAAAGCCATGTAAGCCTGATGATGCAGACGGCAACGATTTTAAATTATTTGAATAACTTTTTAAAATAATTTCTGATACATAAATTATCAATCACATAAAATATTGGCAATGAGAAAAATAACTGTTTTATCAATGATTTCGTTAGATGGAGTCATGCAGGCGCCCGGTGGATCAGAAGAAGATACATCAGGAGATTTTAAATATGGAGGCTGGACGGTCTCTTATGGGGATGAGCTTTTTGGTAAAATCATGCAGGAGGAATTGAAACCTGCGGATTATCTGCTGGGAAGAAAAACGTTTGATATCTTCTCCTCATACTGGCCGCATCACGATGATTTTTGGCCGGCTATTAATGAAGGAACTAAATATGTTCTATCCCAGACTCTGGAACAATCGGACTGGAAAAATACCGTTTTCCTTAAAGATGTGGAAGATATACAAAAGTTAAAGCAATCTCAGGGTGCAGATATTCAGGTGTGGGGGAGTAGTGAGCTTATTCATCTGTTGTTGCAACATGATCTTGTAGATGAGCTCCGTCTTAAAATCTACCCATTGATCCTTGGTGAAGGGAAAAAATTGTTTGACAGTCATTCGGTTCCTTCAGCTTTTACCTTAACAGAAAGTCATCTGACATCAAAAGGAGTGCTCATCACCCATTACAAACGTGCCGGTGAAATTGTGACCGGTGAAATTGAAATGTAAGACAAAGATTTAACTCGTTTATTTAATTACATTATATACTATTTAAACATAACCTATGGATAATAAATTTCAGGCAGGAATTAATATTGCAATCAAGATTCCGAAAAGTAAATATGAAAAAACAGTTGCTTTTTACAGGGACATTCTGAAGTTACCTGTTGAAGAAAAACCGATTAAGAATCCCACTGTTTCGCGAACTCACGAGGTGAAATTCGGGCATAACGTCATCTGGCTGGATTGTGTCGACAATTATACCCATTCCGAAACCTGGTTACAGCTTACTGTGCCTGATGTAGAAGAAGCAACAAAATATCTGCAGTCAAATGGTGTGGAAACCTGTGACGAAATTGAGGAACTTCCCGAAAATATGCATTGGATTACCGATCCGGCTGGTACTGTATTTAATGTACAGAAAATGTAGTTCCAGCAGTCATTTTTATGTAATTTATTTGGCTTTGGGAGGCAATGTGTTTTCTGAATAATTGTGAGATTATTTCTTCATCTCAACGCAACATAAAAAAGAAAAGTCCTTCAGGTTTTGGCTGAAGGACTTTATTTCTAAATTGATGATTCCTTTAATTTCTCAAAAACTGACCAATCCCTGCAGAATCAAAAGTAAAGGTGGACTGGTTTTCAGATTTGTCTATTTTACTGCTGATGGTTAATGCCCATAACACCAGTTCTCTGCAGAAATTTTGGTCTTCGATGCTCAGGTCTGCTGCATTTTCTTCAATAATTGTTGTCAAAGGACCTACTTTGTTGAGTTTAGCATAGAATTCTTCGTCTGTATCATTATAATTGAGCTGAAGGTGATTCTTATTAAACCATCTGATGAGGTCTGTATATGGGGTTTTTATATCCTCTTTTTCCAACTTCGGAATGCGTGGAAATACATTCTCAAATTGTCGTATAACGGCTTTGTCAATTAACATTTTGGCGACATAATCTGCTCCTTCCTGCTCTCCTTCGTATACCAGTTCAATTTTTCCTGTAATGGACGGAACAATTGACATAAAATCAAGCAAACGAACTGTAGTTTTTTCAGTACCGGATTCTATTAAACGCAGCTTTGCAGCAGCTATTAAATTCTCCATAGCACTGATGGTTAAACGTGCACTTACACCGCTTTTAGCATCAACATATTCGCTGTCGCGGGCTGCAAAAGCAACTTCTTCCAAGAGGTTTTTTGCAAGATCGGGAACTTGTATCTGTGATTGGTCTTCAGCTGAAATCCTGGCTTCCTGCTCCGTAATATGTCTGGCAAGAGCAATCGTTTTAGGATAATGAGTAAAGATCTGTGACCCGATTCTGTCTTTCAACGGGGTTACGATACTTCCTCTATTGGTATAATCTTCCGGGTTGGCCGTGAAGACAAATTGAATATCAAGAGGCATTCTGAGCTGGAATCCACGGATCTGAATATCTCCTTCCTGCAAAATGTTAAATAATGAAACCTGAATCCTTGCCTGTAAATCCGGCAGTTCATTGAGTACAAATATAGAACGGTTGGCACGGGGAATCATTCCGTAGTGAAGAACTCTCTCGTCCGAATAAGGCAATTTTAAAGTTGCTGCTTTAATGGGATCAATATCTCCAATTAGATCAGCGACATTTACATCGGGAGTGGCTAGCTTTTCAAAGAAACGATCGGAGCGGTGTACCCACGAAATAGGAGTTTGGTCACCCATTTCTGCAATCAGGTCTTTGGCATATTTGGAAATAGGGTGAAACGGGCTGTCATTAATTTCAGATCCCTTTACAATAGGCATGTATTCATCCAAAAGGTCTACCATGCTTCTTGCAATCCTTGTTTTCGCCTGTCCGCGCAAGCCAAGCAGATTGATGTGATGACCGGCCAGAATTGCTTTTTTCAACTGTGGAATTACGGTATCTTCATACCCCCAAAGTCCTTCGAATACAGGTTCTTTTGCCTTGATTCTTGAAATTAAATTAGCCTGGATTTCTTCATTGATTGTTTGATCAGTATACCCGGATTTTTTTAATTCTTTGAATGTAATATCGTTTTTCATTTTCTTGTAAGTAATAATAATTATCTGATGAGAAATATAATTGGAATGCTTTAAAATCTTTAATCCAGCATTCGGTTATATTCTCCTTATTCTGTTTTTTTCGTAATCTTCAAAAATCATTTGCCCCAAACCGGATAAACCTGTTAAAAATGCTTTTCCTTTGTTCTGAGCTGTAAATGCTTCCACAAACTGACGCAGGTAAGGGTCCTGAGCAATCATAAAGGTTGTGATCGGAATTTTCAATTTTCTGGCCTGTGCCGCTTTATTGAGACACTGGTTCACAATCATTTCATCCAAACCGTAGCTATTTGTATAAAATTCTCCGGTAGGAAGCTGAATACAGCTTGGTTTTCCGTCAGTAATCATGAAAATTTGCTTGTTGGTATTCCTTTTTCTGCGAAGAATATCCATTGCCAGCTCCAAACCGGCCACTGTATTGGTATGATAAGGCCCGACTTTGAGATAAGGAAGATCCTTTATTTTAATAGGCCACGCTTCGTTTCCGAATACAATAATATCAATGGAATCTTTGGGATATTTTCGTTTAATTAATTCTACCAAAGCCATAGCCACTTTTTTAGCAGGAGTGATGCGGTCTTCACCATATAAAATCATGGAGTGACTAATATCAATCATCAACACTGTACTCATTTGAGCCTTGTGCTTGGTTTCTTCTACTATAAGGTCGTCTTCGGTTAAACGAAGGTCAGCGATTCCGTTATTGATCTGGGCATTTTTTAAACTTTCGGTCATGTTGACTACCGAGAGATCATCTCCATATTGAAAAGAACGATTTTCGCCATCGCGTTCATCTCCAACTCCTGTCTTTGTTGTGCGATGATTTCCTGTGCCGCTTTTTTTCAGTTTTCCAAAAATCTGATCTAATGCATATTCCCGTAATGCTGCTTCCAGTTTGGGCGTCAACACATTTTTTCCTTTTCCTTGTCCGGAATTGCCTTCCTCAGGGTCTTCCTGTTTGATATAGCCACGCTTTTTCAAATCTTCTTCAAAATCCTGAAGGGTATATTCGTCATTGAAAATATCATATTCTTTATCAAGCATGTCAAGCCATTCAAAAGCTTCCTCGATATCTCCGGAAGTGTGGGTGAGCAAATCTTTGAAAATATCAAAGACCCGGTCGAAGTTTGATAATTCTTCGGGGACATGTTTACTGAAGGTAAAGCCTTGCTTAGAATTAAATTCTTTACTAGTCATAAGATAATGAAGCTGTTTTGCTGTTATTTGCTTTTGAATCCTTACCGTTATCATTGAAGATAGAGGCTTTAACGTATTTCTTCAATTTCATTGAGTATTGGCAAAGACTACTTCGTTTCAAACTGAAAAGTTAGGAAAATATCGGCTGAAGAACATCAAAGGAAAATAGATAATACTAATCATGATGATATGGATTTGGAATATTGTGAGAATTGAGAACGATCAATTTTGAGAATGTGGTTTTCCGTAATTGACGCTCCTTTGTTGTTTATATATTTGATTATAGATCAAGTTGATTTTTAATTTAAAATAATAAAGTTTAAGAATAAAAATAAAAGAAAAATAATGAAAATTCTAGTATGTGAAATGTGTAATAGCACCAATTTGGTGAAAGAACAAGATGTTATAACGTGTCAATCCTGTGGTGCCACGTTTTCGACGGATAAAGTCGAAAAAACAGTATCTGATGAGACTCTCGAAGTTACAGGAACTGTGAAAATTGATGTGTCATCTGAATTGACAAATCTTTATGAAATTGCCAGAAGAGCGAAAGAAAGTAATAATAATGAAAATGCTCTTCGATATTATGATATGATTCTAATTAAAGATCCAAACAGTTGGGAAGCTAATTTTTATGTTGTTTATTGTAAGGCAATGTTATGCAAAATTGGTGAAATTGAAATAGGAGCTGTGTCAGTTAATAATTGTATAGACTCAACTTTAAATTTAGTTAAAAGTAATATTGCAGATAATGATAAGCAGAGGATTGTTATTAGAGAACTCAATATGCGTTTATCTTCTATTTCTGAAATGCTTTACAATGCAGCAAAAAATAATTACAATTCCATTGATGCTCAAATTAGAAATAAGTACACTCAGCAGTATATCAATAATGCTTCTTCATGCGCAAATATTGTATATAAATTTGGTGATCGCCTGAGTGTAGTATTTGATGATGTCTATGGTGATTTTTCGTCAGCGGCATGGAAAGTTGGAGTCAAAATGCATTGTGAATATATGAGTTTACTTCAAAACAAGAAATTAAATAACGATTTAATTAATCAATACGTTGAAAAAATAAAAAAGCATGATGCATCTTATCAAGCCCCTGTTTTTAATATATCGCAAGGGGCCTGTTACATTGCTACTGCAGTTTATGGCTCTTATGACTGTTCTGAAGTTTGGATATTAAGACGATTTAGAGATCAGATAAAACATGGTATGGAAAATTTTTTATTTCGATTTATTATAAAACTAGCCCAATTATGATACGGTGGTTTGGTAAAACTGCATGGTTTAAAAAGGTATGGAGATTATTATTGGATAAGTTGACTGAAAGATTATATAATAAAGGAACTAAAAATACACCATATCAGGATAAATAGATACTCATATTAACGAATTGTCCATACTTGTATAGTAGTAAAGCCTCAGAAAAATCTGAGGCTTTACTTATTGTTAATGAACTTTGACATTGATTGTGAATTTTTGTTCAGGATGGGACAATATTCCTGCGATGGGTAAAGGCATAACGCATGATAAAACATGAAAAAAGAGAATATTAAGGAAATATTAATTTTTTTACGTAATCTCAATTTTTTTGTATCTCAGCTAGAAAATATATTTATGTTAATGAAATTTGAATTTTTATGCGTAATTTACTGTGGAGTAGAATTGAATTTTTTAATTTTTATTAAAAAAATACTATTATAAGAAGACGAAAATTAACTTAACTTTGCTAAAATGAATCATATACAGCTTTTGCATAATTTTAAGTAATAAAGTGATATTATTCAAAAACTAATACCAGAGAACTTCAATAAACAGAAAATTAATTTAGCTGACAGGTAGATATGAAATATAAATTCTTAAATTTTAAATTGAGGAAAGTTGTTCATTACTCTTTGATCCTGTGTATTTTATTGATACAGGTGATCATAGCCATCTTTTTTTACAACGAATTTGTCAATGAGAGAAAGCTGAAATTTATTAAAAATCAGCTGGAAGAAAGCAGGGCATTGGGAGGATTGACGGATAATTCCAGAAAAGATTTTATGGAAGCCCAGGCACATCTTCAAAAATATATGGCTACCCAGGACAATAAAGATCTACAGCTTTATTTTCAGTCACTTCAGAAATTGAAAAATAATTTCGACAGAATAAGTGCGTATGAAAATACAAGTCCAAGGCTGAAAGATATGCTTACTCAGCGCAAGAAAGATACTATAAAAGTAACGAGGCTGAAAACATTGATCGATTCTGTATATAAAACTTCTTTGAACCCGCCGGCAAAAATAGAGGACAAGCAGTATGAGCCGGAGAAGTATAAGAATAATTTTGAAGATTTCAATATTCAAACCCGCACCTATGCTGATACTATTAAAAAGAAAGGTTTCATGGGTCGTTTGAAAGATGCGATTACAGGTAATGTGGAAGTTCAGAAGGAAAGTACCGTGGTTACAATGACCAATAACAAAGCCGTAGATCTTTCGAACTTAAAATCAAAGATGGATAATGTAATGAAGTCTATGGATAAGCATTATGCTGCTGAAGTTAAAAAAGTTCAGTTGTACGCTGCTAAAAACCAAAAAGAGAATGTCCGTTTTTACAGTAATTTCAGCAAATTGTTGGTATATAGCAACGGTTTGATAGAAGTTTATGAAAATGCTATCAAGGATTTTAAATCGGAACTGGAAAAAGAATACAATCAGCAAAGTTCAGACAATAATAAGATCAGAAGGTATCTGGTGTTAGGCTTGATGGTTCTGATGTTTATTGTTTCCATTCTGATCATGTACTTTACAAGGGTTGCCTTTATTTATGAAAGGAAGCTTAATGCAGCGAATGAGGAAATTAATAACAACCTTAATTTCAAAAACAGAATATTGGGAATGCTGAGTCATGATCTGAGATCTCCTTTAAAAATTATAAATATTTTCATCGATAAAATCTACAGGACTACACAGGATGAGACAATTAAGGATTATCTGAAATCCATAAAGTTTACCAACAGTACTTTGCTTCTGCAATCGAATCAGATTCTGGAGTATACCAAAAACCAGGATGCTGAGAAAAAGCTTATCAACACGGTTTTTAATCTTAAAGAAGAGGTGAATTCTATCGTAAAAGTCATTACTCCTTATATTGAAACCCGAAATAATAAGTTTGTGGTGTCTGATATGATTCCTGAAAATATGATAGTGCATTCTGACAGTATCAGAATCAATCAGATCTTTATGAACATTTTGGGAAATGCCAACAAGTTTACCGAAAACGGACAGATTGATCTTACCATGATCACCGAACCGATGGATAAAAACAGGATTGCACTTACAACAACGGTGACTGATACAGGAATCGGAATCTCAGAATCAGATTTAAAAAAGATTTTTGAGCCTTATTACCAGGGTACGGTTTCTGATGAGGTGGATAATCTTGGTGCAGGGTTAGGGCTTAATTTATGTAAAGAAATTGTAGAGCTTTTTGATGGTGATATTTCTGTTTCCAGTAAGTTGCATAAAGGAACAAAGATTACGTTCAGATTAATTTTAAATACTAATAATAATGGAGTTAAAAATTGAGAATAAAGAAATTATATTCCTTCTCGCAGATGATCATAGTATCGTAAGACAAGGGATGGAGATTGTCATCAATGAAATTGCTCCCAATGCAAAGGTATATCATACTTCCTCTTTGGAACAGATCACCGAACTGATAGAATCGAAGGGAATCGAAATGGCAATTATCGATGCTCATTTCCCGCATGGAAACAGTTTACACATTTTACCTCAGATAAAAAGTGCACACCCCGATATTAAAATTTTGATTTTCACAGGGCTTGAAGAAGAACTCTACGCGCTTAAATTTATCAAGGCAGGAGCCAATGGCTACCTTAGTAAATTGAGTGAGGAAGACGAAATAAAGGAAGCGCTTTTACATTTTATTCAGAAAGGGGAATATTTTTCGGATGTTTCCCGGCAATTATTGGTTCAGTTTATGTATAACCCGAATTTAATCAGTCCCTTAAGCTCTTTAACAAAGCGTGAGTTGGAAATTGCTGAATTGTATGCGGAAGGATACGGAAATCTTGAGATTGCCAATCAATTGAATATCAAGCAAAATACCGTCAGCACAATCAAGAAAAATATATTTGAAAAGCTAAAAATAGAAAATCTTGTTGAGCTGGTTGATCTGATCAAAACACACCATAAAATCTAGCCTTTTTATACTCTTTTTCATCATCAAAATACGATATCGATAAATATCTATAAAACCACCGAGATGTATCGATGGGTATCGTAGGTGATGATATTCTGTAATGTCGTTACTTTGTAGTAGAAAATTTACCTAATGAGAAAAACGCAAAATTAAATGATTATTTTACTTTTTTGCAGCCAGGTAAATGATTATGACTATTAGAATAATAAACTATAGTACTATACGAATACAAATGATGAAAAGAAATATATAGAAGCGTATGTGACCTTACCGACTTCTTGGAAAAAAAGCCAAAAAAACACAAATACACATAAAGAAGTTGAAAAAAAGGTCTTATAAGGCAAGTTCCCAAAAAGGAGGCGAGAGAGGCCTCCTTTTTTTATTTTCTAATAATCAAGGCCTTTTCTGGTGCCTTAAAATATAGGGAACTCGTTATAACTTTTAATGATATGCTATCGTTTTTGAGATTTCTTTTTTTACATATACTTTAAAAAACAGATTAAAGAGACTCTTTTTTTATCAAATGATAAATCAATGCTCAAACCTATCCTTTAGTTTTGCATAAAAAAGATGTCAGGAGAAAAAGATTTAAAAGTACTGCTTCAACATATGGAGCCCATATTGAATCCGGGAGAATATGTTTTTTGTACTATTGAAGATCTGAGCCAGATTCCAGAGATAAAACAGATTTTATTTTTCTTCAGAGAAGCTGAAGCAATTACCGTTGTTGTCGAAAAGAAGATTGCAGATCAATGGCAGTGGAAGTATACCTATATTGCTTCCTGGATTAGTTTGAATATTCACTCTTCACTGGAGGCAGTGGGCTTAACAGCCGCTTTTGCCAATGCTTTGAAAAAGGAAAATATAAGTTGTAATGTGGTAGCGGCTTATTATCACGATCATATCTTTGTTTCAACAGAGGATGCCGATAAAGCGATGACAGCTTTGAATCTGCTGAGAACAACCTAGATTTATTTTAAATTTTCACCCTTCCAAATGTCTGATTGACTCCCTGAAATGCCTTGTTGGATAAGCTTTCGAGTGTTCCGTTTATGTTTGAGGTGTAGGTTTGCATCATAATCAAACAAAAATAAACTGCAATGAAAACAATCAGAAAAATTTCCGTGGCAAGCCTTTTATGTCTAAGTCTTTTTACCGTAGTGACCATGTCTTGTACGGAAGAAAATGAGCCTCCCACGTTACAGGAGATACAAAATCGTGACCACCAAACAGCCAAAACCCAATGGGTAAATGTTAAAGGCGTTGCTTTTGCCTACCGTGTGCTGGGAAAAGAAGATGGAATTCCATTGGTATTATTGCCCGGATTGGGAGGCTCTATGGATGATTGGGATCCTGCGGTAACCAATGGACTGTCCAAAAAATATAAAGTAATTATTTTCGACAATAAAGGAGTTGCCACTTCAAAAGGAGATACACCGAATACGGTTCAGGCCATGGCTGATGATGCCATCGATTTTATTCAGACCCTGAATCTGAATAAAGTTAATATTATGGGATTTTCAATGGGTGGTTTTGTGGCTCAGAGACTGGTTTTGACCAATCCTTCTTTAATCAATAAAGTAATCTTAACAGGAACCGGCCCACAGGGAGCAATCGGGTTATCCAACTTACCGAATATTATTGCTGGAACAGCCGGATTAAGTCCTGAAGCTTCCTTTCTGAAGTTTGGTTTTACAGAGTCTGCAACAAGTATCGCGGCGGGGAAAGCCTCTTTTGCGAGAATTCAGCTTCGTACCCATGAAAGAGATCTTCCATTAAGCGATGCGTCTTCAAATTCGCAGTTTACAGCAGTTTTAAGTTGGGCACAGCCTAACACCAATGCGCTTACAGAGCTGAAGAATATTAAAAATCCCGTACTTATCGTTCATGGCGAAAATGACCTTCCGGTTTCTGTTCAGAATGCGAAAAATACGGCTCAAAATATAGAACATGCAGAACTGGTGATTTTGCCGGATTCAGGCCATGCTTCTTTTTTTCAGAATCATGGGGCTTTTGTAAGCAAGGCTATTGAGTTTTTAAGTAAATAAACCGAGTCCAACTCAGGAAAAGAAAATGTTTAAACTTATTAAATAAAGTAAAGAAAAATACTGTTTCTCTCTTTTCAACTTTCACATTTATCTTTATTAAAGAGATTATTTTTCTAAACCAATTACCCCGGCAACGAAGTTGCCGGGGTAATTGGTTTGTCAATTTCGATGGAAATGAATATAAAATCTAGAGAATAAATTTATTCCTTTGAAAAATGACAGCAATAGACAAATTTTGTTAGGAAAGTCTATTATCATTTCCGTACAGAATTGCTATTCCCGATCGTTTTAAAATAATCTGATTAATTGCTTTTCGAAAATCATCAATTGCATTGGGTTCTACCATTATTTCAAATTCTACTCTGCATTGAGATTCAGCACGAATTAACATTTCGGCTGCTATTGTTATCTTAACACCAATATGGGAAAGTGAATCAGCAGGATAAAACCTTATTGAAAATCCCGAATCTTTATCTCCAAGTTCAAAGAAAATAAACTTTTCATGTTTTGGAAAATCAATTAATCGGCTACTTAAATGTTTGAGTAATTCAACATCTTCATAAAAAATAGTTGTTCCCGAAAAATAGTTGTTTGATCCTTTAATTTGAAATTGAAATAATTCGTCTTCAAAATTATTTACTTTAAGTTCTAAATACGATTGTAAGTTCATGATTTAATCGCTTGTTTTCTATTAATGCAGATTTCAAATATAAGTGTTTACAGAAAATATTTCGTTAAAGAACCGTTCATACTAAGGTATTTTGTGAGTTTATGTAAATTATTTTTGATGAAAAAATACTTTTAGAGATAATAATAAATTAAAACTATTCTTTTGCTGAAATTATATTTTTATTAAAATTGAATAATAATCAATAATTGCGGCTATTGTCAGCTGTTAAGAACAAAAATTTTAATTAAAGTTAATATTTTCAGTGTATTTGTTAATATTTTGTTAAGACATAAGCCCGTTTTATTATAGAATTTTGCCAAAATAAAAAAATCCATATGAAATCCTTAAAAAAAATTCTGTTTATTCTCATTTCTTTTATCAGTTGTAGCGCGTTTGCCCAGAATCATAAAGCCGGAAAAAAAGTGGTTTTTATCATTGTAGACGGTATCGCTGAAGATATGTTGAATAAAGCTGAAATTCCAAATCTTAACAGGATTAAAAAGGATGGAGCATTGCTGAAAGCTTACGTTGGTGGAGAAAAAGGAGGGTATAGTGAGACCCCCACCATTTCGGCAGTAGGGTATAATAGTTTGCTGACGGGAACGTGGGTTAATAAACATAACGTTTATGACAATGATATCAAAAATCCTAATTATAGCTATCCGACGATTTTCAGACTCTTTAAAGATCAGTTTCCGGATAAAAAAACAGCCGTGTTTTCAACCTGGGAAGACAACCGTACCAAGTTGATTGGCGAAAATCTTGAAGCTACGGGGAAAGTGAAAATGGATTTTTCTTATGATGGAATGGAAAAGGATACCCTGAATTTTCCCCATGACAAACAAAGCAAATATATCCGTAAAATCGACAGCCTTGTAGCCGGAAAGGCAGCAAGCTATATTACAGAAAATGCTCCGGATGTATCTTGGGTATATTTAGAATTTACAGATGATATGGGACACCGTCACGGAGATGGTGACATTTTGTATAAAGCAATTTCTTTTGAAGATCGTCTCATCGGAAAGATATACGATGCGGTAAAAGGGCGCCAGGCAAAATTTGGAGAGGATTGGTTATTTGTAGTAACTACAGATCATGGAAGGTCCGCAAGCAATGGTAAAGGCCACGGCGGACAGAGCGATAGAGAACGTAATACATGGATTGCCATTAACAAACCCAATATCAATTCATATGCAAAGAATAATCGCGTAGCAGTCACAGATATACTACCGACAATTACCAATTTTCTGGATTTGAAGGTTCCTGTAGAGATTCAACAGGAAATAGATGGTATTGACTTACTTAAAAGCAGGACAGCTTATCACCTGAATGCTCAATTATCAGATAAAGTACTTAAGGTAACCTGGAAAACAACAAATCCTTCTGATGAATGGGCAGAAGTTTACATGACAGAGACCAATAATTTCAAAAATAAGGGTAAAGATGCCTATCAACTGCTGGGAAAAACAAAACTTGGTGGCGGGCAGTTTACCTATCCGCTGAAAACCGATCATTCCGATATCTATAAAATTGTTCTGAAAACCAAAGAGGGTTTCCTGAATACCTGGATCAATACACACACTAAATAAAGGAATATACTCATGAAATTACAAATTTTAATTGGGCTGGGCTTAGTCGTCAGCTGGGAAGCGTATGGCCAAAAAGTGTCCCAAATTGGAGATGCTGATACCCTGAAAGCCCATGAAAAAAAGATTGATGAGGTTGTTATTACAGCTTTAGGAATCAAAAAAGAAAAAAAAGCCATAGGCTATGCTGTGCAGGAGGTAAAAGGAGATGTTCTTGAAAAAGCGAAGGAACCCAACTTTATCAACTCACTTTCAGGACGTGTTGCCGGATTGAATATTAAAAACAGCACTGATCTTTTTCAGGATCCGGGCATTAATCTGAGAGGTGCAAAACCTCTTATTGTTATTGACGGAGTACCGGACCGAACTGCTGATTTATGGAGGGTAAATGCAGATGATATTGATAACATCAGTGTATTAAAAGGTCCTACTGCTTCAGCATTATATGGATCTGTTGGTAAGGACGGAGCCATTATGATTACCACAAAAAAAGGGAAAAAAGGAAAGATGACTGTTTCCTTTAACAACTCTACAATGTTTCAGACTTCTTTTATCCGTATTCCAACAGTTCAAACAGTCTACGGAGGCGGGAATAATGGGAAGTATGCCTATATGAATGGAGAAGGCTCCGGCAGTGAAGGCGGCGGATGGATCTGGGGACCCAAGCTGGATCAAAAGGACCCCACCACACCCAGCGGGTATTTTGAGACACCTCAGTACAACAGCCCGGTGGATCCTGTAACAGGAAAACTGGTTCCATTGCCATGGATTTCACGGGGAAAAGATAACATTAAAAATTTCTTTCAAACCGGATTGATTCAATCAAATAATGTAAGCGTTGACTGGGGAAGCGAAAAGGCGACTTTCAGACTTTCCTTTTCCAATATTTATCAGAAAGGTATTGTACCGAATACCGATTTGAAAACAACATCCATCAGCTTGGCCGGATCTGTAAATCCTATTAAGGATCTAATGATTAATTCTACATTAACTTATAATAAAGAATATACTTCCAATTTTCCGGAAGTAGGCTATGGGCCAACCAATTATCTGTATAATCTCGTGTTGTGGACCGGAGCTGATGTCGATGTAAGAGACCTGAGAAATTATTGGGTAGCAGGAAAAGAAGGCTATCAGCAAAGACATTATAATGTGTCTTATTATAACAACCCTTATTTTCAGGCTTATGAATACCTAAGGCCATATTATAAGGATAATGTACTGGGGAATGTTAATGTGGAATACCAGATCGTTCCGAATTTATCAGCGAAAGCTCGGGTAGGCGCTAATATCTACAGTTTGAATCGCGAATTCAGGGAGCCCAAAAGTTATATTGGATATGGTAATAAATCACTGGGGAATTACACTCAGGTTACCGGAAATTATTTTGATATGACTTCAGAATTAGGACTTAAGTATCAGAATCATTATTCTGATAACTTTACATTAAGCGGGGAAGCGTATATCTCTAATTTTTACAGAGAACTTAAGAATAGTGAAATACGGACTGACGGTCTGGTTACTCCGGGATGGTATAATCTATTCAACAGTATAGGCCCTTTATTTTTACCTACGGATGGAAGCCGAAACCGAAAAGAATATGAACAGATTAATAGTGTATATGGCTATGTAGATATGGAATTCTATAAAACATTCTTCCTGAATATGACTGCCCGTTATGATAAAGTTTCAACCCTGCCGAAGGGAAATAATGAATACTTCTATCCCTCCATTTCAGGATCTTTACTATTGAATCAACTGCTTACTCTTCCTTCATGGATCAATTTTGCCAAGTTGCGGGGATCATTTGCCCAGGTTTCTACCGGAAAAATAGCAGATAACACTTACGGCTATATTTCAGCTTTTGAAAAAAGCAATGTCAATTGGAACGGACAATCTTCATTTTATTTCGGAGACATTCTGATTGATGGGAATATCAAGCCTGAAACCGTAGACTCATGGGAAGTGGGGACGAATATCGGATTGCTGAAGAACCGGATTAGTTTAGATGTTGCCTATTTTCAAACCCGTGACTACAATAACCTTGCAAAAATTCCTTTATCAGAAGGCGTAGGTTATAAATATTACCTTACAAACGGGAATGTATATCAAAGAAGGGGGGTAGAATTTACCCTGAATGCAGATATTATCAAACATTCAGATTTTAAATGGAGTTCTCAGCTTAATTTTAGCAGGTATCGAAAATATTTAAAAGAAGCCTATGGCGGTAAAGACTATATTACGGTTTACAATCCTGCCAATGGTCGGGAAAATTTTGTCCGGGTGGGAGAAAGGATGGATAAACTTACTGCTATGCCTTATGAAACTTCCCCGGATGGGCAATTGGTACTGAAAAACGGATATCCGGTAAATTCCACTGCTCCGTTTGAAAGCAAAATGGGATATTCTGATCCGGACTGGACGTATGGATTTTCCCATAATTTTAGCTATCGCAATTTTTCACTCTCTTTACTTTTTGATGGTAGAATTGGCGGAACGATGTATTCTACAACCAATCAAAAAATGTGGTGGGGAGGGATTGCCCCGGGAACTGTCAACCAGTACAGGGACGATGCCAACGCAGGACATAATACATATATCGCACCGGGAGTGCAAGTTGTGAGTGGATCTGTTACTTATAATCAGAATGGAACTATAAAATCAGATACCCGCATTTTTGCTCCCAATGATATTGCGGTCAATTATAATGCTTATATGCAAAGTACAAGTAATGCTTTTGAGAGTAATTATCATTACTACAAGCAGACTTTCATCAAATTAAGGGAAGTGACATTGACCTATAATTTTGAAAAATCCTTTGTGAATAAGCTGAACGTATCTTCGGCAAGTATTTCTCTGATCGGAAGAAACCTCTGGTTGGCTTCTGATATTAAAAATGTAGATCCGGATTCCGGTATGGATCAGCTACAGACTCCGGCAACAAGAAGCTTTGGGGTAAACCTCAATGTGAAATTCTAACCCTAAATACAATTGAAATGAAATCAACCAGAATTTATATATCCTTATTGATGATTGGACTAAGCTTACTCAACTGTAGCAGAGTTGAAGATTATCAGGATGACCCGAACCGTCCTACAAGTGTAGATGCGGGCAATATCCTTCCAGGAATTGAGGTCAATGCCTTTAGTACGATCAAAGCTGAAGCTGCTTTGGCATCAAGACAGTTAACCTATATCAATGGTGTTAATGCCCAGCAGTATTACAATTGGCAGAGAGGATCCTTTGGAGCCTATGATTATATCAAACAGGTGGATAAGATGGTGGGAGAAGCCAGTAAAAAGGGAGTAAAAGAATATATTGCACTTGCTCGCTTCTTTAAAGCTTATTATTTTATTTCATTATCTGAGACATTTGGTGATATTCCTTATAGTGAAGCGATAAAGACAGATAATTTTTACCCTAAATATGATGATCAGAAAATTATCTATAAAAATGTGCTTAATGAGCTTGCGCTGGCCAATACAGAACTTTCTGATCTTAATACTCCTATATCGGGAGATCTTATTTATAACGGTGCTATTTTAAAATGGAGAAAGCTGATTAATTCGTATCGATTGAGAATTCTGATAGATCTCTCAAAAAGAGCAGATGATTCGGACCTGAATGTAAAGCAGATTTTTGCAGATATTGTCAATAATCCTCTTCAAAATCCCATTATGGAAACAGGTGAAGATAGTGGAGCTCTTCCTTTCTACAATCAGGTGAACAACCGCTATCCATATTTTAATAGTAATGATCTCAAAACAGCTTATTATATGGAACAGAGTTTTATGGATAAGCTGAAAAATACCAAAGATCCAAGGTTATTTAAAATAGCAGAAAAGAAAACCAGTACAGTGGGAACGGACCCTTCAGATCCATATAGTTACTATGATGGTTTATATGGAAGTGGTGATTTGGGAGAGAACTCCACCAGAGCTTCTAATGGACTGGCCTCAAGAATTAATCCGAGGTACTTTAATGATCCTATCAATGAACCGGGATTACTAATGGGATATGCCGAATTACAATTTATCTTGGCAGAAGCTACTGTTCGTGGATGGATCGCCGGAAATGCAAATGCATATTACTTAAAAGCAATCAATGCTTCTATGAATTTTTACAAAGTTAATACGACTGATACCAACGCTTATTTGGGCCAATCAACAATTAATCTGCAGCCGGGAAAAGAAATAGAGCAGATTATGGATCAAAAGCATATTGCGTTGTTTTTTAATACCGGATGGAGAGCATTTTATGATCAGAGGAGAACGGGATTTCCTAAATTTAACACCGATGGAAAAGGAATCCTGAATAATGGGAAAATTCCTAAAAGATGGATGTACCCTTCTTCAGAAATTAACAATAACGATAATAATCTCACTCAGGCAATCAATAAACAATATCCGGGGGGAGACGATATCAACGAAACGATGTGGTTGATTAAATAAATTCTGATAAAATACAAACCATACAATAAAAAATACTGCTTTAATCAGGCAGTATTTTTTATTGAAATAAAGGGTCTTAGCTAAACTTTTGAATCGCTTCCATACTTACAGGAGTAAAGAAATTAATTAAATTTCCCTCCGGATCACGGAACAGAAGGGAACGGTTACCCCAAGGCATCGTTGTTGGTTCCTGAGCAATATCCTCAGTGATGGTTTTAATCCTTTCATATTCTTTATCTACATCAGAGACCAGAAATTCTATAATGATGTTCGTACTTCCTGTTGAATCTGCCATATTTTCTCCAAACATTTTCAGGGTACGTGTACTTCCGATGGCAATGGTAATTGTGCCGGCAGAAAGCTCAGCAAAATCTTCTGTATACCATTGAGCGGTTAAGCCGATTGCTTTTTCATAAAATTCAACAGACTGTTTGATGTCTTTAGTGATAATTCTTAATGATGTTAATTTCATTTTGTCTTGCTTTTAATAAGGCAAAGGTAGGAGCGGGAAGTGACAACAGTCTGTCAGGATTGATCGTCTGGTCTAAAGATGAGGTATAGCATAGGTTTAAAATCACTCCGAGTTTTCAGTCTTACATTTATTTGATAGCGTTTTATACCATTTTTTGTATTCGTGATGAAGCGATAAAAAATAGGCTGTAAATTCATCGATCTTATATTCCGGTAGTTCGTACTGGGGTTCATCTTCATCCAGAAATCTTACAGATCCCAGCATAATAGAATTGGGAATTTTTTGAATGGCAACATCTTCACTGTAGGCAGATTGATCGTCTCCTTCATATAAATCCAGGGCGCCAAAAAGATGTAATATTTCATGGGGCAGGGTATATCGTTCACCTTTTCCCACCAGACTTTTGCCTTCAAATTGATTAAACAGAATAGCTGTTTCCAGGAAAGAATCTTTATTTTCTTTGACATAATCCCTATCCGTGAGATTAGCATAGGAAACGCCTTCTCTATTGATAAAGAATACCACATAAACCTGGTCAAAGTCATTATTCCGCTTCAATTCATTATAAAAATCCATCATACTCGGATATCCCAGTTGTTTTATAAGATCATTTTGCCAGAATGGATTATCAACATCATGTGGAGTGGAATTTGAAATGATATCTGTCTTGTAGCCATAATTTTTAAACTTAAAATCAATAGGCTGGCCATATCGGGCTGCTTCTTTTTTTAACCAGCCTGTACCTTCAGGTAAAAGCTCCATGATTTCATTTTTCTGATCCATGGTCCATACCGGATATCCCGGACAGGACACAAAGAAATTTACCTGCAGAATCTTACCTTTAAGACGGTATGCAGAACCGGCCGTTCTAAAATTCAGACGGTTATCTACTATATTTTGTCCCCAGCAAAGAAACATAATCATCATACTGAATAGAAATACTATTCTTTTCATTTCTTATCTTGTACTAAAATTGAATCAATATGTTGAGCGATTGCCTGAAACATTCTTGTTCTGCGTGAATCTCCTTCAGGATCCTCATTGTATTGTGCATAGGCTGAGTTTGAGGCAATAATGATTTTTCTTTCGGGGTTTATATATAAAGATTGTCCATAAACGCCTATCGCGGAAAAATCCGTTCCGTCACGATTGATAGGAATCCACCATTGATTGGTATAGCCTTCCTCCGAGTCTGAATTTTTTCGTTTCCCCTGTATTGAATAACTCTCTATAGGGGTAATCGATTTTTTGATCCATTTTTCTGAAAAAACAGTTTCTCCTCTTTCATTTTTTCCGGCATTTAACATCAGTAACCCGATTTTAGACCAGTCTCTCGTGGAAATAATTAATCCCCCATACGCCAGAAGATTACCCTTTTTATCAGTCAGAAAATACGCATCATCTTCTGCATGAATCTTATTCCACAAAAAATCTGTAAAAAATGTTTGAAGAGGTTGCTTTGTGGCACCAGTTATGACCATGCCCAGTACCTGAGTGTCCATACTGATGTATTGATTGAAAGTTCCCTGAGGACGCATTCTTGTCATTCTTTTTGGATAATCATTAAGGGATCCCTTTAATGAAAAAAGAATAGACTGTACCACATCTGAATTCATATCTGAATAATCTTCAGACCATTTTACTCCCGAAGCCATATCCAGCAGGTTTTGAATTTTCACTTGCTCGTAGACGGTTCCTTTAAGTTGAGGTGCGTATTTTACAGCAGGATCTTCCAGATTTTTAATGAAGCCTTTCTCATAGGCAATTCCCGTTAGTAAGCCGACAACAGATTTAGTGCCTGAAAATATAATTACCGGTTTTTGTTTCTGATTGTTTCTGTAGTAATTTTCAAATATTACTTTTCCGTCTTTAATGACCAAAAGTGAAGTAATTCCTCTGGTTTCTATTTCTTCTAAAGGAAAATATTTTTTTCCTTTGAACATAAATTCTACAGGGAAAATATTGGCTTCTGTATTATTTCTGGGAATAATGTAGGGGCTTATACTCTTATTAAACTTAATGGTAGGATACTGTTCCTGCAATGTCCGGAAACTTTCTGCAATATGGTCTTTGTCAAATACAGCAGCATATTCTTTAAGGACCAGAATATCGCTGATTTTTTCTTTGAAATAAAATACGGCACTTATGATTATACATAAAACAGCTGTACCTATAATAATTTTTTTCTTCATGTTTTTTAGGTGAATTTTAAATGTAAATACTTGAAAATGAAACTACAAAAGAGCTTTTATCCCAATGACGGGACTCACTCCGTTTAAATGAGTCAGTGAATTTTTTGATATTCCGGGAACAGAATAAAACTGGCATTCTCCCAGGATGATAAATGATTTGGAAATAATATAATTTACCCCAAAACCGGCATTGATATAAAGATTGGTAGAACTTTTTGTCCCGTAATCGATTTGATTATTAAATGAATGATAGCTAATCTTAGGCTCTTCGATAATGGCAAGACCCGATCCCGCAAATACGAAAGGTTGCCAACGGCCATAAAGTCTTTGATATCCGATATCCAGACCGATACTTGTACTGTTGCTCTTTACATCGACTTTAGATTGTAACGAGTTGAAGGAAACATGAGTTTTATAATTAACAGTAGTTTGCCCGAATTTAAACCTTACAAAATAGGAATTTTTATAAGTCGCCTGCAAAGTTGTCATCGCGTTTGATCCTATGGTATTTTTAAATCCGTCTTCACCGTTATAAGGGAAGAAAGCACCAAATGTACCTCCGAAATCAAAAATAAACTTTTTGTTTTCATTATTCAGAAGCTCCTGGGATTTCAGGCTGCTGGAAGAGAATCCCAGTATTAAAAAAAATAAAAAAGATATTCTGGACGAAAAAGGGTTTTTGATGGGTGAATAAACCTGCATGGATGATATTTATCTGACAAAATAAAATCATTTTGGCCTGTATTTTTTTAATATATCTTAAAAAATACAGGCAGCAATAAGGACAGGAATGATCAGTTTATCAGAACTTTGTAGTGGCTCTGATGACGCTCAGGGTTTGCTGTGTTATTCCGAGATAAGAGGCGATATAGCCCAGTGGAGCTCGTAGTACAAGATCCGGAGAATAAGTGATAAGATCCCTATATCTGTTTTGAGCAGACTGAAACTGCAAATCACAAACACGGTCAGAAAGTATCTTGATATGGTAAGCCATCACCATGATGACAAAAGCATTAAGCTTTGGAAAAGCATCGAGAAGAGCTTCTATTTTGGAATAATTGGCGACACGGATTTTACAGTTTTCCAGTAATTCATAACTGTAATGATATTCCTGATTTAGAAATACACTTTCTACTGATAAAAAGAATATATCTTCCTTAAAGAAATAATCGGTAATATCTTTTCCGTCTTTATAATAAAAAATACGTAGCAAGCCTTCTTCGATAAAAAAAACTTGTTTGGATCGACTGCCATTTGCTAATAGGATATGGTTTTTTGGCAATTCCTGATAATCAAATATTTCATCTAATAATGTGATTATTTCCTTAGGTAGCCCTCCTTCCTTTTCAAGATATGCACTCAATTCCATAAAATAATATATAGGACAAAATTAATATTTAAAAAGATATCAAAAGCTTTTGACCTAATGAAATGTATGTTAAATAATATGTCATTAATTTAAAGTATTGATTGTCAATAGTTTTTTAATATTGAAATTATCTTATAAAAATTTCATCTTTTAGCTTTAAAATATGTAAAAAATTACTACAGGATTCTATGAGATTATTGTAAAAACCATAATTCAAAATTACTTCCTTCTTCCAATGCTTTATAATTGAGATATCCGCCATGCGCTTCCATAATACTTTTGGCCAGGGTCAATCCGATTCCTGAACCGTTGGCTCTTGTTGTAAAAAAGGGAAGGAAGATCTTATCTTTAATTTCCGGGGTAATTCCGGAGCCATTGTCTGCTATGCTTACAATAATTCGATTGTTGTGAGATTTTACAGTGGCTGTAATGACCTTGTCTGTCTTTTCGGAAACTGCATGAATTGCATTGAGATAAAGGTTAATCAGGCAGCGTTCAATCATTTTTTCATCCGCTGATAGTAGGTAATCTTCGATATTTAAAATCGTTTGGATCTGGTGTTTTTCAAACTCGGATTTCAGAAAAAGGGAGGCTGATTCAATCACTTTTTTCAGAGAAATAGGACGGAGAACAGGTTTGGGCAGTTCGGCAACCTGACGGTAGTGATCCACAAAATTCAAAAGTTGTTTTGATCTGGAATTGATGATCATCAGGCTTTCTTTCATTTCCTGTTGATCTTCTTTGTCTATTGTTTCCTGATTACTGATGTATTCCAGGTTTTGAATAAGGCTGTTCACGGGCGTCAGAGTGTTCAGCAGCTCATGGGAAATCACTTTCATCAGATTATTCCATGCTAGTTTTTCTTTTTGTTCAATGATTTTCTGAACCGATTCAAGAGTAATGACATAAAAATGATGCTGTACACTTTTGATCTGCTTGGTTCTGAGTGAGAACGATTGCCCGGAGTTTCCATGGATTGAAATATCAAAAAACTCCTGTGAACTTTGATAACCGGTTTTTTCAATAATCGTATAAAATTCCGGTATTTTCAAAGCATACAGCTCCCAGCGGTTGTATTTGGGAACCTGTAAAATACCAAGGAAAGCTGCATTCACATAAAATACTTCCCAGTTTTTATCTTTTTCAGACAAAATCATCAGCCCCGTTTCCATTTGATCCAGAATGCTTTCATAAAGCAGTTTGTAAGAGGATAAAGAAAACTGCTCATCTTTGCTTTGATAATATAACCGGATACTACTGTCTAAAAGTTCACTTCCTTCCTCCTGAGGAAATAAAGAAAAGTCTTTCTTTCGGATAGAAGAAATGATCTTTTCAACCTTTGAAGCCTGAGAAGTCAGTGAAAAATACAGTAAAACCACAAAAAAAATCAGGACTAATACAAACAGCACAGCAGTGAGCCATTTTCCTTCTGAAAAGAAATGATAAGCGGCAATTCCGCTACCGATTGCCAGAAGATTGTACAATAATCCCGGTGTATTTTTTTTAGTCATGGTTTTATAATCCAAATTTTTCCATTCTTCTGTACAGGGCAGCTCTTGAAAGACCTAACGCTTCTGCGGCCAGAGAAATATTTCCTGTATGTTTTTTTAAAGCTTTTTTAATCAGTACTTCTTCCATTTCTTCAATATTGAGATTGGTTATTGTGCTTTCCTGTTCTTCCAGCTGAGGGATTAATAACTGAAATTTATTTTCATTGGACAAGATAACACTTCTTTCCAGACAGTGGTCCAGTTCCCGGATATTTCCCGGCCACGGAAAATGGGCGAGCGCTGTCAACAGATCATCTGTAAGTTCCAGATTGGGTTTATGATACTTTTGTTTATAACGATCCAAAAAATATTGGGCCAGCAATGCTATATCTTCCGGTCTTTCCCGTAATGCCGGAATTTGAATTTCCACCGTATTGATTCTGTAATATAAATCCTGACGAAAACGGTTTTCAGCAACTGCCTTTTTTAAATTTTCATTGGTAGCAAAAATAAAACGTACATCCAGTATTCGTTCTTTGGATTCTCCAAGCCTGGACAATTTTCTATTTTGAATCAGGCTTAATAATTTTGTCTGAAGGTGGAGTGGCAGGTTTCCAATCTCATCAAGAAAGACGGTTCCATTTTGGGCATTTTCAATTTTTCCGGCATAATCCTGATGGGCATCCGTAAATGCTCCTTTTTTATATCCGAAAAGCTCAGATTCAAAAAGACTCTCCGAAATACTTCCCAAGTCAATATGTACAAACGGTTGATTTTTCCTTTCCGATTGCTCGTGGATGGATTCCGCAAGTACAAATTTTCCAGTTCCGTTTTCACCCAATAATAAGACATTGGCATCAGTAGGAGCCACCTTTTTAATCTGTTCAAGTACCTCTTTCATTTTCAGGGAGTGACTTTCCAGCTGATACTGATTATTTTTCTGGTTTACATTTTCCCATTGACTGAGCTTTTTATTTTTTCGTGAAATATCTACGGCCAGACTCACTGAGGCATACAATTTTTCATTATTCCAGGGTTTTAGAATAAAATCTGAAGCCCCGTTTTTTAAAGCTTCCACCGCCAGTTCTACTTCGCCGTAGGCCGTCATCAGAATAATCGGGAGTTGTGGTTCGAGGGTTTTGATTTCGTTCATCCAGTATAGGCCGTCCTGTCCGTTTTCAAAACCTTTCCGGAAGTTCATATCCAATACTACGGCATCAATCTGATTTTCAACTATAAATTTTACTATTTCAGCCGGTTTACTCAGACAGCTTACCACTGAGAAAAACTTTTTTAACCAGACTCTTGCCGAGAACAGAATATCTTCGTCATCATCTACGATCAAAATATGAGCTTCTTTTTTGCGCATAATATACTATTTACTGTTAAAACTGTTCGTTTTCGAACAAAAAGTGTCCGGTAATGAACAGTTGTTGGAAGGGTATTCAAGATAGGGTCACAGATTTTCAAGGACTTACAGGTTTATATTTTTCTGGCACTTGCCTTGTGTAATCCATTGTAATAAAATGAGTTATCTTTAATATGGATACGAAAATAGTAAAAAAGAAATCGAAATTAAAATTTGTTTTAATCGGATTGGTCATATTAGTGTTAGTCATACTATCCGGTATGTATTTCAATAAACAGAAAAAAACATATAATATCTCTGCTGAAGATATTCAAACCGATCAGGTTACGCAAGGGAAGTTTGAAGATATGCTGATGGTAACAGCACAAACTCAATCGCTTAATTCTTCATTAGTCAATGTTCTGGAAGGAGGAGCTGTAAAGGAGATTTTTGCAGAAGACGGGCAAATGCTTACCAAGGGTCAGCCCATTGCAAGAGTGTATAATCCTAATACGGAATTCAGTTATATGAATCAGGAGACGGGTGTCATGCAGCAGATCAGCCAGATGAGAAGTACTCTTCTTGAGCTGAAAAATCAGGAACTGGTACAAGATAAGGAATTGTTACAGGCTCAAAATGACTATAATACGGCACTTCAGAATTTTAACTTACAGAAAAGGCTCTACGATGCGGAGATTGGAAAAAAAACAGACTATGACATCAGTGTGCAGAATCTGACCTATCAGAAACAAAGAAAATCAATTATTGAAAAAGGGTTCTCGACAGAAAAGAATTCAAGAAATGCGCAGATGTCGGCGATCAATACATCAATAGGCCAGATGGATAAAAGTCTTCAGATTTTACGTTCCAATAAAAATAATTTTCTGATCATGGCTCCGGCTTCAGGAAGGCTGTCCTCATTTGCTATTTCATTGGGCGAAAACCTTACCAGCGGGCGGAGTATCGGAAAAGTTGATCTGATGGATGGGTATAAACTGGTGGCCAAGGTGGATGAATATTATATCAATAAGCTTCAGAATGGAGTAAAAGGAGTACTTGATAATAATGATAAATCCTATGAAGTCATCATCACCAAAATTCTGCCTGAAGTAAAGGACGGTCAGTTTCTGGCAGAGCTTAATTTTACAGAAAAGAAGCCTGAAAATCTGAAAATAGGGATGACTTTTGGATTGAAGCTCAAACTTTCTGCAGATACCCGCAGTATTATGATTCCTAAAGGAAATTTTTCAAAAGATACGAATGGAAAGTGGATCTTTGTAGTCAAAGGAAATAAAGCAGAAAAAAGAGCAATCAGTCTGGGAAGAGAGAATCCGCTTTACTATGAGGTGGTTTCAGGACTGAAAGCTGGAGAAACTGTTATTACTTCAGATTATTCAGATCTCAAAAAATATGAAATGCTCGATATTAAAAAGTAAAATGATGAATATTTTTAATTTTTTCTCTTAATTTTTAAAAACAAAATTAATTAACGATAACAACAAACAGACACTATCATGATCAATATACATAATCTTTCAAAAATATACAAAGCAGAAGAGGTGCAGACTCACGCCTTACATGAGGTAAGCCTGAGCATAAAAGAAGGTGAATTTCTTGCCATAATGGGACCTTCAGGCTGTGGTAAATCTACTTTTTTAAATATTCTCGGACTTCTGGATGCAGCCTCAGCAGGCTCTTACCAATTTGAAGAAGCCGAAATGACAGGACTGAGTGAAAGAAAAAAATCGGATGTCCGTAAAAAAAATATAGGATTTATTTTCCAGAATTTTAACCTGATTGATGAGTTGACCGTCTATGAAAATATTGAACTGCCCCTGATTTACAATGGCGTTTCTCCTGCTGAAAGAAAAAGAAAAGTAGAAGAAATTATGGAAAAGATCAATATTGCTCACCGTGCAAAGCATTATCCACAGCAGCTTTCCGGAGGTCAGCAGCAAAGAGCAGCAGTAGCAAGGGCATTGGTGACTAAACCTAAACTGATTCTTGCCGATGAACCTACAGGAAATCTGGACAGCTCCAACGGAAATGAGGTGATGAACCTCCTGGCAGAACTTCACAGAGAAGGATCTACCATCGTCATGGTTACGCACTCTTCATACGATGCCGGCTTTGCTTCGCGGATTATCAACATGAAAGACGGTCAGATTTTTAATGAAGAGCATGCTTCCGAAAGAAAAGATGTCTTCGCAAAAGCCGATGCCGGAGCATTTAAATAAATACCATTAATTATAATACTATTATGATGCTTACCAATTGGCTTAAAATTGCCTTAATCAATTATAAAAAGAACAGACTGTCTACCTTTATCAATCTGTTTGGACTCACCGTAGGTCTTACCGGATTTATGCTGATCCTGATGCACTGGAATGACGAGGAATCTTATGAGAAACGGAATCCCAAAAAAGATCAGATTTATGCTTTTCAGAGTCTGTATAAAAGAATACATTTTTACGGAGAAAATATTTCTTATCCGCTAGCCTTTACTGCATCGGAAAAAATTCCTGAAGTTGAAGATTACCTTTTGTTCAGCGGTTCTAATATCGGAGCCAAGATGACCACAAAATATACGACGACTTTCCAACAAGGAGGTTTTGCTACCTCAGAAAGCTTCTTTAATTTTTTTCCTTATAAAATTATATCAGGCAATGCAAAGGATGCTCTGAAATCAAATACCTCCATTGCTATTTCAAGGCAGGCGGCTATGAAATTATTTGGAACAGCGAATGCTGCCGGTGAGTCAATAAAATTTGATGATAAAATCTATAATGTTACCGCTGTTTATGAGATTTCTGAAGGGAATAGCCAGATCAAACCGGAGTTTATTTTCAAGCCCGCAGAACGGTTTGAATATGATAAAACTCAATGGAATAATTTCAATTACGGATGTTTTTTTATGCTTAAAAAAGGAGTTGATCCTTCAGTTTTTGAAAAAAAATTTAAAGAAATTCTTGAACAGAGAGCCGCTATTTCTGCGAAAACATCGGGGATGAGTGCCCAGCAGTTTTCTTATCTTTATGGACCTAATGTGGCATTTCTTATTCCTTTAGATCAGCTTAAGCTCCATGCAAAAGCATCCTGGTTT
This sequence comes from Chryseobacterium lactis, assembly GCF_003815875.1. NCBI lineage: Bacteria > Pseudomonadati > Bacteroidota > Flavobacteriia > Flavobacteriales > Weeksellaceae > Chryseobacterium > Chryseobacterium lactis. The sequence continues at coordinate 3,435,265 of NZ_CP033924.1, forward strand.
GGAGCAGGAGATTTCAGAACAATCATGATCCTCTTCTCCCTGTCGGTTCTGATTGTTGTCTTATCTGCAATTAATTTTATCAATCTGAAAACAGCAGAAGCATCACAAAGAGCCAAAGAAGTGGGAGTAAGAAAAGCACTCGGAGGAACAAAACTTTCGTTAATGATACAGTTCTTTTTAGAAACGTTCATCATCTGTGTGCTCGCCTATGTGTTGTCTTTGGCACTTACGGAGCTCTTGCTTCCTACTTTTAATAAATTTTTTAATAAGGAAATACAATTAAACGATTGGCATATCTATGCATATTCTTTTGCAATGGTTATTGTGGTCACCTTATTGTCCGGGTTAATTCCTGCTTTTTATCTTTCTAATTTTAAAGCGATTGAAACCCTGAAGGGAAATTTTTCCCGAAGCAGACATGGCGTCTGGCTTAGAAACGGAATCCTTACGCTGCAGCTTATTATTTCTTCATTTTTTATCATTGGAGGGCTCATTGTACACAGTCAGGTTAAACATATGATGAATAAGGATCTTGGATTTAACGGAAAACAGATTATACTGATTTATTTCAATGAAACCGTTCCTAAGTCATGGTTGCGATATGAACGTCTTAAAACAGAAATTTCAAAAATCAACGGAGTAGAAGAGGTTTCTTATGGAGAGGCTGTTGTAGGCGGGCAGAAAAGTAGTTCTAATATCGATTATCAGAAGGAAAGTATTAATGCAGAAAGTGGGTCTATGGATTATAATTATCTTCAGTTTATGGGGGTGAAATTATTGAAAGGACGTTGGTTGAATCCTAACCTTGCTTCTGATACCATCAATACAATTATTGTCAATGAGGCATTTGTAAAGAAATTTGGCTGGACGGATGATCAGATTTTTCAACGCGAACTTTATCCCGGATTTGATAATGGAAAAAAATATAAGGTGGTGGGAATTGTAAAAGATTTTAATCTTAAAAGTCTTAAATACAACGTAGAACCGGTTATGTTTTTTCATTATAAACAAACCCCTTGGAAAAGATTCAATGTCTACAATATTCAGGTGAAAATAAAACCGGATGATATTGAAGGAACGGTTAACAGAATAAAACAGCTCTGGGGAAAATCGGTGGAACCGGGCTCTCCTTTTGACTATTATTTTATCGATCAGAAATTTGCAAAAACTTTTGAAGTCTATCAAAAGCAACAGACTTTGTTTACCATTCTGAATGCGATGGTACTGATGGTGGCATTATTGGGATTATTTGCCCTTTCTTCCCTGATGATTGAGCAAAAATTGAAAGACGTGGCGATTCGGAAAACATTAGGTGCCTCAGATCGTACCCTTGTCTTCGGATTAACCCGCCAGTTCCTCTGGATTACTGTAATTGCTGTACTGATAAGCATTCCGATCTGTTATTTTCTGATGGATGAATGGCTGAAAGATTTTGCCTACAGAATTGATATGCCGGTTTGGCCGTTTGTGGTCAGTTTCCTGGTATTGCTGGCGCTTACCTTTGCAGTAGTAAGTATCAAAGCATATAAAGCAACCAAAGTGGATCTTATAAAATACCTGAAGTATGAGTAACCGGGTTCATCGCTCATCTCAATTTTTAATTATTTAAATCAGAACGTACTCATGAAAAATTTCATTTTTCTATTTTTTGTTGGCCTTTTTCCGGCACAGCAAACATGGAACCTGCAACAATGTCTCGACTATGCATCTTCGCATCATCCATTAATTAAGCAGGCTACGGTGAATGTAACAAAAAATGATAAATTGATTACCGGGGCCAAAGGAATGCTGTTGCCTTCAGTAGGAGCAGAGGTGAAGCACACCTATAGTTTTGGTTCTTCCATTAATCAGTTAAGCAATCAGAGGGAGGCGCTTAATACACAGTATGATCAGCTTACTGCTCAGGCAGACTGGAACCTTTTTAACTGGAAAAATATCCTGGATATTTCTTTATCTAAATTGAATAAGGAAACCAGCACCTATAAGCTTAAATTAGCTCAGAATAAGGTAAAACTGAATGTCATTCAAATGTTTTTTGCCTACCAGAACAGCAGAAGCTGGCTTGAAGTGCTGGAAACCCAGATATCCGGGATACAGGATCAGATCAAACGTACTGAAAAAGAAGTAGAAATCGGAAACAGGCCTAAAAGCGATGTTTATGATATTAAAGCAAATCTGGGGACGTTGCAGGAGCAGTGGGTGTCTGCTAAAAACCAGCGTGATCAGGCGAAAATAAATTTGCTGAATGCGTTATCAGTTACTCAGGATTCCATGGATTTTGTGATGAATAGTGATACACTTTCTTCTGAAGCAGAATTCCACGATCCTGATTTTACAAAAAAATTATTGGAGAAAAACCCTGCTTACCAATCTGTGATTGCAGAAATTAAGGCACAGGAAAAGAAAGAAGACGTTGCAAAAGCAGGGTACCTGCCCACTTTAAACGGAAGCTACAGCTGGTCTACTTTTTATAATAAAGTGCTGGGAAAAGATAGCAGTTTCAACATGAGTTTTTCTGATCAGCTTTCCCAAAACAAGAATCAGTCTGTATTTTTTGGGCTTAACATTCCTGTTTTTAATAAGCTACAGGTGAAAACCAATGTAGAACTTGCAAAATTAAATGTCATTAATTCGAGATACGACAAAGAATTGATCATCAATGATCTTACCCAAAATATCAATTCTATCAGAGCTCAGTTTTTAAACGCTCAGGAAAAATATAATCTGTTGGATGCCAACTTTGAAAATCAAAAACGCTCATTTCAGAAATCTGAAGAGAAATATAAAGAGGGATTAATCGATGCATATTCATTTTTTATTGTCCGGAACGGATGGCTCCAGGCCAATTATAATCTGATCAATAGCAAAAATGATGTGATCCTGCAGACAGAACTCCTGAAAATAATGGAATCAGGATTTTAATATCAATTTATTCGTACATTTCCATTGGCCGCCTTCACTATTGTTGAAGGCGGTTTTTCTGTTTGTGCTTTAGCTGAATATTGTCCGGTCCATCAGACATTTTTTCATATATATTAAAAAAAAACAGGTCAGATTTATTTTTATTTGCCATGTAATGATAATCGTAAAATGACCCATTTGAAAGCTTTAAAACATGTCTGGAAAGTTCCACTGCCTTTTGCAATTACATCTGCAGTCTTAGCTAATTCTATATAACATTCATATTTGAAATGTACCTGTTTACAGATTTTCCTAAATAATCATCCATGAAAAAAAAATTAAACCTGATTAATTTAATTAATCCCTATTTTTTATTTTCAAAAGAACTGGCCAACGACCGAATTTTCGGATTGGATATTTTGCGGGCTTTTGCAATTATCGTAGTCATTATTGATCACGGTAAATTTATGTTTCCCCCAAAGATTGTAGAGTTGCACAACTATATACAGTTTGATGGGGTAACGGTCTTTTTTGTTCTCAGTGGATTATTGATCGGCAAAATTTTAATTAAACAGGTAGAAAATAATAAAGTCAGTTTCAGGCTATTATTGGATTTTTGGATCAGAAGGTGGTTTCGTACTTTACCCACTTATTTCCTGATACTATCGATTTTGGTAATTTGTTATAGTATTAAAGAAGAATCCTTTACATTTTATAAAATGAGCAGGTATTACTTTTTTATTCAGAATTTTTTTCACATTCCATATTTGTACTTTCCTGAAGCATGGAGCTTAAGCGTAGAGGAATGGTTTTATATATTGATACCGTCTTTTATTTTTTTATTAATCCTTGTTTTTAAACTACAACCTAAAATTTCGATTCCTGTTGTTGTATGTATTGTAATTTGTGGTGTCACTTTTTTAAGATATACTATTTGCCTGGATCATGATGAAGAAAAAGCACGGACATTTCATCATATCGTTATTTTCAGACTGGACAGCATTATGTATGGTGTTATAGGAGCCTATATCAATTATTATTATCTCAAATACTGGAATTTAATCCCACGTTATTTATTTCTGACCGGGATTGGGATATTCGCATTGCAAAAGTACCTCTCTCTGAGCAATACGTTCCCAGATCTGACCGGTCTTTATAAAATCATTTTTGAATTTAGCCTGACATCTTTAGGTACTTTACTGCTACTTCCTTATTTAACCACTTTAAAAGATAGAAAATACGCCATCGGAAAAATAATCACCATCATCAGTATCTTATCCTATTCAATGTATCTTATTCATATGACTTTAATTAAGAATATGATCCTATACAGCATTCCATGGACAAGCTTTACTAAGAATTATAACATCATAATTCCGGTGATGTATACTCTGTATTGGGGAATTACCTTTTTATTTTCTACGGTCATCTATAAATTTTATGAAGCGCCGATGACGAGGCTTCGCGATCAGTTCAGTATGCTCCAAAAGCATGAAAAGCCCGCCTTTTAAATTGTACTGGCCAATCGTCCTTTTAATTCCTATAGTAAGGGTCTAAAAAAGGTTAATCACTGTTATGAACATGAGAATATTCTTTTAATTTTGTTAAAGGAATAACTAAGTAAATCACATCTATGAAACACCACGCTCTCATAAAAAATATCTCCAGGTTTGTAAGTTTAACACCAGCAGAAATTGCAATATTTGAAGATTTCTGGGTTGAAAAAACATGGGAAAAAGGTGAATATCTCTTGAGAAACGGAGATATTTGCCGGTATGACAATTACGTGGTTTCAGGGTTATTAAAAGCATATTATATCAATGCTGAAAACGGAAACGAAGAAATTCTTTATTTCTCCATGGATGATTGGTGGGCTTCTGATATCAATAGTTTTTCAAGACAGAAAGCCTCTGTTTATAATATACAAGCGTTGGAAAAAACAACGGTTTTACAGATTAATTACCATTCTTTTCAGCAGCTTTTACGCGAAATTCCACAATTGGAAAGATATTTCAGGATTATATTGGAAGGATATCTGGGTACCTTACAAAAAAGGATCATTTATAATAATATATATGATGCAGAGTACAGGTATTTCGATTTTTTAGAGACTTATCCCAGTATTGCTTCCAAAGTTCCTCAATATGCTATAGCTTCCTATTTAGGAGTGTCTGCTGAATTTATCAGTAGATTACGAAAAAAATATAAATCATCTTGAACTAGATCAATTTTTTTACGTGTAATAATAAGGAATTTTGCTTCATAATAATAACGAAGCAAATGAAAAAAGTATTGATTATTAACGCAAGCGTTAGAAATGAAAGGTCTTATAGTAGAAAGCTTTCACAGTTTTTTGTTGAAAACTGGAAAGTAAAAAATCATCAGGATCTGATTACTTACCGGGAGGTTGGAACTGAAATAATTCCGGGTATTGATGAGTCCTGGATTGCAGGAGCTTTTATAAAACCAACGGACAGGACTGAAGTTCATCAAAAAGCATTGAGGCTCAGTGATGAGCTGGTGAAAGAGTTGAAAGAGCATGACATATACATCATTGCTACGCCGATGTATAACTGGTCTGTTCCCAGTGGATTAAAATCGTATATAGACCAGGTTATGAGGTACAAAGAAACCTGGAAATTCAGGTCAGGAGTTCCGGATGGTGATTACGTAGGTTTACTTGAAAATAAAAAGATGTTTATATTGTCAAGCAGGGGAGATACCGGTTATGGAGAGAATGAAAAAAATGAACACATGAATTTTCAGACCACTTATTTGAAATTTATTTTTGGGATCATGGGAGTAAAAGATATAACCATCCTGTCTTTAGATAATGAAGAGTTTGGTGGAGAAATATTTGAAAGCTCAAAGAAAGAGATTTTTGAAAGTATCAGTACATTATTAGTTTAAAAGACGAATTACCTATTAAAAAAAATAAGCTATATGAAAAAGGCTGTTCAGGATTTCCTGAACAGCCTTTTTTTAACAAAATATTGTAATCTTTATTGAATCACAAAACTTTTTGTACTCTCCGTATGAGCAGAAAAATATCCTAAAGCTCCGTTGCTGATATTGCTTGGAGGATTGGAAGGCGTTACACCACCACCTGCACCTGAAAGATCAAGAAGAGCGCTGTAAAAAGTAAAAATATTATTATCAATACTTTGCATCTCCACATGAATGGTATCTCCAGGTTTAACTTCATGATCCGCACCGTCATTATCATCATTGGGAAGTATTAAAGGTCGTTGGTTAGGCAATCCGTTATTAAGATTATCAGAAAATACATTGATATATTTTTTAGATAAATTATTGATTGTAAAAGAAAATAGATAACGATTTCCTAAGACAGACGGGTCGGTGAAAATTGGCAAAAGAGTATAGCTGGTTTTATCCCCAAATTTAAAAGAATCCTGTGATAAACCTTCAAAATCAACCGGTTGTGGCATTGTGCTCTGAGCTGTATATTGCTGCCCTTCGGCTTGTACTTTAAGAGTATATGTTTTTCCCGGTGCCCCCACAAATGAGGTCGTTTGATATTGGCCATTCCCCACATACTGTAACGTTTCAGTCTGCCCGGTATTATCACTTACAACAACCTGTGCACCTGCTACTGCGGGGTATTGATTCTGTTTTGTAAATGCTACCGATTTTGTAATTCTAACAATATAAGGACCTGTCTGATCGGTTATATTGCCTTCAATGACTATTTTTCCACTTTGATCATCCAGATCAAGATTGATCTCCTTCTGACATGAAGTGACTAAAAACAGGGATAATATAATAAGAAAAGTATTTTTCATGATTTAAAATTTGAAATTGTAAGTGATGTTAGGAATCCAACGGAATAACGAAGTCTGCATAGCACGGGTTGTTCCCGGATTGTTAGGATTGTCTTCGAAATTAATAACATAGGCATTTTCACGGCCATACAGGTTATAGATTCCGAAAGTCCATGATCCACGGAAACGCTTGTTGGAAGAAGGTTCGTAGGTTGCACTTACATCCATTCTGTGATATGCCGGCATACGGTCGGCATTTCGGCTGCTGTACTGGAAGACCGTTTGTCCGTTCAGCTCATATTTTCCGGTAGGAAATGTCACTGCATTTCCTGTACTGTAAACGAATAATCCTGAAAGAGACCATTTTGGATTCAATTGATAAGTAGCAACAATAGACAGATCATGAGTTTTGTCCATTCTTGCATTATACCATTGATTATCGTTGATCCCGTTAATCTTTCTTTCAGTTTTAGACAGGGTATAGGAGATCCATCCGGTAAGCCTTCCACTTTTCTTTTTTGCAATAAGTTCCAGTCCGTAAGCTCTTCCTTTACCAAATAACAATTCACTTTCTACATCAGCTGCCGTATCAAAAGTGATCTGAGCACCATTTTTAAAGTCAATCTGATTCTGCATAGATTTATAATAGACTTCAGCATTCAATTCATAATTGTTATTATTGAAATTTCTGCTGTATCCCAAACTCACCTGATCTGCAATTTCAGGCTTTACCGTCAGGCTGCTTCCAATCCACTGATCAGTAGGATTTCCACTGCTTGAGTTGCTTAAAAGATGTAGATTCTGAGTATTTCGGGAATAACCTCCCTTTACGCTGCTTACTTCATTGATTCTATAGTTTGCTGTAATTCTAGGCTCAATATTAACATACGTTTTTCCGAATTTCCCTTTTTCAACATATTTGCTGTCGGTAAGAACTCCATTTTCATACGTATTAAAAGTATCACCACCTAAAACACTAAACATAGAAAGTCGCGCTCCATAATTAACGGTCAGCTTATCTGTAGCTTTAAAATCATCATTAATATATAACGCATTTTCCCACGATTTTCTAGGATTTCTAGGGAAGCTGCTTACACTGGTTCCTGATGCCGTACTTGGAGTAATGGTATGGTAAATAGACTGTAGCCCGAAACGTACAGAATGCTTATTTCCTGCAAACCATGTAAAATCCTGTTTAAGATTCCAGTCCTTGATTTTTGAATTTAGACCAAAATTATTATCATTACTCTTTAAACTAACTTTATAATCGTAGTCACTGTAAATAAATGATGTATTGGAAAACAACTTACTGTTGATAATACTGTTCCATCTCAATGTAGCTGTAGTGTTCCCCCAGTCCGTAGAAAATGTATTACCTAATCCCAATACATCTCTTCCGAAATATCCGGACAGATAAAGTCGGTTGTTTTCATTGATCTGATAATTGGCTTTCAGATTCAGGTCGTAAAAATATAACTTATTGTCTTTGTAGTCGTTCGAGGTCTTCAGGAATAAATCCGCATAGGTTCTTCTTCCCGAAACAATGAATGAAGATTTTTCCTTCTGAATAGGCCCTTCCACACTCAGTCTGCTGCTTATCAACCCAATTCCTCCATTGACATTATAATCCTGGTTATTTCCGTCTTTCATTTTAACATCCAGAACGGAAGAAAGACGTCCGCCGTATTGAGCAGGGCTGTTTCCTTTGATGATACTTGCATCTTTCAAAGCATCACTGTTGAAGGTGCTGAAAAAGCCAAGCAGGTGAGAGGCATTATAAACAGGAGCTTCATCCAGCAAAATAAGGTTCTGGTCGGTAGCACCACCTCTCACACTGAATCCGCTGCTTCCTTCGCCATTGCTTTTAATACCCGGTAAAAGCTGGATCGTCTTCATGACGTCTTTTTCTCCAAATAAAACAGGAAGCTTTTCTATGTTTTTAATGCTTAATGTCTCTGTCCCCATTTGGGCAGAAGTTAAATTCTTATCCTTCTTAATACCCGTGATCACCACTTCATCAATGGATTTTGAGATTTGCTCCTGAGGGATCAGCGGTAAATCAACTTTTATATTCTGATCAACTTTAATCTGTTGCTCAAAATCCTGGTAACCGGGATTGGAAATAATAAGAGTGTAGCTGCCTTCCGGTAGTGATAAAGAGTAAAATCCATACTCATTGGCAACAACATTAATCTTGGGATCTTCACTTACTTTTACGGATACTCCGATCAGTAATTCGCCATTTTTTTTATCTTTCACCGTTCCACTTACAGAGTAGGTTTGTTGCGCAAGCACAAAAGTACTGAAACAGAGCGCAGCGGTGGCTGCGGTAATTTTTAAAAAGGATGTTTGCATTAGTTTTGTTTAAAGTAGTAGACTTTGCTCGATGCTTATTATGTTTATTGATGCTCGATTAGTTGAAGAGAAACCGGATTAGTTACACCTAAAGCTGTAATTATGAAAGAAATCCGTGTAAAAAAGGGTTTCTGGAAATCTTTAGATCCAAGGATAAGCCCTGATTGTTGCATAAACATTAATATTATGCATTGAATATTGTTTTATTGATCGCTATTTTAACAGTGTCTATAAAAAATAAATTATTTAAGCATTTTTGATAAATTTTATTCTTTTTCTGAACAATAGCACAAAAGTAGAAGATGTATAATGCTATTTATTGGCTATTTTGCTCGGCAATACATGGTATTTTCTTTTGAAAGCCGCCGAAAAATGCCTTGGATTTTTGTATCCGATGATATCCGAAATTTCGCTGATATTTAGGTCGCTGTCCAGGAGCATTCTTTTGGCCTGTTCCATTTTTATATCATTCCAGAATCCAAAAACAGTAGTTCCGAAAAGCTCTTTGAAGCCTTTCTTTAAAGTAAATTCATTGGTTCCCACCTGATGAGCAAGATCATTCAGAGAACAGTGGGTACTGAGATTATTGATGATATAATCTCTCACCGCATAGATCTTTTTCACATCTTTTTTTTGCAGAGAGGATGGGGAAGAGCTGTCATTAAAAAGTTGTTCCAGCTGAAGCAAAAGAAGCTCACTTACCTTCGCTTCAAGATAAATGCGTTTGAAAGTTCCTTTTCTGTCACAGTGGATAATGTCGTTGAGGATCTGATACATTTCCAGACTGATACGGTTGTGATCAGGCTGAATCAGGGATGAATTTTGTTTTTCAATTGCGTTTCTGAATTTTTCAAACAATCCCGATTGATCAGGAAGAAACTTTTTAAAAAACTCAGGAGCGAGATTGATTTCCAGAATATTCATATCCGGTCCGTCAAATTCCATTTTACCCTGCATATGGTGAGCATAGATGATATTGTGCTGATAGCTGTCAAATGCTACTGTTTTCTGGAAATTTCCTGAAGTGGCCATGCTTTTTCCTTTAAGGGCAAAATGCATTTCTACCGTATCAAAATCGCTCTCAAAATAAAGCTGTAACCGGTTGGTTAATACAATATTTCCGAAGCTGATATGTACATTGGTAAAACATATTTCATGATAAAAGCCATTCCCATAAGGGGGAACAAGCTGAGTAATACATTCCTGGATATCCCCGTCATCCTCATAATAGGTATTCGGATAACTCTTTTCCATCAGTACTTTTCCAAAGGTTTCATCGTATAGTCGTAATGTCATTTGTCTTGCTTTAGTTAGAATTTCCTTTTTGCGGACTTTTTATTCCGTCTTGCATACCCAAACTACTGAATGTACGCACTACTTTTGCACAAAGGTAATGATTATTTAGAATCATTCTTAATAATAATTGAGTTTGTTTTTCGTGGAAAATTCATCCAAAAAGCGATCAAAAATAACATACCCGTATAATTTGAATGAACAGAAGAGAAATGATAACAAGAAGATTTACTCACTAACAATCGTATTATGAAAAATTTTAAAGCCATAGAAACGGAACTTACGGTGACCAGAAAAGAATATATAACTCCACACTATATCAGAATTTTTCTGACCGGAGATCAGGTACCTTCAATAGCCAATACTACGGTGGGCGTTAACAATAAGATTCTGATTCCACCTAAAGGAGTCAATGCCATCCACTTTCCGGAATTTGATTATGATAAAATGGTTTGGAAGCCACAACCTGAAGAAACGCGTCCGAGCATAAGAACCTATACCCATCGGGGAATTGACCTTGAACAAAATGAAATCTGGATCGATTTTGTAGCTCACGGCGATGAAGGTCCTGCTTCTGCATGGGCCATTGAGTCAAAAGTGGGGGATCTGCTGGGCGTCTTGATGAAAGATGGGAAAACAGAACTTTATGGTAAAGCCGACAACTATCTTTTGGTAGCGGATGCTACAGGAATTCCTGTATTAGCAGCAATTTTAGAAGACCTTCCGGCTACAGCAAAAGGAATCTGTATTATTGAAGTTCATGGTAAAGAAGACGAACAGGACTTGCAGACCCTTGCAGACTTTGATTTCATTTGGTTACATAATCAGCACCCCCAAGAAGGAAGCAAACTTTCCGAAGTTGTGAAACAGCAAATACTACCGGAAGAATCACGTTCAGGATATGTAGCCGCAGAATTTTCTTCCGTCAAAGAGATCCGAAGCTATCTCAGAAAAGAAAAACAATGGAAACAGGAAGAGTTGTATGCCTATTCTTACTGGAAATCCGGGGTTGCAGAAGACAAATCTGCAGCAGACCGGCATAAAGAAAATGCAGAAATCGGAGCCGAATAAAATAATACTTAAGCCATTCTGGTATAATTTAAAAATCGAAGATATTTTACAAATCTGATACTAGATATACAATCAGATTGAAACATAATTATTACAAAAAATGAAATATTCAAATAAAATAAACTGGTCTTTTGCAGCAGCAATCGCAGTATCTGTATGTTGGTTGATCGGTGATATTTTTGTGGCCGGATTTGATCCGAACCCGGCTGATTATCCCTTATTTTCAAAAACATATGCCGATCAGGTAGATGTTGTATTTGCTACTTTGATGCTGGAAGGATCTACTCCAAGATTAATGTTTGGAGCATTAATCGGCGCTCTCACCGGTCCGTTGCTGCTTCCTGCCACCTGGCTGGTGTATCAGTTTTTTAAAGATACCCAAAAGTGGTATGCCATCTTTGTGTATTGGGTTTTATTGGCAGGAGCGGTTTTATCTCCTTTAGGTCATGCCGGATTCTTTTACGTAGGCGAGATTTATAAAGCGGTTTACCATACAGATCCTGCTTCCCATCCATACCTTTTAGAAACCGGAAAAAGTTTTATGAAAATGCTGAATATTGCCTGGGGAGCGGCCATTGGTGTTTTGGCCGTCGGCTGGATTTCATTTGCGGTTTGTATCCTGTTAAATAAAACTTTCCTTCCGAGATGGATGGCGGTAATGACACCTTTTGTGCTGACATTGCTGATCATTCCTTTAAAAGGCTTCTTACCGCTTCCTTATTCAGGATGGGTTGGTGGAGCGATATTCAATATTGCCTATTTACTATTTTTCAGTTCGTTACTATTCCTGTTCAGAAAAAGACTAAATAAAAGGGAGGTAATTTCTCAAACAGCATTACCATGATAAACTATAATATGTGACATCTTTAAAAACACTCAGTCGGAAAGTAAAAACTATCCTTAATTTATGCTAAAAGTGAGTGGAGAAGGGCTATTTTTTTCGGAAGAATTAGCACATGTGGAGGTAAGCCTTTAAATCTTTGGATTTAAAGGCTTTTTTCTCTTGAAAACCCTTTACCGGTTCTTTAGATCAGAATATTAGCCTTATATTGCTGTAATGAATTGTCAGAAAAGAGTATGGAGAATCTGAAAAAATGGATCAGAAGCAACTGGTCAACGCTGATCCTGGTGATCGTATTTATTATATTACTTGTCAGTCCCGATGCCAAAGCATGGCTGATGAGGCAGGTGGCCTCTACCGGATTTCTAAACTCCAGCATATCCGAACCAAAGACTAAAGAGAAAAATACAGAATCAGCAAGCTCCTATAATTTTACCCTGCAGAATGAAGAAGGAAAGATGATCAGTCTTTCAGAATTAAAAGGAAGAGTGGTCTTTATCAATTTTTGGGCATCATGGTGCCCTCCGTGTCGTGCGGAATTTCCATCTGTTCAACGTTTTTATGAAAAGTATCGCTCTAAGCCGGAAATTATTTTCCTGACAGTTAATCTCGACGATAATCCGGTATCAGGTAAAAAATATCTTACAGAAAAAGGCTTTACATTGCCATTTCTGATTCCTGCCGGCTCCATTCCGAAAGAAATCTATGACGGAACATTGCCAACTACCGTAGTATTGGATAAGCAGGGCGAAATAAGACTCCATCATAAAGGGTTGGCAGATTACAGCAAAGAATCTTTTTACAAACAGATTGATCAGCTTTTAAACCAGTAATTTCACAAAATGGTCGTTTTATGATGATATTTTTTAAAATATCCACCATTAAAGAAATTGAATCTGAGATTTTGAAAGAAAAAAGAACCCAGCAAAACTTTTCAAAGGCCATAGATTTTCCCTTTCCCGAAATACCACTCATCCTGACCTGGAAGAAAATTATCCCTTTTTAGTATAATTTTAAGTATTTAAAAGGTTGTAAGACCCGATAAAATGGCCTATTTTTGAGTCAAAGTACGTCTAATCAAACCATTGATATTACCTATGAATATAGAACAATTGAGGGAGAAAGCACAACCGCTGATCCGTAAGGTTTTACTTTTTGTATCTGCGCAAGATTCAGATGAAATACTAGCCTATGCTAGTGAAAATGAGTCGTTACGTTTTGTGGTAAAGCATGCAGACCAATGGATGGGATTGAAGGAAGATCATGATGAATTCAGTTTCAGCCCGGTTATGATAGAAACTGTCGATACAAGCAAATATATTCCATTAACTAAACGGGCAACAGAGGTATATCCGCCTTTTGAAACTTTAATGCATTACGGTGACGTGAAAATTCAAGCCTGGATTACTGAAAATGACGGTGATAAAGATGATTTATCCAGTTTGGCAGCCTTCGCACCGGATGAATACATTGATCTCTGGATGGATTCACATCCTATGTATTCCAATGATGAAATTTTTGCCTATGAAGGAGGTTGGGCAATGATCTGGCCTGAAGATGACGAGCCTATGCAATGGAATGAAGACCTGGATTTTCTTTTTCAAATCGGATTACAGGACGAACCTTTCATAGAAGTCTTCTATGAAAAGGAAAATGAAATTTATATCTGTATGGAACGCAATACATAATCAGCATGAATGTCATAGAAATAGAACAAAAAATATAATTTCCAATATTCGGGAATCCTTTTTGAGTATTCTTAATCAAAACTTTAATTATTCCGAACCTTGAACCAGTTAAGAACCCATATTGAAAAAATTATTCCCCTTGATGATGATGAATTTGAATTAATATCATCACATTTCACCTATAAAAAATATAAAAAGCATCAGTTTTTAATACAGGAAGGAGAATCGGTAGAATACAATTATTTTGTATTGAAAGGTCTTTTGAAGCTGGTCTATACTGATGAAGACGGAAAAGAACATATTGTCGGCTTTGCAATGGAAGACTGGTGGGAAACCGATTTTTCAGCTTATTACCTAAAGAAAAAAGCGACCATGTCTCTGGAATGTATGGAGGATACAGAGGTATTATGTCTTAAGCTGGAAGATTACCGGAAATTATGCGCTGCATTTCCCAAACTGGAACATTTCTTTCTTGAAAAAGCATATATGGGATTTATTTCGGCTCAGCAACGCATTATATCAACAATGACAACAGGAATAAAAGAAAGATATGAACAGCTTTTGGAAAAACATCCTTCTCTAATACAAAGAGTACCAAAATCACTTCTTGCAGCTTATTTAGGGGTTTCCCGGGAAACTTTAAGCAGGCTTTCGTTGTAAACTGTGATTTCCATCACTTCATAATGGTGATTCCGATCACATGAATTTAGGACATATGTTCTGCAATTTTGCAGGGTAAATGTTTAATAAAATTCAACGAAGACAATGGAAAAAAGAACAGTAAATCCGTGGAAATGGCAGGAAGAGCGAAGCTATTCCCAGGCTGTAGAAGTGAAAAATGCAGAAAGTACTTTGTACTGCTCAGGTCAGGCAGCCATCGATCCTGACGGAACATCCAGTGATAAGGATATGAAATCGCAGCTGGAACAGGCAATTGCCAACCTGGAAGAGGTTATTACTTTTGCAGGCTACCAATGCAGCGGAATAGTAAGGTTAAATATCTATACCACTTCTACCCGGGAGCTTTGGCCTCATTTTCCGATTCTCCAGGAGTGGATTACCAGACATCAGATTGAGCAGGCAGTTACGATGCTTGAAGTAACCGGCTTATTTGAAACCCTCACTGTAGAACTGGAAGCAACAGTAGTTAAATAATTTCAGCATAAAAACCTTCAAAATCTTTTTGAAGGTTTTTTCTTACATTTATACAAATCATTAGCAAGCATATGAACATTCAACTTTCTTCAAAAAACGCTTTAGTAGGAGCAGCCACTCAGGGAATAGGAGCAGGAATAGCCATTGAACTGGCAAAATGCGGAGCCAACGTTACCGTAATGGCCCGTAATGAAAGCAAACTGCAGAATATAGTATCTTCTTTGCCTGTTGTGAATGCCGATCAGAAACACCAATACCTGGTTGCCGATTTTTCTGATTTTGAAAATTATAAAGAAATTATAACGACCTTTTTTGCTACCCATTCCATCGATATTCTTGTGAATAATACCAATGGCCCGGAACCGGGACTGGCACAGGATAAAAAAGTAGAAGACTACCAAAAAGCCTTCGATCTGCTGTTTAAAACCGTTTGTGAAACCACCTTATTAGCTTTGCCTCATATGATCAGTCAGAAAAACGGCCGGATTATCAATGTTTCTTCATTGTCGGTGAAAGAACCTATCGGAAATCTGGCTCTTTCAAACTCGATCCGCTCAGCGGTCATTGCCTGGGCAAAGACATTATCAAACGAGGTGGCGCAACATCAGGTTACCATTAACAATATTCTTACAGGATATTTTGATACAGAAAGAATACAAAATCTGATCAACCACGAAGCCCAGCAAACCGGAAAGACCGAAGAAGAAATTAAAAAAGCCAGAGAAAATAAAATTCCAATGAAACGGCTGGGAAAACCCGAAGAATATGGGCATCTGGTTGCTTTTCTTGCCTCAGAATACTCAGCCTATCTTACAGGAACAAGTATTCCTTTGGATGGGGGATTGAATAATACATATTAAAAAATAAATCAATTGTTTTGACAAAAAATAATTGTCAGATTCTATATTTAAAAGATTTTTTCATATAAAAAAAGGTAATCTTTAAGTTTTCATGTAATAAACCCTTTCCATCAATTGTCTATTAATTATTGGAAAATAGTATATGAAAAACTGGTCTTTTAAAAAATGGAACACCGTATTGGGTTGGTTCCTTTTTGCTATTGCATTAATTACTTATCTCTCTACCATTGAGCATTCTCTGAGCTTTTGGGATTGTGGGGAATATATTTCATCAGCTGTAAAGCTTGAAGTAACACATGCTCCGGGGGCAGCTTTGTTCCAGATTATGGGAGCCGTGGCCAGTATTTTTGCATTGGGAAACGAACAGAATTATGCGATTGTTATCAATGCCATGTCAGCGTTATTCAGTGCATTGACGATTCTGTTTTTGTTTTGGACGATTACCCACTTTTTAAGAAGACTTTTACAAAAAGATTTTGAAGAAATAAACAAATCCCAACAGATCTCAATTCTATTCGCCGGGGTGATTGGAGCCTTGTGTTTTACTTTTTCAGACACATTCTGGTTTTCAGCAGTAGAAGGAGAGGTTTATTCTATGGCATCTATGTTTATTGCTTTGTTGGTGTGGCTCATTACCAAATGGGAAAACGAGTATAAAGCACCGGATAATGAACGGTGGATCATCCTGATTTTCTTTATTATCGGACTTTCCGTAGGGGTACATATGATGTGTATGCTGTCCATTCCGGCGGTGTGCCTGGTATATTATGCGAGAAATTATCAGTTTTCCTGGAAGAGTTTTGCCGCTGCTAATGTAATTACTCTGATCATTTTAGCATTTGTATTTAAACTTATTTTTCCTCTCGTTATGACCCTGTTTGGGAAACTGGAAATTTTCTTTGTCAACGGGCTTGGGCTTCCTTTCCATTCGGGGACCGTTGTTGCCTTTGTCTTAATGATTATACTAAGCTACTTCATCATTAAGTATACAAGAAAAGCAAAACGGAAGCTCTATCAGGTGATTGCTTTATCTCTCGTGTTTATGATGATTGGTTTTTCATGCTGGATGGTAATTCCGATCAGAGCCAATGCCAATCCTCCGATGAATCTTAATGATCCTGATACGGCAATCGGGATGAGAGATTATTACAACAGAGTTCAGTATGGAGACTGGCCAACTATCTACGGCCAAAATTACACCGCTTTTCTCGATGCGAAAGGAATTGAAAAAAATGAAGACGGAAGCTATAAAACAGAGAAAACCGGTGATATTTATGAGAAAGATGAGAAGAGCGGAAGGTATATAAAAACCGGAGACCGTTTCAATTATGTGTTTAGCAAATCTCAGATCAGTTTTATGCCCAGGATGTTCAATGAGGACAAAGACGTTATGGGTAATTATGTGGCAATGTATGGAGCGCCTGATTTCACATTTAATGATGCGAATGAAGAGGTGGCAGATAACCCGCAGGCAAAGCAGATTTATAATGAATTGAGGGCGAAATATGAAGACGATTCTATTACCGCTGCAGATTATCTCAAAGTAAAGCCTTATGATCTCATCAATGTGCAAAAACCATCTCTTGCCCAGAATATGGATTATTTTATCACATTCCAAAATGGCTACTACTTTGTAAGATATCTGATGTGGAACTTTGTTGGGAGACAGAATGATCTTCAGGGGTATATGGATAATACCCGTGGCAACTGGATTTCAGGATTTTCTTTCATTGATAATACATTGTGGGGAAATCAGGATCAAATGCCGGCCCAATTCAACAATGAAAGTACCGTAAAATTCTTCTTCCTTCCATTGATTTTAGGTTTGATTGGTTTCTTTTTCCAGTTAAATAAAGATTTTGGCCGTTTCTACGCACTTCTTTCATTATTCATTCTGACCAGCGTAGGAATTGTTTTTTACACAGGAGTGAAGCCATTTGAAGTGAGAGAAAGAGATTATGCAATGGTCGGCTCATTCTATGCTTTCGCCATTTGGATCGGATTAGGAGCCGGAGCTGTACTATGTTTTTTTCAATCTAAAATAAAGTCAGTTGTCAGCAATAGTATACTGGGAGTTGTATTGCTGGGTATTCCTTTCATGATGGGCTTTCAAAACTATACGTCTCATGATCGTAGTAAAAAGTCTGCAGCAAGGGATTATGCCTATTCATTCCTGAGATCTCTGCCTAAAAATGATATTATTTTCATTTATGGAGATAACGATACTTTTCCGGTCTGGGCGATTCAGGAAACGGAACAATTCAGGAGTGATGTTAAAACGGTTAATTTTACATTATTGGCCATGCCATGGAGTATTGATCAGGTAAAAAGAAGAACGTACAATGCGATGGGAATTCCGGGTCAGTTAACCCATGAAGACTACCGAGATAGCATCAATGACCAGGTATATCTGATGAAGAAAGAAGATTGGGAAGGGCTTTTTGCTATGTTGAAAGAGCAGGGTGCTCCTGAAACAGCTTTTCAGGAATTCAGAAAATTTCTTACCCAGGATTCATTAACCATGAAGGAAGCGATTGATTTTATTAAATTAAAATCTCCTGAAAAAGACGAACTTCTGAAAATGTATTTCGGGGAAGAAAAGTACGAAGGGTTTAATATTCTTCCGGTTAACAAATTTACTCTTCCGGTTAACAAAGAAAATGCCATAAAGTCGGGAATCATCAATCCTGCAGACCTTTCAAAGGCTGTAGATCAGATTACCATTACCTACAAAGGCAATACGCTTTTCAAAAATAACCTGATGATGCTTGATTTGCTGGCAAATTTTGATTGGAAACGCCCTATTAGCTTCTCCTCAGGAGGAATGTATGAAGGTGAAAATATCTTTTATCTGGATGAATATCTTCAGTTTGACGGTTTCAGCTACAGGCTGGTTCCTATTCACACGCCTCAGGCTCCGGATGGTGATAAAGGCAGGGTAGATGCAAATGGTCTATATCAGGTAGTGAAAAATTTCAGATGGGGGAATTTTAAAGATCTCGGTATTTATTATGATGAAACAGCGACTTCAAATATTTTGAGTTACAGAGTTTCGGTAAGCAGAGCTGTTTCGGCACTTGTGGCAAGTGGGCAAAAAGCGAAAGCACTGGAATTGCTGGATCTTGTTTCTAAAGAAATTCCTGTTGAAAAGTACAATGATCCACGGTCATTGAGTTCGATTGTTACCGGATATATTGTAGCAGGACAGGAAGAAAAAGGATTGAAACTGGCAGAAACACTTAAAAAGAAAATATTTGAAGAATATGATTATTATGCAAAACTTTCACCTTCTTTTCAACGGGCAGCACGCAAGCAGATGAGGCCAAAACCTATGGAATACGCTCTTGTGGTAGCAGCGGTTACAGATGCTTACAAAACACTGAACCAACATCAAAAAGCATATGCTTATCTCCTTAAATCTGTTGAGCCGATTGATCGGAAATTCAATATTTTTATAAAAGGACTTCACCAGATGGGTAAGGAAAAAGCAATAAAAGAGTCTGAAAATGTACAACAGATTGCCCCTTTTTACCAGTATCTGTTTGATGTAATGGAACCTTTTGATTCTACCTATTCTAAAAAGAAAGAAAATCAGATCACTACTGCCATAATAAAAGCGACACAATAACGACCTGAAAGTAAAATAAAAGTCTTTAAACATCATGTTTAAAGACTTTTATTCTTATAAATCCAGGAGATTTTAAATGATAAAACAGATTAACGTTTTTCTTTTAAAGACCAGCCAAACTTCAGACCGATAATAAAAATCACCAGTAACAGCTCACCGGCGGCCAGTAAAATATCTCCGGGAACTCTCATCCATCTTAGAAAATGCATGATGTCTGTCTGCATGAATTCTGCTGAGCGCGCGTACCAATATCCTTCTTTAATAGAAGCTACAGACTGCATAATTCCTATAGGAAGAAGACTGATGGTAACCATCACCAACAATCCGATATTCGTCAGCCAAAATGCCCAGCCTATGAGTTTATCATTCCATTGTCTGTCCGGATATAGGCCTCTTAACATAAACAACATTAATCCGATTCCCAGAATTCCGTATACGCCAAACAGAGCAGCGTGGCCATGAACGGCAGTTGTATTTAAACCTTGAATATAATACAGCGCAATGGGTGGATTAATTGCAAATCCGAAAATCCCTGCCCCGAGAAAGTTCCAGAAGCACATGGCAATGAAACAATAGATCGGCCATTTATAGGCTTGAATCCACCGGGTGGATTTACTAAGCTGGTAGTTTTGATATGCTTCATATCCGATTAAAACAAGTGGTACAATTTCCAGCGCACTGAAAGTCGCTCCCAAAGCCAATACTGCAGTTGGAGTAGCACTGAAGTACAAATGGTGGAAAGTCCCTAAAATACCTCCTGCAAGGAAAATAATGGTAGAGAATAAAACCGCATTGGTGGCTGATTTTAACCGTAATAAACCTAGTCGTGTAAACAGAAATGCAGCTACCACAGTGGCAAAAACTTCAAAGAACCCCTCTACCCAAAGATGAACCACCCACCATCGCCAGTATTCAGCAATAGCCATATGGGTTTGTCTTCCATACATCAATCCTGCACCATAGAATAAGGCAATTGCTACAGAAGAAAGAGTGAATAACAGGAGTAAATGGCGGTCGCCATCCTTACGTCGTAAAGCAGGAAGAAGTGCTCTCACCATTAAAACTAACCACAGAATCAACCCGATGAGTAATAGAATTTGCCATATTCTTCCCAGTTCCACATATTCGTATCCCTGGTGTCCCCACAGGAAATTATCCACTAACCCTAATTTCTGCATGACACCCAGCCATTGTCCGGTTAAAGATCCTAATACAACAATTAATAGAGCTCCGAATAATATATTAACTCCAAGTTTCTGATATTTGGGTTCGTGTCCTGAAACTGCCGGGGCAATATAAAGGCCTGTAGCCAGCCATGACGTGGCAATCCAGAATATGGCCAATTGTACGTGCCAGCTTCTGGAAACCGATTGTGGAAGAAACTCATCCAGAGGAATTCCATAGAATCCACTTCCTTCTACACCGTAATGAGCTGTGACAACTCCTGCAAGCATCTGAACCAGAATTAATAGTGCCACCACCCAGATGTATTTTAAAGTAGCTCTCATCGAAGGGGTAGGGCTCATATTCCGGAGAGGGTCTTCGTGAGGAAGTTCTTCACTGATTTCCTCTTCTTTATTTCTTGCGTGATAAAATACCAGAAGACCAATACAGGCAAGAAGCAGTAATATACTGAAGCCGGACCATAAATGCAGTGATGGAGGAGGAACATTCCCCACAGATTCGTCATGAGGCCAGTTGTTGGTGTAGGTAACCTTTTCTCCGGGCCGTTCCGTGATGCATACCCATGTACTCCATGCCAAAAAAGCATTCATTTTTGCCATTCTTCCTGAATCTTTAATCGTATTCTTCGGGATTGCATATTGATCACGCAAGCGGGCCATGGAAGGATCATTCATAAATAATCTGGAATAATAAAGAGCCAGTTGCTCTTGTGTCTTTGCTCTTTCAGAAGAAAAAACAATTTCATTTTTATTCCTGTCATAGGTATTGATACGAAGTTCTTTTTTCAGCAATACCTGGTATTTTGCCTGTTCATCATCCGGAAGGTTTTTATAGATTTTTCCATCCTTTTTTGCCAATTCATCCAGTAAAATAAGTGATTCCCGGTGGAGATAATCTGCAGTCCAATCCGGTGCAATATAGGCACCATGTCCCCAAATGCTTCCTACTGTTTGTCCTCCGATAGACTGCCAGACATTTTGGCCGTCCCTGATATCTTGTCCGGTAGCAAGTGTTCTTCCGGTCGTAGTCGTTATTTTATCAGGAATTGGAGGTATATTTCTGTAAATTTCATTTCCGTAAAATAGTAATACCGCAAATGAAGCGATCATGACTATAGCAAGCCATTTCCAAAGTTTTTTAGGAGTCATTCCGGTCAGTTTTAAGGATTAACAGCAAATTCTTTTTCCAGTCGGATTGCTTTGGGGAAAAGAATATTATTTTCCAGGTGAATATGGGTATGCAGGTTGTTTTCAAAATCCTGTAACATGGCGAAAGCTACTTTGTATGTGTTGCAGGCATCTGCGGGAGGAGTGTATTCGCCGGTGATTTCGGCAATTCTTCTGAAGCGGTCTCCTTCCACAGTATGGTCATGCTCCATCATATGAACCGGATTTTCTACAGTTCCGAAAACAGCTTGTGGAAGCGCTTGACCTGATATTCTGGCTTTAACCATATTCCTTACAAAGGGAAACAGGATGAGTTCTTCTTTTTTCATATGAGCTGCCAGATCATGAGCAGACTCATTAAACAAAGTATTGATTTCAAACAATTCAGGATGCCTGTTGCCGTGAACTTTGCATAATTTATCAAGAAAAGCCTGTAAAACCAGAGTTTTTTCTTCTACATACCGGTGATGTGTTTTTTCAATATAATCGGTCAGAAGATCCAGTGGCCAACTGTTGAAATCAATGGAGGATCCTTCATTTCCCGGAAGGGATTCCAGCTCCTCATAGATCTTTTCAGGGCTTAGCTTTTTATTGCTGCATGCTTCTTCTATGGTTCGTCCTCCTTTGCAGCAGAAATCGATTCCATGTTTTTTAAAGATAGCTGCTGTTCTGAAGTCTTCTGCTACCATATTTCCGATAAAGTCTGTTTTTGTGTTCATAATATAATACCTTTTTATCTTTTATTATTTTAAAAATTTTTCTTGTTATTTTAGGGAAAGAATATACTTAACCATTTGTTTTGCATGGTCTTTACTAAGTCCTTCATGAGGGGTCATCGGGATGTCTCCCCAATTTCCTTTTCCGCCTTCAATAATTTTCTGAGCCAGCTGGTCAATATCTGCATCGGTATATTTTTTAGCAACTTCCTGATAAGAAGGTCCGATGAGTTTTGCATCTATCTTATGGCAGGCAAGACAGTCGGCTCCTTCAATCAGTTGTAATCCTTCATTACCGGAAGTGTTAGCAGAAACAACAGGAGCGGGGATTTCTGCAGGCGCTTGAGTTGATTGTTCTGTGACGGGCACCGGTATAGGGATTGGCGTTGTTTCATTTTTGTTGGAACAAGACCATAGGATTACTGAAGAACTCAGAATGATAATAGTATGTATACATCGTATTTTCATAATAGATTGATTTAAATTGCTTTTTTAAACTGGAAAAAAATGGCAGCTGTTATCATAATAGCCTTTGTTATCTCTGCATCAATAAAATAATCATGCAGTGGAGTAGGAGACAGAGATTTCCCTGATAACAACAGATCAACGCGTTCATCTAAAACCGGAAGCATCCAGAACTTTTCTAAAAGGAGAATGAAAATCAAAATGCTAATGATTGAAAAATCGACCTTGGTATAGACGCTGCGACTCATCAGCATGGAAATGACAATCAAAATCAAAAGTATTGCCTGTATATTGGTTGAAATTGCGAACATCAGTTTTCCTAATTCTAAGGCAACAGGAAGTGTCATTCCCTGCACCTGAAACTTCATGGGTGTTTCCAAAAAACTGACCGTCATAAACATTCCTGCCATTACACAGAAAAGTGCTAATACAATTGGATTTTTGACATATAATTTCATTTTTTTCTAATTTAATACATTAAGACCTTTTTATCTTTTATTAAATAAAATTTTTTTAATTCTTAAGATAGGTTACACTTAAATCAAGATCATCGACGAATGCTTGTATTTTAGAAGTTTCAAGCATGATGCGAAGATTTTGTCTGATACTTTTAAACTGATCATGAAGGGGACACGGATGCGTTTCAGAGCATTGCTCAAGTCCAAGACCACATCCTGTGAAGAGTTTGTCGCCGTCAATTTCTTTAACAATATCGGCAATGCTTACGTCCCGGTTTTTCTGATCCATATAAAATCCCCCGTTGGGACCTTTGGCAGATTGTACAAATCCTTTTCTGCTTAAATCCTGCAAAATTTTAGCGATAAAATGTTCCGGCGAATTGATGCTTTTAGAAATGTCTTTAATCCCAACTCTTCCCTCATTTTTAGACTGCTGGGCGATGTAGATTAAAGCTCTTAAGGCGTATTCGCAAGTTTTGGAAAACATTTTTTATCAATTTTACAGGACAAAGATATAAACTTATTTTAAATAAAAGATAAAAAAGTCTTTTATTTTTATGGAGGTTGATAAAGATCAGGGAAAGAAGGGTTCCAGGGCATCCGGTATTAAAAAGCTTTATTACTTTTTCTAAGATCAGAGGGTCTGGATTGAGTAAATTCGTGAAATGTATCACTGAAGGCACTGATCGAGCTATAGCCTACATCGTCTGCTATTTCATTGATCGGTTTATCGGTATTTAACAAAAGTTCGATGGCTTTAATAATTCTCAATGTTTTCAGATATTGAAGAAAAGAAATATCCATATCAGCCTTGAATAGCCGTGACATAGACCGCTCACTCAGGCCGAATCTGGTGCTTACATTTGTCAGCGTATGTTTTTCACCAATATTCTGTTCCAAATGAGATACTATTTTCATCATCTGTTTGTTATGGGTAGACGGAAGAATAATCGGGAGAGGTTGTTTGTGTGTTTTAGGCAGTATTTTTTTTAAAGCCATTAAAAATTCAAAATTTTCATCTTTGGCAGTCACATGCTTTTCATCCCATATTTCGGTGTACTTGATCATTTGAATCAATAATTCTGAAGCCGGGTAAATTCCGAGTTTACCATAAAAGGGATCGGTTTCATCATCGTACGCGTAAAAATAAAGGGACCGTAAAACGGTTGCAGAATGTCCTATTTCTAAAATATGCTCCATCCCCTGAGGAATCCAGAAAAAGTGTCTGGCGGGTACCACATAGGTTCTGTTATTGATGGTAATATAAGCGATACCGCCTTCTACATAACTCAGCTGGCCTTTGGTATGCTTATGAAAAGGAATCAGTTTTTCTGATTTCTCGTGCATTACAAATACACTTTTATCATGTTTGTCGATATCCGGAAGTGCAGCAATTAATCCCATGAAAAAAAATAAATAGTATAGAAATGCAAATATAATCATTTGGCCGGAATCATGTAAAACTTGACTATTTTAGATAAAAATATTCAGGGAATTGCAGAGTAAATTTGCACTGCAATAATTCGAAAAATCCCGATGAAAATTTATCTTACCGGATTGCTGATGCTGGGGACTTCCTGCATTATATCAGCTCAGACAGGCAATCCAGCACATGATACGCTGCGTCTCTCTCTTAAGGACGCCTGGCAAAGAGCTGAAGAAAACAGCCGTCATATCAAAATCAACACAATTAACGTAGACATTGCTGAAGCCGAAGTAAAAGATGCCAAAAGAGAACGGCTTCCCGAAATAGGAGTGAAAGGATCTGTGGAAAAGGCCTCCAATATTCCCATTTACGAAAACGGAATATTTTCAAAGCCTTCTCAACATGAAGTGATCCATACTCTTTACAGAGCAGGAGCCGATTTTTATCTGAATATTTATAACGGAAACAAACTGAATCTCAAAATCAAAGAGAATCAGACGTTACAGAAAGTGAAAGAAATCAGGAAAGAACAATCAATTTCTGATATTCACTACAAAACAGCGGCACTTTATCTTGAACTCCAGAAGACTTTAATTTTTAAGAATCTGATACAACAGGATATTGCCGATCAAAAGGTGCAACTTAAAGAAATACAGGCTCTTTATAAAAATGGTGTAGTTTTAAAAAGTGATGTATTAAGAATAGAACTGGAATTATCAAAACGTAAAATGACCTTGACTACCATTGAAAATGATATTCTTATTGCAATGCAGAAATTGAATATTATTTTAGGCGTTCCTGATGAACAGGTGATTATTCCTGAAGCTCCATCCGGTCAGTGGAATGAAAATACAACATATGCAGAATATTTAACATTGGCATTAGATCATTCATTTGATTTCCATGTTTCAGAACAGCAGACTAAATTAAGTAAGATTAAACTTAAGCAGGTAAAAGCCAATGTAAGCCCTAAAATAGGAATGTACGGAGAGTTTTATTATGCCAACCCACAGATTTTTCTGTATCCGTATAACCCGTATTGGTATTCGTTGGGAATAGTAGGTGTTAAAGCATCTTTTTCCATATCATCCCTTTATCACAATACTCAAAAAGTAAAGGCTGCGGCTTTGGAATTTGAAAAAGAAGAAGAGGTTCATAAAGATACGGAAGACAAAGTAAGGCAACAGGTGAAAGAAGCTTACCTGAGATATGAAGAAGCGCTCGAACAGATCAAGGTTGCGGAAACCAATGTGACCCAGGCTACGGAGAATGCAAGAATCATAAAAAATACTTATTTCAATCAAACCTCATTGATTACCGAACTGCTGGATGCTGATATACAGCTCCTTCAAACCAAATTCGAGCTGGAAGCTGCAAAGATAATGGCACAAAACAATTATTATTTACTACAAAATATTACAGGCACTTTATAATACAATGAAAAAAAAATATACCCCTACCGATAGATTGATCACAAAGATTACAGGATGGATTTCAGTTCTTATTGTAGCCGCACTTGTTGTTTGGGGCGGTTTTACCCTTAAAAATTATTATCGTTATGAACAAACCAATGATGCTCAGGTTCAGGAATACGTAAACCCCGTTATTTCAAGAGCCGGTGGATTCATTGTTGCCGTAAAATTTGAAGAAAACCAGGAAGTTAAAAAAGGAGATACTCTTTTATTGATCGACAACCGTGAATATGTTCTTCAACAAAAACAAACCCAGGCAGCACTTCAGAAAGCCCGTGCACAACTGAAAGTATTGGAAAGCAATACAGGGACTACGGCAAAAGAAGCCGCTTCAGCTCAGGCTCAGGTAGATGCCAGCAAGGCAAAAGTGTGGAAACAGCAACTTGATTATAACAGATATGAAAAATTGTATAATGAAGAATCTGCAACAAAGCAACGATTGGAGGATGTGAAAGCCACATTGGACGTCAATGAAAGTGAGTATAAATCTTCTCAGGATAATTATGCCGCTTCTGTATCAAAAATTAATGATATTCAGGCAGAGAAAACAGTGGTAGCAGCAGAAATTTCCAGACTGGAAGCTTTATTAGACCGACATAAGCTGGATGTAAGCTACACGGCAGTTGTTGCAGCTTATGACGGTAGAATGGGGAGACGAACCGTAGAAGTGGGACAAATGATTGATGCCGGAGAAACACTTGCCTTTATTGTCAATAACGAAACTGATAAATGGGTAGTGGCCAATTACAAGGAAACTCAAATTAAGGAGATGCATATTGGAGATCAGGTGAAAATTGTTGCTGATTCTTATCCTGATAAAGAATTTCGGGGTACTATTATTTCTCTTTCGCCGGCCACGGGCTCAAGCTTTTCCCTTTTACCTCCTGATAATTCAACAGGAAATTACGTGAAAATTGTACAGCGTATTCCTGTAAGAATCAGATTAGACGGAAAAAGAAAAGATATTGATATCCTGAAGCTGGGAATGAATGTCAATGTGTACGCTAATAAAAAGCATTCTAATGGCTAATAGAAAAATGCCTTTTTTTAAAAGCTGGGCTCCCGAATGGTTAGTCAAGATCATTCTTTTCGCTATGACATTGCCCGGGATTATTATTTTCTTTCTACCGTTAGCAAATGTGAATGCAGCAGCAGGGTACTATGGATGTGAGCCCGCTGATATTCAGTTTTCTGTGGCTTTGTTTTATGCAGGATATGTAGGATTTTACAGTCTGGAAAGACGGTTTTTCAGTTTTCTGGCTGCTAAGGAATATTTTCTGTTATTTACTACGTTACAGATAGTAGCTTGCCTGATCTGTTATTTTACTCAGGAAATTTATATTCTTTTCCCGGTACGTTTTATCCAGGGAATGTTATTTGCAGGAAATGTGAACCTTTCTCTTAGCCAGATATTTACCAGACTGAACAGTGAAAGAGGACGGGAGATCAGTTTTTCAGTATTCTTCGGAATTCTGATTTGTGCAACTCCTTTCAATAACCTGATTACGGCAGATCTTATTGATTCATATAATTTTAATATTGTTTATAAGACTGCCATATTTTCATATCTGCCCGGACTTGTTTTCCTGACTCTTATGATGAGTAATTATAGAACCGGTGCAAGATTCCATTTGTATAAACTGGATTGGCAAAGTTTTGCAGTTTTTAGTACAATGCTGGTTTTGATCGGATATATCATGATTTTCGGCCAGGAATATTATTGGCTGGAAGACTACCGGATTATGGGAAGTGTCATAGGAATTATTGTTTTAACAGCAATATCTGTATTTCGTCAGAATGCGATTAAAAGGCCTTATATCGACCTTCGGGTTTTTAAATACCGAAACTTTAAAGTTGGTTTGTTGATTCTTTTTGTCATGTATATCTGTCGGTTTGCTTCCGGAATTACCAACAACTTTTTTGCAACGGAGCTGCATCTTGACCCGTTTTATATTTCCTATATTAATATTTTTAATCTTTGTGGGCTTGTAGTGGGAGTTATTATTGCTTGTTGTATGGTGCTTCAGAAAAAGAGAATCCAATATATCTGGGGTCCTGGTTTTCTGATGTTGCTGCTATTTCATGCATTAATGTACTATTCATTTGATGTTCAGGCCGATGAATTCAATTATTATATTCCCTTATTTCTTCAGGGATTGGGAGTGGGGTTAATTATGGTTCCTACCATTATCTACATTATATCTTCAGTTCCTGCTTATATCGGCCCTTCTGCCGCTGCAACGGCACTTGCGGTAAGATATCTTGGATTCTGTGCGAGTATTGCATTAATCAATTATTTTGAACTTTTCGAAAAAAGCCGTCACTATAATGCTTTTCAGGATCATTTGAGTGCTGTAGATCCTGCAGTTAAAAATTTTTTACATCGGCAGACAGGTAAACTTACTGCAAAAGGAATGCTTGAAGATCATGCTGTAAAAGCTTCTCAAAAACTATTAATTGGAAAAGTTAATATTCAGAATCATGTGCGTTTTGCTATGGATTATTATGAGATGATGGTATGGCTACTAGCCGGTGTTTTACTGTTAATTTTCATTTTTCCTTATTTAAACCGAACCGCACTGTACTTAAAATCCAGAAGATTATCTCCAGCATAGGATGGAATGGATAGGTAAACTTTGTTTTTAAACTAAAAAGAGTGTAGCTGGTTCAGCTAATTTTATAGTTAGAGTGGTTAGAGACTGTCTGGTAAAGGCAGTCTCTTTCATTGTGGTCAAGCCAGAAATTTCGTAAAAGCCAATGTAATATAGCCGGGCAGCTATCATTGCTATGCCGTTATAATTACCTCTCCAAAACCTGATATAATCGTAATTCCGGGAACCAACCCTGATCAGGTGATGCAATATCTTACTGATGATGATTTCCAGAATAAGGTATTGAATTGGGTAAAAGAGCATAGTAATAATGGGACGGTTATTTTTACGGTGTGTACTGGAAGCATGCTTTTATCCCAAACAGGAATACTTGATCATTATGATATTACCACCCATAGTATGCTGCTGGATGCATTGGAACAACATAATCCTGCAAGTAGTGTTAAAAGAGGTGTACGCTATGTTGACGAAGGACAGTTGATTACAACGGCAGGGATTACAGCAGGAATTGACGCTGCTCTTTATCTTGTAGGAAAGCATCAGGGACAAGAAGTGGTAGAAACCATTATTGAGCTCTTCGAATATCAATAATTTGAAAAATGTGAAGGTTAATATTTATGATTGTTAGTGGGGTTGGTTTCGGCGGCTGAAAGCCGCCGAAACCTATTTTAAATATACTCTTGATTAAATTCCATAAAATAGCTGATGTATACAGTTGATCTCTGTAAATATTCTGTAAGGATGAGAAAAGCAGGGGTGTGACCAAAATTCATTTAATACATGGAAAAAAAATATTTAATGTAAATATTTTATAAACAAGCGTTTAAGAAAATAGATGAAAATTTTAGAGTAAAAATCTTCGAAAAAGTTTGGATTTAAAAGGGATTTGTATATCTTTGCAGCCTCTTAAACAAAGGGATTTACTTGAAAAAGTAAGTGGCCGACTCGGTAGCTCAGCTGGTAGAGCAATACACTTTTAATGTATGGGTCCTGGGTTCGAATCCCAGCCGGGTCACAAGCAAAAGAGCTATCAAAATTTGATAGCTCTTTTTTAGTTATGTATCTTAAAACAGGAGTATTGTATATTTGTGTGTTTTCATAAAAATTGACCCGGCATATGAAATTTATCCACCCCATTGATTCTTCAAAATTTATTTTTTCTGAGTTATCCAATTTGCCAGACAATTATCTTCTGAATCCCCAACGCGCCGACTTTTTCGAAATGATCTGGATAATAAATTATGAAGGAGAAACCTCAAAGGATAGCGATGGAAGTCATTATATATACCTGATCCCGCCTTATCGCTTTACAAAACTGAATCTGGAGGGTCAAAAAGGCTGTGTCATTGCTTTTAAAAGAGAGTATCTGGAAGAGGATAATAAAGAATATGCATTAGACGTTTTCAATCTTTTCAATATGCATGGGCAATATACCGGTTTCGGATTGGATAATGAAACAACTGAAACGTTGCAATACCTGAGACTATTGATCGATAAAGAATATCATAATCCAATGGGAACTTATCTGGTTTTAAAATCGTTATTGAAAGTTTTTCTTTTGAACCTGATCCGGATGAGCCAAAATTATTTTTTGTATCAGGATATCAATCAAAAGCGGGTCTATCAGTTTATCATGTTGATGGATGAATACTATAAATCGGAACGGAAAGCAGATTTTTATTCTTCAAAAATGGGAATCAGTGAAAAGAGGATCAATCAGATTCTTAAGGAAAAAATGAATAAGACACTGACCCAACTGCTGCATGAAAGACTAACTGTTGAAGCCACAAGAATGTTGATGACCGATGAACTGACCATAAAGGAAATTGCTTTTAACTTAAATTTTGATGATCCGGCTTATTTTTCCCGATTCTATAAAAAGCAAACAGGACAATCACCCGAAGATTTTAAAAATCATCATGTGAATCCATAAAACTTAGAACTTTACATTTCAATGTAATAACATTTCCAAATTGTACAACTGGATTAGGAGATTGTACAAGTAAACTTATTGTGGTCTCATCTAACTTTGTCCTAAGACTGAAGGAAGATTATTTCTCAGGAATAAAACTCCAGTCGAAAAATTCACACATAAAATAAGTTAATTATGGAATTGACAAAAGAAATTGAAAAGCTGATGTTTAAGGATATAGACACTCTTTTATCTCCTAAACCAATAGCTCTTGAGGCTGGTATCAAAAGATTGGATAATGGAATGCTGCACGTTGCGATGAGAAATGTTCTGCATAATTGCAAGGGCAGAATGCTGGATTGGTGGTTTACCTATTTTGAAACAACGGCAGATTTAAAGCTATGGCATCCGCACGATCATGTTGAACATGGCGGCTGGGATGATCAATGGATTAAACATAAAAATTATATCGGAGCGACCATCCATGCTACAGAATCACTGGGGAATATTCCTCCTGTATCTGCTACGATCAAATTCCATGCTCCGGCTGAAATTTTTAATCCTGATCTTTTAAAAGAATCTTATGCGAATGGAAATGTGAGTGCGGTCGTTTATGGCAGAATTGGTTTTGGAGAGAATACGCCTACAGATATCAATGGTGATCCTATAGATGGGTATATGATACATGTTGCCCGGGATACTACCCAGGGATGTACATTAAGAAGCCATTTTTTTCTTGGTGCACTAACTGCAAATACAGATCATCAACTACCGGACGAAATTGGTTTTGGCTTGATGGAACATTGCTACAGTGAGTTTACCTATCTCTCGCAAGCTCTTCCTTCGTTGTACTACGCAGAAAATAAAAGAGGAGACAAAGCGCCGCTTCTCTGGTGATTTTTTCAAATTAGTATTAATTTTAATAAATGAGAGTCAAAACTTATGGCGGGTAACCATTTTTTTATTCTAAAATAATAAAGTACAACTTAAACGGTATGCGAAGGTTTTTCGTACCGTTTAAGTTGTAAATAATTTCATAAACAGATACTTAAGAAAATTTGGATTAATGTGATCCATTCCTGCGTTTAGTTTTTTGAAAATTAATATGGAATTTTTCGCATAAAAAGTGCGAAAAAACTTGGAGTTAAAAGAAAAATTTCTATCTTTGCAGTCCCTTAAACAAAGGGATTTACTTGAAAAAGTACTTGGCCGACTCGGTAGCTCAGCTGGTAGAGCAATACACTTTTAATGTATGGGTCCTGGGTTCGAATCCCAGCCGGGTCACTTATCGGGACAAATCTACAAAAGCTAGATTTGTCCCTTTTTTTTTGCTCCTTAATTTGTTGTTATTCTGATAGATAAGATGGACTACTGAGTAAATATTTCCGATCAGAATATCATTTTAAATATTTTGCTCCATTATATGTAATAAATTGGGGATATAATTGTCTTATAACAAATAGCTGTTAATCAAAATTATCCGTTTTTATGAGTTACAAAACAATTTTTATTTTGTTGTTTATTATATTGGCTGTGATTAATGTTAATGCTCAAAAGACATTATCTCTAAGTCTCGGTAATAAAGATGATGATTACGATATTCAGGATAGCATTATGATCAGAACTCGTGATGGCGCTTTGCTCTCTGCTATTGCTGTTCATAAGAAAGGTGATACAAGACCTAAACCTGTTATACTGCAATTTACCATTTATGTTCGTGATAAAGACAGGGATTTAGAATCGCTTAAAGATGCTGTAGATAGAGATTATATTGGTGTGATTGCTTATACAAGAGGTAAAAGATACAGCCCCAATGAAATATATCCATATGAAACCGATGGAAACGATACCTACGATGTTATTGACTGGATTAGTAAACAACCCTGGTGTAATGGAAGTGTCGGAATGTACGGAGGAAGTTATAATGGATTTACACAATGGGCTGCTACCAAGAAAGTTCACCCTGCACTGAAAACTATTGTTCCCTATGTTGCTAACCGACCTGGAATGGGACTGCCTATGGAAAATAACATTTTTATCAACCCAAATTATGAATGGTCTTTTTATGTTGGCAACAACAAATATCTGGATACAGAAACCGGTAACAATAGAAACCGGTTCAGAACTATGATGTTTAAATGGTGGGAATCCGGAGCAGCCTATACAAAAATGGACAGTATTGATGGAGCGTCCAACAGATTGTTTCAACGCTGGATAAACCATCCTGATTTTGATGATTACTGGCAAAAGATGGCTCCCTATAAAGAAGATTTTGCTCAGATAAGAATTCCAGTTTTGGCTTTTGATGGTTATTATAATGATTCCCAAAATTCAAGCCTATACTATTTACGGGAACTTAACAAATATAGTCCGGAGACCCCAGTATATCTGGTGATTGGACCTTATGGACATTTTGGGACTCAGATCGGAGGTGAAGAGTTGATCAATGGATATAAAATAGATCCCGTGGCCCGATTTAATATCAAAGACTATACTTATCAATGGTTTAATTTCATATTAAAAAGTGGTAAAAAACCTAATTTTTTAAGAGATAAAATTAATTATCAGATTATAGGTACAGACCAATGGAGTAGTGCCTCCTCTTTAGATGCCATGCACAATACATATCTGAAATTCTATTTGAGCAAAAAGAAATCGGGTAAATTCTATTCTTTAAGCTCTCATCCATCGAAAAACTCAGAATATTTTAAACAAGAGGTTGATTTTTCCGACCGAAAGAGCATGAATAACAATTATTATCCGGACCCAATTGTTCGAGACAATATTGATGATAATGGTTTTATTTTTGTAACTGAACCCTTTAAAGAGCCTTTTCTTATTAATGGCTCCTTTCTTGGACAAATCAATTTAATCTGTAATAAAAAAGATCTTGATATAGGTGTCACGTTATATGAAGTTACTACGGAGGGTAAATATTTTCACTTGTCTTATTATATTGGTCGCGCAAGCTATGCAAAAGACCCCACCAATCGCGCTCTACTGAACCCTGGAAAAAAAGAAACAATACCTTTTTCAAATACCCACCTGATAAGCAAGCAACTCCAAAAAGGAAGCAGGCTGGCTATTGTACTTAATGTTAATAAAAATCCTTTTTCTCAGCTTAATTATGGAACAGGTAAAGAGGTTAGTGAGGAAACAATTCTTGATGGCAGGGAACCTTTGAACATCAAATGGTTTAACGACAGTTTTATTGAAATCCCTATTTTAAAATAAAAATATTTTAAAGCAGAACTTATTAAAGTCAATTTTATTTTCAATCATTTCTTTTACTCTTGAATGGTTAGATAAAAACGATCTATTAAAAAGGGAAAATTAATATCGGGACTGTTGTCTTACTTTAATGTTTACCTTTTGCTGTGAATATATTTTGGTCTTCGAGAATGAGTTCACAAACAAAAAGAATTACCGATTTTGGTGATTTTTTTTGTTTTTATGAACCTATAAATTATGATGTACTAATTCTCAATGAAATATTGCATCATCGTAGATCCATTTGCTGATCCTCCTGTTTTATTGACTACCTCTTTGAAGCCTGTTTTTCTGTACAAAGAATACGCTTTTTCATTGTGAGGAGCCACTTCCAAGAAAATTTCAAGATCATTAAAATGGCCTCTAATTTCATTAATAATTCTCCGGATCAGTTCATATCCTATATTTTTTCCCTGAAAATCTTTTTTCACATACATCTGATAAAGATTTCCTCTTTGATTTTCGTCTTTCACAAAAGTACAGATGCCAATAAGGTCACCATCAGAAAATGCTCCAAATACGAATCTTTCAGGTAATTCATTTTCTATATCTTCTTCAATTCTAAATTTTTCTATTTTCAGAGCATCCTGATAATTGGCACCAAATGCTTCAGGAAATTTTTCTAAACTTTCCAACCGGATTTTTCGATACATTTTACTTTCTTCAGGCAAAAGCTTGCGATATTCAATATTCATGATCATTGAGGTAGGTAATAATAGGCAAAAATGCAAATAATTTATTTTATTTCTAACGATATGGCTTAATAAGATTTGTTATTTTTTTTGCCAGAAAGAGAAAGTCAGAGAATATGAAAAATTAAAACGAAATATAGTACTGAAATTATTTTTCTTTAGATATTTATCCCTAAAGAAAGATATATTGTGTTTTTTTGAAGATTAATAATGCTTTTGCATATTAGGTTGATAATTACGTATATTTATAACAGGAACCCATGGCAAAAAACAAATTATTTAGAAATAACCTTGTATAATGTTTTATAGCTATTAGGTAACACACAATGAAAAATGTTGGAATTGATGATGAAACAATACAATTTGGCAACCATTGAAAATAAAAATAAATATTCAATAGTCATGAGAAAAATTATAATCTATATACTTTGTATAGGGTTATTATTTTCTTGGATTTCATGCAATCAAAAATCTCCTGATAAAGAGAGACAGGCTTATGACGTGTCTTTACTAAATAAAAATTCAGATCTTCAGCTTTCCGGGCAATATGAAGCTCTTATCAGACTTAATTCAGAGTACCTTAAAAAGGCTGCCAAAATGAAATACAAGGAGGGAAAAGCCCTTTGTTATCTCAATATAGCCGGAGTCAACGTTTCTGCAGGAAACTATGAAAAAGCAGCTTTCTTTTTCAATAAGGCAGAAAAAGACTTGATTAATTCAGAAAATGCTTATCACAGGGCGATATTTTATAACGATTACAGTTTATATTATTCTCATCTTAAGTCATATGACAAAGCTATACAATACAACGATAAAGCGTTTTATTATTTAAAACAAGCAAAAAAAACAGAACTCAATGACAGTCTTTTACCAAGACTCTACATAAATCGTGGCATTTACTTCGCCTGGAAAGGATGGATGGGAACCTCTTTAAAGAGTTTTCTTAGAGGTAATGCATTAGAAAACTCGGCATATTCCAATTGTATGGTTGCTCAGTATTATCTGTTTACACATCAATTAGCTGATGCCGGGAAATATATTTCCGCAGCAGATGAGAAAATGCTTCGTCAGAAAACCAGTGATGTAGAATCTCTCTGGGTGTATTATACCATGGGGTATTACTATAATGAAATCAATAATACTGATGAAGCAGAAAAAGAGCTTAAAACAGCATTGGAAATTAATATAAAAACAAGACGTACTTATTCTTCTCACATCAGTGGAGTTTACAAATCTTTATCCGAGGTTTATAAAAAGAAAAATGATGGAAACAAGGCTTATTATTATTTACAGAAGTATATGGATGAGGAGGGTAGGCTGGATCGGGAGAGATTTATAACGATGAATAAAACTACTGATGAGTTCATTTTAGAAACAAAAAAAGAATCAAATTGGCATAAAAGTGATCTTCCGTTATTCATGGCATTATCTATTGCTGCACTTACTTTTTCCGGAATATATGTTCAGAAAATAATAAAGCATCAGAAAGCTAAAAAGAGAAACTTAAAACAGGAAACTGATGAGTTAAAAAGTACTGTATACCATAAAAAATTGAATGAAGTAACAGAACTTGCAAGGAAAAATGATTCTTCATTCTTAATGAAATTTAAAGAATTGAATCCTGGTTTTATCAATGCGCTTTTGGTGATTAATCCCGATCTTGAAAATTCAGAGCTTGCTTTTTGTGCAATGTTGAAACTACATTTTTCATCTAAAGAAATAGCGGATTATACATTTGTTCAGCACAAATCTATTCAACAGAAAAAATACAGGATCAGAAAGAGATTAAATATTCAGGGTGATGAAGATATTTATGTTTTTTTTGATAATTTAAAAGAATAAAATTTGGATCAAATTTCTTAAAGAAAATAAGAATATAGGTCTGGAAATTGATGTTTAATAATAACTTATGCTGGTAATTAAAGTTTAAAAATAGAAAGCACTATGATACGTTTTTTCCTTTCTATCTTACTCGTTGTTTTAGTTTCGTGTAACCAACGTTCTCAAAAGGAGTATGAGAAAATATTTGATGCTCCCCTAATGAAGAAGAATGAGGCATTTCGCCTTTCCGGAGACTATGATTCTCTCATTAATCTCAACAAAAAATATTATAAAAAAGCAGATGAAATGAAGTATGAAGAAGGAAAAGCTTTATGCTATATCAATTTGGCTGAACTTAATATTTCATTGGAAAATTATCAGAAATCTCAACTTCTTCTTGACAAAGCAAAGGAAATTCTCAATGATTCCGAGAATAATATTCATCAAGCAAGATTTTATAATGTGTATGGACGTTTCAACTTGGAACTCAGAAGAATTGATAAGGCCTTTTTATATAATGATGAAGCCTTGAAGTACATACAAAAAAGTGGTCAATCTGAACTTAAAAATAATCTTTTATTCAATATTTATCTTCGGCAGGCGACTTATCTTATGGAAAAGAAACAAGATACGGAAGCATTAAAATATTTTCAAAAAGCAAGAAAACTGGATAATACAGGCTATATAGATTGTGCCATCAGCGATTATATCTATATGGGAAAAAATAAAGATTCAGCGTATAAATACATAATGAGTGCCTATGATAAAACGAATGAAAGAGGAAAAGAAGATGGGATCGCACTGTATGCCAATACCATTATGGGAGAATATTATTTGGCTGATAAACAGTATGGTAAGGCTGAGGAAGTCCTTAAGCAGGCGTTGAAAATAAATGAGAAAACCAAACGCATTTATGCATATTATGGGAAGTACATCTACAACGATCTCCGGAAAGTGTATGAGAATACAGGAGATAAAGACAAGGCCTATTTTTATCTAAAGGCTTATACAGATGCTTATTCAAAAACAAATACATCCGTACTGGCAACAATCAATCAAGATATGGAGTCCTTTATTACAGGTGCAAAAAAGGATTCTGAGAAACATGAAAATAAGGTACGATGGGTGGTTTTTCTGTCTCTGGCAGGCCTTTCGTTATTAGGAATATATTCCTGGAGAATTATAAATTATTTGGGAAAGAGAAGGAAAGCACTTAAGATAGAATCAGAAGAGCTTAAATCCAAAATGAATAATAAAAAAGAGGAAATATTGATGGAGATGGCAAAAGAAAATAATCCAACATTTTTAACTCACTTTAAAGAAACCTATCCTGAATTTATAGAACAACTTTTACTGATTAATCCTGATCTTGAAAATTCAGAATTAACTTTTTGTGCCATGTTAAAGTTGCATTTTACCTCTAAAGAAATTGCCAGTTATGCTCATATTCAGCATAGAACGGTTCAACAAAAAAAATACAGAATTCGAAAAAAATTGAATATACCGACTGAAACGGATATCTATCAGTTTTTGGATGCATTATATTAAAAAAAAACTGTCTGATTCATCACATCAGACAGTATTCGAAATATTCTTTTTTCGCCACTTGTTTTTTTCAGTGGTCTTTTATCAAATTTGAAAATTTTTAAGCAAATAAGAAAAAAAAGACCTACTACATGAATACTACAGCTGTTGAATTTTTTTTTAAATTGTTGATAATTAGATTTTTGTGATTGACTCCGAATTTTTAACTTTTTTATTGATAAACCTTGATATTTATCTTCTTTTAAACTTTCTGGTTTTTTTATTCATCAACTAATCATACATTTTTTATACTATTTGTTCACTATATACTCTTTTGTTTGTAGCGATTTTGTATTGATTTTTACATTTTGTGAACAAATCTTTTATTGAGAGCCTTAATATAAGAATTATTTCATTTAATGTGTTGTATTTCTTTTGGTTATGCGCACGTTGTACCTGTGTAGTATTACCTTTATTCCATTATTGAAATTATAAAATATACATTTGCTGGAAAGTTTAGCTTGATAATTAACCCAGATGCTTAGGTAAACAATTTTCTCTGTAAATAATCAGGGAATAAACATGAAAAAATACACATTAATGGAGATAGAAAAATTATTGATGAGAGCTTGGGCTATAGAAATCAGACCTATGTTAGAAGTTATGAAATCAATATAGCAGGGGGGGTAGATCAAGAAGGTAAATTAGGAAGCCAGATCAATGATGCTTCACTGGCAAAAGGAATGTAAATCATTAATAGAAGAAATAGTAAAAAGATCTATAACACAAAGTAATTAAGAAATAACACAAATGAGTCTCTCAACAGGATCTAATAGAGACGGAAGAAAAATTTATTTTTTTTATAGAGGGAAAAGGCTATCTCAATTTTGAGGTAGCCTTTATTATATAATTCCCCAGCACCAAGAATTAGTGTAAATGTTTTTTAAGTCTGATAGCTCATAGAACTGCTTGAACTGATAAAAACTATTTTTTATTTAATGTGCTTGTATGGATTTTGTATGGATGTTTTTAGGCTTGTCAGGTAAAGTATATGCTGGAATAGTGAGTTCTGGATTTCTTGCTTAATTTATTGTTGTTCAGTTGTTTGACGATGTGTTGTATTCATGTAGTATTGCTTTTTTTTATTTTTTTAAATGTATATTTTACATTTGACTAATGGAACCAAGTAATTTATATAATCACTATACAAAAGAAATTATCTGAAAATAAAAACATAAATTTTATAAACTATGAGGGAAAAATTTTTACTGATGTATGTGCTATGGTCTGAACAAATATCTGATAAATTGCAATTTTTTATCATTGATATCATTCAGTTTTCATTATGCTATCAGAAGAAGGCTCTTATACTGGCGGAAATTTCTTATAAATCTATGAAGCTCATACTTTGTATTGCATGGTGTCTGTTTAATAAACCTTAAATATTTAGTATAAAAATTATAAAGACGTTTTAGTACACAAGTCTCTTCCATTCAGGATCTAATGGAGAGAAAATCATTTTTAGTCAAGGCTGTCTCAATTTGAGGCAGCCTTTTGTTGATCATTCCAAATGGGCTGTAAAAAATTCCACCATAGTTGATAACGCTTTTTCAGAATGCATTCGTTCTCCGTTTTCAAGAGACTCCTTTGTAACGGCGGAAGCCCGGTTGCGCATATTGTTTTCATAATGGAAAATAGCTTCCTGTAAGGTTTTATATTGTTGATCGGTCAGATGTTCACTCAATTCGAGAGCATCAAGCATAGCCATATTAGCCCCTTCACCGGCAAATGGAGGCATTACATGTGCGGCATCACCAATCAAAGTTAGATTAGATTTAGATTCCCAGGTTTGATCTAAAGGCATATAATAAATCGGGCGGGGAATAAATGGATATTTTGCATTCTCAAATAACTCATCCCAGATGTTGCTCCACTCGGCATATTCTTTTTTAAACCATCTGAGAATTTGCGTAGAGTCTGAAAAATCCAGACCGCTTCTGGTTGCCCAATTTTCATCAGCCTTAAAACTTGCATAAAATCCCAGATCACCATTACCTTTCTGCCCGATCAATATATTTTGAGTATTGCCGAATGCCATAATTTTACCACCTTTAATTAAAGCATCAATATGTGGAGCTGCTTCTTTTGAAACATTTCCCTCCAGCATAATAATTCCTGAGTAAACTGGTTTAATATCCGTTAGATAAGGGCGGATTTTTGAATTGGCACCATCTGAAGCAATTACAATATCAGCGTACGCCGACGTTTCGTTTTTGAAATGAAGCAGCCAGCCTTTATCCTTAGGCTCCATGGAAATAAAATGACTGTCCCAAACCACTGTTTCAGGGTGTAAAGATTGCAGCAGCATATTTCTCAGTGGACCACGATCTATTTCCGGACGAAAATGTTCATGGCCAAAATCCTCTTCAGGCTTTGTATCGTGATCACTGTACAGTATTTCTGCCTGTTCGTTGAGAATAAGAGTTTTATCGGCGCCGGGACGGAAG
Organism: Chryseobacterium lactis; assembly: GCF_003815875.1. Lineage (NCBI taxonomy): Bacteria > Pseudomonadati > Bacteroidota > Flavobacteriia > Flavobacteriales > Weeksellaceae > Chryseobacterium > Chryseobacterium lactis. The sequence goes on from NZ_CP033924.1 coordinate 3,476,065, forward strand.
TTCTTCTTAAACTCTTCCAATAATTCAGCCTTACGCAAAGCCGCCAATCCCGAATCTTCATGCATATCAAGTGGTGAGCCTTGCACCCGGGCATTTTTATTAACATCTCTTTCGTATACTTTTACATGAGCATTTTTCAATTGTAAAAGTCTTGCCAGTGTAAGTCCGGCAGGACCTCCACCAACGATTGCTATTGATTTATTATCTATCAGCATGTTTATTTAAATTTTACTATGCAAATTTATTTTTCTTTCAACACTGATAATAGTACAAATCGGTCGTTTTTGTTTTTTGATAATTCTTTAGGAGCCACTCCGGAGAATTTTTTAATTTCTTTGATGAAGTGATTTTGATCCGTATAATTAAGCTCAGGAAACAATTTTCCCTTCGCAATATGCTCCAATGAGGCTCTGAACCGTAAAATGGTAGAGTAGGCTTTTAAAGAAAGCCCTAATTGTTTGGTAAAATAACGGTTGATCTGCCGGCTGCTCCAACCCACTTTTTCCGAAAGTTCTTTCACACTCATTTCCCCTTTTGACGAATAGATCAATTCAAAAAGGGTTCGTTTTCTTTCGTCTGTTTTTTCGGGAAGCAGTGCTTTTATTTTTTGTGTAGCATGCTGGCAACAAAGCTCAAAATCCTGTAAGTCTTCAGCTTTAAATCCCCAAAAATCATTGGGAAGTTCTTTTCCTATATTCAGTAAATCCGCAACAGAAGTGTTTAGAATATATTCAACAGCGATAGGTTTAAAACTGATAACAAAAGCTGTAGTCTGTGACGGAATCTGCCGTTGTTCCGGATAGGTTTCCAATCCAAGAAGCGTAATATGAAAAGGCTCTGAGGGGGATCGAGAGAAAAACAGATCAATTCTTCCGTCGGGAATAATAACCACTTCTTTGGATTCAGACGAAGCATTATGAAATGTTCCCAGACTTTCTACAAAATCAGCAATTTCCTTGTCAGGTTCCGTGAAATGGTAAGAGAAATCATTATTCATAATTGATTGTATAAGCTTTTAATACAATGAAGATACAAAAAATGACAGATTGAAAGTAGAATTAAAAGAGTCGTGCATTTACGGTAATTAGAGAATAGAGTTTTTAGTATAAGGATTTCTCCATAACAATCTGCGTTATCCGCAAGATTAGCGAGAGATTGTATCGCAATATTTAGTGTCATAAAAATACATGACATTTTGGCTTTCATCAACAAAAAACCCGGACTATCAAAAAATAGCCCAGGTCTCCACAAAATTAAAAAATAAGTTAGAATGAATACCCCACAGAAACCGTCACATTTCTGGGAGCTCCCGGAAAGCCTCTCGTATAATCAAAGCCTCCCAGGAAGTAATATGTATCAAAAAGATTGCTGACATTCACTGCCATTTTCATTTTTCCGATATGATAATAAACAGCTGCATTTACAGTGGTATAAGATGGCCATTTTCCCCAAAGAGCATTTCCGGAACCGTCTTTTCCTATACTGTTATCCATACGTCTGGTATCTACATAATAGACTCCGGCTCCGAATCCCAGTCCTTTTAAAGCAGTGGTGGAGAAAACATACTTTAACCACATGCTTGCCATGTTTTTAGGAGCTCCCGGTAAAGCTTGTCCCACTTCAGACGCAATAGAAGAGGATTTTACTTCTGTTTTGTTAAATGTATAATTTCCCATGATCTGGAACTCTTTGGTCAGCTGACCGCGGATGTCAAGTTCAATACCTTTTGATACTGCTTGCCCGGACTGTCTGTACACCGGAAAACCCGTGGTACTGATCTCGCCTGTAGCAATCAGCATATTTTTACGTTCAATCTGGAAAAGAGAAAGGTCCATTTGCAGCTGGTTTTTAAAGAATCCGGTTTTAAGACCTGTTTCAATCTGGAAACTATGTTCCGCAGTAAACGCCTTGTCTGCCCCATAATCCTGATAATTCTGAATGAAATTGGCCCCAACAGGAGCAAATCCCTGAGAATAACTTGCAAAGTAATTGATCTGATCATTAACCTGATAAGTTAATCCGATTCGGGGAAGCCATGCATTTTGTGTCGCATGATAACGGTCGGCAGAACTTACGGTTTCCGAGTAATAATGTTCATGACGCAATCCTAGAATAAGTTTCAATCTTTCAGCAAATGAAATCTGATCCTGCACATAGATTCCGGTTGTTTTATAAGGACTTAAAAAAGGATAATTTCCCTGTGGCAGCCAAACATAATTGCTCAGATCGTGGGTGGTGTAGGTAGGATTATTAAGATCAAAGGTCAGAGGAACAATCTTTCCGTCGATTTTCTGTTGTCTCGCTTCGCGTTGCTGATTATTGCTGTCTCCTTCATATTGAGAATAATCAACACCGGCTATAAGATGGTGCTGTATGGTACTGCCGGGTAAATCCCATTTCAGATAGACGACAGAATTATCAGTATAGTCTTTTCCATGGCGGTCAAAGAAACGCATATTCATGATCGTATTAGTGGGAGCATCAGCGTAACTGTTCAGGGTACGATGTTCGTTAACATCTTCCTGGTAGATAGACTTCATATAGCTGGCATTCAATGAAAGATTATGAGTAAGTTTTTGGTTTAGTCTCGCACTGAATGACAATGTTTTGGTATTATAAAAATCCGAAGGCTGGCTTAAAGTAAAAGAGCGGGGAAGTGCATAGAAATCATTATTTCTGAGTCCCATTCCACGATCAAGATAGCCATGAAACTGATCATAAACCAGATCAATATCCACCTGCGTCCCGTCAAACGGTTTGAAAGTAAATGATGGTGCTATCATAAAATTCTTCTGTTGATTTACATTACGGAAGGTTTTACTGTCTTCATAACCTGCATTCAAACGATATAAAATTTTCTTTTCCTTGTCTAAAGGACCACCCAAATCAATACTGGTACGTATCGTTTGAAAGCTTCCCACGGAAAAATTGATAGATCCTTTCTGGGTTTCCAATGGCTTTTTAGTTACCATATTAATTGTCCCTCCCGGAGTAATATCTCCGAATAAAGAAGCTCCAGGACCCTTTAAAACAGAAACACTTTCCAGGTTAATCGTTAAAGGCGAGCGATAATAGCTGTTTCCATAGCTATATCCTGAACGTAAGCCATTAACTAGGCGAATTCCTGTTTCATAGCCACTTTTAAAACCACGGATAATCAGATCATCATAAGAAGAAGCCGTTGTTACTCCTGCCAGATCCTGTGCGACTTCCCGGGTTGTATAAGCCTGCCTGTCTTCCATAAACTCACTGCTTACTATTGAAACTGATTGAGGAAGGTCTTTTAAATTTCCCGAAAATTTTCCACCCAGTTCAAGGTTGTTGGTGAGATAAGAGTTATTTCTTCGGGCCGTAATCAGAACCTCCTGAATATGGGTTTGATTTTCTGCCAGACGAATCGTGATTCCGTTTTTATCATCATAGGACAGCGAATCCAATGTAATATGGGATCCTGGATACCCTTTGGCATCGATCATTAACTGAGCCGGATACTGAACCGGTGTTTCAAACTTAAAACTACCGTCTTTACTAGTCTTAGTAGTGTTTCCCTCATTGATGGAGACCGTTGCATTAGAAATTATTCTGCCTTCCTGGTTCAGAATTTTTCCAAAAATAGAGTGGGTTTCCTGAGCCGATAAGGCAAAAGGAAGTAAGAGCATTATACCATTGATGTATAACACTTTCTTTGTTGCATTCATGTATATTTCTTCTCTGTATTACGTAGTTATCTTCTCAAATCATTAATTCCATATGCAGTGTAGGATAGGTTCCTTCATAGCAGGATTTAAGAAGTTTAAAGTCCTGTTTAAGCCAATATTCATAGGCTCCCGGTAGGAAAGGATGGGTGTGAAGGTAGAGACGTTTGATATTTTTTTGCTCTGCCGTGATGACCAGCTCCTGAAATAGACGGGTGGCAATACCTGATCTGCGGTAATCCGGGTTGACAAATAGCCGGGCAACTTCTACCGTGGTTTCTTGATCAATACTGAGGTGAGGAAAACGGTAATCAAACGGCATCATTCCGATAACACCTATAAGTTTTCCGTCTGTTGTCCGGGCTTGTAAAAAAGCTCCCGATGGAGAATGAAGATAATTTTGTTCAAAATTAACGAGGTCTTTGGGTACGATCAACGGATCAAGCAACGGATACAGCTGACGCCTGAATTCCATGACGTAAGGCAATACTTCAAACACATGGTAGTCTTCTACCTTCGAAATTGTTATTTCTTCATGATTTTTCATATATTTTATTTTAATTGAGGTGCAAACATTGGGGTTCCCTGATTGTCTAAGGCTAATAAAGGAACCTGGTAAGTATCTTCAAGAAGTTGCTTCAGTTCATCTGTTTTCAATGATTGGACAGGAACTAACTCATTGCGTCGCATGACAAAAAATTCATCACCGAAGAGAAACGCAAGATTCGGATCATGCATCACACATAAAACTGTAGTCCCTTCATTGACCAGCTGACGGATAACTTCCAGTACAGCTACCTGATAATGCAGGTCCAGATGATTGGTGGGTTCATCAAGCATTAAAATATCAGGTTTTTGAACGAGAACCCTGCAAAGCAAAACTAATTGGCGTTCCCCACCGGAAAGAGCGGTGTAGGGTTTATCTTTTAAGTGCATTAAATTAAATTTGTGAAGAATTTCCTCCACGGCATCATAGTCCGGTTGTTTAGGCGAAAACCTTGAAAAAGAGGCTCGACCGGTCAATATCACATCCATTACTTTAAATGGAAAAGTCGTTTGATGAAACTGGGTTAAAAATCCGACACGAACAGGTGAACCGGTTCCTATTTTGATTTTTCGGCGTTCTTTATCAGCGATGAATACTTTTCCTGTATACTCCTTTTCAAGTCCGGCAATAATTTTAAATAAAGTTGATTTACCACTTCCGTTCCTTCCCAGAATAACGGAAAGCTTTCCCTTTGGAAATTCAGCACGTACGTTTTTTAATACCTCATCTTTTCCGTACTTAAAAGACAATTGTTCTATAGAAATTATTGAGGTCATGAGTTCCAGTTTATGGCGTTTTTACGCATTAGATAAATGAAAATCGGGGCTCCGATAATCATGGTAAATACCCCGATCGGAATTTCAAACGGCATTACAGTACGTGAAAAGTCATCAATCAATAATAAAAATGTTCCTCCGATACTGATATTGGCCCAAACGGTAATATTGTTATTGGGGCCAAAGATCATCCTGCTGATATGAGGCACAATCAATCCGAACAGACTAATGACTCCTACAGCAGCTACCGACGAAGCAGTAATCATTGTGGCAACAGCCATCAGAACCAGCTTCAGAAGGGTAGGGTTTACCCCGACTGCCATTGCTTCATGATCTCCTAATGCCAGAAGGTTGAGTTTCCACCGAAGGATAACAATAACAAATAATCCAATAAGAACGGGAAATACTGCGGTATATACTTTCTGCCAGGAAGCGGTATGTAAATTACCCATAGTCCATTGGACGATAGCCTGTAATTTATAAGGGTCACTCAAATACTGAAGGACGGTGAGGAAAGCTGTAAATACTCCTGAAACAATCATTCCGGCAAGAACCATACTCACAATGGAAGTTTTAGCCCCGGCATATGAGACAAGGTAAGTGATAACGACCGCTATAACTCCAAAAATAAAAGCAGAAATATTAACAGCCATTACCGGAAACAACATGGCTAAGGCAGCACCGAATGCCGAACCTGAAGAAATTCCCAGGGTAAACGGATCAACAATGGGATTTCTGAATACTGCCTGTAATACTCCTCCTGAAGAAGCCAATGAAGCCCCTACCAAAAAGGTAAGTACAATCCGCGGCAGTCGTACCTGCCACAAAATGGTAGATAAACTTCCATGCAGAACAGTCGGATCTTCGGAAAATCCTGATACCACAGCAATGTGATGGAAAAGTTCTCCTAATCCTATATTTTCACTGGAACCTATAATCAGTGAGATCACTCCCAACACAATGGGTAAAAGAATGAGGAGGAAGATTATTTTGCTGCCTTTCACCATCAGATCAATCCTTTTTTACCATAGATTATTTCAAAAGCTTTTTTCACATCCTGATCCAATTGTTCTTGGGTATATGATGGCATGCACCAATGACGAAGCTGCTTGGCAAATAACATAAATTTCACAGTATGCGGATCGTACGGAAAAGAAGGAGACATTACAAAGACCTGCTTGTTTTTTACCGCAGGAAGGGCTGTCAGCTCCTTTAAACTATACACATCTGACAATTTGGAATTCCATAAAATAATCAGGTCAGGATTCCATTTGTATAGTGTTTCTGCGCTGATATTCGGGGCTTCTACAGGAACCGGACAGGCATTCTGGGCGCCGGATAATGTAATCGCCATATCAATTAAACTTCCTTTTCCGGAAGTAGACATGATACGTCCCTTTGACCAGGCATAATAGATTTTTTTGGGAGAAGCTTCGTGAGAAGTTCTCATTTTCTTCACTTCCTCTGATACATAGCCTGTAATTTCTTCGGCCCGTTTTTGTTTTCCGAGGAGTTTTCCTACATTTTTTAATTCATCTAAAATTTTCTCATCATTCAAAGATGAAAAAGTAAATACCGGAATGCCAAGGTTTTCAATTTGATTGATGTTATCTTCATCCGTATTAAAAGTCAGTACTAAGTCAGGTTTCAGACCTACTATACTTTCTGCATTACTGGATTGTCCCCCAAAAGTAGGTGTGGCAATACTTTTATTCTTAATACGGTCATCAAGCCTGGAAAGAAAATGGTAAGTATCCTCCATTTCATAGATCTGCTGTGGAATACCTACAATTTTTTCTCCTGCCTGAAGCATATAGACATCATCTACGAGGGCATTGTATAAAACAACAATCCGTTTTGCCTCATGAGGAAGGGTAATGGTTTTGCCTCTGCTGTCTGTTGCAGAGACTGATATATTGGATGAAGTTTCTTTTTGATTCGAACTTTTCGGATTGTTACAGCTTTGTACGATGAGTATCACAGCGGAAAGGCATGTGATACCCCAGTTTTTAATTTTCATGTGCTTTATTTTTTGTCAGATGACGTAGTGATTGAGTGGATAGCAACTGAGTATCTCTCAATTCAATACGTCCGTTATATCTTAGCGAGAGCTGTTCGTAGAGACGACCGTCATACGGAACTGCAAATTCTTGTATTCCGATTAGAAATACAGGCAAATGCTGATTGCCAATGAAATAACAGAAATCTGCAGCGTCCTGATCATTTTTTGCAGGAAAACAGATGGTAAGACAGTCTTTGATACTGATTGTAGCAACCAATTTGCCATTACTGTATAAAAGATCTCCCTGCTGCCATTCTTGCTGATGGGGCAGTCTTAGTTCCAAAACCAACCCGGAGGATGTAGCCCGGGTCAGCTTTTGTTTTTTATTTTCGAACCATTCGAGTTCTAAGACTTCCTGGCAATCACTTCGATTTTCGTCTGTTTTTACTTCATCTATTACGACCGGTTGTATGATATTCATAGATTAATCTTCCTGAAGAGCACTTGCTTTTTTCAATTTTACTTTCTCTTTCAGCCAGTTGCACCATTCATCAATTCCGTCTCCGTTTAAGGTGCTGATGGTCATGACTTCAAGGTTCGGGTTTACTTCATGAGCATCTTTCGTCACCGCTTCCACCGAGAATGGAACGTAAGGAAGTAAATCTGCTTTTGATACAAGCATCAGTTCACTTGTTAAAAACATACGTGGATATTTTTTAGGCTTATCATCCCCTTCGGTAGACGCCAGAAGGGTAACCCGATAATCTTCTCCCAGGTCAAAGGCAGACGGGCAGAGAAGGTTTCCTACATTCTCTATAAACAGTAAATCAACACCTTCCAGTTCGATATGATCTAAAGCCTGCAAAATCATCTGTGCCTCAATATGGCACATTCCGCCGGTTACAATTTGAAGAGCATTAATTCCTGCTTCACGCATACGGATTGCATCACGCTCTGTTTCCGGGTCGCCTACAAGAATTGAAATATTTAGATCCTGCGCAAGACGTTTTCCTGTTTCCTGCATCAGCGTTGTTTTTCCGGATCCCGGAGATGAGCAGACGTTGATGACACAAACGTCTTTTAAACGCTCTCTGATGGCTTTAGCCACAAAATCATTGGCTTTTAATAAATGAAGAGTGGTATTATCACATTGAACCGAACCTACGCGGTTTCCTAAACTTTTTGGATTAGCTGTTGACATATTAATGGTCTTTTTGTTTAAAAATTACTTTTGAGATAAAGAGTTCATTACCCTGAACAATATGGGCGGAAGGAGTTCCGCAGTCGTCACAGACAAACGTATGATACCTGACCTGAAAATCCTTATCACACCGTTCACAATGGGCAATAATATCATTTACAAGAACCTCAAGTTCCATTTCCTGATAGTATGGATGATCGGTAATAAAGGCATCGAATGCGTTCTGGATGAGGACAGGCTGAACATTGGAAAGCAGTCCTGCCGTTACCTGAACCTGCTGAATATCTTCTACTTTGGCATCATAATGAGATTCCAAGGTGTCAAAAATATCCTTCACTATACTTAATTCATGCATAGCTTATATTTTTTTAAAGGTGAAACGGACTATCTGAGAGTAGTTGAGATAATCTTAATTTGAAAAGGGGCAAATTCTCTACAATAGAGATGTACCGATTTATAGGAAAGATGGATCAGATCCTGATCTTTAAATTATGAAATAAAAGATATTTGGGAAGGTGATAATGATGTACAAACTCTGCAGCAGAAGTAATCATTGCGCCGGAGTTGGCATCTGAACCCCAAAACAGAATGTATTTTACAAAGAAAGTAAAAGGGAGATCAAAGAAAGTTTTGTCTGCATCAAAATCATTTTCTGCAACAGATTCTACCAATAAGCTAGTATGCTGAAGAGCAGATCCGGAAGCTTTCAAACTCATTTGATCTTTTGAAGAATCTACTGGACTCATACTTTTTCTGTTGTTTGAGAGTCCTATCATGGTACTCATAAACAGGATAAACAAAAAGATAAGTGATATGTGGAAAGACTTCTTCATTGATATGCAAATTTAGCCCCTTTTCAGGCTTTTGTTCTTACCAAAAACCTTTTAAAAATGTTCAAAATCAGGATGAAATAGAAGCCTGTGAATATAATGAAAATCGCTTTTTAATTTTCTTTTTAAATATATATTATATTGGTAATTAATTTGTTAATGTGTGTTTTGAGATGGTTTTTAAGTTTTGATAGGTCAATAAGAATGTTGAAAAAGATGACTGACCATTGTAATTATGGATTTATTATTTTGAAAAATAATCCTCTTCAAGAATAGCATATTCATAATTATCACTCCAACCGTTTTTTAGTGGAAGCAGTTTTCTGCGATGTGCTTCTCTTATCATTCCGGATTTTTCCATAACTTTATAAGAGGCAATATTGTCAACAGCGCAGCCTGCTTCAATTCTATGGAGTTTCAAATCCTCAAAACCAAACTGAATAATTCTTTCAAGGGCTTCTGTTGCATATCCTTTTCCCCAGACTTCAGGGCTAAGCTTATACCATGTTTCTGCATTTTTGTAATGAAGCTTAATAAGATCAATTCCGATGATACCTGCAAATGTAAAGTCGATGGTGGTTTCTATTAAAAAAGTAAACTTTTTCCGGTTCTGTTGGGCTTCTGATTCTGACCTCCAGGCATCTATCAATGCTTGGGTTTCCTTTTCGTCATCGGCGTATGAAGTGGGATTGAATGCCGTAATTTCTGGTTTTAAAAGCATTTCATGTACATTGGAAACATCACTCTCCTTGAATGTACGTAAGGTTAACCGATTTGATTTTAATATAAGGTCGTTCATTTAAGTATCCTGTTTTTTATGGAATATAAAAGGCAATATATTAAAAATAATCAGAATTTAAGACGAGAAATCAGCAGGCGGACAGCAGGCTCGATACTGATAGCAGGGTTGTTTTTGATATCTCATAAGAACGGCTGATAAATTCACAGAATTATCCCTATTTTAGACGGTCCAAATAGATAGCATTATAATTTAATGGATAAATCATCGATCAACAATTATTTTCATTCCTTGTTCAGTATCAAAGATGAGGTGGTTGAAAAAATTACCGAAAAATTCAATCGTTTTGAGCTGAAAGCAAATGCCGTTGTACTGGACCAAAATGTAATCAGTACCAAAACCTATTTTCTGGAAAAAGGGTATGTCCGGTCTTATATTTTGAATGAAGATAATGAAGAGATTACAACAAATATTTATGCTGCACCGTGCTTTGTGAATGATTTTTTATCGTTTTTCAGACAACAGCCTACCAAAGAAATATATCAAACCATCACAGATTGTGTTTTTTGGGAAACGGGCCTGGAAAATGTTCAGGATAATTTTCACAATATCCCTGAATTCAGAGAATTTAGCCGCCTTCTTTTTGTACTTAATTATTACAAGATTCATGACAGGTTGATAGAAATGGCCAGTCAGAAAGCTTCAACGAGATATTTTAACCTGATGAAAAAAGATCCTGACATTTTTCAGCATGTTCCACTGAAGATTATTGCTTCCTATCTCGGAATCAAAGACAGTTCGCTGAGCCGGATCAGAAAAGATATCCATAAAATGTAATTTCTTTTCATTTGTCAAGTGATCGTTTCACTGTTGTCATTGATCTTTGCTAAAAATAATTTCATGAACAAAAAACATATTGTCATTGTTGGATTAGGAGGTGTAGGCGGATATTTTGGCTTTAAAATAAATCAGACCAATGAAACCTCAGAAAAGTATTTCGTTTCCTTTGTGGCCAGAGGAGAAACCTACGAAAAGGTAAAAAAAGACGGATTAATCTTACTTTCTCCGGAACATGCACGCCAACAAACATGTCCCAATGCTCTTGAGCAAAATATTGCAGATATAAAAAATCCTGATCTGGTTCTGATCTGTGTTAAAGAATATGATCTTGAAAACGTGTGCACACAGCTTTTATCTGTCATTAATAAAGAAACTATACTTCTTCCTATGATGAACGGAGCGGATATCTACGAGAGAATCAGAAAAATAATTCCTGAAAATGTTATTTTGCCTACCTGCATTTATGTAGCTTCTCATATTAAAGAAAAAGGAACTGTAGAACATAAAGGAAAGCCCGGGAAAATGATTGTAGGACGTGATCCGGAACATTTTTCAACGGATGTGAAATGGGTTACCGATGTACTTGAAGAAAGCAAAATTGATTTTGATTGTAAAGACAATTCACTAATCGATATCTGGACTAAGTTTTTCTTTATCGCAAGTTTCGGGCTGGTAACCGCAAAGCATAATTCGTCAATCGGAACAGTGTATACCGATGAACAGCAGAAACAGGAAGCCACTGAAATTATGAAAGAAATGAAGCTGATTGCAGATAAAAAAGAAATTCATCTTCAGGACGATATCATTGAAAAAACATTTGAAAAAGCAGCCACATTTCCTTTTGAAACCCCAACGTCTTTACAGTTGGATATTCATTCAGGAAAAAAAGATAATGAGCTGGAGTTGTTTGCCGGGGCCATTTTAAAATACGGAACTGAATTGAGAATATCTACTCCTTATACCCAAAAAATTTATATGAAGATTAAAGAAATCTAAGTCTTTGGTTCACATGAGGGACATAACTCTACAGAAAAAGAGGCTGTCTCAAAAGTCAAATAATTTGGCTTTTGTCATTGGCTACGCCGAATCTTCGATTTCTGACGAAGGAAGAATCTTATTGTTTATCTGTTATTTAAGATTCTTCACTACATTTCATTTCATTCAGAATGACACTTTTGAGACGGCCTCTTTTGATTTGGTGTGCTAGAAATTTAAATATAAAGATTTTGAAATCTCACGCAACTTACATGTGCGTAGATTGTGTATATACATTATTGTTTCAATTAAAATTCCCGATCTCTATCCCTGATTGTTCTGAATTTCGTTTTAAAGAAAGTATCAGCTTTAGCATTAAATTCATCGGTATATACAACCAAAGTACTGTGACCTGAATCTGGTAGAATCCATAGATTGGCTTTGGGTATATTTCTGAATATTTCCAGGGTATGTTCCGGTTTTATCACATCATAATCTCCACCGATAACAAGAACAGGGATTTTAATCTGATGAAGATCTTTTGTATTGATATTGGGCTGTTCGCTTAATAATCTTTTGTATTTGAGAACCGTATAATCCAGATCTTTTTTATTTTTCTTAACGGCCATTTGCTTTTTAAATTCAGCATAATTGGCACTGACTCTTTTGTAGATATCGGTTTCTACGGCAGAAGAGTCCGGACGTAAATTAGCACCCGTGACAATTAGCTTTTTCACCTTTTCAGGATGCCTTATACTTAGCAAAAGACCGTTAATTCCGCCATCACTCCAGCCAATAACCAGGGCGGAATCAATTTTCATCTTGTTCAGCAGCTCAGCATAATCATCAGACATCATCTCATAAGTCAATGCATCTCCTTTATCTAATGATTTTGCGTGTGCTCTGCTGTCAGCTACAATTACTTTATAATGTTTTGAAAAAAATGGAATCTGCTTAGAAAAGTCAACGATTGAACCGCCATTTCCGTGAATCAGCAGTAAAGGCTGACCCTGGCCATAGGTTTCGCAATACATTTTTATCCCATTGACGTCATAATATTGCCCTGCTTTTGGATTATTTCCATAACTGGACTTCTCCGTAAGTTGGCTATATTCTTTTTTAAGCTTTTGAACATCCGTTTGGGCAGACCACATGGCGGGTAATAAGGCGAGAAATAACAATATCGTTTTCATAACTTACAGGGTATTATTAAATTATCGTGATATTTTGATTTTTCTATAAGTAGAATATTGTTCATTCTTGTTACAAAAACGAATAATGATAATCGGTCAGAAAAGTTTAGGAGCCATGCATGAATTTCTGTCGGTCTAATAATACCTCTTCCGATTCACGATGATCAGGATCATCCACACAACAATCTACCGGACAAACGGCTTTACATTGTGGTTCTTCATGAAAGCCTTTACATTCGGTACATTTTCCGGATACAATATAATACACCTCATCGGAATAAGCCTCATTAAAAGCATTGGCATCTACCTCCGTTCCATCAGGGAAAGTTACTTTTCCCGAAAGCTTTGTTTTATCCTGCCAACGCCAGTCGATGGCACCTTCATAGATGGCTGAATTGGGGCATTCCGGTTCACAGGCGCCACAATTGATACAGGCATCCGTTATTTTTATAGCCATATTATTTATTTTAAAAGGGAATAAAAAGGGATTTCTTCAACAACCTGTGTTTTGGAAATCCCTGCTAAACTTAATTAAAGCAGTTTCAACAATTTATACATCATAAACTGTGCAAACTTTTATTTTAAATCCATCAATCTGCAGCAATTTTTACAGACAGTCCATCCATCTGAGCCTTCATATGAATCTGGCAGGCTAATCTGCTGGTAAAATCAGAAGTAAAAAGTTCCGATAATAAACTTTTTGCTCCTAAGAAACAGGTTAGCATATATTTTTAACCAGTTTGATCTGTCATTGTCATTGCATCTTTCGTGAGAATCAATTGATCGTTGCTGCTATACTGTGTAATGATTAATTTATGATAGTTTTTCAATTCTTTTGGTCGTTGCTATGCTGATCAGCTTATCAAACTTTCCTGCATAAAGAGATGATATCTCTGTTGGATGACTGCTGTCAAATAAGGCAGATTTAACAATAGGAACACTAAAGGGAAGCGGCCATGCCCGCAATGATTTGGCAATGGCGTCCATCGCATTGATTCCCTGCATGGCCTGCAACCCGTCTGCCCAACATATTAACCCTACTGTTTTATCAGTAAGATAGGGTTCATACCGGTTAGCTGTAACCTCAAGCCAGTCCAGGCAGTTTTTCATCACTCCCGGAATACTTCCGTGATAAAGGGGAGCGAGCCAGATGTGAAGATCAGCATCTGTAAACATCTGTGTCATACGCTCTACTGCCAAAGGCGTTTTAGTAAGGGTGACATCAAACAATGGAATTCCGGAATCGGCAAGGGTGAAAATGTCCGTTTGAAAGCCCAATAGCTGAAGACTTTCGGCAAAATAACCGGAAATAAATCCTGAGGTAGATTCCGCTCTTCTTTCCAGGGATCCGTTAAATATGATTGCTTTCATGTTGTTTATTTTTTGAAAATTACTTTAGGCAAACCTATTTCTCCATACATCAAACTCTTAACGATGGGTTTCAAAAGCCAGGCTGCCAGCAGATACAAAGAAGAATCATGATCTGCATTTGCCCTGACTACCACTTTCTGATCTTTAAAATGCTTAAGATCGGCATACGTGAGACGGCGTTTCCACAGATCAAGAAGAACTGCCTTGGCACTGTTCAGATCAACATAGACAGCATAAGGTGATAATTTTTCCATGAGTAACATATAAGCCCAGGGTGGAATAATTGCATCCGTAGAACAGATAATTCCTACTGCTTTCTCGTTGTACACGGAAAAATCCACTGAAGCAATTGATTCTTTAAATTCTTTCTCTTTCACAATCATTCCCATGAAAAGATGATCTTTAATATCCAGTTCTACAATTTCCGTACAAGGTTTATAGTCTAAAAGATCAAGGGCAATAATACCCGAAGCTTTTGCTTTATTGATGAAAATTTCCTGATTCATAATCATTTTATAATCGATGTGAATTATCTGATTTTTGAAAGTGCTTCCTCATATTTTCTTTCTACGGCTGACCAGTCGAGAACAGACCAGAATGAATCAAGATAGTCTGCCCGCTTATTCTGATAAGCCAGATAGTACGCATGCTCCCACACATCAATTCCAAGAATCGGAAAACCTCTGTTCATGGAAAGAATATCCATCATCGGATTATCCTGATTAGGCGTAGAACTTACAGCAAGTGAACCGTTGAACTTCACATACAGCCAGACCCAGCCGGATCCGAATTGCCCAAGACCGGCTTTCTTCATTTCGGCTTTAAGATCTTCCAGGCTTCCGAAAGTTGTTGTGATAGCATCATTCAACTTACCGTTCGGAGTCAGTTTGGGTTGCGGAGAAATAATTTCCCAGAATAAAGAATGATTGTAATGACCACCTCCGTTATTTCTTACTGCCGGACTGTATTCGCTTATTCTCTGAAGCAAAGAATCCAAGTCAGGGTTTGTTTCGTTGGTTTGTTCCAAAGCAGCATTCAGATTATCAACATAAGCCTGATGATGACGTTGGTGGTGAATAGTCATTGTTTCTTTATCGATAAATGGTTCCAAAGCATCATATGCATAAGCCAATTGAGGTAAGGTAAACGGTTTCATTGTATTTATTTTTTTGATTAATGTATCGCAAAGGTAATAATATATTTGAATAAAACAACTTTTTGGTTGTTTTATAGAGTTAATCTGCTATAAAGCTAAATAGTTGTAAATAATCGGATTAAGCAGTAATTTTAAAGATTATAGAAAATGACTATATTTGTTGTTGGAAAATAAAACAACCTAATTATTGTCAAATGAAAAAGCCGGCAGCAGACCGTATTCTGATGTTTTTGAAGATGAGGGGCGAGGCGAGCTCGCTTCTTATTGCTGAAGAATTATCCATCACCAAAGAAGGTGCTAGAAAGCATTTACTGAATCTTGCTCAGGAAGGACTTATCGAACCAATCGTGAAGAGTGAAGGGGTAGGCCGTCCGTCAACCTATTATATACTTACTGATAAAGGGATGTCTCAATTTCCGGATACCCATGCTGAAGTAACGGTTCAGCTCTTAAAATCTGTAAAAAATCTTTTAGGAGAAAATGCACTGGATTTATTAATCAGTGATCGTGAAAAAAATACCCACGACCGATATGAGAAGGAGATTTCGAAGACAAAATCTTTGGAGCAGCGTCTCGACGTTTTGGCAAAAGTCCGCAGTAAAGAAGGATATATGGCAGAATGGAAAAAAGAAGGGAAAGACTATTTTTTAATAGAAAACCATTGTCCGATCTGTGCTGCAGCAACCGAATGTCAGGGATTCTGCCGTGCCGAATTATCTAATTTCCAATCTCTGATAGGGAAGGACTACCAGGTTGAAAGGGTAGATCATATTGTTTCCGGTGGTCAACGTTGTGTTTACAAGATCACTCAATAAATTTCATATAATTCATCATTCAAAAATATGGCATTACAGGCAGTAATATTTGATATGGACGGGGTTCTCGTTGATTCCGAAGGTTTCTGGGCACAAGCAGAACTGGATGTATTTTCTTCTTATGGAGTTCAGGTAACCGAAGAGCTGGCGGCAAACACAAAATACATGACAACCCGGGAAGTTACTGAATTCTGGTATGAAAGATTTCCGTGGGAGAACCTGGATGTTGCTTCAGTAGAGCAGAAAGTCATTACCAGAGTGATCGAATATATACAATCAGAAGACTGTACGATGTCTGGTGTACAGGGCTTTATTAAAGATCTTAAAAGCAAAGACTATAAAATAGGATTAGCAACCAATGCCCCTTTACAGGTAGCAGATGCAGTTCTCGAAAAACTTCAGGTCAGGGATTTATTTGACACTGTTCATTCATCCGAATTTGAAACACAAGGAAAGCCTCATCCGGCGGTTTATTTAACTTCGGCAAAAAATCTTGGTGTTCCTCCTGAACATTGCATTGCTATAGAAGACAGCCATTCCGGATTGCTTGCTGCAAAAGGAGCAGGAATGAAAACCATCGTATTCACCAATAATGATGAAAGTATTGATTTTGATAATGCAGATTTTAGAATTTTAAATTTTGAACAAACTTTATTGCCTCTGTTTGGCTAAACAAAACAGTTTTAGGTAGCATATTCATCTTCAATCTTAATTTTGAAGGGATGTATATTCACATTTTCTTTACAACATCATTTGTTTTTTGAAGTACTTTCTCCAGACGGATCCTGTGAAAGATATTGGATTCTTCTATTTCCCTATAAATGTATTAGGCTCATACTAAATATCTTTTCATCTGGTTTTTAAAAACAGATCTAAATACCCATTTCAACGTATGTGAAAAAAATAATTAAAATATATAAGTTGTTGATTTTTAATTATTTGATTTAAGAGGTTGTTGTTTTAAATTTATAAATTCATGAATCTATGGAGTATGTATTTATATGATCACTCTTTTTATTGCATATTTGCCGTAATAAATATTCTCCGATTTATTTCCAACTTTTTTTCAACAATTTACATCATCATATATAATACGACAAGTTTTGACGTACCACATTAATAAATTCGCATTAATCAATTTTAACCCTAATATTAAGCCTTAAGCCTGTGATATAATTCATATTAATTCACTTTAACAAGAGATTGGGGAAGTGTTAAAAAACGTTAAATTCGCAAAAATTTAAATTAAAAAAACAATACGGGAATGAAGAAACTTTATCTCGGCGCATATACTTTATGTGCATTTTGGGGTCTGTCTGCCCAGGAAGTCGTTTGGCAAAAAGACATCAAATCCTCTACCCAGGATTTCTTAAGCCAGGTGACTACAACTATTGATCAACAATACCTTATTACAGGAAGTAGTATCCAGTCAAAAAGCCAATCGCCAAATGCCAGCAGCCAGCGGCTCAATAACGGTTATGATTTTCATTTGGTAAAACTCAATCAGCAAGGTGAGCAGGTCTGGGAAAAATATTTCTCAGGATCAAACCACGACTATTTATCAGCTACAGTGACCACTCAGGATGGTGGGTTCCTGCTTGCCGGAACTTCTTATTCAGGAAAGGGACTTGATAAAAAAGAGGATTCGAAAGGAGGATCTGATATCTGGCTGATCAGAATCAATGAATTTGGTGATGAGTTGTGGCAAAAAACATTGGGAAGCTCTTCGGATGAAGAAGCGCGGGCAGTTATTCAAACCACAGATTTGGGTTTTTTTGTTGCCGGATCCTTCGTCTCCGCTCAGGATTCCAAATTGAAAGGTTATGGTTCAAAAGATGTTTTGATTACCAGGCTTGACAAAGACGGAAAAGAACTTTCTCAATTGATTTTAGGAGGAAGAGGTTTAGACGAAGTGGAGAAAATGATTCCTACTAAAGACGGAGGAGCATTACTGGGAATCTATTCCCGAAGCACTACTATTAGCAATCAGCCATCAGTAATGAGCAATAAAGAGCAGTCTGGTACAAAATCGACCTCAGTAGCTACCAGCTACATGCCAAAAGCCAGCAGCAATTTTGGTGAAGGTGACTACTGGATTGTAAAACTAGACAAAAACGGAAAAGTTGAATGGGAAAAGAACTTTGGTGGCAAAGGTGATGATCACATCAGAACTTTAGCCTTAACATCAAGCGGTTTCATTATCGGTGGAGAATCCAGATCGGAAAGATCCGGAAATAAATCAGTAGGTATTGAAGATGGAACTGATCTGTGGTTAATCTCTTTGAATGAAAGAGGCGATGAGCAATGGCAGAAATCCTACAATTTTGGGAAAAGAGATATTCTAATGGGAATGAATGTTATTCATTCGGCTGATGATCAATCTTCAAAAGGGATTCTATTAGGCGGCTATACTCAGTCCGAAGGAAGAGTTGAAAAAGACGATGAAACCTTCTGGATGTTGTATTTGGATGGAAACGGAAATGAACAATGGAGAAAACATGTAAATGGAGAATCCAGACAAAAAGAGGAAAGACTGGCAGACCTGAAATTGAACAGAGACGGTTCGATTATATTAGCCGGAACCAGTGCCAAGGAATTAGGAAAGGAAAACTGGAAGATTATAAAACTGGGCGACAAACAAGTAGATCAGCTGACCCCGAAATATGATATCAAGATTTACCCAAATCCTGTTTCAGATTATGCTTACGTAGAAATCGGTTTTGATTTTAAAGAAGCGGATATTTTATTGTATGACATGAGTGGAAGACAGCTTCAGAGCTTGAAAACGAAGAATAAAGTGACCAAGATTAATACACAGGCTTTGGTGCAAGGTGCTTATCTGGTGGTGATAAAAACGGATAGTGATAAAACGGCAAATGCTAAATTGATAAAGAAATAATAAACCATGAAGAAAAACATAATCTTAGTTTCAACACTATTGAGTTGCTTATTTAATGCTCAGGGTGTACAAAACTATATGAATTATAAGAATAATTTCTTTCCTCAAAGCCCTAATGCAACTCCATTTGCATTGGCTGGAAAGTATCCTGTCAATATGTATAAAGGGGTTCCTTCTATTAGTATTCCTTTATTCAGTCAACAAAAAGGGCAAAGTAATTTTGTAATATCTTTAGATTATAATGTAAAATCAATTAAACCATCTACTATTCCTACATGGACAGGACTCGGCTGGAATCTTAACATTGGAGGTTCTGTAACAAGAATTGTAAATGGAGGAGTGGATGAAGTATATACGGGAATTTATAGTCCTAGTATTCCTTACAATCATTTTTCTTATTTGGACAATTATTCTATGTTGGACAACCCCAATTGGAATACATTTGATGGTATGGTTAATTATTATAATATTAATTTTGATAATACCATAATCAATGGCTTTCCAACTGTAGTTCCTTCACCTGATGAATTTATTATTAACATAAATGGTATAACAGGTAGTTTTTACATGAATGAAAAAGGAAAATGGGTCGGGCGTACCAAAGAGGGGAGAACATTTAAGGTTGAACATCAATATAAGTTTGATTACAAACTTCCTGAAACGGTTATCGTAGGGACACAATATACAACAATTCCAAAGTATACTACATTGAAAAGAATTTTATATGGATTCAATATTATCATGGATGATGGCACAAAATATATTTTTGGACTAGATGATACTGCTATAGAATTTTCTTCACCGCCAGAGCAGGTAGATACAATCTTTAACCCACATATTATTCCGGCTTCTTGGCAAATAAAGGAGATTATTTACCCGGATGGAAAGAATACAAAATTTACCTATGTAAGAGACGAGCGAAGTGTTTTTGTGATGAACAGAAGTGGTAATGCTTCATGGGATAAAAATGGTTCATTATTTAGTAATACGAGTAATGATAATACATCATCTTCAGGACAAATTTATAATATTAGCAGTAACCGCTTAAATAATGTTTTTTTGACAAAGGTGGAAGGGGAAGACTTTATTGTCAATCTTGAGAGATCTGCAACAAATCAGAAAGAATATGATGAGCTGGAGTTCCCGTCAAGTGAATGGGTCGTTCAATATACCCATCATATAAAGAGTTATACTAATCATAAGCATTGGTATAAACTTGACAAGATCAAAGTTTCTGATAAGGCAGGAAATGTTATCAAAAATATAGCTTTTAATTATAATAATGACCCAAATGACCGTCTTTTACTCAATAATCTATCTATAAATACAATAGAGAAGTATACCTTTCAGTATAATAATTTAAAACTACCCAAATATACAACAGATCAAACTGATGGATGGGGTTACTATAATGGAAACAATTTTGAACCTGATCATTTCTCTCTATATTTAATGTCTTCAGAGCAGCAAAAAAATGTGTTTCAAAATGTTTATCCGAGTTATAAACAGCCTAATCTTACTTTGACCAAAGCACAAACTTTGGAGGAAATCACTTTCCCGACGGGTGGAAAAACATATTTTGAATATGAACTCAATGATTATTCGAAATATGGAGAGAAGAATATGAATCAAACTGAATTACTGTTGTATACAACTCCTGCCATTAAGGAAGCCTCTGGTGGATTAAGGATAAAAAAAATAAAGTCATGTAATGAAAATAGCAATTGTTTTAGCAAGATGTATTCATACGTTAACGATGATGGTGTCTCTTCAAGCGGGATCCTTCCATACAAAGCAGTCTATGTAGTTGAAGGTGGAATACCAAACATGAATTATAGTTTCTGGGATTTTAATTATAATTCTTACCAAACTCTTAAGGACGAGGATAATAGTGTAGGATATAGCAAGGTAACTGAAATTGATGATAATGGCGGAAAAAAAGAAACTTATTTTACCAATTTTGATCGTGCAGGTTCGAATGATAAAATTGGAGTAAAATATCTTGGTTGGGAAATTCCGGCTTTATTTAAACAACTTCCTTACACATCCTTTTCTTTAATGAGAGGTAAACCATTAAAAGAAATTGTATGGTCTGATATCAAAAAGGTAAGTGAAACCAATTATATTTATACTCAACAGCAAGATCATCTTAGATCTTATACGTCAATTTATAAGCGTTTTAGTCAAAATTTAGGAAGTAATGGTTTTACAAATGCAGGAACATGGTATGGTGTTTTATTGGATGCGCATCAGATAAATTTCAATACGAGTTTCTTGTCTGAGAAGAAGACTTTTTTTGACGGGGTTGAAACTAAAGAAACAAACATTTATAACAATATTTACAATACGCTTATCAGCCAGACACAAACAGATGCAAGTAATAATTATACGAGAATATATAGCTATGCTTGGGATATAAGTAACCAGGCGATGGCTGATGCCTATATGGTCGGTATTCCTGTAATTGAAGAGACAAAAAAAAACAATAAAACAATTTCAAAAAAGGAAACTATTTATCCTGTCTCCATTCCAACTTCTCAAACAGGAAGCTTAGTATTGCCACTATCGATAAAATCCTTTGATCTTCAAAATCCTGGTACTTCAACAACAGAAGTAACCTACGATAAATACGACTCTAAAGGCAACCTCCAGCAATACACCACAAAAGACGGTATTTCAACAACAATCATCTGGGGATACAATAATACTCAGCCGATTGCCAAAATTGAAAATGTAAAATTAGCAGATATTAATCCTTCCTTTATCAATGCTATTGTCGCGGCTTCTGAGACGGATGCTGCGGCAGGGGCTAATAACGATGAAACTGATTTGTTGAATGCTTTCAAAACATTTAAAAACAATTTATCAGGTTACAAAATCACTACCTACAGCTACGACCCGCTGATCGGAGTCAGAAGCATCACTCCTCCTTCGGGAATTAGGGAGAGTTACCTCTATGATTCCGCAGGCAGACTTGAAAAAGTGATCAATGCAGATGGCAACTTATTAAAAGAATTTAAGTACAACTACAAACAATAAAAAAACAGGAATTATGAAAAAAGTAATATTCATAGCAGGTATATTAACATTTCAATTTGCATCATCACAACTTTACACCTCTGCAGGTGTTGTCAATCAAAGCTCAACTCCCGCTTCCAATAACATTGGGATCGGAATTCATAATCCTCATTCCAATTTAGAAGTGGGAGACCAAAATGGAGGTAAAATAACGATTTCTACAGCAGGATGGAGTGCTTCTTCTTCCAATCCCAAATATCCTACATTAGAATTTGCAGGATACCAGAATTCACCCAAAGTAAGAATAACAGCTACAGAAGAGACAGGAAACACAAACGGTTCCAAATTTTCGATTTTAGTGAATGATAACAACGGTGCTACCAACCTTGTTGAAAGGTTTTCAATTTTGCAAGACGGAAAAGTAGGAATAGGAACCTCTACACCTGTTGAAAGACTAGATGTTTCGGGAAACATTATTGCAGGAGCCAGCAGCTCCACAGCAGGGATTAACGCCTTTGCCATACGATATGAGGATGGTTCTTTGAGTAACTGGGGAGCCTTACGCAGCTCAGCTTCTACGTATATGAGTTTTGGAGCCAAAGCTAATCCATCAAATTTAGGATGGCTATCCAGTAACGGAACATTGAATTTTGCAAAAACCGCAATTACCTTAGACAATGAAGGGTTAAGATTTCTTGCCTCCCCTGCTCAGCAAGCTGCCTTAAACGCTCCGGTATCCCTGAATGAACTTCTGAAGATTTCTCCCAACGGAAATGCTCTGTTGAATGGAAAACTGGAAGCCAAAGAAATTAAAATTACCCATACTCCAACTGCCGATTTCGTTTTTGAAAGTACCTACGATCTTCCCAAATTAGAAGATGTGGAGAAGCATATCAAAGAGAAAAAACACCTTCCGGAAATTGCTTCCGGAAAAGTAATGGAAAAAGAAGGAGTAAACATCGGAAGCTTTCAGATTCAGTTGTTGCAAAAAGTTGAAGAACTGACTTTATACAGCATCGAACAAAACAAACAACTGAAAAATCAGCAGGAAAGAATCCAGCAACTGGAAACAGAAAATGCAGAACTTAAAAAACTACATCAGGAAGTAGAACAGCTAAAAAAGCAATTTCTTACCCTTAAAGCCAATCACTAATCACCATGAATAAAAAAATAGGTACAATCCTTTTATTAGCAGGAAGTGTGCTTCATTACGGCCAGATCGTTCTGAATTCCTCACCCACTCCTAATACAGAGGTCTCAGACCCCCACAGCATACGGCTGCTTCCGGGATTCAGTTTCGGTTCTGCGAGCGGAACTTTCCGAGGCTTTCTGGGATCCACCAATAACTCAGGGAACAACCCGTATGTTCCTGTGACGGTAGATCCCACGACCAATATATCCGGTAGTGAAAATTATATTTATACCCGGGAATATCTGGTTCCCACCACGACTTCAAATCCGGCATTACAACAGATACAAAACATCCAGTTTTTTGACGGATTGGGAAGACCCAAGCAAAATATTGGCATCAAATCCACCTCTGGAGGAAAGGATCTTGTTACTTCCATTCCGTATGACAATTTTGGCCGTCAGGTAGATTCCTGGCTTCCGGTACCTATGTCTTCACAAAATGGGAATATCCAGTCCGGAGTAGAAGGCAGTGCTACTGCTTATTATCAATCCAATGGAATTAATGATTCATCTCCGTTTACTCATAAAACACTGGAAAACTCCCCTCTTGACCGGGTTTTAAATGTTAAAAATCCAGGAGCCGATTGGCAGAATAAGCCGGTTACCTTTGGATATGATGCCAATGTAGCTGGTGAAGTATATCAACATGTTACCTCTACAACATGGGAGAATGGAGCCACTAAAACGGTATTGAGTTTAGCTCCTTCTCCAACCTACTTACCCAATCAGCTATATAAAAACACGATAAAAGATGAAGAAGGAAATGAAACTATTGAATTTAAAAACGGACAAGGCCAAACCATACTCGTCAGAAAAGTATTGGATGTTTACACCCATGTAGACACCTACTATGTATATAATGAATATAACCAGCTGGCTTTTGTTCTTCCACCTCAGGCAATCAACAAACCCATTACAGAGACTTTACTGAGTGATCTGTGTTATCAATATCGCTATGACGGAAGGAGTAGACTTGTAGAGAAAAAGCTTCCGGGAAAAGGCTGGGAATACATGGTCTATGATAAGCAAGACAGATTAGTAGCTACCCAGGATGCCAATTTAAATGCAAAAGGTCACTGGCTGTATACCAAATACGATAAATTTGGAAGAGTGGCCTATACAGGGATAAACACCGGCGGAACAAGGTCTCAGGAACAAACTGAAGCCAATACATTTGGCAGCAATAGTGTAGATCGGGGAAATTCTTCATTTTTTAACAGACAGGGAATGGATGTGTATTATAGTAATTCCGACATCACCTATCCTAAGTCTCCTACCTGGGTTACCTTATTGTCTTTGAATTATTATGACTCTTATCCGGGATACAGTTTCAATCCTTCATTTCCTGCTACAATACAGGGAGAACCTGTTTTAACGGCAACACCAACCTCTGACGGAAGAAGTACCAATAGCCTTCCTCTTGTCAGCCTGGTGAAAAATATTGAAGATGATAACTGGACAAAAAACTATACCTATTATGACCTCAAAGGAAGGGCGATAGGATCGCATTCAATCAACCATCTGGGTGGCTATGCGAGAACGGAAAGTCTGCTGAAGTTCTCAGGAAAACCAAACTATACGCTTAGTTTTCATAAAAGAACTCAGAATGATACCGAGATCAGTATTAAAGAATCTTTTGAGTATGATCATCAGGAAAGAATGGTAAGACACTGGCATCAGGTAAATGGAGCCAACAAGGAACTTCTTGCCGAGAATGTATATAACGAGCTGGGACAACTGCAGACTAAAAATGTAGGAAACACCACAGGAAGCCCGTTACAAAGTGTTAATTATGCCTATAACATCCGGGGTTGGCTGACCAAAATTAACGAGCCTTCCAATTTGCTTACCAAGCTTTTTGCATACGAGTTAAGATACAACAATCCTAATGCCCAGTTCAGCGGAACGGCCAAATACAACGGTAATATTTCCCAGGCAGCCTGGATTACCCAAACTGATGCCGTACTGAGAAATTATTCCTACGAATATGATCCTTTAAACCGACTGAAAGAAGGCCGCCTTTGGGATGCTATGAACTTAGACCGGGGAGAATATACCGAAAACCTGACCTACGATCTTAACGGGAATATTGGTAGTTTGAAAAGAAAAGGCAGACAGTTCCCAGGATATACCGCTCCCGAAAACATGGATGATCTGGCATACGAGTACACAGGAAACCGCTTAACCAAAGTACGTGATATTTCTGAAAACCCTTCAGGATATCCTATTGGAGGAAAAGCCTTTGCTTACGATGATAACGGAAATATGACGGTTCAGGAAGACAAAGGACTCACCATCCGGTACAATTATCTGAACCTGCCTCAAAATATCCTTTCTCCACAAGGAAATACATCTTATGTATACAGTGCTGATGGAGTAAAGGTGAAAAAAATGGCAGGAAGTAAAGTCGTAGATTATCTGACCGGTTTCCAGTATGAGAACAATACATTACAATTCTTCCCAACCTCAGAAGGCTATTTTGATTATGTGAAAAATAAGTATATTTACAATTACACAGATCACTTAGGAAATGTACGATTAAGTTACATGAACGGCGGGTCAGGAATAGAGATCATTGAGGAAAGCAATTACTATCCGTTTGGGTTGAAGCATGAAGGGTATAATACTTTGAACGGGAATGCTGCCTATCAGTATAAGTACAATGGAAAGGAGCTCCAGGAGACGGGAATGTATGATTATGGAGCGAGGATGTATATGCCGGATATTGGACGATGGGGTGTGGTAGATCCGCTGGCGGAGAAGATGAGAAGATGGTCGCCTTATAACTATGCTTACAACAACCCAATAAGATATATTGATCCAGACGGAAGAGCTCCTTTCGGAGACTTCTTTGGTACTTCAGGAAAGTATCTAGGTAGTGATGGAAAAAATGATGGAAAAGTATACTTAAGTCAAGGAAATAAAAGTAATTATTTAACAGCGGGCAAGCAAGAAGTTGCTGGAGGATTAGCTTCTTTAAGTGCTATTTCTAGATCATTAAGTATGACAAATTCTCCTTCAAACCATAAAATTAGCCCTGACTCTAAAGGCGGACATCACGAAGTTAGAGCAGATATTGACTTAGCAGGAAAGAGAACAACATTCACAGAAGGAGGTAAAACTTCTATAAGTGGCGGTGTTGCAGGTGCAGAAGTTAATGGTTTTGATATAATGAGTCAACACGGTATTAAAAACGATATAAAATCTGATATTGTGCTTCATACCCATCCTACAGCAACAACAGTAGAAAGTACCGCTACTGCGGGGCAATTCAAAGTTTATACTTTGACTGCAACAGATCCTTCTGCTGCTGATACGGCAGATTTTGCTAAGAGAGATACGAATATTATTGCAGGTAACTTGGAAAAAAATACAGTACAGGTAAATGCGGATGGTTCTTTCGCTGATCCAAATAATAAACAGGGTGCTGTATTTTATGACAGAAGCGGAAGTGAAACTATGAGAATTGAATCATCTACAGTTAATAAAATATTATCTAATTATGAAAATGGTCAAATCAAACCTTAATAAAACCATAAGCTTACTAGTATTTTTTGTATCAATTACAATTTACAGTCAAAAAGTTAATTTGATAATTTTTATAAATGATGAAATTATCACAAGTCCTTTAGGTTTAGAATTTCACAATAATACTTCCACTAACACATACAAGTATACTTATTCTCCAGGAAAAGAAGTCGACACTGATATTAGTGATATTTTTAAAGAAAATATGATATTGCAATTTAATGCGTATGGAGACAAAGAAAACCTAACTAAACGCTACAGCTATAATATACCTCTTGAAGCGGGTCTATTTAATGATACCTCTTTTCTGATTATAAAAATCTACAATCTAGATAAAAAAGAATACAGAAAAAAATACTGCAAATCAAAAGAACTTTATATCGTAGACTTTCATAAAAGTGGACTTCATATAAATACTGGAATATGCAAGTAATAGCAAACCCCTCGCATTTTGCGAGGGGTTTTATTGTGTGATAATCTGTTGTAGATTATCTTTCATTCTTTTGTTAGAAATTGCTAGGTCAATCATTTTAAGCAAGGCTTGTTGTTCATCTTCAGGAAGCAGATCAATCAATTTTATTTTTTCTAAAAGCGGTAAATTGAGTTCTTTCTGCAAATCGTTGTCATTAAAAAATTCACTTACAGAAACTCCGAAAACTTTAGCCAATTTTTCTAATGTAGAAATAGACGGTTCTACTTTGCCATTTTCAATCCTAGAGTATTGACCTTGTGGAATACCCGAATCCGTGCAAATCTCTTTTTGAGAAAGGTTTTTAACCTCTCTTATGATAGATGTTTATTATTAAGAAAGAAAGTATTAGAATTGCAAGAATTGGATTTATGGAAAATAGATTTAATAAAAACTAATGAAAAATGGAGGGAAGTCATTGTGCTTTGTGATAAAATAAAAGATATGATTAAAAAAATTAAATAGTCCCTCGCTGCCGCACGAATCCTTTCGTGTGGCATTTTGTTATTTTGACAATTCAAAAATTAAGTATATTTACAATTATACAGATCACTTAGGAAATGTACGATTAAGTTACATGAACGGGGGATCAGGAGTAGAGATCATTGAGGAAAGTAATTATTACCCGTTTGGGTTGAAGCATGAAGGGTATAATACGTTGAGCGGGAATGCTGCTTATCAGTATAAGTACAACGGAAAGGAGCTTCAGGAGACGGGTATGTATGACTACGGAGCACGATTCTATATGCCGGATTTAGGAAGATGGGGAGTTGTGGATCCGAAAGCAGAATTAATGCGCCGTTGGTCACCGTACAATTATGCATTTGATAATCCAATACGTTTTATTGATCCAGATGGAAGAGCTCCTCTTACTGATTTTTACAATTTAAATGGGAAAAAGATTGGTACAGATGGCGTAAATAATGGAGTTAGAGTTGTAGTTACTGACAAGGATGAGGCGAAATCAATTTCAAAAATAAAAGGAAATGTTGATGCAAGTTCTGTTACGTCGGGTGTTACCCTTCCAGGCACAGCTGTATTGAAAGAAAGTTTAAATGTTTTGGATAGAACAGTGAAGAATGGGGGCAAAAAAGAAGAAAGTTCCATTGTAATGAAAGATGGAACTGTTATACAAGGAAAACAAGGTGCGGAAGTTAAATATGGCGTAGATGCATATGCAGGTGCTACGTTACCTGACCTACCTTCGGGTAAAACCCCAGCTGATGCAGCAGCAACGATACATTCTCACCCTACAAAAACGGAAGCTATTGGAGAAAAAGTTTACAGTGGTAATGCGCAAGAACCATCAGGAACAGACACAACAACCTTTGCTCAATATGGGACAAATGTTATTGTTGGACCTCAAGGTTACTCTACAGGGCAACAGGGTATCAATCCTTCAACTGGAAAAATGGAAGTAACAACTAATGCTAATCCAAATGGAATTTCTATTTATAGTGGTGCCAATACAACATCATCTGTAAATCTTACTAAAAAAGCCGTTGAAAAAATATTAGAATAATGAGAAACCTTATATTAATATTAGTATTCCTTTTATCATCTAAAATCTCATCGCAGAGTAAAGAAGGAAATATAATTATAACAGTAGATCAAAATGTACATCCTTCTCTTAGTAATATGTATATTTTGAAAGGAGACCAAAAGTATTATATCAGTTATTTTCCTGGCAAGTTTGTAATAAAAGAAGCAGATTATCAGGATTTGTTACATAAGGATAATTCATCTTCTTTAAAATTAGTTTTGAGTAGTAACTTACAATGTAAAGATGACCTAACATCAAAACTTTATGAAATAGAGGATTTTAAATTAAGTTGGTTGGATCAGCCATATGTTATTCTTTACATTTATAATACAGACAATAAGAATTATAAAAACATTTACAATCCTTTGCCAGGAAAAGCCTATACATATGATTATGAATATCCTGGAGGAACAATGAAAAGAGTTCAAAAGTCGTTTACTAAAGACCAGAAGAAATGTCAAACGAATAATTAAAAGGTAATACTTATAGTCTACGAGTTTTTGACTTAGTTGTAGATACAAGCAAAACCGCTGCCTTAGCAGTGGTTTTCTTGTTCTGTTTTCATTTACAAAACAGAACAAGAAAAATAAATCTTTTGGATAATGTTTAGAGCTAGAATAAAAGGGTTCCACGACGCTGCCACACGAATCCTTTCGTGTGGCATTTTATTAATCATTACTTTTTGTAAACTAGCTCATTTTTATATCTTTATCTAAAACAGATAGTGATGAGTAGAAATTATAAATTCTATAATCCGGAAGGACTATATTTTATAATCTTTGTGAAGACTTCCCCTTTTTCAAACAGTTGATAAATATAAAATACACTCTAATTGATCAAACATTCTTTAGCGTTATGTCTTTAACTAATAATCAAATAGCAATTATATCGTTTGTTTAAAAGATTAGTAGCTGGTTAATATCTCCATCAACATCACAATTGATACCAGTTTTTTAGAAGGCTGGTATTCGGAGCTTAATTGTTCACGGATTTCTCCCAATGCCTTGCTCAGTTTATTACTTACTGTCTTATTGCTTATTCCCAAAGCTTCTGCCGTTTCATTTACGGACATATTTTTCCTGATTCTCATATCATAAACCTGCTGTTCTGTTGAAGAAAGTGTAGATACCACCTCGTCAATCATCGATAATAAAACCGAAATTTCGTTCTCTTCAATAATTTCAAAATATTCGGTGTCTGTGAGGTCTGTTTCTGACGGGAAATCAATCTCGTCAATACTCAAGGTGGGCGGTGCTTTCTTATAGCTGTTATAGTAATCGAGGATGCGGTAATGAAGATAGCGAAGTAAATATCCTTTAGCACTTTCTGCGGCGTCAGTTTGAATGGTATCGGTATTTTCGAGGATTTTCATCCATAGATTTTGAAGCAGTTCCTCAGAAACCTCTTTATCCCTCGTACGCGCAAAAGCAAAGCGATACAGGCTGTCCCAATATCGGTCATACAGCAGCATAAATGCAGGACGATCGCCTGATTTTATTTTCTTTAATAAACTATGGTCTGTCAGATTCATAATGTTGCAACAAAATTACCTAAAGGAAAATTAACTTTTTGTGAACTTTAATTATGGTAAGGTTAAATATTTCTTTTAAACAAAGCTTAAATATTAATCTAATGTTGAATAAATGTAAAAAAAGTTAAAAATGATTGGAAAAACAGCTTAAATATGAATAGAATGTTAAGAATTGGCTGGGGAAGTTTTTCATTTTCATAGTCTTATAGATAGAAGTATCTGTGAATACGATGAACTATTTTATGAAACGTTTGACATATAAAAATATTGAAGCCTTTGTTTTCAGGCTGTGGACAAGAGAAGTTTCCGGGGAAAAAATTTCTGAAAAGGAAAATGAAATTTTAGAAAACTGGAGAACCGGGATAGAAAGAGATCTGGATCCTATCCATATGAAAGAATCTAAGGAAAGAATATTGTCTGCCCTGGAACATTATTTTATAGCTTCTGAAAAAAGAAATCACATCAGCAGCTTTAGAAAATATGCATATAAGGCTGCTGCAATTGTCCTTCTGCTATTATCGCTGGGAAGCTGGTTTACTTATTCTACTTTCTTTAAGCCTGATATGTATGTTGCAAAATCGGAAAAACAGGTGATAAAGCTGGCGGACGGATCTGTTGTAACGCTTCTTCCAGGTGCTGAACTTACCGTGGCTCAATCATTTCCTGCTTCTACCAGAGTGGTAGATCTAAAAGGAAACGCCATTTTTTCTGTTGCCAAATCAAAAATCCATCCCTTTATTGTGAATGCTGAGGGTTTCAGTACTAAAGTATTGGGAACCGTATTTAAAATATCGCAGTCCGGACAGAAAAAAGCGGTAGATCTTTATGAAGGTAAAGTTGCCGTATCATCCGCAGGAGTACCTGTTTCTTATCTGAAACCGCATCAGCAATGGACCAATTTCGGGGTTGCCCATACTACTGCTATTATTTCCATGGGAAAGACTACAGGAAACCGGACTCCTGAACTGCTTTCTTTAAGCTTTAATGATGTACCTCTGAAAGAAGTTATTACCGTCCTGGAGGCCAACTATCATGCAAAAATCTATTATCCTAAAGAAACTGAAGACAGGAAGATCACTGCAGATTTTACAGGTGGAAAAGTGGCTGAAAATATAGAATCACTAGCCTTCATTCTGGGACTGGAAGTAGAAAGAAAAGAGAATACTTATATCCTTAAAAAATAAATCAGACAACTATTAAAATTAATAATCAGATAACCCTTAATCAAAAAAGAGAACACCGACGTATGAGAAGTTTGAAATGTGGTTTTACCATAGCAGCGTTATTTTTTACTGTAGCCACAGAAGCCCAGGAATTGGTTCAGAAAGTTTCATTTTCTGAACCTGTAAACAGACCGTTAATTGAAGTATTGGAAGAATTTGCAGGGAAAACCGGTATGAGGCTGGCCTATTCAAAAATAGATATTAAAGAGCTGAAGGTAAAAGGCGTTAAGTGTGAAAATACAACAATAAACAGCTGCCTGAAAGATATTACCAATGGTCTTCCCGTACTATTCAGGCTGCATGGAGATCTTATTTCCATTAAATATGAAGGTTCTGGTTTATCAATACCGGGAAACGGACGCCTTTCCGGGAAAATCGTTGATGAAGTGGGAAATCCGATCGTTGGCGCAGAAGTTACTATCGCCCAGAAAACTGTCGTAACGGATAATAATGGAGATTTTACGGTAGATCTTCCATCTGGAATATATAATCTGACCATCAAAGCTTCCAGATATAACAGCCTTAGGGTTGAAAAATTATCGGTCACCAATAAGGAAACCAATACGGTGTCTTTCGCGTTGAATGCAGCTTCGGATAAGATTACAGATATCAAAGAGGTCGTTGTGACGGCTACCCGTAAAGCAGATACGCAGGCCGGATTACTGACTCAGCAAAAAAAAGCAGCCCAGATGAGCGACGGGATTTCTGCGGAACAGATTTCCAAAACACCGGACAGCGACGTAGGTGGAACCTTAAAAAGAGTAACAGGGATCACCACAATAGATAATAAATATGTCGTGGTGCGATCCATGGGAGAGCGATGGAACACTGCTGCGATGGATGGTATCAACCTGCCGAGTACGGAAGCTTATAATCAAAATTTCTCTTTTGATATTATTCCTACCGCAATGGTAGAAAGTGTAGTCGTTAGCAAATCGGCTACTCCAGATATGAATGCCAATTTTGCTGGAGGGTATGTTGAGGTACGTACGAAAGATATTCCTAATGAGAACTTTACTACAGTGACTTTGGGAACTTCTTATAATGATCAGGCAGCATTTAAAGAATTTCTGACCCGTAAACGCGGAAAATACGATTATTTCGGATATGATGACGGAACAAGAGACTTTCCGAAAGGTCTTGAACCAATGGGAGTCAACAATCCTATGTTCTTTGAACAGTCCAGACAGTTTGTCAATGACAACTTTACAACCTATAAAACAAGAGGGGATATGGGCTCGAATATGCAGCTGGCACTGGGAAGAACCTATGCTCTTAAAAATAACAACAAATGGGGTTTTGCCGGAGCTTTTATCATTAAAAATGAACAGAATAAACTGGATATTGATCATACAGGAAGAGGAAACTGGCTGGATACTACCGGACCTCTTGATGCCAACGGGCAAATTCCTTTTTACAATTTTAAAAATACAGGAGCTTCCTACAATTATAATTCTACGGTAGCCGCGATGCTTAATTTCGGTTTGCAGCTTAATAAAAGCAGAATTTCATTCCGTAATTCATACACCCATATTTATGATAATACGCTCACAAGAATTACAGGATGGAATGAATACACCAGCGGAAGCGGTTTACCGGCTAATGCAGAGGCTTCGTACAACTATTTTTATAACGGAATTGTTCCTAATAATGATCCCTCACAGATCAAATCTTTAGACAAACCTTTCACAGGGAATACAGATTATCCCGTTTATCAGATGTTTCTGCAGAATAAGCTGGAGGGAAACCACAAAATCGGAAATATGGAAGTCAATTGGTTTGCTGCTAGAACAGGCGTTTCATCCGATACAAAAGATTATACGCTGCATCAGACCTTGTATAATTTTATAGGCCGTGAAATTTTAAGTTACCATGAGGTCAACAACTCCTCAAGTGATTTTGCGAGAGGATATATTGCCAGTAAAGAAACCGATTACAATTACGGAGCCTCTTTCAAGTGGAATTTTGACCGGGAAGCCTTTAAAAATGATATTAAAATCGGGTATGCAGGGGCATCAAAAACGAATACTAATCAACAGCAGAAATTTCTACTGAGAGTTGATGAAAAAAGAAATGTACCCAACAGTAAAATACTACAGATGTACGGTGCCCTTTCTGATTGGTTTGACGGTTCTCACTATGCTCCCGGAGGAATCGGATGGGAAACCAGACCCTTATATAAAAATGAAAAATATGAAGGTGAAGTAGAACAGCATGCCATGTATGTGATGTTTGATAACCGATGGAGAAATAAATTCAGGTTGGTATGGGGATTACGGGCAGAATATTTTAAGTATGATCTTATTTCGCAGCAGCTTGATACGGATGATTCCAGGAATGTTAACAAACCGGGTATTGATGATCAACCCTGGCAATGGATGCCTTCTGCGAATTTTACCTACAGCCCAACCAATAAAATGAATGTGAGACTGGCTTATAACAAAACCGTAATCCGTCCCCAGTTCAATGAAAGAATAGGACTGCCTTATTTTGATCCTGTAGCCAATGGCTTGATTTATAACACACAGATGGTGTCTTCTGTAGTCAATAATTATGATTTTAAATTGGAATGGTTTCCTGGTTTAGGTGAAATTTTTTCAGCCGGAATCTATTATAAAGATATAGATCATCCTATCGAACGTGAGGGATACCTTTCCAACGAAGGAAACCTTTATCTGTATAATGGCAATTCAAAAAATGCAAAACTGAAAGGATTTGAAGTGGAAGTAAGAAAAAATCTGGGTTTTATTGCTGATAACTCTTTTCTTTCCAACCTTTTTGTAAGTGGAAACTTTACGTTTAATGATACAAAAGTCATTGCTTTTAAAGACCGGGAAAAAACCGGAGATAATGATGCAACCTACGAAGTGTCGAGGCCTCTTTACGGACAGACTCCTTATGCTTATAATGCCGGTTTAATGTATGATGGCGAAAGGCTGGGGTTAAGTTTTTTATACAACGCCAAGGGAGACCAGTACATCACGGTGGGATATTCCTATAACGGGGAAGAAATTCAACGTCCTTACGCAGTGGCTGATGCCCAGATTTCCTATAAATTCCTTAGAAACAGAAACCTTGAAGTTAAATTGAATGTTAAAAACCTATTCAACAGGGTCAAGGAATATTATAACAATTTTAATTCTTACGTAGCTAGAAAAGACGGGGGCGGAAGCGGGCTGGAGACGGAAAGAGAATCCCTTGAACTATTGCCGGGGGCAACCAGTAAATACGATAAGAATATTGATAAAATCTTATTTCGTGCTTACAGTGGAAGAATATTTGGGTTGAGCGTGAATTACACATTTTAATCAACCGATACGATAAAAATTAAGAGCTCTTGATAGAGAGATGTACAGGTTTCGGAATCCTGAACATGAGCCGGATGAATACTGATGAAGCGCACAGCAGTACCGGATCAGCTGAAAAACGGGCGTTATTGCTTTTCCCGGACAATAACGGATCAAAGGGAACATATGCAGTCCAGCTCCTCATGGAATGCATACTGAATTAAAAACCAAATCGCAGAAATATAGAGGTGAATATTTCTGAATATTAAAACTTCCGGTCATAAAAAACAACCGGATGCATCAAAAATTATAACAATGAAAAGATTAACCCTTATTGCAGCTGCTGCATTATCCCTTACTGCTTGTCAACATGATAACCTTGCAGATTCTTCTGCTCCATTTGACATGAAATCTACTTCTGCTGAATATCTTACAGCTTCTTCTCTTCCTGTTACTACTGTTAGCGGACCTATTACCTCAAACACTACATGGAGTGGAGTAATAGAGATCGATGGTACTGTAGCTGTTAAAAATGGAGCTACCCTTACAATTCAGCCGGGAACATTTATCAAAGCTAAACCAAACGCTTCAGGAGAAGGTTCTGGAATTTTAGTAATTACAAAAACCGGTAAAATTAACGCTACAGGTACAGAGTCTCAACCAATTGTTTTCACCAGCTATAGATTATTAGACGGAAATGAAGACACTACGGCAACTCCAGGAGATTTTGGAGGAGTAATCCTTTTAGGAGATGCGCCTACCAATGTACCTTCTACAACAACAATTGAAGGTCTTACCGGAAGTGATTACTACTTCGGTGGTACAAACCCTTCTCACAATGCGGGAATTATGAAATATGTGCGTATTGAATTTGCAGGGTACGATTTCGTAGGAGCTAATTCCGGGAATGAAGTTAACGCTTTATCTTTAGGAGGAGTTGGAAACGGTACTACATTGGATCATATTCAGGTATCTTACGGTCAGGATGATTCTTTCGAGTTCTTCGGAGGTACGGTAAACGCTTCAAACTTAATCTCTTTTGCTGCAGAAGATGATAACTTCGACTTTGATAACGGATATACCGGGACTATTACATGTGCACTTTCTTTGGCAGATTACAATTCAGCTCACACGGTAAGCGGTGGAAGCCCGGATTCTAACGGTATTGAGTTGGATAATAACGCAACAGGTACTGCTACACCATTAATTACAAACCCTGTGATCAACAATCTTACGATCATTGGAGCTAAGTTTGGTACTGCAGGACAAGATGCTGCCTACGAAAACGGTATCCACATCAGAAGAAACGGTAAATTAACCTTAAATGATGCTGTAGTAACAGGATATCCTACAGGAATCAGAGTAGAAGGTACAGGTTCTGAATTATCTGCTGCTTCTAACTTAGGTTCAATTCAGGTTCATGGCTTTACAACTTCTGTAATGGGAGCAGGTACAGCAGGAATCCCGGTTGCTAACCTTCTTACAGGAACTACCGCTGCATCTTGGGGGATGAGCCAGCCATTCTTCAACGAAGGAAGCTGGAATGTATCACCTAGAAATTGTGGAAACTTCCAGGGAATCTGGACAAAATACAATTTTTCTATTGTAGAATAAAAAACTTTAAAAAGCAGGGAACGGCATATGCTGATTCCTTGCTTTTCTATTCAAAAAAATCTAAATAATTAAGTATCATGAAAAAAATAATTTTATCTTCTGTTCTGTTTTTATCTCAGCTAGCAACAGCACAAACTCTGGTATGGGGTAATACTTTTGATACTCCGGCTTCTCTTCAGGGATGGACTTTCCATGACCTGAATAACAATAGCAACGGATGGCTGCAGGGGCAGAATATTTATCACAACGGTACTTCTATGGTATATGGAACAGCTGGCGTTCTCCGTCATTCCATGAGTCTGGTTCCGACAGGAAGTGCTACAGGATTTGCAACAGAAAATGACTGGATCATTACTCCCGAAATTGATTTGACCAATACAACCGGAACGTTAACACTTACTGCTTCTATCGGAAGACAGAGAACGACACACACAGTCCTTGGGCGCGATCTTTATATTTTTGTAAGCACTCCTCAAAAACCGATTCCTACTATAGCTGATTTCCAGGCAATGACGGTAGATGGAGCAGGTAATGATCTTCCAAGTCCTTATAAATTACAGGTAGGAGGTTCCACCAATCCTTTTCCAACAGATCTTACTCAATTTGTAGAAAACCTTGTAGATCTTTCAGCTTTCGCCGGAAAGAAAATTTATATCGGAATGTGGTCCAACAGAAAACCAAACGGTAATAATATTCAAAATATCAATATTGATGAAATGGGTATTTATGCTTATTCATTCCTAAGTACAAAAGAGGTAAAAAGAAACAAAACCGTAACACAAATTATAGAAAATCCGGTAAAAGAAACTTTATATGTAAAGCTTAATCCGGAATTAAAAGAAAACAATACAATAGTTACCATTTACAATACTACGGCTCAAAAAGTTCTTACCACGCAGTATTCAAAATCGATCAATGTTGCGGGATTATCAGCCGGGATTTACATCACGGAAATTTCAGATGGAAAAACTACAGAGCAATTAAAATTTATTAAAAAATAATCAAAGAACCCTTAGAAAATTCATTTAGAAAGAAAACATAAATTTTAAATATACAATTATGGATGACTATTAGAAGAAGGTCATCCAGAGCATATCCAACTAGTTTTTTTATAATTATATATTGCCCCGGCTCATCGGGCGGGGCAATATTTTTAAAGTTAAATGACATAATTTAAACAAGAAAGATGAATAAGATCTTTGCATTTCTATTACTAACCATACTTTTTTCCTGTGCAGATAACACAATAATGGAAAAGTATGATAAGGCACAAAAGCCAGGAGAAGTATCTATAAAAGGATTCTCCAAACCGGATGTCCTTCAGTTGAGGTTTAACGGGGTTCCCGTATCCATTAACGGAAATACTTCCTATACCAATAAAATAGAAACCCAGCTTCAGTTTGTATTGGACGAAGGCGAAACCAACAAACTGGAAATATATAATAACGAAACAGGATCCGAAATTGCCGGCTATACAATTACCTACAACAATGTGGAGGATTATAAAAACCTGTATTTCTTTAATCTTCCGGGTATTTTCCTGCAAACCTATGCCGTAAAACCTCAGGTTAACCTGGGAAAAGTAGGATTTGAATTTATTTTTCCAAACCTGGGAGAATTTTCAGGAACCTCTCTTAAAAATGTTAAAGGTATTTTGAAAAGAGAAAACGGAGTCGTTCTGGCAGAATTTGAAGAGATCGGAAAGGATAATTTTACAGCAGTAAAAATGTATAATTCATTCAGTTCTACAGCTCCGGTCTACCTGGAATTATACAAAAAGGGAACCACAGAACCCTATGCAGGATCTGAAATGATTAAAGTTAAAATAAACCAGCACACAGGTGCTAACATGATTGTTCTTCAGGAAAAAATGGAAAATGGAAAATGGACGGTAAAAGGAGACATTGATATAGCTGGATATCTGTAAAATATGAGAAAATTTGTAAAATTTCTACTTATCGTAATAGCGGCCTTTCTCATTTCATGTACAAATAATGACGAAGGAGCTCCTTCTTTCCCTGAAGGAAGTACCGAATCTGTCAATCTTTGGGTCCAGGACAGCATGAAACGGTATTATTACTGGGCAGATCAAATGCCTTCCAAGCCGGATTATCATCTTCCGGTAAAAGATTTTTTCAACAGTTTATTGGCTCCTCAGGATCGTTTTTCTTTTATAGTCAATACAGAAGATTCATCCAGTTATCCTCGTTCCATCCGGAATATGTATGGCTTCGACTATACGGTTATTCAACTTGCCAATGGGGAAGTTGTAACTGTTGTGAAATTGGTATTAAAAGACTCTCCGGCATTCAATGCAGGCTTAGAAAGAGGGATGATGATTACCAGAATCAATGGGAAATTAATTACCGCAAATAATGCCGAATCCATTACTTCATCAATGAAAGACCAAACGGCTTTAGATCTTAAAGTGGGAAATTGGAAAAACGGGACCATTGCTGATGAAAAAGACGTAAAAGTCTACTATGGATACTCTTTTGAACAGCCTTTATTATCTAAGATTTTTGAGAAAAACGGTAAAAAGACAGGTTACCTTTATATTTATGATTTTCCGGATGGAATGACATCAGTACTTAATCAAAAATTTGCTGAATTTAAATCAGCAGGTGTACAGCAATTGATTCTTGATCTCCGCTACAATTATGGAGGTTCGGTATCATCTGCAGCAGCATTGTGTTCCCTGATTCCTTCGGGAATAACATCAGGTTCTCCATTCATCCTTTTTAAAGGAAATAAAAATGGAGGCGAAGTAAAAAGAACATTTGCCGAACAGATTGCCTACGATCCCAAAGCACTTGGTTTTAATACATTGCGGGCGAATGCATTGGGGCTGAATAAAGTGTATATTCTTACCTCAAACAGTACAGCATCTGCTGCAGAAATCGTTGTTAATAACCTTAAACCGTACTTACAGGTCATCCAGATTGGAGACATTACTTTAGGTAAAGATATGGCAGGATTTACAGTGGAAGATAAACGTAAACCCAGAAAAGTTTCCTGGCAGATTCATCCTGTTATTTATAAAGTATATAATGCCAATGGAATAGGGGAATACAACAAGGGAATTGTCCCTCAGGTCAAAGTGAATGAATACATGGAATTGCCGTTACTTCCCTTGGGTGATCCTGGTGAAACATTGATCTCATCGGCGCTTAATAATGCTTATTTAAAAACAACAGCACATAAGGAAGTTAGAATTTTATATCAAAGTGATGTACCCGGCATAGAAGGGAAGGGCTGGTAGGGGATATATTTGCTTTTTCAACTTTTATCTATTAAGCCATTTTAAAAAATAAAATTATGCAGGGAATAGAACCAAAACTTCACACAAGCCTCACCAGTCGTATTGAAAATTACCGACTGCTAATTGAAGCTTTGGAAGATCCCGAATCCCGGTCTTCTGATATTATGCTGCAGATTTCAGAATTGAGCAGTCTCTATGAAGATTATTTATCCAATAAAAAGAACCTTGAACAAAGCATTAAAAACTACAAGGTATATCATGAGAATCTAAGAAAAAGACTTACGTTGAGATACCGCGAACTTAAGAGAAAAACAAGGCAGAAATAATTGGTTTTGTTGCCAGTGTTTATCACGAAATTCATACATTTATCTCATCAAATTGACAGATGACGAATTTATGAATTTTAATGAGACTGAACTTTCCGGATATCTAGCAATGTTTTGGCAATTTTCCTGGCCGGAATGGATGGCATTCAGTCTTGTCATTAATCTATTTCTGTATTTATTTTCCATAGGACTTTATACTTTTATTGATAAAACCTGCAGGAAAAGCCTGTTACAGGAAAAAAATCATCCTGTCACTACATCTGATTTCTTTCTCAGCCTGTTTACGGTGATTTGCAACAGTCTTGTTTTATTGATCGGTGTTTTTTTATGGAAAAACGGATGGATTGAAATAGGTCAGAATTTGTCTGCTGGTGTTATCTGCTTAGAGATCATTGCGCTGCTTTTGCTGATGGACTTGTGTATGTACTTTTTTCATTATGCGGCACATTGGCCGATGGTCTATAAAATGCTGCATGGTAAACATCATGAACATGTAAGTACGAATTTTTTAAGCCTTTTTGTATTGCATCCCTTAGAAACTATCGGTTTTGGAGTGATGATGTTGATATTATTAATGTGCTATAATTTTTCTGTTGTTTCCATTTCAATTTATTTGTTGATCAACCTTATCTGGGGAACAATAGGGCATCTTAACAGAGAATTTTTTCCAGCCAGTTTTGATAGATTTCTTGTAGGAACTACGAGATTTCATAATCAGCATCATCTGGATGAAACGAAGAACTTCGGGTTTTATACTTCAATTTGGGATCGGCTCTTTAGGACTTACAAATAGAATTTTAGAAGGGGCTGGAACATGAAAATCGATTCTGCTTTTGCTCGCTAAAAATGATGAGCAATAATAATTTCCCTTTTTTACTAAAGCTTGAGATGACTCAACACCTTAGCCAGGAGGGAATTAAAGTTTTCCAATTCTTTGGAAGTGAGTATAGAGGCAGCCTGCCGGGTGATGTTCTTTCGGAAAGTTTCTGAATTTTCGATGATAAAACGCCCTTTTTCCGTCACAGAAAGGTTGAATTTCCTGCGGTCGGATTCATCCTGTTTCTGAATAATGAAATCATGACCTATCAAAAATTTTAATTGCTTGGAAACAGCAGCCTGGCTAATGTTAAAGGCAGTTGCTATTTCTCTTCCGGTGACTTCCTCTTTTCGAAGAATAAATTCGATCATATTGTAATGAGTTGCGGTTATTCCATTGATATCCCCCTTATTCATATGAGCGAGAATAAGACATTGAAAATCCGTAAAGGTGTTAAAAAACTCTTTTTCAATAGATTTCATAATGAAATTACTTAACTTAGTTAACTATTAACAAAGTTAATCATTTAAAATGGAAAATATAGAAATTACCAACGCGAGGCAAAATAATCTCAGGAATATTTCCATACAAGTTCCAAAATATAAGATGGTTGTGTTTACGGGAGTATCCGGTTCCGGAAAATCTTCCCTGGTTTTTGAGACCATTGGGGCGGAAGCTCAGCGACAAATTAATGAAACACAAAACAGCTTTATCAGAAACCGCTTACAGCATTACGGAGTACCCAACGTAGATAAAATTGAAAACCTGAATGTTCCGATCATCATCAATCAGAAAAGATTAGGCGGAAACGCCAGATCTACCGTTGGAACGGCCGCTGATGTCTATGCTTCCTTACGATTACTGTTTTCCAGGATGGGGAAACCTTTCGTGGGATATTCCAATGTTTTTTCCTTTAACAATCCGCAGGGAATGTGCCCGGAATGCGAAGGGCTGGGCTTTGTACAGACCTTGGATATTAATACTTTAATTGACCGAAATAAATCGTTACATGAAGGAGCTATCCGTTTTCCGACTTTTCAGCCCGGAGGCTGGCGGTTAACGAGATATACTTTATCCGGCTATTTTGATAATGATAAAAAATTAAAGGATTTTACTGATAAAGAATGGGATACCTTGTTGTACGCTGAAGAGCATAAACCCAGACATCCTCATAAAGAATGGGGAAAAACAGTAAAATATGAAGGGATTATTCCCAGAATTGAAAAAGCATTTCTGAAAAAAGATTCCAAAGAAAATATAACAAGAAAAGATGCCCTGAATCATGTGGTGGTGACGAAAACCTGCCCGTCATGTCACGGAAAACGATTGAATAAAAAGATTCTCTCCTGTAAAATTGAAGGAAAAAGCATTGCAGATTGTACGGCGCTTTCGATTGATGAACTCCTGGAATTTATAGGTTCACTGGATTCCGGGGCGTATAACGTCATCGTTAAGGAGCTTTCAATGAAACTGCAGAATATTGTGACTATCGGGCTCCAATACCTGACATTGGACAGAAGTACCAATACGCTTTCCGGGGGCGAATCTCAAAGGATAAAAATGGTCAGAAGTCTGGGAAACAGCCTGGTTGATTTGCTTTATATTTTTGATGAACCGAGTATCGGACTTCATCCTAAGGATTTGCAAAACATTATTACAATTATTCAGCAAATAAGAGATAAAGGGAACTCGGTTTTAATCGTAGAACACGATCCTGATCTTATTAAAACCGCAGATTGGATTATCGATATCGGACCCGGTTCAGGAAAGAATGGAGGGAAAATCGTATACGAAGGAACATTTGAAAATTTAAAAACATCAGCAGGAAAGACAGGATCTTATTTTTCTAAAAAACCCGTTGTAAAACAAAAAGTCAGAAGCCCTTCAGGATATCTGGAGATAAAAAATGCCAGCCTCTACAATCTTAAAGATATCAGTGTACATATTCCCACAGGAATAATGACTGTAGTAACCGGAGTGGCGGGATCAGGGAAAAGCACTTTAATTAATCGGGTATTACCTCAAATTTATCCTGATGTAACGGTAATAGAC
Organism: Chryseobacterium lactis; assembly: GCF_003815875.1. Taxonomy (NCBI): domain Bacteria; kingdom Pseudomonadati; phylum Bacteroidota; class Flavobacteriia; order Flavobacteriales; family Weeksellaceae; genus Chryseobacterium; species Chryseobacterium lactis. Next base: position 3,518,965 of record NZ_CP033924.1, read on the forward strand.
CAATCTCTGTTTGCCGCAAGTGTCCGTTCCAATCTCCTTACGTATTTAGGCATATCTGATACTGTACGCCGCCTTTTTGCTCAGGTGAACCATGTTTCAGAAAAGTTGTTTAGCAGAAACAGTGATGGTGCCTGCAAAAACTGCAAGGGGTTGGGAGTGGAAAAGATAGACCTTGCTTTTATGGATGATATTGAACAGCCTTGTGAAGTTTGTGGCGGTTCCGGATTTGATCCTGATGTTCTGCAATATCAATATGATGGGAAGACCATTGTAGAAGTAATGAATATGACGGTTTCTGAAGCGGCTCTTTTTTTTAAACAGGAAGCAATCCTGACCCACTTTGACCTGTTATTACAATTAGGCCTGGATTATCTGACTTTAGGCCAACGTCTGGACAGTTTTTCGGGAGGAGAACGTCAACGTCTGAAAATGACCAGAGAATTGAAAAATACCCATCAGATCATCATTCTGGACGAGCCAAGTACTGGCCTGCACCCCGATGATACCCGGAAATTATTGTCTTTTTTTAACAGACTTATCGATCAGAATAATACTTTAATTGTAATCGAACATAATCTGGATATTATTGCTCAGGCAGACTGGGTTATTGATATCGGTCCCGGTGCCGGAAAGTACGGCGGAAAAATTTTGTTTGAAGGAAGCCCGAAAGAATTATTAAAAAATAAAGAATCATTTACCGCTGAGTTTCTAAGAAAACATATTCAGCAGGATGGAAAAAATTAAACCATTAAGAGTTGGAAAGTCAATGAGAAATATTTCTCTTACAACTTTTTCCATCTTAATGGTTTAATTAAAATATATTATTTACCGGCTGCTTTTACAGCTTCTTTTATTCTGTTTTCGATAATTCGCCAGTCATACAAATGAAAAACCCTGCCATTGCTCATGGCCACAAATACTCCTTTGGGAAATTTTGGACCGAGATTGATAGGTGTGACTTCAGAGCCGTCACTTTCACTGGTCGAAACAGGAATTTCTGCAATTCTTCCTTTGGAGGGATTTTCTCTCAGATAGACATTAAAAGTATCATTCTGCTGATTGGAAACCAGAATATATCCCGTTGCTCCTGAAGTCGGATAGATTGAAATTCCTTCTACATCAGAGGTAAAGTCACCTTTCCCGAAAACCAGTAATTCTTCGTTTCCTCTGTCCGGATCTGCATAATATTGATGAACTCCAAACTGTTCGTCTGAATAATAAATATAGCCCATTTCATCATCCACAGCGATACTTTCAATCTCTTTCAAACCGCTGTATTTTCCAAACTTACGAATGACTTCTCCGGTGATTTTGCCATTCTTTTCTGCAAGCTTGTATTGCCAGAGATAGCCGTCAGCTGGTCCGGATTTCCTTCCTACAACAGCATAGATTTCGCCGGTTTCAGGTTTTTTATACATGGAGATTCCCATCGGACCACGTTCTGATTCACCGTCAAAAACTGAAAATTCGCCCACTTCATTTAATTCCGGAAGAGAATAGAGTTTAACTTTATTCGTTTCTCTTTCCGTTACTGCGGCAATATCAATCTTTTTACCATTTAAAATAAACCCATACTCAATATCCACATTATTGGGACGTTTCAAACCTGTCACTTTATGAATGATCTTTCCATTCAGGTCGAAAGCAAATAATCCGCCGTCAGAATCTTTATCTGTTCCTACAATAATGCTCTTACTCGCATCCTGAGGATTGATCCATATCGCGGGATCATCAGTATCGTGAACGACGGTTTCCGTAATAACGGTTGGTTTTAATTTTTCTCCCAGCTGCTTCTGTCCTGTACAACTGATCACAAAAGGAATAACGGCCAGTGCAGCCTTATAATAGATAAACTTTTTCATTCTTATTTTAAAAATCAAATTTCAACCCCATGGTAAATCTTGGTCTGTAATATTCTGCCTGTGCAGTTCTGCTCTGGATTCCCTGGTAATATCTTAACGGTTGATTCGTCAGATTATTGGCTTCAGCAAAGACTCTCAGCTGGTTCGTGATTTTATACGAAGCATTGGCATCCAGGAAAAATTGTTTGTCATAATAACGGTCATCAAAAGCTTTACCACCCAATTCATCAATATAATGAGAAGCGTAATTCATGGAAACTCTGGCAGAAAAACGTTTGTTCTCCCAGGACAGAGATCCGTTGAACATATGTGGAGCGGCTCCCGGAAATCCGACATCGGTTCTTTCGATACCTTCTTCATTGGTAATCCCTTTTGCTTTTGAATGAGTATAGGTATAATTCACATATACTCCTAATCCTTTCCAGAAAGCACCCGGAATAAAATCCAGCTGTCTCTGCAGAGCCACCTCAAAACCGTAAATATCTACATTATCACCATTACGCTGCTGGGTAAATTTCCAGTTGCTTTCTCCAGCAGGAATCGGATTGGATTGTCCTGCGTAATCATTGGCAAAGTCATTCGCCGTATAGTTTCTTCGGGAATAGGTATAAATAAAGTCATTCAGGTTTTTATAAAAAATACCTCCCGAAAGAATCCCTACGGATTTAAAATATTTTTCAGCCATAAAATCAAAATTATAAGCATAAGTTGCCTTTAAATTCGGGTTTCCGGATGAAATGACCTCGTCTTCCGTGATTACATTGAGGTAAGGAACTAAAGAATAATAATTAGGACGGGCAAGAGCTGTAGTAAACGCTGCCCGGAGTACAAGATCCTGTACCGGAACATATTTGAAGGAGATATTGGGAAGCACATTGGTATAAGAATTCGTATTATTGATCTTTCCGACTAGATTTTTTTCATTCAAAACATAGTTTCCGGTGTAATCAATTTGGGTTGTTTCAACGCGGGCTCCGACAATCATAGAGAGTTGGTCATTGAAATCCTGATCCCAACGAACATATCCTGCATAAATCTGTTCCTTTGCCGTATAATTACTCGAAAGGTATTTTGAAGGTTTCAACTGGCCGTTAAACTGACCGGCGTTATACAGATCTAAATTTCCAAGGTAAGAAGGATCAACAAAAGTTCCGGGAACATAATTTCCGGGTTGGAAGTTTTGTCCATCAAGATAAATCGTTGGAACAGAAAGGAGGCTTCCCATATTGTTGATCGGAGTAAAAGAATAATAATCATTATTTCTTTCCTTATCCTTCAGACGCATACGCAAACCGGTACGAAGTCTTCCTTTCTGGCCATCGACTACAGAAAAAGGAAAACGTACATTCACTCTTGCTCCGAATTCTTTCTCCTGGGTAAAGCTGTTGGCATCTGAAAGATCACTCAGTTTATAGCTTCCCAGATTATCCTCGGCCAGAAGATTGAGCATAGGTTTGCGTGGATCGCTGAGATCCGGAGAAAAATTCATCTTGCTGTTTTCAAACTCAATATAACGCTGGTGTGGCTTATCTTCACTTGCGATGGCATAGTTCATAGACCAGTCGAGATCTACCTTTGAACCCAATAAATGTTCTCCTCTCAATGCATAGTTCTGCACTTTCTGTTTCTCCAGACGAGTGTTGTCATTTCCTGCATCTCCACCTTTGTTTTGTCTTGTAATACTGCCTTTCCAACCCGTGATTTCAGATTCGTCAGTATTGTAGACCGGTTTTACTTTGTAGCCCAGTGCAAAGCGGGTTTCTTTATCATTCCTGAAATTGTACATCGCAGAAGCATAGATTTTATTTTTTGAATTAAATTCATAATCCATATTAAGATCAAAACTATGTCTGATACGATGCTCATTATAATAACGAACCCCCATTTTACTGATATAGGCAGTTTGTGCAGCATCATTGGCCAAACTCCATACCGGTTCGATATTGTCCGAACCAAAATTATTATTGTTATAAGAAAAGCTGAATACAGCACCCAATTTTTTGTTTAAAAACCGATTTCCATACACTAATCCGGCAGTATAGTTTCCTTTTTCACGGATAGGGTTGTAGCCTCCTGCCAACGTCGCAGAGATTCTTTGTCCGTTAGGGGAAGCCCTTGTAATAAGATTGACAGAACCTCCGATGGCATCAGCATCCATATCCGGAGTTAAGGTTTTATTCACCTCGATCGTGGAGATCATATCCGAAGGAATCAGGTCCATTTGTACATTTCGATTGTCGCCTTCAGCAGAAGGAATCCGGTCTCCGTTCAGCGTTACAGAGTTAAGGTTGGGAGCAAGTCCTCTGATAATAAGATTTCTAGCCTCTCCCTGGTCGTTTTGTATGGTAATTCCGGGAACACGTTTCAGGGCATCTCCGATATTGGCGTCAGGAAAACGTCCGATCTGATCCGAGGAGATTACATTCGTGATATTGGCGTTATTTTTTTGTTTGTTTAAAGCTCTTGCCTGGTTTTTTAAGGTAGCACCAGATACTACAATCTCAGCAATGGTGGTTTCTTTTTTGTCAAAGACAATGTTTTGTCTCGTATTTTTTTCCGCTTCAACGGTCACTTTGTATTCATGAATTCCATAGCCCAGATAATCAATCTTCATGGTATAACTTCCGGGTGGAACATTCAGGAAAACAAAATTTCCATGTTCATCAGAAGTGGTATAAATATTTCCCGGACTTAGAGAGATTTTGGCTCCCGGCAGGGCAATTTTAGAGTCGTCGTTAATGTTTCCGGAAAGAGAACCGGTTTGTGCATAGAAAAATAGAGACGCACAAAGTAAGACAGATGTAAAAATTTTCTTCACTTTCGTTCAATTAGATTAAAAAACGTAACAAAATTAAACGTCTGTTTGGGGAAAGGCTTAAAATTAAAATTAAGGTTTTTTTAATATTTGTTAACAAAGGAGCTTATGACGCTCCTTTGCTTTACATTTCAGAAGCCAGATCCTTTTCAGAATGATTTCCTTCCAGCAATAAAGTCAATTCATTACATTTTGTAATCTTATTATTTTGAACGGTAAATTCTGCCAATACTTTATGAACGACGGTATTGCCATTTTTTAATACTGATCTTGCGGTGTGATGGGTAAAGATGACGGTATCATTTTCTGCGTAGTTCAGGATTTCCATTTTTTGTGCGATAACCTTTTCTTTTAGCTTTTTGATGTGGAGTACAAATTCATCGTAATTAAGTTGTTTGTCATCTACTACCTGAATATAATCTTTAGAAAAATACTTTTCGATTAATATCAGGTCAAATTCAGGATTTTCAAGGATTTCCCTGAACACGTTTTGTATTAAATCTCTCATAATTTTAAATTGTAATTCAAATTTACTTCTGAAATTAACGTCAAAACGATAACAATTGTAAATGGAAAATAAAAAATAATTAAAGAGTAAAAAATCTTAATTTAATATTAGATTTTACCTTTTTCATAGTTTTTTTAATAGCTGATTATGTGAGTATATTTTGAATCTCCCTTAGTGTGAAGTTGAAGATTTGAGCAATTGCTGTGTAATTAATTTGGATTTTTCTATAAGTTCGTTGGATTTGTAAAGCTGACTGGTTAATATTGAACTTTCAAAAAGCAGATAAATATGAGCGGACAGCAAATCATCTTTAAGATCTTCATTGAAAGCTTCTCGAAGCTTCGACTTATGATTACGGATGACATTATGAATTTCTATTTTATCACCGGGGATTTCAGACATGATATTGAGAAAACTGCAACCTCTGAAATCTTCTTTCTTATTCATGTAAACCAAAAAATCAAATGACTTCATGAACTTTTCTTCCACAGTCTTTGCATCCGAAGTAAAGTTTTCCAATTCAGACACCCAATAATCGAATCTTTTGTTAAAAAACTCAATACAAAGTTCATCTTTAGATTTAAAATGCTGGTAAAAGCTAGCTTTTGAGACCTTTGCTTCATCAATAATCTGATTAATACCAGTACTGTTATAGCCTTGTTGATGAAAAAGTACCATGGAAGTACTTAATATTCTTTCGCGGGGTTTAGACATACGTTGTTTTCAGCAAATTTAAGTAAAAAATGAACAGACTGGTTCGGTTGTTAATTGGATCTTAAAATAATCTTTTTGAGACTTTAAGAAACTGTAACAAAACAAGGAAAAGATTCTGGTTGCATTTTACACGAAACCTCTTGCATAATAAAGCTGTATGCAGAAAAATAATAAGGTGAAAATCCAGACTACGTAAGGATGATAACGGAAGTTCTCCTTTAGAATATAATGTAAAGCTTTGAGTAATTTTACCAGACCGATAATTCCGACAACGATAAATACTAGAAAAACACCAAAAAATGCGTAATCTCTTGTTCCATACGTTTGTAATTTTTCAAGATGGTTAAGATAGGATTGTACATCAATAGTCTGTCCCAAAAACATAGCCGATATGATTAACAAAAAGAAAGGTGTAGAAGTGTATACCGTTGTGTAAATGAAGGAAAAAAGTAAAGTGCGGAAGGTGACAGTATTCACTTTTTCTCTTTTATAGCATAATAAAATGACACTGAATAAAACTGCCGTAAAATTATTAATCAGAAATATGAACAACGCTTTTTCTACCATACTTAATCCTTTGATTCTGGAAATAAAACTTTGTTCGCCACTGTAATCCATTAAAAGTACAGACACGATAACCGAAGTATAGACAGACAACTTGATAGGAGATAAATAATCACGGAAACGCTCGGTTTCTTCTTTTTCCATTTCCTGCACCGAAAAATCATAACAACGGGCAGGCTGCTGAAACAATTTGAAAATGGTTACCGGAACCAAGAGGATTTCAATAATAATCTGCAGGCACAGTTTCTCAAAGCTGTCAATCAATTTTTCGAACATATGTATCTGATATTAAGAGATGAGGGAATATTGAATATGCAATTTAAATAATTTTTAAATAGTATATCAGCATTTATAGATGAATCTTAAAAATACAAATAGAACAGTAGAAAAATAGATATCAAAAAAACCGGCCGAAAGAAAAATCTTCCTGCCGGTTTTAAACTTTTATTTAGGTAAGCCTTTTTTTAAGGCGTCATGAGCTTTTTCAATTGCTTTTCTTTCTTTCCAGTCCATATATCTTTTCTTATAACGGCCTTTCATGAAATTATCGAAATTACGCTGCACAGCCAGGTTCCAAAGAGAATGTGCTTTTACAGCCCAGCTTTTGTCCCATGCACGAAGTGAGATGGAGAAAGATCCATCCAGATACTTCATCCAATGCCACCATCCGGTAGGCATAAACAAAGTATCACCGTGTTCCAGATAACATTCAATACCTTCGATACCATCCAAAGCCGGGAATTTTTCAAAATCCGGGTTGGCAATGTCATAATCTTCCAATGCATAAGTTGCATACGGAAGCTTATACAAACGGGTTTTCCACTTGTATTCAAAAAGAAGAACATGTTTTCTTCCATTGAAATGAGTGTGGAAAATATGTGGCATATCAATATCGTAATGAAGGAAAGTTACAGAACCCTTACCTCCAAAGAACATACTCGGATATTTATCCAAAAATCCACCCATCAGATTCTTTGGCGGAATATAATCGTCCAGTAACTTAGGGGCAAATTTAATAGGATCAAAAAAGAAAATTCTCAGATCAGTAGGCTCCCTTTGAATAAGGTCCAGATAGTCTGAAAAAGGCATCTTTGTCGTCGGGGTATTGATAGGGGCTGCAGGATCTGCTTTGGAACTGTCATACAAAGGAACTTCAACATCGCCTACCACTTCCTTCATGTACTCCATCGTCCATTTTTGATAGGCTGGCCACTTTCTTGCCATATTCTTGATTACCACTGGCTTACATGGCTTTAGATATTTTTCACGGAAATCTTCTTGTGAAATATCATCTACAATATCAATTGGTTTAAGGACTATTCCCATTATTTCAAATTATCACGCTAAAGTATTAAATATTTATGAGAATAAATGGAAAGAATTGAAATTATTTGGAACTAATATAAATAGACAAAAAATTCTCATTTTACAGTCAAAGTTGCTCTAGCTAGCCTTTATATTCTGGCTTAGATTTTTAAGAAAGTGCGTAGGAGGTATTTTATATTTTTCCTGAAATTTTTTAGAAAAGCTCTGTACAGTATTGAACCCCGTCATTTCTGCCATTCCCTGAATACTTTTGTACCGTAGTTTGGGATGATTCTCCCATAGTTCCACCGCATATTTTAACCTTAAATCATTAAGATAAGACGCAAAATTCTGCTTTTTATAATGATTGATAACTTTTGACATGTATGAAGTATTGGTTCCGCATTCCTTAGCCAGATTGATGAGTGAAGCCCCTTTATTCAAATACTTTTTTTCCTTTTCAAAGGCTTCAAGAGAACAAAGAATACGCTCAACAATCAAAGGATTGATATCCTTAAGTTCGAAGATATCGCCTTCATTTTTTAATTCAGGTATTGTTTGAACATTGTTTTGTCCTTCCCGTTTTCTGATCACTTCCAGATAAAGACCTTTATAGTATATTTTTTTATGATAAGTAGTGAAAATAATATGCATAAGACCCGCAAGAATGATCAATATTGTCGTAATCACTACAGAATATAATCTCTTTTCCGTAGCATGTGATTCTTTGAGGTGCGAATTCTCTTTATTCGCTCTTTCCAGTTCATCATTCCAGGTTATTTCTTCTTTTGCATCATATTTTGGTTGAATTTTACCAGCCTTACTGACCCATTTATTTTTACTTTTCAAAATAGCATCCACCATCTCAAAAGGCCTATTGTCAAAGGCCTGAAAAGCAATAACGGTAGCAAATAAAAAGAGTAAATAAATTCTCATACAGATGAATTAATTATTATAAAAGTACAAAATTCAATCGATCTGGCAAACTTTTGATTTTAAACTATTTGTGAATTTTTAATGTCTTTTTTTACCTGTAAATTTTAAGTTTTTACCAATTGTATTTATTAATTTAACGGAATATGCAAGGCATAATGTTGGAGGTAATCAAAGGTTTGCTATAGATTTATTAGCGAAAAAAAACACCCCATGAAAAACAAATATTTACATCGATTTTTTGGCTCGTTATTTATTCTATTAAAACAAGACGAGTAGCACTTTTTTTACCCTAATTACTTCTTTTAACGACAATATTCAGTTTTCTGAATATACCTGTCTGTTATTCTATCAGAGTATCAGATAAACAGACTATTGATAGGAAAACAATCTCATCAAAAAATAAAACTATACCATGAAAAAACACTTATTTATTTTATCAATGCTTGCTGTTTCTTGTAACTATTTGCAAGCACAGACATGGAATACTGCAGGAAATGCAGGAACGAATCCTGCCACTGATTTTATCGGGACAACGGATAATCAGCCTTTAATTTTTAAAACTAACGGTTCTGAAAAAATGAAATTATCACCAACAGGTAGGTTGGTGTTTTATAACATTAATGCTCAGACCTGGGAAAAAAATTTGTACGTAGGAGGAGGGAATGAAAATGTAGCCGGGTCAGGAAATGTTTCTGTGGGTTTAGGGGCAATGAGTTCTAATATATCCGGAGGAGGAAACACGACCTTAGGGTTCAATACGATGACAAACAGCACGACAGGTTCTCTGAACACCGCTCTGGGAATCAATTCTATGCAATTTTCAATTACAGGGAGTAATAATGTGGGAGTAGGACACAACACCTTAGGAGGTATGGTTGCCGGGGAGTACAATACGGCAGTTGGATTTTCAGCAATGCGTACCTGGGGAAGTACTGCTTCAGTTCCTCTGGTAGGAAATACTGCAATAGGAAACAGTGCATTAATGGATATTAATAACGGGTCTTATAATACTATAATGGGGCATAACTCATTTCTGAGAACCGTAAATGCCAGTTATAATGTTGTAATAGGAGCCAATATTGCTCCATTAGTCAATAATGCTAACAGCAATATTTACATTGGAAATAATATTGCTGCGGTTGGAACAAGCCCTTCCAATGAATTGAACATCGGAAACTGGATTGTCGGAAACAATGGAACAATCGGTATCGGAGAGTTTACGAGCCTGCTTCCGGCTAACGGAGTTTCTTCAGATGGACAGAAGTACAAGCTTTTTGTGAAAGACGGAATCAGAACCGAAAAAGTAAAGGTAGATATTGCTTCAGCCAACAATTGGGCTGACTATGTATTTAAAAAAGACTATCCGCTGATGTCTTTATCTGAGGTGGAAAAACATATACGAAATAAGGGGCATCTTCCCAATATTCCATCAGCATCAGAAGTGGTGAAGAATGGTGTTGATCTGGGAGAAATGAATAGCAGGCTGTTGGAAAAGATTGAGGAGCTGACTCTGTATTCTATAGAACAGGAGAAAAAGCTTAAAGACCAGGAAGATAAAAACAGCAAACAACAGGCGGTCATAGACGATCTGGTTCAAAGAATGGTAACCATTGAAAACAATCAAAGACAAAGATGAAAAAAAATATACTGCATGCCAAAATACTTCTGGTAGGGCTTTTATCTTCCGGTTATCTTTCAGCACAGCACAAAGTTGATACTTTACCGGTAGAAAAGCAGGCTATCATACGGGATTTAGCCGTCAGGTTTTCATCCGAATCCGCCAGACAGAAAGATGAGGTTCAAAGGCTCAAAGCTTTAGGTCATAAAGAATTTATGATTGAGAATGACAACTATAAACAGCTTATGGGTGCTGATGAGAAAGGCAGACCGATGTATTATACAACCCTTAATGCAGGAGCTTCCAAGATGGTGAAAACAACAAAAATGTATAATGGCGGAGGATTAGGATTGGATATTTCCGGACAGAATATGTTGATCGGTCAGTGGGATTTTTCAAAACCAAGACTTAACCACCAGTTATTAGCAGGAAAAATCACTTATCCTTCAAACCAGAATCAAACGATCTCAAGACATAGTACCAATATAGCAGGAACAATTGTCGGAAATAATACTTCGAATACCAATGCCCGGGGAATTGCTTACAATGCTTCATTAAATGCCTACGACTGGGTAGATGATGTATCAGAAATGCTTGTAGAGGCTGGAAAAGGAGTGCTCACAGCAAATAACAGTTATGGTTTTGATCCCATGTATTTACAGACTTATCAATTTGGAAAGTACAATACTACTGCCCAAAATTGGGATGCACTTATGTACGGAAATCCCTATTTTCAGATTGTAAAAGCAGTAGGGAATGCCCGTGATCTTAATCCTGCAATTGTACCACAGGTGAGTGTAAAACAAGGGTATGATCTTTTGGAAGGAGCTGGAATTGCCAAAAATGTTTTGGTTGTAGGATCTGTTAAAAAGAATGAAAATATGATGACGGATGATGAGTTTACCATTTCTTCTTTCAGCAGCTATGGTCCTGCGGATGATGGGAGGATAAAACCGGATATCACTGCCCCCGGTGAGGAAATTTTTTCAGCTATAGAAACGTATAACGCCGGTTATGGGGTGTATAAAGGCACCTCAGCAGCAGCGGCGGTAGTATCCGGAGCAGTGACTTTACTGCAACAATACTGGAAAACGTTGAATCCCAATTATATGTGGTCGTCTTCTGTAAGAGCAATTTTAGCACATACCGCCAATGATAAAGGAAGTTTAGGTCCGGATTATAAATATGGATGGGGATTGCTCAATGCAGAAAGAGCTTCTCAGTTGGTCTATAGTAATCATAAAAATACATTGGTAAAAGAAGAAAATCTGGCTGATGGGAAAGAATACAGATTATATGTGGTAGCAGGAAAAGCTGATCAACAGCCACTTGTTGCTACTTTAGCATGGACAGATCCTGCCGGAAATATAGGGAATACAATGACCGATGATGAGACCAAAGCACTGATTAATGATCTGGACATTAGTATCGTTAAAAAAGATAATTCAGGAAATACGCAAACCTTTTATCCATGGAAGCTAGGCGGTATTACTAATTACACTGCTGATGCTACCCGAAATTCTGCCAATTCCGTAGACAATATCGAAAAAGTTGAAATTGAAAATCCCAATGGTTTATATCAGGTGATCATCAGACACAAAGGAAATCTTTTGCAGGGTCATCAGAATTTTTCGCTGATTATTTCAGGAGTATCTTTCTGTTATTCTGATGATTTGTACGTGTTGGTTCGTGAAAAGGATAATATTGATGCTCCCAATTTTGTAGGGACAGCAAAACAAATTAAAGCATCCAATGTCATAAAAATTGCGGCAGATGTTACGTATAAAGCTTCCAGAACAGTGGAATTATTACCTGATGCATCGGGTGGCAGTAAAACAGCAGGTTTTGAAACAGAGTTAGGAAGTAAGTTTTTTGCTTATATCGATCCGGATTGTGGAAATGTAGATCTTCCATTGCTGTATAAAGCTCAATCCGTTGCCCGTACAGCAGGTAAGGCTCCGGCATCAATCAGAGCAGAACAACAGAAAGTTGAAAAACCGGAAGAGATAATGGTTTATCCGAACCCAGCTTATGAAGAGGTGAATGTCAAATTCAGACTGGAAAATCCTTCCAAAGTAGTTATTGCATTGTATGATGCATCAGGAAAAGAAGTATTGCGACAGGAAAGTTCTCAGAGTTTCCCTGCTGGAGAGTTTATGAAAACTTTAAATGTAAAAGGGTTACCAGGTGGAGCATATATCCTGTATGTAGAAACAGCAGCTCAGAAAACAGGTAAAAAATTAATCATTAAATAACGAAAACCATGAATCACTTATATAAAATCATCTTTTTATCTTTCAGTTCCATGGCATTTTCCCAAAGCCCGGGCGGTGTGGGAGAAGTAAGTCTTTGGCTGAAATCAGATGCAGGAAGAAGTGCAACACTTTCGTATAAAGATTATAGTAATAATCAACATACTATATCAGTTGAAACAGATAAAAATAAGCCCAAATATAGTTTACTGAATTATAATGATGCCCTGGATTTTGACGGAACTTCTAATTTTTTGAAGATCCCTTACGTCATGGAAACGTTGAATAAGGTTAACCTATTCATGATTTACCAGAATAAAAATACTGACAGGGAAAGTGCACTGCTTTCGACAGATTTCTCAGGGGAAAAGGAAATGTATTACAGTACAGCCAATCTTTACAGGTATAATAACGAACAAATTAATAACATTGAGCCCAGAAAGCTGGACAGTACAGCTTCCTTAAGTATGTATTCCAAATTTGACGTACCCTCAGGGAAGATAGGTGATGTGCTGGGAAGCTCAGGGAAAAGTAATATTTATATCGGAAAAGATGCAGGAACCAGAAACTGGTCAGCATTCAAAGGAAAATTACCCGAATTTTTTATATACCGTAAGATTTTAACTCAGAATGAACGTGATCGGGTAAATTCTTATTTGGCCATAAAATACGGAATTACAATACCGATGACAGAATATCTGAGTTCAAAGAGCAAAAAAGTATGGAAAAAAGAAGATTATGCAGACTATCCCGAAAATGTAGCAGGAATAGGAATTGACCAATATTCAGGGTTGTATCAGAAACAATCTACAAGTACTTCGGAAAATAAACGATTGATTATTGCCGGTAAAGTTCTGGCTGACAATAATAAGGTAAATACCGCCCAATTCCCTGATCAGACTTTTTTGATCTGGGGAAACAGCAGGGATGGTTTGGAGTTGGGTCATGAAATGTTGGGCCAGCAACTTTTAAAAAGAAAATGGAAAATCCGCTTGTCTGGGGAAAAGAAAGAAGAATCTTTCCCAACAGAAGTTGTTTTTTATATCAAAGACATTATTCCTGTTATTCCTGAAGGAAAGAACATTTCGCTGGTTATTGACCGATCAGGAAAAGGAGATTTCAATAGCACAGACCTGGAGACGTATTCTGCAGGTTCCATCGATGATAAAGGATTTGCCCATTTCAAAGACGTTGTTTTTGACAAAGACCTTTCCGGTACAGATGTCTTCACCTTTGCGTTAGGTTCAAAACTATTATTGGCAAAGGAAATTATACAAGCCAGCTGTAATAATAATTTTGGTTCATTAAAGATTAATATTCAGGGTGGTTCGGCTCCTTACAAGATCCTTCTTACGAAAGATAATGTGTCGGTACAGAATCAGAGTTCTCAGAATCCGAAAGTGAATTTTAATAATCTTGAAGCTGGAAAATATACGATAGAAATTGTGGACAAAACGAATACTTCGTCCCGTTTCAGCTTTGATATCAACAATTTTGCGTCGCTTGACGGCGGACTTGCAGAAAACTATACGTTACCACCGAATGGATTTATTGAACTGGATGCTTCTAAAAATATCGACAACAGAGGAACCCATTATCAATGGTCTTCAAATAATGGATTTACAAGCACCCGTCCCAATGTGAAACTCTATGAGCCGGGAGAGTATACCATTAAAGCAACAGCTTCAGATGGTTGTGTGAAAATAAGTAAAATAACGGTAACACAGTCGTTGGAAAGTGGGATTATTATTTTCCCCAATCCAACACATGCCGGAGAAAACTTCACGATTCGTGCCCGCCTTTCAAAAACTGAAGATATCAATATCAAAATTTTCGATATGTCCGGAAGGCTGGCTAAAGAAAGAAAAGAATCAGGGAAATCTTTCTATGAAATTAAAGAGTCACTTCTTGTGGGCGGAACATATGTCGTGATTGTGGAGACCCTGACTCAGAAAAAAACTTTTAAACTCATCATTAACTAGTAACGACCATGAAGACATCTTTATTTAACATAATCAGAAAACAGAAAAAGTTAGTCAATTCTTTTATCTTTCTTATCTCATGGTCGCAGATACATGCTCAGGCCAATAGTCTCTTTTTCAATAAAGAAAACAGACCAGCGGAAAGTGAGGAGTATAAAAGTGCAGTACCAAAAGAGGTTAAACCTGCTTTTTCTACCAGCGAAAAAATATCAGAATCTGATGAATCTTTATCAAACTCAGATACTAAGGAAAATATATCAGCTGATCGACAAATAATTCCAAAAGGGTTTTCAATTCCAGAGAAAATGACTTTTGCTAAAAATGCCATTTATGGCTCCCGTTATTATATTTCAGATATAAAACAAGGAGTTATTGGTAAGGATGAAGAACATCCGATAGATCAGGTGTATGATAATATTTTTACAGTAGCAGTTGATCATACTATAAAATCAAATTCTTCCGTATGGCTGGAATATGAATTGTATGGGGTAACGCATTCTTCCGGAGTAAGTAAATATATCAATGATGAACTGGCAACGGGAGGGAAAAATGTGGAAAAAAATAACGAATGGACTTTTCATTCCGAGGCATTGCCGGCTTCTGCAATTTTGCAGGGCAAAAATAGAATTACTTTTACTATTCCGTCAGACGCAGAATATACATACAAAGTCCGCAAAGTCCGTATCAGAATGGATCAATCAGTTTCTTCATCCTATAAAACTGAAGCAAAATCTTCTTCAGCACTCATAAAAAACATAGCAGCAGGAGAAGCCGGAGAATTACATTGGGAAGGAGCAGGCCTTACAATAGGGCAGGGCATTTTGAAAAGCTCCCAAAATTTCTCAGTAACTCCATTGAGAGACATAGACATCCCGGCGATAACTCCTGAATTTGTGAATGTCACCAAGCAACATTTTGCCTATCGTTTCCTTCCTCATGGAGAGCATTTCAGCGTTCCTGCAAAAGTATCAATGGCTTATGATAAGTCTAAAATCCCTGCGGGATATACAGAGCAGGATATCCGGGCTTTTTATTTTGATGATATTCAGAAAAAATGGATCGCCCTGGAAAAGGATTCTTTAATGAGTGAAAAACAGCTTTTAGTTTCCAAAACAACCCATTTTACGGATATGATTACAGGGATTATCAAAGTCCCTGAATCTCCGGAAACAGGCAATTACGCTCCCAATTCCATTAAAGATATAAAAGCCGCCGATCCGTCATCAGGAATCGTAAGTATTGGTGCGCCTTCTCCTAATAATATGGGAACAGTGAATACCGGTTTTCCCATTAAACTTCCTGCAGGAAGGCAAGGGATGCAGCCTTCATTGTCCGTCAATTACAGCAGTGAAGGAGGAAATGGCTGGATGGGATTAGGTTGGGATCTTTCCATTCCTGCGATCAGTATCGATACCAGATGGGGAGTTCCAAGATACGATGGTGCCAAAGAAACAGAAATCTATTCCTTTGGAGGTGAACAGCTCACTTTTAAAGATGGAGATAAATATGTTTTACCACATCGTACAGAAGGTTTTGATAAAAACAGAACAGCAGAAAGGCAGTTTTATCCAAGGATTGAAGGTTCTTATAACAAAATCATCAGGCATGGAAGCAGCCCGTCTAATTATTGGTGGGAAGTCATCAGTAAAGACGGTACCAGAAGCTTTTTTGGTGGTGATGGAAATGCAATTGTTGAAAATGCTGTCCAAAGGCAAGTTGGAACCAATAATATTGGGCATTGGGCTCTTTACAAAACAATTGATACCAATGGTAATTATGTAAAGTATACTTATGACACCCCGGCCTATACTTCGTCTGGAGCTATCGGGAATGGAGGAAAAGAAATGTATATCAGGACCATTGAATATACCCTTAATGACGCCAATCCGGATCTGAAAAAATACAGTGTTAATTTTGGATATGATCAGGCACAAAGAGATGATGTACAGGTGGATGCAAGGCTTGGTTTTGTACGGGTAACTTCAAAGAGGTTAGGAAACGTTCAGGTATTGTATGATGGAAATAAAGTTCGAAGCTACGACTTCAAGTATAAAACCGGAGCATTTTCCAAATCACTGTTAGAAACCATTACTGAGAAAAATGCAGAAGATAATGTGTTTTATACCAATAGAGTAGAGTATTTTAATACTATAGAGACCACACAGTATTCACCGGAAACCACCATTGATGCGGTTACCAATGATGCAGGAATTAAGAGCTCTTCATTATTGGGCCACGGCGATTCAAAAAATACAACGGTTGGTGGAGCACTTACCTTTGGTATTGCGAAGGCCGGAGATGTTCAAGCCTATAACCCGATCACCAAAAGTGCAACCCTTGGAGGTGATTATCAATACACAGAAGGAGAAGGGGGCGGTAGACTTACCATCACAGACGTTGATGGAGACGGCTTGCCGGATAAAATTTTAAAGAACGAATGGAGTTCGCCCGATTCTGTGTTTAAATACAGAAAGAAAAGTCCCGATATGGGCGCGTTTGGAAATAGCTTACTGACACCGGAAAATTCAAAATCCTTTTCATATTCAAAAAGCTATACCAATAGTTTTGGTTTTCAGGCTACAGCTTCGATGTTGTTTTCTGCCGGAGTATCTACCGGAACATCTAAAACAAAAGACTTAACTTACAATTACTTTACAGATGCCAACAGTGATGGAATTCAGGATATTGTAAGCAATGGGCAGGTTTATTTTGGAAGAGTAGAAAATGGAGTTTTAAAATACAGTACAGATGTTTTGCTTACTTCCAATCCGATAAACAAAGGAGCAGCAATAAGTACTCCTGCCGTGGATTGTAATGATATTCTCGAGGACTATAAAAACTCACCGCTCCACGATGCCGTTAAAGTCTGGAGGGCTCCTTATGATGGAGCTGTTTCTATCACTGGAACAGTTAAGCTAAAGAACCCTTCATCAAGTCCGGATGGAGTTAAATTCAGTGTACAACATTACCAGGCCGGGACAAATACTTCCAGTTTTTTAATTCCGTTTATGACGTTTACCGGAACGACCGGTTATTATATTAACCAGTCATCCTTACAGGTAAAGCAAGGGGATTATATCTATTTTAGGGTAAACTCAAGAGATAATGGAGTTGGTGATATTATGGATCTTCCCGTATATATTAACTATTTGACAGCTCCAATGTCTTATCCGTATCCAGGTGCTCTTTCAGATTGGTATAGAGATTCATCAGAAACGCCTCTTGGACAATTCAGTAATGTGAGCCTGGTAAGCAGTAAAAATGGAACCGGAGTTCCTGTCAGTGCAAATTCAGGGACAATTACGGGAATATTCGTTAAACCTCTCACAGTAAGGGATATTACCGTTAAAATTGTAAGAAAACAAGCTAATGGAACGGTAACAACGATAGGAAGTCAGCAATATCCTTATGCAACTGTGGGTACTCAAACTCTTCAGTTTAATACAGGTGCTTTAGCTGAAAATGATATCCTCTATTTCCAGGTACAATCTGATTTGAATGAAAAATGGGAAAACTTAAATTTTAATAATTTAAAACTAACCATCAATTATGAAGGAAGTGATATCGAATTTCCTGTAATTCCTGATATGCAGTTTTATAATTTAAGAAACAATACGACTGCCACTTTCAAGCAATGGATTGATATGCGTGGTCGTGACTCTAAATTCTCATTGTATGCAAAATTAACAGGGAAACCAGCTGGAAGATATACCTATATCGTTAGAAAAAGAGTAATGCAGCGAGGAAATTTTGTTGATCCTGTTATTACTACAATCAACTGGACAGGAAGTGTAAGCTCTATGCAGGAACTTTCTATTTCACAACCGATTATTCGTTGGAATGATTATTATGTAGAATGCTATACGGATCTTCCTTCAGATGCAGGACTAGATGGGCCTGTTCCTAATCTGGAAGTGGAAATCCGTGAATCTGTCAATATAAACCCTGCGGCTCCAACAGTATTTGAAACCCATGGTATCAATGTTTATGGAAAAGATACCGATAATATATATCAGGCAGGATCTGCTACAGATCTATCTTTAGATAATGGAAGATTTGGAGCGATGTACAGAAGCTGGGGACAATTTGTTTATCATGGAGGATATGGAACACTGCCGGCTACATGCAGTCAATTACAAAGTCAGTTAACAGATTATGGAAGTCAGCCGATAGATCCGGCTAAATTAGTTCCACCGAGCAATGAAAATGATTCTACTCCTTTGAATGAAAGGCTTTTCATTATGATGAATCCTTATAATGGAAGAGACTTTAATGCCCCAAATAGTACTGTTTATGTTCAGAGATATACCGGGATGAGTAAAACCACTTATGTACAAGGCACGGACGTGTCATCGTCAAGAATGGGAATGAACGATATGAATATTCTTTCACAAGGTACAACTGCAAACACTCCCGGAGTCTTTAACGCTCCTGTTAAGCAATCAAAAACAACTAATACTAATACGGGGATTTCAGGTGGTTTTTCTGTTTTCTCATTGAATAAAACAACGTCTACCGGTAAAACAATCAATACCCTGGATTATTTTGATATGAATGGTGATGGCTATCCGGATGTATTGAATGGAAATAATATTCAATATACCAACATGATCGGTATGCTTTCCGGAAATACTTTGCCGGGAGCGAATGATAATCCGCATAGAACAAATCACTCTAATTCCGGAGTGGGAGTAGGACAAAGCTATCCTCTATCTGGAAAATCTAATGAATCCAGTAATAAAAATGCACTGAAAGCCGTTGAACCTGGATTCAATTTCTCTGCAGGATCTTCTGATGGAACAGATTATTCTAATTACAGCTATATAGACATCAATGGAGACGGATTATTGGATAGAGTAGCAAATGACGGACAAGTTCAGCTTAATTTGGGATACTCTTATGCTGCGGCTGAAAGCCTTTCTTATGGTAATTTCAGAGATGGAACAAGCTCATCCACGAATCTTGGAGCCGGAGCGTCTATCGGAGGAACAATTACAAACGGATTACCGAAAGGAATCAGTATGTTTAACGGAAGTATAGCCTTTGGAGCAGGAAAGTCTGAAACACTTAATGATCAGAAAACAACGCTGATCGATATTAATAATGATGGCCTTGCAGACTTAGTTACCAATTCCGGAGGAAATCTGAGTGTGCAAATCAATACGGGAAACAAGTTTGTTTCCATACCATGGAATGCTTCATCAAATATTCAACAGGATATTTCCAGAGGATATAATATGAATGTGGGAGTTACAGCGTCTATTCTAATTCCACTAGGAACTACCGGAAATTCTCTTAAAATTTCTATCAATCCAAGTACCAGTTTTGGTGAAGGAGATAGCAACGTTAAACAGCAGATATTAGACCTGAACGGAGATGGATTCCCGGATTTGTTAAGATCACAGGCAGATGGTGACGGTAACTTTAGTAATACTACAGCGTTGGTGAAATATTCAACCATTGGAACGACGAATCTTCTTAAAAAAGTAACGACCCCAATGGGAGGATCCTGGGAGGTTTCCTATGAAAGAGCGGGGAATACATATGATTTACCTCAAAACAAATGGATCATGACTTCGGTGGTATCCAATGACGGGTTTACCGGAGACAGCCAGTTCAAACCGGATTTTTCTAAAATTACAGTTACTTATGAAAATCCTTACCATAGCCGAAGAGAAAGAGCTTTTTATGGATTTGAAAAAGTAAAAACCAATCAGATCAATACCGGAAACGGAGGAGCTGCAGCTACAGAAATATACCGTTATACATTGCAGACTTTTAACAATAATTCATACTTTTTAAAAGGATCTTTATTATCTGAAGTTCTCTATGATGCTGCGGGTAAAAAATGGACGGAAAAGATCAATACGCTTTCTTTAAGAACAATTAATAACTCAGCAGTAGCAGTAACAAATGTTCTGGTTAAAGAAGGTGAGAAAGGATTGGCCAACTATGCCTACTTTACGGCATTAGATAAAACTACTTCTAACTTCTATGAAGGGCAGGCTGTCGCAGGTAAATTTACTTCCACGGAGATGGTGTACGATAATTATGGCAATCTGAAACAAAATAAAGACCTTGGAGATACTCAAATTGGTGCTAATGAGGTTCTTATTTCAGATATTACCTATCAGATTACAGATAATTCTTCCAACTATCTTATCCTGCCAACAGGAGTGAAATCAACGGCAGCAGGCATGGTAAGAGAAAGAAAAGCCCAATATGATTCTAAAGGTAATGTAACGGCAATTACAATGGTAGGCCCTGGAAACCCTGTCAATAATTATGAATATGATACCTATGGAAATATTAAAAAAGCAATCGGACCAGCCAATTATCAGGGACAACGCTTCTTCCATGAGTACACCTATGATCCTAATGTTGTAACCTATCCGACAATGGTAAAAGACGCTTTCGGATACAGTAGTAAGTCAGAATATGACTTCCGATTCGGAATACCTGTCTTTACTGAAGATATTAACCTGCAACCAACCCAGTATGCATATGATGCCGCCGGAAGAACCACTGAAATTACAGGGCCTTATGAAATGTTCAACGATATTCCATGGACCATACAGTTTGAGTATAAACCTATCACTGATGCACCATTGAATGCAACAGGAGCACAATCTTATGCGATAACCCGTCATTATGATCCTGATAATGCTAATAATACCATTAATACGGTAAGCATTTCTGATGGTCTGGGAAGTCCTATTCAGGTGAAGAAGACAGCAGATCTTTATCAGAAAGGATTGAAGTATGTGGTATCCGGAAAAATGGAGCAGGATGCTTTTGGAAGAGTTTTGAAAACATATTATCCTACGGAAGCACAAGCCTCAGGCAATACCTATGATACTACAGTAGACAACATCGTTCCTACGATTAACACCTATGATGTTTTAGATCGGGTTCTTTCCACTAAATTACCGGATGAAGACCTGGTCTCAGAAGTAGAATATGGTTTTGGAAATGACCGTGAAGGAAGACAGATGTTCCGTACCGTTATGACTGATGAGTTGGGAACTATCAAGAAAACCTATACGGATATTAAAGGCCGTACCACTACAGTACATGAGCCATCCAATACAGGAGATATCTTCACAAGCTTTACTCATGATGCCATTGGAGAATTATTAAAAGTAAGAGATGTTCAGAATAATTTGACAACCAGTATTTATGATGATCTGGGAAGAAGAACTTCCATGACTCATCCGGATAGCGGTACTTCAGCTTTCGTTTATGATCCTGCGAGTAATATGACTTCCAGAACCAATTCGGAAAATGAAACAGCTACCTATGAGTATGATTATAAGCGTTTAAAAGCGGTTAATTATCCGAAATACCCGGAAAATAATGTCAAATATTATTATGGTCTGGCAATGGATGCCTCTGCAATGGATAATAATGCTGTTGGGAGGCTCTGGTATCAGACTGATGCTGCAGGTACTCAATATTTGAAATATGGAAGATTAGGTGAACTTACTCACCAACGTCGTTCTGTGGCAGTTCCGGGAGCTGGAGTCTACTGGTTCGGTACAGAATGGGAATATGATACCTGGAACCGTGTGAAAACAATTACTTATCCCGATGGTGAAAAAGTGAATTACCATTATAACCTGGCTGGAAATCTTAAAAACATGGCTTCCGTAAAAGATGGTTTTGCCAGAAATATCATCAATGAATTAGGCTATGATAAGTTTGACCAAAGAGTATTCCTGAAATACGGAAACGGAACCACAACAAACTATGAGTATGAAACGAAGAGAAGAAGACTCCTAAAGATGAATGCTCAAACTCCTAGTAACAGATACTTCATGAAGAACTTATATCAATATGATGTGGTGAGTAATGTTCTTCAAATCCATAACAATGCACCTGTTGCCCAAGCAGGGTTACTGGGCGGAGGTACCAATCATGCCTATGGTTACGATGATTTATACAGACTAACTTCTGCAAACGGGAACTGGCGCGGCATCAATGCACAGGGTCAGGAAGAACGTCAACGCTATACCACTACCATGGCTTACGATAATATGCACAATGTGATGAGCAAAACGCAGAAACATGAAAGAGCTATGGGGAATACCGGAAATGCTTGGAATAATATTGAAGCTACTTCATACCGCTTAAACTACAGATATGAAGGAACCAAACCTCATGCCCCAACGACCATTGTAGATGAGCCTAATGTACCGGGTGCTCTATGTTGTGATGCCAATAATCCTCAAGTGAAATTCCAGAATTATACCTATGATAAAAAAGGAAATCCTGCGGCGATTGCACAGCAAACCTGCAAAGTAACGGAACCTAAGACCAAGTATCTATGGGATGAAGAAAACCGTATGCGTTTTGTAGATACAAATCCTTCCACTCCGGAAGTAGACGGTTCAGCGATTTATACGTATGATGCGGGAGGAGAAAGAATTATTAAAAACGTTCTGGGTGATGCAGTCGTTATTAATACAGGATCCAGTGAAATCATAGTAAACAATAACAGATATACGATCTATCCGAACGGAATGCTTTCGGCAGCCCTTACTTTAGATCAGCAAACAGGAAAATACAACCTGAATTATACCAAACATTACTATGCAGGAAGCCAGCGTATCAACAGTAAATTGGGCAAAGGAAAAGACGTTGGATTATTCAATTGTGCATGGTTGATCATTCCATTCGGTAGCGGAAGTGCGGCAATTAATGAAAAAGCCGTAGCCAAAGAAAAGTTAGATGCCAACACAGCAGCCAGTCTGGCCATTATGGCAGCCAATGGAATCACTCCACCACCTAACTACGGACAGAATGCAGGCTATACCGAAAATTGTGTATCTTCGTATACAGGAGTGGAAGAGAAGGATACTTACTGGTATCATCCTGATCACTTAGGCAGTAGTTCTTTTATTACAGGTTTAGATGGCGAAGTCACACAAAATATAGAGTATTTCCCAAGCGGTGAAGTCTTTGTAGAAAACCATAAGAATTCTTATAATACTCCTTATAAGTTTAATGGTAAGGAACAGGATGATGAAACCGGATATTATTACTATGGAGCGAGATATTATAATCCTAGAGTGAGTCTTTGGTTGAATGTGGATCCGTTGGCAGATTATAATCCTTTCTATAATGATCAGGCTTATATTAATGGGGAGCATAATGGAGGAGTGTACAATTCAGGGAATAACAATCCATATATTTATACTTATAATAGTCCAGTACGATTTATTGATCCAAATGGAAAACAGGTTGATACAAATAAATTACAAACGGCTGCGGATGGATATGGAACATTATTTAAACGATCATACACTTTATATATTGATGGATCAAATAAAACAGCCTATCAAGTATTTACAGAAATTAATAAGAACTTTACTAATTATACACGAGATAATTCATATTTTGAAAGAATAAAAGGTAACTCAAGCCCACTTCTGTCAAAAGGAGATGAATTAGCGATTGAAGGAGGTCCAGGTTTTAATGTAAAACCGTTGAGTAAAGTTACAAGTGATTTTATTCCGGCTGAAAGAATTGACTCAAAAGGAAATGTCTATACGGCTGCAATTTCTACGGGAGTTACAGTTACAGATACTAAAACTGATTTTAAAAATCAAGTCTTTAGTATGACATTTGGAACTTGGAAAGGGCATGTTGAATCGGGGCAAATATCATTTACTACAAAGCAAGAAAAGCCAGGTCTAATAAGCTTTACAATAAGCAGTAGATCTCGATCTTCAAATTTCTTTACAGATAAAGCATACAGGTTTTTGGGAGGATTTGAAGGCCAGACAAAGCATTGGGAAGATTATTTAACAAGATTGTCTGAGTGGACAAAGGGAACTACATGGCAAGTTACTAAAACTAAAACGGAGGAATGGAAAGGAAAATAAAATTTATAGTCTCACATACATTATTAGTAATATTTATTTTAATCATTTATTTATATGGCGAATATACAACGCCTAAAAATGATGTAGTTTATAGTATTGATGAAAACTATATGGATGGAATAAATAATCAGCTGTTTGTTAAACGATTAATAGGTATCCTGTTATTGGTTAATAATTTAATCTGTATTTATTTTGTATGGAAGTATACTAAGTACTATAGATGGATGTACTTTTTGTTGATGATAGAATTATTTATTTTTGGCTGTTTTTTATTAATATTTATTTATTCATTTATGTTTGTAATATAAAGAATTCCCCCCCCCCCTCGCTAGCGCGAGCATCTTGCTCGTAATCAGAATAAAACAAAACCCTTGTAACAGCGAGGGTTTTGTTATTTAACCCAATTCTTTAATTTTATACTATAAGCAGAAAATATAAATTTCACGAAAAAGAGGGAGCTTACTTTATAAGTTTTGTAATGGTATTCTGGATTGATGTTTTTACCAGAATGCAGTATTTTGCTATTGTTATTAATGCATTAGATTATTGTAGAAAGAATAAAGGCATGTCTATTTTAGGATATTGTATTATGCCAAATCATATTCACTTGCTTTTTCGGTCAGAGAAAGGAGAACCATCAGAATTAATAAGAGATTTTAAAGGATTTACAGCAAGAACATTGTTAAAAGCAATTGAAGAAAACTCTCAGGAAAGCAGAAAGGAATGGTTGCTTTGGATGTTTGAGAAAGCTGGTAAGAAAAATTCAAATGTCAAGAAATACCAATTTTGATAACAGAGTAATAAGCCAATAGAAGTATGGTCTTTAAAAGGGTTTGAACAGAAGTTAAATTATATCCATTAAAATCCTGTTGAAATTGGTTTTGTCATAGATCCATGGGGTGGAAGTACAGTAGTGCCAGAAATTATTGTGATGATTGTCAGGAGATATTGGAAATAGATGTAAATTTATAAAGAATGTTTGATGAGCGAGCAAGATGCTCGCGCTAGCAGAGGGGAAAAGATTCGGTAAAAGGTCAAGGTATTACACCTGCCACCAAAGCAAGAGCTAGGATGGTAATACGTGCATTCGAACCATTAATAAAGCAAAAGGAAGCTAGGGTTAAGGCTAATAAAGTTATTGATCGTATAAAAGAGACTGCTACAAAGGCATCGAAGGTATCCGAAAGAACTAGTACTGGTATGTAAACCCATAAAATTATTATAGATGAGATTTTTTAAAATATTTGTATGTATTGCACTGGTTAGTATCTTTTTGGGTGTAGGCTCATACCTTGTTTTTATTTATTATTTTACGAAAGAGCCTGAACCTACTGCAGAGTATACATTTCCTAATATGAATTATAAGGAGTTGGAGAAAAGAATAGAGAAAATAGAAAAGAAAGATACTTATTTAGATAGTAGATATGTAGTTCTAGGCAAAGATTCTCTTAAATATATCTTTATAACAAGTATAGATGAAAATCAATCCAGTAAATATGGTGATAAACCTTATATAGAGCTTCAGGTTGTATTAGATTCTAAATCAAAAATGTTAAATATAGTTCATAAAAACAAAGACGATTATCCCAAAGAGCTAAAGCTTTTTGAAGAGGGATTTATTGATAAGCTTAAGAAAAAGTAAGGTTAGAGTTGTTGATAGATTTATTTATAAAATATAAGCAACCGATACCATTTGCTGACTCGAGTACCTTGCTCATGGCCAGAATAAAAAAACAAAACTCTTGCAAACGCAAGAGTTTTGTTTTACATCACAATTCCAATCCCTATATTTGATCTATGAAAAAGACAGGTCTGTTAGCAATATTTTTAGTCGTTTTTAATACCGGATATCGTGCACAAATGAAATCTTTACCAAAGATTGAATCCGGAGTATCTTACGAACTGGCTCAGTTGAGAAAGAATACAGTAAGCCAAATTAAGTACGAACTCGATTTAAAAATTCCGGAAAGTAAATCGGAAAGGATTGCCGGAACAGAAACCCTTACTTTCAATTATAAAAAACAGAATGAAGCTCCTCTTTTAATAGATTTTAAAGAAGATCCTTCCTCTTTAATGGCTATTTCTGTGAACGGACAAGTCACTAAGCCTGTCCTTGAAAACGAACATGTGGTTATCGATGCAAAATACCTGACATCCGGAGCCAATCAGATTAATATTACTTTTCTTGCCGGTAACGGAGCATTGAACAGACGTGATGGATATTTATATGCCTTATTTGTTCCGGATCGTGCCAGAACAATGTTTCCTTGTTTTGACCAGCCTAATTTAAAAGCGAATTACTCTTTAACTTTAACCATTCCTGAAAAGTGGAGTGGGATTAGCAATGGTCAATTGAAAGAAACGATTTCACAACAAGGACAAAAAACTTTGAAGTTTGCCCAGTCAGATCTGCTTCCTACGTACTTATTTTCCTTTGCAGCAGGAGACTTTAAAAACTTTACAGAGAAAATCAGCCAGCAGGATTCCAGGATTTTATACCGCGAGACTGATTCTGTGAAAATCAAAACCAGTATGGATTCTATTTTTACACTCTACCGAAATTCACTGGATTATTATGAAAAATGGACGGGAATAAAACACCCTTTCCAAAAACATGGAATGGTTGCCATTCCCGATTTCCAATTTGGAGGAATGGAGCATCCGGGAGCTATCCTTTTTCAGAATTCCACCTTATTTTTAGATAAAACTGCGACTCAAAATCAATTGAATAACCGCTCCAACCTTATTGCTCATGAAGTAGCTCATCTATGGTTTGGAGATATGGTAACCATGGATTGGTTTAATGACGTTTGGATGAAGGAAGTTTTTGCCAATTTTATGGCAGATAAAAGTACCGGAGCATCAGCGGATAAAAGTATTTATGATTTAAAATTTTTAACGACCCATTTCCCGGCTGCCTATTCTGTAGATCGTACTTCAGGAGCCAATCCCATCAGACAGATTCTGGATAATCTCCAAAATGCCGGAATGATGTATGGACCGATTATTTATAACAAAGCACCCATCATGATGCGTCAGCTGGAGCTTTTGATCGGGGAAGAGAACTTCAGGAAAGGAGTGGGTGAGTATCTTAAAAAATATGCCTACAGCAACGCAAGCTGGCCGGATCTTATTACCATTCTGGATAACAACACCTCACAGGATTTACAAAGCTGGAACAAAGTGTGGGTTAATGATCCCGGAAGACCGGTTATTGATTATGATGTAAAATATAAAGGGAATGCTATTGAACGATTTGCGATCTCACAGCATCCGGAATATGGAAAAGAACAAAAATCATGGCCACAACAATTTCAAATAAGCCTTTTTTATCCCGATAGAATTGAAAAGGTTGAGGTGAAATTATCCGGAACCCAACAGGAAGTCCCGGAATTAAAAGGAAAAGTGAAACCTCTTTTTATCTTACAGAATTCATCAGGAATCGGATATGGAGTATTTAAAACCGATAAGGTGATCATGCCTGATTTTGCATTGGTGAAAGATCCGATCAACCGGGCGAGTGCCTATATTTCTTTATATGAAAATATGCTGAGCGGATCTGGTGTTGCCCCACTGGAGGTACTACATTTTTATACTGACCAGCTTCAAAAAGAAACTACAGAGCTGAATCTTCGCTTGATTACAGGATATATTTCTGCTATCTACTGGGAATTTTTGCCAGAAAAGAAAAGACTTGAAGAGTCCGGAAGTATAGAAAGCATGCTGTGGAAAGCCCTTCAGTCTCAAACAGCAAAAAATAATAAGAAAATTCTTTTCGATAGTTATCAGGGGATTTTTCAGTCTCAACAGGCCTATGATAATCTGTATACAATCTGGAAATCTCAGACACCTCCTCAGGATGTAGCTCTCAATGACGAAGATTTCACAAATCTAGCCCTGTCTTTATCCCTTCGGAACAAAAATAATAGTCAGTTATTGCAGGAACAGTTGGCGAGAATTAAGAATCAGGATCGGGTGAATCGTTTTAAAATTATCATGAAAGCTGCTTCTTCAGATCAAAAAATACGTGACGATTTTTTCAACAGTCTTACTCAAAAAGAAAACAGAGCCAATGAATCAGCGGTGGGTGCTGCATTAAGTTATTTACACCATCCTTTAAGGCAACAGACTTCTATTCATTATCTTCCGAAAAGTTTAGATATGCTACAGGAAATCCAGAAAACAGGAGATATCTTTTTCCCGGATAACTGGCTTCGTTCTACATTCAGTAATTATCAAAATCCAAAAGCACTTGATGTGGTTAATCAGTTTTTGTCACAGCATCCTGACTATAATGCCATTCTGAAAAATAAAATTTTGCAGGCAACAGATAATCTGAAAAGGGCTCAAGTACTTGTCAAATAATGCTAATTAAGAAATCAGTCACAAAAAGAACATATTGTGATGATGAACAAATAGTTTAATAGGTAATAATTAAATGACTTAGGAAGCAGGAGCGTTAATAAAATTGAGATTGAATCCGTTAAAAAATTTCCACTGTCTGAGCATGGCTGGGATTTTGAAACGAAGAAGAATCGTTTGATTCCATGCGAGTTTGGAGATTTTAGGAGTCAATGTCAATTTTTAGCGGATGATTCCGGTCTTGAATTTGTATACTTTTTTTCAAGAAAAAGTATAGTTGGAAATGATAGCTTTTAACATATGTTTATCAACTTTGTATTTATCTCTAACGTTTGCACTTGATCCGATTTAAGTCACTTAATAATAAAAAGGAACCTGGATTAATTATCCGGATTCTTATATTTACTACCCGGCCCTTTTACTGAAACAATCCTTCCATTTTTTAAAAAATGGTTATCTTCGGCTTCATAAAAAAAATGATATGCAAGTATATGAAGGGATTTCTGTGGGGTTATATCTATTATTAATGATAGGTATAGGCATATATTCTTATAGAAAATCAACAAGTAATTCAGAAGAATTTTTAATAGGCGGAAGAAAAATGGGTCCGGCAGTAACAGCATTATCCGCGGGAGCTGCTGATATGAGTGGATGGCTGCTGATGGGAGTTCCGGGTGCAATGTATTTATCCGGTATTTCCAGTTCGTGGATTGCGATCGGATTAACAATCGGAGCTTTTCTCAATTATCTCATCGTAGCGCCAAGACTCAGAATTTATACCGAGGTTGCTCAAAATGCTATTACCTTACCCGTATTTTTCGAAAACAGATTTAAAAATAAAAACCATCTATTAAAGATCACTTCTTCTATTTTTATTCTGGTATTTTTTACCCTCTACACTTCAGCGGGAATGGTATCAGGAGGAAAGCTGTTTGAATCAGCTTTCGGAATGGATTATACGGTAGGTCTGCTGCTGACAAGTTTAGTGGTCGTTTTATATACATTCCTCGGAGGATTCCTGGCGGTAAGCCTTACGGACTTTGTACAGGGAACCATTATGGTGTTGGCACTAGTGATTGTACCCATTGTGGCGATTTCCCAAATCGGAGGCGTAGGCGAAACTCTTTCATTGATAGAAGCTAAGGATCCGAAATACCTGGATTTGTTCAGAGGAACAACGACCGTGAGTATTGTTTCTTTATTGGCATGGGGACTTGGATATTGTGGGCAACCACATATTTTAGTACGTTTTATGGCCATTGATAAGCCTAAAGATTTAGTAAAAGCAAGAAAGATAGGAATTACGTGGATGATTTTCACCGTTGCCGGGGCTTTAGCTATTGGCTTGATAGGAATTGCTTATCTGCAAAAGTTTGATGTAGCAACCATGATGAAATTTGATGGTTCAAAAACCGAGGCAGAAACTATTTTCATTTATTTCTCCCGTATATTATTTCATCCACTCATTGCAGGATTTTTATTAACGGCGATTCTTGCTGCCGTAATGAGTACTATTTCTTCCCAGTTACTGGTAACTTCCAGTTCATTAACGGAAGATATTTATAAAGCTTTTGTGAACAAAAAAGCAACCTCAAAACAATTACTGATTGCCAGCAGACTTTCTGTTTTATTAGTCGCTGTTATTGCCGTTTTATTGTCATTGAATCCTAAAGACAGTATTCTTAATCTCGTAGGAAATGCATGGGCAGGTTTCGGTTCTGCATTCGGGCCATTGATTCTTCTCTCTCTTTTATGGAAAAAAACCACATGGCAGGGAGGCCTTGCAGGAATGCTGGTCGGTGGAATAACAGTTCTGGCCTGGGTATATCTTCAGCATCCGTTAAAAGACTGGTACGAGATCATTCCGGGATTCGTGTTTTCTCTTTTAACCAATATTATAGTTTCATCATTCACTTATAAATCTGATGCGGTTATTGAAAGTGAATTTGATGAGATGAATAAGATTATGAGGGAATAATAATGAAGTAATTCTTATTGAATAAATAATATAAAAATAAACCCTTGCAACAAGCGAGGGTTTTGTTTTTATATTCAAATATTTTCGGCATTATGTAAGTTGGTAGGCGGTATATCTCAAAAATTCTTCCCGGTCATGATATCCGAAAACTTCTATTTCCGGGTGATCATTGATGAATTTTTTTATTTTTTCCATAGATTCCAGGCGTTTTGTGTTATCATCTGCTCGTGCAGCTGCAAGTTCTCCTGCAGGATGCTGGCTGTCTTCCAGTTCAGCTCTTAGATAGTAGGCATCTCCCACATATAGTATCCATTTTCCTTCCCATTGGATGGCGATTCCGCAATGTCCCAAAGTATGTCCAAATAAAGGAATTAGTAAGATTTCTGTTTGTAATGAAGTTCTTATTTTTCGGGCTTCAAAGCCAAACCATTCTTGATCTGAAACCAAATATTCGGTAATAAGAGGTTTGTGCGCCAGATGTTTTTCAAGATAACGAGGATTTTCGCTGTAAAAATTGATCAATTCTTCTGATGAAACATGTACTCTTGCTTCAGGAAAATCTGCCAGTCCGCCGGTGTGATCAGGATCCAGATGGCTTAAAACACAATCCTTCACCTGGGCAGGGTTCAACCCAAGTTTTTCAATTTGACGAAAAGCTGTTAGCTCCATATTCAATTGAAAACCTACGGCTTCAATCAATTCTGTACCAAGCCTTTCATTGGGGTATTCCACATCCTGAATGCCTAATCCGGTATCGATCAGCAGCAATTTGTCATCCTCCTGTATCAGCAGACAATGGCCAATAACATCATCATTCATAGGTATTGTAATTTTTACACAGTTGATATGGTGTATTTTCTTCATATTTTTATGAATATTTTAGTTATGAAAATATCTGTTACAAATTACAAAATGTAGATTAAATAGAGTCCTGTTATCAAGCTTTTTGCTATTCAAATATCCTATTTTACAGGCTTTTTCGTTTTTAAAAATAATAAGATTTAATGCTGCTTTTATCAATGATTTCGAATAATAAATGTGAAAATTTGTTAAAGTTCGCGGATTTTATAGTACAGATCCTTAGTTGTCTTATTTTTTCATTTAAATTGTGGACTACAAACTAATACCTAATCTATTATGAAAAATTTAAAGAGAATCAACAGAGAAAATTTAAAATCAATTAGCGGAGGACGTCCGCCAGCAGGTAGCGATTGTGAAGCTTGTGGTTGCCCTGCCGGAACAACCGTATGTTATTACAAAAACGGAAATGGCGGCGGAGGTGGCTGTGGCGACGTTCAGTGTGTTAGATAAGACTATTAATCCTTCCCGTAACGGAAGGATTTTTTTATAAATTTATTCATAAGATCAGAATCTTATTTTATCTCCAGCCTGCTGCGAAGCAAAAGTATAATCAATGCAGCTATTATACCGATTATACTTGACCAGACCACATTTTCAATGCCATAATGAGCAATCCAGAATCCTCCAAACAGAGCTCCTGCCGTCACCGCAAAATTTCCACAAGAAGTAAAAATACTGTTGATGAATTCTGAAGAATCTGATACAGAAGAGGTAACATTAATGTTGCTGATCAAAAAACCTCCGGAATGTATAAGTCCCCAAAAACCGGTAATCCATATCATGGGAAACAGAGAACTTCCATAAAAATAGATCAATACATGAATGAAAGATAATGTCATAAGAAAAATAAAAGTTGTCCAAAACGGAAACCTGCTCATGTATTTTCCTGCAATTTTATTTCCCAAAATACCTATCGTACCAAACATGAATAACATTAAACTAATCTGCTTACCATCCATTCGAGTTACTTTCTTTAAAAAATCAGCCATATAACCATAAGTAGAATACATAGAAGCAATAGTAAAAAAGGCAAGAAATAAGTTGAACCATAGAATTTTATGACGAAATATTCGGATGTTAAAAGCAACTCGGGGTTCGTTTACTTTTTCAATAACCGGTAAAAAGACCTGAACTCCTATTAATGCTACAATATTGATAAAGGCAGTAAGAAGAAAAGATGCCTGCCAGGAAAATACATCAGACATCAATGTTGCAAGCGGGACTCCCAAAACAGTGGCTAGGGTAAGCCCTGAAAAAATAATACTGATGGCTTTTGACTTATCTTCGGGCTTAGAAGTTTTTTCAGCAATAGATAAAGCAATAGACCAATACACCGGATGAAAAAATGCAGGAATCATTCTAACAATCAGCAACAGATAAAACTGGTTAATATAGGCAGAGACAATATTTGCTATAACAAAGATCAGCAGTGAAACAATCAGTAGATTTTTCTTTTTAAAAGATGAAAATAAAATCACCATAAATGGCCCGAATAGAGCAACTATCAAGGCAAAAGCGCTTAAAAGCCATCCTGCTTTTTCAATACTGATGTGAAAAGAGGAAGCAATTTCCGGTAATACTCCAATCACTCCGAATTCCGTGGTGGTAATTCCAAAAACACCTAAAGCCAATACATACAGATTTCTGTTCAGATTCATAATTTTTTTGTGCAAATTTGCAAAATGAACTATCAGAAAGCGATATACTTACCTTTTGGTTCTATACTTACTTTTTTGAAAGTGCAATACTAAAAAATTAAGATTATGCCTCAGTTTTTTCACGATAAAAGACTTTATTATACCCCTATTGAATTTGGATTAAGCCATATCGGTGGGACCTGGAAAATGCCTATTTTATGGAGATTACAAGAAAAGCCCTTGCGTTTTAGCGAGTTGAAAAAGGATATTCCTCATATCACCGATAAAATGCTGACCAGCCAACTCCGTGAACTGGAAAGCAAGGAAATGATCCACCGTGAAGTGTTTCCCGTCGTTCCTCCAAAAGTAGAATATAGCCTTACTGAAAAAGGGAAAAAATCAATACCTGTCATAGAGACAATTATGCAATTCGGGTATGATCTGATGAAAGATGAAGGAATTGTTTTTCCGCCCAAAGAATAAGATCAATTTAAATCTTGATTCAAAGGTTTTTTATACCTTCACCATAAAATTCATAGCAAAATATGAAGCTGAAATTGGGTATTTTAGACCAGTCTCCGGTTACAAAAGGAGAGCCTGCGACAACGGGATTAACGAATAGTATCCGTCTCGCTCTGTTGGCTGAAGAAACAGGATTTCATAGCCTTATGTATTCCGAACATCATGGAGTGGAGGCGTACGGAAGTTCAAGTCCGGAACTTTTAGCCACTACTGTTTTAAGCAAAACAAAACGAATAAATGTTGGAACAGCCGGGATTATGATGAGAAACTATTCTGCCTATAAAATTGCAGAATGGACCAAATTTCTGGGTGCCCTTTATCCTGGACGTTTTATACTTGGGTTGGGAAAAGCACCGGGTGGATTAAAAGATGCTGTCATGGCGCTCAATAATCATAAGCCGGTCATTTTATCCAATATGGAAACAAAATTGGAGGAGATTATTCAATATATAAAAGAAGAAAAAGGGATATACGAAGGACTGATTGCACAACCTTCTCATTTGCAAGCCGTACCGGAAATTGTCTGGTTAGGTTCTGGGATGACATCCGCAAAAGAAGCTGCTAAGCATGGAGTTGGGTATTCTTTTGCAGCCTTTATGAACAGTGATAGCGGATCGGAAAATACAGAAGCTTATCTGAAAGAATTCGATCACACCCAATATACTTCGGCATCATCTTTACAAGTTGCTGTTGCAGTATCTGTTGCAGATACTCTTAAAGAAGCCCGCTATAATGCCTATGGAATGGCTTATCAGTTTTTGCAGTCACGGCAGTTGATAAACCCTGAGGCGCTTCATTCTTCTGAAATAGTGGAACGAAAAATTGCAGGAAGTGAGATGGAAGACGAGTTTTTTACTATCTTAGACAGGATTATCATTGAAACTCCTCAATCTATTTCTCAAAGATTACAACATGTTTCAGAACATTACGATACCGATGATATTCTGATCCTATCCAATATGCACAAGGAAGAAAACCGCATTAATACCTATAAACATATCATTAAAAATAATCAGTAACCTTAAAGAATAGGACGTTCTATGGGTTATTAATTTTAAAAAATATAAAACCTGATGGAACCGAATAGTTCAAATTTATACATTATCACCGGAGGACCTGGTTCCGGAAAAACAACCTTGCTGGAGGAATTAAGTAAGGAGAATTTTATCACCGCTCCTGAAGAAGGGCGACGAATTATTAAAGAACAGCTTATCAGTCATGGAACCGGCCTGCCATGGATCGACAGAAAATATTTTGCAGAGCTGATGTTTGAAGCATCTTTAAAAACCTATGAAAAAATGCGCTCAATTTCAGCTGCGGAAGCGATTTTCTTTGATCGTGGAATACTAGATACCCTCGGATATCTTAAACTTGAAAACATTCTGGTTCCTGAGGAAATGGAAATAAAAGCAAAGGAACTGATCTATCAAAAGAACGTTTTTATTCTCCCGCCATGGAAAGAAATTTATCAAAATGATGAGGAAAGAAAACAAACTTTTGAAGTAGCCATTGCTACTTTTGAGTGTATGAAGGAAATTTATCTTGAATATGGCTATCATGTAATTGAAGTCCCGAAAATTACAGCAGAAGAAAGGACCCAATTTATCATGGAATTCATTAAAAGAAAATCATAAATTGCTTATCTTACTATTCATTAAAATAAAGTTATGAATTTTAGAAATGAATAAACGATTTAAAAAAGAAATTATAGAGCTTGCCGATAAAGATCTTTTGGTAAGGGAAAATCTGGCTGCTCAGGGGAAATTGTCAGGCGGATATCACCCCGAAATGGAAAAGGTCCACAAGGAAAATGCCCAACGGCTGCGTGAAATTATAGCAGAAATCGGATTTCCGACCATCTCAAAAGTTGGTAAAAAAGCTAGTGATGCAGCATGGCTGATTATCCAGCATGCGATCGGAGAGCCGGAGTTTATGAAAGACTGTTACCAGATGATGGATGCCAATGAAAATGATATCAATCCTACCAATAAAGCCTATTTATACGACCGTATTCAGGTGTTTCAAAGCAAGCCGCAAAAATTTGGTACACAACTTACTGCTGACGGAATTTATCCGGTAGAAAATAAAGAAAGGCTCAACGCGGAACGACTAAAAGTATATCTTCCACCATTATCAGCAGAAGAAATTAACAAAATTCATGATTCTAAAGATATTCCTGAAATCGATAGCAGAGATCAGGAATATAATGATTGGAGGAAAAAGGTAGGATGGATTTGACGGATCTTTTCAGAACTTTCTCAATTCTTTATTTCAGCAAAATTGAAATAATCAATCCCGACAAATATAGTTGGATCCTGCAAAGTGCAAAAAAGTTCCGATTATTCTTTCATCTTCATCACTTCCCGGATTTCAATATTTCCACCCATCTTAAAAATAGGATTTCCTTTGGCCATTTCTACAACCTCGTCAATAGATTCGGCTCTTACGATAATATACCCACTGATAAACTCCTTGATTTCCGTATACGGTCCGTCGGTAACAATATTGTTGGGTTTTACAGTTTTAGCCGCACCGGTACCCGGTAAGAGAGTATTTCCTTTATCTACAAGTTTGTTTTGGGCAGCAATGCTTCCCAGCCAGTTCAAACGCTCCTGAATCTGTTCCGGTGAAGGCTTAAAATCTGAAATATCTTTCAATCTGAAGATTAATGTAAATTCTTTCATTGTAAATTTTTTTTATTTCCCTTAATGAC
Organism: Chryseobacterium lactis; assembly: GCF_003815875.1. NCBI lineage: Bacteria > Pseudomonadati > Bacteroidota > Flavobacteriia > Flavobacteriales > Weeksellaceae > Chryseobacterium > Chryseobacterium lactis. The sequence goes on from NZ_CP033924.1 coordinate 3,555,481, forward strand.
GATTAAGAAGATAAAATAAGGACAAACTTATTTAAATCTCAGATTAAAATGAAAGAAAATTCTTTTATTAAACTCTCAAACCGGTTAAGTTTTTTATAGCAGGTCATTATAATTTTCCAGATCAAGGAGTAATATAATGAGAAAAATTAATTATTTAATAATGGTCTTGGGTCAAACAGAACTTTAAATGAATGAATTTTTCCTTCAATAACCTCATACCATCCGGAGGATAATATTGTTTTTTCACCCATATCAATATTGTACCAGATGCAAACATCTTCGCCGGATGTAAAAGTTTTAAGAATCTGATATTTGAATTTCATCTTCTTCATATCTGTAATGTAGACCGAAGCTTTTTCTCTGGTTCCTAATACTCCAATGAATTTAAAATCAGGATCAAGACAACTTTCTGCCTTATCAAAATCTTCTTCATTTAAATAATGAATAAACTGTTCAGCTACATTTGGATTAGTATTGCTCATAAATATTGTTTTTTTATTGATACAAAATTAACAGATCAAAAGCGAATCTTCTTGTGACGATGGTCACAAAAAGTAGTGAATATCATTTTTAAACATGGAAAATAAGAATTGTTCAACTGGTTTAAAGGTTGTTTAGCTTTTGAAGCGCATCTACCAGGCATGTCCATTGTGATTGACTAAGACTTTTCTTAATTGTAGCCATAATAGTCTGAACCGTTTTGACACTTATTAACATGGTTATAGTTTTGGCCATTTTAGAAATAATATCAGTAGTGGCTCCATTCGATATTAATTGATCAAGAACATTTAACATAGGTTGAAAGCTTGATATAATGGAAGCGATAATTTGATTGATCGTATCAATGGTCGTAGAATTTATGCCTGCTAAACAAGTATTCAAATCACTGACAATACTCAACAGTTTTAAGGATGTGTCAATTGGTATCAGGTTGAAAAGTCCCAGATCTTGAAGGACAGATATTAAATCAACAGGTCCGTTTACATATTGAGAGGTATTAACAGACATCGAAGTTTGGTAAAGATTGCCAACCGGATGTCTGAGAGTATTGATCGAAGGAAGATGCTCTTTCTCTATTGTATTTTCATAGATATTGCTCCTTTCTGTAGCGATCATATTCTTTCCAAAAGAAAAAGAGAAAATGCATAATGCAGCCAGGAAATAGATTTTGGTAATTAAGTTTGTTTTCATAAGGTTTATGGTTTTTTTGTGGATTTAATTCGAAACATAATTTCATATAAATGATCATTTTGTTATGATAAATATTTATAAAAAATAATATGATTAAATTTAATTTAAATATAATAAATTTTTATGTGGAAAAATAAAATATTATTACTCCTGTCCGAAAACCAAATTTGATATCTATTTTATTCCTGTTAAGGCAGCAATTCTACTCTTTGCATACTCAATCTGTTCTTTTTCTTTTTTCAGATCAGGTTTGTTTTTAAGATACATTTGATAGTACGTAACTGCATTTTTAGCCTGCTTAAGATGAAGATCGTAGAGAAGTCCCAAACGGTAATATATCATATTGTTATTGGCAAATGTTAATCCTCTTTTATAAGTTGTTGCAGCATCATTATATTGATTTTTTGCTTCGTAAATACTTGCCAACGCTGCATAATAAATTGGTGTATGCTCTGAAATAGCTTCGTCGATAGTCTTTTGAGCATATACCGCAGCATTGTTATAATCTTTCAATTCACGGTAACTCAATGTCATATAATACAAAGTGCCTTCATTCTGAATACCCAGCACTTCCAATGCTTTATAAAGATCGATGCATTTCTGATAGTCTTTCACATAGAAATAAGCCTGGCCCAGATCGTTCATAACATTAGCATCTGCCCGGTTTTTCAAAAGCTTTTCGCCCGTTTCAATCACTTCCTGATATTTACCTAATTGATTCGACAGTGGCAACTGAGCCTGTTGAAGGGTAAAGTTTTCCGTATCGGCAGCAATTGCTGTTTTTAAAATATCATAAGCCTGCTGATACTGTTTGAGTTCACGATAGACCATGGATAGATCATAAGCCACATCAGGGTCGGTCGGATTAAGAGTGTTGGCTTTTTTAAGGTATTTCAGCTTGCTGTCCGGTGTATCTTCATAAGCTGCCATTTGCTTATAAGCACTGAAGTTAAGGCTATCCAGCTCAATAATTCTTTGGAGATAAGATTTTGCCTGCGATGCATTGCCTCTTCTGGAATTAATACTCGTCAAGCTGAATAAAACTGGCAGATTATCAGGCTGAATGGCATAAACCTTTAGATAACTTTTTTCTGCTTCCGATAATTTTCCGGCCATCATATTGCAGTAGGCGATTTGAGTTAATGCCTTCAGGTCCTGTGTATTGTCAGGATATATACTTTGAAGATATTGGGCTGCATCTGCATAGCGTTGTGTTTCATAAAATCCAAGCAGCTTTTCAGTGTCGATTTTTACGCCTTGTGCAGAGATATTAATGAGCCCGAGCAAAATAATGCTCAAAGAAATCCAGATTTTCATGGTTATGTTTTTTTAACTAAAATATCAGATATTTACTAAGTCTGCAAATATTATTGCTACTGATCACTGTCTTTTTTTATCTCTATATGGTAGTACGACTTTTCTTTCAGGATTTCCTATATTCACAATATTGAATTTGATCTTCGTGGATTCAAAAAATAGACAACATGGAAATAAAATCTGCAGCCTCATTCATCGACTATTATGAGAAAATAAGGGCAAGAACCAATCGCTTAATAGAAATTGTTCCACCCGAATATCTGGATTTTTCGTATAAACCCGGAAAATTTACGATTGGTGATCAAATCAGGCATATTGCGGCAATTGAGCGATATATGTATGGAGAAACTATTTCAGGAAGGAAGAGTGCCTACCCGGGATGTGGTAAAGAATTAGCAGATGGATACGAAAATATTGTACAATATTTCAATGAAATGCACCGGCAGACTATAGAAATCATTAGTGGTCTGTCTGATGAAGATCTTAACCTTAAATGCCTTACTCCCGCCAACAGTGAGATTTCAGTCTGGAAATGGCTTCGGGCAATGGTAGAACATGAGATCCACCATCGGGCCGAAATATATATTTACCTGAACCTTTTAGATATAAAAACACCGCAGATTTTTGGGTTCTCAGCAGAAGAGGTTCAGGATCTTAGTGTCAAGTTATGATTTGGTTAAAAAAAACAATTATTTTTAACAATTTAGTGGATAAAGTTAATTTGTATATTAGCTTTTCAAAAAAAATAATAATGACCAAAGCCCTTTTGATCCCTCTTTTATTGGTAATCAATTCAGCATATGCACAAACGTACTCCGATCTAAAACAAGGAGACACTTTAAAATATACTCCCCAATCCAAAAAGCCCGGCTGGATTTCAGTTCAGTCCGGCGATGCTAATCTTGCGGTATCGATGTCTGTTGACGGAAAGAAAGCAAAAGAACAGGACGATTCCCGAGGAATTAAAAGCGTTGAACGATTATATTTTACCCCGGAAAAAGGTAAAAAGTATGAACTTAAAATCTGGGCAAAATCTTATGTCGAAAAAAGTAAAACAGCTAAAGTTTCAATTACGGAATCCGGAAGTTTACCTGTTTTAAGTGATAAGCTAAGTTCTGATGAACTTTTAGAAGATCTTCATGTTTTCCGTACTATCAGGGAACAGGCCAATTCAGGATTGTTTGTTTACAGAACTAAAAAACAAATAGACAGCATTTACAATTGGGCAGAAGCAGAGGTAAAAAATACAACAAACCTGTTCAATTTCTATAAAGTGATTGCTAAACTTACTGATTTTGAAGGAAGTTGCCACAACTTTACCCATCTTCCGAATGATGCCTCTTATTATTTGCCTCAAAAGCTGGAGTATCTGCCTATTACTCTAAAGAATATTGATGGGCGTTTGTTGCAGAATTCAAAGAATGTTGCCATTCCGCTGGGTGCTGAAATTTTGTCTGTTAACGATATTCCTGCCAGAGAAATCATCAGCCGGTTTTCTCAATATTATTTCTCCGACGGCTTTTCCAGGCCATATAAAGAAACTGCAGGATTTGAAAAAGGAATGCTGGATAAATTTTATATTGAATTCGGAACTCATAAAAATTATATCATCACCTATCAAATAAATAATCAGAAACACCAGGTTACTTTACCGGGAATATCATTTGAAAATTCTAAAAAACTTCAGGAATCACGATATTCTGTTGCCTCCAAAAAAGTGTTTTCCGAAAAATATAGCCTTGACAAGGTAGGTGAGGGTATGTACCGCTTGACGATAAGATCTTTTGATTTTGCAACCGGAACGGAAGACCCTGCATATAAAAAGTTCAGTGATTTTCTTGATCACATGATACAGACCTTAGACGAAGAAAAAATACAACATCTTATCATTGACCTGCGGGGAAATCCTGGCGGAACCGGAGAGTTGTATGAAAAAGTATTCACTTATCTTACCCAAAGACCTTTTCGTGACAGTCATTACGCTTATTCTAAATTTAACGTAGTGCCCATGGCAGAAAGGCTGGTGATTACACCTCTTTTCCTATCCAACGGAGTTACAGACAAAAATGGGCTAAATGCATATTTGAAAGAACAATATCCCAAGGAGGCTCAGGGAAAATTTTACTGGGCGGATGATAAAAATTCTTTAATTCTACCCAATAATAAAACTTTTAAAGGACAACTCTATCTGTTTGCCGATGAAAATGTGGCCTCTGCAGGTTCCCATCTGGCATCTTTAATAAAATCATACACCAATGCTATTGTCATAGGAAAAGAGACTGTTGGGGGATATTATGAACATAACGGACATTTTCCGGTTGTTTATGAGCTTCCCAATACCAGAATTCAGACCGGGTTTTCAATTGTACATGTGATTCAGGATGCTCAGCAACTTTCCGATCAGAAAAGAGGTCAGGGAATTATTCCAAACATTAAAATTCAGCAAACGGATCAGGAATTTTTGGATCAAACGGATGTTTATCTGAAAAAATTAGCAGAAATTCGAAAAGAAAAATCATAAATAAAAAACAGCCGTAAATAATTAATTTACGGCTGCTTTTTTTGTGGCTGGAATTTACAGCATATAGATCAAAAAGTTGTATTTCTTTTTTATTATTTCTCGATTAAGTGTAAAATCTATTTTTAATGTAAAATGTATTGTTTAATATAATTAGTTGTTATAGAGGTTTTTATCTTCTGTTTTAAATCAAAAAAAATGGAAATATTTTTGAAAAGTCGTAGAATTACTACAAATTTTCAGATTGATGCCTGAATATTTTTTGAATACAAATAACCGTTTTATCTTTGTGATACAATCACCAATCACCGAATATTATTAATGATTAAAATGTACTAATCATGGCTGAAAAAAACTCGAGAGCAATCTTAAAATTCAATGGAGGAGAAGGACAAAAGTTATTAAAACTCAACTATCATGTATCCAGATCTATAGATGTATCTGGACGTGTAGCATCAGATCCTTCCAACGCACTGATCAAACTGACAGTAGAAGCTACTGAAAAGTCTGATATTCTTGAAAGCCTGTTGAACGGAAAATATAAACCGACAAACGGAGAGATTACATTCAACAAATCCCATGAAGAAGGAACTTTGATTACTTTAAACTGGGAAAACGGATATGTAATTCAGCATGAAGTTGAATTTGAAGCCATAGACAGCAACAATATGCTCATCAGCTTTGTTGTCAGCGCTGAGAAGATCGACTATGGAAATTCCGCCTACGATGGAATATGGCCGGCAGCTAACTAATATTTAATCACCCGTAGATAGTAACCATACAGAATAGCCATCAACTTACAGACTATTCTGCCTTTCTATTTACCGATTACAGTATCATTTGTTTTGAATTGATTATCTGCATTTCATTGTGCTGAATATGCCGGTAAAGAAGATTTATCTGAACTTTTTTCAGATGAATTTTTAGGACATTATATACAACACCAACTCATCAAAATAATAACGTTATGTTTCAGGATGATCAATCCCCGAAAATCCCTGTTTCCAAAACTGAAATTCCAGCTGCAACTAAAATGCAGGAAACCATAAAGGGTGAAGCTATCAATAAGGCTACCCGTGAAATACAGGAGAAATCCAGTGGAACAGTAAAAAAAACTACCGAGAAAATGGCTCAGGCTCAGGCCTACACCGGCATGGTGCAAAGTACCTCTCAGATGTTTATGAATCAGGTTAAGCAGCCGAATCCACCCACTTTGGTAGAAGATAAAGTATGGTCTAAACAGCCTACATCAGGAATATACAATGCGAGTACAATTCCCGGAAACCAGATGTTGGGAATCAATCGTGTCGTAAAGCTTGAAGTTGTAATTGACGGAAAAGTTATCAAACATTTTAAACATTTTAAATTAAAACAGAGCGCTGTCAAACATCATGAATTTGATCTGATGTTGGCTCATGATACCTTAGGAAGTTCTGAAAACCATAATCTGGAAGAAGCTCAGAATTTTCTTGGAAAACGAATCACCGTCATATTCAGGTACAAAGATGTTGAAGACGGACCTGAAAGAAACTTCGTAGGAGTCATTACTGAAGTAGGTTTCAGCCAGGAAAAAGGAAGTCTTGGAAATATTGTGCTTACGGGATCAAGTCCTACAGTTCTTCTGGATGCGGCACCTCACATTCAAAGTTTTGGCGGTGGGCAGGAAATAAGTCTGAACAGTATTGCCGATCAGGTGATTAAAGAAGGATTAGGACAAAGTTCATTTGATTTCAGAGTAGATGCAGGGCATGGAAATATCTCTTACAGTTCTCAGTACGAAGAAACGCATTACAATTATCTGGCTAGAATTGCCGAAGCATATGGCGAGCAGTTCTACTATGACGGTGAGGTTCTTCACTTCGGAAAACTTCCGCCGCAGGAAAAACCTGTGAAGTTAACGTACGGCAGCAGTGTAAGTGACGTGAAAATAAGAATGAAGGCTCAACATGTTAATCCAACATTTTATGGCTACAACAGCAGTAAAAATGAAAAATTAACAACAGGAAATTCAAAGATCAATCATACTTCGGATATTGCCAAACGAGCTTATGAAATTTCAGAGAAAACCTTTACCACACCTTCTTTAAGAGTTGCTCCCATAAAAGCAGTTTCTTTCATGGATGTCGAAAATTCTCAGAAAGGTACAGCTGGAAGTAAAGCTTCACAAGTATTTGTAATTTCCGGAACAACAACAGTTCCGTTTCTTTATCCCGGCTGTATCGCTGATATTGAAATGCGAAAAGCGGAAAGCAATGAAACGACCTATTTCACCAAGCTAATGATCACAGATATGTATCATGAAGTGGATGCCCGGGGATATTATTCAGGGACATTTGATGCCATTGCTTCCGATACGGGATTTATTCCACGTCCGGAATTTCAGACTCCGAAAGCAGATGCTCAGTTTGCTAAAGTTATTTCCAATACAGATCCGTTAAATCAGGGAAGAGTGAAAGTACAGTTTGACTGGCAAAATGGTTCTACCACCACAGAATATATCCGCGTGATGACTCCGGACGGAGGAGGAAGTGAAAAAGTAAGTAAAAACCGTGGGTTTATGGCGATTCCGGAAGTTGGAGATCAGGTAGTTGTGAATTTTGCCCATCAGCATCCGGACCGGCCTTTTGTAATGGGAGGAATGTTCCATGGCGGAGTAGGCGGAGGCGGAGGCTCAGGAAATAATATTAAAAGCTTAAGCAGTAAAAGCGGTCACACGGTAAGTCTTGACGACGGAGGTGGAATTACGGTGAAAGATAAAGATCAAAACTCTGTTTTCCTTGATGGCGCAGGAAATATAAATATAGAAAGTAAAATTACCATCACTCTGACCTGTGGACAAAGTTCTGTTTTCATGGATAAAGATGGAAATATTCAGATTAAAGGAAAAGAAATATTAGTACAGGGCGAAAATATTGGTGTTGGAGGAACTACAAGTGTTGGAATTGGCGTAGGGCCGGAAGACGGAGATCCTACTTCAGGAATCGGAATTAAATCTGAAACACTGGATGTTGGAACAAAGACACTTTCAATGGGCGCCGAAACCGAAGCGAACCTGAGTGGTAAAAAGATCAATATAGGAGGTGGAAGCGAGACCAATATCGTAAGTGGAACTGTAAAACTGAATTAAAACTGATGAACCCGGTAGATTTGGAGTTAGTAAAGTTAAAAAGACAATGGAAAAAAGTTGTTTCAAAGAATGAAGAAAAGCCGATGCTGATCTGCACAGGAGAACAACACGAAACCGATCTCTTTGATGGATTTTTAAAATCAAGATTATCTGAAGATGAAGGAGGTGAAGATGTTTTTCTGCTTCATTATCAGGAATTCAATGGCATGAGTTCTTTCGGTCAGACTTTATGGGACGAATGGAAAGAGTTTTATGAGATGCTTGAAAAAAGCGAAGATAATATTCCTGAATGGAAGCTGAAAACTCCGGATCAGACTTTTAAAACAGATGCGTACAAGGCCTTTTATCCTTTGCTGGAATTAAAGAAAAAGTTTCCCAACATCAGGGATGCTAAAATCTATCTTTACATTTCCCCGGTGAGAATCAGTGATATTGAAGAGCTTTCTTTATGGGTAAAAGAATGGTGTCACCTCAGCACAATGTCAGAAAATAAAGATATTAAACTGGTGTGGGCGGAACATCACACCCATAAAACACTACCTCAAAACTCATGGGCACATACTTTCAGGGTTGAAGTGGATATTCACCAGCTGATGCAGAATACGGCAGCTCATACCAATAGAAAGAAAAACAGTGCAGATACAGATTTTCAGCAGCAGATTCTTACTGCCAGCAACCATTTAAGCAAAGGAAGGTTTAAGGAAGCAGAAAATGCTTTGAGAACTGCTGTAAAATTAGCCAAAGAACAAAAAAATAAGCAAGCCGAGATCTCTGCCTATTTTATGCTTACACAAGCTTATAACGCAGATAAGAAAAAAGATAAAGCAGAAGATACTTACAGAATCATATTTGAAGAAGTAGAGCCCGATTCGCCTTTGGAAGTTCAGATGTACATGAATTACGGAAGTTCTTTACTAGGGAATTCAAAAAAGGCTAAGGCAGAAAAAGCTTTTGAAAAAGCTGCACAAGTAGCAGAAAAAATAGGCGAATATGCCATGGCAATTGAATGTTACAGAATCATCGGAACCCTGAATGATACGATTCTGACAAAAGATAAAATGATAAGGTATTTTGAAAAGTGTCTGGAAATAGCAAGGTTGATGGAACCTGCAGCAAAAGAGCAGAGCAGCTTACGATTTGTAGCTTCAATGCTGTTTCTTACCTATGAAGGAGACAACGAAAAGAAAACCGGACTGGATAAGGAAATGAAAAATTATTTTGGTGATGACTGGAAGGTGAGCGTAGAAAGACCAAAAGCAGGTTAATCTCAAATTAAAGTATCATGGCAGATCAGAATAAAAATAAAATAAAGACAATTAAGGTTGACAAACCTAATATGAATCCGGATCGCTCCTGGAAGGTGAATGCTGATGTTACTTCGGTAAGTTGGGACAAAACCAAACAGGGATGGAAAAACGGGATGAAGAACAATGCGGAGTCCCTGAATCCTGTTTCTATGGTTAAATCTGTCGTTGGAGGCGATGATAGCCATCCGGCAGACGGCGGCAGTGGTGGAGGCGGCGATGGCGGAGCTGTTACCACAGAAAAAGCGGCACCGGAAAGTAAGGTGAAACTGATTAAAGTCACTCCACCCACACTTACTTCTACAGCTATTCAACATACCAGTAAGCATTTTGATATTGTGCTGGCTATCGATATTCACTGGACTTTGATCCCGCCGCCGCCATCATTTATGCTGATTCCGTTACCATTGCCACATCCGTTTATCGGGATTGTTTTTGATATCATGGATTATATCAAATTTACGATTCCCATTCCTCAGTTTATCAGAAATATGAAACCGGATCTTCCGGAAGGTATTCCGATGGGAGGCTCTATATATGTGCATGGAAGGCACAAAGCAACCACAACGACCAGTGTTATGGGAGTGATTATTCCTTTCAAACATGTAACTTCTTTGATTCCTGTGTATATGATCCCATTTCTGCAGGAAGCTCCGCATGAGGGTGAAGTTTATTATGGTTCACAGACTGTTCTGGCTCAGGGAAGCAAGATGAGTGGCAACCAGCCACAGCAGGTTCTTACCTGTATGGGATTCCCTTTCGGAATGACGATGCTGCCTGCAATGCCCAATAAGCCAAAGAAAAATCCACTTGCCTATTTTGCCTTCTATAATAACTTCTCAAGTATGTACATCCAGATCAACACGGGAGGTCCTGTATTGGTAGGAGGTGCTTTCATTCCCCATGTTTATACTCCCGGAGAAATGCTGATGCGGTTTGCAGGAATGTTTTTAATGAGAAGTTTAACCAAACAAATAGGAAAAGGAATTACCAAATTCAACCATTTTTTACAAGGAAAATTCGGAAAAACCAATCCTGTTTCAAAGGCTCTGTGTAAAGTGGGACTGGAACCTGTCAACTTTGCTACCGGAGCAATGTTGTTTGAATGGGATGATTTTAAAATAGAAGGAAGTACACCTTTATCCTGGGAAAATGCATGGTACAGCGACAGACCCTATAAAAACGGAATACTTGGAAATGGTATTTTTAATAACCACGACCTCTATATTGTTCCTGATGAAGATGATAAAATTGCGGCATGGATTCATCCTGATGAACTTCAGCCTATGGCAGTTCCTTTTCCTGAAGTAGGAGAAGAACCTACCTATTACCGAAGTCAAAAAATATGGCAATACAGGCCGGATAACAGAACCTGGATTATTCGTAAAGGGACAGATGTCTATACCTACCAACGTTTCCATCATAGTACGGAAGGAACGATTTTCAAAATTGTTTATATTGAATATGGCGACGGTACCATCAGAGAATATGAGTATCAGGACCGGAATATCGCTCTTAAAAGCATTAAAGATGTAAAAAGCGGCTTCCATATTGAAACGGTTCTTCATCCTGAACTTAAAAAGATATCGGAAGTTTATTATTGTTATAAAAACCAAAGAGACCTGCAGGTTCGTTATGATTATGATGAACGTGGAAATCTTACCCATGTATGGGATATTCATAAAAAGGCCATTGCCTTTGAATATGACGGTGAAAACCGTATGATCAGGAGAACCAACCGAAACGGGATGGCTTACCATTGGGAATATGATGAAAAAAGCAGAGTAGTACACACGAAAGGCCTTGACGGATTTATGGAAGGCAGACTTCGTTATGACGAAGAAGAAGGCTATACTGAAGTTATTTACCCAAGACAAAACAATAAAACAGAACAATATTTCTATGAGGAAGATTATCTCGTCTACAAAAAAGTAGATGGTGAAGGAGGAGAAACCTGGTACGATTATACTTCCTATAATGAATTGAAAATGATAGGAACTCCGGAAGGTAGAGTACAGGGATATACCTACGATGACATGGGGAATATTGCAATTTCTCACCATCCTGATGGGGAAGAATATCAGTATCAGTACAATGAATTCGGACAAATTATCGCGCGTTTCTCACCATCAGGAGCATCGGAAACGTGGAGTTATGATGAGGAAGGGAAATTGATAAGTTATACAGATCCGTCAGAAGAAACTGTTATTTATGAATATCCTCAGGGTGAAAGACTACCTGAAAAAAGCAGAAGGAAGGATGTTATCACCCAATATGAATATAATCAGAGAGGGCAGATTATCCGTTTAATGAATACGGTAGGAGCTGAACAATACTGGAGATATGATGAATACGGAAGGGTGTTGATTTTTAGTCCGAAACCACTTAACAGAACTCTTTGGAACAGAGATAGAATGGGAAGAGTTGTGGAATTGAACGAACAGGGACAACTGCCGTTAAAATTCCGGTATGATGCCTATGATCTTCCGGTATATGCTACCGATGGACGCTCAGAGTGGCTGATGAGCTACACCCCAATGGGAAGTCTGAAACGACAGGTACGTAGAAATTCGCTAACCTATAAAAAAGAAGAAACTTTAGCCTTTGGATATAATGCCTATGAAAACTTAATGAGCATTACCAATGAAAAAGGAGAAGTCTATCAATTTGAAAGAAACAATAATGATGAAGTTGTTGGTGAGACAGGTTTTGATGGTCAGAAAAAGTTTTTTGTAAGAGATAAAGACGGGTTTGTTACCCAAAGAAGAACTCCTCAGGGGAAAAATATTTTTTATGAATATGATTTAGGAGGAAGATTAACGCAGGCACATTATCCTGATGGAACCTGGGAGGCTTATCAATATGATACTTCAGGATTGTTGATTAAAGCCGATAACGAAAACAGCAGTATTGCCTTCCAAAGAAATAAATTAGGGCAGGTCACCGGTGAGAAACAAGGGGAGCACCTTATCCAGTACGAATACGACAGTCAGGGAAATCTGATTGGACTGCAGAGTAGTCTGGGAGCAGAAATTGATTATTCCTACAACGACCTCGGCCAGCTTAAAAATATGACTGCGGTAACCCGGGATGTTCATTTGCCATGGCAAATGAATCTCGATATCAGCAATAACGGGCAAATTCAGTCCCGTGAAATGACAGGTGGTATAGAAAGTACCTTTGAATTTGATCACATCGGAATGCCGGTAAGCCAGAAGGTAACTGTACAAAAAACTACTGCTTTTCATAAAGATTATCATTGGACCTCAGAAAGCCAGTTATTGCAGGTTTTGGATAGAATTACAGGAGGAAGAACAAAGTTTGATTATGATGCTTTCGGAAGTCTTGTGGCTGCAGAATATTCTAATGGAGAGATTCAATATAAAAATCCTGATGAAACAGGCTGCGTATACGAAAGTGCAAAAAGAAACGACCGTGTTTATGATAAAGGCGGGAAACTGATGCGGGATAAAAGCTGGTTTTATCATTACGATGATGAAGGGAATTTACTGTTAAAAAGTAAACGACCAATTAATAATGTTAAACCGGAACATCAGGAAGAGCAAAATAACAGCCATCCTTACTATAAAAATATTGCATCAGATTGGCTGAGTGTACCAAAACTCCCTGATGCCACTGTTTTACCTAATGTCAACGAAGATTCATCAGAAGAGATATTACGTTTGGAATGGGAATCCGGAGATTGGGCGTATTCATGGAGTGGCAATGGCATGTTGGCCAATGTAAAACGACCTGATGGTAAAGTTGTAAATTTTGAATATGATGCACTGGGAAGAAGAACTTCAAAAATTGGTGCAAAGAAAATAACTCGGTATATTTGGGATGGTAATAACCTTTTACACGAATGGAGTTATGATATTGAGGAAAATCCTGTAACTGTCGTTGATGATGATGGAAATATTATTACCGGAAAAGAACCTGTCGAAAATCTGGTCACATGGGTATATGAAAAAAATACATTTGTGCCATGTGCCAAAATAATAAATGATGAAAGCTACAGTATTATTTCTGATTACATAGGAAGACCTATTCAATCTTATGACAAAGACGGTCAGGTCATTTGGAGTTCAGAATATGATATATATGGTAATCTTAAAAATGTAAAAGGTGATAAAAATTTCATTCCTTTCAGGCAGTTGGGTCAGTATGAGGACAGTGAGCTGGATGGCTTATATTTTAATAGATTCAGATACTACGATGCAGAAAGTGGAAGATATATAAGTAAAGATCCAATAGGGTTAAAAGGAGGATTGTCTCATTATACGTATGTCTATGACCCGAATAATTGGGTCGATATATTTGGACTGAATAAAGATGAATTAGTATATCAACTCGTTAATTCTGATGGTGAAGTAGTTTATTATGGTATAACTAACAGAACAGATAGAGAAAGGCTGCTGGAACATTTAAGATCTGAAAATAAAAAAGGACAGTTTTCTCATATGGAAGTTTTAGCTGAAGGATTGGATCATGGAGATGCCCGATCTATAGAAGGGGCCTTGATCAGAAAGAGAATGAATGAACGCTTAAATTTGATGGATAGAATGAACTTATCTGTAGAAGATCAGCTAAGTAAAGCCGGATTATTAAATCTAAATCGTGGAAGGTTGGAAGAACGTTGGACAGCAAAAAATCCTTTAGATAATTTTAAAGAGGATATGCTTGAGACACCTAGAAAAGTTGAAAAATATAAATAATATAACTATAAAGAATGAAAATATTTAGTACAGCCCCTGAGGGCAATGAATTAGCACAGTATGTTGGAGTTGATTATATAAAATTTGCTATTTCTACTATTGAAGGAGTGATAGATTGGATGAAAAAGAATGACAACGTGGCACAGCCCCTTTTAGCCAATATAGATTTGTTATTAGTCTTTGCTAAAAAATATACAACAGATGCTAATTTATTGTTAGAAAAAAAGAAGATACAGGAGTGGAAAGCTGTATTTAATGATTGGTTCTCTCGTTGTGAATCAAAAATACCCGCAAAATATAAAGATGGAATTAAGCAGAATGGAGATGAACTTTTCAGTAAATTAGAACAATACGGACACTAATAATTAATAGAAGTGTTGACAAAGACTGTTGATTATACTATAAATAAATGTCGTATACAAATTTAGTAATGTCATTGGTGGATTTTTATCCATACATAGAAGAAATTATAGAAAAGAACAATGGTGCTTTTTATATTGAAAGCAAAAATAATAAAGGCGATTTCTTTATTGAAAAAGTAACTCACGAAAACTTCAAAGAAAAAATAAATGATGACCGGGAAAAGAATTTAGGATTTTTTATTTTTTCTGAAGATAAGGAAGTGGATGAAAGTATGATTTATAAAGACGATTTTGCGCCCTTTGTAATAGTAGGAGAAGGAGGACGTGAAAAAAAAGATAGTATCGAGCGTATTAATTTGAGAGTGCTTTCAAAAAATCCTGAAAAAAATACGAGTAAAATTTTCAGCGCTATTAAGAATAAATTGAAAAAAGACGAATCTATTGGAATGGGCATTGAAGGAGGTTCAGCACTTCACAATAATTATTTTTATCAAAAGAATTTAGTGGGTAAAAAGATTTTTAAAACCGATTTTTATAATGATAAAGCTCCGCTTATTGTAGTTAAATAATATAACCATTGTTGCAGATGAACTTTTCAATAAATTAGAACAATATGGACATTAATAATTTAAAAGAACAAATTAAGCCCTTTTTCTGGGTAGAACACAGCAATAGCTTTTCGGTGTGTTTAGATGCCGGAGGGTATAAAGATGAAATTTTCAATACCAGAGCAGATGAAGGTTTTGAAGGTAACGGCTACGACTGGGCTTCATTAGCAAACGTCTTTATTGAGGAGAAACGACCTGATTTAGGAGAGAATATACGTTTTGATCCGGAAGCAGGAATGTTTTGTGCCTATTCATCCAATGGAGAGCAATTGAAAGAATTTATTCTTGACTTTAAAAAAGCCTGCGAAGATGAAGATGTAATTAAAGATTTATTTTCAAGAGCAGAGTTGGATTGATTTTTATTGAAAGGATAAAAGCTGTTTCCTTTTGAAATGATTAAGTGGCCCGGCAGAGTATCGGAATAGTAATATAGAAACTTCGTTGATTTTTTAACATGATAACCGGAGATCGGAAACATTAATGTTTATTGAATACAATTATATCTGAGGACAATTTTTGAGAAGTTTAAATACTCTATGAAGCAGGAAAAGGAAATCCCTGGTCCGGTAATACAATGTAGCCTTCTGAAAAATAAAATAATAAACTAAATCTTATCAAATAATATGAAAAAAATATTCTCTGAACTTAAAGGTTTTGTGATATACAATCCGGAACTTTTAACAAAATATTTGCAGGATCATCATTTGCCCGGAACTAATATTTTGAAATATTTCGTTGAAAATGATCATGGCGATGAGATCACAAAATCAGGAATTGCGATCCCGGTAATAGGAGTAGAGGATGGGTATTATTCATTTTGCATTTCAAAAAACGATGAACGGGCTCTCAATCATGACGAAGTAGCTGTTCAGTCCGAAGACTGGGTATTTGAGGTTACCAATAATGAAGTGAAAATTGTAGGAATTGGTTATTTAAAAGATATCACATCCATTAATGAAGAAAACAGCATTACACTTTCTTTGGAAAACGGCTGGTTTTCTATGAAAATATATGCCGGAATGAAAAACGGAGAGCGACTTTTTGAATTAAATATGAAAGGTCAGGATACAAAACCGGTTTTTAACGGAGACCTTACAACCGAATATTACTATGGCTAAAAGGTATGAAGGTATATCTGATCTATAATCTGAAATAAAAGTGAATTTTTATTTTTGATTTAAAATATTGATAATAAGCCAATTTTACGCTTTGTTGAAAGTGGAAGCCTGTTGGTAGTCGCAGAAATACGAATTTTATTGAAAAAATATTTTGTCAGTAATAAAAAAGTTTCTATATTTGCACCACTGAAAACGACGATACAATCGGAGTTGAAGGAGAGTTGGCAGAGTGGTCGATTGCGGCAGTCTTGAAAACTGTTGACTGTAACAGGTCCGGGGGTTCGAATCCCTCACTCTCCGCAAAAAAAGCCTATAAACAACGTGTTTATAGGCTTTTTAATTTTCGGGTGCTAATTTAGGTGCTAATTTTTCTATATGAAATTTCATTTTAAAAGTCAATTCTATAACTTTAAATTGTGCAATTATTTAGTGTGTTTGAAAAACAATAATTATCTCTTCATTATTCCTAAAATTATCTTGACACTTATAATGTAAAAAATTAAGACTGATAATAGTTTGAATAATTCATTAAAGCTTAAATTAAACTTCCATTGAAAGATTGAGATAACTATTTTATAAATTGTTATGGGAAAATTTATAATTGAATACCAATTTAAAAATATTTGATAATAGAAAAACAGAGCTATCATTACAATGTTAAAGCCCCCATATAAAGCAATAAGATAATCCTTTTTCGTTAGTATAGACTTTTCATTTTTAAAAGTAGATAATAGAATCAATTTTAAGTTGTTCATGGCATGGAAATTAAGATTAGGCTTGTTCAACAAGTCTGACAATATCCAATATCCATCAGCTCGCAAAAATGGGATTAGATTGTATAATGCTTTTACTGAAATAGCCAATGCCAAAATTTCCAGTATATGATATTTTATAAAAAAACCAATAATTAATAGTAATAAGCAAAAAATAATTTCAAAATAAATACCTGCACTATTTACTATAATTCTTTTCCACTTACTTAATCTCCATATATCCGTCACGTCTGCAAAAAATGCTGGTATGAAATACAAGTAAAAACCAAAGCCAATTCCTCCATGTCTTGCCTTGAAAAAATGGGATGCACTTGCATGTCCCAGCTCATGAAAAATAGTACTTATAAAAAGTAGCAATATAAAATATGGCACAAAAGTATTAGAGTTGAGAGTCGGATTATTATAATAATTTGTATAAATACTATATCCAAAAATAATGATTGAAAAAAAAATAACCGAATAAAAAACTTTCCTGACAAACAATAGTTTCAAGAAGGGAACTATTGTTGAAATTACTTCTGGTTTAAGAAAAATGAAACCATATTTTATATAGTCCGGAATTTTTGATTGTTCTTTTATTGAATCATCGTGACCAAAAGTTCCATACTGTTTTAGCTGACCAAAAAGCAATATAATTTGTGAATCTGAAATAGGTACTTTATGGCTTTTTTGAAAATCCATATTAATTTGTGATACTGTTCTGCTCCCATCTGCTAAACTTAATAAATCATAGTATTTCTGATTCAGTTTAGTATATTTATTAAGTTTTACATTATGCAGTAAATATTCACTTTCATTGAATTTTGAAAATTCAATATCTGATGATAGTTTATATACAGGGCTTTCCTCCATTATAGTAAAGCCTTTAATGCGTAAGCAGTAGTAAGCGTCTTACTTTTGTAAGGCTCATGGGCTTTAGGTTTAATAAAATTTTCCGCCTTCCAACTACCATTTTCATGCTGATGTTCTATTAAAAATTGTTGTGCGCTATTTTTCATTTTCTCAAGTTCAGGAAACTCTAATAAATTCATGCAAAAAATAGCAAAAGAAGTTGACAAATTTTTATATTGATTCTCATCAAAACTTCCATCAGCATTTTGGAAACCAATCAAAAAGTCTTTTATTTTCTGCTTGACAGCTCCATATTGTGTAGGAAACTCATTAAGCAACCTCAGACAAACATATGTACCATAAAGTTTACCATAGTACCATCTGCTCTCCCAATACCCTTGCTCTTTTTGCTCTGAAATAATATACTTGATTGCTTTTTCTATGGTGGACTTGTATTTTTCTGAATCTAATAAGGTTAAAGCATATACAAAGTTGGCTACAACTTCCACATCTGCCCCTTTTCCCCATTTGGTAGAATTGAATAAATCCTGTTTTTTCTGTTTTTCAGTAAGATTTACTTTAGGAAGAATCCAAGTTTCTATTCCACCACTAGGCTGTGTTCTTTCAGATACGGCAATACTAATTGCTTTTATACAATATTTATCTACCAATTTCCCATTTCCTGTTTTGATAAACTGTTGCATAATTTGCCCTAGATCGTCAATATCTGCTGCTATTTCCTGAACAGTTGGAAAATAAGACCAAGCTCCAATATTGTCCTTATTTTGTCTTCCTTCTATATATTGATTTTCTTTTTCAATAAAAACTTGAAGATTAAGATTAAAAGAATGTGCAATTTCCAACAAACAATCATTCAATAATGCTCTTTGAAAAGTATCTGAAGAATGGATATCAATTTCATTCTCGAATCCTTCCATACCTCCTAAATACATAAAATGCTTTAAATCAACATAATTTTGAAGAAAATCACTCTTAATGAATTGCAAGCCTTTAAAAAAAAAGTCTATTGTGACTTTATTAAAATCAAAAAAGTAATCTTCTTGAATTAATTTTCTTTTTGTATTTGCTTTTTCTTCTATTGTTTTGACATAACCATTAACTGAATCCTTGGTTTGAAGAATTGTTTTTTCAAAGTCGCAGATTGTATCCAGCCACAAACTATCCGGTGGCAATTTTTCAATTACTTTTTTAGCCTTCTCCAAATAATAAATTGATTTTTCAAAAAGAATAACACTTGTTCCATCTATATAAAACAACTTATTTAAAATATTTACATCATATTTATATTTGGAAAAGTCTAATGTTTTGGATAATTCATATACCGCCCAATTAAATTGTTTTTTGTTAAAGTCCTCTGTGAAATCTATAATATCATCATATAATTGAAACCCTATCGAAAAATATTTATGAGATTCGAGCAGTAAATTATAAATTTCGCTATTGTTACTATTTTCTGAAAAAATAAATAAACTATCAATAGCTACTTTTCCAAAGGCAGATTTCATATCTGCAACTTTATTATAATTCTCTTCACTTGGATTATTCCAAAGGTTTTTTTCTAATGATATTGCCTTGCGAAACTCTCTTTTTCTTGTTTCCCAAAGATTCCAAAAATTGTTACCATCTTCATATATTGTGGATAAAATTTTTATTGCATTCTCTTGTAAATCTAAAACATTAAATATTCTATGATTTTCTTGATTATCAATAACAGCATCTAATTGCAAAATAGATTGATAAAAATAAAAGCCTGCTTTTGAAAGCAGGTCTATTGTCACCTTATCTATATCTGGAAAATAATCGTGAAATAGTTTAGGATAATATTCGTAAAATTCTGGAGATTTCTTTTTATGGCTCATCAATAAATTTCTGTTCTTCTTTGGAAAGTAAAGTATTATTTTCTTTAATCTCTTTATTAGCAATATTTTCGGTTAGATTTTTATTTAAATCAATTTTATTTTTCAATCCTTTTTTATCTGATTCTAAAAATTTTTGAAAATTTATTTCTTGAATAAATGAAACGGGATACTTTTTTTCTTTGTATAGCGCATAACCTTTAATTTCGGTATAAACTAAAGCTGGTAGATATTTTCCGTCTTTTTTATAAAAATCATATTTGATATTATTTGAAGTGGCTACACCTTCGTAAGCTTCTCCTCGTTTGTTCTTGTTCTTGAACGACTGAGACATATTTGTTATATAAAGATCAAAACTACTAATGACTTTGTCTGTTTTGCTATATGTAAATTTTCCTTTATATGTATTTATTTCATCTTTTGTTTCAAAATAAATAATTTGAATGTTCTGGTTTTCTGAAAGTATTTTTGAAACAAATACACTATTTTTTGTATCATTTAAAAAACCAATAATTTCACTATTAAAAAATAACTTCTGAATAAAGTTTTTGGGAGTTATTTGAATATCTGTATTAAAGGGATAATCATTAGAAGATACTTTAGTTTTAAAATATTTAATGTTGTTAAAGCCGATTTGGACAAAAGAGTCGACATTATCTTGTGCCTTAAAATTATAGGCATTTGCTAAAGCCCATATGTCAATATTGGCTATTAAAAGGTTAATCATTTTCCCATCAATATAACCTTTTTGCTTTATTGTAGATTGATATAGAGAGGGCTTACTGTAATATATGCTTAGATAATCTTTTAAAGCATTTTGAAACATTTGCCTTATATCTATTTTGGATATTTTCACCTCTTCAATATCTTTATATAATGGCTTTAATTTTATAATAGGAGTTAAAGACTCCAATGTTAACTCTTCATATCCTTGAGCAAAAATATTCAGTGGTTTCTTATCATTTTTTAGTTCTACTTCCCCATCATCGTTACTATACAGCACCACATTATCAGACATAATTCTAACATTTTGAAGAGGTTTGTTTTCTTCAGAATCAATAATTCTTACTTTGATATTTTGAGGAAAATAAAATTGTAATGATAACCCCAAATAGGCTATTAAAAATAATATGGACTTCATTTAGTTGTATTATCTCTTTGATATATTAATGTTCTATCAAATCCATTTTGAAAATAAATCCGATTTGTAAAATTATCTCTGTAAATAACTTCTTTTTCTTTTCCAAGAGAAAAATTAAAACCACTCTTTTTTTGTGGTTTTTTAAAATCTATTACTATTTCTTTTTTGTTGCTTAATCCTAATATTGCAGTATCTTTTTTATATTTAAGAGAATCAGTATACTTTGGAAGTAACTGTGCGTTAATTTGTGAGGATATCAACAAAATTGTTGTAAAAAAAACTACTCTCATAAAAATTGAAATATAAAAACAGCTAATACATAGATTGTATTAGCTGTTACTTTTTAAAATGTCCAAGTGGCACTACCTCCAACGGCAGTAGTATTGGTTTCAATTGTTTCACCAGCATCAAACATTGTAGGTGCAGATACACTTACGTCCCAAGCCTTCATTTCAAATCTTTGTTCCAATTCTTCCATTTGGAAATTTTCTAATAATTCATTTTTTTCAACTTCTTGATCTAGTTGAGTAAAATTTTCTGCATTCATAATATTTTTTTATAAAATTTGACTATAGCAAATTTAAAATAAATTTTTAATTGTGCAATTTTTATATAAATTATTATGTATGATTTAAGACTATTAAGAATAAATTTTCAAATATTTACCGTTTTAATCTACTCTTTTGGTTCTGTTTATTTTTAATATTTTCCAACCCACTTACTATTTTGTTTTCCAAACTTTAAAAAAAATAAAGACAATAGACCTATTTAGCTTCGTAACCATCTTTGAATCTCAGGAATTTCTCCGCATCTTTCGGGTTTTTATTAATCCATTTTTGTACAAGTTCGGTGTTGTTTTCTAATTTTTGAATGTCGTCTTTAGGATATAGCAGTTTTCCATCCTTTTCAAATTCGGAAAGGATTTCCTCTCTAAGCTCGCTTTTGGAACGGATACTTTCGGAATACCATTTGAATGCAAGATTTCCACTTATTAGAATTGTCGAAAATGACAGTAAAATTGCACCAAAAATACCCCAAACAAGATTCGATTTTCGTAAAGCTTCAATACTTTGCTGAGATAATTCCGCAATAATTATTTTCGGGATTTGACTTACGGTTTTCTTAAATATTTCATTTTCTTTTTGATAAGTTCTTGATGTTTCATCGATTATATTTATCAAAGCCGATACAGATTGTTCAAGTTCTGAAGATACATTCATATAATCTTCAACTGAAGCTTTAGTTTCTGTGTTAGATTCAATATTTGCTTTACAGGATTCTATAACTTGATTCAAAATCTCCATTCCGTCTTTTTGTGTATTGTCCATAATTTTTAACGTTTAAATTTTTTATTGTTCTCTATTTTCATTTCATTATTTCTCAAATCCTCATTCCGTTTATTTTGTCTAAGAAATTCCGAATCATTTGATGTTTTCAATTGTTCCGAGCGTTTTGTTTTATCTTCAAAGATTTTCTTTATTTCCGATATTTTCAGCTTGCTAGTAATTTCCGAAAGCTTGTATCCTGCTTTATACTGACGTGAGGTTTCATCGTTGATATCTGTTTTAAGAACGATTCTCATTCCCGAAATCCCGACCTTGACATTGCTCGACAATGAAACCAAATAACCCCGATTCGACATTTCCAAAACCAGCTCTTCAAAATTTTTAGAATTTCCGATACTGGCAACCAGATTCTCATACATCTCATTTCTTTTATCAATGCCTGTTTCGATGTCTGTCTTTATACCCAAATCTCTACAGATTTCCCTTACAGCCTTACCGAAATTCTCCCCGATATTGTGGGATTTGACCGTACATTTTCCAAAAGTGTCAATCCGGTTTACCACGAAATGAATATGCTTTTGTTTCGTAGAATTGTGGACATCCAAGCGATATTGGTTGTTTTCCGAAACTCCGACTTTTGCAAGAGCCTGTATCGTGATTTTCGCCAGTTCTGCATCAGAAAGTTGGTCGCCTGTTTCTTTTGGTGGTGAGATATAACCTGTCAAAGCCCATTTTTTGACATTGGAATTTCTTTTTGCTATTGCTTTCATTTCCAAAAATTGTTCTTCAGGACTGCTTCCGAGAAGATTGTTTGTTCCAAGCATCTTCGCCGTTCCTTTGTCAGTTCCGTTGTATTCCAAAGCGATTTTGGAAATCAGTCTTGTTGTTGCCGAATTATTCATAATTCTTCATTCATCAGATTCTCCCGTTCGTGAATCTTTTGATAGAGGTATTGTTTTATCAATGTCAAAACGGTTTCGATTTCCAGCAGGATATTTTTTTTATTTTCAAAAGCAGACCATTCGGAATTTCGCAAAAGGTTGGTGATTCGGATAAAGTTATTGCCATATTCCAAAAGGATTTTATCAGTTTCAAATTCCTTAGCTTTCAACTCCTCTTTTGTTGCTACCATTCGAAGAAGGGTCGAAATTTTCAAACTGTATTTATTAGCTTCGTCCTCCAGAAACTTAAATTCCTTTTCGGTAAATCGCACGGAAACAACTCGTAAAAGATGGTTCGCACTTTTCTTTTTCAGCCCTCCTTTTTTTCCGAGTTCACGGAAGTATTGTTTCCTTTTTTCCGTCTCTTTTTTTTGTTCCTGCTCACGGGAGACTTTCAGGACAAAACTTTTCAAAAAATCATTCTCCATATTTTTGTGTATTTATTATTTATCAACATTCAGTTTGTTTTTCAAGACGTTTTTGACGATAGGAAAAAACCAAAAAGTTCCAATTTTACAATTAGCGTCCACGCTTTTTGTAAACATTGGGTACTTTTTGCACTAACTACCCACCATATTTCACCTGTGTTTATTTTACTCACCTTCTCCTGTGTATCACTTGCCGTTCATTGGCTGGATTTTTGTAAACCAGCCAATCATTCAAGTCTTTAAAATCTGAATACAAAACACGACAATCTTCTGCTATTTCATTTTCGTTTTTAATCATTTCAATAGCTCTGTTTCCTGCCTCGTCATTGTCAAAATAAAGCTCAATATTTTTATAATTTCCGAGAGAGTTTTTAATGTTGGAAATCATCGATACGGAATTCAAAATGATATAATCAGAAGTGTCTTTTTGTAAAAATTTCTCTACATTTTTAAAGGAAAGAAAATCGAAAAAACCTTCGAAAATTCGAAGCGATTCTGAATCGTTTTTTATGGTTGAAATATCTTTTTTACCCAAGCAGATTTTTGAATATTTATTGCGGATTTCATAACCGCCAGAATCGTTCTTGAAACCAATTCCGAAATTATTTTTATCTTTCATTCGGTAATGAATTTCGTATAAGAACTGAGTTTGATTTTCAACTTTCCTTTCTCTCAAATATTCCAAAAGTGCAGGGTGCTGGATTTCTTTCACGTCACGTATCTCATAATTTTCGCTAGGGTTTTCGAACTTCTGATCAGGAATATTTTGCTTTTGAAAAGAAGAAAAACTCTGCTTCTCTGCCCAAACCAAAACTTCATTGACCGAAGCGTTCAGGTACTTCTTCATAAAGTCGGTATTGTTTCCACCGATTCCTTCTGAAAATAGGTACCATTTGTTTAAACTTTTATTGATTTTAAAAGAGGCTTGGGATTCGCTGGCAAAGGGGTTGAGATACCAAGCTTCTTTTTCATTTTGTTTCGTGGGAAGGTGTCCGAGAGAAAGGAGGACTTCTTCCAGCGATATGCTGTTGAATTGTTTGCAGTTCATTTTGTAATTTTTAATGTTTTTTAGTAATAAATAGCAGGTGTCCTGTCGGTTTAAGTGGACGGGTTTGGTTTTGACTAATTTTTGATGAATTGATGAGAAAACCTTGTAATTAATTGAATTATCGTATTTTACATCCTCATCAAAATCTCATCATCTCATCAAACTTGAGATGTTTTACTCATCATTCTCTCATCAAAAACAAGGTTTCCAAAATTTGATGAGGCTTTTAATGAGAGATAACAGATTGATTTTCTTTTCATTATCTGTTAATTCATCATTTCATCAAATTTTTGGAGAATAAAATTTCTTTCTATTGTAAAATACCGCCCTGTTTTGTTCTGTTGGAAAAAACTTAAACCATAATCTAGGTCGTATTTGATATAGGCTAATGAATTGTTTTGAGGCTCAAGCTTCCAGATTTCCTTTAGGAGTTTTCGGACATCATTAACAGTCCAATAATTATTTCTGAACATTTTACCCAGCATACTGAAAATATCTTGCGGTACGCAATGAATCTTGCTGTCTTCTGTGCTTTCAAAAAATTCATATAGCAGTTCAGTGATCTTTGATTCGAGTTTATTGTTGTTTTTCCAAACCAATTTCTGAAGGGCTTTGGTTCTGATCTCGGAATCTGTGAACCACATTCTTGTCTCCTTCCGGCTGTGAAATGGTCTTTGGATTAGGTATCGAAGGAAATGGGGAATCTCATTGTTGAGATTGCGTAGAAATTCAGTGTTCTCGCTTTTGATTGATCTTACTTTAATAATCCAGAATCGGATCTCATTTTCATCAATCTGAATGAAGTTATCTTCATTGTTGGAACAGAGAATGAATTTTCCAAAGAATTCTACTTCTTCACGGTCTTTTCCTTTTGCCTCTTTCTTATCTTTATCAGTAGTGGAAAGGTATTTTAGGCGTTCGGTAATTTCCTTTTTGTCGAAGAATACTTCATCAATAGCAACAATCAACATCGATGTCCAATCCGAATTGAACTGACTGCTGAACGAATCTCCTTTGATGTAGGTCATATTAAGCCCGAAGATGGATTTCAGCCATTTAATGAATGTGGATTTTCCTGTAGATCTTTCTTTGCTTACAAGACAAAGGATTGGTAACATTTGTATGGGATATTGCAACAATATTTTAATATAGTCTAAACCCAGTTCCAACTGTTCTCCGAAAATATGTTCCATAAACTTCAAGGAAAATGGATTTTTTTCTTTTAAAGCTTCAAAGTTGATATTTTCTTCAACAGGCTGGTAAGGGATTTCATTATAAGTATTGTAGAATCCTTGAATGATCTGCTGGTATTGCAGATGGGAGGGGATGCAACAGAAGCCATCATACTTGGGAACTTTAGAAACATATACTTTTCCGTAGTCGCTGATAATGGTCTCCTTATTCCAGCGAACTAATATTGAGATCTTATCTCCGGAAATTAATGGTTTTTCAATCGTTTTATAGTACGTTGTTCCTACTCTTAGATAAGGAATTTTTTCGCTCATTTTAAAAAGATTTGCTTCCGTAAGGATGTTACGGAAAGGTTGAACAATAGTGATTCGGATAAACAAATGAGTTCGTCTATCTTTTATACTTTAGAGATTTGACATCGTTTAAAGCATTCATTAGATCCAAATGGCTGATTCGGTAGAATCGTCCGATTTGTTCCGCTTTAATGTTTCCTTTTAAAATGTGCGAGCGTACGGTCTGATAATCAAGTTTAAGAATTTCTGAACACTCTTTGATAGAGTACAGCTTCTTTTTCAACTCGATTTCAGGTTCTTTTTTAAGAGAATAAAGTATCTCTTTTACTTCCCCTAATTCATCAAGAATGGTTTGGAATGGATTGCTTGTCTGCATAACGATATTGTTTTATTTGCAGACAAAATTGTATGATTGGAATAACTAATCATACAATTCTACTCAATTGCGTAAAGTTTAATAGCTGATATTAAATAGTTTAGATAATTCCTGATAGATAATCTCTTCAAAATCATTGGGTTTCACAAGGACTGCTCTTGAAAATGTTCCTTTGTCAAAGGTGGAATTGTATTCATTTTCCATAGCTTCAATAATCCTGGTATCCTGAAAATCTGGATTAATAATATGATTGTCCTTCAAGAATCGGTGTATTCTGATAAAAGAAGATTTTTGATCTACAAGTAGATTGTGATTTTCATCAATGAATTTTTTGTCTTTCAAAAAATCAATGAAAATTTCTGAACTGTTTTCACCTATCATAATATCAGATAGGCGAATTTCTCTTTTTGTTTTGCTTTCTAAAGCAAAATATAGAAGAAGGGTAGCTTCAGCACCGTTGAGAAAATTCCCCTGCAACTTCATCATATTACTTGAACTTATTAGGGTGTTAGATTCTTTTCTGTATTGGCCTAAACAGTATTGGATCTTCTCTTCAAAATTATGATTTCTGGATGCGTCAATGTCTTTGAAGTGAAAACTGAAAAAATTATCCAACTTTTCGTACCGAATCAAAAACTCATTTTTCATTTTTTCAGTAAGAACAATTTTGCCAGCTTTCTGTTTGGCTTTGTCAATTCTTTTTGATAGCAACTTTTGAATTCTTTCTCCTCTGATCCGATAATAAATCATCATAGGATAACCTACAAATTCTTCCCAAAAGTTCCATTGTCCGTATAATTTCTTCTGATCCATAAACTAAATTAATAATTATTTAAAAACTTCGTTCATATAATTAACTTTATCATCTTCACTTGGTCTGTAATAGGCATTGAAGACCTCTAAACTCGTATGTCCTGTGTAACTCATAATCACTTTGTCCGGAACTTTATTGTTCTTCATTATCGTAATAAAGCTTCTTCGGGCGGTATGTGAAGATATTCTTTCCCAGAACTCAGTTTTCTTTTCGACAAGTTCATCCCCATACTTCATTGTCTTTTTGATATCCTCTGTGAAGTCCATTTTCTTGAAAACTTCTTTAATAAATTCATTCATCTTTTGATTGGAAATATTTGGAAGTTCATAATCGTATTTTTCAAGAATTGCTCTGGAAATACTGTTTAAAGGAATTGCCAAATTTTTGGATTTACTTTTCAGATCAATCACTCGTATAAAGTCTCCTTGAATATCTTCTTTTGAAATAGAGCTGTAGTTTCCAAAACGCATTCCGGTTACACAACCAAATACAAATAGATCTCTGACCCTTTCCAATCTCTTACTAGTGCTGAAATCATATTGATGGATTTTTTCTACCTGCTCGTAGTTAAGTGCTATCTCGTCCGTTCGGAACTTAGGAGGTTTTTTAAAATTGATAAAACCATTGTTGTAAGTGTATTTTTTGCTCAAAGTCCAATAAAAGAACGTTTTTAACAATCCCACGTTTCTATGGACGGTATTGGCAGAATGGTCTTTTTCTTCAATACAGTATTTGAGAAACTTATTATAAATCTTTTCATCGAAATTCCCTAAGCTTAATTTTAGTTTATATTCCTCTTGGAAATTCTCTAACAACTTTTTGTTATATTCATATCTGTTTTTTGTTGATTTAGATATTCCTTTTCCTGAATAATCATTTTCTTTTTCTTGAACAAATTCATCGTAGATTCTGAAAAAATCATCCTTTCTTTTGATCTTTTTAAATTCTTCATCAAATCGTTGTCTTATAATATCAATTGTTATCTCTTCTCCGATGTTCTTGTAACGATTGACAATTTCGGTGAAATAACCGATGTATCTATCGAGTTGTTTTTTTATACTTCTATGGCTCTCGGCTCTTTTTGTTCTTCCATTTAGATCGTTAGGTTGTCGGTTCTCGAAATCCCATTCTTCGGGTTTAATTTTTTCACCAGTAGAATAGATAAAATTCTTATTTTCATTTCCAAAATAAGAACGGAAGTAAATTAATGTTTCCTTTTCGCTGTTGGGTTCTTTAAGTTTGAAGGTAGAATTCATAAGGTGCTAAATTAGGTGCTAATACTTTCATAATTAAACATAAAAACAACTTGTTTTCATTGATACAAATATACTTAAAATATTGATAAATAGGATACTTATACAAAATTAGATATGTTAATTTTAACAAGGTTCATTTCCCTCACTCTCCGCAGAAACAAATGAAACCTACTGATTATCAGTAGGTTTTTTTTATTTTCTATAAATTTCAATTCAATTATCAAGATTAAAGCTTGATATCGTATGAAAGGCATCTATTTCTGTATTCTTTTCGCCTTGAAAAGTATCATAATTAACGACTAATAATTTGCCTTTATAGATAATAGTTTCACAAGGGTTATCCAGTTTTCCATCGGAACCGTCTGCATTGTCATTTTCCCAAATCAATGAAATGATATTGGTATCTAAGTTGAGTTGATGTACGCTGTTATTTTCATAATTGGCAATAAAAATTGAATTCCTTTTTTCATCATAAAAAAATCCATCACAGCATTTTAGCTCATCTGAATCGAAAACTATTGTATTCGATTTTACTTTTCCGTCCCTGTCAAATTCCAGTTTATGAATAACACCATCTCCAAAGTTTCCTGCATACAAATTCCCTTTTTTATCAAAAGCGATCCCGTCAATTCCTATCGTATATTTAGTAACTTCTGGTTTTAAGGTAAAAGTTGCAATAAGATAATTTTTCTTGTTAACTGAATCTAAAAGGATATTTTTAGCATTTAATTCCTTCAATGAGAAACTGTAAATTCCGCTTTCTCTTCTGTTTTTAAATAATGCATCTGTTATATAAACCCTGTCCTTAAACCACCTTACGGCTTCTCCAAAATTAAATCCTTCAACCAAAACTTCAGCATGTAAAGGTTTTCCGTCTTTTACAATAATTCTGATCAATCTTGAGAAATTTTCTTTTCCGGTAAAAAACTGATTATCCATGAAATATAGATTCCCATCGGGACCAAACTCCATTCCCATTGGATGTACTTTTTTAGTAATAGGATGCAATGGGAGTTTGTCAAACCAAACTACGGGTTTATCATTTTTATCAAAAGTGAGAATTTTGCTGCCATGTTTATCAAATGTAATTGGGTTTGTGATCGATAAATATAAATTTCCTTTTTTATCTAAAGCCATTCCGTCTGGTGTTTGGCAAGTTTCCCCCAGATCAGCAAACAGGGTTGGCTTGATGAGTTTAGAATTTTTATTGTAGGTTATTTCTTGTTTGCTTACTTGCGAAAACAAGTTTAAAGTATTCATTAGCATGAGAATAGCAAGTGTTTTTTTCATTTTTTTTAGTTTAATTATTTCTTTTTAAATAGGGTTTTTATTTTCGAATATTACTTAACAGAGCGGCCAATAGAATAATAAATCTGATCCTTTTGGTTATTTTAAGCGAATATAATCACGTCATTATGATCTTGTTTTGTGCACAGATGAAGAGCCCATTTGGGCATTCAAATAATAGATTCTTACATTTTATCGAATTCATATGCTGAAACATAGTTTTTATAAGCTAAAACAGACTATTCATATTAATTGGTGAACTTTATTTCTATATTTTGTTACTTTGCTGTCAATTAAAATAGGATATGAGTTTTATCAACAGAATTGACTTAAAAAGAATGGCTCTCCATTGTCTATACTGGATTTTATTTTTGCTGTTTTCTTTTTCAAATAAATCTGACAATGAAGATTCTTATGCATTCATTTTTATTTATTCCTTTAAAACTTTAGCACAAGCAGCTGTTGCCTATGGTTTAATCTATTGGATTGTGCCGGAAACATTAAATAAAAAAAAATATTTACTTTTTGTCATTTTTGCTTTAGGCTGGATTTATATTATTCTCGCTTTTTTAATGATTTTAAAATTTTATTATCTCGAACCCAAATTCCCAACTTTCTTCAATGATTGGCTTGGACATAAAATGACGCTTGTTGAACGTCTTACTTCGGGCAGTCTGATGATAAGAGAGTCCTCTTTTATCACATATCCTGCAATTATTTTAGGATTTATCAGTTTTAATCGCAAACAACAGAGGCTTTTAAAATTGGAAGAAGAAAAAAAATCAATCGAATTAAAGGTGCTGAAAAATCAACTAAATCCTCATTTTCTATTTAATACTTTAAATAATCTATATGCTTTAACACTAAAAAAAGACGATAGAGCGCCTGAAATAATTGCTAAATTATCTGAGATCTTAGACTTTGTTTTATACCGTTGCAATGAAGATTATGTTCCTATTGAAAAAGAAATAGCGCTGATTGAAAATTATATTGCTTTGGAAAAATTGCGTTATGACGAAAACAGATTGGATATTTTATTGACGAAAGATATTCAGGAAAGCAATAAAATTTCGCCTTTGATTGTATTGACGTTTATCGAAAACGCCTTTAAGCATGGTGTCATTAATGAAACTGAAAAAGCAACAATCAGACTGAATTTGGAAAGTAAAAAAGAACAGATTATTTTTAGTATTGAGAATACAAAACCTCAAAATGAACTGGCTCAAATGACAAACAAATCTAAAATTGGCTTAGAAAACGTCCGGAAACAATTGGATTTATTATATCCAAAAAGACATCAGCTGGAAATTGAAGAAACCCAGATGTTTTATAAAGTTAAACTTTGTTTGAAAAACCAAAACAGAAAAGAACTTTTATAAGACTGGCAACAGACGATTCAAAATCATTAAATTAGCTTTTAGAATTCAAACTACTTATCTTAAATGAAACATAGGTGTATTATTGTTGACGACGAACCTTTTGCGAGGGAATTAATCGCTTCTCATTTGGCTCATTTTGACAATTTTGAGGTAATAGATTCTTTTGAAAATGCATTAAAAGCATATTCTTTTTTAGAGCATCATTCTGTTGATCTTATCTTTTTAGATATTGAAATGCCTTTGATGAAAGGAAATGATTTTTTGAAAAAACTAAAAAACCCACCTAAAGTAATTTTTACAACTGCTTACAGAGAATATGCCGTTGAGGGCTACGAACTTAATGTGATTGATTATCTTTTGAAGCCGATTACTTTTGACCGTTTTTTTGTTTCAATAGAAAAATTTAAGCAATTTCAAACTCCCGGAAAAGAAAGTGATACAGCATCTGAAAGTCATATTTTTGTAACAAGTGGCAACAAAAATATTAAAATTATCTTTGATGAAATTTTGTATATTGAAAGCCTGAAAGATTACATAACTATTCATTTGGAAAATGGAAAATCACATCATGTAAAACAGAATATCTCGGTTTTTGAAAAGTTATTGAATTCTGAGTTTATCCGTATTCATCGTTCTTTTATTATTCAGACAAAAAAAATAACCGCTTACACTAAAAACGAAATTGAAATAAACTCTGTAGAAATTCCCATTGGAATTAGCTACAAGGAAAATTGGCTGAATTATTTAGAAACCTATATTCTAAAATAATAAAAACTCGAATCTCATTATTATTGAAGAGCCGGTTTTTGTGATGATGTGCTCGACAGTACTCCCTCACTCTTTTTTGAATAACATTTGTTGAGTTTTGTGCGAAAGCAGGAAGAGAAAAGCTCAGGTATAATCCGACAATAAATAACGCCCTTTTTTCATGGTAAGTTTATTTGTTTTTTAAGTAGAACCTTATTAAACAAATATAACGCAATTGTTATTGTAAATATTTCAATAATAATGGATTATGTTTTAATGTTATTTTAAAACTATACCAATGCTTCAGATTAAATTATCATATAATACGGTTCATCATTGTAAAATAAGATGCAGTAAATCAGGTAATTCCTTATATTAGCTTTCTAAAGCTATTTTAAAAGAATAGCAGACTAAGTAAAAAACGATTTACCTGACATCGGTAAATATCATAACCATGAATTTGACAATGAGGCAAACTATCTTGATATCCTTGTTTTTCTTGTTCGTACAAGGTATAAAAGGACAAACGCAATCTATTTCTCGTGACAGTATTTCTGTTTTTTTTGATGAAATTAAAATTACATCTGAAAAGAATACTAAACTTTGGGATAAAGAGATTTATGGTCCTACCATTTTAATTGACCCGAAAACAAGAGTGCTTTTCGCAAATGAACCGGATGAAGCAGGTATTTTAAAGTCTGATGGTAATGTATATACAGGAATTTTACCGGAAAAAATCAATATTGCAAATACAGCAATCGACTGGAATGGAAAAAGATGGGCAATGATCATGCTTCCACTTCCTAACGATAAATCTGACAGAGTCAATTTACTGGGACATGAATCATTCCATCGTATACAGCCTGCATTAGGCTTTACTCTTAATAATGATGAAAATAATCATCTTGATCAAAAAGAAGGAAGAATTTATCTGCGTTTAGAACTGGAAGCGTTGAAGAACGCAATCGGATCATCTTCAGAAAAAGAATTACAAGAACATCTGGTCAATGCGATGACTTTTAGGAAATATCGAAATACACTTTACAAGAATTCGGCAGGTACTGAAAATTTATTGGAATTAAATGAAGGTATAGCAGAATTTACAGGACTGATACTAAGCGGAAGAAATAAAAAACAAACCCGGTCATATTTTTTGAATGGAATAGATGGCTTTTTGAAAAATCCCACATTTGTCCGCTCATTTGCCTATTATACGACTTCCGTTTACGGCTACTTACTATATAATAAAGATAAAGACTGGAATAAGAAAATTAGTGCAAAAACTGATTTGACAAATTATTTTATCCAGGCCTTTAATATCAAAATTTCTGCTGACTTAAAAAAAGCAGTGGAAAAGATTTCTGGTCAGTATAATGCGCAATCCATTATTAAAGAGGAATCAGAAAGGGAAGAGCAGACAAAAAAACGTATTGCTGAATACAAGCTTAAATTCATTGATCAACCTCATTTTGAAATACAATTTGTAAAAATGAACGTTTCATTTGATCCTAGAAATATTATGCCGGTTGAAGATAAGGGAACGGTTTATCCAGCAATAAGGGTTACAGATGTATGGGGGATTTTAACGGTTGAGAATGGCGCATTGATGAGTCCAAAGTGGGATAAAATATCTATATCAAATCCCATTAAGATAGAAAGCAAAAAAATATCCGGTGATGGCTGGATCCTTGAATTGACTGATGATTATAAGATAATGAAAGATGAAAGAAGCGGCAATTATACACTGATAAAAAATTGATAGATATATTTATAGAGCATCAGTATTTAATGTGACAAAAAATACCATTTCATGAAAGAATTTACATTCAAATATCAAAACAGCAAAGGAGGTTTGTATGTATTGTTATCGTTTTTTATAATTCCTTTAGTTGTAATTCTGTTAAGTATTACATTAATGAATGATGTCCCTTGGAACTTTTGGATAACGATACCTCTTGGAATCGGAGCAGTCATCTATTGTATGATGAGGTTCATCAAAATATCAAGCGATTTCGATATCATTACCACAGACGAGGATGGTTTTACTTCGAAAAGCTATGGTCGTGTTCGCTACGAAGATATATCCAGTATTCCGCTACTCAATATTCTACAGGCTCCGCCACCTTCCATGAAGATAAAACTGAAAAATAGGAAAAAGCTGATCTGGCAGTTTAATCCTCAAAATAGAAAGTCGGCAGAAGATGTTGCTGCATTCATTGAATTCAGAAATGAGCTTATTAAAAACCTTGAACTAAAAGCTCAAGAGCTTTCAAAAGTAAATGGAGAGATTGATGGGCTTTCACATAATCTGGTTGTACAATTGCAGCGATCAAAAAGACGGGATTACAGATATTTCGTCATTCCATTGTCCGGACTGGCCGGTATATTGATCTTTGTCCGTACCTGCGGTACAGATTTTATCGAGAATAAAAGAAAAACTGAGGCAAGGGAATTTACAAATGCAATGTTTCAAATGGAATCTGACTATGAAAAAAATAGGCAGCAGGCAGAAAAGGTTGCAACAGACTATTCTTTGAAGTTTGGGCCCGTATCACTTTTTACGAACGATCCGCAGGCTGTGATAGAATTTGCCCCTGAAATCGGCGGAGATCCGTATGCTTCAAAAATAAATATTTTCGGAATAAGAAGGGTAGAGGACAATAAAATCCTTGAAGAATATATAAAACATCCCGATAGTGTAGCCTATCAAATGGCGATCATCAATAAACCTATGAAATTCTTTTCTGTGATGAGTAAAAGTATTTTTAGGGAAGACCGTGCAAATACGGTTCCTGTGTATTTAACCATATATAATCCTCATGAATCACTTCCGCAGTCAGGATTCCGCGGATCGAAAGATACTTTATTCAGACCCATCGAGTTTAATACTTCAATTGACCTTCCTCTTAAAGGAGAGATCAACAAGGATATTCTTAATACGATGGATTATGCATCAACCCGCTCGGTTCTCCAGAAATATAAACGTACATTCTTTTATATAGCCGCAAAAGAACAGGACGGAATATCTGCTGAAAGATTTCAACAGCTTAAAGAAATGGTGATTGCTGATTTTCAGAAATATGGGATACCCACAGATCAGTTTCAGGAAAGACGATTTAATGTAAGCGATAGTCATTAACAAAATCAAAAATCTGAAGTTATTGAGTAAATTTGTTATGGGTTAAAAATTGAAACATCAAGGATTAAAATAATTAAAATATGGAATTCTCACCATTCAATCATGTGGTCAAACTCTGCATTCAGGGAATGAGCATGGAAGAAAAAGATCATCACGAAGAAGCTCGTAAATTATTCATGCAAGGTTGGGATGAAGCAACAAATGATCATGAAAAATTTCTTTCGGCATACTATATATCCCGACATCAGAAAACGGTTTCCGACAAGTTAAAATGGCTTGAAACAGCGTTACAGTATGCTTTAAAAATAAATGATAGTACTGTTGAAAGTGCTCTTCCGGCCCTTTATCTGAATATTGCAAAATGCTATGAAGATTTGTCTGATCCACAAAAAGCAAAAGAAAATTCTGAATTAGCGGCGATACAGCTTAAAAATAATCCTTCCGATAAAGGTCCTTTTTATCATGGTACCAAAGCTGCTCTTCAGATTGGTGATCTGCTTGTTGCAGGAGGTAATTCTAATTATAAATCAGAATTCAAAATGAATCACATTTATTTTACAGCTTTGGTGAATGGAGCGGGGCTTGCTGCCGCTTTGGCAAAAGGAGAAGGTCGTGAACGGGTATATATCGTTGAGCCGACAGGAGTTTATGAGAATGATCCAAATCTTACAGATAAAAAATTTCCCGGAAATCCAACACGGTCTTATCGCTCACAGACACCATTGAAAATTATTGGAGAGGCCACGGATTGGCACAAACCAAATCCTGAAGAACTTCAAAAGTTTCGTGAAAAACTGGAGAGTAGTGAAGGGGAAATTATCAATTAACCTTTAAAAATAGAATCATAAAAATAGCGGCCTTCCATAATCTTTGGAAGGCCGGTATTTTATAAACTTATTTTTTTACCTTGTTCAGGGAAAATGTAATTGACTTTTAAAGGATTGTTTTTCAATAACTCCTTTTTTATAATCTCAGGATTGTCTCCGGTTGGTTTTCTATGGGTGATCACGATCTGTAACCCTTCCAGGTTCTTCTGACCTGTTTTTTCTTTAAGGTTTTCTAGTTCTTCCAGTAAGAGATTAGGCGTAAGATGGCCAAATAATGATTTTTCAGGCTGGCTGTTTGGGAAAGAAACCTCGATTAATATGGTAGTTAGTTGCTTTTTTTGTATTAACGGAGCGATGTTGTTCCAAAGGATATTAAGTCTATCAGACTTTTCAATTCGATCAGCTCCCGTATCTCCTAAGTAAAGCAGATAATTTTCGTTATTTCTCACCAGTAGGGCACTGCTTTTATAAGGATTCACATGGCTGAGTTCATAACCTGTTATAAAGAACGGAGTTTGAGGTGCAGGTATTTCTACTCCTTCCTGCAGTTCATTATAGTGGTATTTACCTAAAATCGGTTTCTGCCCCTGATCAGCAAAATTAATCCAGGTATCGTTGATGAAGTAATGATTTTGCAAAATCTGAAGTACCGGAGCTATACCGAAAATATTTTTTTTAGAATCTGCCGGAGAGTTGATAATAAGTCCTGATACATGGTCCAAATGACCGTGTGATACAAAATATCCTTTGATCTGATCTTTCAGAACAGTTTCTTCTGATCCGTTGAGACTTTTCAATTGAATGGCTTTTCGAATGCCTGTATTGATGGTACCCGCATCAAGACAAAGATATTCATTCCCTTTTGGTGCTCCTACCAGATACGCCGATAGGTTATCTTCCTGCTCTCCTCCGTATATACCCAATGGAATAATATCAAAGCTTTGTGCCTGGCAGACAGTATGTACAATGAGAGCAAATAAAGAAACTGCTAATTTTTTCATAATATTTTAAACTAAAATCAATCCTTTACAGAATAGGACAGGGCAAATTTACATTATTTATGGCGATAAGATTTTAATAAATAGTGAATATTGACCGCATATAAATCAACCTTCCCGGTAAATAAGGAAGGTTGAAGGGATATGAATGGTAAATTAAAATAGATCTACTTGGTATTCAAAGCTAGACATTAAATTTTCGTTTTATTATGACTGGAATCATATTCACAAATATTTGAATTATTTTTAATAAACATTGAAAAATGATTTTCTTCTTCACATGATATATTTTACGTCACCTTTATTTGCCAGGTTAATTTTAATATCTTTAATGCCTAAATCATTAAAAATTATTCCTCATGAAAATAAAACCTTTAACATTATTTTTAACTGTACTTTTTCAATTGTTAAGCGTAACAGCATTTTCGCAGAAAACAGCAGACTTACATTCTTTATTAAACAAAAATTCTGAATTTATTTTTCCACAAACCCCCGATAAAATTTCAAAAGCACTTCATGCCAAAACTATTTTTTATGAGGATGCCAACGATGAAAAATATGCAAAGTGGATTACGGCAACAGGGCTGGAATTGTATTGCAGCCTTGGGAAAAATAATGTGATTAACGAAATGTCTTTTGATGTACCAGACCATAAAGTTTTGGCTATTGAAGGGCTACCTTATGGGCTTGTTCTGAATAAAACGACATTACAACAAGCCAAAACGACATTCAGTAAATACAATACTAAAACTCAAAAACTTGGTGATGACAGTGAGTTTTCAGGAGGTTCAAAGCTGGTTTTTAAAAAAGGAAATCACTATACAATCTTGCTTTTTGATGCCAAGAATCTTTTGAAATCTATAGGAATTACAACAGAACTCGTTGATCCTGCAGCCAATTAATATGAATATTTTTTACATTTTATCATGTTGAACTCTTTCTCCTATTGAAACGAATTGAAAATTTTAAAAATAGAATTCAAAACAAAATCCATCTAGCGCTAGATGGATTTTGTTTTGAATTATTTAGTTAGTAGTTCAGGTTACGGATAAAAGTATTTAAATCGTCTTCCTTATTAACTTCTAATTTTTGCTTTAATCTGTGTTTTGTGACACTAACGGTCTTAGGATCTACCTTTAAGGCTGTTGCTATCTGCATATTATCCATATTCAGGTAAATATAGGCGGCATATTTCAGATCAAGATTGGTTAATTTGTTTTTGGCAAGCTCATTAAGGCGTTTAAAGAAATTAGGATGAGTTTCCTGTATAATATCCCGGATCGTGTTGAAATTACGATCCATTAAATGTTCATCCTTAAGTAAATGCTCGATTTTTTTATCTTTAGGTATATTTACTTTCAACTCATTGATAAAAGTATTTTTATGTTCCAACTGGATAGATGTAGCGAGAGCTTGCTTTTGGAGTTGTTCCTGTTTCATCATAGAAAGCTCATTTTCTATTTTCAATTTTTCCTTTTCAGATTCTAAAAATTTTGTTGTTCTTTTGTTAAGTTTCTGACGGTAATGAAGGGTGAAAAAAAGAAAAATAAGTCCCAGAATTGTAGAAATGATGGCCCCGATATACCATATTTCATACTTTTTGTAAGCGTTATTTTTTTCCTCCAGAATGTTTTTTTCCTGTTCAGTCTTGTAAAAAGTATCCAAAGACGTTGTATTGTTTTCATATAATCGCTTATCCTCTTCTGTAATGGTCTCTCTCAATTTTTTTTGATAGGCTAAGGCTTTATCCAACTTGTGTAATTTCTCATAGGCATCAGCTATATTTCTGTACAACGTAATTTTGTATGCTGCAGGAATTTGTTTATCATTAATAAAAGCTTCAGTCTTTAAATAATATTCTAATGCAGTAGTGCTATCTCCCATAAGAGAGTAGGCGCAGCCAATATTATTGAGAAGGGTATATAAATAACGCTTATCTTTAACATCCTCATATAAAGGGAATCCTTTATTGTAATATTCTAAGGCTTTGTTGTAATCCTGATGATTGAGGTAGGTAGCTCCTATATTGCAATAATACAGCAACTGTAATCTTTTTTTGATGTCAGAGTCTGGCATTTGTGAAGTTGCCGCAAAAGCTTTGTTAAAGACAACTTTGGCAGAATCACTATACTTTGTATCTTGAGTACTGACGGATTGATCAATATAAAAATTACCTGTATCAGTATTAATTATACTTAGTAAAAGGCCGCTTTTTGATTCTTCAGCAAACTTAATGGCTGACCTAAATTCTGCAATATTTCTCTTTTCAAAATGATTTTTCCTTAAAGCAATAAATTTTGCGTGATAAAGCATTGCAAGCATAAAATTTTCATGAGGATGCTTTTTGAAAATAGTAACACTTTTAGCAAAAGATTTAATATACAAATCCCACTTATTGATTGCCTGATAATAGATGGTATTGCCGTACTCTACATAAGCTTCGTCAATTTCATTTCCTGTTTTACCAGCTATGTCTTTTGCTTTCTGAATCATCTTTAACAACTGAGCATTACTATCCTTTTCATCCATAAGCTTATAATAATAGGCAAGATAAATGTAGCCAATAACTTGTCGGGATTTGTTTTCAGATTTTAAAAATCTATTTTCTGTAAATATCTTAGCTTCC
This sequence comes from Chryseobacterium lactis, assembly GCF_003815875.1. NCBI lineage: Bacteria > Pseudomonadati > Bacteroidota > Flavobacteriia > Flavobacteriales > Weeksellaceae > Chryseobacterium > Chryseobacterium lactis. The sequence goes on from NZ_CP033924.1 coordinate 3,595,002, forward strand.
TCCAATTTGTTACTGAAAAGAAGCGCATATAATTCTTGTTGGTCTTTATCGGTATCACTTTGAGCCAAAGAAAAAATGGGGAATATCAATAAAATAAAGACTAAAATGGACCTTTTCATTTTTGGGAATTAAATTTAAATATTATCTATAATTTGTGTTTCTTAAATATAATATTTTACTAATACAAAATCAAAGTTAATTTATAAAATAAAATGTTCTTTTTTTAATTAAAAAAAATTATAGGAAGGTTTGAGTGTAAATACAATAAAATCCACCTCTTAAGAGATGGATTTTGATTTTTATGTGATAGAAATTAGTATTTCATAGTACGAATGAAGGTATTTAAATCTTGCCCTTTCCCAACACCAAGCTTTTGTTTTAACCGATATTTTGTGACGCTAACGGTTTTGGGATCTACTTTTAGGGCTGTTGAAATCTGCATATTATCCATATTCAGGTAAATATAGGCTGCATATTTCAGGTCCAGATTGGTTAATCTGTTTTTGGCAAGCTCATTCAAGCGTTTAAAAAAATTAGGATGGGTTTCCTGTATGATATCTCGGATGGTATTGAAATTATTGTCTATCAGTTGTTCATCTTTTAATAAATGATTGAGTTTTTTGTCTTTAGGCATATTTACTTTCAGTTCATTAATAAATGTGTTTTTATGTTGGAGCTGAATAGATGTGGCCAGGGCCTGCCTTTGGAGTTGCTCCTGTTTCATGATAGAGAGTTCATTTTCCATGTGTAATTTTTCTTTCTCCGATTCTAAAAGGCTGGTTGTTCTTTTGTTGAGCTTCTTGCGATAATCGAGGGTAAAGAAAAGTAAAATAAGTCCTAAAACTGTAGAAATGATGGCGCTGATATACCACATTTCATACTTCTTGTAAGCTATGTTTTTTTCTTTCAGAATATTTTTTTCCTGTTCAGTCTGATAAAAAGTGTCCAGAGATTTGCTGTTGTCGTCGTATAGTCGCTTATCTAATGCGATAATTGTTTCCTTACATTTTTTTTCATATTCTAAAGCTTTATCCAACATCCGCAATTTTTCGTACGCTTCAGATATATTTAAATACAGTTTAACTTTATATTTATCTGTAATTTGTTTGTCCGCATTCATTGACTCTGCCTTTAAATAGTATTTTAATGCCAGGTTGTTATCCTGCATAAGTGCATAGGTATAGCCTATATTATTAAATAAGCTCCATAAATAAAACTTGTCTTTGTCATTATTATACAACTGTAATCCCTTATTATAGTTTGCTAAAGCTTTGGAATATTCCCGATCATTGGTATAAATTGATCCGATATTGGTATAATAAAAAAACTGCAGTTTTTTGCTTACATAAGAATTTTGCACCTGCTGAGCTATTTTGAGGCTTTGGTTAAAAGCAGTTATTGCGGAATCTTTATATTTTTTTGCGGTATTATTTTGATAGGCATAAAAGCCTCCTAAAAAATTATAGCCTGAACTTATGAGAAATTTATTTTTAGACTGCAGGGCATATTTTAAAGCTAAAGTATAGTCAGTAACATTCCTGTTCTCAAGAGGGTTGGCTTCCGTATTCATAAGTTTTGAATAATAAAGTAGCGTTAACATGAAGTTTTCATGGGGGCGCTTTTTAAAAATGCTTATACTTTTTTGTAATGATTTAATATACAAGTCCCACTTATTTATTTTTTGATAGTATATTGTGTTAGCGTACTCCACATAAGCTTCATCAATCTCATTCCCAGTTTCCTTTGCAATATCTTGTGCTTTCTGTAAGGTTTTCAGTAGTTGATCATTACCATCTTGCTCATCATTAATTTTATAATAAAGTATGAGATAGACGTAGCCAATGATTTGCCTGGATCTGCTTTCAGATTTAAGAAACCTACTATCTATAAAAATTTTAGCTTCTGGCAATTTTCTTACAAATAAAAGCGAATACAAGTCTTGCTGATCTTTGTCTGTATCACTTTGAGCTAAAGAAAAGACAGGAAGCAGAAGCAAAATTAATATTGAAATATACCTTTTCATTTTCTCGGATTAAATTTAGACTATCTATAAATTGTTTTTTTTAATATAATATTTTGTTAAGATAAAATTCAGGTAGCTTGTATGCGAGTAAAAAATGAAAAAATTTCTTTCTTATAAGATGGATTTTGATTTTTATGCGTTGGGAATTAATAGTTCATGGTACGAATGAAGGTATTCAAATCTTGTCCTTTCCTGACGCCTAGTTTTTGTTTTAATCTATATTTTGTAACGCTGACGGTTTTAGGATCTACTTTTAAAGCGGTTGCAATCTGGATGTTATCCATATTCAGATAAATATAAGCGACATATTTCAGATCAAGATTGGTTAATCTGTTTTTAGCAAGTTCGTTGAGACGTTTAAAAAAATTAGGATGAGTTTCCTGTATAATGTCCCGGATCGTGTTGAAATTATTGTCCATCAGTTGTTCATCCTTTAGCAAATGATTGAATTTTTTGTCCTTTGGCAAATTTACTTTCAGTTCATTGATGAACGTATTTTTATGCTCCAGTTGGATGGATGTGGCCAGAGCTTGCCTCTGAAGCTGCTCCTGTTTCATGATAAAAAGTTCATTTTCCATTTTTAATTTTTGTTTCTCTGATTCTAAAAGGCTGGTTGTTTTTTTGTTGAGTTTCTGTCTATAATCGAGAGTAAAGAAAAGCAAAATAAGTCCTAAAACTATAGAGATAATAGCGCTTATATACCATATTTCATACTTCTTATAAGATTTGTTTTTCTCTTCCAGAATATTTTTTTCTTGCTCTGTCTGGTAAAAGGTATCCAAAGATCTAGTATTATTTTCATAGAGCCGTTTATCTTCTTTGATAATAGTTTCTCTGGCTTTTTTGTCATAAACTAAAGCCTTATCGAAAAGATGCATTTTTTCATATAATTTTGATATATTCAAGTAGAGTCCAATTCTATTTTGATCAGTAACTTGTTTGTCTGTACTCACTATTTCCGCTTTTTGATAATATTTCAATGCCGTATCATTATCCTGCATAAGAACATAAAGGTAACCTATGTTAGTAAGTAAACTCCATATGTAGAATTTATCTTTATAATCATAAGTTTGTAGTCCCTTGTTGAAAATTTGTAGTGTTTTCGAATATTCTTTGTTGTTAGCGTAAGTTATTCCCACATTATTATAATAATAGAACTGTACTTTTTTCCGTACCTCAATGTCTTTTATTTTTAAAGATACTTCAAAGCCTTTGTTATAAGCTGCAATGGTGGAATCAACGTGTTTCTGTTTAGGAGCAAAGGTATTGTAGAAAGTACCTATGTCATAATAGGTAGCGCTAATCAGCAAACTATTTCCAGATAGAAGAGCAAATTTATTGGCTAAAATACAATCAGAAAGATTAACAGTTTCAAGACGATTCATAGAGGTGTTTTTAACCTTTCCTATATAAAGTACAGCAAGCACAAAATTCTCATGGGGATTTTTCTTAAATATATTTACGCTTTTTACAAATGATTTAACATACAAATCCCACTTATTGATCTTAGCATAATACATAGTATTAGCATACTCAACATAAGCTTCATCAATTTCCTTTCCGGTTTCGGTCGCAATTTTTTTTGCCTTCTTTATGGAATTTATTACTTCGATATCTTTATTCCTTGCGTCAGTCAATGTATAATATTGTGTAAGATAAGCGTAACCAATAATTTGTCGTGATTTATTCCCGGATTTCAAAAAATTGTTTTCAATCAGCATTTTAGCCTTGTCTAATTGTCCACTATATAAATACGAGTACAACTCTTGCTGATCTTTGTCGACATCACTTTGAGCCAAAGAAAAGACGGGTAGAAGGAGCAAAATTAATATTGAAATATACCTTTTCATTTTCAGAGATTGATTTAAAATTATCTATTGTTTGTGTTTGTTTAAATATAAAATATAGTTTATTCCTAATTTAAGATTTATAATAATCGAAAGATAGAATATTCTTTGTTTACTTAATTATTATCTATCACAAAGCCTTATTTTGTGTAGTGAAGTCTGTTTTGTAAACGTTTTGTATATATTAAAATTTTCATATGTATATAAATTGTTGTTGTCTAAATTATTTATTAATTCACTATTAAACGAAATTTGAGGGTAAAAGATGAGGGTACATATATCCATTCTTATCTAAAAAATTCAGGCACCTGTAGAATAAATGCAACAATCCTGTTATCAGGGACAGTGGTATTCTTAAATATATGAATATAAAATGATTGGATCTTTAGGAACAAATGGAGTGATGAGGATTCACTCTGCGAAATATACAAATAAAAAACAAAAACACAAGATAGAAGATTTGTAGTACGGGATACTACTATCCCGTGCTTACAATTCTTTCTATTGAACTTTTTATACTAATTGAAAAAATGAACACATGATGAACTTTAAAAATATACACATTGGCACTTTCATAAAACAAAAAGTTTTAGAAAGTGAAATGAAAATATCCCGAATCTGTAATTTTTTTAAATGTACTGAAGAAGAAATAGAAGTGATGTATGAGGCTCAAAGTCTAGATACGGAAATCTTGCTGCGTTGGAGCAAATTACTAAAATATGACTTCTTTAGGATATATACTCAGCATTTGATCGTACATGCCTCATTATCGGCTTGTATGGGCAATAAAAAAAGTCCAGAAGGACCATTACTGCAACCAAGCTTTAGAAAAAACATTTATACTCAGGAAATCATCGAATTTATATTAGAGTTGATCGAGACAGGAGAAAAAGACAAATATCAGATTATAAAAGAATATAGAATCCCTAAAACCACCCTTCACAAATGGATAAGCAGAAACAAAAAATAGGCCCGGATTATCAGAAAATTTACTCTGATATTATCAACAAAAAATATCCTGATAAAAAAGATGTCTGTGAATACTTGTTGGAAAAACAGCATTTATCAGTTTTAGAAGTAATTGAACTAAACCAGAGGATATTTGGTTCTACCAAGAAGTGCAGTCAGAAATATCGTTCGTATACAGAGTCTGACATTTTGCAAATGTTGGATTATCAGAGAAAAAATCAATTAAATAATACAGAACTGGCTCAATATTTTTCGCTAAGCAGAAACTCTGTAACAAAATGGAAAAGACAATTTCCAAACGTAAATTTAAATACATAATATAAAATTGTTTATTTTTACACTAACCAAGTAAATAACTCGTTTTGAGAACGACTCTTAAACTTATTATAGCTTAGTATTAGCCTCAGAAACCACAGGCTAATCATTCTTTTGTTCAGGTAATTCTACCTGAACAGGTTTTCATTGAATCATATTATGAATTGCATTGCTTGAAAAAGGAATTGCTTTAGCGAGTCCAGTTGTAACAATTTTTTGATTATAAACTGGAAAGCACTCATAATATCTAAAACTTAATAAAGAATACTAAGCACGATAATAAGTCATGAGTCAACATATATGGGAGGTGAAAGTGAAAAATACCCCTCTTCTAAAAAAGAAATGCAATCACTGTGATAGCAGTAGATTCCGTTGCAGCGATAAATTCAGATTAAATGCCCAGAAAAAAAATATAGATATTTGGTTAATTTACAGATGTGTACAATGTAACAACCGATATAATATGACTTTGTTTTCCAGGATCAGAACAGAATCTATAAGCAAAGAATTGTTTAATCAACTTTCAGAAAATGATGCAAATACAGCCTGGGAATATGCGTTTTCCCATGAAACAAGACGGAAAAATAATGTAGACGCTGATCTGGAAAGCGTTGAATATGAAATACTGTATGATGATACTTGGACAGAAGACACGATTTGTTCCGGTAATGAAATGATAACATTTACCATTAAAAACCTTTTTGATTTTAATCTTAGAATCTCATCTGTTATCAGAACATGTCTGAAGATTTCTTCAAGTACACTGGATCGGTTAATTAATGAAGAAGCCATTTCCGTTGATGGAAGAGCTTTGCAAAAGAAACATAGAGTTAGAAATGGTGATATTGTTCAGGTGAATGCTGAACAATTAAGACGGCTATATCAAGATATAAGATAGTGCAAAAAGTTATTTAGTGATTATTAAAAGCCTCCAAATTAAAGATATTGGAGGCTTTGTTACATGGTTTGTTTTAAGCCATTGATCTGTTTTTGCAAAGTTTGCTTTTCTGATTTTGATGACGTAAGACGAATAGCTTCTTCAAAATGTTTCATCGCCAGCTCCTTATTTATTTCTGTATATAAATAACCCAACAATCCATGATAATACTCATTTTCAGTTAGATTCAGCTTTTTAGCTTCAATAATGGCTTTCTTATTTCCATATACTTTTGAAAATACAAAGGTTCGGTTTAATACAGTAATAGGGGAGTACTCCATAATAACAAGCTGATTGTACAGGTCTAAAATAGCATGCCATTTATCGGGACTTAATGATGAGGTGTGCCAATAGGCAATAGCGGCTTCCAGATGATATTTTGAGACTTGGGTATTGCTCGTGTCACAAGCCCGTACGAGATAATAATTTCCTTTTTCTATTAATGTCTGATCCCACAGACTTTCATCCTGTTCATCAAAAAGAATGGCTTCACCCTGATTATTTATTCTTGCCTCCAGCCGCGAACTTTGAAAACACATCAGAGCAAGCAAAGCATTAGTATCTGGCGTATCGGTAATGGAATGATCTATCAAAATCAGTGTCAGTCGAATGGCTTCCAGACAAAGATCTTTTCGGATTAAAAGAGGATGGGTCCGGGAAAAATAACCTTCATTAAATAATAAATATAATGTTTTCAATACCGTTTCCAGACGAAGAAGAATGTCCTTTTCTTGTAATGATTCTATTTTAAAATGATATGCCCTGAGCGCGTCTTTCCCCCGTTGTAAACGCTTCTTTATAGTTTCAGGCTTTGAAAGAAATGCATTGGCAATCTCGTCTACACTGAATCCGCAAAGAATCTGAAGTGCGAGACATATTTGTGTTTCCCGGGAATTAATAGGGTTGCAGATCGTAAAAATCATTTCCAGCTGGCTGTCGGATATGTTTTTGGTGTCAAATTCTATTATTTGTTCTTGTTCTGATTTTATTGTTTTTAATTCAGTTTTGATATTCTTTTCAATGACGGCAAGATGCTTAAAGTAATCTTTTACTTTATTTTTTGCAACCGTATAAAGCCATGCCGTCGGATTTTCAGGCAACCCGTGGATAGCCCAATATTCTGATGCTTTGAGAAAGGTTTCACTGGCAATATCTTCTGCAATTTCAATATGTTTTATATCAAAGGTTTTACAAAGTACAGCAACAATCTTACTGTACTCAGTTCTGAATAAATGTGGAGTTATTTCATTCGGATTCATAACAATAATAAATAGACCCTATCAAAATTTGAGGATAAAATCAAATATATAAAATCCTTTTTAGCCTTACATCTTCCGAAACGTACAATTTTATAATGTACTAATTTCTCTGATCTCAACACTTCCGCCAAAAACAAGAATCGGACATTCTTTACATAAATTCGTTGCTTCCTCAAGGGAATCTGCGTTGATCAGAGTATAGCCCATTATGGATTCTTTGATTTCTGTGTATGGGCCGTCTGACAATATCCCTCCCGATTTTAAAACCTGTCCAGAAGCTTCCAAGCGGTTACCTTTGTCTGACAATTTATTTTGTGCAGCGATACTGGCGATCCAGTTCATCCATTTTTGGGTATTAGCCTGCATTTGTTCAGGTGATGTCTTAGGTATAGATTTGTAGTCTGCTCTGAAGACTAATAAGAATTCTTTCATTGTATTCAATTTTTAATTCATAATCATAACGACTGACTTTTTAAGAAAGGGACAGATTTTAAAATTAAATATACTGAATAGCTTTTGGCTGGCATCAGAATAAGTTCTTCTGCTTGTCATTAATGAATCAATTGTTGAAAAGAAAAGCCAGGATCATGCATCTCTGTTTCGTTTTTGGATGATGAAAGTTGAGCTTCGGTAGCATAGACAAACATTTGCTGTTCGTAATTGGCAATGGCATCCTGAAGAGAGGTGTACTTCCCGTCCGTTAAATTGTTGGATAAAATTAAAGCATCCAATAATCCGATATTGACGCCTTGGCCGGCAAAAGGTGGCATCAGGTGAGCGGCATCTCCTATCAGTGTAATGGGTAAAGGGCGGTTATGCTTCCACGGTGTACTCAACGGTAGTTTTCTTGTGGGCAAGCTCCAGAAAGTTGAGGTGGATTGAAATAAATCTTTATAGCGAGGATCCCACTGTGAAAATTGTTCCAATAGAAATTCATGGATAGTATTGGTGTCTTTTGGATTAAATGGATAGTTTTCATCTTTTTTTAGAATAATACCATAAGTCAAAGCACCATTGTTATTGGGATTGATTACAATCAGATTGCCTTGATAAGCGGTCATTAATCTTTTGCCGTCACATAATGCATACCATTCAGGACAATCCGTTTCAGGATTTGGAATATCGCCCTGAATAATTAGGGTTCCGGTATCTTCAACCACTGTATCCGTAACGTACTTTCTGATGCCGGACATTCCGCCATTAGCTACTATGATAAGGTCGGCAGAAGCTTGTGAACCATTTTCAAAAGATAAAAGCCATTTGTCGTCGCCCACTTCAAGTTCAGTACATTTCCAATCCCAGACCACTGTATTTTCTGCCAAACTGTTCAGTAATATTTTTCTAAGATTGTTTCTGTTGATTTCAGGATTATCAAACTGATTTTCCGGAGTTATTTGTTTCGTAGAAAGAATGTTAAGGTGTTGATCGGTCATAATGATGCCCATTGGTACTGCCATTTTGTAATAAGAATCCAGTAATCCGGCCTTTTTCATAGCTTTCTGACCGGAGGTTTTGTGAAGGTCCAATGTTCCTCCAAAAATTCTGGCGGAAGGATTTTCATCTCTTTCGTAAACGGTAACATCCACATTTTGCTGTTGAAGCAATCTGGCCATTGTCAGTCCAACCGGACCGGCTCCGATAATAGCCACTTTTTTATCTTTTAAGATCATAATTTTTATAATGTTGTTGATGAGTACAAAATTGCGAGACATTTTAGGAATAAAATAATTATATTAGACCTAAAAATAGCTGTAAAAGACTTTTATGGAAAAAGATGATCAAACAGTTCCGGATGTTTTAAAGAAACTGGCCGGTTTACTGGGAACAGAAATAAAAGACAGAAAACTGATCATTCCTTCTCAGTTTGGAAGCGGATACTGCTCGGGATTCATTTTTAATCAACACATGAGAATGTTGATCAGTAATTATGAATTAAATGAAGATATACAGATTAAGAATTCTGATCTTACTACAGCGAAGAAAATGATATTTTTTAAGTTTCAGAATGTGTTTCCTGATACTGAAACATTACAGCAAGGAAGATATATATCAGCACTACCTTCAGTATTAATAGGAACCAGCCGTATCAACACTGACGAAGTTATTTCGATTCACAGCAATACCGCTACCATTAATATAGAAACAGACGCTTCGTATCTTAACGGATTGTTTCAGACATCGGAGCAATCACCGCTTTTACAAAGTCTTCTACAGAATACACAGCCTTTTCTTTTTGAACAAATGATATATCCCTCTTTACAACGTATTGTAGATGAGATTATTTCTGAGCAGGTAGATGAGACTTTTAAACTGTTTTTTCTAAGGGTAAAAGCTGAAGAGTTGATTTGCAACTTATTGATGGAACTGGAAAAACGGGAGGAAAAACGTCTGTATGCGCTGAATAGTAAGGATGTTGAAGCTATGTACAAAGTGAAGGAAAAAATTCTCGAACATCTTGAGATACCTCCGATTATTCAAAATCTGGCAACCGAAGCAGGAATGAGTCCTACAAAGCTGAAACGTCTGTTCAAACAGATCTTTGGAAGTAGTATTTTCAGCTACTATCAAGAGTTTAGAATGAAGGAAGCTGCTTTTTTATTGAAAGAAAAAAAATATGCGGTTTCTGAAGTGGGATATTTGATGGGATTTACCAATTTAAGCCATTTTTCAAAAGTTTTTAAAGAACATTTTGGACTGAATCCCAAGCAGTATTCAATGATTTCTTAATGGAAGATAACCATTTGTTATTTCAGCTATTCAAATATGACAAAAACAACAAAATGACAGAATTTTTGTTATCAGGCGTAAGTCTTTATAATGTTGAATTTAAAAAAATAAAATAGTAACATTTTTAATAATTATGTAATTAAAACATAAGATCAGGTAAAAAGGAGAAAAAATGTTATTTCAATGTTGAGGTGACCTTTTGTTTATTCTTTTGAATCTCATACTTTTAATAGAATTTTAACGTTTTAAAATGATGTATCTGCTTCTTTTTCAGTTGAAAAGGATCTTTTTAAAAGAATTGGAATACTATTTGTAATGCAATATTGAAATTCTGATGAGAAAATTTATTAACAGTCAAATATGAATATCTGAATGACAAAAGATTTAAAATTTAAAAGTAATTACCATATTAAAAAATTATAAAAACATGTTCCCCCCTCAATCTCAATTAAACAAACTCTACCATTTATTTTATAGACTTTTTACACTTCTGTCATGCAGTATTTTCATTACCGGATTATATGGACAGGGTTCTTTCTCTCCCAAACAATTCGACAGTCTGTTACTCAAAAAAACCGAATCGCTTCGTATTCAGGGGGATTATGAAAATTTAGTAAGACTTAATAAAGATTATTTAAACATAGCGGAAGAAAAAAAATACAAGGAAGGTATTATTCTTTGCTATATCAATATTTCCAATATTTCAGCAACGATCGGCAACTATAAAAGGGGCTTATCTTACCTTTCTTTAGCGGAGAAAGAACTGAAAACAATAAACAATCCTGTATTAAAAGCCAGACTTTATCAGGAACACGGCCAGTTAAATGGTGTCATTGGTTTGTATAAAAGTGCCCTTGAGTTCAATGCAAAAGGATTATATTATCTGAAAAGTACCTCTGATCAGGAGAGAAGAAAGTTTTATTTATATAGGTTATATGCGAATAGAGCTGAATTTTTATACAAGGCAAACAATCCGGATTCTGCTTATATTTATTTGCAAAAAGGAAAAATGGTTGATAGTCAGGGAGTTTTGTTGAACACACTTTTGGCTAAACATCATTTATCCTATACGAAAAGATTAGATTCGGCTCTGATCTATCTTCAGAAAGCTTCGGCCAGAATTGTTAATACCGGAAAGGTGAATGTTCAGAGTGGCTTTGTATACCTTACTTATGGAGACTATTATTACGCAGTAAAAGATTACAATACAGCCTTACGTTATTATAATAGTAAAATACTGCTTAAAAGCCCTTTTTATCAATGTAGCAGCAAATGAGGTATGTATGTAGTATGATGATGTTGTTGTTATTTATGATAAGTTTTTAAAATTTGCAAAATCAAAAGAGGGGCAAAAAAATATATACCAAAAACTAAAGATTCTAAAAACACACAATGATTTGACCCCTCTTTATTGTAAAAGATTCATGATAAAAGTAAGTGATGAAAAGAGAAATAATTTAATTGAAAAATAGTTCTTAGAAGAGGGAAATAAGCTTATATTTAGTAATTATTTAAAATACATTAAACATATGAAAAACGCAAAATTATTAATCACAGCAATGACTGTTGTCTTGTTCTCATCAACAGTTTCTGCTCAGCTTGTCCCTAAAGGTGGAGTAGGTTCTGATAAAGATAAGCATGGATGTAAAGGATCTGCAGGCTTTACGTTTTCAGTATTGAAAAATGATTGTATTCGTCTTTTTGAGCAAAAAATCCAATTGAAAGAAGTAGACTCTAAAAAATCATATACTTCTAACGCTACGGTAATCTTTAGTGAAGATGAGCAGAAAGCAGAATTATTTTTACCTTCATCAGAAGGAAGTCTTATACTGGATAAAGTAAATTCAAAGAAAGCGGTAGTGTATAAGAAAGGAAAATATCATTTAACTAAAGTAAAAAACTCTTACACTTTAAAACTAGCCAATAAGCTGGTCTTCAAAAGCTAAAAGTAATAAGTAAAGCAATCTTCATTAGCATTACGACACGATTTGTTTATTTTCGTGCATAAAAGAAGAGAGACTCCCTCATAGTCTCTCTTTGTTTTTGTTCTCTTTTTTAAATAAACTGGCTTTAGAAGCATATTGTCACTTTGCCTGTCCTATGTCGAGCCTTTCAAATTTCCCTTCAAAATTTTTGTGAAATTTGAAAAATACAGGAAATGTACCCCATTGTCCTGCCTTAAAATCTCCATAAACATCTTTTCCGTTATTTTCTACCCTGTCTATGGTGAGAAACATCTCTTTGCCTAACGCTTTAGCAAAAAAAGACTTAAAATCAACTGTATTGCCGTCATCAGTCATAGCTGGACTGTCAATGAAGAAACTGTACCAGCTTTTGTCTCCGCTTTGAAGTGCTTCTATGGCTTGTTGTACTGTAGTATCTGTGATTTTTGATAGATCCATATTGTGTTGTTTTTTTGAGATTTGAATTGATTTTTTTTGTTCTTTACCTGTATTTTGTCCACAAGCCAAAGATGAAAGGCTTATGGTACATATTGTGATGATGCTGTATTTCTTCATACGCGGTTAGTTTTTAAGAGGGTGTTGAAGATAAATGATAAGCAAGTTTAAACAGAGAAATGGCAGTTCAATCATAGCTCCTTTGATATCTTTATTCATGAGATGAAAACAGATAATTAATAAGATTCCGGCAGCCATTAAAAAATTTCCCCAGATAAATGTTTTAGGAAATAAAATCAGGATGGATGCAAGGATTGTAACAGCGCCGTTAATCATCAGTCCTGTTTTGTCAAAACCCCATTTTCCAAACATTTCAGTCATTTCAGGTTTTCCGGAAAACATAGCAATCCCTTGCTTAAAGCCCATGAAAACAGCGATCAGTATTAGTATGGAGTTAATAATCTTTATAATCATTTTGAATGTTTTTTATGTGGTTTATTTCTTTATTGCACTCAGTGGTACTTTAAAAAAATATTTATCTATACAAATATGCACGAAATGAATGACGTATGAATGGTGAATTTTTCGGAAGTTCTTATCCTATTGTGTATTTCTCATTACCATGGTAAAAAGAAAACCACAGCCTATTGAATAAGCTGTGGTTTTCCACAATAACTAAGAACTATTTAATTACGATTCTGTCTTCAGATAACCAAAATGCAAAGCCGGTTCTTTTCCGAACAAACACGAGAAGATGTTCTGAAACTCGTGAATATATTTACATTTGATAGCATTCCCGTATATTTTCAATCCTTCCAGTATTTTTCTGGAGCTTAGGTCTATATCATACTTGATGAATGCTTCCGGTCTTTCGTATCGTATTCTCTGATCCGAACTGTATGTTCTTGAAAACCCAAGCTTTTCAAGCCATTCTTCCGTTATTTTAATGGGTTTAATAGTATCTGCCGGAACTGAGATACTGTGAATATCATTTTCAATTTGAACAAAATATGCCTGTTCTATACTCTGAAAAATTTCAGTGATCGTATAAATCTGATTTTTGTACTCGACTAAGTTTTTGATTTTAAGATCTGCAACGTTCATAATATTTTGATGTTTTAAGGATGATATGGTAGTCTATAAAATAGCAAATACTATGCCTTGCATCGAAGTGTAAGAGGGTGTTTCAGTGAAGATTAGGTTAATTTTTTACATATAATATTTAATATTATGTTAAAATACCGAGGTACAGCAGGCTGCAGTCATTTGTTGGTATTTAAAAACATGGTATCGGTGTGGTATCAGAAAGCTTTTTTTTCTTGCGAAGAAGAATTGGCAGTGGCTAATAAAAGGGCAATTATAATGGAAAAAAGAAGAACAGCAATGAAACTGGTCCATGCATAAGCATGAAGAAGATATCCTGTGCCGCTTCCTAAAATACTGGATCCGAAATAATAAAACAGCCAGTAAATAGAAGTTGCCGAAGATTTTCCGCGTTTTGCATAAAGGGCAGTCATCTGACTTGCCATGGTGTGGGCTGCAAAAAAGGATAAGGTAAAAAGACCAAGCCCGAAAATAAGAATGTAAATATTTTCTGAAAGCAATAAAGATGCTCCTATCAGCATAAACAAAATAGAACCTTTCAAAATATCATTCATACGGAATCTTTTGGACAGCCGTCCTACGATCATAGTTCCAAAAACTCCGAAAATATACATTAGGAATATAAATGCGATGATAAAATGACTTAAAGAAAATGGCTGAGCTTCTAACCTGAATGTGAGATAATTGTAGACACTTACAAAAACACCCATTAATAAAGCGGCAATGAAATATAAACGAAGCATGTATGGATTCGTCAGAAAGAACTTCATTTGTTTTACTTTAAGGTGATAATCCGTTTTCTGGGGATTAAAGAATTTTGATTCCGGAAATAGTTTCCAGAAGATAATCCCAAGGAGTAAGCTTTCTATCCCGATCAGCAAAACGGCATTTCGCCATCCGAATTCTCCCGCAAAAATCGTAGCCAGTATTCTTCCACTCATTCCTCCGATTGTATTTCCACTCAGATACATACTGATAGCAGATCCTATGACCGCTGTGTGTACTTCTTCGGTAAGATAGGCGAGAGCCACAGCCGAAACGCCGGAAACAACAAACCCTTTGAAGATTCCGATCGCAATTAATAAACTTAAGCTGGGAATCCAGGTAGAAATAATTGTGAGCAATGCTGAAGAAAGTAAAGAAAAGGTCATCAATGCCTTTCTCGAATAGCTGTCTGCTTTAAAAGCGAAAAATAATAATCCCAATGCCATACCGATTGTTGATGAAGACACGAGCAGGGAAGTATCACCAACCGATACTTTAAAATACTCCGCTGCCATGGGCAACATAGGCTGAAAAAGATAGAGCTGTGCAAATACCGAAAGCCCGGAAAAGAAAATACAAAGTTTTATATATCGGAAACGTCGGCTTCCCTGATCTGCTTTTTCAGATTGATTCATGATTTTCGCAATTTGCAATGCTGTGGTTTATAGAAATCTTAGGTTCTGTAAATTTCCTGATTATTTTTTGAATTTAAAAATCATTATCTCAATGGTTATAATAGGTGTCGGTTATTAGGAATGAAGGCCTATCCGGAAAGTAAAAATCAAAATTCACCCTCATCTTTATCAAACGAAGTTAGAAATTGAAAACTCAATTAACCTCCGGATCCATAGTTAATGCATCATTTCATAGACCTTAATCAGTTCTGCTATATTGGTGACATCAAGCTTTTGAAAAATTCTTTTTTTGTAGGTGCTTACCGTAGACATTTGTATATTGAGTCTGTTGGCTATTTCAAGATTACCGTTTCCATCGGCCAGAAGCTTGAAAATTTCATATTCTCTGGACGAAAGTTTCTCCGCGGGATTGTCTCTTTTATTCTGGATAATAAGGCCTATTAATTCTGCCGGATAAAAATACCCTTTTTCAATAACCGTTTTCACGGCATTTTTGATTTCTTCCTCACTGCTTTGCTTGTTGAGATAACCTTCCGCTCCTTCTCTGATGTATTGAATGGCAACATCTTTGTCGTATCCGGAGAAGACAAGGATTTTTAAGTCTTTCTGTATGCTTTTAAGCTCAGAGATCATTTTTTTATACTGAGTCCCCGGCATATCAATATCCAAAATAAGAAGCCCGTAACGCTGGGCACTCAACATCTTGGTGACCTGATTATAGTCCTCTGCAAAGTCTATCGTAAGTGCCGGATACGCTGATTCCAGCACGAGAGCTGTTCCTGCTCTTACAACATAATGATCATCAGCTATTAAGATTCTTTCGTTCATAGAAGTTAGTTTTTATTGAGCGTTATCTCCACAATAGTTCCTGTAGGATAATTTTGTTTAAAATGTATTTCTGCTTTAATTTTTTTAATTAAGTGAATAACCATATGCAATCCCAATCCTCTTCCTTTAAAGCTTGGGGTCTCCAGCCTGGGGTTTTTGAATAAATTCATGTAAATGGTAATCTGCTCATCAGACATTCCGGCTCCTGTGTCGGCTATTGTAAGTATGGTCGTATATTTATTTTCTTTGATATTGAGGATGATTTCTCCGTCAAAAGTATTTTTTACCGCATTATCAAGCACATTATGAATAATCGCTGTAACAATACTTTCATTTACTTTTGAACGAACTTCTTCTGCAGCTGCATTGGTAATAAGAGTACCTTTTTCCTTTGCGATTTCACAGAATAATTTTTTCTTAATTTCCAGAATCCCGTTAAGGACATATTCTTTTTCCTCAACAATGTTTTTAGCCTTGTAAAGCTCTGTATATTCCTTTAAATTAAGGGTAAACTGATACAATTGTTCAGAAGACTTATAAATACTGTCAAAATATTTTTTCTGAAGTTCCAGATCATCCGATTCATAAAGCTTTTGAGAAAGCATCGCAATAAATCGGATAGGAGTAGTAATATCATGGCTGATCGTTTCTACCAACTTTTTCTGGTACTCTGTTTCTTTTTGCAAATCACTTTTTACCACTTCAAGATTCAAAGAGGTTTCCTTGAGTTCCGAATTTTTATTGTGAACAATCTGTTTTAATGCTTTATTTTTTATCCGTAAAAAATTGGTTGTCAGCTGAACGATTAAGATAATGACAATCAGAATAATAATGGAAACAATTACCCTGAATAATAAGGTTTGATAAAAAAACGGTTCGATTTTGAATCGTACAGATTTTTCTTGAAATTTTCCATCCGGAGATATCAGCATCCTTACACTGAGAATATACTCTCCGGGCGAAAGATTACTGATCGTATACTTCAATTCTTTTCCTGCAGGAATCTGTTCCCAGTCAGAACTCTCATGGCCCGAAATTCTGGTAGCTATGTAAAGATTTTCCAGATTAGAAAAGTAAGGAAGGTCAATATAAATATCTGCCGCTTTATAATCATTCTTTAAATCAAGAGTGCCATGAAAATATTGAGTATCAGAATTTCCAATTTTTACTCTTTCAATATAAATCTTATTTTTATCGGGGTAATAAGTTTTAATATCCTTGGGATTAAAAAATACAAATCCATCCATTGACGGGAATACAAATTCACCATTCTCCAGGGCAAAAGCATTAGGCTGGGAACTCCCATTGAATTCATTGGTCAGAAATCCATCCCGTTTTGTGAAACGGTAATAAAAAACAGGACTTTTCTTATTTTCCGCATATTGCAAAAGTTGCTTTTTTGGTACTTTAAATAAACCGTTGTTTGAAGATATCCAGTAAGATTCCTGTTGATCTTCAAGGATATAATGAGCCGATTGAAGATAATTGTTCCTGTCAGTCGGCATTTTAATAAGCTTCTGGTTTTTGAAAAGGTAAAAGCCACTGTTGTTGGTCGTAATCCAGATTAAATCATCTTTCGTTTTGAGAATAGTCTTAACATGAATATTTTTAAAAATAGGAGTAATCGCCTTCTTTCCCAAAACAATTGAATAAAGTCCATCACTGGCGCCCATTAAAATTTCATCTTTACCATATTGGAAAAAAGTTGTAACAAAACTTTTAAAAGGATAAACAAAATCCGGTTTTGAAAACAAATCTTTCTTGAAAATATTGAGCTGTGTACCGGAAGGGCCTGAAAATGTTGATCCGTAAAGGGTTCCACTTTTTATGAAAGCATCGAATCCTTTTTTTATAAAAGTAGAATCTTTTTTTCTGTAATTGGAATCTTTATAAAATCTGACAATGCTATTTCTTTTTCGAATTAAAATATTCCCGGAATTGTCATACATCATGGGATAATTATCATTATTTCCGAAAGCATACTGATTGATAATACCGTCTTTTCCAAACTCTGATCCATCTTCTGCAATGATTGTGTTTTTACCCGATGGAAGGGAGTTGTAATACACATTATTTGAAAAATCAGTTTCCTTTTTTGCGACGTAAAAGTTAGAGAGCCGAAGTACATTAAGCCCATTGTTGAGTGTACCTAAATACAGTTTATTAAAACTCTTGCCGTAATACATCGAGCAATAAGAATGGCTGCCTATTTCATTGTATTTTACAAGGAATTTTAGGGAAAGTTCATTGCCCTTACCTTCAACAAGATAAATATTATTACGATTGATAATAAAGGTTTGATCGGTAATCTGCTGCCAGTATATTCTTGTTTCGGGATCGTTGAATAAAGTTGGTTTTTCAAAAACGGTTAACTTTCCTTTGTCGATAGAATACGTTTTTCTGGTCCTGAGATTATTTACAAACAGAATATCATTACAAATAAAAATATTATTCAGATCTCTGTTAGAGAAAGGAATGCTGATTTTTGTGTCGTTTCCTTTTTCATCCCTGTAAATAATTGCATTCTTCTCTGTAAAACGATAGGTAGAGTTTTCGAGTTGGATAAAATAATGGATGTCATCATAAAAATTGGACGAGATTATATTGTTGGCAATTCTGTATACGACATCATTTCCTTTTGAAAAAGTTATTTTATCACTGCTCTGAAGCTTCGTCAACCTTGGAAATCTGTTTTTAATAATAATTTTATTTTCCTGAAAATTATTCAACACAGTAATGCTATCCACAAGAGGATTCCCATTGAATTCTCCAAAACGTAGATTATTAACCTTAAAATCATTGAAGGTCACAAACGAAACACCATCGTACCGTACAAGTCCGTTTTCTGTAGAAATCCAGATAAATCCATACTTGTCCTTAACAATGGCTTTAGCGCTGCTTTGCGGTAATCCGTTGTCAATATTATACCAGGTAGAAGTATGACGTTGCCCGTAAATGTTTAAATACAAGAAAGCAAAAAAAAATGCCCAAACTCTCATATGTGCAAAACTGATCTGTGTTCTTTGCACTATTGCAAAAAACGGTTAATAATAGTTTGTGTACAAGCCGAAGTTTTTTTAAAGGGTAGGAACGATTGAAAATAAATTTTTATCATTAAGCTTTTTGGTCATTGTGTTTTAGCGTTAAACAGATTTGTTTGATGCTGTAAAAATAATGAAATTCTGCACATAAACCAGTATTTTTTAATTTCTTTTCATGTGAATATTATCTGTATTTATTGATTCTGAATCAGATATAGCTGCTTTTTTGTTAAAATATTTCATTTATATGTGAAAAATTATTCTTCAATAAAAAGGCTTTATAATGATGATGGCATCATATTGTTTCTAAGTTGCAAAAGATCAGGAAACGTTGCTGGAAAGAGCTTTTACGCACCTGTCGGATGTGTAGGGCGTCGGAAGTGTTTGATTTTCACGAGCTATTGATTTATTAGGTTTTTCACACTTATTATGATTTTGCACCTTGTTTGTAGTAAAAGTTGTACAAAAATATGAGGTTAATTCTACAGTGAAATATTGATCGGATTAAAGCATATTCCTACTTTTGCAAAATAATTCCCAACCGCGATGAAGAGGCCTTTTAGCTAAAATTAGGATTCTGAAAACACAAAAGATTTTGCCTCGGAAACAAAGATCTCTTCAACGAGGTCTTTTTTTTGCTTTTATAACCTTTACTATCTTACCACTAAAAACTTGGTTATTATTGTAAGTGTTTTTTTTCTTTTTGAATAAAAATCTGCTTGTCATGATGATTAAACCGAAATTGATACCACACTAATGGCCTCAATTTTGTTGATTAAAATAAAACACAAGAGTTATGAAAAAGGAAAACTTCAATCATCTGATGGGGAAGACTCGTCATGAGATTAAAAAAGAATTGGGTGACGGCTTCAATTTTTTTACCGATGATACCTGGACTTACCAATTAGGGAGGACCTGGATAGGAAGAAGGATTATTTTAGCCTTACATTTTAAAGATGGAAACGTTGCAGGTATAGATTTGTATAAAACTTTTAACCGCAGCTGATCCCAATCTCTGTTAAGATTCCAAATACAAACAATTTTTCGGATAATAACTAAAATACAAAAGAGCTTTATCATAGCTCTTTTTTATTGTAAAAAAACCTCCCAAAGTGGGAGGCGAATAAAATTGACTGTATATTGAAGTAATTCAATCATTTGTTGTTTTCAAGCCAATTCAGCCTTCGTTGATCAGGAAGATGCTTGACTTTAAAATTTTCAAAAACAGCATTAAATCCTTCTCCATCAGGGCATGCAGCCATTAATCCAACCATTACAGGAGTATTGTCCTGGAACGGAGCATTTCTCATCATGATATAATTTTTATCATCAAAAGAATAAAATATTTCAACCGCATCCAGTCTTCTGACTGCTTTTATCCAAATTGAAGAAGGTGTCTTGTCTAATGTAATGACGCTCCAATCACTTTTCTGGTGGGTTACCACGGTGCTGAGGTTGTATTTTCCGTCTACAAATTCAACACCCGCTTTGATATAGTGGTCTTTGTCAGTCCGGAGCATCAGGCCCATCTGATCAAATCGGGCTTTATAACTGCCTGTTATTTTCACCTTTGCTTCAAACTCACCACCGTAAGTGGTGTAATAAAAAGGAGCATCATCTACTGTAAATCCATAATGTGAAACTCTCCAGTAATCACTTTGTGGAGTAACAAACATAGATAAACTGTTATTTTTGACTTCCCATTTTTGGGGTTCGTTAAACCAGGTCATTTTTTCCAGTGTCTGAGCAGAAATCTTCTGAATAAGAGATAATACACAAAAACTTAAAATCAGCTTCTTCATTCTTTTTCGGATAAATTCTAAGGGTAAATTATTATTTTAGCAAATGTATAATTAAAGACATTTCACGTCAATACTGATAAATAACCATTATGGAAATCCGGGAAGAACTGAGTCATAAATTATTGGACAATAGCTCAAAAAAATGTACGCTCGATATTGAAACGTATAAACAGAGAGCGCTTACCTATTCTCAAATGGAAGGATCGGTTTCTGTGCTTAGTGATATGCAGGCTAATAAGAGTTACATTTACAAATCTATGGCAGCTGTAGAACTCGGGTTGAGCCTTAACGAAAATCCAGCAGAGATTGATACCATCTGGGAGGAAGAAATGTTAATGAAAATACATCCCGATGACAGGGTGAAAAAATACATCCATGAACTTCGCTTTTTCAAATTATTAAATTCAATACAGCAAGAGCAACGTCCTGATTACAGTGTTTTGTCTAAAATCAGGATGAAAGATAAAAATGACGAATATAAATGGGTAAAACATCGTATGTTCTATATGTATTCTCCGGATAACGGCAGGTTAAGATTTGCGCTTTGTCTTTATAATATTTCACTGACGCAATCTGTAGCTTCCGATTTTTTGATTATCAATACGATTAAAGGAGAAGTTGTGGTAAAAGATAAGTTAGATTATAAAAATATTTTGAGCCCGCGGGAACTTGAAGTGTTAAAGTTTGTGGGGGAAGGGTATGCCAGTAAACAAATTGCAGATCTTCTTTCAATAAGCATCAATACCGTAAGCAGACATCGCCAGAATATCCTTGAAAAATTAAAAGTTAAAAATTCTACCCAGGCATTTAAAGATAGTTTTCACTAGTGTTTTTCTGAATAAATCCGAAAAGTTCACCATCTTGTTTTAATTCTTATATTTAAATTTATAGATTAAATCAATTTAGAATAAAACACAATGAAAAGAAGCGAGGAAATTACCAACCAATATTTTGCCTATTTGGAGAAACATATTCATGATGTAATTTCGGGAATAGTTCCTGAATTTATGGAAGTCAATGAAATTGCAGGAGAACTTGCCGTTTCCCATAAGCACCTTACAGATACTGTTAAAAAAGAAACAGGACAACATCCATGTTATTTCTATGATCAGAAAATTATCCGGGAAGCGCAACAGATGCTTCTCACTTCAGATAAATCAATCGCGGAAATTGCCCGCATATTTACTTATGATCCTTCCAATTTTTCAAAATTCTTTAAGAAGATGACAGGCTTTACTCCGGGAGAGTTCAGACTTTCTGATAAAAAATAATACTGTTTTGTGAAATATTGTTTTATAAACTCAGTATTTATCGGTATTTTTGCAAAGATTATTCACTATTTTACACTGTAATTTTATTAAAAATAATAGGAATAAGATTATTTTTATTTACTGTAAATGAGGAAATGGAAAAAATAATCTTTTATAAATGAGATGGTTGTGCAAAATAACCGTCTTTTTTTATTATTTATTTATAAATATTTCTTTATTGTTTACTTTTTTTTATTAAATTTAGGTAAACAAAAACTAATAACTCAATAGAAAAATATAAGTTAAAAGTAAGGGAAATATTTAAAAAGTTTAGTTTCTAATGGGTAACAATGTAATTACTGTGCCGTTAATAACATTTAATCAGATAAGGGAGCTTAAGGCCTTTAAATAGTTATATATTTGTTTCTTCGAACCACAACAAACAAGATTAAGGATGAGCATCAATTTCACAACAGCAACATTCAGGGATTTCGAGAATATTCCTGAATATGATATGACCCAGAGAGCAGAAATTTTTTATGATTTTTTGGGTTATATGAAGTCTAACGGGCATATGAATTACAGATTGAAAAATAATTCAGGATGCAACTCTGTAATGAATGTAGATATAGAGAATACACAGAAGGATTATGTAAGTTTTGTATCCAATGATTATCTTGGATTTACCCAACATCCGAAAGTGAAACAGGCTGCTATTGAGGGAATCCAGAAATATGGTACAGGAGCAGGAGCGTCTCCGCTAATCGGAGGACATTTTGTTTTTCATGATGACCTGGAAAAGAAAATTTCGTCTTTTTTTGGAAGGAAACAAGAAGAAGCAGTAATATTTACTACGGGATATACGGCTAATAGTGCAACTCTTCAGATTTTATTGCAAAAAGAAGATATCGCTATTATAGACATGGCAGTGCACACAAGTGTACATGAAGGATGCGTTTTTACCAATACAAAAACATTTCCTCATAACAGTCTTGATGCTTTGGAACACATTTTGAAGACATCTGAAAGTAAATTCCGTACAAAGCTAGTCATTATCGACGGTATCTATTCCCAGGATGGTGATGTATCTCCTTTAAAAGAGATCTATAACCTGGTAAAAAAATACAATGCCTATTTAATGGTAGATGATGCTCATGGTGTTGGTATTTTAGGAGAAACAGGGCGGGGAGCGCTGGAAGAAGCTGGACTGATGGATAAGGTAGACTTCATTACAGGAACATTTAGTAAAACATTTGGGAATATAGGAGGATATGTGATTTGCGACAAAAAGATGGCTGCATTTATAAGGTTTCAGTCCCGTCAGCAAATATTTTCTGCCACAGCACCACCTTCTGTAATGGGAATTACAAAAGCTATCGAGCTTGTAGATGAAGAGCCTATGTGGCGCATGAAGCTTTGGGAAAATATAAATTATTTTAAAAAAGGATTAAACGATATAGGATTAGACACGGGAAATACCTGTTCTGCAATTGTTCCGGTAAAAATTGGAGATCCCAATATAACCGGAGATGTAGGAAAGCTTCTAATAGGGCACGGAGTATATACCAATCCCATCCTGTATCCTGCAGTAGCGAGGAAAGATGCTAGAATCAGAATGGCTGTAATGGCCACTCATGAGAGAAAACATTTAGACAAAACGCTAAATGCATTTGAAGATATCAATAATAAATTGCATATTGCAAAAAAATTTAATAACAACCATGCCTAGGAAAGTTGTACAAGGTCCTATCAGAGATAAGGAGAAGACCAAACAGAAACTGTTGGCCGCAGTTGGTAAGATTTTAAGAGTAAAAGGTTACTCTGGCCTAAAAGTAAGCAAAATTGCAGCAGTAGCTGGTTTTGATAAAAAATTAATCTACGAGTACTTTGGAAGTACTGATAAGTTGATTGATGAGTATATCAAATCTCAGGATTACTGGAGTAATAACCTTGCAGGCAGTAGTGCTGAAATCGATCTTTCAGATGGAGGAAAAGAACTGTCTAAAATTGCTTTAATCAATCAATTTGAAAGCTTAAAAAAGAATAAGGAACTTCAGAAAATTATTCTTTGGGAACTTTCAGAACCTAAACCGATCCTTAGAAGACTGGCTGATGAGCGTGAAGAAATGGGAGACGTAATGTTTAAAAATATTACAGATCCTTATTTCGGAGAAGATAAAGCTAAAAGATTCAGGGCTATAATGGCATTGATGATTTCAGGAGCTTATTATCTGAACATTCATACAGCGGCTAACGGAAGTACTTTCTGTGGTTTAGATATGAAGAGTGAGGAAGGTAGATCCGAAATTGAAAAAGCAATTGTAGAAATCATCGATTTTGCTTATCAGAAATAATCATCGTTAGAAGTTTTCCGATTTGTCCAGAAATAAGACTTTTTTTGATAATTTGAAAACTTTTAATTTTCAAATTAAAACTATATTTCTTACTTTTGGCCAATGGAAAATTTTATAGTATCTGCAAGAAAATATCGTCCTCAAGAGTTTGATACAGTTGTAGGGCAATCTCATATTACGGATACTTTAGAACATGCGATTGAAGAGAGTCAATTGGCTCAGGCATTACTTTTTTGCGGTCCTCGTGGAGTAGGTAAGACTACTTGTGCCAGAATTCTGGCAAGGAAGATCAATGAAAAAGATGGCTCGGTTTCAGAAGACGGTTTTGCCTATAATATCTACGAGTTGGATGCTGCATCCAATAACTCTGTAGATGATATTAGGGAACTGATCGATCAGGTACGCTTTGCACCTCAGGTAGGTCAATATAAAGTATACATTATCGATGAGGTACATATGCTGTCTTCTGCCGCTTTCAATGCTTTCCTGAAAACTCTGGAAGAGCCGCCTGCACATGCCATCTTTATTTTGGCAACCACAGAAAAGCATAAAATTATTCCTACTATTTTATCGCGTTGCCAGATCTATGACTTCAAGAGAATTACCATTGAAGATATCCAGGGACATTTAAAGAATATTGCTCATAAAGAAAATATTCAATACGAAGATGATGCTTTGTACCTGATTGCTCAAAAAGCAGACGGAGCGTTGAGAGATGCACTTTCAATTTTTGACAGGCTTTCTACATTTTCCCAAAAGAATATCACATTAGCCAAAGCAGCCGAAGTATTAAATATATTAGACTATGATCAATATCTGAATATTGTTGATCTTGCTAAAGATAATAAAATACCGGAGGTGCTATCCGCCTTTAATGATATTGTGAGAAAAGGCTTCGATCCTCATATTTTCATTGCAGGGTTAGGAAATCACTTCAGGGATTTAATGATGGCTCAGAATACTTCAACCATTGATCTGATCGAAGTAGGAGAGAAAACAAAATCGAAATTTATAGAGCAAGGGCAGAAATGGGTCGCTCAGCAACTGATTGATGCCATTGAGATCTGTAACCATGCCGATATCAATTATAAGAATTCCAAGAATCCAAGACTTACGGTTGAAATTGCATTGATGCAGCTGTCTTCTCTGACAGCTAATTCAGGCGATACTAAAAAAAAAAATTCTTAATACTGGCTCCGTTTCTCAGTGAGAAGCAGGAAGTGAAAATTCCTGAAAAAGCTCCTGAGAAAAAAGAAGTTAAAACAGAGCAACCTACAACAACTTCCGTGAATGTGCAGGAAGCAAGCATCGCAAAAACAACCAAGCCATTATCCAGACCGGGAATCTCTTCCGGATTCAGCATTAATTCTTTCTTAAATAAAGAAGAAAAAGTAGAAGTCGCAGAAAATGTCTCTGTGAAAACTGAAAATCTGCCTCAGAACCATTTTACCGATACAGATCTGCAGGTGGAGTGGAAGATTATGCTTAAACAATTGCAGGTAAAAGACAACTTCGTTTTTAATGCTGTGAAAACCTTTAAACTCGAAAAAACGGATGAGCATAAAATCAAGGTTTTATTCCCGTCTGATTCTGCAAAAGTGGAATTTGATAAAATAAGTGGAGAATTTTTAAATCATTTCAGAAGAAAAGTTCAGAACCATAGTATTGAGGTAGAATACGTGAGAGATGTTGAAAATCTGAAGATTGAGGTCGTTACCAAAAGAAAAATATTCGAAAAATTTATTGAAAAAAATCCACTTTTAAAAGATCTTGATGATTTAATGAAGTTTGATTTGACATAATTTTTATATATTTGTCAAATATTTTTGTTGAAAAAATCTTTTTGACAAAAACAAATCGTAATCAGAAACGCTAAAACAAGACATTTCCAGAAGAAAAATGGAAAATTTATTTACTACATATCTGTCTTATTTTACACCCGCTAATTATTTTAGCGGTTATTTTAGCTTTTCTGCTTCTTATTATAGAAATTTCAGAACGTATTACCGATTTTACTGGTACTGTTAACTGAATTTCTTTCCAAAAAATACAGGAGGAGTAAAGCCCTTTTATTCTCCTGATTCCTTTAAAAGACTTTGAACGGCATTTTTTGAAAAGAATTATAAAATAAATTTTATAATGAAAGGGCTGTGCTGTGAACTTTAGAATAAATTAAAAAAACAATAAAATTTAGAATATGAATTTAAAAGATTTAAAAAACGAGTGGATCAATGAGCTTACACAACCATTAATGATCGCTGGTCCGTGTAGTGCAGAGAGTGAAGCTCAGATGCTTGAAACGGCTAAAAGAATTAAAGAATCCAATGCTCAGGTATCGGTATTCCGTGCAGGAATCTGGAAGCCACGTACAAAACCGAATGGTTTCGAAGGAGTAGGAGTAATCGGTTTGAACTGGCTGAAAAAAGTAAAAGAAGAATACGGTTTTAAAACAGCTACAGAGGTTGCCAATGCACACCACGTATTCGCTGCTTTAGAAGCTGATGTTGATGTCCTTTGGATTGGAGCTCGCTCTACAGTAAACCCTTTTACAGTCCAGGAAATTGCAATGGCATTAAGAGGTACTGATAAGCCGGTTTTCGTTAAAAACCCTGTAAATCCGGATCTTGCATTATGGATCGGAGCTTTAGAAAGACTTTTGGGACAGGACATTAAAAACCTTGGAGCGATCCACAGAGGATTCTCAACCTACCAGAAAACGAAATACAGAAATAACCCGAACTGGCAAATTGCTTTGGATTTCAAAAGCCAGTTTCCTAATATTCCAATGTTAATCGACCCTTCTCACATCTGTGGAAACAGAACTGGTCTTGCAGATATTACTCAGGAAGCCCTTAACGTAGGTTACCAGGGAGCTATTATTGAATCACACTGCAACCCTGATGAAGCCTGGAGTGATGCTTCTCAGCAGATTACACCGGAAGTTCTTGCAGACCTTATTGGCAACCTGAAAGTAAGAAACTCTAATCTTGCAGGTTTCGAAGGAGAAATGGGAAGACACAGAACATTAATTTCTGACCTTGATTTCCAATTAATAGAACTTCTTTCTCAAAGAATGAAAATTTCTGAAAAGATTGGTAAGCTTAAAAAAGAGAATGATATTGCCATCTTCCAGCCTGAACGTTGGAAAGTGATCACAGAATACGCAAGTCAGAAAGCTACAGAAACAGGAATGTCTCAGGAGTTTATTGAAAAAATATTTAAGGCGATCCACGAAGAATCTATTGAGGTTCAGAACAGTATTATGATCGAAAGATAATTTTACAGCCGGAAGATCATAGTAATAGGGCTTGGCATTTAGGGTTTGAAGGGCTTGAAACATTTGTTTTTGAACCTATTTCCTGAATGCTAAGCCCTAATTGCTTATATTTGCACCAGTATTATCTATGAAAGGAAAAATCATTAAATCTACAGGCAGTTGGTACCAGGTTTTGGAATTGGAAACAAATAAAATTTTCGAAGCCAGAATCAGGGGGAAATTCAAATTGATCAAAACAAGACTTACCAATCCGCTTGCTGTAGGAGATTTTGTCGAGTTTCAGCTTGAGCAGGATGATATTGCGTGGATTACAAAAATAGATCCGCGAAGAAACTACCTGATCCGAAAATCAGTGAACCTTTCAAAGGAAGCGCATATTATTGCTTCCAATATTGATCTCGCCTGTTTTATATTTACCCTGAAGCACCCGGAAACATCTTTAGGATTTCTGGATCGGTTTTTGGCATGCTGCGAAGCATATAATATTACACCGTTGATTCTTTTCAATAAAATAGATGTTCTGCATGAAGAAGAGATTGAAATTGTAAAAGATGTTGAGTTTCTTTATCAACAGATAGGTTATGATACCTTGGAAATTTCATCGTATTCAAGATTAAACCTAGATCAACTACAGGAATTGCTGAAAGATAGAACATCGGTCTTCTTCGGGCATTCAGGTTGTGGGAAATCTACTTTGGTTAATGCATTACAGCCGGGATTAAATATTAAAACCTCTGAGATTTCCGATACTCACTTAAAAGGAAAACATACCACAACTTTTGCGCAAATGCATTTCTGGGACTTTGGCGGAAATGTAATCGATACTCCCGGTGTCCGTGAATTTGCCATGATTGATATTCAAAAAGAAGAAGTTCAGCACTATTTCCCGGAGATTTTCAAAAAAAGAGAAGAATGTAAGTTCCATAACTGTCTTCATATTAATGAGCCTAAGTGTGCTGTAATTGATGCTCTTGAAACAGGAGAGATTCAAGATTCCAGATATTCTACCTATATCAAATTAATGGACGAGGCAGAAGAAGCTGCTCACAAATAATCAAAATACACACCGGTAAAATATTTTAATTACTCAACACAGAGAGTAATGGTACATTTTGTCATATATTTTGAGGCCAAAAGCTTTTCTGTTTGTCATATAAATTCCTGCCAAAATGGCAAAAGATCTATTTTTAATAAAAATTGCAGCCGGTTAAGAACTTTTCTATCCTTATTATAATCGAAAGGTCATTTTAGGAAAGAAGAAGTGTTTTTTTAAGGCCCTTGAATTTCATACCTATTTCCAATTCATTTCTCGTACAAACGAATTTTTACTTTCTTCAGATATAAGAGTCGGATTGTAGAATATTTTGTCTTTTGTCATCATGATTTTAAGTGGAAATCCGTCTTTTTTGATATAAAATAGTATTCAGAAAAAAAATATCAAAAAAATCTCATTATTTCATTGATTGAAATAGAAGCAATAATCTGTTAATATACTTTTAGATGCTTTTTTATTTTATCAAATTCGTAACAAATTGGTTGATTTTTTACAAATAAAAAACCCAGCCGAAGCTGGGTAAAAACTAATAACCATGAAAACTCAAATTAAACATGAGAATCGTAATAGAATTAACAATTACTGTGCCAAAGTTTGGTTCACGATTTCTTAATAAAAGTTATTTTTATGTTAAAAAAAAATTAAAATAAAAATCAAAGATATTTTTTGTAATTTTGCGCCATTAAAAAAATATACATTTATGTCTAACATTACATTCACTATGATTAAGCCTGATGCTGTTGCTGACGGACATATCGGTGCTATATTAGGTAAGATCGCTGAAGGAGGTTTTAAAATCAAAGCTTTAAAATTAACTCAGCTTACAGTTGCTGACGCAAAAAAATTCTATGAAGTACATGCTGAAAGACCTTTCTACGGAGAATTGGTAGAATTTATGAGCTCTGGTCCTATCGTTGCTGCTGTTTTAGAAAAAGACAACGCAGTGGAAGACTTCAGAACATTGATCGGTGCTACTAATCCTGCAGAAGCTGCAGAAGGTACTATCAGAAAAATGTTTGCAAGAAGCATCGGAGAAAATGCAGTTCACGGTTCAGATTCTGACGAGAATGCATTGATCGAAGCTCAATTCCATTTTTCAGGAAGAGAGATTTTCTAAGAAAATCATCTTACAAAATAAAAATCCGGAGACTGTTCTCCGGATTTTGTTTTTTATAGCATGATCAGATCAGTCTAAAGGTTGTTTTCAATTGCTCCAACTTTCTCTCTGTATAGTTCAATGGGTTTATTAAGCAATACTGCTATTACGGTCATGTTTTTATCAAGCCTGTCTTTCGGAATATCGATATAAATAATGCCGGGTCTTTCACTCCAGTACAGTTTATTATAAATTTTATGATCAAGTAAAGTGCCTTCACCTACGATCCTTATTCTGGCGATCTCATTTTTAATTCCTTTTAAAGCAACGGGACCGGTTGGTGTTCCTTCCACAAAAAGATATAAAGTTTGTTTATCTTTTGAAAGAGCACTCATCCCTGAATAATGTCCGTCGGGCAATCCTTTCTCTGTTTCGAATAGAGCTTCGGCATGCTTACTGATCCAGTTGATCGTTTCGGGATTGGTTTTTGCCGTTTTCTTAATTGTCATAGTAAGGCCATCACTTGTTAGTCCCGAATTGGTCATGATGTTATTGCCATAATGTAAAGCGTTTGCGATGTCATAAGCTGCGAGCTGGGAACTTTTATTTTCTAATAGTCCGGTTAAGGAATATTCTTCTTTCTTAAGATTCTTGACCAATGTGGGTGGAGTTTCAAAGATCAGTTCAGCAACAGTGACATCTTTATCAAACTTTACATTAGAAAAATTTAAGGTCAAAGTTTTGTCCTGATTATAGTCCATGGTGATGACCGCCTGATTGTCTCCCAGAATTTTTACAGATTTGGGTTTTTGTTCAAGACCATATATTTTCGTCAGGCTTTTTGCTTCTTCCAGATAAAGGAAAAGTGATTTTTTATCTTTAGAAAGTGCCGATTTTCCTTTGTAATTCTCAAAAGGAATTCCATGATCCGTTTCATAGATTGCCTTTGTATTCTTTGAAGTCCACCTTCCCAGGTTTTTAAGGATCTCAACCTGTTTTTCCGGAATACTTCCGTCCGATGTGGGGTCAATATCCAATAATAAATTACCTCCCATACTAATCACATCGGCCAGGGTCCGGACGATCATATTAGGCGTTTTGTAGTTCAGGTCATAAGGTTGATATCCCCACGAATCATTCATTGTATAACACAGCTCCCAAAATGGAGTAGTGGGAGAAATTACGGGAACGCCTTGCTCAGGAGTTTCGTAATCACCGTGAGTATTGAGCCTCGAGTTGATGATAATGTTAGAATTATATTTTTTTAAAAGGCTTAATGTCTTTGGTGCCTGCCATTCATCAGAGGTGTGTTCCCAATCACCGTCAAACCATAATAAATCCGGATGATATTGAGAGGAGAGTTCGGTGAGCTGGGTCTGATAGTAGTTGACAAAATTTTGCCAGCGTTTTTGGTCATTTTTAATTTCGTACCTTTTTTTTGTTCTGGTATTAACGTCGTAATAAGGATGGCTCCAGTCCGGAAGCGAAAAATAAAGTCCGGTCTTTAATCCTGAATTTTTAAGCGTAGAAACAAAAGGACTCAAAACATCCTTCTTTGCCAGGGTATTATTGGGAACAGTGATCGCATTTTGAGCCTTTGAATCCCATAAGGCAACACCGTCATGATGTTTGGTGGTAATAACGGCATATTTCGCTCCCGATTCTTTAATCAGATCTACCCATTGCTCCGGGTGATATTTGGAAGCAGAAAAACCGTTCAGCTGCTTCATATAATTTTCATGATTGATATAATTGTTGAAGAATGACCAAGACTCGGAAATTCCATTGACAGAGTAAATTCCCCAATGGATAAAAATCCCCAGCTTGGCATCTTTAAACCATTCCATTTTCTGATTATTGGGAACAGATTGAGCTTGCACAGGTATGCTGTATGTTGATAATGCTAATCCAAGGAAAACTGCTTTGAACAGCTTGTTTTTCATTTTTATTTTTTAATGTTAAATATAACTAAAGAATATCTATTTTTTCAGTACAGGAACTAAATTTTGTTATTTAAAGTTTCGAAATTGCAATTTTTTAAACATAATTGAAAACGATGAATTTTTTTATTCAAATAAGATGAATTTGCTTAATATTAGAAGGTTTTAATTTCACGATTTTTTATTGATACAAGGTTTATATAGTGTTGGTGATAATAAATTGTATTTTTATGGTGAAAATAATGGAACGTTTATTGTAAATTTTAAATGAAAATTCGATTATGAAAATTCCAGTAATAATAATGGCGAGCTTGTTGGCAGTAGGAGTGTCGGCGCAAACTACCAAGCCTGTCTCTAAGACCAAGAAGCCTGTTAAGAAAGTAAGAAAAGCAGCGGATCCTGAAACACCAGCTAAGCCAAAGCCTACTACTCCTAAAGTACTGACCAAAAAAGATACCCTTGTACGGGCTCCTTTTAATTGCCCGGCCTGCGGAATGGGGTAAAATATGGGAAAACCGTTAGTTGGACTATCAATGATGGCGGAAGCAGAGTTTGTTTCTGCTATTTTACCTTTGTTACAAAATGAAGAGGTTGCAGTGCTGGAATGGTCTTTTGATAGCTTATATCAAACTGATGAGCCGGATTGGCTCTGTGATTTGCTTAATTTTTTTGCTAAAAATAATCGATTGATCGGTCATGGAGTTTACTATTCTTTATTGGATGCAAAATGGACCGGGAGGCAGGAAATCTGGCTTAAAAAATTAAAAGAAGAAGTTTGTAAAAGGAAATATAATCATATTACGGAACACTTTGGTTTTATGAATACTGAGAATTTTCATCAGGGTATACCGTTGCCTGTATCATTGCATCCAACGACTTTAAAAATTGGGAAAGATAGATTATCCAGACTTCAGGATGCTGTGGAGATCCCTGTGGGAATAGAGAATCTGGCTTTTTCTTTTTCAATTGATGATGTGAAGGAACAAGGTGTTTTTCTTGATCGGTTAATTGAAGATATTGATGGCTTTTTAATTCTTGATCTTCATAATATATATTGCCAGGCCTGTAATTTTGGAATAGATATGCACGAAATCATCGGGTTGTATCCGTTGGAAAAAGTTAAAGAAATTCATCTTTCAGGCGGTAGCTGGCAGGAGAGTGTGTATGGAAAAAGATTGATCCGGAGAGATACACATGATGATGTGATCCCTGAAGAAATTTTTGCCGTTTTGCCTGCTGTAGTATCGCTCTGTCCGAATCTGGAATACATCATTATTGAAAGGCTTGGTCATACGCTAAAGTCAGATGAAGAAAAGAGATCTTTTTTTAATGATTTTATGAAAGTAAAATCAATAATTGGCTCTTTGGAGGGTTGTTACTTACAGAAAAGAGATTGGGTAAAGAAAGAAAACAACCTTTTGGATGCTCCTGTTGAAGATTTGCTTTTGTATGAAGAACAATCAAAACTTACAAAGCTCTTATTTGATAGTGCAGAGATTGAGACTGTCAAAGACCAGGATTTTCATTATTTTAATACTAAAAATTGGGATCCGGAAATGATACTGACCGCTCAAAATATCATTAAAAAATGGAATCCCTATTAAAAAAACTATTCTGATAACCACAAATCAAATTATATGAAAATGGCAACTTTATTATTAATTATTACTGCTGTACTTACAGCTCTGATAGCCGGCTTATTCTATGCGTATTCATGTTCCGTAGTCCTGGGATTGGGTAAATTATCTGATGTAGAATACCTGAAAGCGATGCAGAATATCAACCGGGAAATTCTTAATCCTATATTTTTTATGAGTTTCATGGGAACTGCGATTCTTCTCCCGGTATCTACTTTTGTATTCCGTGGCCAGCAACCGGCTTTTATTTTCCTTTTACTGGCTTCTTTAACCTATCTCATCGGTGTTTTTGGTGTAACAACAGGAGGAAATGTTCCTATGAATGATATACTTGATAAATTCGATATTTCCGGTTCTTCTGCAGAAGCTCTGAAACAAATGCGTGATAATTTTGAGAACAGATGGAATTTTCTGAATAATATAAGAACAGCCTTCTCAGTAGTGACAATCGTTCTGGTGGTCTGCGCCTGTATTTGGAATAAAGAGGTTTAAAAAACAGAATGATAAGTGGAAATACTTATCATTAAATTCAGTATTTCTACTGATGCATGCAATGTGATTTTATTCAGATCTTTGTGTAGTTAGCAAAGGGAAATTAAGACATTTAAAGATTTTTTTTAAAAAGATAATAACCACGGCGACTCACATTCCGACGAGAAAAAGACAGCTCCCCAAGTGCTGTCTTTTTTATTTTTTAAAAGAAAAAGACAGCCTGAATAAGCTGTCTTGTATATGAATCCAAAATCAGGATTATATTTTTAATAATTCAATTGTTCTTTCCGGGCTTTCTGCAGAGAATACTGCATTTCCGGCAACTAAAACATCAGCTCCGG
Organism: Chryseobacterium lactis; assembly: GCF_003815875.1. Taxonomy (NCBI): domain Bacteria; kingdom Pseudomonadati; phylum Bacteroidota; class Flavobacteriia; order Flavobacteriales; family Weeksellaceae; genus Chryseobacterium; species Chryseobacterium lactis. The sequence continues at coordinate 3,629,094 of NZ_CP033924.1, forward strand.
CTTCAAAAAGTTTATTGGCATTATCAAGATTGACACCACCGTCTACTTCGATTAAAGCGGTAGAATTGTTACTTAAAATAAGATCTTTGGTCTCAGCAATCTTTTTGTAGGTATTCTCAATGAATTTCTGTCCCCCAAATCCCGGGTTTACACTCATTAATAATACAAGATCCACATCAGCAATAATATCTTCAAGCATTAAAACAGGCGTAGAAGGATTTAAAACAACCCCAGCTTTCGCTCCCTTACTTTGGATATGATGAATGGTTCTGTGAAGATGCGTACAAGCCTCATAATGGATAGAAATAAGATCTGCTCCGTGGTTGATGAATTCATCAACGTATTTTTCCGGCTCAACGATCATCAGGTGAACATCGACGAATTTTTTAGCGTGCTGCTGAACAGTTTTCATCACAGGGAAACCAAATGAAATGTTAGGCACAAATCTTCCGTCCATTACATCAATATGGAACCAGTCGGCCTGAGATCTGTTTAGCATTTCAATATCTCTTTGCAGATTCCCAAAGTCTGCAGATAAAAGGGATGGAGCAATAAGCTTCGTTTTCATTTTTACTTTTTATACTTTTACTTAATATTATCCTATTGAAAATGAACGATCATTAGTGAAGTAATAGTAGGTTAAATATCCAGTTACTAAAACTGCTTCTATGACAGATAATTTTTTATTATCAATATTTCTGACTAAAAACCTGTCAATCACTAAAAATCCAACCATAATTAAAAGAAATATTACCTCAATTGTAATTCCAAGACTTCCGCTTTCAGGAATTGTAAAGAATTGATAAACAATTAAAGGAATTCCAATTACGGCCAGTATAATGCATATGACAGAGATGAAAGTTGGTTTTCTAACTAAATCAGAAATTGAGTTCATTTTTAATGATATTTCAGTTTCATTTCCGGCTTAATCTTCAGAACTGTTTCATAGATCAGCTTGATGACATTGGCTACATCTTCTTTAGATACCATTTCTACCGTTGTATGCATGTAACGCAAAGGTAAGGAAATCAAGGCACTTGGTACCCCGCCGTTGGAGTGGGCAAATGCGTCAGTATCAGTTCCTGTAGCTCTGCTGGCTGCGGCTCTTTGGTAAGGGATCTTTTTTGCTTTAGCGGTATCAATAATCAATTCTCTGATGGTGTGATGTACACTTGGCGCGAAGAATACAACCGGCCCTGCACCACATTTTTGATCACCTTCCTTTTTCTTTTCGATCATTGGGGTAGTGGTGTCGTGGGTAACATCAGTTACAATGGCGATATTAGGTTTGATGGTGTCAGCAATCATATCAGCTCCGTATAAACCTACTTCTTCCTGTACAGAATTGGTAATATACAATCCAAACGGAATAGATTTTTTATTTTCTTTTAAAAGTCTTGCAACTTCAGCAATCATAAAACCACCGATTCTGTTATCCAGGGCTCTGCAAACAAAATATCGGTCATTCATTTCAAAGAACTCGTCCGGATAAGTAATCATGCAACCTACATAGATGCCCATTTCTTCCACCTCTTTTTTCGTGGTAGCACCACAGTCGATGAAAATATTCTCAATTTTAGGAGTAGGCTCATTCTGATTGGTTCTTGTGTGAATAGCCGGCCATCCGAATACTCCTTTTACAATGCCATTTTCTCCGTGGATGTGAACTACTTTTGAGGGAGCAATCGTCTGATCTGAACCTCCGTTTCTGATGACGTAGATTAATCCGTCATCAGTAATATAATTTACATACCATGAAATTTCATCTGCATGGGCTTCAATCACTACTTTAAATTCAGCTTCGGGGTTAATGATACCGTAGCAGGTTCCGTAATGATCTACTTCTATTTTATCAACATATGGCCTGATGTAGTCCATCCAGACCTCCTGTCCCTTGTGTTCGTAACCTGTTGGTGATGATGTGTTTAAATATTTTTCTAAAAATTTCAAAGATTTCTTTTCAAATTTCATAAAAAGGAATGATTTTTGCGTTCAATTTTTGTTCTTATAAGTGTAAAAATAATGAATTTTAGTAAGATTATCTGTCTTTTTATTTTCTTTTTTGGGGTCAGTGTTTTTGGTCAGCAGGATACTATCGTGGCAAAACCTCTCAACCAATACCCACCTGAATCTTTGAAAGTGGATGAATTTGGCAATAAATATTATTACGACGAGCAGCAGAAGGTCAAGATTTATGAAGTCAATGGAGAGCCGGTCGTTGTATTAGATGAGCTGGTTCTGGTCAATAAACCGAGGTTCAACAATCAGCTGGATAAGAATTACTATTATTTTCTCAATAAGAAATTGTATAGGGTTTATCCTTTGTTTGTAACGGCACTACAGCAGTACAGAGATATTCAGAAGGATATGAATGATATGGATAGCAAAGCAAAACGAAAATTTGTGAGAGAAAGACAAAATATGCTTGCTGATCAGTATGAAAAACAATTAAGAGATCTTACCACAACGGAAGGGCAAGTATTTGCAAAACTTATGAATAGGGCTACCGGGAAGAATGTCTATGAAATTATCAAGGAACTACGAGGTGGATGGAGTGCTTTCTGGTGGAATGTAAAAGGAAAGATGGCTGATATTGATTTGAAAGAACAATATGATCCGCATAAAAACAGAACAGATGAATTTGTAGAATCACTACTTCAGTCCAATTGGAATTCCGGTTATTTAAAACCTTATCCGGGTGCAAGTGATTTTAAAGTTAAAAAATAAAATTTAAAATATAAAAATACCTGTAAGTCTTCTTACAGGTATTTTTCTTTTAATTTATCAAATACTATTTTGTCTACTGGAAGCGGAAAAGGATTGTCTGGTCTGTCAATCTCCATCCATTCCGTTTTTTCGATACAAGGATCCATAATAAGGAAGTCTTCTTCGTTGGTAATATTGACTATATAATATATGGTAAGAAGTTGTTCATTCTCTCTGAATCGGGAAACAAGAAAGTTCTCCTGGGTATAAAAATGTTCTATAACATCTATTTTCACATTCAGTTCTTCATCAAATTCGCGGTGCAGGCATTCTAATACTCCTTCTCCATATTCTAATCCACCACCCGGGAATTTCACTAAATGTTCTCCGGCATATTCCTCAAACAGAGTAAGGACTTTTTTATCTTTTACTGCACAAGCATACACTCTAATGTTGATCTTGTCTATCATATATATAATGTATAATATTTTGTATAGCTAATGTAAGGAATTTTTGTGAGGCAAACGTAAGAAGGTTAAGAATGCAAAATGAGATTGCTTTCTTAATTTTCTCAGTGTTCTCTTATAATTTCACGGCATTAATCATCTCTCTTTTCCCTGGAGGTCCTTGCTTTTTCTCCACCTGGAAATTGAGTTCCTGCAGGATTCTTCTGACGCTGCCTTTAGAAGAGTAGGTAGTTAATAATCCGTTAATGGCCATTTTGTCAGAAACCATTTCAAACAGCGGCTTTTCCCAAAGATCAGGCTGTACTCTGGCTCCGAAACAGTCGAAGTATACAAGGTTTATTTTAGGGAGATCAATGGCCTTTAGGTCGAAAAAGTCACATTCTATCTTTTTTAAGTTGAATCCACTAATGATTTCAACTGGTTTTTCCCAATCTGCCAGATGAATTTTCTGATAAATATTTTTTAACTCCGGGTTATCAAAAAGTTCAAAATAAGCCAAATCGTTAACTTCAGATTCATTTATGGGATATTTTTCGAGTGAAAAATAATTAATGACATGATTTTTGTCAGTTTTTAAATATTCATTAATTGTTACTAAAACATTCAAACCTGTTCCAAAACCGAGTTCTAAAATATTAATTTCGTAATCATTAACTAAATTTAGTCCATTTTTGATAAACACATGTTCTGCTTCCTGGAGTGCTCCATGGTGAGAATGGTAATTTTCATTTAAATCATTGATAAACAATGTTTTACTACCGTCGTTTGTGGTCTTAATTTCTCTTTTCAAGCTATTTTTTTGTCAAATTTACTCTAAAATTTTTATATTTAGAAAATTATGTTAAATTTGTAGAACATCGTAAAAATTTTTAAAAATGATAATTCAAAAAACTGAAAACTCCAGAATTTCTACATTTGACCCAAACAATTTTTCATTTGGTGGTACTTTCATTGATCATATGATTATTTGTGAGTATGAAAACGGAAAATGGGGTGATGTAAAATTAGTTCCTTACGGTCCGATTCCATTTACACCCGCTATGATGGGAGTAAACTATGGACAAGCTTGTTTTGAAGGTATGAAAGCCTATAAAGACAAAGACGGGCAGGTTTTCCTTTTCAGGCCTGAAAAGAATTTTGAACGTATCAATAAGTCAGCGACGCGTCTAGCTATGCCTGAAGTGACTGAGGAAATGTTTTTAGACGGATTAAAAGCATTAGTAGATCTTGACAGAGACTGGATCCCACAGGGAGAAGGAATGTCATTATATATCAGACCATTGATTTTTGCTACAGAGGAAGCTTTGAAAGCAAGAGTTTCTAATAAATATATGTTCGCCATCGTTGCAACACCAGCTAAGAGCTATTATTCTGAGCCGGTTTCTGTAAAAATCTCTGATCATTACTCAAGAGCAGCTAACGGAGGAGTAGGTTCTGCTAAAGCAGCTGGAAACTATGCCGCTTCTTTCTATCCTACACAGCTAGCTATCGAAGAAGGATATGAGCAAATTATCTGGACTGATGATGCTACACACGAGTATTTTGAAGAAAGTGGTACTATGAACGTATTTGTAAGAATTAACGATACTATTTATACACCTCCGACTTCTGAGAAAATCCTTGACGGAGTTACAAGAGACAGCTTTATTCAATTGGCTAAGAAAAGAGGGATTGAAGTAAAAATTGAGGCTATCGCTGTGAAAACAGTAATTGAAGCGTTAAAGAGCGGTTCTCTTAAAGAAGTATGGGGAGTTGGTACTGCAGTTGTAACTACTCAGTTCCAGGCTTTAGGATTCCAGGGTGAAAAATTGGAGCTTCCAAGATTATCTGAAGAAGAAAGCTTTGCAGCTATTCTTAAGAAAGACCTTGTAGATCTTCAAAACAACCTATCTGAAGATCCGTTCGGATGGAGAGTAGTTGTTGATCACCAATTGGAAACAGTTTAAGATTACATTAAATAAACTATACTAAAGTCGGGAAATAATTCCCGGCTTTTTTTATGCAAAGATGATTGGTAAATGAATAAGAACGGAAGGATTTTCCAATTTTCTTAAAAGCTTAAATTCAAATTAATATTTTAAATCAATTTGCGGAAGTAGAGGCTTGTCTTTTTATTATCTGTAAATTGTTATTGTAAATCCTATATAAGTTTTGTAATTGATTCTTGAAATGTGTATTTTCGCAAATGTTTATGAGAAAATTAGTCTTCATATCAGCAATATGCCTGTTGAGTTGTAACAGGAATACACAGACGGTACACCCTCCGGTGGGTGGTGTTTTGAGCCAGCAAGATCTTGATGTTTCCAGGAACAGGATGAAAAATCTGAATACCATAGAAAGGGGACAAATCCAGGATTGGATCAATGGTCAGTCTGTAAAGTATTCTCCTACACAACTTAATTATTGGGTAAATGTTGACGGCTATGATCAGAGAGAAAGAAGGGCAGATAACAGTCCGATTTCTTATTCTTACGATCTGTATGATTTTGATCAAACCAAAATCTACAATCAGCCGATTGAAAGAAGAGATGCTAAGTTTGGACACTTTGATGAACTGAAGGCTGTAGAAAATGCTTTGCGTTTTATACATGATGGGGAGGAAGTGACGCTTTTGGTGCCATCTTCTTTAGCGTATGGAACTTTTGGAGACGAAAAGAAAATAGACAACGATATCCCATTAATCATCAAATTAAAAGCTTTATAACAAATGAAATTGTTTAACAAGAATATAATTCTGGCAGCGGCAAGTATTTCGCTGATGAGTTGTACCCCAATTTATAAAAAAATGAACGTAGACAAAGAAACTTACGAAGGTCTTAATGACGGACTTTATGCAAATCTTCAAACCACTAAAGGAAACCTGATCGTGAAGTTTGAAGACAAGAAAGCACCAGTAACTGTAGCCAACTTTATCGGTCTTGCGGAAGGGAAAATCGACAACAAAGCTAAGGCTAAGGGAGTTCCTTATTATGACGGAACTATTTTCCACAGAGTAATCAAAGATTTCATGATCCAGGGAGGTGATCCTCAGGGAACAGGAATGGGAGATCCTGGATATAAATTCGAGGATGAGAAGAATGACCTTAAGCATACAGGGAAAGGAATCCTTTCTATGGCGAATTCAGGACCAAATACCAATGGTTCACAATTCTTCATCACTGAAGTTGCGACTCCTTGGTTAGACGGTAGACACACGATCTTCGGAAAAGTAGTAAAAGGTAATGATGTAATTGATGCCATTGCTAATGTTGAAAAAGGAGCTCAGGACAAGCCTAAAACAGATATCGTTTTAGAAAAAGTTTCTATTTTCGGTAAAGGTGATGAGTACAAGAACTACGATGCTGCCAAGACTTTCAACGAAGGAAAGGGTAAAATCGCAGAAAACAATAAAGCTATTATTGCTAAAGAAGAAGCGGAAAAAAAGAAAAAAGAAGAAGAATTCAAAGCAAACCAGGAAAAATTAGTTGAAAACTTAAAAGCTGGAATGCAGAAAACTGAATCAGGTCTTTATTATAAAATTACAAAGACAGCTGACGGTAAAGCTCCAAAAGCTGGTGATAACGTATCTGTACACTATGCAGGTAAGTTAGTGGACGGAACTGAATTCGACTCTTCATTCAAAAGAAATGAGCCGATCGAAATTCCAATCGGAATGGGAAGAGTTATCAAAGGATGGGATGAAGGTATCCTGTTATTGAAGGAAGGTGAAACTGCTACATTATTGATCCCGCCTGCAATGGGTTACGGAGAAAGAGGAGCAGGAGGGGTGATCCCGCCAAATTCCTGGTTAGTTTTCGATGTTGAGCTTGTAAAAGTGAAATAATTGAATCTTTTTTAAGATATATAGCCGCCCCGGATAGGGGTGGTTTTTTTGTGAATGATTTTAATGCTAAGAGATGAAAATAAAATTAATCGTATGTATGCTGTCGCTTTTTTCAGCTTTGTCCTTTGGTCAGGCGAAAAAAGTAGATCATGAAGTTGGGGTAGAAAAAGATTTTACCCATTTTTTTGAAAATATAAAAGTAAAGGATACTGAAAAGGCCGCCAACTTTATTTATCCGAAATATCTGGCCGCGATAACACGTGAGAAAATGATTACCATCCTGAATCTTTCTTACAATAATCCTGCTTTTACAACGGATATTCAAAAATTTAAAGTTGATCATATTGAAAAACCTGAGTTGATCGATGGTGAATACTTTTCAATAGTTGATTATTCATTTATCATGAAATTTAAAGTGGATTGGAAAGTTATTCATGATGCAGAATCTGTAAAACAAAAAATGAATGAGGCGGTAATTTCCAGGTATGGAAAAGATAATGTTACCTATTCTAGTAATGAAGATGAGTATATGATCAATGCTCATATGAAAGCATGTGCTGTTTCAAGAGATAAAAAAGATTGGAAATTTGTCATTATTGAAAATAATTATAAATCCGAACTCGCTCAAATTTTGCCGAAAAAAATTCTTGAAAAACTCTAGGATATATTATTTAAAGCCAACACTGAAGCATAATTTTTTCAGGCTTTAGAATCTTATATAAAAAACTGCCTTAAAAGAGGTGGTTTTTTTGTTGGTGTAAAATACCGTATAAATACGGATTTTCGCAATGTCTTATAACTCATATCTTTATATTCTTTACAAGTAATACAATAAAAAATATGTTTGATCTGAATTATAATGCGATAAAACAAGAAGTTGAAGCAGAGGTATGCAAAGAACATGGTCTGCATCCTGAATTTGTTAAAACAGATGAAGGATTCGGAATAAAAGCATGTTGTGATCCTTTCAGGATAGAATTGGTTCAGAAATCTGAAAAGATGATTGAAGAAGAAACCACCAGGATGCTTGATCAGATGATGAGAGATATATTTAAAGAATAAATTTTGTACGATGTGATAATGATAATGACCTGTTGTTATCAATAGAGCTGCTTCGAAAGAGGTGGCTTTTTTGTGAATAAATAATTTCTACGGTTTTCCGTAAGGAGATGGACTACTACATTGATTAGATTTAAAAAAATATTAAATCAAAAAGTTATGATAAAGAAAATGATTATTTTAATCGCATATAGTTTACTGGTTGCTTGTAATCAGAAAGAAAAGAGTGATAGGGCAGAAGTAATTGCTATTACGGATTCAAGTAAAATTAAAAAAGATGAAGCGGTGATTATTTTGAATAATGTGCAAAGCTGGGTGAAGAAGGGTGTTACGAAAGAGTTGTCAAGCACAAAAGTTAATAATGAAATCAATCCACTTATGAATAAGTATCAAAATCTTCTGCGGAAAATGAATAAACGTGATTCATCTGAAGTCCAGAATTATAGGATTAAACTTATAAATGAATTAATAGATCTACAAATACAACAAAATAAACGTTAACTGTTGATAATAAGATTTATTATATTATTGTGGTTATTACAAAAAAACCGCCCATTTCAGGCGGTTTTTCAGTAAAAGAAAGAATTAAAAGTTATATGTTTCTGCCGGATCTGTTCTTCATACTGGTTCCTGCAAGGGAACTGATGAATACAAGACCAAAGCCGATATAAGCGGCAAATGCGGTCAGATATATTATTAAGCTGTTAAAGCTTGGTTTTAAGGTGTATACCAATACCGAAAAGGCAGCAAAACTTAATACCAAAAGCAAGCTCCAGATATGCATTTTTGCAGCATCTTCATTTCTCTTAAAAATCATTTCAAAAAAGGCTCTCATCATTACTAACATTTTAAGGGTTATACATTAATTAATTCGACAGAATAAATAAGCATACTCATCACGGTAAAAAGAATGGCATATTCTCCTACTGGGCTAAGGTTCGTGATGGCATTGCCATTTATTCAATATAGTATACCGGATACAATATCCGGATATATTCACAATCTTTTGAATCACTGCTACATGATTCGAGGGTAGATGATACCTGTTAGATACGGGGCATAAAACTGCTGTGAAAAATCAACCGAGGGTTAATTGATCACATTCCCGTATCTGTTACGGCATCGTAGAAAAAAAAGGATTCATATACATCAATATGAACTTGAATCAGTGGAAAACTGAAAATCCACAGAAAACCTTTTTTCTCATCCTTAGTGCTTTTTTTAATTTTTTCTCGAAAAAGAACATGCCAATATCATGCCAAAGTGATATTTTTGCGATTAACACTTCGTTTTTGAAGGGTGTAAGTCGTTGTTTTTTAGTTGGCTAAAGAAATTATTTCATTAAACGCAGAAAAAAATGGTATTTTAGAACAAGTATTAACGAAGTTATTCTTAAAAAACCAAATAAACTTTATCGTAAGAAGATGGCGGATTTGAAAGAAAATATTGTATGCTGTACTGATAATCTCATGCAGTTGGTAAAAATATATTGTCGGAATACCACTTCCAACAAATGTATTTTATATTTTGTCCGACTCTAACGAACTTACCGGAGAAAATCTCAAAGAACGGGATGAGTTCAGAAAAAGAATTAATAACTCCAAAGAACTGCTTGATTTGGACTCGGCAGCAGAGCTGTTAAGTAAGGAATACTCTGATCTCTATGATGTTAATTTATATATTTTCAGATCATTTAAAAGAGAAACTATTATAGAAATCCGGTTTTATAGGAAATCGAATTTTGATCCAGATTATTTTGCTTTGGTTAAAGATACTCCGCCGATGTTTCATTCCAAAATTACTATGCCTATTTATGCAGAAGAAGCTATTAAATTTGATGTCAATTGGGAATCGGGTGGAGGATTTAATCATGCATGGTAGAATTTTTTGTTTAAAAGCTTTATATACAAACGTAAAGTCAGAGGGAAAAAGTTTAACGAATAATTCAGGTTTAGGCTAAAGCCGTTGGATAATATCTATTAGAGAAACGGACTTTAGTCCGTTTCTATTGAATTAATTAGTGTTATTTGTGAAATCATTTGTGGCATTTGTGTTTAGAAAAGCCCATAAAAATTCTGATTTCTCAAGATTTCCACGGGCTCTTTTTTAAAGTTGATACTTATCTATGATGTTACCAATTTTTATCAATCATATAAATAATATGAGTCAATGTTGTAGCTCCCAATAAAAGCTCTCTTCGGTTTACTTTATCAAAAGTATCTTCTTCCGTATGGTGAATATCAAAATAACGTTGTGAATCCGGCATCAGCTCAGCAGCGGGAACTCCCATATCATGCAAAGGATATAGATCTGTTCCCGAAAATTTTTCCTGGAAGTTATATACTCCATAAGGCAGGAAAAGTTTCGACCAACCCTGGATTTCCTTTCTTTTGACATCGTCCATATCTAAAGCGATCCCTCTCGGCGCAAAACCGCCGGCATCAGATTCTATGGCAAAAAGATGTTTTTCATTCTTTTCTTTAGCAACTTTACCATATTGAATACCACCTTTTACTCCATTTTCTTCGTTGGCAAAACAAACCACTCTGATCGTATGGTTATTCTGAATTCCCAATTTCCTGAAGGTTCTCAATACTTCAATACTTTGTACAATTCCTGCTCCGTCGTCATGAGCACCTTCACCTACGTCCCAGGAATCTAGGTGGCCACCTACAACGATTACACTCTGGTCTTTTTTACCGGTAATCTCACCAATTACAGAGTGGGAGAGCTTCTCGCCCTTCATTCCACAATTTGAATTAAGTTTTGCCGTAATCTTTTGATTCTTTAATAGAGCTTCCAGTTCATCGGCAGTAGTGCTTCCAACGGCTACCGCAGGAACTTTGGATACTTTGTCTTCATACCGCATGGCTCCGGTGTGAGGAACATCATCAAAAGCTGAAGAAAGAGATCTGATAATCGCAAACTTTCCGCCTTTTTTGGCAGTTAAAGAAGCAGCTGTCGTTCTGTACTTCGCTGCATCACTATATCCTTTAAAAGTTTCGATAAAGGATTGATTGAAAGGATAATTAAAGAATATAATTTTATCTTTTACCTTTTCTGCCGGAAGTTTGTCATATTCTTCCATGGACTTTACCATAATAATCTCTCCGGAAACATCTTTTCCGCCTGTGCCTTCAGAGTTTCCAAGGGAAAGCATTTTAAGGCTTTTCCAACTTCCATTGGAGGTTTTAATGTGTAGGGATTCTTTTCCTCTTTCCCACACTGGAATCATCACTTCCTGAAGCCAGACTTTATCAGCTCCGGCATCACGAAGTTTTTGTTCCGCCCATTTTACGGATTTTTCATAAGCTTCTGAACCGCTTAAACGATGCCCAATATTTTTGGTGAGTTCGCGTAGTTCATTATATCCTTTTCCGTTGTTTAAAATTTCGGTGGAAATTTTTTTAAATTGAATAGAATCTTCTTTAGTCTGACCAAAAACAGCCATACCAAAAACTAATAAGGAGGTTCCTAATATCTTTTTCATTGTTACCAATTTTTATCAATCATATAAATAAGTTGTGTCATCACAGTTGAGCCCAGGAGCAATTCTCTCCGGTTGACTTTTTCAAAAGTATCTTCAGCCGTGTGATGAATATCAAAATAACGCTGCGGATCCGGTACAAGCTCTGCTGCTGGTACACCCATTTCGTGAAGTGGCGCAATATCCGAGCCTGAATATTTTCCTTCAAAATTATAAACACCATAAGGTAAAAACAGATTACCCCAGCTTTGGATCTGTTTCCTTTGGGGATCATCCATTTCAAGGGAAATGCCTCGCGGAGAAAATCCGCCTGCATCTGATTCTATAGCAAAAAGATGTTTTTCGTTATTTTCTTTAGCGACTTTTCCATATTGTTTGCCACCTTTTGTTCCATTTTCTTCATTGGCAAAACAAACAGCTCTGATCGTATGGTTATTTTGTAATCCTAATTTTTTAAAAGTTCTGATGACTTCAATGCTCTGAACTATTCCGGCACCATCATCATGCGCTCCTTCACCAACGTCCCATGAATCCAAATGACCTCCTACAACAATGACGCTTTGGTCTTTTTTGCCTGTAATTTCACCAATCACAGAATGGGAGCTTTTTTCACCTTTCATTCCACAGTTGGAATTGAGCTTTGCAGTGACCTGCTGAGTCTTTAATATCGCTTCCAGTTCATCAGCTGAAGTATTTCCGATGGTGATGGCAGGTATTTTAGAAATATTTTCATCATAACGCATATTTCCGGTATGGGGAACATCGTCAAATGCGGAAGAAAGAGATCTTATAATGGCAAATTTTCCACCTTTTTTGGCCGTCAGAGAAGCTGCGGTTCTTCTGTAAGCGCCGGCTTCACGATAGGCAATGAAAGTCTGCACATGTTCCTGGTTAAAAGGATAGTTGAAGAAAACAATTTTATTTTTCACCCTTTCTGCGGGAAGTTTGTCATATTCTTCCAATGACTTTACCATGATGATTTCGCCTGAAACATCTTTTCCGCCGGTTCCCTCAGAATTTCCAAGGGAAAGCATTTTTATATTTTTCCAGTTACCACCGGAAGTTTTGATGTGTAAGGATTCTTTTCCTCTTATCCAGACCGGGATCATCACTTCCTGAAGCCATACTTTATCAGCTCCGGCATCACGAAGTTTCTGAGCTGCCCATTGTACGGATTTTTCATAAGCTTCTGAACCGCTTAAACGGTTTCCGATGCCTTTTGTAAGCTCTTTCAGTTCGTGGTATCCCTTTCCGTTATTCAGGATTTCGGTAGAAATTCTTTTGAATTGTACAGAGTCTTCTTTGGCCTGACCGGATAAAAAGGTTACTCCTAAAATTAATAACGATAAGTTTGCAATCTTCTTCATACTACCAGTTTTTATCAATCATAAAAATTAATTGAGTCATTGCCACCGCTCCTAACAAAAGCTCTCTTTTGTTTACTTTATCAAAAGTATCCTGTTCGGAATGATGGTAATCGAAATATCTTTGTGTATCTACAACAAGCTCTGCCAGAGGGATATCAAGTTTTTTTAAAGGTGAAATATCCTGAATTGCATCGGTTTGATCAAAATCATAAATTCCATAGGGAAGAAAATATTCTTTCCAGGGATTAATCAATCTTCTTCTTTGAGGCGACATATCCAAAGAAAATCCTCGTGGAGAATAACCTCCGGCATCTGTACCTAAGGCGAATACGTGCTTTTCGTCTTTCTTTTTCACGTAGGCGGCATACATTTCGCGTCCCTGTCCTCCGTTTTCACTGTTGGCGTACAATACGACCCGGATGGTGTGGTTATTTTCGTATCCGAGTGCTTTCAATGTTCTTAAAACCTCGATGCACTGGACAACTCCTGTTCCGTCATCAATAGCGCCTTCACCAATATCCCAGGAATCAAGCTGAGCACCCAAAACAATCACTTTAGAATCTTTTTTACCCTGGATTTCAGCAATAATATTTGGATTTGTAGTGTCGCCTTTTGATTCGGCAGTCATGTTGATTTTAGCGGTAACTTTTTGTTTTTTAAGTATTTTTTCCAATTCATCCGCTGATTTTACGCCTATTGATAAAGCAGGAATTTTAACTTTATCATCCGGTTCGTAATAAATCATTTTAGCATGAGGAGTATCGTCATTAGCGGTGGTTAGTGATCTTATAATTAATGCTTTTGCACCTGTTTTAGAGATCACAGAAGCCGAAATTAATTTTGATTTTGCCGTCAATAGATAGGAATCACTGGTGTTAATAATTTTCGGATCCATAGGAACATTTACGAAAACTATTTTGTCTTTTAACTGGCCTATTGACATCGCATTAAGCTCGGAAGTGGTATTAATTAAAACAATATCACCTACCAGGTCTTTTCCGCCTGTTCCTTCAGAGTTTCCGAAGGATAACATTCTTATGTTCTTCCAGTCTCCGTTTCCGGATTTTATTTGTAAAGATTCTTTTCCTCTGATCCAGACGGGAGCTTTAGCTTCCTGACGCCAGATCATGTTGATACCTATTTCCTTGAACTTTTTTTCTGCCCATTCTACTGCTTTTGCATAACCGGGAGTTGCACTGAAACGGGAACCAATGCCTTTCGTGAGTTCTCCAAGGTTATCATAGGCCTTGCCGTTGACCATAATCTCGTCCGAGATATTTTCAAATTCTTTGTGATAATTTAATTTTACAGGAATTGCTGCTCTTCCGGCAGGCTTTTTCTGGGCTTTTTTTTGAGAAAATAAAAATCCACTCAAAAAGAGTGGAAGTATAATGAATATCTTTTTCATTTATTATTTACCTTTCTTTTTCCGATGATAAAAGTAGGGAAAAAATAGGAATTTATTAAGGTTTCATGTCGTACATTAACAGTGCTGTAATCAATTTTGGTTCAATAAATGTACATTTTGGCGGCATACTTAATTTTAAATCTGAAATTTTAATCATATCATTAAAACTCACAGGATAAATCCCAAAGCCTACCTTACCTTCACCACTATCGATTTTTTCTTTTAAAAGATTGATTCCGTTAAGGTTGGAAGTTCCTTTTACGTAAGATATTTGTTCCGAACTGTCCGGATCTTCAATTTTTAAGATATCTTTAAAAATATATTTGTCTAAAAGGTGGTGATCCAGATTATCCAGAGACATTTCTTTGGAACGAAGGTCATGTTTTACGTGTAGTGAGTAGAACTTACCGTCCATATACATTGAAATATGGAATTTCTGAGATGGATAATAAGGAGTTTCTCCTTTTTCATGGATCAGGAAGTAGTGATCAAGTTTTTTTAGGAACTCTTCAGTGGAAAGACCGTTCAGGTCATGTAAAATCCTGTTGTAGTCATGAATTTTAATAGACTGGTTAGAAACAATAAAACTGTATACAAAGTTGTAAAGCTCCGTGCCGTTATGTCTCTTGTTTTTGTCTTTATGACGTTTTGCATTCAATGCTGTAGATCCGATTCTATGGTGTCCGTCTGCAATATAAAATGAATCAATCTGGTCAATTACTTCTTTAAACTGTTGTAGTTTCAAACGGTTGTCTATTCTCCAGATTTTGTGTCTGATCCCGATAGAGTCTGTGTGATTGAAAATAGGAACATTTTTTTCCTCATGGTTCATCAGCAATTCAATTTTTGAATTGGCGGGATAAGTAAGCAATACAGGTTCTGCCTGAAGATTTACTTTTTCAAGGTAATGAGCCAGATTTTCTTTTTTCTGGGGAATGGTACTTTCGTGCCTTTTAATTTTTCCATTCCAGAAATCTTCGATGCTTGCTAATCCCAGAAGTCCTCTGAAAACCTGTTTGTTGGGGTAGATCTGCTCATAAAGATAGTAGGCAGAATTGTCCTGGACTAATTTTTTTTCCTCCAGAAGTTCTTCAAATGTAGATCGGATCTTTCGTAAGTTCCGGTCAATATCTTTAGATTTACTCACAACGTATGGCTTAATCATGTTGATGTAAGTATTTTCGACTTGAGCCTTCTCAGCAATCTCTTCCTGGGTAAAATTATCCAGTGGATGGGTAGGGAAGGTACTCTCAATATCTCTATGAGGTCTTATTCCACGGAAAGGTTTAAAAACAGGCATATTTATCTTATAGTTTCTTTTTGTAGCTTAATAATTTGTTCTGCAAGTTCGATACCGATTTTCTCTTGCGCATCCACCGTATTTCCTCCTACATGAGGGGATAGGGACAATGCCGGATTCATCAACAGAGGAAGTTCCGGGCTGGGTTCATTTTCAAAAACATCCAGGGCAGCTCCGGCCACTTTTCCTGATTCGATAAAATCGATCAGCGTTACTTCATTGATTACTCCGCCTCTTGCAGTATTGACAATATACACACCGTCTTTCATTTTTTCAAACTGAGGGGTATCTATAATATATCCAGTCGTTTTAGGAGTATTGATACTGATGAAGTCCGTGTCTTTGAGAAATTCATCCATATCATTGGTAGAATTGATTTCAAAATTGACAGCCTGTCCATCAAAAAAGTTCAGCGTGAGAACTTTTGTTTTTGGATTTCTTGTCAGAACTTTTACTTTCATTCCTAAAGCGATTCCTATTTTCAAGACTTCCTGGCCAATACTTCCAAAGCCGATTACTCCTAATGTTTTTCCTGAAAGCTCATATGCATTGCTGAATGACTTTTTCATGGCATTGAAATGGGTTTCTCCTTCCAATGGCATAAGTCTGTTTGATTCGTGAAGGAATCTTGCCAGGGAAAGGAAATGTCCGAATACCAATTCTGCAACTGATTTTGAAGATGCAGTAGGGGTATTGATTACTTTTATTCCTTTGCTTTTTGCATATTCAACATCAATATTATCCATTCCGATACCACCTCTTCCGATGATTTTAAGGCCTGGACATGCATCGATCAGATCTTGTCTTACTTTCGTTGCACTTCTTACAAGGAGAACGTCCACATTATTATCGTTGATAAAATTAATAACGTGATCCTGGGCCACTCTATTGTCCAGGATATTAATTCCGGCTTCTTTTAAAACCCGTTCTCCTGCTTTTGAAATTCCATCGTTTGCTAAAACTTTCATGTGTTATTTGATTTAAAGATTGAAAAATTTAAATATTTCAACATTTTAAAACTAGGGTGCAAATTAATGAATTTAAATTAACTGCTTTTAAATCTTCCAATCTTTGAATTTTTTACTGTTTAAATTATTTGATAGATTTCATGACATCCACCAAAACCTGTACGCTTTCAATTGGCAAGGCATTGTATAGGCTGGCTCTGTATCCGCCTAAGCTTCTGTGTCCGTTTAATCCACTGATACCAGCAGCTTTCCATGCGTTATCAAATTCTTCTTTTTTACTTTCATCCGTAATTTTGAAAGAAACATTCATTAAAGAACGATCTTCCTCCACACAGAATGTTTCGAATAGCGGATTGCTGTCGATTTCACCATACAGAAGCTTTGCTTTAGCTTCATTTCTTTGTTCTGCAGCAACAATGCCACCATTATTTTCAAGATGCTGAAGAGTCAGTAAAGATGCATATACCGGGAATACAGGTGGAGTATTGTACATTGATTCTTTAGCAATATGCTGAGAATAATCCAATATAGAGAACATGTTTTCTCTTCCTGTTTTACCCAAAATCTCTTTTTTAATCACCACTAAAGTTACCCCTGCAGGTCCCATATTTTTCTGAGCTCCGGCATAGATCAAATCAAATTTAGAGAAATCCAGCTGTCTTGAGAAAATATCAGAACTCATATCACAAACCATCAGGGTATCTACTTCAGGGAAAGATTTCATTTGAGTTCCGTAAATTGTGTTGTTGGAAGTACAGTGGAAATAATCGTATTCTGCACCAACAGTATAATTTTTAGGAATAAAAGAATAGTTTTCTTCTTTTGAAGATCCTACTACATCTACTGTTCCTACTTTTTTTGCTTCTTTAATAGCTCCGGCTGCCCATGTACCTGTATCCAGGTAAGCTGCTTTTCCACCTACTTTCATCAGGTTGTAAGGAACCATTGCAAATTGCAGGCTTGCACCACCTCCTAAATAAAGAACTTCATAGTCATCTCCAAGATTCATTAATCTTTTTACAATCGCACGTGCTTCGTCCATTACAGCAACGAAATCTTTACTTCTGTGAGAAATTTCAAGAAGAGATAGTCCGATTCCGTTAAAATCTAAGATAGCCTGTGCCGATTTTTCAAATACTTCTTGTGGTAAAATACATGGCCCTGCGCTGAAGTTGTGCTTTTTGTTCATATTTTTATTTTTTGGTAGCTGCCGGAATTATTTTATTCTTTTAGCCTTATTTTGATTTTCAATTAAAATTATTAAGCTTTTGGTCAAAAAAATCCGCCTCACAGAGCATGAGACGGTGTTTTGTTTATTCGCCGTGTAAGAATGCTTTTTTATTAAGCAGTGCTTCTTCTGATTCTACATGATCTTCATCAGGCACACAGCAGTCTACAGGACATACAGCGGCACATTGTGGTTCTTCATGGAATCCTTTACATTCTGTACATTTATCGGTTACAATAAAATATACGTCATCACTTACCGGCTCCTGAGGCGCCTCAGCATCTACAGTAAGTCCTGAAGGAAGAGTTATTGTACCCTGAAGGGCAGTGCCTTCTGAAGCTTTCCAATCTACGGCTCCTTCATATATTGCATTATTTGGGCATTCCGGTTCACAGGCCCCACAGTTAATGCATTCATCAGTTATTTTAATAGCCATCGCTAATTTTTTTTAAATTTGCACAAAATTACAAAATATTCCCCAATTTTAAAGTAATTATGAATACCGAAAATCAAGTTTTAGGACTTATTAAATTAAGTGACTATATAAAAGCGTTTTTAGCGAAAAAACCGAAAGAACAGAATGAAGATGATGTTAATATTGAATTATTATTAAAGAAGTCTGAAATAGAGAATCCGTGGTTTACAGTTGATAATCAGAAATTTGCTTTATTGCAATGGTCTGATCTTCTGACTGAAGAGAATATTAAAAACTGGTTGAAAAATTATTCCATCTCGAAGATTTCGAAAAGAGTAGGACTGATTTTAGCGGGAAATATTCCTTTAGTAGGATTTCATGACGTTATTTCTGTGGTTTTAAGTAACCATATTCCTGTGATTAAGCTGTCTTCAAAAGATAAACGACTGATTCCTTTTCTGTTAAATAAATGGAAGGAGTTTTCTGATGACAATGTAGCATTTGAATTTGTAGAAAAATTAGAAAATTTTGATGCCGTAATCGCTACTGGAAGTAACAATACTGCCCGATATCTGGAGTATTATTTTAAAAATCATCTCAATATTATCCGCAAAAACAGAACTTCTGTGGCTGTTTTAAAGGGTGATGAGACAAATGAAGAATTACAGTTGTTGGCCAATGATATTTTCCAGTATTTTGGACTGGGATGTAGAAATGTAACGAGAATTTTTATTCCTCAGGATTTTGTCATCGACCGATTATTTGAAAATTTCCTGAATTTCCAGGATATTATCAACCACAATAAGTATGCGAATAATTATGATTATAACAGAGCGGTTTATCTTTTGAACCAGGATAAGTTCTGGGATAATAATTTTGTGATGCTGAAGGAAGATGAAAAATTGTTCAGTCCGCTTTCTGTAATTAATTTCAGCAGGTATGAATCATTGGACGATGTTAAAAACTTTATGGCTGAAAACGAAGAGGATATTCAGTGTATTGTTGCCAAAAATGAGCTGGAACTGAACTCTATAGAATTTGGCGAAGCTCAGAATCCAGGCCTTGATACTTATGCTGATAATGTTGATACCATGAAATTTTTGGAACTGGTCTGATTTTCGTATCTTCCATGACTTATTTCACTAATAACAAAAATGGATTATGAAAAAATTATTTTTAGGACTCGCTGTTATCGGAGCGCATTTTATGTTTGCTCAGAAAGTGGTGGGTCTTCAAGTTGAGAAACCTCAGAAAAAAGAACAACAGGCTACCATAAGCACGGAAAAAGTCAATTTGTATAATGATAATTTCCAGGCGTTCATGGCTGCTCTGCAATCATCAGACCGCAAAACGATTGACGGGTTGCTTTCTGATAAAGTAAAGGAGATTGTCACAGATGATGTCCTTAAAAAAGTAAAAGCAGGTATTGATTCAAATAAAAAGCTTGAGGTTTTGAAGGCAGGATATTATAAAACAATGGACGGAGTCAATCACCCTAGTATCAGATATAAATATGCAGGAGAGAACTCTTCGAAAGAGGTTATTACGGCTGTATTTGAGGAGGATGGTAAGATTCTGGGAGTATTGCCGGCCAAGAAGGATAAATAAATTTATTTTCGATTAACAAAAAATATTAACTATGATGACAGATGTTTTAGTCGCTAAATCCTCGGAAGTGGATAAAGCGAATTTTTACAAGAAAACGTATTTGCACGTTGCCTTATCAATTCTTGCGTTTATTGGCGTTGAAACCATTTTACTGAAGATAGTTCCGGCGGAGCTTATTGCCATGATGTTCGGACAAAGATATATCTGGTTACTGATTATTGGTGTATTTTGGCTGGCTTCAATTTTAGCTTCCAAATGGTCACTTTCACAAAGTAAGTCAACACAATATTTAGGACTTGGATTTTATATCGTTCTGGAGGCGGTAATCTTTATGCCTTTGCTTTTTATCGCTGTGAATATGACCGGTGGGCCTAATGTGATTTTTCAGGCTGCTACTTTAACGGTTGCTATGTTTGCCGGGATTTCTGCGGTTGCTTTTACTTCTAAGAGAGATTTTTCTTTTTTACGAAATATCATCGTAATCGGAGGATTTATTTCCATCGGATTAATTGTTGGCGGGATGTTATTCGGTTTCAACTTAGGGCTATGGTTCTCTGTAGGAATGGTTATTCTGGCCTCAGCAACGATTTTATATCAAACAAGTAAGCTAAAAGATTCTTATGGTACCAATCAGTACGTGGGAGCAGCATTACAGCTTTTTGCATCAATTATGCTTTTATTCTGGTATATCCTGAATATATTGATGAGCAGAAGAAACTAATGATAAGTTGATCTTGTCTTTTTAATAATAGTCCCGGTGATATGTTCATCGGGATTTTTTATTTCTCACACAGATCGCTTTTTTTAACCACAAATAACGCTAATGATTGCACGAATGACACAAACTAGCATCAATAGGAGCGGGCTTTAGTCCGCTTATCAATTAAACCCAAAAAATCCTGATGACATTCCACCGGGATTTTATTGGATATTCTTTAATATGTAACCATGCAACAACCAGCTTCAGATAAGCTTTAATAGCTTTTTGAAGTCATATAGATGTTGAAAAAATATAATGTATTAAAGAATAGGGAAAAAATATAGTAATGAGGAAAACCTCAGATATCTTGTGTTTTTATGCTAAAAACTTACTTGTCGATAGATCCTAAAACCTTTTGGGCAAAAGAGTTTAAGGCATCTTTTTCGCTCATTCCGTTTTGTACATTGGCATGAACTTCTAGAGCTCCGCAAATATTTGTAATTAATTCTCCTGCTACGTTAAGGTCTTCTTCACTTGTTCCTCTGAACTCGCTGAAACTTTCCAGAACTTCCAATGTTTTTTCAAGATTTTCAGGAGTTTGATTCTGATAAAATTGTCTGATTACCGGTAATTTCATTATGCTAATTCGTTAAAAAGGTTAATTAAACTATCTGCCTGGTTAGATTGAACCTGGTTTACCAATTCACCGTTTTTAAAGATGGCGAAAGTGGGAAGGTTATCTACTTTTGCTAATTTTCTGCTTTCAGGAAGTTTCTCAGCATCTACATATAAAAATGGAATTGAGTCATTTTCAGACGCTAATTTTTTGAATTTCGGCTTCATGATTCTGCAGTTTCCGCACCATGTTGCGCCGTATTGAACAACTACTTTTTCGTTGTCATTTACGATATTTTGTAATGTATCTTCGGTTAATTCTGTGTACATGATTGTAATTTGAAAATTTATTAATTTGAAAATGCTTTGTAAAGAAGAAAATGAGATAACTTTTGATAATTCTCCAATTATCTCATTTTCAAATTAACATATTACATTAGTTCTTCGCTAAGTATTCTGCTGTAGAAGTTCTGTCTGCTTTCATAGCATCTTTACCTTCTTCCCAGTTTGCAGGACATACTTCACCGTGTTTTTGAACGTGAGTGTAAGCGTCGATTAATCTTAAGAATTCTTTTACGTTTCTACCTAGAGGCATATCGTTTACCGCTTCGTGGAAGATTTTTCCAGTTTCGTCGATAAGGTAAGTCGCTCTGTAAGTTACGTTAGAACCTGTGAAAACTTCTTCTCCTTCTTCATTGTATTCGAAATCCTGATCTACAATTCCTAAAGTATTTGCTAATTGTCTGTGAGTATCAGCTAAAAGCGGATAAGTTACTCCTTCGATACCTCCATTGTCTTTTGGAGTGTTTAACCAAGCAAAGTGTACTTCGTTTGTATCGCAAGATGCACCGATTACTTTAGTGTTTCTTTTTTCAAATTCACCTAAAGCCTCCTGGAAAGCATGAAGCTCAGTAGGGCAAACGAACGTGAAATCTTTTGGATACCAGAATAAAAGAACTTTTTGCTGGTTGTTTACTGCTTCATCAAGGATGTTGATTCTTAAATCGTCACCCATTTCAGACATTGCGTCAATTGTTAAATTCGGGAATTTTTTTCCTACTAAAGACATAATTTTCTTGTTTTTATATTTAAATTTCTAATGCAAATATAGAAAGATTTATCTATCGAACAAATGAATATTGATAAATAAAATCTATAATTGTTTTTGATGTGTTATCAATTAAAAAGCCCTGAATTCAGGGCTTTCTTGTTTATTTAATAACCGAATATTTCAGTTAAGTTGAGTTTTTTTACTTCTCCCAGTTTCTGCATATCTGCCTCACTTACTTTATCTTGAGAGGCCACAAGACAATAGGTGTAGTTCTTGTTTTTCATTTCCTTATCATGGAATGCATTGATGTCTGCAAAGGATAGTTTAGGCGCCTGTTCATAGACGTTCTTTCTCATATCGAAATTGTTTCCAAGTCGTTGGGATTTAAGATAAGAGAAGATAATGCCATCCTGAGTGATCCTTTCAGAAGCGATCGTTTTTTTCAAACCACTTTTTGCAGTCTCAAACAATTGTTCAGACTTTGGTAAGGTAGTCAGAAGTTCATTCATTGCAAAAGAAGCTTCATTGAATTTATCTGCCTGGGTTCCCACATAAGCCATAATGCTATTTTTGTCCTCCTTTTTACTTGGAAGCGCAAAATAAGAATAGGTAGAATAAGCCAATGCTTTGGATTCTCTGATGGTCTGGAAAACAATAGATCCCATTCCGCCTCCGAAGTAGTTGTTGAATAAACTTACCGTAGGAGCAATCGTAGGACTATATTGTTCTGAGTTTCTTGCCCAGAAGATCTCAGCCTGTACCATGTCATAATGGGCAAATAATACTTTATTCTTATCTGTCGGAATCTGTGTAAAGGTTTTTGTCTTTGGAAGCTCTTTAAGCGTTGCAGGTAGCTTATGTACAGGTTTTAATGAAGCTACGACTTCAGTTCCTGTTTTTGGCCCATAATAAAGTGCTTTATGTTTAAAGTTGAATAGATCATGAAGGATGTTCACCAGGTCTTCAGCTTTTAATGCATCAAGTTCAGCATCACTCAAAACATTGTTGAATGGGTTTTGTGTGCCATATTGCGCATAACTTCTTAGCCCGGCCATGATGCTTGCTTTGTTTTGCTTGGCATTTGCTCTGGCTTTTTTTAATCTTGCTTTGTAAGCATCTAGGGCAGTTTGGTCAGCTTTGCAGTTTTTAATCAGATCTTCAAATAAAGCAATTGTTTTATCGAAGTTTTCATTCAAACCTTCCAGTGAAACATAAGTTTCTTCATTGCCTGCACTTACTTTAAAGCTTGATGCCAGTTTATAGAATTCTCTGCTGATGATTTCTGACGACTTATTGTTTGTTCCTAAGTACTGCAGATATTCTGCTGCAAGCGGAAGCATTTTGTTGTTCCATTTTCCGGAATCAAAATGATAATACATTCTGAACAATGCATTGTCCGTATTTTTCACAGAAAGTACATCTACATCTCCCAATTTGTTTTTAGCAATGTCTTTGTCATAGTTTAACCATACCGGAGCAATTGCTTTTTCAGGCATCTCGTCAATCTTTTTAAGGAAAGAAGATTGATCTTCTCTGTTTACAGAAACAGGAGTGATGGTTGGTTTATCAACCTTTACAATGTTCTTGTCTTCTCCTTTTTTCTTATAAACCGCTACATAATTATTGTTTTGAAGATATTTAGAAACAAAATCCATGATATCTTTCTTAGTCAGCTTGGAAATTT
Organism: Chryseobacterium lactis; assembly: GCF_003815875.1. NCBI lineage: Bacteria > Pseudomonadati > Bacteroidota > Flavobacteriia > Flavobacteriales > Weeksellaceae > Chryseobacterium > Chryseobacterium lactis. Next base: position 3,652,980 of record NZ_CP033924.1, read on the forward strand.
CTTCAATATACTCCAGGTTGGCTTTGTGGTCAACATCAGAAGTGAATTCATCCATTAAAATGCTTGCTCTTGAAGAGTATTTTTCATCCTTTTGAATGGTATTCTTCTTTTCGTTGTTTACGATAGATTGAATAAGATCATCAGAGAATTCTCCTTTTCTTAATTTCTCGATTTCCTGAAGAAGAAGATTTTTCACTTCATCTAAAGATTGTCCTTCAGTAGGTTTCCCTTGCAAAAGTAAAACGGAATAATCTTTTAAAGTATAAGGAAAGGCATAAGCTGCCAGTAACTTCTGTTTTTTTACCAGATCCAGATCAATCAATCCGGCTTGTCCGTTGGTAAGCATGCTTCCAACGAAATTTAACAATCTTGCATCTTTTGTCGAAGCGCCGGGAAATCTAAAGCCAAGCATTACACTTTCTGAATCAGGACCAACGACTTCTTTTATTACCGGAGAAGCAATAGCTTTTTCCTGACCAACGATATATTCAGGAACCGGTTTGGACTTCATGTAAGAGAAGGCTTTGTCAACCTTAGCAATGACTTCGTCCGGATTAAAATCTCCTGACATGATGATTCCCATATTGTTGGGAACATAATAATTGTTATAATAATCTCTGATGGCATGCAGAGATGGATTTTTTAAGTGTTCAATGGTCCCGATGGTCGTCTGTTTTCCATAATTATTATTAGGGAAAAGATTGGCAAACATGGTATCATAAACTTTATCTCCATCGTCATCAAGTGATCTGTTTTTCTCCTCGTATACCGCTTCCAGTTCTGTGTGGAATAACCTCAGAATCGGTTCTCTGAATCTTTCTGACTGCAAAGCCAGAAATTTGTCGATAACATTAGAAGGGATGTCTTCGGTGTAAACAGTTTGCTCAAAAGAAGTGAAGGCATTTGATCCGTCTGCGCCCATACCGGCCATCATCTTATCATACTCGTTGGCAATGGCGAATTTGGCTGCTTCTCCGGATACTCTGTCAATTTCTTTATAGATTTCTTTTCTTTTCGCCTCATCTTTGGTCTGATTGTACTTTTCGTACAAAGCATCAATCTGATCCAAAAGAGGCTTTTCTTTAGCCCAGTCTTTAGAACCGAATTGATCCGTTCCTTTAAAAAGCATATGTTCCAGATAGTGGGCAAGACCCGTATGATCAGCAGGATCTGTTTTGCTTCCGGCTTTCGTGGCAATATACGTCTGAATTCTCGGATCCTTTTTTGTGGGACTCAGAATAACCGTTAATCCGTTTTTTAAAGTATAATACCTTGCTGAAGTAGGATCATTGGTTACGTACTTGTACTGGTAACCGTTGGAAGTTGCTTCCTTCCATTGGAAATCCTGTCCGTATGCATAGCCTGCAAAGCTTGCTGCGGCAATGCTGGTAGCAATGGTTAGCTTTTTTAACAAATTCATGTTGTTGTGTTTTATTTTAGTTATTAGTATTAATTAAATTTTTCCAGTAATTCTTTAATTCTTCTCATTGCTTCTCTTAACTCCTGCTCAGAAGCTGCATATGAGAATCTGATGCATTCCGGACTTCCAAAAGAGAATCCTCCAACACATCCTACCTGAGCATTTTCCAGCAGGAACATGGCAAAGTCGTCAGAGTTGTTGATTGTAGTTCCATTTAAAGTCTTTCCGATATAATATGAAATATCCGGGAAGAAGTAAAATGCTGCTTTAGGAAGTAAAACTTTAAATCCAGGAATTTCCTGAATCAGTTCATACATAAGATTTCTTCTTTCTTTAAAGGCATCAATCATATATCTGTATTCCGATGGGTCTGTTTTTAACGCGGTGATAGATGCTCTTTGAGCTACCGTATTGGCACCGCTTGTCATTTGGCCCTGCACTTTTTCACAAGCTTTTGCCAGCCATTCAGGACATGCAGAATATCCGATTCTCCATCCCGTCATAGCGAAGGCTTTTGACATTCCGTTGATTACCGCAGTCTGCTCGTATACTTCAGGAAATTGTGCGATAGAGGTCGTTTTTGTCTCATAATTGATGAATTCATAGATTTCATCTGAAATAATAGTAACCTGAGGATATTTTGCAATAACTTTGGCTAAAGATTTCAATTCGTCATACGTATAATAACCTCCGGAAGGATTACATGGCGAACTAAAAAGTATAGCTTTAGTCTTATCGGTGATCGCCTCTTCAAGCTGTTCGGCTGTAATTTTAAAGTCGGTTACATAAGAAGTGGGAAGCATTACAGAATTTCCTCCCATCATTTTTACCATTTCGTCATAGCTTACCCAGTAAGGAGCAGGAAGAAGTACTTCATCTCCGTCATTGATAATAGCTGCCAGTACATTTAAAATAGCCTGTTTTGCGCCGTTTGAAACACAAATTTGTGTAGGTTTATATTCAAGATTATTATCTCTTTTTAATTTATATGTTATCGCCTCACGTAATTCAAGGAATCCCGGAACCGGAGAGTAGTGGCTGTAGTTTTCATTGATAGCATCGAAAGCTGCCTGTTTGATATTATCCGGAACATCAAAATCCGGTTCACCAAGAGTTAAGCTGATCACGTCAATTCCGTTGGCTTTCATTTCTCTGGCTTTGTTAGACATTACAAAAGTCTGCGAGTATCCTAATCTTTTTACTCTATCCGAAAGTTTATCCATGTATTTTTTGAATTTTAACAAATATAAAATAAAAACGTCTTCCGGAAGCAATAAAAACGAGGTTGCTTTAAAGATTTTTGTCAGGTTTTTAGGAAATTACCTCACTTGGAATAATAAGCTTTTTTGTGAAAAATTGGATAATCTGATGCTTTTAAAGGTGGTCTATATTGTATAAAGAAGAAAATGATCAGATAAAACTGAAGGTTTTGTATCTTTAAACCAAAGATCCATTCTATGAAATTTTCTGTCTTCTTATTACTGATTTCCTGTGCTGTTTTTTCTCAAACACATTCAAAGGATGCTGAAGTAAAGAAATATGTTTCGCAGGTTAATGAAGATTCTTTAAAATCCTATATCACCCAACTTGTAAGTTTTCAAACCCGGCATACTTTGAGTGCTGCAGACGATTCAGAGCATGGCATCGGAGCCGCCAGAAACTGGGTGCTAAAAAAGTTTAAAGATTACGCTAAAAATTCCGGTGGAAGAATGGAAGTGTACCTGCAGCAAGAAGATCTTCAACCGGATGGTAAACGTATTGATAAAGTGGTCAATATTGGAAATGCCGTAGCCTTTCTAAAAGGTACCGATCCTAATGATAAAAGAGTTTTCCTGATTGGAGGACATCTTGATTCAAGGGTTACAGATGTAATGAACAGAACTTCTGTAGCTCCCGGTGCTAATGATGATGGCAGTGGAGTAAGCGCTGTAATAGAAGCTGCGAGAATAATAAGCAAGTCTTCGTTTCCGGCATCGATAATCTTTGTAGCCTTTTCCGGGGAAGAGCAGTCTTTGTTGGGATCTAAGCTCCTTTCAGATAAAATCAAAAAAGAAAATGTACAACTGGAAGCCGTTTTGAATAATGATATGATCGGAAATCCCAAAGCAGGTGAAACCGGGGAAATAAATACCCGGGTACTTCGTGTATTTAGTGAAGGGCTGCCATTCGTTGATCTTGACAAAAAGGCAATGACTATAAGGAATTTGGGTTATGAAAATGATAGCGAGTCCAGACAACTGGCACGGTATATTAAAGAAACTGTTGAGGAGTATGTGAAAGGACTCAGTGTAAAATTAATCTACAGAAATGACAGGTTTCTACGAGGCGGAGATCATACCAGCTTTGTTAACAACGGATTTCCGTCCGTGAGGCTTACTGAGTATTATGAAAACTATGATCATCAGCATCAGGATGTTAGAATGGAAGGCAATAAACAATATGGTGATCTGCCTGAATTTATAGATTTTAAATATCTGAAGAAAAATGTTGCGGCTAACATTGCGGTGCTGGCCAATCTTGCAAAATCAACTTCAAAACCTGAACAGGTAGAAATGGATGTTAAAGAGCTTACTAACTCTACAAGTCTTCATTGGCAAAAGCCAAAATCAGGAACTCCGGTAGGATACTATGTGCTGGTAAGAGAAACGGATAGTGCAGTTTGGCAGAAAAAAATATTTACTGCAGGTCTTTCAATCAAAATTCCGCTTTCAAAGGATAATTATATTTTTGCAGTACAAACAGTCAGTAAATCAGGAAACTTAAGTGTACCTGTAATTCCTGGAATTGCAAAAAAATAGGTCTGTTGAAAGATGGATTCAGGCTCTGCTTGGAAAAAGTAGATTTGAATACAAAAGAAATAAAACTTATTTTTGCGGATTATAATAATTCACATGTCTACATCGTTACTATTAAAATACTTTCCGGATCTTACAGAAAAGCAGTTAGAACAGTTTGCACAACTGGAAAGCCTGTATAATGAATGGAATGAAAAGATCAACGTAATTTCCAGAAAAGATATGGAATCGTTGTATGAAAAACATATTCTGCACTCATTGGGAATTGCGAAAGTAATGGAGTTTGCTCCCGGAACAAAGGTGTTGGATATCGGAACCGGTGGTGGTTTTCCCGGAATTCCTTTAGCTATTTTGTTTCCTGAAACAGAATTTACATTGATTGATTCTATCGGAAAGAAAATCAGTGTAGTGAATGCAGTAGCAGAAGGGATAGGACTTACCAATGTTACGGGTATTCACGGAAGAGCTGAAAAATTGAAAGAAAAATTCCATTTTATAGTCAGCAGAGCAGTTACCCAGATGCCGGAATTTTTAAGATGGCTGAAAGGGAAATTTGAAAAAGAACAGTTTAATCCCAAACATAACGGAATTTTATATTTAAAAGGGGGAGACCTTGCAGAGGAGCTTGCCGGACTTAAATGTGAAATTTATAATCTTAAAAGCTATTTTGATGAAGAATTTTTTGATACTAAAAAAGTAGTTTATGTATCAAAAGGTAATTTCAATTCCTGATTTAGTATGAATAAGGAATAATTTTTGCTAATTATTTGTTAATAATCGGAAAATCAAAGGTCATGAAAAAAGTTTTAAATATTGGATTTTTGATGTTGTCGCTAGGTTTATTTCTGGTTTCATGTAATGATGACGAATATCAAACCGTTGAATCCATAGATAAAATTAAGATAGATAGCGTAAAGGTGGTCAGTGATACGATGGATGTCCTCGGGATTCAGAGTATAAAGACCTATTCGACTTATCCATCCAACTGTGAAGGGTTTTACGGGTACGATTATGTTTACAATGATAACCTTCAAAGACAGGTGACCGCTTATAAATATATTACCAACGGGCCTTGTGCTCAGAAAAATACAGTAGGAGCCAGCCAGATTAATTTCAATCCGCAAAAGAAAGGTACTTATACTTTTAAATTCTGGAACGGTGGAGATAATTGGATCACCAAAACAATCGTAGTTCAATAATGAAATTAATCGTTGTTTTCTGCTTACTGGCTTTACAAATGGTATCGGGGCAAAAAATTATCTGGAAAGAAAATCAAAAATTGATTTGGGATAATTTTAAAAGTCCGGTCAATAGAAAAAACAATGCGGATGTTGCCGCGTATACCCATTGCGGGTGGGAATATTCTATTGTAAAATCGACTAACCCAAAATCTCCTGTCACCTTTGAAATAAAGACTTTTTTCAGTGAAGATAAATCCTGGAAGGATGTAAAAAAAATCAATGATTATATTCTTTTACACGAGCAAAAGCACTTTGATATTGCCGAGTTGTTTGTAAGGAAATTCAGAAAAGCTGTTTCTGAAAAAATAAAAAATTCAGGAGACTATGACCGATTATTTAAAACCATTAATAACGGGATACACAACGAGTATAAAAACTATCAGATGTCCTATGACAGAGATACTCAACATGGGATGAATAAAGAAAAACAGGCAGAATATAATGCTGCCATTTCTGAAGAATTAGAACATTTAAAAAGCTATAAAGCCCCTTGAAATTTCTCAACAAGATCATTCACGAACTCTTAGCGCAAAACCCGGATCTTTCTGCGTTTAATATTATTCTGCCCGGGAAACGGCCGATTGTATTTATCAGGGAGATTCTGGAGGAGAATAATTATTCGGGATTTCTTCCCAATTTTTTTACCGTTGAGGAACTTATCAATACGATTGCTGATAAACAGCCTATTCAGGGAATTCCGCTATGGCTTTTTTCTTTTGATGTATACAGAAGTTTAAATCTTATTCCCAGAGATGATTTCTCAGATTTTTTAAAGTGGTTTCCAACCTTGCAGAAAGATTGGGATGATATTCTGAAGTTTTCAGATAGTGATGTGGCGGTTCTGCAATATATGTTTGACGAAGAGAGGATCAAAGAATGGGCTCAGGACCTAGGAGAGGAGGATGATGTGCCACGTAAAAAGTTTCTTAATTTCTGGCAGAATATGAACGTTTTCCTGCCGGTTTTAAAGGAAAAGTTACAAGAGAAAAACTGGGCAACTTCAGGAATGATCCATGAAGCAGCGAAAGCTAAGATTAATGATTTTGCTAAAAATGCTTCAGAACAATTTGTATTTTGTGGTTTTAACGCCTTTACACCCGTTGAAGAAAAGCTTGTGAGAAGTCTTTTGCAATGGAATAAAGCGCAGTGTTTCTTCCAGGCAGATCGGTATTATTTCAATGACGAACGACAGGAAGCCGGAAAGTTTCTCAGAAGCCACAAAATGTGGAAAGAGTTTGATGACAACAGAGCTTTTCAATGGATTGAAGATGATTTTAACCAGCCTAAAAAGATCAAAGTATATGAAGTTTCCGGAAATGTAACGCAAACAAAAGTTTTACCGGAAATCTTTAAAGAAATCAATAATAAAACCTATTCCAATACGGCGGTTGTACTGCTGGATGAAAATCTCCTTCCTGCAAGCCTTGATGTCATGCATGAAGTTGAAAATCTGAATATTACGATGGGTTTTCCGCTGAAAAATCTATCCTTTTCAAATGCAGTGAAACGACTGTTTTATCTGCAAAAACAATTGGAAAAAAATAAGTCTTCTTACTATTACAGGGATATTTTTCCAATTCTGGAGGAACTTCCAAAATCTGCCGAAGATGAACAGCTGATCAATGACTTTAAAGCAAAAGTAGAAGAACGAAACATTGTTTATATCTCTAAAAAGTTGCTGGATGAATTGCTAGGCGGGCTGTCTTATTTTGCACTTCTTCAGAAAGCTGTGAATACCGGCGTTTACCTGGATATGCTTATTCAGTTTTGCCGGGATGTAAAATGGCTTGAAATAGATGATATTCAGTATGAGAATATTTCCCACTTTGAGAATGCCTTTAGAATTATTAAAAATCAGCTCACTCCATACCAAATTGAGATCAGGATGGAGACGCTTGAAATTCTTATCAATCAGCATATTAATTCAGAAAGTATAGACTTCCAAGGAGAACCTTTACGAGGGCTTCAGATCATGGGATTATTGGAAACACGTCTTTTAAATTTTGAGAACGTTATCCTGCTTTCTGTGAACGAAGGCAAGCTGCCATTGGGGAATTCTCAGAATACTTATATTCCTTTTGATATCAGAAGATTTTTTGATCTCCATACCTTTCTGGAAAACGACAGTATTTATGCCTACCATTTTTACCGGTTGATTCAGGATGCAAAGAATGTTCATTTGCTGTACAATGCTTTAAGCTCAGGGGTAAATACCGGAGAGAAGAGCAGGTTTATTACACAGATTGAAATGGAAAGTTCTCACGACATTGAGCACTTGATTATTGAGAATTCTTCTGAACCCATTGTAAGTAAACCGATAGAAATTACCAAGACCAAAATTGTACAGGAACGCCTTTTAAAATGGAAAGAAAAAGTATCTGCTTCTCACTTGACGAGCTACCTGTATAATCCTATTGATTTTTATCTTTCCAAGATTTTAAATACTTCCGAGACGGATGAAATTGAAGAAGAGCTGTCTGTGAAAAATTACGGAAATCTTGTGCATTATTCACTTCAAGAAGTATATGAGATACTTAAGGGTAAGGTTTTAAAAGAAAGTGATTTGGAGGCTTCAGTTAAAGCTATAGATCAATACATAAATATTGCCATTGAGAAACTGAAACATCAGCCTGAATTTTATGAAAAAGGCATGAACTACATTCATAAAGCTATTGCTAAAAAGGTGATTGAGAATGTCCTTAATCATGATCTTGAACTGATCAGACAAGGGAATAAATTAGAAATAATTGATATAGAAAGACGTTTCGAAAATATTGATTTTTATCTGGATGGAAATGACAAAATTTCTTTCTTCGGCTTCATAGACAGGATTGATAAGTTGAATGGAACGCTAAGAATTATCGACTATAAAACAGCCAAGATTAAAAATCTCAATGTGAAAATTGATGAGGATAATGTAGCAGAATATTTTCACAACAGTGAAAGAAAGCAGGCTCTTCAGCTTTGTATTTACCATTATGTGGTGCAGCATCTTCCAGAGTTTTGGGGCTTTCCGATTGAAACAGGAATCTGGAGTTTTGCAGATGCTAAAAAAGGAATGGTGTCTTTACAGTTTGATAAAGGAAATATTGATGACGCGATGAGGTCTGTGAAGAGTCTTATTCAGGAAATTCTGAACCCTGATGTTAATTTTGTGGAAAGTATAAAAGCTTATTAAGAGTCTTTTTTACAATCAACTAAGATATTTGAAAGAAGAAGAAATTAATTATTTTGAAAAATTCTGAACAACTCTGATAATGAATATTTTTTTTAATCTTTCTTTAACAGTAAAATAAAATGTGTTTTTTGCTGATTTCTAAGGCATAATCGTATATTTACCGTAAATTTTTTTTCATTTTTTACTTTATAAATTGGCTTGCCTCATGAAAAAGCTTCTGATCCTTTTAGGTATAGTTTTCTCTTTTATTATTAAATCCCAGCAAAGAAACGATTCTCTGAATATCGCACTGCAAAACGTAACCAAAGACACTAAATTTGGTCTTGCACTGAGTGGAGGCGGAGCAAAAGGTTTTGCTCATATCGGAATTCTGAAAATGATTGACTCTTTAGGAATAAAGGTGGATTATATTACAGGAACAAGTATGGGAGGAATTTTAGGTGGATTGTATGCAATGGGATATAATGCTGATCAGCTGAAACAAACCGTCTATAAAGTAGATTGGAACAGAATTCTGAGTAATAAAGTTCCTTACAGTAAAGTTAATATCAGCGAAAAAGACGAATATGATAAATATATTCTGGAATTCCCTGTCGTAAAAGGAATTCCTACGCTTCCCAGTTCGTACATTGAAGGACAATATATGGGTGAGGTATTGAATACGCTTACCTTTAACGCAAAGCATATCAATGACTTCAGTAAGTTGCGTATACCTGTGCAACTTACTTCTTCTGATATTGAAAACGGAGGCCTTATTATGCAAAAGAAAGGATCTTTACCTCTGGCTATTCGCGCTACTTTGGCAATACCGGCTGCTTTTGCTCCGGTTTATATTGATGGAAAACTTTTGGTAGATGGTGGGCTGGATCGGAATTTCCCGGCTAATGAAGTCCATCAGATGGGTGCAGATTTCGTTATTGGCGGCTACACGGGTTTCAGGTTATTTACGAAAAAAGAAATGGAAAATCCGATGAAAATGATTTATCAGACCCATGCCATCCGTTCTGTAGAAGATTTTAAACATCAAAAAGCTTTATCTGATATTCTTGTAGATTTTGTAGACCCTCTGGGAGATATTACAACGAAGGATTTTGCCAGATATAGAAGGATTATTAAAATCGGTGAAAAAGAAGCTAAAAAACACCTTCCTGAATTCGTAGCATTGGCGGAAACTCAAAGGAAATTGGGTATTATATACGATCATAAAATGATTGAGGAAGTAAAACTACCCACTACAAAGTTTACATTTAATGAAGAAGATGGTACCCCCATTAAAGATGAAGTTGAAATTGAAGTCATAAAGCGTCAGCTGGAGCTTACAGAAGGGAAGTACTATGATGTAAAGACCGTGAATGCAGCTATAGACAGAGTATTCGGTATGCGTCAGTATGTAAAAGTATATTATACGTACACTAATGTTGGAGATGGCCTGGTGATGAATATTTTTGTTAAGAGAGCAAAAAAGGGCGCTTTCAAGCTTGCGCTTCACTATGATAATGAACAATCGGTAGGGATTATTGTTAACTATACCTACAGGAACATTCTTTTGAACAGATCAAGATTTCTGGCAACGGTGGATATTTCAGAACGTTTCAAAGCCAGATTGGCATATCAGCAGTTTTTGGGTAAAGGTGATCGTTGGTGGTTTGATGTTGAAGCGAAAATGAGTCATCTTAAAAGTAATGATTTAACTTTCAGGTTGAATAGCGTTAGTGATGACGATAGCAGCACGAGATTTCCAAACCATATGTACAGGAATATAACCGGCAAAATTGCATTAAATTATAACATTTCACCCAATGCATTTTTTTCTTTGGGAACCGAATTCAACTCAGAAAGAATGTACACTTTACTGGATAAGATCGATCAGGCAAAAACGGAAAACTTTAATAAAAAATTATACAATCATAGTAATTTCAATACTTTTTTGAAATTTGAACAGAATAATCTTAATAAGAAATATTACTTTACAAAAGGAAATCACCTTCAGGTCAATACACGTGTTTATTACGGTGATACTTACAAATTATATGATCTGGATACGGTGCAGCCATTACTGTATTCTATATTAAATCCTGAACAGAGCTACTATTTTAAACCCAGAAATCTGGTTTCATTTACGTTAAATGAAAATTTTGCATATCCTATTACAAGAAGGCTGGCAGCTAAAATTAATCTGTTTTTAGGAGCAAGTTTTGGCTCAGTAAAAGAAGATCAGATCCCTTATCTTTTTCTTAATGAAAAGTACAATATCGGTGGCAGTGAATACAATAGTGATCTGATGAATCCTGAATTCAACGGACTTCGGCAGAAAGAATTACCTACAAATTCAATAGCTAAAATGGGCGTATCATTACAGTACAGAATCATGAAAAGACTATATCTGGCACCTTCTTTCAGTTATGGTAAGATCAGTGATGAATTTTCTCCTTTTACAAACACTTTTAATATGTTTGGCTATGGTCTGAACCTGGGATATGAATCTCTGATAGGGCCTATTAATATTAATGTTTCCAGGAATAATCAGCTCGATTTTTCAAGGATATACCTTAGCGTCGGATTTAAATTTTAATCAAGTAACAAGCTGGAAGAGAGAACTGGATTGTTGGATGAAATCTTCTATCTTCCAGCCAGAACTTCTTATTTTCTCGGGATTTCCGGACGTGGCATCTTGTAATAACTTCCTGACATACTTTTTAAAAAAGCGACAATAGCATCGGTTTCCTGTTCAGTGAGGCGCAGAGGTCTCATCAGTGGATCCGTTACAGGGAAATTAGGGTCCGCCTTCTTTTCATCGTCAGTTGGGTTAATCATCTGCATTCCGCTGTTGTATAAATTGACAATGCCGTGCATATCATCCATCAGGCCGTTATGCATCCATGGGGCAGTGTAGTCAAGATCCCTTAAAGACGGAGTTTTGAATTTTCCGACATCTCCGGACTTTTTCGTTATGTGATACAAACCAAGATCTTCATATTCACGTTTGTAATACGTTAATCCAATATTATGGAAAGATTCATCCGTCAGATATTTTCCATAGTGGCAATTCATGCAGCGCGCTTTGGTACGGAACAGATGCATTCCGTACAGCTCCTTATCACTCATTGCATTATAATTTCCTTTGATGAATTTATCCAGCTTACTTGGCTGACTTCTTATGGTTTTTTGAAAGGTAGCCAGTGCCCGGGCAATTTCGTCAAAAGTGATTTTGTCTGTTTGATATACTTCTTTAAAAAGTTGCTTGTATTCTTTTAATTTTGATAGTTTTCCGGCCAGCTTTTCCGGCTTCATATTCATTTCGTTATGCGCTGAGATCGGTCCTAGCATTTGTTCTTCCAATGTTTTTGCCCTTCCATCCCAGAAATATGATTTGCGTTCTGCAATATTGTAAAGGGACTGTGTGTTTCTCTTACCTTGCAAGTGGTCATTCCCTAAAGCAACCTCCTGACCATCGCTCCAGCCTAGTTCAGGATTATGACAGCTGCTGCAGGAGATCTGGCTGGATGAAGAGAGTTTAGGATCAAAAAATAGTTTTTTTCCAAGCATCACCTCAGGAAGTTCCTGGGTATCATAATAATTGGAATCCCATTCTATAGCTTCAAATTCCTTCCAGTTAACATCAGAATCTATGGAAGGCTTAGGCCAGTATTTTACAGGTTTTTTATACTGTTCTGCTACTTCGCCATAGTCTACACTGTATTTCTGTACGGTGTATTGCATAAAAAACAGTGCGATAATTCCGAGCAATGCTATTAATTTAAAATCTGAAAATTTCATCTTATTTTTTACATTTAAAAAATACCCCCGATAGTAGCTGCAAATAATACATTACTACTATTTTGGAAGTTACTATACATCATTTTGCCTCCCACATAGGCATTTTTTATCACAGGAAAGGAGAAGTGAAAATTGATATCAAGCTTTGCCTGCCAGAAATCCGAAGACTGATACCTGTAATTGTCCTGCAACATCTGATTAATTGAGGGCTTTCCCGAATTGTTGAAAACTGCATTTTTCCTATACACATCCGTCACCGAAAAGCCAAGAGAAACAGAAAGAGCCAGATCAGGATCAAATGTTTTGAACCACTGGTAATCTGCGCCATATACAATTTTGTTGAGTTCTATTACAGAAAGAGGGTTGGCGTATTTCTCTTTTCCCTGGATCAAACCGAAATAAGGCAGTAACGATGATTTTACATTTCCATTTTCTCGCTGCAAAAGCCCTTTGAATATCATATTCGTACTCTCATGATTGTACTTTTCTACAGAACCTATTTGTATATAATTTCTGGAATTATCATTTAAAAACAGGTTTTCAGTACCTTTTCTCATTGTATGATTTCCATCAATGAAAAGTCCCCAGGAAATTTTATTAGTAGTAAAAAGCTTTCCCAATGAAAAATTAAACTGCTGTTCATCAATCCTGGAAGCATTGAGATCCATATATTCCGTCAGAAGTTTATCAAGATTAAACTTTTTAAATCCAACATTAAAATACCAGTTTCTGCTTTCCGCTTCAAATACCTGTAAACCAACTTCGTAAGACCAACCTTCATAATAAGCCTGACGAAGTTTTCCCGAAAGTAATTCGTTGTAATTTCCCAACCCGCTCATATTGTAGATCATAGGAAATCCCTGATTGCTGACAAAACTTAAATAATGCTTTTGGGTATATTTTTCAGCATCTGCAAAGGCACCTATTCTAAATTTTCCAAACATCAATTTATCAGCTCCCAATGCCAGTGAAAAACTGGCTGTTGTGTTTTTGGGGCGAGGATCCACATCACGATAACTCAAACTTGCTTTATAACTTCCAGCCACACCGATAGTGAAAGAATTCAGTTTTTTAGAATATCCTCCGGAGAATGCATAATTTTCAAACTTCATATCTCCGCCTACGCTGTCTGCAGCTACAAAAGGGTAGATGATATCATAATCTGAATTTTCGTTCCATAGAACCTGCTTATTTTTACCCTGAGTATAAGATGCATTGCCCCACACTGTTGTTTTGGGATCTATTATTTGCAGGGTACGGGCTTCCGCACCCCACAAATTTTTTCCTTTACCTTTTTGTTGTATTTCATTAGGTGTATCATTGTTTTGGGTAAACAAAGCCATGGTGGTAATACTGTATTTTCTTGCTCCCTGCATACTAGCAGGATTTACAGTAATTTCTTTTTTAAGCAGCCTTTCATAGCTGTATTCTTCACGAATCTTTTCAACGATTGTATCATTAGTCTGAGCGTGAAGATAAGTCCCTGATAGAAATAGAAACAAAGTGGATAAGGATAGAAAATATTTCATTTTAATTGAATAATGAAGGTTTGACTCCATGTTCAAAATCCGCGGTTGAATTGTTGGTGTCTTTTAAAATATTTTTGCCCTCCATTGTTTTTCCAACAACTCTTCTACGAACAGCTTTTCCGAAACGGTTTTTATCTCCGTCAAAAGAAGCCACAGAAGTCCAGCCCATATCTATGGCAGGAGATGTCACCAGCCATTGGAAAGAATCCTGTACACTGAGATTTACAGCATCGGTGATCCATTCATTCGGGATTTTGATGGCTGTACCGTCCATAGGATACACATCTCCTCCAAAACTAAGATGATAAGTATAGGTGTAAGTATTCTGAGTGATCAGGGTGGTGTCCGTCATTCCCTGTGGCATACGAGCCAGAGCATAAGCATAATATCCCTGTGTATGAATGACCATTTTTTCAAAAACATTAATCATTTTTGGAACTGAAGGGTTATCAATGTCATCAGAATCTTCCTTAAATATCTGGAAGTTAGCGTGTGAAAGATTGATGGATGACGGATTGAATTCTTTATGATTAATTGCATCTTCAGCAATGATAATAGATTCTCCCGGTTTTACAGGATATGTATTTCCTGTTCCCGGAATTCTGATAATAGCACCGGCAGAAAAAGTAGTTCCCATGATATTGGGGCTATAATCCTGTTTTTCGTTAGTCATAAAGCTGGACTGAATCAATAGCATTCCGTCAGCATAGAGAGTTTGATCTGTATTGTTGGTAATCTTAAAATATTGATCTCCAAAGTACATCGCTCCCTGTGGTGTTTTAGAACCGGTAAAAAATACTTCTTCTAAAATAAGATCTCCACTTCCTGCTTTCAAAGCAATGTCAATGGTTTTGGACTGTTCGGTACCGTTGATAACTACTCCGGTTTGTGCTCCGCCGACTTTGGCTTCTGTAGATCCGGTAGTATCAGAATATATAATACTTCCTTCCACGAAGATCTGATAAGTTCCGGTAGGAAGAACAGTCGTTAAAGAATTTGTATTTTTTAGTTCGCGGGTTGTCGTAAAACCGGTGTTCAGTTCTTTAAAGTTTACCGTAAGGTTTTTATATTCTTTAACCTGAATCGTTTCCGGAACCAGTTTCAGTTCCAGTTTTAAAGTGGTTTGTGCTTGTGATTCCGGGCTGTCGGAATCAGACGAACATGATGCAAAGCTGATGAAAGCACACCATACCAATAGTGTTCTTAATAAATGTTTTAGCATAATATATTAAATTGAAATTGTTATAAATTAAAATTGATTTCCATTCCGAAATAAGGATCATAAGCACCTTTTCTGTTGATCGTAAATCCATTGATATTGTAAGGCGTATAATAACTGAAAAGCCTGTTTGCAAACATGGAAATGACAATCGCTTTATTTCTGAAACTTTTAGTCACCTTAAGGTTAAGGTTCATCTCCATAGGCCTTCTGGACGCATTATACCAATCGTTATTCTGAGCGATAATCAGATTTTCGAGGATTGCTCCCCGTGCTGCATCAGCGTTAAAAGGGAAAATATTACCGTCCTGATCTACATACTGGCTGGGAATTCCGCTCATCGGATCTAATTTTCTCATAGAATACCATGAAAACTGAAAAGAAGAGGAAAATATAAGATCCAGTTTTGGAATATAAGTATCTAGCATCAGGTTGGTGTTCAGCACTTCGTTCACTGAGCTCGGTTCCATGCCTTCATAGAGCCCGAGATAAGGGTAAGGTCTTCCATTGATCACCAGATCACGTCCCCTGTAGACCGGAAGGCTATTTCCGTATTTTGTACGGAACCAGGCGCCATTGATGGTAAACCTGGTGTTTATTACCGGAATCCGGTTGGATGAATATTGAAATTCTACTCCTTCCTTATCTATTTTACTGCCATTTCGCTGCGTTGAATAGGTGAAATTTTCATTAATATTCTGATAAGGCAGTTTGTTTACATCCGGTGGAGAGGTCAGGGTATTGTGGTCAAGGTTTGAAGTATCATACTTTTTGTACTGATATACCGCGTATTCATTCATTGAACGGAAAGCGTTACGCATGTTTTCCTTAAAGACAGTAACCGATAACTGGTGCAATCCAAGGCTGAAATCGATTCTTGCTTCCAACTTCTCATTGATAGCAGGTTCTATTTCCGGGTTCTGTGGATTATAAATCATCGTTTTATAATTAACCCTTCTGTAATCCGGGTTATTGTGGAAATAATTCAGCTGCTGAAGGTCTTTATAAATCAGTTCCGGATAGAGCAGATTAAGATCAGGGAATAAACTTTGTCTTCCATAACCCAATGTTAATGCAAGTTGTGCCCTTTTGTTAATGATGTTAAATGAGGGAAGATTCCATTGAAGATTGGCCCGCGGATCTGCATACATCTTTCCATTCATGGTGAATCCGGACGGAAGGTTCATCATCATATTCCCTCTCACTCCCAGCGCCAGGGTCAGTTGATGCCTTCCGATATCTGTCGAGCTGATGGTTTCCAGAAATAATGCTGACGTAATGTAAGCAGGAATATTCCGATAAGGACGAGGTCTGAAAGTAGCCTTCGGATCTATCGGCCTTACAACGTCAAACTGTTGTCCATGGCCCCAGTTTTTACTCAATTGCCAATCAAATCCTGCGTTGATATCTGTTTTGAAAGGCTTACAATTGAGCTGGAAATTATTCACCATCTTTACGAATACATCAAGTGGTTTTCCATCCACAATATAATCGGAAATGTATTGTGCTTCAGGATAGTAGCCGTCATGTTCTCCCTCAGTTCTGGATAAAGGAAAAGCCGTTGCATTTTCAAGCTGTATAAACTTGGTTTGCTTTATTTTATCAAATCTCTGATTAACAGTTGCCTGAATTTCTGTGGATTTGAAAAATGAAGATTTCTCTCTTGTGTAAGTATATGAGTTGGAAAGACTTATCAGATGGTTATTCACTTTATATGAATTCAAATCCGAAAGGTCGGCATCAGGATCAGACTTTGAGCCATCCAGAGATCCGGTATAACTAAAGCTTGTTTGCCACCTGGAATTTCCGTGATCATGCTTTTTTTCCTTTACTAAAGCAAAATTGGTGGTTATTCTTTTATAATTTTCCAACCTGTCTCTCGGGTCGGATTTGGCATTCAGGTAATCGATTCCGACATTGATTTTCAGATCTTTCTCTTTATTTTCAAAACCTTTATTCACCGCAAAAAGCTTACTGTACCCATCTGCTTTGAACCTGGCTTTCCATCTTGTATACCCTGATTTATTGGTGATTTTTACAATTCCTGAGGTCAGATTTCCATAAATGACAGACGGAATTCCTCGAAGGATTTCTACCTTTTCAATCTGATCTGTAGAAATGGTTCGCATATCTACGCCGCTCGTGATATTTAACCTTCTTTTTAATCCGTTATTGGTTTTGTCTAAAAAATCATAGGTATACTGAAGATTGGCTCCCGAGTTCAACGGAGCACCATCTACAAGAAACATCGTTCCCATGGCAGAGGTGTTGTAATCGCTGCCGGGATTTCCTGTTTCACGAAGACTGATCTTATTGACCTGATTCAAAACGGGATCCCCGGATCTTCCTCCAGGAAGTAATTCCAAAAGATCAGTAAAACTCGAAGGTTGTAAGTGTTGCATCGCACGCTGATTGATCAATGAGGAAGAGGTAAGGCCTTTACCTTCTTTGGCAGTAATCACAACTTCTTCAATGTTGTTTACCTTTTGTGACAGAGAAAGGGTATATGTTTTTGCTTTTGTAACAGATATGCTGGCAGAATGCTCAACGATGCCATTCTTGTGAACTTCTACCTGATAGCTGCCCGAAACAACAGATAGAGTTGCGATTCCCTTGTCATTGGTTTTAACAGAATATTTATTTTCAGTGGAAAATATTTGTATCTCCGAGTCTTTAATCAGGTCAGATTGATTGTCTTTAATCTCAAAAGTAATGACAATCAATCTGTCCTGCGACTTGACTGTTGTAAGACCGATAAAGAAAAAGAAAAGAGTGAAAAATTGAAATTTAAAAGGAAATTGAGGATCATTATCTACCATCTGGCATTATTCTTTCGGCAAAGTTAGGAGCCTCAGAATAAGTTTGCTAATTTTATTTAGAATAATTTAAAATAAATGACGAAAATCATTTTAAAAATTGAAGAGAATAGGAGAGATATGTACTAACTTTAATAAGTGTTTTGTTTTGAAATAATCTTTATCCATAAGGCTTTTTAACAGATTGTTCCGTTTTTATATGTTGATTATTTCCCTTTGTATTTTTTAGAGTTATTTTGTTTAATTGAATAAAAAAGGCACTCCATTGCTGAAGCGCCAAAAATTAACTTGAAATGATATTTATAGAATGGATTAGATGTTACAATTTTACTTTCTTATTGACTGTCTTCCCATTAGAAAGTGTGATCTGTACCAAATAAATTCCCGACTCTAAGCTTCCCGATTCAAAGCGGGGCTGATTTACCTCCTGCTGCTGAACTAAAGCTCCGGAAATACTGTAGATACTGATGTTTTTTATACCACTGTCTGCTTTCACCTTAACCTGTCGGTTCTCGGCAAAAATAGCTGCATCGTTTCCTGATAAACGGGTTTCATTGCCGGAAACTTTATTAAACTGAAGATTATAATAAGAGGTAACGACTTCAAATGTATAGTTCTGATGATCAAGATTCTGTAGATTAATTCCTCCGTTTTCCTGATATTGTTCTTTGGAAATGGTTCTGATCAGATTTTTATTGCTATCGAAAATATTAACAGAGGAAAGTTCATCCTGGTCAATTTTTAATTTTAAAACAGAGTTATTCTCTGACTGTACAATCTCATTTTCAGCGACTTCTTTAGGTGTGTTTTTAATGTAAGGAATCATTTTATTTTCATTGTTTTCTGAGACCTTCAATAGATACACCCCGTCTTTTAAAGAAGATAGATTCTGCGCAACAGCCGATCTGCCGGCAGCTTTTTCTTTATTAAAATCTGTAATCTCCACCAGCTGAATATTTCCAAGATCCGGTTTAATCTGGGAAGAAGACAAAGGATTGATTTCTGATGCAACATTGCCTGGAGCCTTTTTGCCAAAAATAGAACCAGCAATAGCCCATTGGTTAAGGAGTCCTCCGCTTCTCAACGTATTGAATTTGGCATTAGACGCAATCACGAAAGGTACAATGCCGCCTACATGGCCTAATGGTCCCCAATAAAAGGCTTCTAATTTATATTTATTCAAATCCCACCAGGAATAATAACCACGTTGTACATCAATGGTTTTGGAAGTGTTTTCCGGCGGAATGGCCAGATCTACAGTAGAATGTCCCAATGTCATTGGCATTTTATTGTACCAGTCATACACATCTTTCTGCTTCATGCATTTTCTGAGATTATTATTGGGATTATTGGTGACATCTTTGATGAAATTGTCGGTAAATAATTTTCTCCATATAAAAGGCCCCCATAATAAACCTCCATTATCCTGGACAACATGATAGTTGTACCGATCCAGATATTCTGCAGAAATTACTTCCGAAATATCATTCGTATACGTTTTATATCCCGTTGTGTTGCAGCTGTTAAGAACATTGGCCAGGAAGGCGGTAAAAGGATAAATATCTTTCTGAAGAACTCCTTTATTGAGGGTGACATCAGAGAAATCGTAAGGTCCGTCTCCCATGTAGGCATATTTGAATTTTAAGTTGTTGGGGTTGGATACACTTAACCTTTTGATGGTAGACATTGCCGCATGAGCTCCCTGCGAATATCCGGCTATAAAATATTCATCGTAGCGTTTCACTCCCAACTGGGCAAGGACTCTATTGGCTGCACTCACAAAGTCAATCGTAGCTCCTGCTTCAGTAGCATAATCTACATATGGATGAACGCCGTCTCCGGTTCCCATCCCAACGTAGTCAGGAGCCATCAAAATATAACCATTGAGGACATAAGAAAGTTCAACAACAAAACCTGCTGTCATAGTTCCCTTAAAATTTGAAGGAACATTTTCCCTGCTGTCTGTTGTACCGTGATCCGATACTACGGTTGAAAGCTTAAAACCTACGTTAGGAAACATAAGCATTCCCGTAGCTTTTACAAGATTGTTAAATTCATTTTTGGTGTAATAAGTGATTTTATATCCTTTTAATCCTACATTGAAGTTGTTGAGATAACTTACAAAATCCGGAGCATTTTGTTCCCCCAGATTATTGGCAATGAAATTAGCAACTCCTTGCGGGGTTAGGTCAAGTTTTTGCTCGGCACTTATAAGATCACCTGCTTGCTGGGCAAAGTACAGCGGGGCAGCCAGGCCTAATAAAAAAGTCGTAATTTTTTTTCATATTTTCATTTTTTTAATGGTATTAAAGTAATGTATTTAATGAAAATATAATAAAATTGCGACATTAATAATTATTCAATGAATATCAATTCTCTGGAAAGTGAGTAAAATAAAAGAGTCTGATCACCTGACCAGACTCTTTCAATATATTTTTGCTTTATCTAAAAAGCGTTGATTCCTGTAATATCTAAACCGGTGATTAACAAATGAACGTCATGAGTTCCCTCATAAGTAATTACTGATTCTAAATTGGCTGCGTGTCTCATCATTGGGAATTCACCCATGATACCCATACCTCCAAGAATCTGTCTTGATTCTCTTGCAATGTCAATAGCCATTTTCACGTTATTGCGTTTTGCCATTGAAATCTGAGCAGGAGTAGCTTTGTGATCATTTTTAAGATTTCCTAACTGAAGACATAGCAACTGAGCCTTTGTAATTTCAGTTAAAAATTCAGCTAATTTTTTCTGTTGAAGCTGATAAGAACCAATCGGCTTACCAAACTGCTTTCTTTCTTTAGAATATTGAACTGCCGTGCAATAGCAATCAATAGCAGCACCGATTACGCCCCATGAAATTCCGTATCTGGCAGAATTCAGACAAGATAAAGGTCCTTTCAACCCTGTAACTCCCGGTAGAAGATTTTCTTTAGGAACTTTTACATCGTTGAATACCAATTCTCCTGTTTTAGAAGCTCTTAAGCTCCATTTATTATGAGTTTCCGGAGTTGTGAAGCCTTCCATTCCTCTTTCAACGATCAATCCCTGTACTTTTCCTTCCTCATTTTTTGCCCAAACTACTGCAATATCGCAAACTGGAGAGTTGGTGATCCACATTTTAGCTCCATTTAAAAGATAATGATCTCCCATATCTTTAAAATAAGTTTCCATAGAACTTGGGTCGGAACCATGGTTAGGCTCTGTCAATCCAAAAGATCCGATCATTTCTCCCGCAGCAAGCTTAGGAAGGTATTTCTTTTTCTGTTCTTCGGAACCGAATTCATTAATTGGGAACATCACCAAAGAACTCTGTACGGAAGCAGCAGAACGTACTGCAGAATCTCCTCTTTCCAATTCCTGCATAATCAAACCGTAAGAAATCTGGTCTAATCCTGAACCTCCATACTCCACTGGAATATAAGGACCTAATGCTCCGATTTTCCCTAATTCTCTCATAAGTCCGGGAATATCTGTATGATTTTGAGCAGCCTGGTCAATCTGCGGCATTACAAAACTTTCAACCCAGTCTCTTACAGATTGGCGAATCAGTTTGTGTTCTTCAGTAAGTAAAGCATCAATTCCATAATAATCAGGGATGCTTGTAAGAGGATAATATGACATGATTTTTTGATTTTGTTAAAAATAACATTTTTCGTGGTGTTCTGAAAATTTTTTTGAAAACTTATATTGATGTTGGTTTTCAATTATATAACGCCTTCCGAAGCCATTTTAGTGCTTTGTTGCATCATTTCAGACTTCCTCATCATTTGAGATAGGGTACTGATTGGTAGCATTGTGAACTTTAGTTTTGAATTTATACAGGTAAGGAGCCTTATTGGCAGAACCGTCATAGAGCTTTTCTAACCGGTCCAGAATATTTAAACTTAAAATTTTTCGCTGGAAATTATTTCTTCTGAATTTTTGTCCTAAAATAGTTTCATAAAGAGACTGAAGGTCTTTCATCGTAAACTTTTCAGGAAGAAGGTTGCTGGCTGCAACTTCAGTGTTGATATTCATTCTTAAATATTCAAGACCAGTTTCTATAATTCTGTCGTGATCAAATGCCATTTTAGGCAGTTTGCTCACTTCAAACCATTCACAGCTTTCATTGAATGCGTCCGGAAAAGTATTGGCCAACGAGAAATCGATCAGACTGCAATAGCCGACTGTAACGAATCGCTGAAAAATCCAGTGCTCCCCGGGAACTTCAATTCCCTTATTTTTAAGAAGAATCTGGTGAACATTGTTTTCGGTACGGTCTATTCTTCCAAACGTATGAAATTGTTTTAAAAATAAGTCTTTAAGTTGGGTTCTTTCATACAGAACTCTCTCCGCAGCTTCCCGCAGATCTTCATCATTGAAAACAAAACCACCCGGAAGCGACCACAAATCAAGGTCATGATATTTCAAAAGCAATACCTTCAAAATATTATTATGAAACCCGAATATGGTGCAGTCCACTGATATATGGGCGACAAAATCTTTGGTGTCGATCAGTTCCCGAAGTGTTTCTTTGCTTTTTGTGTCTTTGATTTTCATGGCAGTAAAAATAAAACTATTTTCTATATTTTCTTTTTCGATACATTAAAATATATCAAACTAATCACAAATAGTAGAATTACAGAAGATAAAATGTATAAAGGATATAGGTGTAAAAGTTGTTTTTCAAATAAAATTGCCATAATAATAGAACTGACAGAGCTACCTAAAGATGAAAAAATGACAATCAGGGAGGTGAAAAGATTAATTTTATCCTTATCAACCTGTGCAATCATTTTGGAGTTGATGACCGGATAGAGCGGTGATAAAAATAATCCAATTACCGGAAATAAAAAGAGAATTAACCTGGAGTCTTCCGACTCAAAATATTGTATACCAACAATAATAATCAGTAAAGTTACAATGAAAGACATACATGAAATATAATAGCCATGTAATGGAAATCTACGGATAACATTTGCTGTAATGGTCCTTCCTGCATAAGAAAATAATGCTAAAAAAGAAGTCGCCTGCAAAGCAAAAAATGAATTGACCTTCAGATGATTTTTATAAAAAGAAGGAAGCCATGAATTGAATCCCTGTTCAACAAAAACAATGGAAAAAATAACGGCCAGAAACAGGAGTACGGCAGGTTTGGTAAATCCCGATAGTTCAGAAATGATGTTTTTATTTTCCAGTGGCTTAGATTCTGAAATGTCAGCCTTTACAAGCAAAAATATCGTTACAGCAGATAAAACGGCAATCATTAAAAATCCGAATTTCCAGAATTCGGCATATTGACTGGAAATCACCCAGCCAAAGCCGGTATTCACTACAAAAATTCCAATCATGAATGACGCTTCAACATTGCTCATTGTTTTTGCCAGTGATTTTTCATCCGAAATATTATTCCGGATAATCCCGAATACACAAATTTTACCGATGGCAAAACAAGCTCCAATAATAGCAAACCAGACTTTATAAAACCAAAAGTCAGCGATGAAGGGAAGGAGACAGGAACAAAATCCGACAATGATTAATGCCAAGATAAGTGCTTTTTTGGTTCCCGTTTTATTAATGAAGCTTACCGCAAAAAGAGAAATAAAAGCAATAGGTAAATCTTTGAATGATTCTAAAAATCCCAGTTCACTATAAGTGATTTTGGCCTCAGCAAGCTGCAAAATGACAAGGCCCATACAGTTTAAAACCATCGAAAAAATAAGAAAACTAAGTTTGAGCGGAAGTGAAATATGAGAAAGCTTGGAGGTCATTTTGGGGATTAACTTTTTTATGTTTTTCTAATTTTTTAAGAAATATTAGTGCGAAGATAGGGCTTCTAACCCTCAAAAATAAAAGAAAAATTAAAATATTTATGAATATAATGTTAATTAATTGGAAAAAAATATATTTTTATTGTCTCAATTTGAGAATTAAACAATAACTGTATATGAATGTAACAATATCAAGAAGCTTAGGATTGGTGGCTGTTCTCTATTTTACGGCCAACTTCAGTGCCCAGACCAATGTGAAGGACACGCTTTCTAAAGAAAACAAAATAGATGAGATTGTAGTCATTGGTTATGGTACTCAGAAAAAGAGTAATGTAACGGGAGCGATTGCAAGTATTAAAGCCAGCGATATCGAAAATATTCCTGCCGGTAAACCGGAACAGGTATTACAGGGAAGAGCCGCCGGTGTTTCTGTAGTTACAAATTCCGGGCAACCCGGTGCTGCAGCGACGGTACGTGTAAGGGGAATTACCAGTTTCGGAGCCGGAAGTAATAGTCCGTTATGGGTGGTAGACGGTATTGTGGTAGACAATATCGGATGGCTTAACCAGTCGGATATCGAAAGTATTGAAGTCCTGAAGGATGGTGCATCATCAGCAATTTATGGTGTTTCTGCGGCAAAGGGAGTAATTCTGGTTACTACTAAAAAAGGGAAAAAAGGAAAGTTAACCCTTTCTTATAATGGTTTTTACGGCGTTTCAAACACTGCAAAAAAAATTGACCTTCTGAATGCTTCCCAATATGCGCAAATCATTAATGAAGGTTTGGTAAATGATGGAGGAGCACCAAGATTTTCCAACCCCGGATCATTGGGGAAAGGAACCAACTGGCAGGATACTATTTTCGGAACCGGTGAAAAATCTTCACATGAAGTAAGTATTACCGGAGGCAATGACAAGTCCAGTTATTATACATCCTTTGGGTATTTTGATCAGACGGGTATCGTAATGACTGATATTTCCAATTATAAAAGGATCAATGCCAGATTTAACTCGACGCATAAAGTAACAGACTATTTAACGATAGGGCAAACCTTTGCTTATACTCATACCAAGTCTCAGGGAATAAGTGCCAACGAAGAATATGGTGGCCCTCTAGCTTCCGCAGTGAATCTGGATCCTACCACTCCGGTAGTGGTAACGGATTGGTCTGCAGTAGATCCGAGTGGCTATACCAACCCTTATATCATTCGTGATCCTAATGGTAATCCTTATGGAATTTCACGTTATGTAAACAATGAAATGACAAACCCTCAGGCTTTTCGCCGGATTCAGCAGGGAAATTACAACTGGTCCGATGATTTTGTGGGAAATGTTTTTGCAGAGCTTAAGTTTCTTAAAAACTTTACTTTTAAATCAAGTTTAAATGGTAAGAAATCATATTGGGGAAGCCGCACCTTTACTCCGAAATATTATTTAAGTCCAAACTACAATAATACAAGCTTTAACAGCCTGAATAAGATAGACGAAAACAAGTTTGAATGGAGTATGGAGAATACGTTAACCTATCAAAATAAATTCGGAGATCATAGCATCAACATATTGGTAGGACAGGGAGTGTATCGATATAATATAGCGGGTGGTACCAGTTTAACGTATAGTAATCTGCCTATTGAACGTTGGCAGGATGCCTCTTTTAATTTTAATATTCCGCAGGATGATATTACAGCTACTGGTTGGGATGGTATCCAGACCCGTAAGGCATCTTATTTTGGTAGAGTTATTTATGATTATGCAGATAAATATTTGTTTACCGGAACAATTCGTAGAGATGGTTCTTCAAAATTTGCTACCAATAAGCATTGGGGAACTTTCCCGTCCCTGTCTTTAGGATGGAATGTACATAAAGAGAACTTTTGGCCTGAAAACAAAGTGATCAACAATTTGAAACTTAGAGGAGGCTATGGAGTACTGGGGAATGATGAAATGGATAACTTCAAGTTTGCAAGTTTTATGGTTTCTGGAAGCAACTATACCAATTCAGGAAATAACATCATCATAGGATATGCACCAAGTACACTGGAAAACCCCAATCTGAAATGGGAACAAACCAGTCAGCTGAATATTGCTGCAGATTTGAAATTATTCAGCAATTTCACTCTAACTGCAGATTGGTACAAAAAGAAAACAGTTGATATTCTGCGACAGGTTAATATTCCGGGTTATGTAGGAGTTCCTAATTTACCGTGGGCCAATGTTGGGGATATGGAAAATACAGGTTTTGAACTTGAGCTGGGATATAAAAAGAATTGGGACGACTTTGGTATTTCCATTAACGGAAATTTTGCGACGATAAAAAACAAAGTTCTTCGACTGGAGGATGATATCAATTATTTCAACCT
Organism: Chryseobacterium lactis; assembly: GCF_003815875.1. NCBI lineage: Bacteria > Pseudomonadati > Bacteroidota > Flavobacteriia > Flavobacteriales > Weeksellaceae > Chryseobacterium > Chryseobacterium lactis. Next base: position 3,679,067 of record NZ_CP033924.1, read on the forward strand.
TGCTTCTTTCCAGACCATGGGAGCTGTATCCAGAGTTGCTGTGGGACAGCCTTACGGATCATTCTATGGTCAGACATACAGCGGGGTGTTCCAAAATCAGGCACAAATTGATGCTTATGTTAATTCCAATGGAACCAAACTATTACCCGATGCAAAACCGGGAGATTTTATCTGGCAGGACAATAACGGAGATGGTAAAATTGACGAAGAAGATAAAGTGAATCTGGGAAGCTCTATTCCAAAATACACTTTTGGACTGACCGTTAATTTAAATTATAAAAACTTCGATTTCATGATGTTTGCCCAAGGGCAGGCCGGTAACAAGATTTTTCAGGGCTTAAGAAGATTGGATTTACCGGATGCCAATTACCAGACAAAGATTTTAGATCGATGGACAGGAGAAGGTTCTACCAATGATAATCCTAGAATTACCCGAAATGACCCTAACCATAACTATTCATGGATGTCAAACTATTATCTTCAAAAAGGAGACTATGTTCGTTTGAAAATTATCCAGGTAGGCTATACTCTTCCTCACGATGTTACAAGCCGTTTCGGAATGAGTAAAGTAAGACTGTACATCACCGGTGAAAATGTTTTCACTTTCACAAAATACACAGGATATGATCCTGAGATTGCGGGAAGAAATAATTCTGAACAAGACATTATAGGGGTGGACAGAGCATACTATCCGCAAGCAAGAACTTTTTTGATAGGTGCTAATATTCAATTTTAATTATCAACAACATGAAAAATAAGAAATTTTTATATAAAGGACTTGCCGTTGTTTTTTTTACAGGTCTAAGTTTTACAAATATGGGTTGCAGTGATTCCTATTTGGATGATGTACAGAATTCTGGTGCTTTTAATACTGATTTGTATTTCCAGAACGAACAGCAGTCATTTAGTGCACTGGTTTCCGTATATGATGTTTTAAGAAAATATTCCGGCGGATTTGAAAATACGGTTACTTTTTTTAATGCCGGGTCTGATGATTTTTATTCCGGTGGTGGAAGTTCCAGTGATGGTGCGGGGATCCAGGGAATCAATAATTATATGATTAATCCCAATACCATGCCTGCCAGCTACTGGAAGGATTTTTATCAGGGGGTAGCACGAGCTAACCTTGTAATAGAAAGAGTTCCCGGTGCTTCTATGAGCGATGATCTTAAAAAGAGATATATTGGCGAGGCAAAGGTCCTTCGGTCTTTATACTATTTTGAACTGGTAAGAATGTTTGGAAATATCCCGGTAATTCTGAAAACTTTCAACTCAAATGATGATTACTGGCACATTCCACAGGCAGACCCAAGCAAAGTGTATGCACAGATAGAAAGTGATATCACCGCTGCTATTCCTGATTTAATGATGACGGCGAGTGGCAATGATAAAGGGAGAATTACTCAGGGAACAGCCAGAGCCATCCTGGGTAAAATATATCTTTATGATAGAAAGATGCCGGAAGCGGCAGCACAATTTGCAGAAGTGAATGGTACTCCAGGAGGAACCAGTCAGTATGGATATAAACTGGTGGCCAATTATGCAGACTTGTTTAAAGTGGGTCCGGAAACATCGGATCCGTATAAATTTTCTACAGAATCTATCCTTGAAGTGATGCATACCAACAAAGGAAACTCCGATTGGGGATTCTGGGGACAAGGAAAAGATGAAGGAAATTCTATCAATGTAATGGTATGTCCGCGTTCCTATTCTTTAAAAAATATTCCGAATAACGATGCTCCGGATATCTTTTCAGGATGGGCTTTTAATACGGTAACAGATGACTATGTTAATTTTATGCAGGGAGACCCGAGGCTAAATGTAACGGTTTTTAATGCGAAACAATTGGTAACTGACGGTAAAATTTCTTACAGTCCTGCATTTGCAGATACCGGATATTTTTTAAATAAATATCTGCCTACGAATGCTTTGAAAAGTTCACTTCCGGGACCTGCAGAACTTAATTTCAGACAGAATTACGTTGCCATAAGATTAGCAGATACTTATCTGATGGAAGCAGAAGCCTTAGGAGCGGCAGGAGGAAGAGCTCAGGCATTGCTGGATGCCGTAAGAGCAAGAGTAGGACTGGCATCAGTTCCTGTGTCTTTACAAGCTGTTAAAGATGAAAGAAGAAGAGAGCTTGCAGGAGAAGGACACCGATGGTTTGATCTCGTAAGATGGGGAGATGCTCCTTCAAAGCTTGCATTTAAAGGATTTAAAGCAAACAAAAATGAAATTTTACCAATTCCGTTTAATGAATTGCCCAATACCTCTTTAAAACAAAATCCAGGCTACTAAAACATGAAGTTTCACAACTTATATAGTTTCTTTAAAGGTACTGCACTGCTATGCGGTGTGGTACTTTTTCCTTTATCATGCAGCTCTGTTGCTCAAAATAAAGGAAATGAAGTTCAGTATTGGCTTACTAAAGGAGATGAAAGTGTAAAATTACAACCTCAAAGTCCGGTTAGATTTGTAAATAGTTCCAATAACTTTCAGAATATTGAAATTGATGCCTCTCAAAAGTTTCAATATGTTGATGGTTTCGGATATACATTGACAGGAGGAAGTGTGGAAGTAATTAACCGCTTGTCACCTTCAAAAAGGAAAGCTTTACTTCATGAACTTTTTGGAAATGATAAAAACTCAATTTCCATCAGCTATTTACGATTAAGTATCGGAGCATCCGATCTTGACGGAGAAGTTTTTTCGTACGATGATTTACCGGAAGGGCAGACAGACCCCTCTCTTTCAAAATTCAGTCTGGCAAAAGAAAAGAACCTGATCGCCATGCTCAAGGAAATTCTAACCATTAATCCTCACATTAAAATGATGGCAGCCCCATGGTCGCCACCGGTTTGGATGAAGGATAACGGGAAGTCAAAAGGAGGAAGTCTTAAACCTGAGTTTTATGGAGCATATGCCGATTATTTTGTTAAATATATCCAGGGAATGCAAAAAGAAGGAATCATGATTGATGCCGTTACTCCTCAAAATGAGCCTTTACATCCAGGAAATAATCCAAGTTTATATATGCCTTCTGCTCAACAGGGAGATTTTATCAAAAATCACTTAGGTCCGGCTTTTAAAGCAAAAGGAATCAAAACCAAAATTGTAGTGTATGACCATAACTGCAATAAACCGGAATATGCGATTGATATTTTGAAAGATGCTGATGCGAATCAATATATAGATGGATCGGCATTCCATTTATATGAAGGTGAAATTTCTGCCTTAAGTACAGTTCATAATGCCTTCCCTGATAAAAATCTCTATTTTACCGAACAATGGACAGGTTCAAAAGGAAGTTTCGATGGAGATCTGAACTGGCATACAAAAAATGTTATCATTGGTTCTATGCGAAACTGGAGCAAAACAGCTTTAGAATGGAATCTGGCTAATGATCCAAAGTACGGTCCTCACACAGATGGCGGATGCACGGAATGCAAAGGAGCCATCACGGTTTCCGATAGTGAAAATTTCACCAGAAATGTGTCCTACTATATTATTGCCCATGCTTCTAAATTTGTTCCGGCCGGTTCACAAAGAATTGCTTCTACACAAACGGCTCATCTCTCTACAGCAGCCTTTATGACTCAATCTGGGAAAATAGTTGTAATTGTTCAGAATGACAATAAAGAAGATGAGAATTTTAATATTAAATTTGCCGGTAAAACCGCTGCTGTAACAATTTCCGGACAATCAGCCGCAACCTATATTTTTAATTGAAGATTATGAAAAAAGTGTATTTCTTACTGGCATGCTCAGCATTTGCAATGACTGCCTATGGACAGAAAACAGTGGATCAGAAAGTTGCGGAGTTATTATCTAAAATGACGCTGGAAGAAAAAGTAGGGCAGATGATTCAATACAGTGGCTTTGAATATGCCACGGGACCACAGCATTCTAATTCGGCTACGGTTCTTGATGAAATAAAAAAAGGAAAAGTTGGTTCGATGCTGAATGTAGCGGGAGCCGAAGAAACGAAAGCATTCCAGCAACTGGCCATGCAGTCGAGGATGAAAATTCCTTTATTATTCGGTCAGGATGTTATTCATGGTTACCGTACAACTTTTCCGGTCAACCTGGGACAAGCCGCAAGCTGGGATCTGAATATGATCGAAAAATCTGAAAGAATTGCTGCTACAGAAGCTTCTGCCTATGGTATTCACTGGACTTTTGCTCCGATGGTAGATATTGCCAGGGATCCGAGATGGGGAAGAGTCATGGAAGGTTCGGGAGAAGATACTTATCTGGGTACAAAAATAGGATTAGCAAGAATTAAAGGATTTCAAGGCAAAGGCTTAGGAAATATTGATGCGGTAATGGCCTGTGCAAAACATTTTGCAGCGTATGGTGCGGCAGTAGGCGGAAGAGATTACAATTCTGTAGATATGAGCCTCAGGCAGCTGAACGAAACCTATCTTCCTCCTTTTAAAGCTGCGGCAGAGGCCGGAGTAGCCACATTTATGAATTCTTTTAATGATATCAACGGAATTCCGGCAACGGCCAACGGGTATATTCAAAGAAATCTCTTGAAAGGAAAGTGGAATTATAAAGGTTTTGTGGTATCAGACTGGGGAAGTATCGGGGAGATGATTCCTCACGGATATGCTAAGGATGCCGGTGAAGCTGCTGAAAAAGCCGTGCTTGGAGGAAGTGATATGGATATGGAAAGCAGGGTGTATATGGCAGAACTTCCAAAACTCGTTAAAGACGGAAAAGTAGATGTTAAATGGGTAGATGATGCAACGGGAAGAATTTTAGCCAAGAAATTCGAGATTGGTCTTTTTGATGATCCCTACAGATACAGTAATGAAAAAAGACAGAAAGAACAGACCAATAATCAGGAAAACCGGAAGTTCGGAAGATCTTTCGGTTCTAAAAGTATCGTTCTTCTCAAAAATAAAGGGAATATTCTTCCTCTTTCAAAAACAGTAAAAACAGTTGCTTTAATTGGCCCTTTTGGAAAAGAAACGGTTGCCAACCACGGATTCTGGTCTGTTGCATTTAAAGATGACAACCAAAGAATCATTTCTCAGTTTGACGGAATTAAAAATCAACTGGATAAAAGCTCAACTTTATTGTATGCAAAGGGTTGTAATGTAGATGATCAGGATAAAACTCTGTTTACAGAAGCAATCGAAACTGCTAAAAAAGCAGATGTTGTAATTATGACTCTCGGTGAGGGGCATGCGATGAGTGGTGAAGCAAAGAGCAGGAGTAATATTGGTTTTTCAGGAGTTCAGGAAGATTTGTTGAAAGAAATTGCCAAAACGGGAAAACCTATTGTTCTGATGATTAATGCGGGAAGGCCTTTGATATTCAACTGGGCAGCGGACAATATTCCCACAATTTTATATACCTGGTGGCTGGGAACTGAAGCCGGTAATTCGATTGCAGACGTTTTGTTCGGAACCGTGAATCCGGGAGGGAAACTTCCGATGACTTTTCCAAGAACTGAAGGCCAGATTCCGGTGTACTACAATCATTATAATACGGGAAGACCGGCGAAGAATAATACGGACAGAAATTATGTTTCAGCTTATATCGATCTTGATAATGATCCGAAATTTCCTTTTGGGTTTGGTTTAAGCTACACTGATTTCAAATATTCTGACATGATGGTAAGCTCTTCAGATCTTAAAGGAAACCAGACTTTGAATGTGAGTGTAACTGTTTCCAATACCGGAAAATATGATGGGGAAGAAGTGGTGCAGTTGTATGTCAGAGATCTTTTTGGCAAAGTGGTACGACCTGTAAAAGAATTGAAAGGCTTTGAGAAAATATTCGTCAAAAAAGGAGAAAGTAAAATGGTTGATTTTAAAATTACCACTGAAGATCTGAAGTTTTTTGATGATGAATTAAACTTCGATTGGGAAGGAGGCGAGTTTGATATCATGATCGGAACGGATTCTCAAAATCTGCAGACAAAAAGAATTAATTGGGTGAAATAGTTATAAAATATAAAACAGCTTTTGCCAAAACCTAATGATCATAGACATTGTATGAATTTAAAATCCAAAAATATCATTCAGTTGTGTGCAGTTATACTAGTAGCCGTGTCGGCGACAAACTGTACTTCGACCAAAGGTCATTCAGGTAAAAAACTGATCTGGAGTGATGAATTTAACGGAAAAGGTCTTCCGGACTCATCCAAATGGAATTATGATGAAGGAGGTGATGGCTATGGAAATAATGAAGCTCAGTTTTACACCAAAAACAGGCTTGAAAATGCCCGAATGGAAAACGGAAACCTTATCATTGAAGCTAAAAAGGAAAACTGGGAGAAAAGTAAATATACTTCTGCAAGACTTTTAACCAAAGGAAAATTCTCTTTTCAATATGGAACAATTGAAGTAAGAGCAAAACTTCCCAAAGGTCGCGGAACCTGGCCGGCTATCTGGATGATGAGTGAAAAGATGAATAAGTGGCCGGATGATGGTGAACTGGATATTATGGAACATGTGGGCTTTAATCCTGGGTATGTCCATGCTTCTGTTCACACCAAAAAATACAATCATATTCAGGGAACACAGAAAACGGATACTTTGCTGGTAAAGGATGCAAGTGATACGTTTCACGTGTATAAAGCAGACTGGACCCCGGAAAAAATTGATGTTTATATTGATGACCGGAAATTTTTCACGTACGAAAATAAAGAAAAAACCTATGAAGCATGGCCTTTTGACCAGCCTTATTTTATTATTTTAAATCTGGCAGTAGGCGGTTTCTGGGGCGGAAAGGAAGGAATTGATGACCACATTTTTCCACAGAAATATTATATAGACTATGTAAGGGTCTATCAAAATAAATAATGAAAAAGAGGACAAGTTTGTCCAAAAACAGAAAAAATCATGAGAAAACTAATTGTAAGTTGTTTTGTAATAGGTATTGCAGTGAATGTTAATGCCCAGAATTATTGGAAAAAGAATGCAGGAAAAACAGCTAAGGTAATTCTTACCAACTCTAAAGCAAATGAGAAAATGGTGGATATGGGTGCCGTAAAGTTTGAACAGTTTGGACAACCTAAAGAAACGGAAGCCTGCATTTTTGTGGCGCCCAACTTTAAATACCAGAAATTAATCGGAATAGGAGGGGCCATCACCGATGCTTCAGCAGAAACATTCTATAAAATGCCCAAGAATAAGCAGAAAGAAATTCTTGAGGCCTATTTTGGTAAAAACGGATTAGGATACACCGTAGTTCGTACGAATATGAACTCTTGTGATTTTTCCAGCGATTCTTATACTTATGTTGAGGATAATGATACTTCTCTGAAGACATTCAATGTTGCTCATGATGAAAAGTATAAGATCCCGATGATTAAAGAAGCTCAGAAAGCGATAGGAAATAATTTCACTTTCTATTTTTCTCCATGGAGCCCACCGGCCTGGATGAAGTCGAATAAGAGCTTATACAAAGGAGGAAGACTTGAAAATGAATACTACCAAACGTGGGCAGACTATTATATTAAATTTATCAAAGAATACGAAAAAAGGGGAATTAATATCTGGGGATTAACCGTTCAGAATGAACCTATGGCCACACAGAGTTGGGAGTCATGCATCTACACCGCCGAAGAAGAAGGCGATTTCCTGAAAAATAACCTGGGACCAACGCTTTGGAAAAACGGTTATAAAGATAAAAAAGTAATGATCTGGGATCACAACAGAGATTTAATCTATCAAAGAGCTACCACGACTTTAGGCGATCCGGAGACTTCAAAATATGCTCACGGAATCGGCTACCACTGGTATGAAACCTGGAATAACAAAACCCAGCTTTTTGATAATCTTGCAGAAACACATCGAGCTTTCCCGGATAAGTTCCTTGCTTTTACCGAAGGCTGTAAGGAGCAGTTTAAAATGGATAAAATCTATGACGTAAGCCTGGGAGAACTTTATGGTAAAAATATGCTGAACGATTTTAATAAGGGAAATGCATTATGGACAGACTGGAATATTCTTCTGGATGAAACCGGAGGCCCAAATCATAAAGGGAATTTCTGTTTCGCTCCCATTATCGCAGATACGAAAACAGGCGAAGTATTTTACACCTACGAATACTATTATATCGGTCATGTTTCAAAATATATCAAACCCAATGCCCAGAGAATAGGTAGCTCCTCCAACAGAGCCGCCCTTACCTCCAGTGCTTTCATGAATGACAACGGACAATTGGTAACAGTAATCATGAATGACTCGGATAGTGATATTGAAGCCAACCTTTGGATCGAAGGGATGGCTGCCAAATTAACAGCTCCCGCACACTCTATACAGACTGTAGTTTTATAATATCATATTAATATTATTTTGTAAGAGAATCGGCGGCCTCGAAGAGGCCGCCGATTCGTTTGAGGACATTTTGTTTGTTGATCATTTCATCTTATATAACCTGCAAAAGATGAAAGATCGAAGCAGAAAAAGAAAGCCTGTGAAATACTAGTATCCCACAGGCTTTTATTTATTTAAAAAACGAATCAGATCGTCAAATTTATTAATTTGATGAGAGACTATTTTTCAAGATCATATTTGCTGATTACTTTCTGAGTAACTCCTGAGCTGCTGAAACCTCCATCATGGAAAAGATTCTGCATAGTCACTTTTTTAGTAAGATCAGAGAAAAGGGTAACACAATAATCTGCACATTCAAGGGCCGTTGCATTTCCAAGAGGAGACATATCTTCTGCATAACCAAGGAATCCTCCGAAACCTTTCACACCGCTTCCGGCAGTCGTCATTGTAGGAGACTGAGAAACCGTATTTACACGTACTTTTCTTTCTCCCCAATAATTTCCGAAAGTTCTTGCGATACTTTCCAGATATGCTTTATTATCAGACATGTCATTATAGTCCGGGAATGTTCTTTGCGCTGCGATATAAGTAAGTGCCAAAATACTTCCCCATTCGTTCATACAGTCTTTTTCCCACGCTACACGCATTACCTTATGGAAAGAAACCGCTGAAATATCCCAGCCTTTTTCCAACCAATCATAATTCATTTCAGTATAGTGCTTTCCTTTTCTTACGTTGATAGACATACCGATAGAGTGAAGAATAAAATCTATTTTTCCAAATTTTGCGGTCGCTGCATCAAAAAGTTTTTCAAGATCTTCTATAGAAGTAGCGTCAGCAGCAATCACTTCAGAACCTGTTTTTTCTGCTAAACCATTCAATTCTCCCATTCTTAAAGCAATAGGCGCATTAGATAAGATGAATTCTGCACCTTCTTCATGGCATCTTTCAGCAACTTTCCATGCGATGGATTGTTCATTAAGGGCTCCAAAAATAATTCCCTTTTTGCCTTTAAGTAAACCGTATGACATAATTTTTTAATGTTTATTATGATACAAATGTAGCAATAATTGTGGTTATGACATAATAAAAATGGAGCCTTATCAATTTAAGACTCCATTTTCTTGAAAATATTTATATGACTGAATTTTTAATTGGTTTTCTTGTTCCATTCTGCTTTTACGTCCTCTGCAGCGTCCTTAGTTTTTTCCCAGGCGTCATCGGCTTTATCTTTGATGTCTTCCCAGGTGTCGGATACATTAGCTTTTACCCTGTCGAACCAGTCTTCCTGATTAGCTTCCTGATCATTATTCTTCTTTTCATTAATATAATCTTTGGCTCTGTCTGCCAATTCATTGATTTTCCATTTTGCATTTTCTGCCGCATTCTGTAAAGAGTTTTCTACATTATTCACTGCATTTTCCGCTTTGTTATAATCTGAATTGTTCATAATACTCTAAATTTAATTTGGTACAGATAAATAAACAATAACCATTCCTAAAATCAGGTTGTTCTGTTAAATTTTTCACAATCTTTTGTTATAGATTTCTAAATCAGTAGTAAATTTATCTTTTAAAATGTGGTAATTATGGAAAAAATACGCTGTGGCTGGTGCGAAAAAGACGATCTGTACAGGAAATATCATGATGAAGAGTGGGGAAGACCTGTATACGATGATGAAACTATATTTGAATTTCTGATCCTTGAAAGTTTTCAGGCGGGATTGAGCTGGTATACTATTTTATCAAAAAGAGATCACTTCAGAAAAGCCTTTGATCATTTTAACTATAAAAAAATGGCTGCTTATGGTGATCAAAAGATCGAAGAACTCATGAATAATTCCGGAATTATCAGAAACAGACTTAAAATATTGGCTGCTGTTACCAATGCACAGAAATTTATGGAAGTGCAAAAGGAATTTGGAAGCTTTTCAAAATATATCTGGGGTTTTACAGACGGAAAGCCTGTAGACAATAATCCTCAAACTTTAGCAGACATTCCTGCTACAACCGAAATTTCAGATATCATTTCAAAAGATTTGAAAAAAAGAGGGTTTAAATTTGTGGGTTCGACAGTGGTTTATGCTCATATGCAGGCTACCGGAATGGTAAATGACCATCTTAAAAGCTGTTTCACTAGAAAATAATTCGTTTTAAATTATTCAATTTTTGGTGATGTTTTATAGTGATACTGCAATTTGTTGTTAATCATTCGGAGACGTGTATTTGAAAATGCTCATAAATACTATGATTAATAACTGGTTGATATTTAAACACTTTTCATTGTTTGGTGAGTAAAAATTGCATTACTCACAAATAAGTGTTTTTAATTATGAATTTACTAATTTATTTATTGATTTATTAAAAAGTTTGTATATTTGCATCCGCAAAAAACATAAGTGATGCAAAGAAATTATAAACTTCAGCTTGGCCTGCTCTTTTTACTGCTCAATATCTTTACCTATGCTCAGGTGGGGATTGGTTTACCTGATCCGGATCGTTCTGCGATGCTTCAGGTGAGTTCAGCAAATAAAGGCGTATTGCTGCCAAGTGTTGCTTTGGCATCAGTAACCGATAATACAACAGTTTCCAATCCGGCGGATGGATTGATCGTTTGGAATAATGGAAGTGGAAGTTTAAAAGAAACAGGATTTTATTATTGGTTTACCTCCAAATGGAACAGGCTTTCAACCAATACTTCAGAAACCAGCAAAGGTGACGGTGATGCAGTTACAGGCTGGAATACCACCGGAACAAATTCCGGAAATTATAGTGGAGCAGATACGAATTTATCATTAGGAACAAAAACGCGTGACGATCTTATTTTTAAAGTAAATTCTACTACTGCGGGAAGATTGGGAGTAGATAATTCGGTAAGTCTTGGATTGGGAGCCAATGCAGGTCAAAACGGAATCGCCATAGGAAGTTCAAGTTCAGCGTTTCAGGGAGTCTCTATTGGTAGTGCAGCATCTGTTTCTGCGAATGACGCTTTGGCTATCGGAAATAAATCATCTGCAGGTGCATTCAAATCTACGGCAATCGGATATGGTGCACAAACAAGTAAAAATGAATCCACCGCTATAGGTAATCAATCTTCTGCGGGAGGATTTCAATCTATAGCATTGGGATACAATGCAAAAACAAATTCAAACAGTGAAACAGCTGTAGGATACAATGCGGTTACGAATAGTGAAAATTCAACTGCATTAGGTTCCGGAGCAAATGCTTTAGGACAATATTCAACAGCAATAGGATATGGAGCAACTACCTCACAGGCCAATACCATTGTGCTGGGGAATAATAATGTAAATGTAGGTATTGGTACCGGGGCTCCAAATATTTCAGCAAAACTGGATGTAAACGGACAGTTTAAATTGGGTGAAAAGGGAAGTGTACAAAAGAATCAAATCAGTTTTGAAGTCTGGCCGGGAGTATCTATCAATAATATGCCTCCCGGTAAATCTGTAACGTTGGACATCACTGTTCCTGCAGGATTTCAGCCAGCTTCAACAAGAGCTGTGGTAGTTGTTTCGCCGGCCGGAGATTTTGCCGGTAACTCTACATTCTCTATTTCCAATCCAAGAATGACCTCAACTTCCACTATTACCATTAATCTTACCAATATTTCAGGAAGTGCAGGAAGCTTGAATTCAGGTCATTTTTATGTCATGATTAATGAGTTTTAATTAGAATAATAAGTTTTATTATAGTTGATATGGTGTTAAGGGCTTCCGTTTTTGGAAGCTCTTTTTATTTTGTTAAAAACATCAATGATATGGGTGTCATTTTATTTTTAACGTAATAATACACTAAAAATACCCCAAAGAAATCCGATAATCATCGTGCAAAACAGATATGATACAGGAATCATAATACTCCTGAAAAGTAAAGACCCTTTGGAATATCCTGATTGGGAAAAAAATTGAGCGTAAAACCAGGTTCCATAGAGTATACTGACCATAAAGACACATAGTAAATATAGAGACGCTACTACTGCTGCATGATCGGAAAACAAGGTGATCACAGTAAATATTAACCCGACTAAGATTTCTGCGGCTGTTTTGTATGAGTTTAAAACAAGATGTTCAGAATAATTAAATCCGGCTTTCCGAAACCAGAGATAGCTGAAAATAGAATTAACCGGTATGGAGATCAGCAAAACTATTTTGGGATAGGAGGTCATTAGTTTCTCAAATGAATTTATTGAATCTCTACCGTTTTGAGGTACCAGAGCTTTGAAATCAATAGGGAAATAATGAGAAACAATGGCAGAAATAGAAGCCGTGAGGATCAACAAGGTGATAAAGCTAAAGTACTTAGCTCTTTTACCCAAAATATATTCACGGACGCTGTTTCCCGGTCTTGTAAACAATTCTTTTACGGTAAAGAGAGCGCCTTTGTCTACATGCCAGACTCCATGAATAAAATCATGTTCGATAAAATGTCTTAAAGAATATCTGTGTGTACTGGCTTTTTGCCCACACTTACCACAATATTCGGCGGTAAGTGTGTGGCTGCAGTTTAAACATGTGCTTTGCATTCCGAAAATGATTTTTAATTGGATTTGCGGGACATGATTTCTTTACTGACATCCTTTTTGCTTTTCCACGCAAAAGTATACATCGGAATAAAAAATAGGGGTAACAAGCTGGCAAAAGTAAAGCCGTGTTTCACAATAGCATATATGGAAACCCCAACCATAAATCCGATAAGAATGCAAAATGTAATATGGATGCCTGAACGCTTTTTTTCTTCTTTGTGCAATTCATCAATAGATAAATCAGATAGCTTAGTGTTTTTCATGGGTAGTTAATTTTAAAAGGTTATTGTTTGGCGAATTTAAAAAAAATGTTAAATCAGCAACTCGAATTGATGAAAAAAATGGATGATAGATAGAAAATATACACTAAAGTGTAGTGGTTTTTTAGAGTATTAGCAATTTTGAAGATCATCATTTAATTAATATTTTAAATAGAATTAAGGCTAAGCGGGTTAATGGGTGATAACAGACTTTTGAAAAATTATAAGGTATCCAATCCTGATCATGCTATTAATCACCTACATTATACCGATATCTGTCGTATGATTTCTTTAATGATACAAAAAGGAACAATAATGGACGTTTATAATGTAGCAGTTTCAATTCATCCCTCAAAAAAAACAGGTTATTGATGCGCAAAATAATGAAGCAAATATTGACGAAGGAGAAGTAATGGGAAAGACGATCTCGTCTTCAAAAATAGAATCGGGATTGGACTTTACCTTTCAATATCCTGATCCAAGGGAGTTTCATTTGGGATGAAATAATCAATAGCAACAAGCTTAGATTAACCTATAAAAAATAAAAGCTATCCTAAGTGAGAATAGCTTTTACTGTTTTATAAAGTTATATTAAACTTATTACTTAATAATTCTGTCAAGAACCCATGTAATCAGGTTTTTCTCAGAAGCATAATGGTCTGAAGAGAATTCTCCACGTCTTCTGTTGGCAATTACATTATTTACGGTAATCGCCTTATGACCTAATAATTTTGAAAAGGCATAAATCGCAGAAGTTTCCATTTCAAAATTGGTGATTCCAAGATCGTTCAATGTTTCCAGGAATTTGTCATCTACTGCCTTAAGACGAAGCTGTCTTCCCTGTGGAGCATAGAACCCCGGGAATGTAGCGGTATTTCCGTGGTATTTGGCATCCTTATAATATTCACCCATTTGTTCATCCCATTCTGAGAAGTACAACATAGGCTTTATTTTCTCGTAAGGGAATCTTTCTACAAAGCTTTTTGAAAACTCATTCTCGAATTTATAATCCTGGTAAAAATGCATCAGACCGTCTAATCCAACTACATTCTGCGTTACCAGCATGTTGTCAACCTGTACATCAGGGTTTACGCTTCCGCAAGTTCCCATACGGAACAATTCAAGTGCTTTGTGTTCAGTTTTAAACTCTTTGTTTTTAAGATCGATGTTTACCAAAGCATCCAGCTCGTTCATTACAATATCGATGTTCTCAGTACCGATACCGGTTGACATTACTGTAATTCTTTCCCCACGAAGAGTTCCTGTGTGTGTGTAGAATTCTCTTTTATTTTTTTTGATTTCAACTGTATCAAAGTATTTTGAAACTTTTGCCACTCTGTCCGGATCACCTACAAGGATAATTTTATCGGCGATATCTTCAGGCAAAAGGTTAAGATGGTATACACTTCCGTCTTCATTCAGAATAAGTTCTGAGGCTGCAAGTTTATTGAGCATAATATGTATATTTTTTGTTTTTTAATTAATGAAAATTGCTTCTTTATAAGGAGAGGCCATTACCTGGATGATAGAGTCGTATTCTTCTACAATTCTTCTTTGGCCACCCATTACTTCATATACGGTAACTGTTGTTTTTTCGAAATTCTTAGGATCTTTCCTCTGTGAAGTGATCTCGTAGAAATGATTATCTTTTTTAAGAATTGAAACCAATTCTTCTTTGGTAGAATTGTTAGACGACATCATTCCCGGAAATTCAAGAACAATATCTTTCAGGTCTGTATAATTTTTATATGGCTTTGTTTCTCCATTGGAGTAAACATATACATTGGGAACGTTCTTGTCTTTTTCCAAACGGATCAAATAATAATCATTGCCTTTTTTCTCTGCATAAACGGCCATTTCCTGCTGCTTTACAGGCTGTTTTTCCTGTTGCTTTTTCTTTTGCGTAAATGCAGTTATAGAAAGGAAACTTGCCGCAAAAGCAAACAATAGTTTTGTTTTCATAATACTATTTTAGTTTTTTTGATGTTTTGAATTTAATTTAAAAAAATCCTCTCCCAATAACCTCGCTACATTATTTTACCGGTCATAAGAATAAACCGGTTCTTTAAGAATAATGAATTTGATTTCGGGGCTTAAAATTAGTGAAAAATATGATATCATAAATATAAACATTATTTAATCTCCCCTTAAAGTTGAGATAATATCTGATTAATACTTTTGCCGCTAAAAATTCATGAGATCTTATCCACTGCTGGTTGTCATCCTTCTGATAGGATTTGCAGTAATGTCTTTTAATCCTGTTTATAAAGGAAAAGAAAGTGAAAATACATTTGTAAATAAGGGGTTAGTCGATTTTAAAACTAAACTTGAACGGCTAAAATCCGATGTTTACCGGTTTTCTGAAGATCAGATTTCTCTTGAAGAATTACAGAAATCATTGAACAATACAAGAAATTCATTTAAAGAAATAGAATTTTATGTAGCCTATCACTATCCTGAATTTACCAAAACACATCTTAATGCCGCTCCATTATTTCATATTGAAGCAGCAGGAACATCAGCATACACTCTTCCCCCGGAAGGACTGCAGGTTTTGGATGAACTTATTTTCTCAGAGGAAGCAGGTGATGAGAAAGAAAAGATCAAAACGATTACAGATTTTTTATACAACAGCTATTCAGTTTTCTACTTAAGTTCGGTTAAAAACGGTTTAAGTAAAGGAAACAATAAGACCTTGCCTTTGCGTATAGAACTTGTCAGAATCTATTCACTGGGAGTAACGGGTTTTGATACTCCGGGATCACTCAATATATCAGAAGAAACGAGTCATGCGCTTTCCGGAATCCAAAAATATATTAATGATGATCCTTATTTTAAGAATTATAACATCAATAAGGTCGATCAAACCTTGACAGAAGCAATCCAATATCTTTCAAAAAATACCAACTTTGAAACTTTTGACAGAATTGAATTTTACAAAAGATATATCCAGCCACTCTATGAAGAATTCGGAAAATGGGATGGAAGACCTGATGATCTTAAAGAGTTTTCAGGGTGGAATGTAGGAAATAAAAATTTCTTCAGTAGTGATTTTTTTGATCCTTATTTTTACACATTGCTGAAGCCTTCAGAAGATAATGCCGAACTCCGCAATCTTGGAAAATCTATATTTTATGATCAAAATGTAAGTGGCAATGGTAAAATGAGCTGTGCAACCTGTCATCTTCCGGAAAATGCATTTACGGATCTTAAAACAAAATCTCAAAGCAATGTAGAAGGGAAAACCGTTCTGAGAAATTCACCCAGTCTTTATAATGCTGTTTTTGCTAAAAGATTCTTTTACGATCTTCGGGCTTTTTACCTGGAACAGCAAGCTGAGCATGTGATTTATAATGAAGAAGAATTCAATACAAGCTATGAGGCGATTATTAAAAAACTGAAGACTAAACCTGAATATAAAAAAGCATTCCGGAAGGCTTTCACAGACGGAAAGATTAGTAAAGAAAACTTTTCAAAAGCCCTGAGTTCCTACGTGGCTTCACTATATTCCTTCGACAGTGATTTTGACCGCTTCATGAGAAATGAAAAGAATGTTTCTGATGAGGTAAAAAAAGGATTCAATCTGTTTATGGGAAAAGCCAGTTGCGCAACCTGTCACTTTGCACCTCATTTTTCAGGATTAGTACCTCCGTTTTTCAATGAAAATGAATCTGAAGTACTGGGAATAACGAAAAAACCAATTGCACAGCTTCCGGTTGAGTTGGATCAAGACCTTGGAAGAGGAAACAGCCCTGTTAAAAAAGAAAAGTCCTGGATATATGATTACTCTTTCAAAACGGTTACCGTGAGAAATATAGCCCTTACAAAACCTTACTTCCACAATGGAGCATTCAACACGTTGGAAGAAGTGCTTGACTTTTATAATGAAGGTGGAGGAGAAGGATTAGGATTAAAAATGAAAAATCAGACCCTTGCACCGGACAAGCTTAATCTTACACAAACAGAAATCAGGCAGATTATAGCTTTCCTGAATGCACTTACTGATGTGAGTAAAGCGAAGTAGGAGAGTTTATGGGCCAAAGAAGTTGAGCTATAGCTTTTTCTACGATATCTAATTAAACCTAACAGGTTTCTAAAACCTGTTAGGTTTATATTTGTACACGAAATGGGGTATTCTCAATAATCAACATTCTTTCTGTCCTTACATAAGAATAAACTCTTATTATTTAACAGAAACTTAATCCCCTTAACATTAGGTTTGAAATTAATTAATATTCCCCGATCTATATTTAAAATCCAATTAACAGAGTAGCAGCCTGAAAAAAATAGTTTTGCAGGGTATTAAAAATAGAAGTAAAATGAAGAAAAAACTACTAACAATTGGAGCTTTGGCTCTATTTGCAGGCACTACCATGCATGCACAAACCTTAATCTTTGATAAAGGAACATCCTGGAGCTACAAAGACAACAACCAGGCACAACCGGATGGATGGAAAGGTAAAACCTATGATGTCTCTTCCTGGGCTACCGGAAACGGACCGTTAGGATATGGCGATCCTGTAACAACGACGATCAACTCCGGGCTTATTACAGCTTATTTTGCAAAAGATTTCACGGTAGATTTATCCACTCTTTCCGATAATATGGAATTGGGAGTGATGAGAGATGATGGTATCGTGGTTTATCTGAACGGAGAAGAAGTGATAAGAGACAATATGCCTGCAGGAACAATTACGTTCAGCACATTGTCCAGCACAACAATTGACGGAGCTGCGGAGAATGTGTATAACATCTTTTCTATTCCAAAATCAAAATTTGTAAACGGAGTTAACAGAATTTCTGTTGAACTTCATAACAGAAGTGTTACCAGTTCAGATCTTAGAATTGATGCTTACCTGAAAACAGCACCTAACACAACTACACCGGTAGCTTGTAATTCGACTCACATCAGCTGTTTTACTTCAATTGTACCTACAGCGCAAACCAACAAACTGATCATCCCGGCAGAACACAAATACCAGCTTATCCTGAAAGAAGGTGATAATTACACTGAAGGTGGCGGATTAGTAGGAGGACAAAACGACTTTACAGGATACGTCGCCAAATCAGGAAGCAGCACAAACGGATATCTTTCTGTAAACCATGAAACAAATCCTGGTGGGGTTACCATGGCGGAAATTAATTATAATGCTTCAACAAAGCTTTGGCAGTTAACAAGATCAAGGGCGGTAAGTTTCTCAGATCCTAGTTTGGTACAAACTATCAGAAACTGTTCAGGGGGAATTACTCCATGGGGAACTGTAGTAACGGCAGAAGAGTCTGTGACCTCGAATGATGTGAATGGTGATGGATACAAAGATTACGGATGGCTGGTTGAAATTGATCCGGCAACTGCTCAGGTGATTTCTAAAAATCCAAATGGTTCTAAGGGGAAGCTTTGGCAGATGGGAATTATGAACCACGAAAACGTGGTGATTAATAGTGCTGGAACTATAGCGTACTACGGTGAAGACGGAGGAACTCATATGGTATATAAATATGTAATGGATACTCCAAATAACCTTTCTTCAGGAGATTTATATGTGCTGAAACTAGATCAGGGACTAACGACAGGAGGAGATCCGGCAGGAACTACTGCAACATGGGTAAAGGTTCCTAATAAAATTCAGGCAGATCAAAATAATACCACAACAAATGCTTTGTCATTAGGAGGTACAAAATTCAATGGAGTAGAAGATGTAGATATCAGCCCATTGGATGGAAAAATCTATTTTACAGCAAAAGGTCTGGATAAAGTATACCGATTAAAAGATGAGGGAACTACCGCTTCACAGGTAGAAACATTTGTGGGAGGAAGTAATTCTGTGTATTCTTTCAATACTCCACAAGGGATGAAATCTGAAGCATGGGGAGATGGAAATGATAACCTTACTTTTGATGAACTTGGAAACCTTTGGGTTCTCCAGGATGGTGGTAAAAATTATATCTGGGTAATCGCTCCGGATCATACACAAGCTAATCCAAAAGTAAGACTATTTGCCTCTATGCCGGCAGGATCAGAGCCTACAGGGCTTACATTTACACCAGATCACAAATTCGGTTTCTTCTCTATCCAGCATCCTGACTCAACAATTGCTACAGATGTTGATGCTACAGGTAATACAATCGACTACAGAGGAAAATCAGCAACAATCGTGATTGCACTTAAAAATAACTTGGGAATTGAAGGTTCTTTAGGAACTATTGAAAGCAAAACAGCAGAAAGTACCGTAACGGTAGCACCGAATCCAACTTCAGGAATGGTGAAAATCAATTCAGAAAAAGGATTGAAAAACATTGCTGTAACGGCTTACAGTATCGATGGGAAAATTGTTTACACAAACAAGTTTACCGGTGTAAACAAAGCATTGAGCCTTGACTTCACGCAGCAATTGGAATCATCCAGAGTTTTAATTTTAAATATTGAAGCAGAAGGAGGTTTCCAAAAGACCGTGAAACTTTTAAAGAAATAAACTATTAATACATCAGTTCCTGCGGCAACTTCGTTGCCGCAGGAACTTTTCTCTTTATGAAAAAACTTTTTGTACTCATTGGTATTGCCTCTCTTTCCCTGGCCAAGGCTCAGATTGATCCTGTAAAATATCCTACGTATACTAATATTGACGAAGCATTGAGCAGTACAAAAACTGTTTACAGTATGAGTTTCAGAGAGAAAGGATTATTCAATCTGCCTCCTCAGATTGTGAAGCTCAATTCGATATTCTTTTTGAATATTATGGCTAATAAACTGGAGAAAATGGATAAGGAGATATTTGCGCTAAAAGATCTTCAGATTTTAAATATCAATGAAAACAGCATTACATATATTCCGGATGAAATAAGTCAACTTACAAAACTGACGACATTCTCTATGAATCTCAATAGCCTTAGCCATATTAATCCCAATATTGCAAAACTTCAGAATTTAAAAGTCGTTCATTTTGATGCTAACAATTTGAATGTTTTTCCTGAGGCACTCATGGAGATTCCTGCTTTGGAAGAAATTAATCTTCAGGGAAATCAGATCAGTTTTATCAGCAATGGACTTGATCAGATCAAAAACCTTAAGTTTTTAAACCTGGCGGATAATCAGATTAATGATTTGGGGAATTTATCTTTTCCAACATATTTAAAATATCTCGAACTACAGCAGAATGCCATTATAAAACTTCCCGAAAACCTTTTTAAAGCCCGGAATCTTGAATTTCTGAACGTAAGTGGAAATAATATCACAGAAATTTCTCCTGCCATCAAAGGCCTGAAAAATGTAGCCAGTATGAATTTGGCCAACAATAATTTAAAAGATATTCCTGTAGAAATCAAACACCTTAAAAAGCTGAAAACTTTAATTCTTACAGGAAATCCTATAGAAAAATCTACTATTGAAAAGTTGAAAACCTTACTGCCGGAGACCCAGATTTATTTCTAAATCTACCCGCCAACACGTTTGGTTTTGTATCCCATTTCTTTAAGGATATTCATTATTTTGTCACGGTTATCCCCTTGAATGATGATCGTTCCATCCTTCTCAGAGCCGCCTATTCCTAAGGTGGTTTTTATTTTTTTTGATATTTTCTTCAAATCTTCCTCACTGCCTTCCCAGCCTTCAACAATAGTTACAGGCTTACCGTTTCTGCCTTTTTTCTCAAATTTGCATACCAAAGGCTCCTTCTGCTTGAATTGTTCTTCAGGCATTTCAAAATCCTGCTCTTCATGTTCAGGAAAAAGGTTCTTCAATTGATCTCGTAAATCCATACCGCAAAATTAAAAAGATTTACTGATTAATGAACTGAAATAATCAACGAAATTTCAATTTTTAACCCCTGTCAAGGTTTTAAACTTTGACAGGGTTAAAGTCGATGACTTTAAGAGAAGCTGCTTGTTGATCACCAATCAATAAAATTAAGGACCTCAAATTCTTCTGTTCGTCGGAAATTAGGTAAATTTGTATAACAAAAGTTTTACAAAATGTCAAAAAAAGCAATATTAGCAATTCTTGACGGATGGGGATTGGGAACAAACCCAAACGTTTCTGCCATAGACAAAGCCAATACACCATTTATAGATAGCTGTTATCAAAAATTTCCGCACACCACATTGGAAGCAAGCGGCCTGGCTGTAGGGCTTCCTGCGGGACAAATGGGGAATTCCGAAGTAGGTCACATGAACCTTGGAGCAGGAAGAGTGGTTTACCAAAATCTGGTTAAACTGAATATGGCAGTGGAAAACGGAACGCTGGGTCAGGAAAAAGTGATTCAGGATGCTTTTGAATATGCTAAAAGAGAAAATAAAAAAATACATTTCATCGGATTGGTTTCCAATGGAGGAGTACACTCACATATCAATCATTTAAAAGGATTATTAACTGCTGCCAAAGAATTTGGACTGAATGAAAACGTTTTTGTACACGCATTCACAGATGGTAGAGATTGTGATCCACATTCAGGATTGGGATTCATTGATGAGCTTCAGAAGCATATGGATGCTACAACAGGAAAACTGGCAACAGTGATAGGAAGGTATTATGCGATGGACAGAGACAAGAGATGGGAACGTGTAAAATTGGCTTACGATGCACTGGTTGAGGGAATTGGATTTGAAACAACTGATGCATTGGATGCCATCAAGACTTCTTATGATAATAATGTAACCGACGAATTCTTAAAGCCTGTTATTTTAGTTCATACCACAGAAACAGGAAATATAGTGTCGGTTGCAAAGATCATTGACAATGATGTGGTGATCTGTTTTAATTTCCGTACCGACAGAGGAAGAGAAATTACAGAAGTGCTTTCACAAAAAGACTTTCCTGAATTTGGAATGCGTAAACTGAACCTTTACTATGTTACATTAACCAATTATGACAAAACATTCCAGAATGTTCAGGTTGTTTTTGACGAAAATGTTTTGACAGAAACAATGGGTGAAGTACTGGAAAGAAACGGAAAAACACAAATCAGAATCGCCGAAACCGAAAAATATCCTCACGTTACCTTTTTCTTTTCAGGAGGAAGAGAAGAGGAGTTCAACGGAGAAAAGAGATTATTGTGCCCAAGTCCGAAGGATGTTCCTACCTATGATTTAAAACCTGAAATGTCAGCATACGACATTACCAATGCGATTGTACCTGAATTAGAGCAGGGAACCGCTGATTTTGTATGTTTAAATTTTGCCAATACAGATATGGTAGGGCATACAGGTGTTTTTGAGGCTGCTGTAAAAGCTGCCGAAGTGGTAGATCAATGCATTGAAAAAGTAGCGACCGCAGCTTATGAAAACGGATATGCAGTATTCATTCTTGCTGACCACGGAAATTCTGATGTCATGATTAATGCAGATGGAACTCCAAATACTCAGCACTCTACGAATCTGGTTCCTTTTATTGTAATGGATAAAGATCATACATGGAGCCTGAAGCCCGGCAAACTGGGCGATGTAGCGCCTACAATCTTAAAAGTAATGGGTGTGCAAATACCAGATACGATGACCGGAGAGATTTTAGCTAACTAAAATTCAATAATATTGTTAAAAAAATGCCGTTATACTTATAGATCAGCATTTTTTTATGATTTATGTCAGATAAGGTATGAGTTGCATACTTTATTATGCGCCAAATAATAAATAAATCATATCTTTGTTAATTAAAACTGAATAGTAAAATGTATCAAAAGCTTGTTAGGAAAGAAGTAATGGGAATATTGGAAAAGGAAGTAGGTTCTTTTCTTGAGAAATTTTTAACGCCAATCGAAAAGATCTGGCAGCCTTCCGATTATTTACCAGATCCTTCAAGCAATGAATTTAAATACGATTTAGAAGAAATTCAGACTTTTGCACGTGAAATGCCTTACGACCTTTTTGTAACCCTGATCGGAGACTGTATTACCGAAGAAGCTCTTCCTTCTTATGAGTCTTGGCTAATGGGAGTTGATGGGATCAATCAGGAAGAAAGATTAGGTTGGTCAAATTGGGTAAGAGCATGGACAGCAGAAGAAAACAGACACGGAGATTTATTAAACAAATATCTTTATCTGTGTGGAAGAGTCAACATGAGAGAAGTTGAAATTACCACTCAATATTTAATCAACGATGGTTTTGATCTGGGAACCAGTATGGATCCTTACAGAAACTTTATCTATACAAGTTTTCAGGAAACAGCAACCAATATTTCTCACAGAAGAGTAGGTACATTGGCAAAACAGTCCGGAAACGGAAAACTTGCTAAAATGTGTGGGGTAATTGCTGCAGATGAGGCAAGACACGCCAAAGCTTACAAGCATTTTGTTGCTAAAATCCTTGAAATTGATCCTTCAGAAATGATTCTTGCATTTGAAGATATGATGCGTAAGAAAATCGTAATGCCGGCTCACCTGATGAGACAATCAGGGCAGAAAGCAGGAGAACTTTGGGGACATTTTTCAGACGCTGCACAGAGATGTATGGTGTATACAGGACAAGATTATATTAATATTATGAAAGATCTGTTGGACGAATGGAAGATTGAACATGTAAAAGGTCTTACAGAAAAAGCAGAAAAAGCTCAGGAGTATCTGATGAAGCTTCCGGGAAGATTACAGAAAATCACCGACAGAGTTTCTACTCCGGATCTTCAGTTCCAGTTTAGCTGGGTGAAGAGCTAGTAGTTCATATTATTATTTAAATTATAAAAGTATTGAGTGCCTTTCTTTTTGGCACTCTTTTTTATTTCTTATCTTTGCAAAGCTAAAAAAAGAACAAAATGTTAAATAATAAAAAGATTGCTGTTGACTTTGACGGAACTATTGTTGATGATGCTTATCCGGCAATTGGGAAGGCTAAAATTTTCGCTTTCGAAACTTTAAGAAGACTGCAAACAGAAGGGTACAGACTCATTCTTTGGACATATAGACATGGAAAAACGTTAGATGAAGCTGTAGAATTCTGCAAGCAAAACGGAATAGAATTTTATGCCGTGAATTCAAGTTTTGAAGGAGAGGTTTTTGATTCCGAAAATCAATCCAGAAAATTAGATGCAGATTGGTTCATTGATGACAGAAACCTTGGAGGGTTTCCGGGATGGGGCGAAATCTATAATATTATTCAGGAAAGAATAGAATTCCGTGTGGAAGGAAAAGAAGTTCTTGCCTATTCAAAACTAAAAAAGGAAAAGAAAAAAGGTCTTTTCTGGTAGAAAATATAACAATTTAAAAGTGTACCGATTGATCAACACCTATTGTTACACTTATACACTAATACATTGGTAAGATTAATACAATGATTCAATTAAAAACGATAGACGAATTACGTCTGATGAAGGAGAGTGCCCGATTAGTATCTAAAACATTGGGAATGTTGGCGAAAGAAATTAAACCGGGGATTACAACTTTATATTTAGATAAACTGGCACATGATTTTATCAAAGATCATGGCGCTGAACCTGCATTTTTAGGATACGGAGGCTTCCCGAACTCTTTGTGTATTTCTCCAAACGATCAGGTTGTTCATGGTTTTCCTAATAACGATGTGGTAAAAGAAGGAGATGTTCTTTCTGTAGACTGTGGAGTTATTTTAAACGGATTTGTAGGAGACCATGCCTACACTTTTGAAATTGGTGAAGTAAAACCGGAGGTTAAAAAACTATTACAGGTTACTAAAGAATCCCTTTATAAAGGAATTGAGCAGTGTATCAGAGGAAAAAGAATCGGAGATATTTCTCACGCTATCCAGGCACATTGTGAAAAAGAAGGATACGGAGTGGTAAGAGAACTTGTAGGACACGGATTAGGAAGAAAGATGCACGAAGATCCTCAAGTACCCAACTATGGAAGACAAGGAAGTGGAAAAATCATCAAAGACGGTTTAGCAATTGCTATCGAACCGATGGTTAACATGGGTACTGAAAAAGTAAAATTCCATAATGACGGATGGACGGTGACTACGTTGGATAATATGCCTTCTGCTCACTTTGAACATGATGTAGCTGTTATCAATGGTAAACCGGTATTGCTTTCCACATTTGAATATGTATATGAAGCATTGGGAATTGTAAGTGATGAAGAAAAGCAGTTCCAACTGGATTTTTAATGAAAAAGATCACGAAGCTTTTACTGAATAAAATTCCACGTCCGATGCTTATTAAACTAAGTATCTGGGCAAGACCTTTGATCTATCAGTTTTTCAAAGGCGAAGACTTCTATGATCCAATTGATGGAAGATCTTACCGTAAGTTTCTTCCGTATGGATATGGGAAACAGAGAGAAAATGCACTTTCTCCGGGAACTTTAAGCCTGGAAAGACACCGCCAGATGTGGTTGTATCTTCAGAATGAGACTGATTTTTTCATCAAAAATTATAAAGTCCTGCATATTGCTCCTGAACAGGAATTTCTTAGGAAATTTAAGAGAATGAGCAATCTGAATTATATTTCTGCCGATTTATATTCTCCTATCGTAGATGTAAAGGCTGATATTCTGGATCTGCCATTTGAAGATGAAACCTTCGACATTATATTTTGTAATCATGTTCTGGAACATATTGAAGATGATGCAAAAGCAATGAGCGAGTTGTACAGAGTAATGAAACCGGGTGGCTGGGGAATTCTTCAGGTTCCGATGAAAAACTCTCTGGAAAAAACCTACGAAGATTTCACCATCAAGGATCCGAAAGAGCGTCAAAAACATTTCGGGCAATACGATCATGTTCGTTGGTACGGAATGGACTATTTTGACCGCTTAAGAAAAACCGGTTTTGAAGTCGATCAGAATTTCTATTCGCAAAAATTTACAGAAGAAGAAATAAGAAAATATGGGTTAAGACAAAATGAAATCTTACCTATAGTTTCGAAAAAATAAAAGCAAAACACGTCTTCAGATTCTGAAGACGTGTTTTTATTATACAGTAAATACTTTTACGATTTATTCTTTTGTGAAATTAAAAGACTGATAGTTTTCTATTGTTAAGATGTACTGACCTTTTTGAAGGTTGTTCGTATCAACAGACATTTTTCTGTCACTCGTTTTCGTTTCAAGGACAAGCTTTCCTGACAAATCATAGATCTTTATCGGAAGATTTCTTTCTACATTTTCAATATATAAAATTTCCTTTACCGGATTTGGATAAGCTTTGAATGTTTTCTTTACAGCTTCCACTTCCTTAGTACTCAAGTTAGCTGTGTTATTATAAAAAATCTTATTTCCGGAAGGGTCTGTAATAACCAGCGTCTTCACGTTGCCATTGGTTGTAATCTGGTAATTATATAGGGATGCATAACCTCCGTTGACATAAATATCAACATTTTTCTGGTCATAGTTTCGTACAGCACCTGCATTTCCTCCGTTATAAAATAGCTGGGTAAACGATTGAGCTGTTTTGATAAGGTTATTACTGCCGGGCATTATTGAAAAGAGCATCGTGGCTGTATTGTAATACTTGGAATTAATAACATAGCTTGTTCCACCTGCAGAGCTAATTGTGGTTGCGGGAACTCCGTTATCAATTAAAGGGGTATTGGTAGTTTGCCCGCTGCTTGTTACCATTTTGGAGATGTACCAGTTAGTACCTAATAATTCGGAAGTTTGCTGAGCTGTGAGTAAGCCTCCAGCCAGTAAAAGAAGTAGAGTTTTTTTCATGGTTAAAAATTTGCGCAAAGATATAAAAAGGTTTTAAATAGCAAAACCGCCTTCACGCTGAAGACGGTTTCATTTTTAAATATAGATAGATGTTTATGCCTTATTCAGGGTTTTTAATGTGACGACGAAACAGCTTTTAATCCGACTACCGAACCAATTAACGTTACAATAAAAAATATTCTCCAGAAGCTTACAGGATCTTTAAAGAAGAAAATTCCCATTAAAGCAGTTCCTACCGCTCCAATACCCGTCCATACAGCATATGCAGTACCAATAGGTAGTGTCTGAGTAGCTTTGATAAGCAAAAGCATACTGATAGTCATCGTTATCAGAAATCCTGTGTACCAAAGGTACATCTCTGTTCCTGACGTTTCTTTAGCCTTTCCCAGACAAGAAGCGAACGCTACTTCAAATAATCCCGCGATAACTAATATTATCCAATTCATTTTGTAAATTTTTCTACAGCAAATTTCAGGATTTTAAAGGAGAAAAAATTTTACAATTGTTAAAAAATGATAGTGTAGTAAGGAAGTTGTGTTAATCTGCAGGTGTGATATCCTGAAATTTTATCAGGAAGAAACTATTGTTGGGGAAGTAGTTAGGAGCTGGTTATTAATTGTTCCTTAATGAATAATTTGTCAATAGTATTTACGCTACAATATCAATAGGAGCGGACTTTAGTCCGCTTTCAATATAAATAACAATTCCATTGGCTTTAGCCAAAACTTAAAAAATACTTTACATTAATTAATAGGATGGTATAAGATTTTATAGACTGCAAGGACTTCCAGCTTTCAGCCTTAAACATCGCTTATTTAATTTCCGCACGGATTCTGCTTAAGCTTACCTGCGTAATTCCAAGATAGGAAGCAATGTGTCCAAGTTGAACTCTCTTAAGAAGATCCGGCTGGTATCGGATAATGTCCTTATAACGTTCCAAAGAAGTTTTGAATTGCCTTGAGATAATCAGCTCTTCAGATTTTATCATTTCTGCTTCAGCCAGTTTTCGTCCCCAGTTGGCAATATGAATATCTTCGTTGAAAAACTTCTTAAGATTCTCCGTTTCCAGCCTGTAAAGGTCACAATCTTCCAAAAGTTCAATACTTTCATAGCCGGGTTTATCTTCCACGTAACTTTTCATAGAAAGTACAGATTGTCCCTCACTTCCGAACCAAAACGTAATATCGTTATCTGAAGTAGATTTGTAGGCACGGGCGATTCCTTTACGAATAAAATAAACGTATGGTATTACTTTGTCGGCTTCCATCAGGCAAAAACCTTTTGGATAAGAAACTTCAGTGATGTGTTCTTTTAAACTTGCTTTAGAGGCTTCGGGCAGAAGGTAAATCTGATCAAGAATCTGGTCTATGTCCATAAAGATAAATTCTAATAGTCAAAAGTATCAGTTTTAGGTAATGCAATACAAAATAATTCTGTGGTTTTTGCAGGAAAATAAATCTTTAGTTTGAAAAAAATAAAATCATGGTAGAATGTACGGAACAAAATTATACACCAGGTTTTTCATTCCGAAGGAATTTCAACAAAATATTTGATCTGTTTCAAATTGTTTAGATCTTTTATAGGAAGACAAATAAAATGTTTCAGAAATTGCGAATTTGTCATAAAATTATATAATGTATTTTCCTTTTGTAATGCATTACAGAGATCAATAACTCTCTTTTTTCTTTTAAATATTGAGATTAAGATGAAAGACCAATTTTGTTTTACTAACTTTGCAGTTCGTAACATTATTTTTATGCACAAAGCTGGATTTGTAAATATAGTTGGAAAGCCCAATGCCGGAAAATCAACACTTCTTAACCAATTAATGGGTGAGAAGTTAGCGATTGTAACGCAGAAAGCTCAGACAACCCGCCACAGAATTTTTGGGATTTATAATGAAGAAGATCTTCAGATCGTATTTTCAGATACTCCGGGAGTATTGGATCCAAAATATGGTCTTCAGGAGAAGATGATGGATTTTGTAAAAGATTCTTTACAGGATGCTGACGTATTCCTGTTTATTGTAGATGTAACCGATAAAGCAGAACCTTCAGAATTCCTGATTGATAAATTAAATAAAATTCCTGTTCCTGTACTTCTTCTTTTAAATAAGGTAGACCAAACCGATCAGCCTGGTCTGGAAAAACTGGTAGAAGACTGGCACAATAAAATTCCAAAGGCAGAGATTCTTCCTATTTCAGCATTGAATGCTTTTAATACAGAAATTATCTTACCTAAAATAAAATC
The DNA here is from genome assembly GCF_003815875.1 of Chryseobacterium lactis. NCBI lineage: Bacteria > Pseudomonadati > Bacteroidota > Flavobacteriia > Flavobacteriales > Weeksellaceae > Chryseobacterium > Chryseobacterium lactis. The sequence continues at coordinate 3,708,017 of NZ_CP033924.1, forward strand.
TTTACTTCCGGAAAATCCGCCATACTATGATAAAGACCAGTATACGGATAAACCGGAAAGATTCTTCGTCAATGAAGCAATTCGTGAAAAAATTCTTTTGAATTATGATAAAGAAATTCCGTATTCTGTAGAAGTCGTGACCGAACAGTTTAAGGAAAAGGAGGGAATTATCTTTATAGATTCTATCATTTACGTGGAAAGAGATACTCAGAAAGGAATTATCATCGGTCATAAAGGTGAGGCTATCAAAAAAGTAGGAACTGAAGCCAGAATGGACCTGGAAAAGTTCTTTTCTAAAAAAATTCACCTGAACCTATTTGTAAAAGTGAAAAAGGACTGGAGAAAGAACGATCGTGACTTGAAAAATTTTGGTTACAGATAAACTAAAAATGCTGTAAACCCCTTTGTATTAAAAGATTTTTATTACCTTAGTCTAAATTTTTTAGTAAATGAACTATAATAATTCAAATTCGAGCTCAATACTTAAAGATATTGTTTTATTGGTCGTGAGAGTGTTTGTAGGTTTTGCAATGCTTTCTCATGGGTTTCCAAAACTTCAAATGTTACTGGCAGGCGGTAAAATCGAGTTTTTTGATTTTATGGGACTTGGACCCCAGATTTCTTTGATTCTTACAGTGTTTGCAGAATTTGTATGTTCTATTTTACTTATATTGGGACTTTTTACAAGAGTTTCCTTAGGCTTCCTGATTTTTACAATGGTAATGGCAGCTTTTGTAGTGCATGGTGCAGATCCTTTTGATAAAATAGAATTAAGCCTTGTATATCTTTCCGTTTATCTGCTGCTGATGGCATGCGGAGCCGGAAAGTTCTCTGTAGATCATATGATAGAAAGAAGAAAAAGAGCTTCAGACTGGTAACACAGATGCAACAATAAATGAAAGGCACCTTTAAGGTGCCTTTTTCTGTTTTAATAATTGCAATTAGGTAAGCATTCCCAGATCAGAGCTCCGTTTTCGTCTCTTACTCTGCAAGCCATATAGCCTGAATCACATAGTGGAGCACTTCCTCCAAGAATTGTTTTTAGGTTTCCCTTTGATAATTTTCTTAAATTTTTCATATTGCTTTAATTTTGTTATATAAAAGTAGTAAAAAAATATAATATGACACTATTAGGTGTGTTATTTTTTTGAATTTTATAAATCTTCTAAAATTCACTAAATTCGTGGAAAATGAATTTATATGAAGATAAAACTGACTATTTGCCTTTTGGCATTTCTCAATTTTTATGATGCACAGGAGAATATTACGTATCAAAAACCCTCTGTAGAAATCTTAAAACTGGCAGATTATCAAAGACCACCAAGTGTCTTGATGAACAATAAAAAAGATTGGGTCGTTTTCACTTACCGTCCGACCTATAAGACACTGCAGGACCTTAGCCAACAGGAAATGAAGCTGGGAGGATTAAGAATCAATCCTATTACCAATATTGCAAGTACTGTTACCTATTTTAATGATTTAAAAATCAGAAAAATCAATGATAAAAATGAAATACAGGTAAAAAATCTTCCTTCAGGAGCAAAGATTACGTATGTTTCATTCTCGCCGGACGAAAAGAAACTGGCCTTTACCAATACGACAAATAAAGGAGTAGAGCTTTGGATAATAGATCTTGAAACCGCTGTTGCTAAGAAAATAACGAATGATAATCTGAATGCCAACTTAGGAATGCCTTATCTGTGGTATAATGATTCTCAAAGCTTATTGATTAAAACACTTCCTCAGAACAGACCGGGACTTATTGATTCCAGTAAAGACCTTCCGACAGGGCCAATTGTCTCAACAGCGGATGGAAAAGTTTCACAAAACAGAACGTATCAGGACCTTTTAAAGAATCCTCAGGATGAGAAAAATTTTGAAGTTCTTACCGCTTCTGAAATTCAAAACGTTGATCTTAACGGAACTTTGAAAAAAGTGAAAGATCAGGATATGTATGCCGGATTAAGTCTTTCTCCGGACGGGAATTATTTAATGACCACTGTTATTAAAAAACCATTCTCTTATATTGTTCCATTGAATCGATTTCCAATGACAACTACGGTATATGACATGAAAGGAAATGCTGTAAAGGTAATCAATGAAGTTCCTTTGAATGAGATCATGCCAAAAGGGTTTTCATCAGTAAGAACAGGGAAAAGAGACATGACATGGAGAAGCGATGCTCCGGCAACATTAGTTTTTGCTGAAGCTCTGGACGGCGGTGACCAACATAAAACAGCAGAATACAGAGATGAAATCTTTACATGGGAAGCTCCGTTCACTGCTGCACCAAAGTCTTTTTTTAAGACAAAACAACGATATGAAGATGTAGATTGGACCAATGATCATTACGCTGTGGTTTCTGAAGAATGGTATGATACAAGAAATAAAAAATCTTTTCTCGTAGACCTTAAAAATGGACAATCAAAGGTTATAGACGATAGAAATTCTCAGGATGTGTATAGCGACCCGGGACATTTTAATACAGTTAAAAACCAGTATGGAAGAATGGTTATTGACATGAAAGGAGGGAAGGCCTACCTGATTGGAGATGGCTTTACGAAAGATGGCCAGCATCCGTTCATTGATGAAATGGATATTACATCGTTGAAAAAGAAAAGGCTCTATACTTCTAATCTGAAAAATGGCAAAGAAGCAATTGTTGATATTTTAAACCCTTCAAAAGGTGAAATTTTAACAACCCAGCAGTCTTCAAGTCAATATCCGAATTATTTTAAAAAGAATATCAAATCAAACAAAACAGAAGCTGTGACGGCTTTTGCAAATCCGTTTGAAAGTATAAAAGATGTTTATAAAGAAGTAATAACCTATAAAAGAAATGATGGTGTTACATTAACAGGAACGCTTTATCTTCCTGCAAATTATGATAGAAAGGCGAAGAAAGAAAAGCTTCCTTTGCTAATCTGGGCTTATCCTACGGAATACAAAGATAAAAATACAGCAGGACAGAATACCCAAAATCCAAACGACTTCACATTCCCTTCTTATGGATCTTTTATCTACTGGACGACCAAGGGATATGCGGTGTTGGATGACGCAGCTTTCCCAATTATCGGCGAAGGAAAAACAGAACCGAATGATACGTTCATTACTCAGCTCGTGGCTAATGCGGCGGCGGCTATTGATGCCGTAGATCAGTTGGGATATATCGATAAAAAGAAAGTGGCTGTAGGAGGGCATTCTTATGGTGCTTTCATGACAGCTAATCTTCTGACCCATTCTAATCTTTTTGCTTGTGGTATCGCAAGAAGCGGGGCTTATAACAGAACATTGACTCCTTTCGGGTTCCAGACGGAGCAAAGAAATTATTGGGATGTTCCGGAGATTTACAATACTATGTCTCCGTTTATGCATGCTGACAAAATGAAAACTCCACTGCTGCTGATACATGGTGATGCAGATAACAATCCGGGAACTTTTACCCTGCAGACGGAAAGATATTTCCAGGCATTGAAAAATCTGGGTGCACCGGTAAAAATGGTTCTTCTTCCAAAAGAAGCCCACGGTTATCAGGCTAAAGAAAATATTCTACATCTTCTATGGGAACAGGATCAGTTCCTTGAAAAGTGTCTGAAAAAATAATAATTAAATAGGCTGTTTATTCGTAAACAGCCTATTTTAATTCAAAAATATAATAGGGAAGTTTTGATTTATAGGTGGTTTAAGATCTCATTAATATGCTTTAGTTCCATAAAATTTTCATGTTCCAAATGATGTTCATGTTGCTCATGAGTCCAGGTCACATGATACGGAATATGTGCCGCAGATCCTCCAATTTCCAGTACCGGTAAAATGTCTGACTTTATAGAGTTTCCAAGCATCAGGAAGTTTTCCGGCTGGCAGTCAAGGTGTTTTAGTAGCTTTTTATAATCATGTTCTTTCTTATCACTCATGATTTCAATATGATGAAAATATTCCTGTAATCCTGAATTCTTGAGTTTTCTTTCCTGATCCAGCAGATCACCTTTGGTTGCGACTACCAGTCTGTATCTTCCTTTTAAACTTTCAAGGGTTTCCGTGACGCCTTCTAAAAGTTCAATAGGTTTTTGAAGAAGGTCCTGGCCTAATTCAATGGCTTTTCCAACAAGCTGAAGAGAAGCTGTACCATCTGAAACCCTGTTGATTGTTTCTATCATACAAAGCATAAATCCTTTTACACCATATCCGTATAAATGAAGATTTTGCATTTCGGTTTTAAATAATTCCTGTGATACGGAGTGCTGGGGTAGATAATCTTCCAGCAGTATACAGAATTCCTTTTCAGCTTCCTGAAAATAAGGTTCGTTGATCCAAAGCGTGTCATCTGCATCAAAAGCAATGGTGGTGATATGATTATTCATTTTTGTTTTGTAATTTTCTACTCGCAAAATTCATGATAAAAAATAAATCAGACAAGGACATTTGTCCCGGGTAAATATGTTACGGACGAACCAAACATTTTTAAATTATTTCCAAGAACTTTATCAAAAGGGTAGTCACCAGGGTGATATTGCCATACAATCATTTGATAAAGGCGAACAACTATTGGTGCAGAATCAAAAATCTTCGAAGGTAATGCTGATAAAAGAAGGCATCACCAAATGTTATTTTGAAGAAGAAAACGGGAAAGAATACATCGTTGAATTTCTGGGAAGCGGTGAAATTATCGGCGAAGTGGAATTGATTAAAAGCATCAACTGTTTGTGCAGTATTGAAGCAATTACTGAAGTGTCTGTCTATGCAGTATCTATCCCTTACTTTAAGGATTTAATTCAAAATGATATTGCGTTAAATAATCTATTGTTGGATGTCTTTGCGGACCGGATCATTAATACTTCCAGCAGGGCTTCTTATCAACAGCTGTATACAACGGAACATACCTTATTGCAGCTTCTTAAAATGCAGGTTAAACAGGGTATTCAGATATCAAAAGAAGATATGGCTGCGTATCTGGGAATTACTGTGAGAAGTTTGAACAGGATTTTAAAGGATTTAGAATAGACAAATAAAATTTATATCTGATGAAATTTTTTGAATTAAATGCTAATTACAATCTATATAGAGGAAAAAAATTGTTTTTTGTTTGATGTAGATTTCTGATGAGTACAAGTTTATTATATTGTGTATCATTTACAATGAGTTTCCAAATTGAAAACTGGCGAAAATCTTTAGAGAATCCGGATTTAAATAAAAATAAATTATCGTTGTCCTTTCCTCCGAAACCTCCGCCTAAGTGAAGATATTTAAGATTGTAAGAATTCGCTTTTTTTCTAGCCTCATTAATAATTAGTTTCATTGGTGAATCTTTAATATATTCATCCATTGTAGCTGCCAGATGATATTGCATAATGTCACCAACTATTGTGAAAATTGCTCCTGCTACCAGCTTATTGTCTTTTTTTGCTAGAAGTAACATTATGCGATAATCAATATTATTTAGAAATTTATAAAAATAATTTTTGTCATAATAATAACGTTCGAAGGCATTTACTTTTGACATAGTTTTATAATAGATTTTAATAAAATCATCAACCTCCTCAGGTTTGTGGGCTTCAGTAATCGTGTATCCTTGTTTTGCAAGACGCCTAATTTCATATTTTGTAGATTTTCGATAGCATTCATATTGCTTTTCATGAGATTGCCGCAAGTTAATAACGACAGTTTTATTTAGAATTGAGATTTCTCCAAATTCACTAAAAAAAGAACCATAATCTACAATTGGATGCAGACGACTAAAAACAGAAACTATTTTATTTGTTTTACAGAAATCTAAAAAGAAATTTCTTAATAATGTAAAGTGTTCTTTTGAAATTTCTTTAAAGCATAAATTAGATATGGGTCCGCAATATCCGTACACAGAGGTAAGATCAGAATATTCAGAATTTTCTATTTTACGAATTTTAAATGGGAGAGCAATAATCTCGTTATTGTACCGGGAAACTATCAGGATGGCAGGGAAATAGCTTTCCACGCAATGATAAAAGTGAGTGTGGTATATATCATAAAAGTGACAACCTTTAATAATACTTTCCCAACTCTCCTTATCACTTATATCAATACAAGTAAAAAGGTATTTTTTTTCATATTTGTGTGTGGTTACATTTCAATTGTGTTCTGATCAAAAATAGCGTTTACGCCAACTTAAAGCAATACTTATGAGGAGATCACTCTATTATGTTCTTGTAATTTTAATATTTTGAGTTTTTTTTAAAAGAGAAAAGACATTTTAATATTTTTTTTCCAATCTAAGTTGGATGTTGAATATAATTAAAGTCAAATAGCATTACTAAATAAACCCATTTTGAAATTTCAATTTTACAAAAAGTAATGGATAAATGATGGTTTGTAGGTTTTTGATGTAGATTTTTTAGGCGGTGGTATTTATTTTATTGCTAAAATCAAAATTTTATTCTTTTTAAGGGGGTGCTTTGTAAATTTGTTATTTTTGCAATAGAATAATTATGGTTTCAATGGGAGAATTAAAGTTCAGAAATGCTGAGTTAAGTGATTTAAAGAAAATCGTAGAAATATACAATTCTACAATCGCTTCAAGAATGGTGACAGCGGATGTTGAAGAAGTTTCAGTAGAAAGTAAACAGCAGTGGTTTGATGAACATAATCCTGAAACAAGACCGCTGTGGGTGGTTGAAGATGCTGAAGATCAGACAGTAGGATGGGTGAGTTTCAGCTCATTCCATGAAAGGGCGGCTTATAGCGGAACGGTAGAGGTAAGTATTTATCTGGATGAAATTTGCCGGGGTAAAGGATATGGAAAAACAATTCTCCAATATTGTATCGACAACGCAGGAAAATTCGGGGTTAATAATCTGGTAGCACTTATCTTTCTTCACAATGAGCCAAGTTTAAAGTTGTTCAGGCATTTTGGATTTGAAGACTGGGGAACATTACCGGATGTTGCTGTTTTGGATGGCATTGAAAGAAGTCTGAAGATCTTAGGAAAGAGAATCAGTTAAAAATACAAAAGCGGCCTCTAAGACCGCTTTTCTTGTTTTCTTCTTATTTAATTTTTGAAAACAGGCTCTTTATCCTTTTCAATATAAATAAATCGCCCCTTGATACCATTCTGAAGCATTTCTTTTTTCTTGTTTAGCTCTTCAACAGATTCTACGGTTTCATTTTTAAAGGTAGCTTTATTGCCATTCTTTATTCCTTCTGCAAACATCCTGGTAGGATTTTGGTAAATTTCTTCAATATATGTATTGAATTTTTCATTACTAATCGGAATAGCTGATTTACCATAGTGAGTTTCTACAAAATCTTTGGTGTCATAATCTGCACTGAGTTTTTCATTGTTAACCAACTTATACACAAAATTTTGATCTTTATCTTCCAGTATAAAAATTAGCCCGGGAAGCCCTCTGAATTTATAAGGACCTTCTTTGATATTAATCTCATTAGAAAACCATGCATTCCAGCTTCTGCCGGCGAAATCTGTTGTGGCTTTTTGAAGTTTATAACCATTGTATTCTTTGGTTTCCTGAAGGACCTTCCAGCTCATTTCATCATTTGTTTTCACCACAAAATAATCAAAAAAATCTCTGTACCAGTTGTTTTTAAAAGAATCCGGTTTCCTTTCTATAACTTGATCTGTCTTTGTACTATAATGGGATATCGATTGATTGGCTTCCTTATTTTTGATATCAAAATCTGCAAATTTTCTGTCATAAAATTTAACCGACTTAGGGCTGATGTCTAAATTCATTAAATCTGTTCTGTATTCTTTTGACGAATCTTTTCGATATTGAAGTTCGTAAGTAAACCGGTTGGTTTGAGATTGATATAGAGATCCTGCGTATAAAGCGAGTAAGATTAGTGTTTTTTTCATGTTTATTATTTAAAGCAGCCAAAAATAATAAAAAAACGCAGAGCTCAAAACTCTGCGTTAATATATTAAGGGGCTTTCACCTCTATATTCTGCTTGATTCGTTTCGCAGACATATTTAAAAATCGTTTCACCAGGAATACAGCTGACACCGTTAACCCTAGTCCGAGCGCAATCCACATTCCGAAAGCTCCCATTTTCAGTGTTACACAGAAGAAATACCCTAATGGAATGGTGATCACCCAGTAGGCGATGAAAGTGTAAATAGAGGGTATTTTAACATCCTGCAAACCTCTCAACATTCCTAAAGCTGTAACCTGAATTCCGTCTGAAAGTTGGAATAAAGCAGCGATAATCATCAGTTTTGAAGCTAAAGTGATTACTTCTACCTCTTCTTTTTTAGTAAAGAAAGTGGGTAATATGTTTCTGCCCAAAATGAAAACAAATCCGCAGATACACATGAATATAAATGCAATTTTCAAATTGTTAATTCCAACCTTTCTTAGTTCAACAAAGTTTTGTTCCCCAAGTTTTCTTCCGATCATTACCGTAGAGGCTACACTGAAGCCAACACATAAGTTAAAAGTAAAGGAAGCCATACTTAACGCAATCTGGTGTGAAGCAATATCATGAGCAGAAATAAGTCCGCAGATAAATGCCGCACCTGCAAATGCTGTAACTTCAAAGAACATCTGTAAAGCAGTTGGTAATCCCAGTTTTACCATTTTATCAAACATTTTTTTAGAGAAATCCTGCATTTTTAAAGAGAAATCTTTGATATAACGTCTCGTTCTTTCCTCTTTAAGCAAGACAAAATAAAGGAAAACAACCATGAAAATTCTGGAAATTAAAGTCGCTAAAGCCGATCCTTTAACACCCATTGGCGGAATTCCCCAAAGCCCTTTGATAAATACATAATTTAAAACAATATTAATGATATTGGCAATAATGGTAGCCTTCGTAACACCTATGGTATAGGAAAGGCCTTCTGAAACCTCACGAAGCGTCTGAAAGGCCATAAATGGTACCATACTCACCACCATAATGCTTAAAAAACCAACGGTATCCGGAATGATTTTTGCCGGCTGTCCGGAATGATAGAGTAGTGGCATTCCCAATAACAGAACGACCATCAGAATGATTCCCACAGACATATTGATCACAAACCCATGAGTGAATACGGAATTAATCGTCGCATGGTCCTGTTTGGAATGAGCCTCCGAAACCAGCGGCGGAATGGCAAATGAGAATCCCAATGCCAAAACGAATATAGAGAAAAATACCGCATTTCCTAATGATACCGATGCCAGAGCATCAGCACCTAAAAGTTGTCCGACAATAATATTGTCGAATAAATTGACTGAAACTTGCCCCACCTGGGTAAGCATCACAGGTAGAGCCAACGTCAGGCATTCTTTCGTATAGTTTTTGTTTAAAAAGTTCATAATATTTTAAGATTCATATAGTTTATAATTCAAATTGACGCAAAAAAAAATTTGCAGTGATCACTGCAAATTTTTATAATATTGTAAATAATAGCTTTATTATTTCCTTACAAAACTTGCAACGTCACTTTCAGAAACAGTGTTTCCACCAAGAATGATCAATCTCTCCACAACATTCCTTAGTTCTCTGATATTTCCAGTCCATGAAAGCACTTTTAAAGCATCAATAGCTTTATCATCAAACTTTTTCACCGCAGTACCATGCTCATCAGCAATCATACCTGAGAAATGTTCAACCAGCAATTTGATGTCTTCTTTTCTTTCATCCAATGGTGGAACATAAATTTCAATTACAGAAAGTCTGTGGTAAAGATCTTCTCTGAACTTTCCTTCCTCAATTTCCTTCTGCATATTCTTATTGGTCGCCGCAATAACTCTTACGTCAACCTTTATTTCTTTATCACTACCTACTGGAGAAACTTTACTTTCCTGAAGGGCTCTCAATACTTTAGCCTGAGCGATAAGGCTCATATCACCAATTTCATCAAGGAAGATAGTACCGCCGTTAGCCTGCTCGAATTTTCCCTGTTTGTCTTTAATAGCACCCGTAAAAGACCCTTTTACGTGTCCGAAAAGTTCAGATTCAATCAGTTCAGATGGAATTGCAGCACAGTTTACCTCAATCATCGGGCCTCTTGCACGTTCACTTTGATTATGAATAGCGTGGGCTACCAATTCTTTTCCGGCACCATTTGGTCCTGTAATTAAAACTCTCGCATCAGAAACAGCTACCTTTTCGATCATATCCTGAATCTTCTGCAACGCAGGAGAAGTACCGATCATCTGGTATTTTTTGTTTACTTTTTTCTTTAGCGTTTTATTTTCAGTCTGAAGATTTTTGTTTTCTTTTTTCAGCGTTTCCTTTACCAGAGCATTCTTTACACTGGTGATCAGTCTGTTGATGTCAATAGGCTTGGAAATAAAATCATATGCGCCATCCTTCAAACAAGAAACAGCAGAATCGATGTCTGCGTGACCTGAGATCATGATAAAAGTAGTTTCAGGCTTTAATACAAGACTTTGCTTTAGAAGCTCAGTTCCTGAAAGTTTAGGCATTTTAATGTCAGAAATCACTAAAGCGAAATCTTCTTTTTCTACCTGTTTGTAGCCTTCAAGGCCGTCTTCGGCGATAACAAATTCATAATCTGTCAGTTCATCAGAAAGAATACTGTGAAGTACTCCCGATATTGCTTTTTCGTCTTCTACTATAAGGATTTTTTGCATAGTTGCAAATTTAAATTTTTTGTTTCAATTATTAGCAAAAATCGTACCTAAAAAAACTATTTTGAATAATCTCTCCTCCCGAAAATTGCCGATCCAACTCTTACAGAATTAGCACCACATTCAATCGCTACCGGGAAATCATCACTCATTCCCATTGATAAGGTATTTAATGTTTTTAGTTGATTTAATTCATCAAAAAGGCTTTTTAAAGTTAAAAATTCTTTTCTGACCTGTTGCTCATCTTCTGTAAAAGTTGCCATTCCCATCAGGCCTGTAATTTCAACATGGGGAAAATTGCCGTCGATATACTGTTGAAACAGATTTTTAGCTTCTGAAATTTCAAGCCCGAACTTTGTATCTTCAGCTGCTATTTTTACCTGAAGCAAAACCTTGATGATTCTTTCGTTTTTTCCGGATTCTTTATTGATCTCAGCTAATAGTTTTTCTGAATCTACACTTTGAATCGTATCGATGAAAGAAGCGATATACTTGACTTTGTTGGTCTGCAAATGGCCAATAAGGTGCCATTGAATATCTTTAGGCAGAAGAGGGGATTTCTCCATCAGTTCCTGAACCTTGTTTTCTCCAAAAACTCTTTGTCCCAGATCATAAACCTCCTGTATTGCAGAAACCGGATGCGTTTTTGAAACAGCAACCAGTTGTACATCATTTGGAAGTTGATTTTTTATATTCTGATAATTTTCTTTACTACTCATAAATGCAAATTTCCGAAAATTAGTTGACAGTTACCAGCTGTGAGCTGATTTTACTTTTTATAAAATTAATTCAGCACCTCATTGATTTTCGGATATTGAGAAATCTTTCTAAACACAAATTTGTTGCTTTTCTGTAGTTTCTCAATAAACAGATCCAGCTCATTGATAGAGTCTGTGTCTCTAAGGTATTGATCATGCGTAAGGAAAACAAGATGTCTTGAAGTTTTCTCCAGATCATTAAGGAAGATACTGTCTACTTTTTTAAGCATCGCTTCATGGCTCCCTTTCAAAGTCATTTTGTGGGTTGGTCTCCATTCCAGATCCCATCCGATTACCTTGTAGCCGGCATTTTTCAGACCATTTGCTGCGGCAGTGGAGCTTTTGATGTCGGTCACATTAATATTATTGAGCCTCCAGATATTTCTTCCGGGAGTCCTGGCGATTTTATCAGAAAGCTTAAGACTGTCTTTCGCAACATCAAAATCATGAACTACAGCTTCAGCATTTTTATAAAAATCCGTGTATTTATTATGAGCATGAGAAAAGCTATGGTTCGCAAGTTCAACCAGAGGACTTTGTTTTAAGAGTTGAAAGTCATCTTTTTGTCTTTTGCTTCCATAAGTATGCTTTCCAACCAGAAAGGCGGTAGCACACACATTCCTTTTGTTTAATATTCTTAAGAGGTTTTCTGTTCCCTGATTCGGGCCGTCATCAAAAGTAAGGTAGATCACTCTTTTATCAGGATCTACATTCTCATCATCTATTCTGGGGACCATTTCTGCGGTAGGATGTTCTTGTGAATTCACTTTTTCATTCACTTCATTCTTGAAATTACAGCTGTTCAATAAAACTGAAGTTGCACTCATCAATGCAAACATCCCGAGAAAAGTCTTATTTTTTGCCTTTCCCGCAAAATTTTTTTTCATAAAAGATAATGGAATTTAATTGTTAAAAATTGTTAAAAATAACATTTGAATGTTAACAAATTATATGCCATATTTCTTTAATTTTTCCTTTTTAAGATTATTTTAAGAACTTTATTCTAAAGGGGTTTTTTATTGATCTATTGATTGTGATGATATGATTTTGTTTTCGGTAATCATTAACATTTATAAATAGTAAAACGATAGTTGTTCTCTATATTTATTGATATTTCCTTATTCTTCCTGTTTTGGGGAATTATTTTAATTTAACAAATGAATGATGAACGTTTTAAAGTAAATTAGTCTTATTCTAAAATTTCTTTTAAATAGATCGCATTTTCGATTGCCGATGTTCCCCAGGTGTTATTAAAGAAAATAAAAATTTTTTGTGGATGGTGCTTAATCTTTTCGGAGAGATCGTTTAAAAAATCTTTACTGTATAAAGATTTATAAAGAACAGGCTTGCCGTGAAGTCTGTAGTAAAATATTTCAGGATGATTAGTAACAGGTTCTTCCGGAAGGTTACCTGGAAAGCTTACCCCGGAAAAAACAATATTGATATCTTTTAAAAGGTCAAATATATCTTGCCTCCACCAGGATTCATCCCGGAATTCAATCACATTAATATAGTTAAAATCAAGGTTTTCCTTAATACGGTCTATATTTTCCTGAGTATTTTTGAAAGAAGGCGGAAACTGGTACAAAAACCCGGAAAGCTTATCTCTGAGGTGAGTTTGAATATGATTGCAGAAGCTTGTAATTTCTTCTTTTGAATCCAAAAGCCGGCTTTGGTGGGTAATGGATTTAGGAATTTTAATAAAGAATCTGAATGAGTCAGGCGTTTCATCATACCATTTCAGAAGTGTTTTGGCGGTAGGTTTTCTATAAAATGTTGAATTAATTTCAACGGTATTAAAAGTCTTTGCATATAAAGAAAGAAAATCTTTACTTGGGGCATTCTCAGGATATAAAGACCCTTTCCAGTCGTTATTATAAAATCCTGAACATCCAATGTAAAGATTTTCTTTTTTCATCGTATTATTTTATATCCAAATCAACGGAATTTAATCGTAATGAATTCAAAATTACTGATAAAGAACTGATGCTCATCGCCGCAGCAGCAATCATCGGGGATAATAGAATTCCAAAGAATGGATACAATAATCCTGCCGCAACAGGAACTCCCAAAACATTGTAAATAAAAGCGAAGAATAAATTCTCTTTAATATTTTTAAGAAGCTTCTCACTTAATAATTTCGCTTTTGCAACACCTAAAATATCTCCTTTCAGTAATGTGATTTCTGCGCTTTCAATGGCGACATCGGTCCCGGTTCCCATAGCGATTCCTACATTCGATTGAGCCAATGCAGGGGAGTCGTTGATGCCGTCTCCGGTCATGGCCACGATTTTACCTTGCTGCTGAAGTTTTTTTACTTCATTCAATTTATCTTCAGGAAGACAATTTGCTTTAAAATGTTTTATTCCCAGCTCATCTGCAACAGCTTTTGCTGTATGTTCATTGTCACCGGTCATCATCATAACATCAATTCCTTCACTCATCAGTTGTGTAACCGCTTTTTTAGAACTTTCCTTAATTTTATCTGTAAAGCTGATGAATCCTAATACCTGCTGATCCTGTGCAATATAAGAAATGGTATGTGCCTTTGATTGTACTTCTATGGCTTTCTGCTTTAAGTCTTCAGGGATTTGAATCTGATGGGAGGTTAGCAGGCTTTCATTCCCCAGGTAAGCTGTTTTTCCATTAATATTTCCTTTAACTCCCTTTCCTGAAATATTTTCAAACTGATCTACTTTTTCAGAAGTAATATTTTCTTCTTTCGCTCTTTTGATTACGGCATTGGATAGAGGGTGCTCTGAGTTTTGATTTAAAGAGTAGGCTAGTTTTAAGATTTGATTTTTATCTTCACTGTTCACTGTTTCAATGTATTCTACAGACGGCTTGCCTTCCGTTAAGGTTCCTGTTTTATCGGTAATTAAAACATTGACTTTGTTCATTTGTTCAAGAGCTTCTGCGTTTTTGATCAGAATACCGTTTTTAGCACCTTTTCCGATTCCTACCATTAAAGACATCGGAGTAGCAAGTCCTAAAGCACAAGGACAAGCGACGATTAAAACAGCAACAGCATTTACAAAAGCAAATAAACTTCTTTTTCCTTCCGGGCCAAAAAATTGCCATAAAACGAAAGTCAGTGCTGCGATAAGAATAACGACAGGGACAAAAACTTTTGAGACTTTATCCGTTAATTTCTGAATAGGAGCTTTGCTTCGGCTGGCTTCATTTACCATTTTGATGATCTGTGAAAGCAAGGTTTCATCACCTACCTTTTCAGCCTTCATAATAAATACCTGATTGCCGTTGATCGTTCCTGAAGAAACTTTATCATCTACACTTTTTTCAACAGGAACAGGCTCTCCGGTAATCATACTTTCGTCTACTATTGAATTTCCTTCAGTTATTTTCCCGTCCACCGGAATTTTCTCACCCGGTTTTACTTTTAGAAGATCTCCGATTTTAACCTGAGAAAGCAATACTTTCTTTTCTTCACCATTTATCATAAGATTGGCTTCGTCAGGTGAAAGATTCATTAATTCCTTGATGGCATTGCCTGTCTTTTTATGGGCTGCAGCTTCCATCAATTGTCCCAGGATAACAAGTGTCAGAATCACACAGACTGCTTCGAAGTATAATGGGATTTCATGATTATGTCCCCGGATTTCATGAGGAATAATGTCCGGGAAAGCCAACGCTACAATACTGAAAATAAATGCTGCAGCTACACCAAGAGCAATGAGACTGAACATATTGAGGTTCCATGTTTTAAAAGAAACCCAGCCTCTTTTTAATAAGAACCAACCGGAGTAAAACATCACCGGAAGTGTTAAAGCAAGCTCGATAAATCCCTGAACCTGATGAGAAAAAGGAAAATTGATAAACATTCCACCCATGGAAAGGATAAAAACCGGAACGGTAAATGCGAGGGAAATAATAAATTTCCTTTTTAATATATTATAGGTTTCATCTTCATCATCATCACCGCTGTCAGGCATTCTTACTAAATCCATTCCACAAATAGGACAGTCTCCAGGTTCATCGCGAATGATTTCAGGATGCATCGGGCAGGTGTATTTGGCTGTTTTCTTTTCAGGATATTTAACAAGATCCATCCCGCAAACCGGACAGCCTACATTTGAATCATAAGTTTTGTCTCCCTCACAATACATTGGGCAGTAATACTTACCGGCCATTTCATCAGTAACTTTGGGAGCTTCATGATGATGGCTATGGTCATGATGGTGTGAATGTGAATGTTGATGAGTTGTATCTGCATTGTTGACAAGATCTTGAGTGATTTCCTCCAGATGCATATGACAAACCGGGCAATCGCCTTTTTCTTCATAGACCTTATCACCTTCACAAAACATCGGACAATAATGTTTTCCAATATTATCTTTAAAATTCTCAGGAAGATGAGTAGAAGAGTAGGTTGGTTTATAATGAGGATCTTTCGCCAGTTTTTCTTCAATGGGAACCAGATACATATTGCACACCGGGCATCTTTCTCCCTGTTTGAAGTATACTTTATCACCCTCACATTCCATAGGACAATAATATACGGATGACGGAGATACGCGATCCTGAGGCTTTATAAAAGATTTTTCAGGAGTATTCGGATCTTCAAGTCTGTATTTTCCTATTTCTGCTAAAGCATTATTAAGTGTTGAAAGTTCTACTTTCTGATCGGAAGTGATCGTTGCAGTATTGTTTTCCAGATTGACATCGGCTTCTACACCCTGAAGACTGTTCAGTTGATTGGAAATCTTTTTCTGACAGCCTGAGCAGGTCATTCCGAGTATTTTATACTGTTGTACCATGATTCTTAAATTTATACTACAAAGTTCCAAAATGAACTTCTAAGGTTGTTATAAATTTAAGGATAATAGTTATAAAATTTAGATTGATAAGGTTAAGGGTGGGAGTGTATTAGAGTATTAGAGTGGGAGAGTTGATTATAATGTACAACTAACTCTCCGACTCTCACACCTTTCAGATAACTATAGACTGTCTAGCGGTTTTCTGTGATGATCTTTGAGTTTTTTAAATTCTGTTGGGGTAAATCCGGTCACATTACGAAATTGGGTAGATAAGTGCTGAACACTTTTATAACCAAGCTTTCCAGCAATTTCCGTTAAGTTGAACTCATTATATAAAAGAAGTTCTTTTACTTTTTCAATTTTTTGCAGGATAAAGAATTGTTCTAACGTAATGTTTTCGTTTTGTGAAAAGGTTTTTGAAAGAGAACTGTAATCTTTATGAAGCTTTGAGCTTAAAAATTCAGAAAGCAAAAAATCTTCATCAATATCCAGTTCACTGACTTTTACAATGATCAGGTTTTTTATTTTCTCAATCAATTGGTGCGCAGAATCCATAATTCTTTCAAAGCCGTTTTCGAGCAGTTGTTTTTCAATGATCTGAATCTTTTCGGCAGGGATTTCAGATTTCGTTTCTACTTCTCCTAATATAATTGAGTCGGTCTGCACACCTGTGGTATTGAAAATATTTTCAACAGCTGCAATACATCGGTTGCAGACCATATTTTTTATGAAAATTTTCATAGGCTGCCGTTTAACCTATCTTTTACAAATTCGATCTGGGTTTTACCATGAGGAGAAGGGTTTCCTTCATTATCAAGATTAACCATCACAATTTTATCAACGGTAATAATGGTCTGATGGGTCATTTTGTTTCTGACATCACACTTTAACGTAACGGAAGAGGAACCGAAATGGGTCGCCTCAATTCCGATTTCTATAATATCACCTTGTTTGGCAGAACTTACGAAATTGATTTCGGAGATGAATTTGGTAACTACTTTTGTGTTTTCTAATTGGATGATTGCATACAACGCTGCTTCTTCATCGATCCATTGAAGCAATCTTCCTCCAAAAAGAGAATGATTGGGATTTAAATCTTCTGGTTTTACCCATTTTCTGGTATGGTAGTTCATTTTTTAATAATTTGTAGTACAAATTTAAGGTTAAAAGCTGATGTTATCAAAAGAATAGTATTTATTGATCAAAAGAGAATTATTCATTTTCTCAATCATTTTCTTTTGGAACGCATGGCTTTTGTTTTTTCAACAGACAGGTCATTGAGCAGTTTTTGATATTCTTCACTTTCTACCGGTAATAAAGCCACTTTTCCTTCCAAGTTATGATGGAATCCGAATCCGTATCTCTTGGCAAGAGGTGAAGAGCGAAGGCACGCCTGGCCCTTGGAAAAAAACTTTTCTCTTTCTTCCTTTTTATCACCTTCCGATATGTCGTTTTTTATAGCATAACATTCAAAGATAATATCGTCAGAAGAGTATTGATAAGGATTTTTAACGATTTTTTCATATTGAAGAAGAGCTAATGTCTTTTCTTTCTTTTCAGGAGGAATCTGTGATTGAGAAACGGGACAATCTTCTGCAACCTGAATAAGAGTATTTGTATAATTGGTGGTATGAAGTTTCATTTCAATTTAAATGAGATGGTTATTAAAAATTAAAAATCTGAATCACAAAGATCCAGATTTTTTAATGATAAATATTATTCTTTATATTCTAAAATTTCGCCGGGTTGGCAATCCAAAGCTTTACATATAGCTTCCAGGGTGCTAAAGCGCACTGCCTTTGCTTTGCCGGTTTTTAAAATAGAAAGATTAGATAGTGTAAGATCTACTTTTTCTGACAGCTCATTCAATGACATTTTTCTTTTGGCCATTATCACATCTAAATTTACTATAATCGGCATAATCTATATTGTTAAATCGTTTTCAGATTGTATTTCTATTCCTCTTTTAAATACTTGTGCAATGATAAAAATGATTCCTCCAAAAAACAAATATTCACTTCCAAATCCTATAAAATCATTGATGTTGCTTAGCTGAATTCCTTTTTTAATAAAATCTTCGCTGTAAGACATTGCTAGTAAAGAAAGGATGCCGATAGCTAATGCAGAATAGCTGATTTTTGTAATGAGTCGCATTACCGTTTCACTGAAAGGAGCTGCCAGATTAATCTTCTGAAAGATCTGAACAACAAGAAACGCCAGATAAGCTTTGTATCCCGCTAAAAATATAGTACTTGACATCATCAGTTTATATGAATTGATATTATATTGATACAGTTCATAGAGATTAAGTCCTTCGTAAAGATTCTTTGCTCCATCAGGGTTTACGATGGTTACGATAAATGAAAAGGCAAGTGCGCCAGCTTTTACACATGAGCCGATAAATATAATCCAGGCTATAACGTTGAGTACGGAAATAATTTTTGTTGTTTTCATATTAATTATATTTTAATTTGATGCAAATATCAATAATTATTTATTGAAAAACAATAAATATTTGCTTTTTTTCGATTAAATAGCTTTTTTCGATTCAACATAATGTGAGAAATGTTTAAAAAAAGCTTTGATTTGAAATTATTAATTGTATCTTGCATACGTTTATATTTGGAATCAATATTTGTTCATTAATTTATGTTGCTTTTCTTTTATATACCAAATTTTTATTAATTTTTTAATTTATTTTAAAATGAACATTTTTGTTTCAAACATCAATTACGCAACTAAAGAGTATGAGTTGCACGATCTATTCGCAGAATTTGGAGATGTATCATCTGCCAAAATCGTTACAGACAGAGAAACTGGTCGTTCCAGAGGTTTCGGTTTCGTAGAAATGGGTGATGAAGAAGGGAAGCAGGCTATTGAAGCTCTTAATCAAAAAGAATTCAACGGAAAAACACTGAACGTATCAGAAGCTAAGCCAAGAGAAGAGAAGCCAAGAAGAAGCTTCGATAACAACAGAAGTGGTGGTGGTTATGGTAACAACAACAACAGAGGCGGAGGCTATGGTGGTGGTAACAACAACCGTAGTGGAGGCGGAAATCGTTGGTAAAAATATGAAGCGGCTTTTTAAGCCGCTTTTTTTATGCATTTTTTTTTACAAATATAGTATCTGCATCTGAAATAGTAAATTTTAAAACGAATAGTATTATTGAGATTACTATTTTTGATCAAAATTTAATTTTCAGTGAATCACTTGATTAGTAATTGTGATGGTAGGTTTATAATTTTTTGGCATAATTTTAGAATTTTTAATTCATCAAAAAAATAATAGTAATGAAAAGACATTTATTATCATTAGTAATGGTGTTTAGTGGATTCTTATTGAATGCGCAAAATATTTATAACGGCCAGACGCTGCAACAAAATAGAAAGTATTGGGGAACAGATAACGGATATTATCTGATGTTTCAAAACGACGGAAATCTGGTATTGTATACAAGAGATGGTTCTCCGGTCTGGGATACGAAAACAACAGACAGAGGGGTGAAAGCTGTATTTCAGGAAGATGGAAATTTGGTAGTATACACACCTGCAAATGGAGTAGCGTTTACTTCTAATACGTATGGTAAAGGAGCAGACAGATTAACTGTTCAGGATGATGGAAATTTGGTTATCTACAATGGATCAAATCCTTTATGGGCCTCTAAAAGCGGAGGTAAACCCATCAATAATAATTCCCGCAACGATTATGGTTTTAGAAGAGATTATGTAAATAAAGGATATAAGCTCCGTGGGGGCGAAAAACTTTATTCTTCTAATGGTAACTATTACCTGATTTTCCAAAATGACGGAAACCTGGTTCTTTCAAATCGTAACGGAAATGCAATATGGGGCGCAGGAACAGAAAGGAGAGGAGACAGAGCAGAATTTCAGAATGATGGAAATCTCGTTATTTATGACAGATACAATAAATCAATCTGGAGTTCAAATACTTTCGGAAAAGGAGCCGAAAAACTTATGGTACAGAATGACGGGAATCTGGTAATTTATGGTAGAAATCTTAATCCGGTTTGGAGTACGGGAACCCAACGCTAAAAAATAAAAAATACAAAGTTTGTATATATAACAAGAGGCTGTTTCTTAATGAAACAGCCTCTTGTTATTTTATTTAATCAGGAGATAAGCATCTTCGAAATAAATGTAATCTTTATTATTATAAGAGTCTTTCTCTTTTGTAATCTGTTTGAAAATAAGTTTAATACGATATTTTCCAAGATTGGCAGTCATTTCAATATGCGGAACTTTTACTGTTCCTGTTTTTCCTTGATTTTCTTTAAACAATGCCATAATCTGAGGCCCGAAATCTACTTCATCCTTTGAATTTAAATTTAATTTTAAAGATGATTTCTGATCCAACTCGTCGGTTAATTTAAACTGATCTTCCTGTAAGTTTTGCGCCTCCTGGTTATTATAACGGGGAAAGGAAATCAGGTACCGGTAGTCGCCAATTTCTATTGCCTGCTGTTCGGAAAGAATAACAAGCCTGTCTATTTCAGTTGTATTATCTTTTGAAGTTTTATTAAGGTTGACAAATTTCTTCTGGATAGTATATCGCGTCAGATAGAAATCTCCTTCATTTATATTTTTTGCCAGGTCAGCGCGATCCTCTTTATTGAGTAAATCATATAAAAAGTTTTCCTGTTTTCTTGTTGCCAAAAATTCAAATTTATCAGCTATTTCATTGCTGATGGTATCTGTAATTTTCTTTTGAAAGTTTATGGAGCCTTTATCCAACGTTTGTTGTTCACTCAGAATCTTCAAAAGTTCAGTTTTCTGACTTCTTTTGGCAACACTGAATGCATTTAGATAAGGAAAGATCAGTGCAAAAATTCCAAAAGTAAATAAGCTGATCGGGATAAATTTTATGGATGCTTTTTTATTGAGAATAAAATAAGTAACAATACTGAGTAACCATATTGCCAAAAGCAAAACAAAATACCTAGGCTCCGTATATCCATATTCTAAAATTCTGGTAAAAATTGCGATGAAGAGAAGGACTACCAAAGGTATGATCGTATAATAAAATGCTTTAGAGAATATTTTAACCCATGATTTTGTATTTTGTTCTTTTAAAGGATGAACAAGCAAGAGCGCTAATATTCCGACAACACTATATGCTAAAATAAGATACGAAACCCAACCTCTCGGAAGTTGCCAGTTAATCAAAATTTTAAAAGAGTAGAAGTAAAGAATAACAGCATAAATTAACAAAAGCGGAATTAAAATAAACTGTGTGAAGAACTTTAAAACAACGGGGTAGGTTCCGTCTTTTTCAAGAGTACTCAATCCTTTTTCATTAAATAAAAGAAAGATAAAGGAGCTTCCAAAAATGGCAAGAACAAAAAAGGTATCTGTGTACAGTTTGTCTTTAAAATTGAAATCGAAAAGTTTATCAACGGCTAAAATAGCTAGTTCAACTCCTCCTGTAAGAACGCCTGTAAAGACGGCCGTAAGAAAAATATTGACAAACAGGTTTTTGTTGTATTGCCAAAATCCGGGTTCTTTATTTTTATCCAAAAATGGAATAAACGAAACCAGCAGGTGGCTAAGGATTGCGGTAATAACAATGATGTACCCGTAAACTTCTGTGAAATTGTTTTTTTTATCCGGTAGAATATAATAGAAGCCCACAAGAAAAGCGATCCCCAAAAGTTGCAACAACAGCTCTCTTCCGATTCTTTGAGAAAGCATTTTTAAAGCAAACATCAAAGAAATTCCCAGGCATGTACAAATGGTGAATTTTGAATAAACAATAAATAATTCCGATTCATTGCTGCTTTCAATCATACAAATGGCCGAGACTGCAGCTAGTAAAGCCATGACAAGTACGATCGGGTAACGGAAAATGATTTCATTTGTCCGGCTTAAGGTTTCCCGAAATTTTGTTTTCATGATTTGGTGTTTCTTTGATTTATTCTTTTTTCTTCTTTTTCTTCTTGTCCTTTTCTTTTTCCTTCTCCTTCTCCTTAGTTTTTCCTTTCTTCTCCTTTTCTTTTTTCGGATTAAGGATTTCTTCAGCGTATTCGAATTTTGGTTCTTCGGACTTGGCCGGTTTTGCTGGCTTAATTTCAATCTTCAGATCAAAATATCCCTTTAAATCATCCTGTGATAATAACTTTTCACTGAATAAAAACTCCAGGATTTCTTTTCCGGAATCATTAAAAAAATGATGTGAAAGTTCTTTTAATAAAAACTTTTTATAGTCTTCAAAAGGAACAATTACGGTATACTTAAAGATTCTTCCTTCTTTTACAGTAGACAGGTAACCCTTCTCTACCAATATTTTCAAATAAGTGGAAACCGTGTTCTGGTGTGGTTTTGGTTCCGGGTGCTGCTCCATAATGTCCTTCAAATAGAACGATTCCATTTTCCAAAACAGCTTCATAAAATTTTCCTCTGCGGCAGTAAGATGATTGATTTTCATAGAATTTCTTAATGTTGAAATTGAATATTGCAATAAAGATAGATAAAAGATACCATAAAAGCTATTCCAGCGCCCATAAATACTTCTTTTACGGTGTGTCTTTTTAAAATAATTCTTGTAATTCCGACCAGAACGGCAATTCCGAACCATAGGATTCCCATTCTCCAGTCGAGTGTGAAAAATAATGCTGCTACAAATAAATTAAAGGCAGTGTGCATGGAGCTTTTAATAAATAGATTACTGATCTGAAGAGCAAAAAGCAGAATTAATATAAATAACATGACCAGGTCAACATACCCATTTTTTATATAATTAAAAGCAAGATAAATAATGACACAAGCGGCAATAAATATATATAATGTCTTTCTCTGAACACGGTTGGAGACATCCATATTGGTGTACCTTCCCGTTTTTACATTCCATATCAGCCATATGACAACAGGAACAACAACCATTAATAATACGGGAAGAAAATAAAGAAGAGACTCTTTAAGGGTGTATTCTCTGACACTCATGTATATAAAAAAGATAATGAGAGAAACCAAAGGATTAAAAAAATCAGAAATAATTTTTGAAATTTTGTGCAACAATGAAGACTGTTTTTCTTCCATATTCAAGTTTAAAAGTCAAATATAAGATTATAACCCCAAAAAACAAATGAGGCTGAGGGATTGATGTTAGTACGTTCTTATGACATAAGAAGATGATTTTGGAAGAATTGTATTGTTTTGTATACTAATATTTTTAATTTTAAATACAGAAGCTTTACTCATAAATTCCAATACTACAATGAAAAAACTATTTATCATATTCTTGATTATTCTTTCTGGTATTACTCTCGGACAAACGATTTCTTCAAAAGACTCTTCTTCCGGGAAACCTCCAATCCACCAATTAAGGATTTATGAAATTCCCAAAGAAAACAGGCAGGTTTTCCTGGATCGTTTCAGAGACCACGCCCTGAAAATTATGAAAAAGTATGGTTTTACCATTGTATCCATTTGGGAGTCAGAGTATAAGGATAAAGCAGAGTTTGTCTATTTGCTTGAATGGAAGAATGAGGTTTCTATGAAAAAAGCATGGGAAGGATTTATGTCAGATCAGGAATGGAAAGATATTAAAGCCCAAACCGCAAAACTGCATGGTAATTTTGTTAATAATATTGAAGACAGAACGTTGAAACTTACAGAATTTTCTCCTCAAAAGCAGCTGGTAAAATAACCAAAAAGCATGTTAACAATAATTAAAGGTAAAATAAGAACAGGAATAAAATGTGATATATTTTTGAGATTCCTGTCTTATTCATTATTCAGAGAAGCCATACAAACAGGATGATTCCTTATATATTGAACGTATAAAATAACAGATAAGCTGTTGATATATGAGTGCTCTTATGGTTCGAAAATTAAGAATAATCACCTTGGCCTGCAAGTAGATTTCACAGAAAAAACGAAAAGTTACTTATGCATACAATAAAAACAAAGTTTTTTTCATAATTTTGCTCAACTATTTCATAATAAAAAAGCAAGAGCTAACACATGAAAGAATTTTCTAAAGAGGTATACCTGAAGTGGTATGAAGATATGACAATGTGGAGAAGGTTTGAAGACAAATGCCGTTCTCTTTATCTAAAACAAAAGATCAGAGGATTTTTACATTTGTATAACGGTCAGGAAGCTATTCCTGCCGGATTCACACATGCAATGGACCTTACCAAAGACAGTATGATTACTGCTTACAGATGCCACATCCATCCAATGGCGATGGGAGTAGATCCTAAGAGAATCATGGCTGAACTTTGTGGTAAAGCTACCGGAACATCCGGAGGTATGGGTGGATCTATGCACATTTTCAGTAAAGAACACCGTTTCTATGGAGGGCATGGTATCGTAGGAGGACAGATTCCTTTGGGAGCAGGTATTGCTTTCGCAGATAAATATTTCGATAGAAAAGCTGTAAACATCTGTTTCTTCGGAGATGGAGCTGCAAGACAAGGTTCTTTACATGAAACTTTCAACATGGCGATGAACTGGAAACTTCCTGTAGTATTTGTTGTTGAAAACAACCAATATGCGATGGGAACTTCAGTAAAAAGAACAGCCAACCACGAAGATATCTATAAATTAGGACTAGGATATGAAATGCCTTGTCTAGCTGTAGATGCAATGGATCCTGAAAAAGTAGCAGAAGCTGCTTATGAAGCAATTGAAAGAGCAAGAAGAGGAGACGGACCAACATTCATCGAAGCAAGAACTTACCGTTACAGAGGACACTCTATGTCTGATGCTGAGCCATACAGATCTAAAGAAGAAGTAGCTGTTCACAAAAATGATGACCCAATTGAATTGGTAAAACACAGAATTTTGGAGAATGGATGGGCTACAGAAGCTGAATTGGAAGTTATGGATAACAAATCAAGAGATTTCGTTGACGAGTGTATCGAATTCATGGAAAACTCTCCTTATCCTGAAGCAGAAAAAATCTATGAATATGTGTATGCTCAGGAAGATTATCCATTCTTAGACAAATTAGAAAACTAAAAGATAATGAGTTAATTTGACAATTTGAAAATTTGAGAATGTGATAGTATATCCTTTTTTAATTTTCAGATTTTCAAATTGCTAAATTTTCAAATTAAAATAAATTATGGCAGAAGTTATCACGATGCCCCGCCTTTCGGACACTATGACGGAAGGGAAAGTGGCGAAATGGCATAAAAAAGTAGGAGATAAAGTAAAAGAAGGAGATATTTTAGCTGAAATTGAAACTGATAAAGCAGTTCAGGATTTCGAATCTGAAGTAGAAGGAACTCTTTTATACATTGGTGTAGAAGAAGGAAGTGCTGCTGCTGTAGACTCTGTTTTGGCAATTATCGGTAATGAAGGGGAAGATATTTCAGGATTGACAGGTGGGGCAGCTGCTCCGGCTGCGGCTTCTGAAGAGAAAAAATCTGAAGAACAACCTAAAACAGAAACTCCGGCTGCTGAAACTGTGGGTGCAGAAGTTCCTGCAGGAGTAGAAGTTATTACGATGCCAAGACTTTCTGATACAATGACAGAAGGTAAAGTGGCGAAATGGCATAAAAATGTAGGCGATACAGTAAAAGAAGGAGATCTTCTTGCTGAAATCGAAACAGATAAAGCAGTTCAGGATTTTGAATCTGAATTCAATGGAGTATTATTGAAGCAAGGTGTTGAAGAGGGAGGTGCTGCTCCTGTTGATTCAGTATTAGCAATCATTGGCCCTGAAGGAACAGATGTTTCTGCTGTGGGTGCTGCAAAATCTGCTGCTCCGGCATCAGAGAAACCGGCTGAACAAAAAGTTGAAGCTAAAACTGAAGAAAAGGCTGCTCCGGCTACCAACTCTTCATCTTCTGATAGAGTAGCAATTTCTCCATTAGCTAAAAAAATGGCTCAGGATAAAGGAGTTGATATCAATAGCGTTCAAGGTTCCGGAGAAAACGGAAGAATCGTGAAAAAAGATATTGAGAATTATCAGCCATCTGCAAAACCGGCTGCTTCAGCTCCGGCTGCAAGTGCTGCTGCTCAGGTTGCGGTAAACTTTGTTCAGGGAGAAGATACAGAGACTCCAAACTCACAGGTAAGAAATATAATTGCAAAACGTCTTGCTGAAAGTAAATTCTCTGCCCCTCACTATTATCTGATGGTTGAAATCAACATGGATAAGGCGATTGAGGCAAGAAAAGAAATCAATTCTTTACCGGATACAAAAATTTCTTTCAACGATATGATCATTAAGGCAACCGCAATTGCTTTAAGAAAACACCCTCAGGTAAATTCAAGCTGGGCAGGTGATAAGATCATCCACAGAGGGAATATCAATGTTGGTGTAGCGGTAGCAATTCCTGACGGATTAGTAGTTCCTGTATTGAAGAATACAGATCAGATGACCTATACTCAGATCTCTGCATCTGTAAAAGATATGGCTTCAAGAGCTAAGAGCAAAGGTCTTAAGGCAAACGAAATGGAAGGATCTACATTCTCTATTTCTAACCTTGGAATGTTCGGTATTGAAACATTTACAAGTATCATCAACCAGCCAAACTCTGCTATCCTTTCAGTAGGAGCAATTATCGAGAAGCCAATCGTTAAAGACGGTCAGATCGTAGTTGGAAACACCATGAAACTTTCATTGGCGTGTGATCACAGAGTGGTAGACGGTGCTACAGGTGCTCAATTCTTACAAACATTAAGAACATATTTAGAAAGTCCATTAACGTTGTTACTGTAATTTTCTGAATTGAATAATAAGCAAACCTCCCAATTTGGGAGGTTTTTTGTTTTTGTGCCAATAATGTTCTCACAATTTGTTGTAAAATCAACAATATGTTACTATTTTTGAATCATGATTAAAGCAAGAAATATCCATAAGTCTTATGGGAATTTAGAAGTACTGAAAGGTGTTGATATTCATATCAAAATGGGCGAAGTTGTTTCTATTGTAGGAGAATCCGGGGCAGGTAAATCTACTTTACTGCAGATTTTAGGAACTCTGGATCATCCGACGCAATCCAATAAATATGATACAGAAATTGCCATTGCAGGAGAATCATTTATTAATATGAATGATAAGCAGCTTTCTAAATTCAGAAATCAGAATATCGGTTTTGTATTTCAGTTTCACCAGCTTCTTCCTGAATTTACGGCATTGGAAAATGTTTTGCTTCCTACAAGAATTGCCGGAGCTAACGAAAGAGAAGCGATGGAAAAAGCACATGCTTTATTTGAAGATTTAAAGATAGAACAAAGATTGAATCATAAGCCTAATCAGCTTTCAGGTGGTGAAGCACAAAGAGTTGCTGTAGCAAGAGCTTTAATCAATTCACCAAAAATTATCTTTGCGGATGAGCCAACAGGTAACCTGGATTCTAAGAATGCGGATGATCTTCACAGGTTGTTTTTCGACCTGAGAGATAAATACAATCAAACATTTGTAATTGTAACGCACAATCCGAACCTTGCAGAAATTACAGACCGAAAGCTTATCATGAAAGACGGAATGATCATAGAGTAGCACATACAACCAGATGATGAAACACTTTATTTTCCTTTTTATAATTCTTATTTCCTGCTCAAAAGCTGAATCACAGCAGTTGAATACCTTTGGAGTGCCTCAATCCAGGATTTCGGAAATTAAAAACTATATCAAAGGAAAAGACTACAATCAGGAACTGGCTGTTTTTATCAATTTTAAAATTCCTTCCGGAAAATACAGATATTTCATCTATGATTTGAAGAATGATAAAGTACTACAGAAAGCTGTTGTATCTCATGGTTCTGGTTCTGTAGTTCCCCGTTCTGATGCATTACAGTTTAGTAATATAGAAGGTTCTTACCAGTCTTCTCTTGGGAAATATGCCATTGGAGGAAGTTATGTTGGTAAATTCGGAAAAGCGTACCGTTTAAAAGGGCTTGATGAAACCAACAGCAATGCAATGCAGAGAGCGATCGTTCTCCATTCTTTTGGATGTATTCCCGATACGGAGTCTCAAAATCCTGCATGTTTAAGCTTAGGTTGC
Source organism: Chryseobacterium lactis (assembly GCF_003815875.1). Classification (NCBI taxonomy): domain Bacteria; kingdom Pseudomonadati; phylum Bacteroidota; class Flavobacteriia; order Flavobacteriales; family Weeksellaceae; genus Chryseobacterium; species Chryseobacterium lactis. The sequence goes on from NZ_CP033924.1 coordinate 3,736,103, forward strand.
CCCATGCTTTCTTTGAATGCATTCAATCAAACGTCAAAGTATATAGATCAATCAAAGCAGCCTATGATTTTATATGCATTTTACTAATTCATCATTTATAACCTATAATTTATTTCCATGCCTATAAAGTTTCTAGCGGAAGATGACAGACCAAGAGAAAAGTTTTTGCAGAAAGGCAAGAACTCACTTTCCGATTCAGAACTGCTGGCTATTATTATGGGAAGTGGGAATAAAGAAGAGAGTGCTATAGAACTGGCGAGAAAAATTCTCAATTCTGTAGACAACAGCTGGCATCAGCTGAGCCTTCTTTCTGTTAAAGATTTGATGAAATTTAAAGGAATTGGTGAAGTAAAGGCTATTTCAATTGCCGCAGCGTTGGAAATCGGAAGGAGAAGAGCAGGGCAGGAGATCCCGGAAAAATCAGTTATCGGCAATAGTCATGACGCGTATTCTATTCTTAAAAACCAGTTGTCTGATTTGAGAACTGAAGAATTTTGGGCTATTTTTCTAAATAACAACAATAAGGTAATCCATATTTCACAACTGACTCAGGGTGGAATAAGCCAGGCAATTGTGGATGTAAGAATCTTATTTAAAACAGCTTTCGACCATTTTTCAACAGGCGTTATTATTGCCCACAATCATCCTTCCGGAAGCTTAAAACCAAGTAAGGAAGACATCAACATTACTCAAAAAATTAAGGAAGCAGGAAAAATATTAAGTATTCAGCTTTTAGATCACATTATTGTTACACAAAATTCATACTTTAGTTTCTCGGACGCCGGATTATTATGATTAGAAGATTGAAATACCATGAAATTGATTTTGTAAAATATACTCAATGTTTGGATCGTTCTGAACAGAGAAAATATACGGCAACCCGACATTTTTTAGATATTACTTCGAAGAAACAATGGGAAGTTCTGGTATATAAAGATTACGAAGCGGTAATGCCGGTTCCTTTCATCAGAAAATATGGCGTCAAAATAGTCCATAATCCGAAACTCTGCCAGCAGCTGGGCGTTTTTTCTGAGCAAGATCATGTGGAACTCAATGAGATTTTTTTAGATTATCTGGAAAAGAATTATTTGATCAGTCTATATCAATTTAATGATTCCAACAGGTTTCAAAGAGAAATCAGAACCAAGAAGAATTTTTTGATTTATCCTGATATTTACGACAATGTATTTGCGAGATATTCTCCTAAAAGAAAAAGAAAATTACGGCTTGATGAAGATTCTTTAGACAAAGTGGATATCAGAGCAGTTACTTACGGTGACATTAGTACATTTATAAAAACTCATGTTATAGGAGCAACTAAAGATGAGGATTTACCTGAGTTTATCAGAATTTATGAGCGTTTTTATGAATTAAATCGTCTGAGATTTTCAGCATTTTATTATAATAACGAAATCATCAATGCTGTTGCTACCTATTCTGACTGCAATACAGTAGCTCTTTTGGGAACTTTTAACGATAAAAACTATGTGAAATTATCAGGAGCATCCATACTGATCGATAAGGTAATACAAGAAACAATTGAAACCTGTATCTTTGATTTTGAAGGCAGTGAACTTCCTAATATTGAAGAGTTTTTCAGAGGTTTTCGGCCGGAGCTTAAACCTTATGGGGTGATTGAAAATTCGAAGGAAAATCTGTTGAAAAAATTAGGCTACTTTTTTTTGACTGGGAAGAGTTTTTTATAATTAAAGGAGCTGTTTCTGTGGAAAGGAAATATATGTCCAGACATAACCTTAAAAAAGTAATATGAAAAAAAGGGAAAACATTTTTGTTTTTATATTTTCAATCTATGTATGCATCATGTCGTACTATTTGTATACCCACCAGTATTACAATACAGATATGGAAGCGTATATGGGATTGATCTACAAAACAGAATATCCCGATATGAAGATTGAAGAGATTCATCATAAGGTCTATTCCGAATTGAAGGAAAAGAATCCTGATTTTGCAGGATTAGGGCCAGTGGATCCAATGGTAGAAGAGGTGGCAAAAGGGGAGAGCACCTACTATAAGATCCTATCTGAAAATCCTAAAGCATATGAAGAGGAATTGCCGCTTTTTGCTGTAAAACCATTCTATAACTTTATGAATTGGTTATTTTTCAAACTTGGATTGGATGCGTCTGCCGCGACATTTCTGATTTCAGTCATTTCCTATGCACTGATTCTTATTTTAATATTTTGTTTTTTATTAAAAATCCTAAAAAATCATACCCTTGCTCTCATCATCACGGTTTTGATTTCACTATTCAAACCACTTTTAGAATCGAGCAGACATGCCTCTCCCGATTCATTATCATGTCTGTTATTGCTGGCAAGCTTTTATACACTATTAATAAAGAGGATTTTTTTTTCGGCAACGATCTTCGCGGTATTATGCATCTTAACCAGACCTGAGTATTTTATCTTTTATTCATTTCTGTATATTCTTATGTACTTTTATAGTGATAGATTTCAAATCGGAAAGAAGACATTATTTCTATCGTATGGATACCTGTTTGCATCTTTTTTCCTGATTCAGTTTTTTAATCAGGTCTCGTGGTCCGTGTTGTTCATGAATCAATTTACAAAAGTTCAGATTTATCCTATCTCACAACCGGATCAGTTTTATTTCTCCGACTATTTTCAGTTTATTAAAAGGAATATAATGCTGGAGTTCAATTCTTCTTATTTTCCGCTTTTGCTGATCTTCATTGTTATTATTCTAGCTCATAATTTTTCTCTCCGAAATAGAAAAAATCAGATTCAGTGTTTGTTTTTTGTGATTATTTATGCTTCTGTTTTTTTAAGATTTTTAATTTTTCCGTCTTTGGTCAACAGGATGATGATAGGCTTTTACCTTTTAATTATACTGTCTATGGTCTATATACAGAATTCTAAAGTGGATATGTTTAAAAACTCTTTAGAACACGGAAAATAATTAGTAATTTTGCAGTCTAAAATTATGGCAAGTTTTTCAGGATATCTACCGTATGCATTTGCATTGATAATTGCAATCCCTTTTTTGGTTTTGCTCAGACAATTTGTACATTCATATATTACCCTTAAAAATCAGGAAATCAAACTTCTTACCGTGAAGTCAAATTCAGAAAATAAAGCCCATTCTTATGAAAGGATGACTTTATTTCTTGACAGGATAAAGCCTTCCAATCTTATTCAGAAATTTGACAGAAATTTGGCAGTGCATGAGTTTATCTTCCTGACGGAAAAGTCTATCAATGAGGAGTTTGAGTACAATTCGTCACAACAACTGTATATTACAAAACATTCCTGGAAGAATATTGTAGACTCCAAAAATGCCGTTATAGAGCTACTTCACAGAACCTATGACGGAGTGAAAGGAAATGTGGAACTGGATGAATTCAAGACCATTTTCATCATGAATTACATGGAAAGCAATGATTATATTGCAGAAACCATAGAAGATTTAAGAAAAGAAATTTTAATAATAACTTAAAAAATAACAGATAAAATAATGATTCCAAATTTTAAAGCACATCCATGGCACGGGATTTCTGCAGGAGAGGATGCACCGAATGTTGTCAACGTATTTGTGGAAATCGTACCTTCAGATACTATCAAATATGAAGTAGATAAAGAGACAGGATATTTAAAGGTAGACAGGCCACAGAAGTTTTCTAACATTATTCCGGCTTTATATGGTTTTGTTCCAAGAACATATTGTCATAATGAAGTGATGAAACTTGCAATAGAAGCAGGAGCTGATGATGTAACAATGGGAGATCATGATCCGCTTGATATCTGTGTATTAAGCTCTCACAATATCCATGCAGGAGGTTTATTGATGGAAGCTATTCCAATCGGAGGGTTTAAAATGATCGACGGTGGTGAAGCTGATGATAAAATTGTTGCTGTAATGATCAATGACCATGCATTTGGACATTTCAGAGATATTACTGAATTACCTGAAGCAGAAGTAAAAAGATTGATGCACTACTTCTTAACCTATAAAAACTTACCGGATGAGCCTGCAAAATGCAGAATCCAGGAAGTATATGGTGCAGAACATGCCAGAAAAGTAATCAAAGCTTCTCAGGCTGATTATGCTGAAAAATTCGGAGGATAATATTCTCAGAATGATATACAATACAAAGGGTAAACGGGAAACTGTTTATCCTTTTTTGTTGATAATCAATCCTGTTATTGGTAGTATTTAGGGGAAAAGTTTCCTCAATATCCTTGTCACTTTATTTAATCTATAATGGGTTAAAATTCTTTGTATATTCCTGTTTACAGTTGCTTTTTGACAACTTCCGAGCCCTTATTATTAATGATAATATTTTTTATTCTGCCATCTTTTTTTTACTGATAAGCGCCGAACTCTCAAATTTTTTAATACTTTCATGGTAATTATTTATTATATTTAATTTTCTATTACCAAAAAAATATTAAACTATGGATCTATTTATGTTAGTGCCAGTTTTTGGTGTCATCGCTTTACTGTATACTTTTTTTCAGAGTAACTGGGTTACCAAACAGAATGCAGGAAATGAAAAAATGAAGATAATCAGCGGTCACATTGCTGATGGTGCCATGGCTTTTTTAAAAGCTGAATACAAAATTTTAACCTACTTTGTGGTCATTGTAGCCATTCTATTGGCAGTGATGGGTTCCACCAATGCCAACTCCCATTGGAGTATAGGAATCGCCTTTGCTGTTGGAGCTATATTTTCTGCCTCGGCAGGTTTTATAGGAATGAAAATCGCCACAAAGGCTAATGTAAGAACTGCAGAAGCCGCAAGAACATCCCTATCAAAAGCATTGAAAGTCTCTTTTACCGGAGGATCAGTGATGGGAATGGGTGTGGCAGGATTAGCGGTTTTAGGATTAGGAGCACTTTTCCTGATTATTAAACAGATTTTTGCACCGGATGCTACTGTAGATTCCCATGAAATGGAAAAGACGATTGAAATTCTTACCGGGTTTTCCCTGGGTGCTGAATCTATCGCTCTTTTTGCCAGAGTAGGTGGTGGTATTTATACAAAAGCAGCAGATGTAGGAGCCGACTTAGTAGGGAAAGTAGAGGCCGGTATTCCTGAAGATGATCCCAGAAATCCCGCTACCATTGCAGACAATGTAGGAGATAACGTAGGAGACGTTGCAGGGATGGGTGCTGACCTTTTTGGATCCTATGTGGCAACTGTTCTGGCAACAATGGTGTTGGGAAGAGAAACAATTTCGGTAGATTCATTCGGTGGCTTTGCACCCATTTTGTTACCTATGCTTATAGCAGGAACAGGAATTATTTTTTCCATGATAGGAACTTTATTTGTGAAAATTAATGATAATGAGGGTTCATCCACATCCAGTGTACAGAATGCATTAAACTTAGGAAACTGGGGAAGTATTGTTATTACTGCTATAGCTTCCTATTTTCTGGTAACCTATATTCTTCCTGATAAAATGATTCTCAGAGGCCATGAATTCACCAAAATGGGCGTTTTCGGAGCAATCATGGTTGGATTGGTCGTAGGAACGTTAATGAGTATTATTACTGAATATTATACAGCCATGGGCAAAAGACCTGTTTCCAGTATTGTGAGACAATCTTCAACCGGCCATGCAACCAATATTATCGGTGGGCTTTCTGTAGGGATGGAATCCACCTTACTTCCAATTATTGTATTGGCAGGAGGAATCTATGGTTCTTATTTATGCGCCGGACTGTACGGAGTGGCTATTGCTGCTGCAGGGATGATGGCAACTACAGCAATGCAGCTGGCTATTGACGCTTTCGGACCTATTGCAGACAATGCAGGAGGAATTGCCGAAATGAGTGAACTTCCTAAAGAAGTACGTGAAAAAACAGACATTCTCGATGCTGTAGGAAATACAACCGCTGCAACCGGAAAAGGTTTTGCTATTGCTTCAGCAGCATTAACTGCCTTAGCTTTGTTCGCTGCCTTTGTAGGTATTGCAGGGATTGACGGTATTGATATCTACAGAGCAGATGTTCTGGCAGGATTATTCGTAGGCGGAATGATTCCGTTTATTTTCTCCTCTTTAGCAATAACGGCAGTGGGACAGGCTGCTATGGCTATGGTAGAAGAAGTAAGAAGACAATTCCGTGAGATTCCGGGGATATTGGAAGGAAAAGCTCAGCCCGAATATGAAAAATGCGTTGCTATTTCTACAGACGCTTCCATTAGAAAAATGATGTTACCGGGAGCTATTGCTATCATATCACCTTTACTGATCGGATTTATTTTCGGACCTGAAGTATTGGGTGGATTTTTAGCGGGAGCAACAGTAACCGGTGTTTTGATGGGAATGTTTCAGAATAATGCCGGAGGTGCCTGGGATAATGCCAAGAAATCTTTTGAAAAAGGAGTGGATATTAATGGCCAGACTTATTACAAAGGATCCGAACCTCATAAAGCTTCTGTAACCGGAGATACTGTGGGAGATCCGTTTAAAGATACTTCAGGACCGTCAATGAACATTCTGATCAAATTAATGTCAATCGTTTCATTGGTTATTGCGCCAACGTTAGCGGTTTTGCATAAAGATAAAATTGAAGCCAACAGAAAGGCAAAAATTGAAGCTTTAACCGGGGTTTCTACCGATCACTCTGCTACAGGAAGCGTTGATCAATCCTCTTTAGCACTCACTCCAAATGAAGTGAAAGGACATCTTAATGAAAATGGTGATTTTGTATATGAAACCGGGACTATTCAGAAAATTAAACTCGCCGGCGGAAAAACAATTGCGATTGGCGAAGGAAGTCAGATATACCAGTTATACAACGCTGTGAACAAAAAAGATCAGACCATTGTTGATCCCAATAAATGGTATACCATCCAAAATCTTTATTTCGAAACCGGATCCAGTGATCTGAAAGCCGGCTATGAAATGCAGCTGAACAACCTGGCAGAAATTTTAAATGCTTATCCTGATTTAAAAATAAAACTGGGCGGATATACAGACAACAGCGGAAATGAAGAAAGCAATCAGAAATTATCGAATCTGAGAGCCCAGACAGCAAAACTTAAGTTGCTTGAACTTGGAATCTCTGCAGACAGGGTAGAAGCTGAAGGCTATGGCTCACAACATCCGATCTGTGAGGCCAATGACACCGACGAATGTAAGGCCAAAAACAGAAGAATTGACGTAAGAGTTTTAGCACTTTAAAAATCAATCCAAAAAAATAAGTAAAGCACTGCAATAGCGGTGCTTTTTTGTATTTAGAACGTAAAATATTTAAAGTCAAAGATTTTTTCTAAGATGCTCCAAAGCCTGGATAATCAATTCATCTTTTTTGGCAAAACTGAACCTGATATAATCTGAATCTTGTCTTTCATTATAAAATGCAGAAAGTGGAAGACAGGCTACTTTTTTTTCGATTGTCAGCCATTTTGAGAACTCGACATCAGTCATTGTTTTTGAAATATTCCGGAAATTAACGATCTGAAAAACACTGCCCTCTGCCTGTTGTTCAACCTCCAATGGCGTATCTTTAATCAGTTCATTGAAAATATTCCTTTTTCTCTGCATCATTTCCTTATTGACAGAAGGATCAAATACCTCAAGATATCTTGCTAAAGCATATTGCGCCGGAGCATTGGCACTGTAAGAAATATATTGCTGATGACATTGAAATAAAGATGTTAAATCTTTGGATGCAAGCATGTAACTGACTTTCCATCCCGAAGTATGAAACATCTTTCCAAATGAAAAAATACAAAATGTTCTGTCTTTAAGACCCGGATGGATAAATGAACTGTAATGTTCAACACCGTCATAGCAATACATATCGTAAATTTCTTCTGAAATCAGATAGATTTCTTGGTTTTTAATCAACTCATATAATGTATTCCAATCGCTTTGCTTCCATATTTTTCCTGTTGGATTTTGGGGAGAATTGATAATAATAGCCTTTGTCTTTTCAGAGATACAGCTTTCTAAATTTTCCCAATTGATAAGAAAGTTATCATCAAGATCACAATACACCGGAACCCCACCATTCATCACGACTGATGGAGCATAAGTATAATAGGAAGGTTGTATGATGATCACTTCATCTCCTTGATTTAAAACTGATTTAAGTGCCGTATGTAAAGCAAAAGTTGCACAGGGAACCACTGTCACTTCTTGCCTGGTAAGGAAGATGCTGTTTTCTCTTTTTGCATTAAATCTGATAATATTTTCTATCAATAACGGATTGCCGGAAAGAGGTTCATAATGGTGGGTATCAAGATCCGCAGACTCTTTTAAAAACAATCTCAGTCTTTCATCAATATCAAAATCCGGAAGACCTAAAGACAGATCAAAGCTCCCATGCCTTTGGGCCAGCTCAGACATTTCCGTAAAAAAGGAATAATGAGTAAAACTGTTTATTCTTTTCATCTTTTGCATTTAAACCAAATATAATGAAAATAACATTTCATGGGGATTTAAATAAAAATTGTTATTTTTAAGAAATTTATTCCACATGAAAAAACTACTTATACCGCTATTTTCTATTGTTTTGCTTTCCAGTTGTGCAACAGCAAAAGTGTCTGATGGAAATGCATCACCTCCTGTTTCTACAAAACATGACAAGGCCTTTACTAATGCTTATAAAGCCATTAAAGCTGAAGATTTAAAAAAGAACTTGTATGTGATTGCTGCCGATGATATGGAAGGAAGAGATACAGGAAGTCCGGGACAGAAAAGAGCAGGCGTATATATTACCAACTATTATAAAAATCTGGGAATTTCTCATCCCAAGGCTTTAAGTTCTTATTATCAGAAAGTTCCATCTGATTTCATGAAGAAAAGAGGTGGAGGAAATCTTCCCGATTCTGAAAATATTCTGGCTTTTATAGAAGGAAGTGAAAAACCTGAGGAAATTGTAGTCGTATCAGCTCACTATGACCACGTAGGAGTTAAAAATGGTGTGGTTTACAATGGAGCTGATGATGACGGTAGCGGAACTGTGGCCGTAATGGAAATTGCAAAAGCTTTTCAGGAGGCTAAGAAAGCAGGAAACGGACCTAAGCGATCGATGTTGTTTCTCCATGTAACAGGGGAAGAGCATGGTTTGTTCGGATCTGAATATTATTCTGAAAATCCTGTTTTCCCATTGGCAAATACTGTGGTTGACCTAAATATTGACATGATTGGACGTGATGATCCTGCCAACAGAGGAAAGCAGTATGTGTATGTCATTGGTTCTGAAATGTTAAGCTCTCAATTGAAAGTTATTAATGAAGCAGCCAATAAGAGAACCAACAATCTTGAATTGAATTATAAATATGATGATCTTAATGATCCAGAGCAATTGTACTACCGTTCAGATCATTATAATTTTGCCAAGCATAATATTCCGGTTGCCTTTTTCTTTGACGGAATTCATGAAGATTATCACAAGCCGACAGATAAACCGGATAAGATTGATTATCAGCTATTGGAAAAAAGAACGCAACTTGTTTTCACTACAGCCTGGGATATTGCCAACAGAGCAGAAAGGATTGTGGTGGATAAGAAATAATCTTAATTAAATAACAATACAACAAAGGTGCAATTTTTATATGATCTGTGATAAGGTTTTAGAAATTGCACTTTTTCAATTACTAATAAAAGCGTAAAGAACCTTGAACAACTGGAAAAAATGACAAAACATATTAAATCAATCAGACCGTTTGTTGGAGCTCAGGATTTTAACATAAGCAGAAGCTTTTATAAAGATCTCGGATTTGAAGAGATTATTCTTGAACCCAGACTTTCTCTGTTTAAAAGAGAAGAAATAGGCTTTTATCTTCAGGACTATTATACCAAAGACTGGATCGAAAATACCATGATCTTTATGGAAGTGGCAGATACCGATGAGTTCTGGAAGGAAATATTGTCTTTAGATTTAAAGGATAAATACGAAAATGTAAAATTTACACCCATTCGAACTATGGAATGGGGAAAAGAATGTTTTGTACATGATCCGTCTGGTATTTTGTGGCATTTTGGTGAATTTTTTTAATATAAAAAATATGATTTACGCATTTGATACCTACTATTATGAGGACTATGCCAATACGGTTTGCATTGCATTCGAAAACTGGATGTCTGAAAAAGAAGTAGAAGTTTTTACCGAACAGACTCCGGTAAGTTCAGAGTACGAAAGTGGCGCTTTTTATAAAAGAGAATTGCCGTGTATCCTGAGTTTATTGAATAAAATAGTTTTAAAAAAAGGCGATGTCATTATTGTTGATGGTTACGTTACCCTTGATAATGATGGGAAAATTGGCTTAGGCGGTCATCTGTATAAAGCTTTAGACGAACAATATGCAATTGTAGGAATTGCAAAGAACGGATTTGCTACACCCGACTCTCAAAGAAGAGATGTACATCGTGGGGAAAGTAAAACACCACTATATTTAACAGCCAAAGGAATTGATGTGGATGAAGTGCAGGAGATGCTAAAGCAGATGCACGGAGAATATAGAATTCCTACCTTATTAAAGAAACTTGATCAGCTAAGCAGATCATAAAATCAAATATAAATCTTACTTTATAAGTGAGATTTTTTCATGTGCAAGAATATACCAATCGGTATTTTTGTTATATTTGTAATGTTTCTTAATGGTAAGAGCATAAAAATTTTTAAATATAAATATACCGATTGGTATATTTTAATACATAATATCATGAAAGACGTATTTATAATTGCTGCAAAGCGTACTCCAATAGGAGGTTTTATGGGAAGTTTGTCCGGATTTACAGCCCCGCAACTGGGAGCTCTTGTGATACAGGACTCTTATCAGGGCGATGCCGTTTCTCCCGATCATATAAACAGCGTATATATGGGAAATGTTCTTGGAGCTGGAGTAGGGCAGTCACCCGCAAGGCAGGCTGCTGTTTTTTCAAAAATTCCTGTTGATAAAGATGCTACAACGATCAATAAAGTCTGTGCTTCCGGAATGAAAGCCGCAATGATCGGGGCTCAGCAAATCCAGCTTGGTTTAGAAAATATAGTCATGACCGGAGGAATGGAAAGTATGAGTAATGTACCTCACTATGCTCATCTTCGTCACGGAAAGAAACTAGGTGATACAACACTTATTGACGGTTTAATTAAAGACGGTTTATGGGATGTTTATCATGATTTTCATATGGGAAGTGCAGCAGAATTAGGCGTGAAAAAATATGGTCATACAAGACAGCAGCTGGATGATTATGCCTTACGGTCTTACAAAAGAGCTCAGGAGGCAACGGCAAACAACAAATTTAGCAATGAGTTAATTTCTATAGCTGTTCAAGGGAAGAAAGGAGACACTGTAATCACTAAAGACGAAGATATTGATAAACTTATTCCTGAGAAAATTTCATTATTACAACCTGCTTTTGAAGCTGACGGTTATTTAACTGCTGCCAATTCAAGTAATTTGAATGATGGTGCGGCAGCAATATTAATGGGATCGGAAGAAGCGGTATTGCAACATCACCTTAAGCCTCTGGCTAAAATTATTGCATATGCAGACGCAGCACAATCACCGGAATGGTTTACCACTTCTCCTTCTCTTGCCATCAACAAAGTTCTGGAACAATCGGGGCTGGCATTATCAGATATCGATTATTTTGAAATTAATGAAGCGTATTCTTCTGTCATTTTATCCAACCAGCAGATTTTAGGATATGATCTTGATAAAGTGAATGTCTATGGAGGTGCGGTAGCTTTAGGACATCCGATCGGGGCTTCAGGAGCAAGGATTTTAGTAACGCTGGTTAATGTGTTGCGTCAGGAAGGAGGGCGGTATGGTATTGCGTCTATTTGTAATGGTGGTGGAGGTGCTTCTGCCATTCTTATCGAAAATATAAAGTAAAAAATCTACCTTTAACGACAAATCCAACATCTGAAAATATGAAGTATGAAGAAGAGCCGGACGGCCTTTATGGTAATTTAAAAGACTATTGGGAAATGGTACCAACTCACCATACACCGGTTTATTCCGTAGATAAGGAAATTCCAGATACTACGTCGGTTAAGGTTTTAACAATAAGCAAAAACCATCAAAACTGGAAAAGAATATTTGATTGTCCTCATCTTGAAGAATTAAACTTGGATCAGCCGAGTAATGAGCAGGTTCAAGCGATCAGTGAATTAAAGCATATTAAAAGATTAAGAATTAAATCATTACGTGTTAAAAATTTGGAGTTTATAAAAACGATGATTCATTTGGAGGAAGTTGCACTTGAATATGTCTCCGGGTTTTCTGATCTTTCTCCACTGCAATACCTCCCGGTTTTACAATCCCTTCATCTCGAAAACTTAAGAAAAGTATCCGATTTTGATGGTCTGCGGGGAATTGAAAATTTGAGATATCTGCTTATTACCGGAACATTAGACTGGAAACAGCCTATTGATAGTTTTCCATTTCTGGAAGAACTTCCTGATCTTGAAATTCTGACCCTGGTATCGATCATGAATAAAACTCCTTTTCCTGCTTTTAATTCCGTTTTAAAATTAAAAAAAATTAAAGAATTACGAATTGGGATCGGAACACTGGATACTGCAGAATATGCATTGCTGGAGACCGCATTGCCTCATGCAAAGAAAGGCTTTGAAGGTGAATTGTCCTGGCCTCTCTATAGTAATAAAGACCATCCTGATAAAGGCTATGTAAGTCTGCTTGGCAGAGGAGAAGGAAGAATAAAGCTCGGAAGTCCCACTGCCGTGGATAAGATCAAAGCGTATACGGAGAAATATGATGAGTACATCCGAAAGTCCAGAGAAATCATCGCGAATTATTAGCAATTCTGACCCCGGAAACCGTAAAATACACACAGCTGTCTTCATAATGAAATTGGAGACAGTTTTTTTATTTTTAAAAGTTTAATTAAACGTTGATTATTAGATGTTTGTTAAATTGTTTTCAGGCAAATAGTAATAAACTGATAAAAATCATTAGATTCTTATTTTTATTGATTCTAAATAAATATAAATTTGTCTCAGCAAAAATAAAAACTTAATGAAAAGAATAACTACTCTTTCTACTGTCATTTTGGCGTCATTAATGGATGCGCAATACTGTATGCCTTCCTTTCAATATGGTGCAGACAGCAACATGATTACCAATGTCACTTTTGGAAATATTAATAATACCTCACCGTTTCAGTCGGGGTCAACTACTACTTACGAAGATTTTACATCACTGTCAACAGACCTGCAGGCGGGAAATAATTATACAATTTCCGTAAAAGGGCCTTCCGGAACATTTCCGAGTGATGTAAAGGTTTTTATAGACTTTAACCGAAACGGAAGCTTTGATGATGCAGGAGAGAGTTTTTATATAGGAAGGCTCGAGGCAGCTACACCGGCAAATGCCTTTACCATCAACGGAACCATTGCAGTACCTGCCAATGCAGCCTCTGGAAAAACAAGAATGAGAGTTCTTAAAAATTCCAATGTTAATGCCTATTCGGATCCTAATGCTGCAAGCTCAATCAACACGGCCTGCGATACAGGTTTAAGAGCAGGGCAGGCTGAAGATTATACGGTTATGATTTCAGGAAACAATGCCGTTTTTCCATTTCCTTATTGCGGATCTGAAAATATAACCAGTCTTACGGTAAGCGAGATCAGTAAAGTGGAATTTGCAGGAATTACAAATGATAGTTCTATTAACGGTGGCTCAGATGTGATTGAAGACTTTACAGGGACTGTTTTTAACGTCAGCAGAGGAAACGAGTATCCCATTACCGTTACAGGCGGTACTCATGGTCAAACAACGGTCTCAGCATATGCTTATATCGATTTTAATCATAATAATGTGTTTGATACTGACGAGATCTTTAATCTTGGATATTTGGACAATTCTGATCCTGTTTCGGGACAGCAATCCGGTATTACATCAGCTCCTATCATGATTCCTGTGAATGCAATGCTTGGAAATACCCGTTTCAGATTGGTAAAAGCGTATGAATCAAATTCGTGGATGGGAATATTGCAAAACTTACCATGTCCTTCCGGATGGTTTATCGGTCAGGCAGAAGATTACACAATCAATATCCAGCCGGAAAATCTTTCAACAAGAGAAGTGTCTAAAAGTTCGTCAGTTGGAATTTATCCGAATCCGACTACCGGCTCGTTAACTATCAAGGCGTTAAAAGGGCTGGAGAAGTATGAGATTTACAATATTTCAGGACAAAAACTACTGGAAGGGAATTCCAATACAATTTCTTTAGATCATTTTACTTCTGGAACTTATCTGATTAAGATCCTGACAAAAGACAAACAAATTCAAACAGAAAAAATTATTAAAAAATAAACACATATCTAATCATATCCATATCAATTTTTGTTTTTTAATCGACAGATCACTATCTGTCGGTTTTTTTATTTGTATATGAACAATACGAATGGTTTAATCTGATTCCAGGATTTCTAAAAGGTCTTGTTTTGAGAGACCCTGGAGCTTTGTTTTATCTGTGGTAAGCAGATTTTGAGCTAGTTGCTTTTTCTTGTTCTGAAGGGTCAGTATTTTTTCTTCCACCGTATTGGAACAAATCATGCGCACTGCAATCACATTTTTAGTTTGTCCTATCCGGTAGCTTCGGTCGATCGCTTGATTTTCAGTAGCAGGATTCCACCATGGATCTACCAGATAAATATAATCAGCTTCTGTAAGATTTAATCCCACACCGCCGGCTTTTAAACTAATTAAAAATACCCGGATATCATCGTTTTCCTGAAAATTGTTGACTTTTTCGCCCCGATTTTTGGTTTGTCCGGTAAGGTACTCAAATGATATTTTATGACTCTCTAGTTCAGCCTTTATAAGATCAAGCATCCCGACAAACTGCGAAAATACAAGAATTTTATGATCCTTTGATTTACCGAGAATCTGTTCCATCAGAATCTCAATTTTAACCGAATGTTCACCGGAATAACCTTCTTTCAGTAGAACGGGAGAGTTGCAGATCTGTCTAAGTCTGGTAAGTCCCGTAAGCACGTGCATGCTGTTTTTGTTGAGCTCATCATCATTTGCTGCGATAAATTCGCGAAGTTCCGTTTCGTAAGCATCATATATCCGGCGTTGTTCAGCATTCATTTCACAGTAAATTACTGTTTCCGTTTTTTCCGGAAGCTCTTTGGCAACCTGTTTCTTGGTTCTTCGGAGAATGAATGGTTTTATTTTCTGCTGAAGTTCTACAGCACGTTTACTATATTCGAATTTATCAATAGGTATTGCGTAGATATCCTTGAAGTATTGTTTACTTCCCAGTAATCCGGGACAGGCAAAAGAAAGCTGGCTGTACAGGTCGAAAGTACTGTTTTCGACGGGAGTTCCGGTCAGTACAATTCTATTTCTGGATTGCAGGAGGCGTACAGCTTTATACCTTTCGGAATTCGGATTCTTGATAATTTGGGATTCGTCAAGAAAAATATAACTGAAATTGAATGTTTTCAGAAAACGGACATCGGAAAGGATCATTCCATAACTTGTAATAACAACTTCATAATCAGAAAAATGACTAATGTTTTTTTGTCTGTTGGCACCATAATGCAGCAGGACTTTTATGGAAGGAGCAAATTTTTTAATCTCTTCCTGCCAGTTGAAAAGAAGGGAAGTAGGAACCACAACAAGATGGGTTGCGAAACCTCGTTTCTCTCTCTGTGACAGAATGAAAGCGATAATCTGAAGCGTTTTTCCAAGTCCCATATCATCTGCCAGGCAGCCTCCGAAATTGAAGGTGTCAAGGAAATTCAACCAGTTCAGTCCATCATGCTGGTAATCTCTTAATTCGGCTTTTAACTCAGCAGGAATGCTCACTTCAGGAATGTCTTTAACGGATGAAAACTGCGCTGTATAAGAGGTGAGTTCATCCTGAATTTCCTTACTCAGGATTTCTTTATCGAAAAGCGAAGATATTTCTGTGAAATTGATTTTGGGAATTTTAAGTAATTCTTCATCAATTTCTCCTGCCTGAAAATAAGCCGTGATTTTGTTGATCCATTCTTCAGGAAGGATTCCCAGACTTCCATCATCCAGTTGAACGAATTTACTTTTATTACGGATTGCTCTGTGAAGCTGTTTCAGGGTGGCTTCTTTTTGACCAAAATTGACTTTCAGCTTAGCATTAAACCAATCCAGTCCGCTGGTAATCTGGATGTTGATCTTTGCACGGTGGGCATTGAGTTTATTATTCTTAAGTTCACTAAAGCCAAGAATAATCACTCCTTCACTTCGCCATATTTCAAATGCTTCAAGAAACCAGTTGTTATCCAGGAACTTATCTCTGTGAAGATAAAAATATTGATATCCATCCATCTGTTCCTCAAAATCCGGATGTTGCTGCATAATTAAAGAGGTAAAACGTGCCTCTGCAGCTTCATTCCTCTCGATCTTGAATATATTTCCATTTTGGTCCGTATCAAATATCTGCTTCCTGGAATAGACCGGGACTTCAACCTCTCCGTATTTCATGACAGGGGTGATCCCGATGTAATTGTCCTGTTGGCGTAGGTAAACTACCTTTTCTGTCTTATATTTTTTATCTTCAAGCTGTACTTCCGTTGCAGGTTGTATGTAGCTGTAATTTATGTGTATACGTTCTTCAAGGACAGATAGGATATTCTGCATGAAATCCTCGTATTTTGATGCATGAACGAGCAAAATTTCATTATTGGCTTTAAAAAATTTGATGATTCTTAATAGATCCGGATCGTCTACAAAGCTGAATGTGTTACGGTTACAGACAAAGTATTCATTTCTGAGTATGACGTTCTTAAACGGAACAGAAAGGTCATCAAATTGCAGTTCTCCTCTTATTTCATAAAAAGGATCTTTCTTAAATACAGATAATTGAACCTCGGCATCTAAAGTATTAATTTCAACTGGGACAAGAGACTTTGCCGAAACAGATTCTGCGATTTCCAGGTCGTGATAATACGATTTCAGATGAAGCGGATTCTGTACAATAAGCTTTAAAGCTTCAAGTTCTGCAGCATTATAATCTTCGTTATAATTGTTCTGGAATGCTAAAATCGCAGTATAGAATTTTATTTCCGAAGGCTTTTCTGCCTTCCAGATGAGATCCATTGAATCAACAGAGGTGATCGGATTTTTAATTTTTCCTGCTTGTGTCATTTCTGCTTCCATCAGGGAAAATATCAAATGATTGTAGTAACGGTGCTTACCGATGACCAATATTTGTTTTTTGTCCGTTTCTGATGCAGCTAGTTTATCCAGTTTGGAAGGATGTTGGGGCAAAAGTTCTCTTTGAAGCGTCAGGTCATCTATAGGAAACATTTCTTTGATGCTGGGTACGATATCAAGCTTCCCATCAGAATATTCCAGGTGAAAATAAGCATCAAGATCAGGTTCGTTTTCTAAACCATATGCTTTAGCCTTTGGAAACAATATTTTTCTTCTGAGACTATCATCAAAGAAAATACGATAATTTTTTTCTTCGATTACAGAATGGATAATTTCTGTCTGATGGGAGCAAAGCTCAGCCTTAGAGTGATCGCAGGTACAGGAACACAACAGAGAATTTCCTATCCTGCTGATGGTAATGATGGGAAATTCAGAAAGAGATGATTTTTTTGTGAATATCCCGGTATTGTTTTCGATGGTAACAGGATAAATTTCATGAAAATCTTTCATCCCAATAAAGGGACTTTCTGAAGTATGCTTCAAAAGGTCATATACGGAAAGTGTACTGATATTGATGTTTTCAAGAATATATTCGGCCATAACAATTGAAAGCAAACTTACAAAAAATGCAAGTTGTTTAACGCTGAAAAGATGGAAAAAATGTTTTTTAAATCAAAATATAAAAGAATTTCATCTGTTTTTTATACCAATCCATTTTGGCTACATGTTCATCCGTTTTGGCAACTCAGTCCTTTTTTCTAATGCTGACCTTTGTCTTGTAATTTTTAAACAAAGAAAAAATGAAAACAATTTTTATAACAGGTGCTTCAACAGGATTAGGAAAAGCAACTGCCCAATTATTTCAAAGCAAAGGATGGAAAGTAATTGCAACAATGAGAAATCCTGAGGCAGGAGCAGAACTTGCTGCCTTAGAAAATGTGATGGTACTTCCGCTGGATGTAACAGATCTTAACCAAATACAGACGACAGTTCATAAAGCCCTTGAATCGGGTGATATAGATGTTGTGTTTAACAATGCCGGATATGGTCTAATCGGACCTTTGGAAGCATTAACAGATGAGCAGATCGTAAAACAGGTTAATACCAATTTATTGGGAGTACTTCGGGCTACACAGGCATTTATTCCTTATTTCAGAGAAAAAGGAAATGGAACTTTTATATCAACCACTTCAATCGGAGGATTGATTGCATTTCCTTTGGGATCTACTTACCACGCTACAAAATGGGCATTGGAAGGATGGAGTGAAAGTCTGGCTTTTGAGCTTAATAAGTTCGGAATCAAAGTGAAAACTGTATCACCGGGAGGAATCAAAACTGATTTTGTAAGCCGTTCTCTGGATTCTGCATCAAGTCCTGCTTACGAAGAGATGACCAATTCTCTGTTCTCGAAAATGGAAGGAATGATGGATGCTGCCTCTACGCCGGAACAGATTGCAGAAGTGGTATATGAAGCTGCTATGGACGGTAAAAAACAGTTGAGATATGTAGCGGGTGAAGATGCCAAAGCATTGTATGCTCAACGTATTGAATTGGGTGATGAGGCTTTCAGAGAACAGTTTGGCCAGCAATTTATTTAATCCTTCAGGAAAAGACAGTGTAATATACATCGTGTTATGCTGTCTTTTCATCTAAATAATTTATACATTTATATCATGGAAAAGAAAGAAAATCTTCCCCTGAAAATTTCATCGATATCGGAACTTCATGATCTGTTGCAGCTTCCAAAACCTCTTCATCCGCTGGTAAGTCTGGTGGATAATACGAAGATGAAGATTAATAAAGAGTTCTTAACCAGAAGCTTTCTGCTGAATTTTTATAAAATTTCCTACAAATATTCTACCATCGGAAAAATGGGATATGGCCAGGGATATTACGATTTTAATGAGGGAGGTATGATGTTTACTTCACCGGGACAAATTCTTTCCACGGATGAAAATGCAGAATACTGTGGCTATACATTGCTGATACATCCTGATTTTATCCGTGGATATCCTCTGGCAAAGAATATGAAGAATTTTGGATTCTTTTCCTATGATACAAATGAAGCCCTGCATCTGTCTGATCAGGAAAAAACAATGGTAACCGGACTTCTGGACAATATCAGCAATGAACTGGACACTGCCATCGATGAAGTTACCCAGGATGTAATTATCTCTTATATTGAAGTGCTTCTCAATTACAGCAATCGATTTTACAAAAGACAGTTTATCACCAGAAAAGCGGTCAATAATGATCTGTTAACCAAAATGGATACGATACTGGAAAAGTATTTTAATCAACAGGAAACACTAACCAGCGGACTTCCTACGGTAGAATTTCTGGCTTCTTCATTACATTTATCACCTCATTATCTGAGTGATATGCTTCGAAACCTGACCGGCCAGAATGCACAGCAGCATATTCATGAGAAGCTGATTGAAAAAGCCAAAGAATATTTGACATCTACCAGTTTTTCAGTATCGGAAGTTGCCTATGCTCTGGGATTTGAGCATCCGCAGTCGTTCAATAAGCTTTTTAAAAAGAAAACGGATGAGACGCCTCTGAGCTACCGACAGTCATTTAACTAAATTAATCTTAGATAGTACCCGGCTTTATGCCGGGTATTTTTTTTTGAATGCAAAGGAAATAAGATTTTACTCCGCCATAAAAAATACCTGATTTTAGGTATAAAAAAATACTTCTTTTTCAGGATTGATAGCTTTTGAAACTAAAAATAGATTTGTAGTACAATAATATGAACCCAAATTTAAAATCAAACAATATGAAAAAGCTAAACTCTTTGTTATTTTTTGTTGCCGGAATCATGACTTATGCACAGCCTTCGGTAACAAGAGCAGCGATTGACAAAATCAATATACCGGTTACCTTCAGGGCCGGAGATGTGGCATCAACGACAACTGCCGGTGCTTCAGGAGCGAATGCCTCGTGGAATTTTTCTGCGTATACAGGAGTCAATGTATCAACAAGTACTGTAAATGTTTGTCCGGGACAAGCTAATTGTTTCAGATTTCCGGGAGCAAACAGGATTGCCAGACCGACATTGTCCGATGTTTATGATTTTAGCTCTATGTCTGATACGGAGGCTCTGATGCTGGGAACCTACGCTAATCCCGGAGACATGACAATAACCTACACTGATCCGTTGATTAACTTCAAGTTTCCGATTACCTATCTTCAGCAGTATACGGATAACTACCAATTCAACAGTGCTTCTGGAGGAGTAGGAAATTCAACAGAAACGGGACAGGTGGATTATATGGTAGATGCCTACGGAACGATAACAACGCCTACAGGAACTTACCCTAATGTTCTGAGAATAAAAAGAATGCGGACGGCAACTCAAACACCCGGACCGTTCAATTATACCAATGAATCTTATATGTGGGTAAGCCCTAGTGCTGGTATTGTGTTCAACTTTGCCATCAATACTTTTACCATAAACGGCAATACAACGGTTGTGAAAAGTATTTCTTATCCGGAGGCGGGATCGCTCTCTACCGTTGATTTGGAGGGTCAAAAAGAAGGAATCTCCGTATTCCCGAACCCGAGTGCAGATCTTATTACTTTAACCTCAAAAGAAGACCTTAAAAAAATTACGATTACCTCCCTTGACGGTAAAGTTGTTTTGACAACATGGAATGCCAGCAATATTAATATATCAAAACTTCCTAAAGGCGTGTATATCCTTCAGGGCGAATTAAAAAATGGAAGTTCAATTTCTAAGAAAATTATTAAAAAATAGCAGATGGTTTTACACTCCAAATTGTCTTAGGTGATGATCCATATGTTTATAAGCGGCGATTCCCCATTCGTGGGTTGAGATATTACCAAAAGCAGGATGGGGAAGTGTTAATGAATGTGTATTGGCGGGGAATTGGGTGATCAGGTGAATAAACTCAGTTCTCTGCTTTTCAAATTCAGCACTGTTGATCTTTCCTTTGGTGTCATGTCTGGATTCACCCAGAATATTCTTTTTAAAATCAGAAGCGATATACAGGGCAAGAATCCTCAATAGGTATTGTTTTAAAGTCGTTTTCTTATTTTCTCCACTTTCCTGTAAAATTTGTCTGTTGCATGAGTTACAATGAAGAAGCATTTCACTGGCAGTCATTTCTCCCCATTGCGGCTGATGATTGACAGACAGATTTTTAACTCTTGTTATAATGGAATCAGAGGCTTCTGTGGTTAAAAGATTTTTTTTCATGGTGATGATGGTGCGGTATTTTTATTTACTTATATTTTCAATAGAATCAATTTGCCATTGTTCCCTTTTTGTAAGTGTGTAACGTAAGGTCATTCCGCAATTTTTTAAATAAAATTCTACGTAACATAATTTTGCAGTAACGGATTTTACATCAAATTTTATCCCATCAATATTCTTTAAATCAGATTCATAATCTTCCTGAGTAAGAAAAAAATAATTATAATCAAAATTCACAGGTGGGCCATCATTGGCGGGATTTTGTCTAAAATATTCATTTCCTTCTGTATATCTGTTTTTGTAGTCAGCCAGAAATTTTTCAGAAAAAAAGCCACTGTTTTTTAGAAATTCCAACTCTTTTTCAACCTGATTAAAGTCAATATAGTAATTGGCAGGAACTTCATTTTCACCCTGGGATCCTCCTTTTACGGTATTAAAACTATAGATATGATTTTCGTTGTCCCGATACCAACTTAGAAATTTTTTGACGGTTTCAATTTGGAATTCATCTTGTTTTTTTGAAAGGGATATCCCATCATGTTTTCTTGGATTGTCCTGTTGTAGTTGTTTCTTGGTATCATCCTTTTTACAATGAATGAATAATGGTAATGTGGCGGATATCAATATTAATTTTTTAATCATAGTATAGTTGTTTTTGCATGTTTAATGAACAAAAATGAATCAAAGTCAATTAAAATATAGCTTTACCTCCGGATCTGTTTTTTAATTTTATAATCTTCTCTGTAGGTATTGGCCGTAATTCCCGTACAACGTCTGAAGTATCTGCAAAAGAGAGAGGAATCTACAAACTGTAATTGATTGCTGACCTCTTTAATGGAAAGTGAAGTGGTTTTTAAAAGCTCTTTTGCATGTTTGATAACCATGTAACTGATCCATTGCTTAATTGGTTTTCCTGTTTCTTTTTTGATTAAACTGCTTAAATATTGAGGTGAAAGATGGAGTTGGTCAGAATAAAATAAAACGCTTCTCTGGAGATGGCCGTGTTTATTTAACAATTCAAAAAAATGTTCTATAATGTCCTGGCTTCTGGTTTGCAAAAGACTGTTGTTTTTAATGACCGGTAAATAAAGTTTAGAAACCAGCTCCAGCAAGGCATAAAGTAGATATTGTACAGATTCTAATGTGCTTTCTTCTTTTGTATTTGAATGATAATCCTGAATGAGCTTAACAGTAGACCAAATCAGTTTTCTGGCAGAACTTTCTACCTGTATACCCGGATTAAACTTGATTTCTGTACTTGCCAAAAGTACGGTCAGAAAACTATAAGAGCTTATAAAGTCTAGTGAAATGAAAAACACATTCAGATCCAGATCATCACTGCCGGACAGATCTGCAAGAGTGGTATCGGGCAACAACATGATAACCGAATCTTTTTTATTATGAAAATAAAGACCATTGATCTGAAGTTTCAGTTCACCGCGGGATACAAAACAAAGCAGGAGCTTATTAAGCTTATTGGCGCTCCGGTGAAAGTCCGTTAACGTACTTGCTTTATATTTTTCAATACATAACCCTTCAAAATTTGGTTTAATATCTATCATGACAAAGGCTGATTATTCCTGAGATTAGGCGAATATTTTAATGCTTATGAGTATATTCTGTTTTCCGGACAAATGTAGTCAGTTAATTTTTCTTTTTGCATATCTTGTTTAAAATGGAATATAAAATGACAAAAATGGAATATATTTTATTGGGTGACTGTGACTAACTTTGCGGCAGAAATTTTAATCCAACACTGTTATAATGCCAGATAGAGAATCTTATAATGCGAAAATGCCTGCAGCCTGCTTTTTACTTTTCTTTGCCCATGGGCTTGTTTTTTCCTCATGGGCGAGCCGTATTCCTATCATTAAAACGGCACTTTCCATCAATGAAGCACAGCTAGGAACCCTTTTGCTTCTGATGCCGATCGGGCAGCTTTCAACTATGGTTTTGGCAGGAAAGCTCATCAGCAGATACGGAAGCAGCCGGATTATTAAAACGTGCTTCTTGTTTTATCCTGTTTTTCTTTTGCTGATCGGGCTTGCTCCGTCATATTGGATACTGGCGGCTGTTCTTTTTTTCTTTGGTGTATCAGGGAATTTGTGCAACATCGCAATCAATACCCAGGCTATTGAAATAGAATCGATTACAAAAAGAACACTTTTATCTTCTTATCACGGTGCCTGGTGCTTTGCCGGACTGGCAGGTGCACTTCTCGGCTTACTGATGATTACCCTGAATGTCGGAACCTTTTATCATTTTATATTGACTTTCATGCTTGTGTCAGGACTTTGGTTGTATAGTAGAAGGAATTTAACCAATATTATTCATAAAGTTGAACCACAAAGGCAATCTGTTTTTAAAAACATTAATCCTACCTTGGTGGGATTGGGAATCATCGGATTTTTAAGTATGGCTATTGAAGGAGCAATGTTCGACTGGAGCGGGGTATATTTTCAAACCATAGTGAAAGCTCCGGAAAAGCTTGTTATATTGGGGTATACAAGTTTTATTTTAATGATGACTTTAGGTAGATTTATCGGCAATCGTGTGATCGAAAAGTATGGGAAAAGAATCGTTCTTCAATGTTGTGGTATTTTGATGAGCAGCGGACTTTTTCTAAGTGTTTTCTTCCCTGAGTTATGGATTTGTATCATTGCTTTCATGATTATTGGTTTAGGAAGCTCATTAAGCGTACCTTCTGTGTACAGCACGGTTGGTAAAGTAAGTAAAGTGGCTCCCAGCATTGCGCTGTCATTTGTGTCCAGTATTTCCTTTTTAGGATTTTTGATGGGACCGCCGCTTATCGGATATGTTGCGGAAGCTTTTGATCTCAGGTATTCTTACGGTCTTTTTGCCTGCTTCGGAATTTTATTGGCCATCATGGCAAGACAAATGGAGGTATTCCGAAATAAAAACTGATAAAGCATTTAGAATCAAAATCTTGAAACTTTTTTAAAAGAAAATAGCCCAATATCGGATTATTATTGGGCTATAGTCAATCTCGGTTGAGTTGGTTTTACATCCAGTTTTCTACCAGATGGAACCACAATGCTTTTTCTTCACCTATCAGAAAGACTGCGGATGACTTTCTTCTGTTGGCAATGTCTCCGGTTGTCTGGATTTCAATATAAGTAGCAAGAGCATGATGATCAGAATGCTCAATTTCTATATTTTCAATCTTCACGCTGCGATCCGGGAATTTTCCAAAGACCGTGGGAAGCCATTCCGAAAACATGGATAAAGTTGCGGAATTTCCATCACCATTGATCATTGTAAATTCAGGAGCAAAACCGGAAAGGATTTTATTACATAATATTTCCTGTTGTTCACTGCCACGAAACCATTTTTCGATGTTTTCACAAAACTCCTGTAACTCTTCGGTTACTTTTTCTGTATTGTTCATAAATGTAAATATTAAGTATTTTAATTTTTTAAAGGATCAGATTAAATGTATTGTTGTAATCTTCGGCTCATTCCTATTCCCACTAATTGAACGAGTCCGATGGTACAAATCGCTGCTGAAAAAGCCGCCGGAAATCCAATGATATGAATCAGATTAAAAAATAGCGTTCCCACAATAACACCACCCACCACACTACCGACCTGCATTCCGATACTTACAAGACCTGAGGCTTGTCCTGCTTTTTCTTTGGTGGTAAAAGTGATCGCAGTACGCATCATAACTGGCATAATAGTACCATGTCCTAATCCAGCCATAAATAAGGTGATATGCGTTACCAAAGAAGGTTTTTCGTGTGTATAAAAGGCTAATGCACTGAAAATAAAGCCTGCCAGTAACAGACCTAAACCGGTATAGATCATCGTTTGCGGAGCCAGTTTAATTTTAGACACGATGAGTGGTCCCAAGAAGAAAGCTACACCATATGGAACAATGGCGATTCCCGTCTGCATAGAACTCTGATGAAGAAACTGTTGCAGATAATACGGATAACAAATAAATAAACCGGCTGTAAAATTGTAGAAAAAGATAATCAGAAGGCTTAAGGCAAAAGGTTTGTGCTGTAAAAGGGTAGGATCTATAAGGATAGGTTTGCCTTTTTTTAGCAAATACATTTCATATTTAAAAAAAACTATTAATAAAGCTATTCCCGTCAGCAGAATACCGAAGATCCACCATTCCCATTGATATTTCTGCCCGAAAATAAGAGGACAAATCAATAAAAGTAAAGCAAAAATTAATAGCAGAGATCCGATGAAGTCAATCCCTGAATTTGTTTCCTTATGACTATTCTCCATTGTAAAATGAATACCAATAATGCAGATCAGAGTTATCGGGACATTGACAAGAAATACCATTTCCCAGGAAAAGCTTCCCCAATGCATGCTGAGAAGCAAGCCACCAAGCAGCTGACCAAGCACCGCCGCCAGTCCAAATACAGAACTGAAGAGACTCACCGCCTTAGGCTGTTCTTCACTACTGAACAAAACCTTGATAGAAGCCAGTACCTGAGGTGCAAGAAGTGATGCCCCTACACCTTGAAAGAGCCTGAAGATAATTAACCAGGTAATATGAGGCGAAAAAGCACAACCAAGAGATGAAATTAAGAAAGTATACAATCCCAGAGTAAAGATCTTCTTTCGCCCATAAAGGTCACCAAGTCTTCCGCCGCATACCACCAGAGCAGCATAGGTAAGTCCGTAAATGGCAACCACCATCTGCAACTGATGATCACTTGCATTGAAGGCCTTTTTTATAGAAGGTAATGCCATGTTGACAATAAAATAATCCAATGGTGAAAGAAATGCACCGGTAATCAGAAAATTGAGTGCCGGCCATCGTTTCGAATAGGTGTTCATATTTTTTTATGCAAAATTAACCTCTTTATGTTCTGGTAAAATTGTACTTTTGGAGGAAAAATAAGGGTGTACTGATGAAAGGATTACATTTGGAAGGTATCGAAGTAAAAGAAATACAACTGAAAGGCGAAGAGATTGTTCTTAAAACAAATTCTTTTCTCTCTTTTGTCTACGTAGTAAAAGGGAAGGGAAGCCTTATCTATGATGAACGTTGTATTGACTTTACAGAAGGGAAGCTTTTCATCATTCCGCAGCAGGAGCTTTACCGTTTTGAAAGTGACAATGCTTCACTGATCTCCATACAATGTCCCATAGAATTCATTGATAAGATCCGTCTGGAAGCAGACCGTATTGAAAGCTGCGAAAATCTATACAAACTTCAATACATCAGCAATAATTATCATGCAAGGGCAGGATGTGTATTTCGCAGTAAGAGCGATGAAGATTTTGCAGAAATGCTTGTTTTGCAGATTGCAAAGGAATTCAAAAATAAGGCAGAAGATTATCTTATTATCCGGAACTGTATATCCATTCTGTTAAACCTCATTGCCCGCAATATCATAAAAAGTGAAACTTCAGATTTGCAGGAAAATAGAAAAGCTTTCTCCATCATGAAGATTATTACGTATATCCAGCAACATATCAAAGACAGAGAAAAGACCGGAATTCAGGCTATTGCAGAACATTTTGGAATTTCGGGGAATTATTTCGGAGAGTATTTTAAACAGCAAACCGGGATTTCTTATCAGGACTATCTGCTGGATTACCGGCTTAAACTCGTTGAAACGTATTTAAAATACAGCAGTATCCGATTGAGTGAAATTGCTTATGAACTGCAGTTCAGCGATGAAAGTCATTTGTCTAAACTTTTCAAAAAACATAGAGGACTAACTCCCGGAGCGTACAGGAAAAAGCAAAAATAAGTTTGAAAAACCGGAACTTTACTTGTTACTATTTACAGAAATAAAAGTCGAAAACAGCACTGCTTTTGACTTTTAAATTTATAATCAAAATCTACTTAAGGCTCTTGTAAGTTACCATTGTAATAGAATTTTAAAATATAGTCATCTAAAATATTATAAGTTAAAATCGGATTTTTCAGTTCTGTTGCAGTAATTGCTTTCTGTATTTTATTCCCCATTCACCCATGGTATCAATAATGGTATGCAGGCTTTTACCAAACTCAGTTAATTCATAATCAACAGATACCGGCATCGTATTATTTTGAGTTCGCTTTACCAGATTGTTCATCTCCAGAACCTTAAGTTCTTTGGAAAGTGTTTTTGATGCAATTCCTTCTACTTGACGTTTCAAATCCATAAAACGCAATTTTCCGGTATAGTACAGATGGCTGATGATAATGGTTTTCCACTTTCCATCCAAAAGATAGATTGTATCCCGTACACCGCGGATATGGTTTTTACATTCTATGTCAAGTTCTATTTTTTCTTTTTTCATAGATAAAAAATAATGTTTCAAAAGTAAGAAAATCAGTTGATAAAAAGCGATTTAAAATCATCTGGTTACTTCGAGGTAACTGGTTACTTAAGGGTAACAGGTGGCTTTTTGATACTATAAACGTAGTAACTTTGCAGTGTAAAAAGAAAGTAAAAAGAAGTATACTTTCTTCAAAACATAAATATAAAAATAATACAATTATGTCATTACAAGAAGCATTGAACTGGAGATCAGCAACAAAAAGCTATAACGGAAAAGCCATAGAAAAGGACAAGATAGAACAAATATTGGAAGCGATTCGCCTGGCACCTACAAGTTCAGGATTGCAGCCTTTTAAAGTTTTCGTTATCACAAATAAAGAACTTAGAGAAAAGCTACAGCCTATATCTTACCAGCAACAGCAAATTGTACAGGCTTCACATATTCTGGTATTTGCTGCGTGGGATCAATATACCACGGAGAGAGTAGATTCTTTCTTTGAATTTAGTAATAAGGAAAGGGATCTCCCATCAAGTGCCACCGATGATTATCGTCTTAATTTATTGGATATGCTGGACAAAAAGACCACTGAAGAACATTTTGCCAATGCATCCAGACAAGCTTACCTCGCATTAGGGTTTGGATTACTAGCAGCTGCCGATCTGAAAATTGATGCCACACCTTTGGAAGGTTTCGATAATCAGGCGGTAGATGAATTGCTTAATCTTCCTGAACAAGGCTTAAGAAGTTCTGTTATGATGGCTTTGGGATATAAAGATGAAGATAAAGACTGGTGGGGGAAATTAAAAAAAATACGAAGATCATCGGAAGAATTATTCGTCGAACTTCATTAATTATAGATAGAATAGAGGAGACCTTTGAGGCCTCCTTTTCTGCATTTATTTATCTTTTGTGAAGAAAGGCAAACGCCTTTTTACTCTTTATATTATCCTTTATAAAGACTAAAGGTCATTGAAGACTTCAATAATAGACTCAATAAGTTCTTTTTCTATGGCTGGATTTGAGGAGATTTCGGGAACAATAGCTCTCAAATTTCCTTCATCATCCCGTTCAAAAACAACTTCATTTCCATCGATATCTACATAGAGCTTGTAACCATAGCTGAATGTTGCAAGTCGTCCGTTGAAAAGCAGGTCCTTGCCTTTATAAGTTACAGGTATTTCAAATTCTTCCATTAATTTTTTAGCGCAATAAAAATATCGGACAAAGGTCAGGAATTTTTATAGATAATACCAGACAATTTATTTAATTCTTATAATAGGTCAGGATTGCGATTGGTAATTTTAATAGGAGAGATATACTTCTCTTTTTAAATATTCATTACTTCTTATAATTTCAACAACTAATGTGATAATTTAGTTCAAAACACAAGGCGATATATTCTATAAATTTGTGATAGAACGAATGCAAAAACCGGTTGAATCTTTGCATTGAGTTCTTTTCTGTTGTACCCGGTTAAGTTCATCTTATTGTCTTTTTTTTTGATTTTCCAGACTATGATTTATGAGAGATTATGGGCTTATTCTATTAATCTCAGAGCGTAAGTAAATATTCTTTTTAAAGTCTTTTTTGAATTAGATTAAACCAAATCGTAAAAAATAAATGTATGCGAAAAAGATCACTACTCAGTAGTTGTATGCTTCTTTCTCTCTGGGCTTTCCCTCAAGTAGGAATCAATACGACAACCCCTCAAAAGACCCTTCATGTTAATGGCTCATTACAAATTACCAATGAGCTTAATGTTGGTGGTAATGCTTCAACAGCTGGAAGTGCCGGTATTGCCGGTCAGGTTTTAAAATCCAATGGTTCAGGACAGGCGCCTTCATGGCAGAAAATATTACAAGCGCCCAATTCCGTGGGTACTCTCATCGCAGTAAACGGACAGCTTTTTGTGGCTCAGGAAATTACCGTGCAATTATCAGCAGATTATAATTCAGGTAATTCTACCACGATGATTGGTAATCTTACTACTGAGATTATCGATAATGAAAATAAATACATTGCCGACGCTACCACCAATTCTTTTCAGGTGGTTGCTGACGGAACCTATCAGATCATTATGAATATGCAGCTTTCAGCGACGAAGGGGAACCTCCCGGTGATAGGAGTGTGGGATAATCAGGATAATCAATGGGTAGCGAGGGTAAATGATACTTATTCTGCTACGAACGGAACATTACAGACTTATACTCTGATAACTTCTATTGATATGTTGGCGGGCAGAAATTATTCGTTTCGATCATCCAACACTACAAATTATACGATAAGAAAAGGAGGTAGCGGAGCATTTCCGCTCTCTCAGATATCGGTTAAGCGGGTGAAATGAAGATAGGTAGAGTTTGATAGGCAATTTTAAAAATAATAAACCATGATTATGAGTAAATACTTTTTCTTTTTAATCCATATGCTATTTTTTTCTGTCTGTTTCTCACAGATTGGTATCAATACGCAGACACCACAAAAGACACTCCATGTCAACGGGACATTACAGGTTACCAATGAAATTAATTTGGGCGGAAGTTCCGGTACTTCGGGGCAAATTTTAAGATCAAACGGCCCGGGACAACCTGCGACATGGGAAAATATGGCGGGTGGCCTTAACTCTACAGGAACCGTAATGGTTGTAGGAGGAAAGTATGTGGTAGCCCAGGAGATCACTGTAAACATGGCTTCAGATTTTGCCGGACCCGCAGTTCCCGGAGCAACCATAGCAACCAATATCGGGAGTTTAACAGATGAAGTGATTGATAATGAAAACCGATATTCTGGAAACGGATCATCCAATACCTTTCAGGTTTCAGCAGACGGAGTATATAAAGTAATTATGAATATGCAGCTGTCGACCACTAACAATACATATCCTGTCGTTGGTATTTGGGACAACACTACAAATCTGTGGGTAGCCAGGGTAAACGATGTGTTTGCAGCGCCAACAAACGGTTTTCAAACATATACTTTAATGACCTCACTGTTCTTGGCTGCCGGGAAGGATTATTCTTTCCGGGCGGCTAATACTGTTGCTTATACAATTAAGGCTTTAAGCTCCGGAGCCACCGGATCAGGACCTGTTTCTGAGGTATCCGTGAAACGCTTAAAATGACTTTCCCGATTTTAACTTACCAAAAACCAAAGAATATGATTAGAATATTATATATAGTGAGCTGCTCCTTTTTCGTATGTGTTTCTACAGATATGTATTCCCAATTCGGAATCAACACAACCACTCCCCAAAAGACCCTTCATGTAAATGGAGATTTGGAAGTCGATAATGAAATTAGTGTTGGCGGCGATGCACAGACAGCAGGAGATTCAGGACTTGCGGGACAAACATTGGTATCCAATGGCCCAGGGCAACCACCAGTGTGGAAAGATATCTCCCTGGCTCCTGATCAGCCGGGAACAGTGATTGTTGTTAACGGGCAGTTTTTAATTGCTCAGGAAATTACGGTACAGATCAGCGCCGACTATTCCGGGCAGGCTTCAGCCAATACAGCAATTCCATTGCCTATCGGTAATCTGAATAATGAAATACTGGATAATAATAACACCTATTCCGGAAGCGCCACCTCCAACTCATTTCAGGTAGTTGCTGATGGGGTATACCAGATTTATGTAAACATGCAACTTACCACAACGGCCAATACATATCCTATGATTGGCATTTGGGATGATACAACGGGAAGTTGGGTAACGAATGTTAATGATCTTTTTATTGCCGGTAATTTTCAGTCTTATACCATTATTACCTCAGTTCCTATGTTCGCCTCAAGAACTTATTCCTTCAGAGCACAAAACACGGCGAACTATACCATTAAACAGCTCAGCGGCGGAACAACCGGTTCCGGCCCTGTATCTCAGGTTACGGTAAGAAGGTTGAAATAATCAGATTGTACGCTCAACCTCTGTAAGTGAATTTCAAAAAACCTGTGTAGTTATTCCATATTTAACTTTAATTCATTATATTAGAGATAATGACTCACATGTCAGATTGAAATTATGAAACAAGTTAAAGAGTCAATGATTACATTTAAAATTGAGATGCTTGTCAATATTGGGAATGAATTAAGCAATTACGGAATGGAACTTTCCAACAGTTTAACCAAATTAACAAACCCCTTTGCAGAAATTGCCGATCGATTGCCAAATGTTTTAACAATGAAGCTCCCATTTATATCAACTGGAACAGGAGGGGGTAATCGACACACAAGTTACGGGGCGAATCTAAATTTAGAATTTAAACCGACAATGATTGTTAGATTAGAAATAGATACAGATAGTTAAACTGAAAATATTTTAAAGCCTTCTCTTTGAGAGGGCTTTTTGTTATATTTGTGAGAAACATAATAATTATGATTGAACATTTGTCTGTTTTGCCTGATATATATAAAGGGGTTTTTACTGGTGTTGTTGGTGCTGTTATTTCTGGAATTGTAGTTTATTTAAATGAGAAATCTAAACGAAGAGCCTTACTGAATGATAATAAAAGATTGGTTGAAGAAACAGAAAAAATCAAAGCGGATTTTAACAGAAAATTAGAAGGGTTAAAAAGAGATTATGAGTTGGATATATCGAAAAGAAAGTATCGGTATGAAAGTAAAAAAGCCTCATATATAGGTTTTTTTCAGAAATTAGACCAATTAAATGCAGAAATGACCGTCAAGAGTGTAGCAAAAATGCAGGAAATGACACAAAAGTTCACTGAAAGTTGTCTCTATGCTCAGTCAGATGAAGAGAACAATGAAGGGATACTTCAGTATCAATTAGCTACACAATCTATATTAATGGAATCTCAGCAAGATATTAATAAACTTAAGCATGAGACATCCGAAATTAAACTACACGCAAGTTCTCAAATCATTGACGGGCTAAATAAATTAGAATATGTATATGAAAGAATAATACAAGAGGGTAATCTACTTATTCAGAAGATGCCGACTATTATTCTATCAGGAGACTCTAACTTAATGACCTTAAATCAACAAGATTTAATAAAGCAAGCCGCAGAAGCTGAAATCATAAAAGAAAATCTCATTAAAAATATGAGACAAGAACTGGACGAAATTTAGTTGTATTAGCCTCATTTGTAGAGGCTATACTATACTAATTTAATTTTTAAGCATTTATATGTTCTAAATGTAGATACATTACAACGTCTCCTTTTTTTACATGCCAAGACCTCCTTTTAATGTTTGCAAATTCACTTTTGCCTTCGTTTTGACAATAAGCCCTGTAAATAAGTTTTTGCTCTTCACTCATAAAGTCAATAATGTCAATAAAATCTCCAACCAAAGGATCTGTTGGAAAATCAATTTCTGCAATTGCAATCTCTAACTTGTTAATTTCCGTAGATAGTAATACTATTTTCATGTTATTAGTTTTAATTAATATTTGTTATTCCAAAATTAAATCTTTTCCTTATAAATTATTACGGTTATCCATAATATGTAATTTTAAGACCTTTCCCTTTAAGTGTAAAGAAAAGATTTTGCAGTATGGAAATTTATTTTATGTTTGCAAGTATTTAAAGTCTTAGCTTTCATTACAATATAATTTAATTATCAATAGCAAAGTGAAAATTCCATGTGAATATAGGGCAGATGCAACTGATTCCTATTACTTAAGCCTAAACTTCAGAAATTATTTTTATGTTTCGGGGGTAAAAATGGGGTACATGTTCTATAGGCTTTTTTAATGAAGGGAAAGTTGTAGCCTCACCAGGGATCGAACCTGGATCTAAAGTTTAGGAAACTCTTATTCTATCCATTGAACTATGAGGCCTTTAAAGGAATAAATTTACACATTATTTTAAACCGATAACAATAAAAGAATCTGCTCTTTAGGAGCAGATTCAGTAGATAAAACATCTCATTTTTTTAATTAGACAACAATAAAAAGCACAGCCGACAATGCTGTGCTTAAATTTTTATTTCAAATTTAATTGCAATTTCAATAGTAGTAAGAAAAGCAAATAAAGTTTCCACTTCGATTATTATTACATAGTAAATGTAGCGATATTTTTAATACGATGTATGAATTAAATGTTAAAATTCACAAGTTATCCACATTTTATTGTGGATAAGTCTGTCAAGCTGCTACTGCCGGGCGTTTTTGATACCTGTCATTATTCACATTCATGGTGATTCCTGTTTAAAGAGTTAGAAAAATTAATGTTCTTCAAGATATGTAAGGATAAAATCATTAAGCGTCTTTTTTTCTTCATCGCTGCCTTTGTTATCCATATGTCCATGATTGATGGAGGTTGGCTGTATGATCATATGATATTTTTTCTGTTCGTCTTCCGTAGGTAAAACGCCTTCATCAGCAGGATAATCATTGGAGCGCAATGAATAAATCTTAGGAACAGAAGTTCTTGGAAGAAACATTCTCCTGTTATCCATGGTAATAATTTTGTAGACCAGATTAGGATGTTGATTTCCAAATAATGCTGCCATATCACCACCATTAGAATGTCCGATGATAGTCAGATGCTTGTAATCGAGATCAGGTTGTATTTTCTTAAGCTCATTTAAAACAAATAAAATATTATCAGAGCCGTTTTGCCAGAAAGGCCTTCTTACCAGTTGTAAATTTCCTTCTGTAGGTAAAAGGGCATCGGTAGGAAGCTCATGCTGAATACTTACTGTAACATATCCTTTGGAAGCCAGTTTTTCAGTCAGATAAGAATATACAAAATAATCTCCGCCTTTGTTAAGACCATAGCCATGATTGAAAATAACAACCTGCTGGTTGGGAATTTTTTGTTCTGCCTGAGGTTTATAAACAGCAATGGGGATTCTCCGGTTTCTACTCTGATCAAATAAAGTTAAAGTATCCAATTTTACTTGATAATTACCGGATGAGGTTACATTTTTCTTTACTGAACAGGCAATAAAAAGGGCGAAAACGGGAAGGAAGCAACATATTTTTTTATAATTCATAGTGAGATGAGCTTATCACAAAAATCTGAATTTTCTGTGAGATGAGAAGCTTTTAAAATAATTTTATACATAAGAAAGAGCAGCCAAAAGCCACTCTGTAATGTATTTTACAAAATATATTATTAATATACACATCCGCAGCCGGTTTCCCATGGCATGCAATCACGTTGAGGTTCATGACAGGTGCCACCACCAGGGTTACCTCCGCCGGTAGATCTGTAGCAGGTTCCGCCACTGCAGTAATATGAACCCGAAACAGCAGGACAGTTTCCTTCAATATCACAGTCTGCATAAGCATAATCGCCGCCATTGATCGATATCAGATGGCTTCTTTTTAATTTTTTTAAGTTTTTCATAGTAATTGATTTTTAATTAGTTATTGACTAAAATATGAAAAATATAAGACTTATTGATGCTGTTCAATGCTTGCTTTAGCTCTATACTTTTTATCTAGCTCACGAACAAGATCCATCGTAGTTGATGACAGTATGTACGCTTCTTTATTTTTTTTCGATGCTTTATCATACAGATATACAAATTGAAAAGGATCATCAATATGTTTGATTAATTCTTTTTTATACCCTGCTTTTGCTATAATGTCCGACATATAATATCCGGGAACGTGACCGCTGGTGTTCCAGTTATTAATCAATTTGTTGATTTTCAAACTCGATCGGTCCAAAGGTTTTATAGACAATAGGGAATCTATATTTTTAATGACTTTTGCGCCGTCTGCAAGGAATTCGGGGCCAGCTTCTCTCTGAAATTCCAGCAGCTTCATTGCATTTTTCCCTTCATAAATCTTATCTGTAAGATCAGCGCTTCCCTCATTCAGTATTTTTTTAAGCAGGCTTATCAGGACTTTATCCTGGTTTTCCACCTCAAATACAAGCTGTGGACGCAGAACGTGATGAAACTCATGGCCGCCCATAGCTCCCATTTTATTGGCATCGTGAAAATATGCTGCGATCAGCGTGAACACCATCCAGCCATTCTCTACATGGGCATCATTGTGAATAGGGATAATGCTGACGTTATATTCCGGGGCTTTTTTCTGATATTTTTTGGGAAGCATCGCATAGGTGTACTGATAACAAGCATCAAAATACCTTTCAGGATCTTTCTTAATATCAGTGAGATATTTCTTCATGTTGTCCTCATTCACTTTATACTCATTAATATTATAAAACCACCAGTTTTTCATTGGTTCTTTTAATCTTTCCTGTAAGATGGCAGCGTTTTTTGGCATATAAACGATCTCCATAATCTTTCTGTAATTATCTGTAAAAGTACTGTCAACACCCTGATCTTTCAGATAAACCTGTATGGCTTTATTTTCTAAAAACTGATTCCATACTTTCTTGTCAAGAGGCTTGTCTTTTTTTAAATTTTCTGTTAATTTGAAATATTCCCAGCAGCTTGAATCGTCGAAGGTTTGAGAATATATCATTTGAGAAGAAAGAAAAATAAACAATATTAATAGAATTCGATGTATCATAAATTTATTTTTAATTAAATAACTAAAATACTAAAATTGCCTTGGTTATTGTGATTTAATTTAAGATAACGTAAGTAGGTTTATTTTTTGAGATAGATTTAATAATATTCAACTTGATAAAGCGATTATTATGCAGCCATAATTAACTAAAAGAATCAGAAACAACATTTTTCAATTTTGAAAGTCAAATTTATAAAGCGATATTTTACACTTTTTTAACTTGTTGTTATCTTCTACTTTGCTCACGAAATCAAAATTTTAAAATATATTCTACCATAAAGAAATCCTATTATTTATTTCAAAATGAAAATTCCATGATAATGGTTCAAAATAAAACAGAGAGCTCCATAGTCCTCTGTTTTATTTAATTTATCGTTACTAATTATGATGTAGGCAAATAAATGATTGAAATAGTATTGGTAAGACTTCTGTTATAATTATTAGCTTCTGTATTCAGATTGTATTGATTTCCTGCTGTTCCCGGTGTAATATATTTCACGAGGGGTACTGTTTTCTCTCCTGATTGTAGATAGATAATGCTTTTTAGATTGAGATATGTGATGAAATTGCTTCCCTGTGCAGAATCCAGAATTTCAGTGGCATCATAAAAAATCAGATCTGTTAATCCATTGGAAGGGAATGATCCTGTATAGGGTTTAGATAAACCCAGACGAAGTGGTGTTTTTATATTACTGTTAGGATTATAATTATTTCCCCATGGTTTAAGAAGGATATTCATATTGACTAAGTAATATCCGGTATAAGGAGCTGTAAATTCCCCTGTTGATACATTAAAAGTATTGAGCTTGTCGGTGGCTTTATTGTCAAATATAAACTTTCTAATATTATTTCCTAAATCATTGCTTACGAAACTTAGATCATTTCCTGAAAGTTTCATATTGACTAAAGTAATCAACTTGTTTAAAAGGATATTATTTATTTTCTGATTCAATTCCTCACCACTGACAAAAATATTCCATTTTCCATTGCTGAAAGAATAGAGTCTGTTTTTTAGAACATCATCATTTGTATTCAATGGAGTCCCATTGTTTCCATCCATAAGATTAAATACCAATAATCCATTTGCCGGGTTATTGATGGTGGTAACATCCGTAACTCCGGATAATGAAACTCTTGGTATCAACAATCCTTTATGAGCTGAATTAATATGAAGGGCAGCACTTTTGTCCAGATTGGAGCCTGTATTGATCCCAACTTGTGAATAATAAAATGTTCCGAAACACAAGGCTGATAATAGGTAAGCTTTCATAGTATTAATTTACGATTGGGAGATATACTATTGTTATATTGTTCACTTGTGATCTGTTGTATCCCAAACTTTCCGTATCGATTGAATAGATATTGTTACCTGCAGTAGTACCGGGAGTAATGTATCGGGTAAGAAAACATATCTTTTCATCTTTGTTCATATAGATAACCCCGGAAACCTTAATCGTTAATGGTTGCTGATCATCAGTAACTGCATTTAACGGCTGATTTAGAAAAGCAAATGTTGCATTTCCGTTATACACAAATGTTGTATAGGGTTTGCTTACTCCCAGCCGCACAATATTCGTGGTACTTTGTGCCTGATAACTTTTCAGCAATACAGACGCATCTATTTGATAATATCCGTTTTTAGGGGCTTTGAACTCCGAATTTACGGCATCGTAGGTATTGTTTTTATCAAAAACCTTAGTGTTAAAATAGAGTCTTCTAATATTTGCTCCAAGATCATTACCTATATAAGATGTGTCGTTGCTGCCGGATGAAACATTGGCTACTACCTGTAATTGCGGAACGCCAAGCCCTTCGATTGCTGTGTTCAGCACAGTATCTGTTACCAACAGATCCCATGAATTGGTGGTGGCAGAAAAAACATAGAAGTTATCTGCAATTACATTATTACCAGTTCCTGTTGAACTCGTTAAATTATATACAATTAAGCCATTTGCAGGGTTAGGAATAGTTGAAAGATCGGTCTTGTTTTGTAGACTTACCCTTGGGATGAGCAATCCTTTGTTGGAATGCTTAATATCTAAAACTGCGCTTGGATCAGGGTTGATTGTGTTAATCCCTACTTGGGCGCGCATAGTTATCCCAAATAAAAAAAATACAGAAATAATTGTGTTTTTCATTATTGCTTTACAGTTAAATAACATGTTTGTAAAGGCAAATATATTGGTTTATTTTCTTCTTTTTTTAAGGTGAGGTTATGTGTACTTGATTCATTTTCAATTATTTGAAATATTTTAATTAATTATTCTATTTATATGAATGATATTGAGTGAAATAATGGTTTACGAGTGATATATCTTCTATGTATTGATTATTTTTATTAAAAAGTTTTTTTTTTGATAAGTGTCTTGAGACAGGAGAACTTAAAATTTCAGGCAGCTTAATCATGATCATAAATAATATAATCAGATTGATGGATTTTAAATTATATAGTGAACAGGAGAATTATTGAAAAATCCCGGTATACCATGGATAAGATGTGATGATAGCTACTGGCGTTGTTCAAGTACCCAGCTTCATCAGGTCATTGAAGAAAAAACAGAGAGCTCAATGGCTCTCTGTTTGTATTTTAATTTTCAAGTTTTTCCTTGATATATTTTGCGGTGTACGACTTTTTGTTTTTTGTTAAATCTTCCGGAGTTCCGGCAAAAACAACTTCACCACCGTGTTTTCCTGCCTCGGGACCAATATCAATGATAAAGTCTGCAGATTTAATAATATCAGGCTGATGCTCGATAACGATAACAGAATGACCCAGATCAATCAATGCTTGTAATGACTTCAGTAATTTCTGAATATCATGGAAGTGAAGACCGGTAGAAGGTTCGTCAAAAATAAACAGCGTTTTATCCGTTGTTACCCCTTTTACCAGGAATGATGCCAGTTTCACACGTTGCGCTTCACCACCGGAAAGGGTAGAGGAGCTTTGTCCCAGTTGTAGGTAACCTAATCCAACTTCCTGTAAAGGTCTCAGTTTGGTTACAATTTTCTCTTCATTATTATCTTTAAAGAATGCCAATGCTTCGTCCACAGTCATGTGAAGGATATCAGAGATGCTTTTTTCATCAAATTTCACCTCCAGAATTTCACTTTTGAAACGAGTTCCTTTACAAACTTCACACTCCAGTTCAATATCTGCCATAAACTGCATGGAAACATTGATGACGCCTTCTCCTTTACATTCATCACATCTTCCGCCATCAACATTGAAGGAGAAATGTTTCGGCTTATAGCCCATCATTTTTGCTACTTTCTGCTTGGCAAAAAGATCACGGATGTCGTCGTAAGCTTTCAGATAGGTTACCGGGTTGGAGCGTGAAGATTTTCCGATAGGATTCTGATCGATTAATTCAATATTCTTGATCAGTTTTTTTGGAAACTCTACCGAATCATAATCTCCCTTTTTACCTCCCATTCCCAGTTGAATCTGGATATCATTGGTTAAAATCTCTTTCATCAATGTAGATTTTCCACTTCCTGAAACTCCGGAGATCACCACAAGGTTTTCCAATGGAATATCAACATCGATATTTTTAAGATTATTCTGACGGGCTCCTTTAATATGAATCCATTCTTTTGCTTTTCTACGTTTTTCCGGTACTTTGATTTCCAATCTTCCGGTAAGATATTCTGAAGTAAGCGTATTGGCTTTTTTAAGATCTTTATAATCTCCTGCAAATACAAGCTCGCCACCAAGATAACCGGCTTCCGGCCCGATGTCTATAATATAATCTGCGGCTCTCATTACATCTTCATCATGCTCTACAACGATTACGGTGTTGCCAAGATCACGAAGATTTTTTAATACTTCAATCAGATTTTCAGTATCCTTAGAATGAAGACCGATAGAAGGTTCATCCAAAATATAGATGGAACCGACCAAAGAGCTTCCTAAACTCGTTGCAAGATTAATTCTCTGGCTTTCACCTCCGGACAATGTATTTGAAGTTCTGTTGAGTGTTAAATATCCTAATCCTACTTTTAATAAAAACTCTAGACGGGTGGTAATTTCATACAACAATCGTTTGGCAACTTCTTTATCGTGGTCAGACAATTGTAATCCGTTAATTACCGGTGCCAGTTCATCCAAAGGAAGTTCAATCATGGATTGAATATTGTGGCCGTCTATCTTTACCCAGCTCGTTTCCTCGCGCAGTCTTAAGCCTTCACAGGTAGAGCAAAGGGTTTTCCCTCTGTAGCGGGACAGCATTACACGGTATTGGATTTTGTATAAGTTTTCTTCAAGCATTTTGAAGAAATTATTAATAGAAGGGAAATTGTTTTTCCCGTCACCTTTCCAAAGAAAATTTTTCTGCTCCTTTGTCAACTGATGATAAGGTTTATGAATCGGGAAATCACCTGCTTTTTTAATGAAATCCTTCTTCCATTCGCTCATCGTTTCTCCTCTCCAGGAAACTACGGCATCTTCATATACAGATAATGTTTTGTTCGGAACTACAAGATCTTCATCTATTCCGATTACCTTTCCATATCCTTCGCAAGCCGGACACGCTCCATAAGGATTGTTGAAACTGAAAAAATGAACGTTTGGCTCAAGAAACTCCATGCCGTCAAGTTCAAATTTATTGGAAAACTCTTTTGTTTTTCCTGTATCTGTATTCTTCAGAGAACAATAGCCACGACCTTCATAGAATGCCATTTGAATAGAATCTGCTAAACGCTGTAAGAAACTTTCATCTTCTTCATAAGAAAAACGGTCAATGACAAGATTGATCATCATCCCTTTTTCAGGAACAAATCCGAAGCTTTCCAAATCTTCAATTCCAGCCACATTTCCATTGATTTCAAGTCTTGTGAAACCTGCAAGCTTTAAAATATTTAAATTTTCCTTGAAATTGTCTGCATCATATTCTAACGGCGCAGTCAGTAGAAAAGAACTGTCTTTTTTGGAAGCTTTAATAAAATCTACCACATCGGAAACCGAATCTTTTTTAACTTCTTCCCCCGAAATCGGAGAATATGTTTTCCCGATTCTGGCAAATAAAAGCTTCATATAATCATAGATCTCAGTAGAAGTTCCTACTGTAGATCGCGGATTGGAAGAAATTACTTTCTGTTGTATGGCAATAGAAGGAGCCAGTCCTTTGATGTCATCTACTTTAGGCTTTTCTAATTTGCCTAAAAACTGACGTGCATAAGAACTCAAACTTTCCACATACCTTCGCTGGCCTTCTGCGTAAATAGTATCAAAAGCCAGAGATGATTTTCCACTTCCTGAAACTCCGGTAATAACAATAAGTTTATTTTTAGGAATCAGGACGTCTATATGTTTCAGATTATTAAGATGTGCATTCTTAACGTAAATCTGTTTTTTTATATCTATTTCTGTCGTATTAGCCATATTTTGTTTGTTCATAAAAGCTACTGAGTCATATTATAAGCTGTCAGTAACTGGTGTTTTATCTTGAAATTTTCAAGATTTGCCATCAATTGAACGTATTAATATATTCCTGAATTCACCTGAGCCAGAGAAACGAACATTAAAAAATGATGCTCCAAAACACAGTTGAAAAAGAATACTTTCAACGTAAAATTAAGACCCACAAAATTACGAATTTTTAGTGAAAAATATCTATCAATTCTTTTTCAAAATATTATAGAATTAACCTATATCATACGCAGTCGAATCCTAAATAGGGAATGTGTATCAAAGAAAATAGTATATATTTTTTAGACTTATTTTGTATTTACTGTTTATTTTTATTGTGACAGAAGTAATTTTAGAATTTTCATTGCGTTTTTATGTGAGGGTATTGTTTTATGTTTTAAAATTATTTAAAATTGTATTCATAAATATGTAATATAGAAATGAGAAAATTATTCAGAGATCTAGTTACACATTTAATGAGAAAAAGGTAAAATTCTCCCTCAGACACAGGATGTAGCATTTCAATGTTACATCTTTTTTTATGACAAGTATCATTTGCCTGTCTTGATGAACTCTCTTACTTTTGATCCCTGTTATTAAGAAACTACGGAAACGATTATGATCAAAAAGATAGGAAGTGTTTTTTTTCTGGGCTCTTTGCTTTGGGTAAATGCACAGGAAAAGACCACAGATATTGAGAATGTTGAATTTCAGGGGAAATTCATTTCTACTCCTTATAAAAGTGCTAACCAGAATATCACCGTTATTACCAGAGAAGATATCATTAATTCTCCGGCTAAAAGTATTGATGAAATCCTTCAGCAGGTTTCCGGAATGGATATAAGAAGGAGAGGAGCAAATGGAGTACAGAGTGACATTACGTTCCGTGGAAGTTCTTTTGAACAGGTTTTATTGTTGTTGAACGGAATCAGAATGAATGACTCCCAGACGGGACACAATAATATGAATATGCCGGTAGATCTTGATGATGTAGAAAAGATTGAGGTGATCAAAGGGCCGGCAGCCAGACGTTTTGGCCAAAATGCCTATGCAGGTGTTATCAATATCATTACCAAAACAACTCCCGGAAAAAGAGTGGAAATAAGTGCTGACGGAGGCGATTACGGATCTTACGGATTGGGAATGAACGCTCAGATAGGCAATGAAAAGTTCTCAAACAGTCTTCAAGCCAATACATCCTCTTCACAAGGGTATATGTATAACACGGATTATGAGATCAGAAGTGCATTCTATCAGGGAAAACTAAATATTAAAAACGGAGATCTGCGACTTCAGGCAGGTTTTTCGGAAAAGAAATTCGGGGCTAACGGATTTTATTCTTCCAGCAAGGCTACCGAGCAATATGAAGAAATGCAGGCTTCAATCGTAAGTCTGGCTCATCAGCAGACCTTTGGGAAACTGAAGGTGAATTCTAACGTATATTGGCGAAGAGGACAGGATATGTATCTTTTTAACCGTCAAAAACCTGAGGTCTACAGAAA
Organism: Chryseobacterium lactis; assembly: GCF_003815875.1. Taxonomy (NCBI): domain Bacteria; kingdom Pseudomonadati; phylum Bacteroidota; class Flavobacteriia; order Flavobacteriales; family Weeksellaceae; genus Chryseobacterium; species Chryseobacterium lactis. The sequence goes on from NZ_CP033924.1 coordinate 3,779,071, forward strand.
TATGCATATCGGAAATAATGTAGGTGGAGAAGTAAACTCCAGCTATCAATGGGGCCTGGGGACAACCGGAGTGGGTGTTGAACTGAGAAAAGAGTTGTTGGTAAGCAGTAATTTAGGCAATCCAAACCGTTTTGTATCACAGGTTTTCTTTGAACATCATTTTTCGTTATTTGATAAAAAATTAAACATCAGTCCGGGAATTTCTTGGGCTAATTATGCCAAAGAAGGGAACTTCTTTTATCCGGGTCTTGACGTAGGATATAATTTTAACGGAAATAATAAAATCTACGGAAATATTGCCAAAGTACACCGCATTCCGACCTTTACAGAGCTTTATTATGTAAGTCCGACTGAAGTTGGAAATCCTGATCTGACGCCTGAAAATGCCATTTCATCTGAAGTTGGATATCAGTATCAGAATAACAGGATTTTGGCTAAAGTAAGCGGATTTTTAAGGAATTCAAACAATTCTATAGACTGGGTTAAAAAGGATCCGAACGGTACGGTTTGGTATGCCCAAAATGTTGGAGATATTAAAGTCAGAGGAATAGAGGCTGAAGTAAATCACAAAGTGACCGACTGGCTGAGATATATGGTAGGATATACTTACCTGGACAGCCAATATCAGGAGTCTAATGAATATATTTCAAGATACATTTTAGATAACCTGAAGCACCAGTTTATTTCAAAACTGGAAACAAAATTCCTGGGAAATTTTACCAATGAATTGGTGTACCGATATAATCAAAGGGTTAATTTAGGAAGCTACAATCTTTTGGATGAGAAATTAAGCTTTGCTAAAAAGGACTATTCTGTGTATGTGTTGATTAACAATATTACCAATACAAAATATACAGAAGCTTTTGGTGTGAAAATGCCGCAAAGGTGGTTCCACATTGGGTTTTCTTATACAATTAATATTAAGTAGATGTTAATTTGATATTAAGTAAAGTTAATATTAACAAATTGTTAAAACATTTACATTTGCAAAAATTTTTTATGAAACGTCTTTTAGGTTTAAGTTTACTACTTGGTTTTTCTTTTTTTAAAGCACAGGAACATGTTTCCAGCTTCAATGCAGTGACCCTGACCTATAAGTTTCATCCAAAATTTTTCCTTTATGCAGAAGGGCAGCTGCGTGGTAACGAAGATTATACCTACCCCGATTATTATGAGATAAAGGGAGGATTAGGGTATAATCTTACCAAAAATCATAAACCTTTTGTCGGACTCGGCAGATATGTCAATTATAAAGACCATCGTTTAAGCAGAGAAGAGTTCAGGGTATGGCTTCAGGATGTCATTGATCTTAAAAAAGGGATTGTGAAGTTTGAGAACCGTTTCAGGGTCGAAAAAAGCTGGTTTTATGAACCGCAAACAGATAATACATCCCAAAGAATGCGTTACCGTTATCGTTTGAATGTGAGTGTTCCTTTAAATTCAAAAACTATAAAGAAAGGAACTGTCTTTGCCAATGTATATGACGAAGTTTTCGTAGTTACTCCAATGAAACCAAGCTTTGCCAGAAACAGAGTTTACGGCGGATTTGGTTATCAGATTGACGAACATTTCGGAGTTCTTGCAGGATATCTCTGGCAGCGTGAATTCGAAGCAAAAGGAAACAAAAATTTACATTTTGTTTACCTTGCTTTGAACATCAACATCGATGATACGGATCACCATGTTAAAACCTTTGATTTCCCGGGAGCGGATTAATATTTCTCGATCAGATAGCGATATGCTTTCAGGTATTTGTTGAACCTTTTAATATCTTTAGGAGTAAGCTCTCTGTTTACTCTTCTAAGATCCATATTATCACGGAGGTCATTTAATTTTACCGCGACTGCCAAAGGAGACCTTTCCGTCCTTTTTACAAATTCATCGTAGTCTTCTTCCGGATCAAACTTAGTGAGGCAGCTGATTGCAAAAATGATATATTCCGGAAAACCTTCAGTTCTTAGATAATCCAGACTGAATTCAAGAGGATGATCTTCCACCACATCGTGGAGGACGCCTACTATCTTTTCATCCATTGTTTTACCGTATTCCATGACACGCATCACATGAGCAATGTAGGGTGCATGGTATTTATCGGTTTGTCCTTTATGTGCCTTGTCGGCAATTTTTATAGCTTTATTGAGTAATTCTTCTTTTGTCATTTTCTATGAAAATAGAGTACAAAAATAAAAAATGCCCTAAAAATATAAGACATTTTTTTTCAAATTATTTCAGATTTATTTACAGATTCGATTCGTCCTCTACAGATGCATTAGGAGCATTGTTTTTGACGGATTCTATCCCGTTTTCCATGCCGTTATCCGATTCATACATCTGGCTGGTGCCTATGATCTGGCCATTTCCTGCCTTAAGGTTAAAATAACATCTGCCATCTTTGGCTGTGTTTCTTTCGAACTTTGCATCATCCTGAGAATTGGTTTTCACAGAGCTAATTCCGTTTTCACAGGAAGATTTTGAATTGTATCCCTGGCTGGTTAAAATGACCTGGCCGTTTCCTGCTTTAAGATTAAACTGATGGTCACCATTTGTTCTTTTTGAAATAATAAATTTTCCCATAGTAATTGTTTTAAGATTATTGTTTTGTAATTATTGGTATTTAAAAAAGATTTACATTTTTCTATTCATTAAAATGAAAAAATATACAGGTAGGAGGGACTGATTATTTTTTCATATGTGTTTCTATTTTAAATAAAATTAATAATTTTTTTTGAATATTCATCATTCAAAAACGAGTCAACAATATGAATATCATCATATTGCCGGGTGTCAATAAAAAAGCGTCTCAATAATGAGACGCCTGATTCAATTTTATGTTATAAAAGACTAATAAGTTCCTTTTTCAATATAATGAGCTGCAACTTTTTCCGTTAATGCCACTACATTTGGATGATTCGTATATTTTGTGAATCTTCTTAATCCTGAAAGCATCATTCTCTGCTCATCTCCTTCAGCGAAAGAAATGATTCCTTCCTTAGCGGCAACAGTGATTTTCTCTACTGCTTTGTAAAGGTTCAACTGTGCCATTGCTGCTTCCACAGAATCAGGAGAGAAATGTTTCTCAGCTCTTAATATAGCAGATTCTGCCATATAGATCTGGTTAAGGATTTCAGAAGCATTCAATAATAAATGCTGTTGTTTTTCAATATCCATCATGTATTTCTGAAGAGCAGCTCCGGAAACCATAAGGAATACTTTCTTAAGATTTGCGATAATAGCTTTTTCTTCACTCATAAATTCTGAATAATCGGGAACTTCAAATGAAGGAATACCCATCAATTCTTTGCTGATTGCCATTGCAGGAGATAAAAGATCCAATTCACCTTTCATAGCTCTCTTGATCAGCATTCCTACAGCTAATAATCTGTTGATTTCGTTAGTTCCTTCATAAATTCTTGAAATTCTTGAATCTCTCCATGCAGCTTCCATCGGAGTATCTTCAGAGAATCCCATACCACCGTAAACCTGGATTCCTTCATCAGCAGTGTGCTGTGCAAGATCAGAAACGAATACTTTTAGGATTGAACATTCCACAGCGAATTCCTCAACACCTTTCAGTTCTGCTTCCTGATGGCTTAATCCACCAGCTACTAATTCATTGATTTTATCTTCAACATTTTTTGCCGCTCTGTAAGATCCTGCTTCACTTACGAAAACTCCGGTTGCCATTTCTGCTAACTTCTTTCTGATTGCTCCGAAAGTTGCGATAGAAACTCCAAACTGTTTTCTTTCGTTAGAATACTGAATAGAGTGGTTTAAGATTCTTCTTTGAGCATCTAAGCAAGCAGCTGCTAATTTAATACGGCCAACGTTCAACGCATTTAAGGCGATTTTAAAACCGTTATTTCTTTCACCCAAAAGATTTTCTACAGGAATCTTCATATCATTGAAGAATACCTGACGTGTAGAAGAGGCACGAATACCTAATTTGTGCTCTTCTTCTCCGAAAGTTAAGCTTCCAGGATTTTCAAGCTCAGAACGGTTGATTACAAAACCTGTGATATTTTTATCATCATCAATTTTAGCGAATAAAGTGAATGTATCTGCAAATCCTGCATTGGAGATCCACATTTTCTGACCATTAATGATATAATGTTTTCCGTCTTCGGAAAGTTTGGCTTTTGTTTTTCCTGAGTTGGCATCAGAACCTGCATCCGGCTCAGTTAGGCAATACGCACCAAATTTTGTACCTGTTGCCAGGTCCGGAAGATATTTTTTCTTTTGCTCTTCAGTTCCATAAAGAACGATAGGAAGGGTACCGATTCCAGTGTGCGCTCCATAAGCAGTTGCCAATGAACCTGTAGTTCCTGAAATATAATCACAAGCAAGCATTGTTGTTACGAAGCCCATTCCAAGACCACCGTATTCTTCTGGTACAGCGATTCCCAGCATTCCCATGTCACCAAGCTTACGCATGGTTTCTTCAGTGAATGCATAATCTTTCTTTTCAAAACGTTCTCTTTGAGGAACTACCTCTCTGTCAATAAATTCTTTTGCTGAATCACGAAGCATTTTTTGCTCTTCGTTCAATTCTTCAATACTGAAAATTTCGTTTGCAGGAATTTGTTTGATTAGGAATTCCCCGCCTTTTAATGTAGCCATATATTATTTTATTTTTTAATTTTTTTTGAGACTGTTCAGATAATAGACGGATAGATGATAGATGTTGAACATTGTCTATTATCTATCTGTCTATTATCTCTTCATCTCTTTTTTTATAGTAGTTCAAAAATACTCGCAGCTCCCTGTCCTGTTCCTACACACATAGAAACCATTCCGTATTTATTACCACGTTTTCTCATTTCATCAAGTAACTGAACAGTTAGTTTTGTCCCTGTACATCCAAGCGGGTGACCTAATGCAATAGCTCCTCCGTTTACGTTTAAGATGTCAGGATTTAAACCTAATTCTTTTTTGATAGCAACTGATTGAGAAGCAAAAGCTTCATTTAATTCAATTAATTCAATGTCTTTTAATTCTAAACCTGCTTGTTTAAGCGCTTTTGGAATAGCATACACTGGACCCATTCCCATGATTCTTGGTTCAAGTCCGGCTGCTGCATAAGCAACTAATCGTGCTTCCGGCTGCAATCCTAATTCTTTTACCATTTCCTCACTCATTACCATTACAAAAGCAGCTCCGTCACTCATCTGAGATGAATTTCCGGCAGTTACGCTCCCTCCGTTGGCAAATACAGGTCTAAGTTTCGCAAGTCCTGCTAAAGAAGTATCAGCTCTTGGCCCTTCATCTACAGAGAAATCAAACTTTTTAGTTTGCATCTTTTGATTTTCGTCAAGGAAGTTATATTCTACAGGAATGGGAACAATCTGATTGGCAAATTTACCTTCCTGATTAGCTTTTAACGCTTTCATATGGGATTCAAAAGCAAACTGATCCTGTTCTTCTCTTGTAATATTATATTGTTTGGCTACCTCTTCTGCAGTGTAACCCATTCCCCAGTAATAATCGGGGTTTGTTTTTGCAATATCAGTTTCCGGAACAGGCTTATAACCTCCCATCGGAATGTAAGACATTGATTCTGTACCACCGGCAATAATACAATCTGCCATTCCAGCCTGGATTTTTGCTGAAGCAATAGCGATGGCCTCACTTCCTGAAGCACAGTATCTGTTGACTGTTACTCCCGGAACTTTATCTGTATTTAAACCCATCAGGGAAATTAAACGAGCTACGTTTAATCCTTGCTCAGCCTCAGGCATTGCATTTCCTACGATAAGGTCATCAATTCTGTTTTTATCTAATTGCGGAAGCTCTGCCATTAATTTTTCAATCACAGTAGCTGCCATTACATCGGGTCTGGTGAATCGCAGGGAACCCTTTGGTGCTTTTCCTACGGCTGATCTAAACCCTTTTACTATATATGCTGTTTTCATATTTTTTGTTGAATTAAATTATTTTTGAAAGATTTTTTGCCTCACAGAGGTAAACTGTTTATAGATATTTGTTTATGCTTTTTTGCGGAGCTCCGTAGGAGCGACCTGTTACTCTTCAATCCATTCAAATAAATATTTTGGATCATATTCAATTTCAAATTTTGACATAAATTCCAGATATTCTTCTCTAAAAGTTTTGCTTTGATGATGTTCCTCCTGGTTTAAAATATATTTTACCACCGGATCAACACTGCTTTTAGAATAAGAAAAAGCTCCGTATCCTTCCTGCCAATTGAATTTTCCATTTATCCATCCTTTTTCATTAATGAATTTTGAAGACCCTGCTTTAATATCTCTTACTAAATCAGAAACTGACATTGTCGGATTCATACTTACGAGAATGTGAACATGGTCAGGCATTGCAAAAACTGCGAATAATTTTTGATTTCTATTGGAAACAATACCTGTAATCAATTTATGTAATTCTTCTCTGTTTTCTTTTGAAATCAGATTTTGTCTTCCTTTAACTGCAAAGACAATTTGAATATAAATTTGTGTATAGGTATTTGCCATTAAAACTAACTAACAGGTCGCCTCTACGAGGCTCTCTAATCTTTTAAAATTATTCATAGCTATTAACAGTTCGCTCCTACGGAGCTTCCCGTTAGTTTCTTAGCGGTTTACCATTCTGTAGCATGTACTGAATTCTCTCTAACGTTTTTCTTTCACCACAAAGTTGAAGGAAGGTTTCTCTTTCAAGGTTTAGTAAGTATTGCTCGGTGACAACAGTTGGTTCAGAAAGATTTCCACCTACCATTACGTTGGCAAGCTTATCAGCGATTTTCTTGTCATGTTCAGAGATGAAGTTTCCTGTTAACATCTGATCTGTTCCTACGTAGAACATTCCCAGTGCATCTTTACCTAAAACTTTTACCTTTTGCTCGATAGGTTGAGTGTATCCTTGCTCTGCTAATAGTTTGGCTACTTTTTTAGCTTCTGCAATCTGTCTGTTTTTGCTTACTGAAACAATATCTTTCCCTTTTTCAAGGATTCCCATATCATATGCTTCGTATGCTGAAGTGGCCACTTTACCCATTGCGATATTCATGAATGCTTCACGAAGTCTGTTATTTTTAACATCATCACTATGGAATTCTCTGGAAGTTCTAAGAGTAAGCTCTTTAGTTCCACCACCACCAGGAATTACGCCCACTCCGGTCTCAACAAGTCCGATATAAGTTTCTGCGGCTGCCACTACACGGTCGGCGTGCATTGTCATTTCACATCCACCGCCTAAAGTCATTCCGTGAGGAGCTACAACTACAGGAATAGAGGAGTATCTTACTCTCATCATTGATTTCTGGAAGTAAGCGATAGCCATATTCAAATCATCCCAATCCTGCTCAATAGCCATCATAAGGATCATGGCAAGGTTGGCACCTACAGAGAAGTTGGTACCCTGATTTCCTACAACCAATCCGTCGTATTCTTTTTCTGCTAAGTCGATAGCTCTGTTTAATCCGTCAAGAACTTCGCCTCCAAGGGAGTTCATTTTTGAACGAATCTCGAAGTTGATGATTCCGTCACCAAGATCTTCGATAGAAGCTCCCGAGTTGCTCCAAAGCGTTTTGTTTTTTCTGATATTATCGAGAATAATGAAAGCATCCTGTCCAGGAATTTTGTTGTATTCACCTGAATTTTTATCAACATAAATGCTTTGTCCTTCATCATTTACTTTATAGAAAGTTTCTACATTTTTCACCCAGTCTGAAACTTCATATCCTGCATCTTTAGCCAATTCAATACCTTTTTGAACGCCTACGGCATCCCAGATTTCAAAAGGTCCGTTTTCCCATCCGAAACCGGCTCTCATGGCATCATCAATTTTATAAACTTCGTCAGAAATTTCAGGTACTTTATGAGAAACATAAGCGAATAAAGCTCCTAACGATTTTCTGTATAGTTCACCGGCTTTATCTTTACCACCAATTAAAACTTTGAATCTGTCAATTGGTTTATCAATAGCTTTTGTTAATTCCAGAGTCGGGAATGAGGATTTTCCCTGAAGTTCATATTCTAAAGTATCCAGATTTAATCCATGAATTTCAGATTTACCTTCTGCATTTTTTACTTTTTTATAGAAGCCTTGTTCTGTTTTTGAACCCAGCCATTTGTTATCCATCATTTTCTGGATATAGCCGGGAAGAGCAAATACGTCGTTGAAATCATTCGCTTCAGCACCGCTTTGGCGAACACCGTTGGCGACCATTACTAAGGTATCAAGACCTACAACATCTGCCGTTCTGAAAGTTGCTGATTTTGGACGCCCGATTACAGGACCGGTTAATTTATCTACATCAGAAACAGTAAGTCCCAGTTTCTGTACATTATGAAGAAGATCCATCATGGAGAATACTCCGATTCTGTTGGCAATGAATGCAGGCGTATCTTTAGCTAAAACAGTTGTTTTACCCAAGAATTTAGCTCCGTAGTTCATATAGAAATCGATAATCTCAGGATCAGTATCGTTGGTAGGGATAATCTCTAAAAGAGGAAGGTATCGTACAGGATTGAAAAAATGGGTTCCTGCAAAATATTTCTTGAAGTCATCACTTCTTCCCTCTGTTAAGAAATGAATAGGAATTCCGGATGTATTAGAAGAAATTAATGTTCCCGGTTTTCTGAACTGTTCAATCTTTTCATAGACTGATTTTTTAATATCAAGTCTTTCTACTACTACTTCAATGATCCAGTCTGTATTTTTTATTTTCGGTAAATCATCATCGAAGTTTCCCACTTTGATTCTATCTGCAAACTTCGGAGAATAAAGAAGTGCAGGACTTGCTTTTTTAAGTTTTTCAAAGTTTTCAGTAGCAATTCTGTTTCTTACTACCTTATCATCTTTGGTCAAACCTTTTTTCTGTTCAGCTTCAGTCAGTTCAAAAGGAACGATATCCAAAAGTGACACCTCTACACCGATATTGGCGAAGTGAGCTGCGATACCGCTACCCATAATTCCTGAACCAAGAACCGTTACGTGTTTGATTCTTCTTTTCATATGTAAAATTTTATTTTTTGAGATTATATGAACCGTTTGGGTTCATGATAATTTATTTTCTGTTATTTAATAATTCGTTTGCAATTTTCATGATTTCAGCCATCACATCTTTAAATGTTTCCATTTTTTCAGGAGCGATTTTTTCCATCACCTTTTTATTAAAGTTAACAACGACTTCTTTAGACATATTCCTTGAATTGAGTCCTTTATCTGTAAGCTTAATGATCACCTCCCGTTTATCGGTGGTGGTCTTTTCCTTATAGATATATCCGTTGTCTTCCAGAAGTTTGATGATTCTCGTTAAAGAGGTGGGTTCTATAGCCATCTTAGGGCCAAGATTTGTACTTCGTGTACCTTCTTTGGGATCAATTTTAAGAAGGGTAAGGGCTTGTACAGCTGTAGAATCATGCTCTTGAGCCAATTCTGTGTACATCTTTGAAACAGCCAGCCAGGTTTGCTTCAAAATTAAATCTACGTTTTCTATTTTTTCCTTATTATTATCCATCATTTTTTGCGCCAATGGTTTTACCCAAATTTAATAAATATTATGCATGCATAATATTTATTAACGTTAAATTTTGTTAATAAGCTGGTAATAAACAGGTTAAATTGTATGATTAGCATAATACTATGCATGCATAGTATATGAAATATGTAAAGAAAACTGTTGATTAATAAATGTTTCCAACGAAATTAATGATTTCTTCAAAAGATTCGCATTGATGTTTGGAGGATTCAGTAGTGACTACCCAAAAATCGCTCTGATATTCAAAATTAAGTAAAGAAAGGTCTTTTTGGAAGTTTTTTTGAAGTAAGGAATACAACATTTCTTTGTTAACTTGTGGTGCCGAAATTTTTGGAGGAATAAAATATTCGTTCACCTGAAATAGAGCAGGGTTGATCAGTTCATCATGTTGGAGTAAAATATCTTCAACAATTCCTGCATATAGTTGGGTGTCTTTTATATACCATATTTTGTCCGCAAATTCTTTGGCCAATCTCCAGTCGTGAGAGGAGAACAGTATCAGTTTATTTTGTTCTTTGGCTAGTTTTCTGAGGGTTTTAAGAATGATGATCTTATTTTTTTCATCCAAATGGGTCGTTGGCTCATCCAGAATAATAACAGGAGCGTTTTGAGTGATAGCCCGTCCAATAAATGCTTTTTGAAGATTACCATCCGAAAGATTTTTAAGAAGGGTATATCTATATTGAGTAAGTTCCAGCTCATGAATGATATGGCCTACTTCTTCACGGTCCTCTTTTTTTAATTCAAAATAAAAAGGGTAGTAGATGTATTTTCCTAATGAAATAAGATCTTCAACAGTATAATGCTGCGGAACAACGGATTTTGAGAAGACAATCGCAATATTCTCCGCGATTTCCTTTACAGAAAGTTGCTTTACATTTTTTCCATTGATTAAAATCTCCCCGTTTAATAAAGGAATCTGATGTAAAACAGACTTGATTAAAGTGGTTTTACCTACACCGTTATTCCCGATCAATAAGCATACATCATCAAGTTTCAGATCTGCATTTGCATTTGAAATGAGTGTTTTGTTGTAACCGATGTTGGCTTGTTTGATTTGTAGGTGCATGTCTGAAGTTAGCTAAAACGCAATGGCGCAAATTGTTTTACAAAAATACAGTTTTAAGGTGCAAGGAATTTGACTTTGTCAAATTTTATTTTGTTTTTAATTTATAAATGATTGACAATTCGGGTAACTCCATTTTTGAAAATATCTGATTGAAAATTAAGTAGCATTCCTAATTTGCATCCAGTCATTTTCAAATATGTTAAAAGCTGAGCTTTATGAATGGGGCTGATATAATCAACTGTTTTTATTTCTAATATAACTTTATTTTCTATCAGCATATCTAGTCTGAAAGCATTTTCAACTTTTAAATCTTCGTATATAATCGGAAGTAATTTTTGTTTTTCTACCAGATATCCTGATCTCTTAAGTTCATAAAACATGCATTCTTCGTAAACATGTTCAAATAATCCTGCCCCAAGCTTTTTGTGAATTTTTAAGCCTGCATCAAAAACAATTCTTGATATTTCATTTTCTGTCATTTGTAGTGTTTTATACAGATAAATATAAGGATTGTTGGTGAAATACAGAGGTTAAAAAAAATAGAAATTATAGATTTTTAGCAATTGTGAGAATATCTTTTGTGTTTAAATATACTTTAATTCAAAGTCTATTGTTGGATAATCGCAAAGGCGCAAAGATTTATCATACATTACGTATATTTTTTATGGCGCAAGAAAATCCAAGATTTTAAGCAAGGGTATATTTATAACTTTGTATTATATTTTGGTATACGCATTCAATTTTATCGGAGATAAAATCCTAGCGTCTTAAAGCGTAATGTAGTTGAAAACTGGCGTCTTTGCGTTTCCAACAAAAGTTTATACTTTATTCTGTTTTAAAAGCATCAGGAGGATCACAGGAATACCAAATACAGAACTGATCACATTCAAAGGAATTTGTGTTTTTTCTGCAATAATGGAGAAAAACAGCATGATCAGCATTCCCAGGAACATATTCAATATCCATTGCTGCCATAATTTGGATGGATTATACACCAGTCTGCAAAAATGCGGAACGATAATTCCGATGAATAGAATAGGGCCTAAAAAGGCTGTAATGGAAGCGGAAAGCAGCGAAGACGCTACAATGATCAATAGTTTCAATTGCTTCAGGTTTACCCCTAAGCTCTGTGCGTACGAGGTCCCCAAAGAGTTTCCGATCAGTGGTTTTATGGTTTTAAAACAGAAAAATAATCCGATCAAAACTAATATCGATAACACATAAATCTGATTTCTACTGACCATATTATTCGCTCCAAAAGACCATAGAATATAATTTTTCAGACTTTGATTTTCAGCATAAAACTGAAGAAGAGAAACAATGGCGCCTGCAAATGCTGATACCAGAAAACCAAAAATGATGAGATATGATTTATCCTGAAATTTATTGGACATTGAGAGAAGGATAAGCATCAGCAGTAGACTTCCTCCAATAGCCGACAAGCTTAAGAAGCTGTTTTGAATAAATTCCGGAAGCAGAATATCATGTGAAAAGAAAATGTAAAAAGCAACAGATAAACTGGCTACCGAAGTAATTCCCAATATATCTGGTCCTGCTAATGGATTCTGAAAATATTCCTGCATCAGAAAACCGGATGTAGGAATTGAAATTCCAGCCAATAGCATTACTAAAACTCTATTGATGCGGATTTCTGCAATTTGGCTGTTTGAAGAATCCTGGAAGAAATCCAGAAAACCTAAGCTCAAAAATCCTGTGTTCAGATTAATAACTGCACCAATAAGGATAGCAATGATTAACAATAAACACAGGACCTTAAATCTTTTTGACATGATTCAGAAAGAGTCTGTTATTTTATTTTAAAAAAGAATTGATCTTTGAATTCAATACTTCTTCAGTCATCATTCCCAGATATTCGTCAGTTTGACTTCCTTTTCTCATAAACGTAAAAGGAATAGAACCACCATCCCATTGTTTGAAATTGCTAGTGAAGAAGTTTTGATCCAACTTTTGGCCGTCTAATAAAATCACATCGTTTCCAAGGTTATTTTTTACCACAAAATCTTTAACTGCAGTATTCCATTCTGCTTTATCATCAAGATTCACGAAAGTAAATTTTACAGGCTTTCCTTTTAATTCCTGCATTTTATTTTTAAAACTCGGAATTTCTCTTATGCACGGACCACACCACGTTGCAAAAAAATTAGTAACATATAAGGTGTCATTATTTTTAGCTAAATGCTGTCCAACACTTTCCGGAGAAAGTTCTTTCGGAACATAGGAAGTACCTTCAGTATTTGTATTCTGAGTTACAGAAAGGGAATCAGTCGTTGTGTTGCTGTCAGTTTTCTGACCTTCTTTTTTGCAGCTGTAAAGAGCTGTTAAAATCAACGTGGATAAAATTATCTTCTTCATAAATTATTTTTTATCTATTTTTGAATTGAAGTATGGAACAACAAATCTACAAAGGGAAACTGATACAGTTTCATCCGTTAAAAATAGCGAAAAAGGAAGAGCTGACCAAAAATACTTTTTCTCTGGAGTTTGAAATTCCGGAGAATTTAAAGGAAAATTTTAAGTTTGAGGCAGGGCAGTTCGTAAGTGTAAAATTTCAATCCCATGGCAAAGAGGTTATTAATGATTATTCAATGACTTCTGCACCGTATGAAGGTAAGATATGTTTGGGGATAAAAGTGAATTCCGCTGATGGAGCCACTTCACAGTTATTTCAGAATTATAATGCAGGAGATGAGCTGCTGGTTGGTGAGCCCAGTGGAAGGTTTACATTGGTTTCCAAGCCGAGTGAGTTCAGGACCATTGTTGCTTTTGCCGCTGGTATTGGTATTACTCCGATTTTAAGTCACTTCAAAAATATTCTGCATACTGAACCCAGGACAAGATTGTTTCTTTTTTTTGGAAATAAAAGCTCTGAAGAATTGATTTATCGGGATCTGTTGGATAATCTTGCCAGAACATGTGGAGACAGGCTTCAGATTTTTTACTTTTTTTCGCAAGAGAAAACAGCTGATCAGTTTTTCTATGGCAGGCTGGATGGAAAGAAATTAAACCTGATCATCAATCAGATTCTGCATCTCGATGATACGGATGAAGAGTCTACAATCTGGGATGCGGTAGATGAAGTTTTGATTTGCGGAAAAGGGGAAATGATAAAAACATTAGCCAACGCCTGCTATCACCACGGGATTCCTAAAAAGAACATTCATTTTGAACTTTTTGAAGAATATAATGATGATATTTATCCTGTAGAGAAAGAATTTCCACTTATTGAAAATATTGAAGTTGAGTTTACTATGTTGGGGCAGAAATATACTACGCAACTTCCTGATAACCGGGAGAAACTTCTGCAGCAGCTCCTGATTCAGAAATTTCCCGTCCCTTATTCCTGTAAATCGGGAATTTGTGGAAGCTGTGAATGTTCTCTGGAAGAAGGAGAGGTGGAACTGCTGGAAAATGAATATCTTACCGAAAAAGAAGAAGCACAGGGGCATATATTGGCTTGTATGTCGATAGTGAAAAGTAGAAAAATAAAGCTTAACTTTGATCTTAGTTGAGAATTATTAGGAACATATTTAACCTGGGCTTTATATCATTGGAATTGGGAATTTTAATGATATGTTTCTGCAATGTGTGGGTTTTCGGGCTGACTAACGGACGTACCTACACTAAAATATCCAAAATACCTCCAAGAGAAATTGCATTGGTATTAGGAACATCTCCAAAAATGAGATCAGGGCTATCCAATCCCTATTTTACTAAAAGAATGGATGCTGCAGCTCTCCTTTATCACCATGGGAAAATTAAGAAAATCATTGTGAGTGGGGAAAAGAGCAAAGGCTATAATGAACCGGCTGCGATGAAAAATTATCTGGTGTACCAGGAAGGAGTGCCAGAAGATATTATTATAGAAGATCCTAAAGGTTTTAATACTTATAAGAGTATTCTTCGTTGTAAAGATGTTTACAAAAAGAAAAATGTGATTATTGTATCTCAGGGCTTTCATAATCTCCGTGCTTTATTCTTTGCCAGAAATAATGATATGAATGCTTTAGGTTTTGATGCACAGGATGTCACAAAACCGGAGAGTTTTTACAGAAATCAGGCGAGGGAAATCCTCGCCCGTGTGATTGCTGTAGTTTATTTTATTTTAGGCGTTTCTCCGGACTAGAAAGGATATCCGAACGCGATATTAAGAGTTGGTTTGAAAGGTTGAATATTCTTGATTCTCCAACGATCTCCCTCAGGTTTGTTAGGATCGTAGATCTTATAAGCAAAATCTAATCTGAATGTGATATAAGCAATGTTTACTCTTAATCCAAATCCACTACCAACCCCCATTTGTCCTAAGAATTTATTGAATCTGAACTCATCCTGATGAGCATCATTATGATTACGAAGGCTCCAGGTATTTCCAATATCTGTAAACAGAGCTCCTTCATACATGCTGGTAAACGGAATTCTATATTCAATGTTGGTGGTAAGCTTTATATCACTGGTCATGTAAGCTCTTACTCTTTCATCTACCTGAGAATCTGCAGGGCCTAATCCTCCAAATGCAACCCAGGCTCTGATGTCATTAGATCCTCCATTGAAATAAGATTTGATAATGGGCATATCCTGAGAGTTTCCATAAGGTACACCTACTCCTATAAACTGACGAAGTACCAAGGTCTGATTTCCATTGAATTTGAAATATTTTCTGGTGTCAATATCAAATTTTACAAATTGTGCATAGGGAATTCCGAAGATTGTTTTCTGTGGACCGCTAACGACTCCTCCGTCATTACTTCTCTTATTGAATAAACTTAAAATATTCCCGGCAAGCTCAACTTTTCCGTTAAAATAAAAAGCATTTGGATATTCTTTTTTACCAATTTCGTTATATACAAAATTGTAGATCATTGATGAAATTAAGGCATCCTGCGTTTGTCTCTCTTTATTAATAAGACTCCCTCTGAAGGTCGTCAGAAGATCATTGCCTTGTTGATTAAGACCTTGTAAAAACCCCGTATCAGCCAGAAGTCTTTCTGAAACAGCATCACTGGTAAGTATACCGTTGTAATAGTCTGTTCCTATTGCAGGCCTGGCTGCAAAATAATTTGCAAACATTTCATCTCTGATCACTCCGTCATTGACAAAATAATCATAGTAGGCATTTTTATTCTTTGTTAAACTGATCTGTGTATTGAATAGCGTCAGTTTATGATATACCTGCTCATTTACATTAGCCTGATAATTCAGTCCGGTATTGAAGTTTACTCTTCCCAAACCAATATTATTCTGGATAGAGGCTCCCAACAAAATAGATGAAGTAGGCGTGTATCTTTTGGGGATAAATTTATAATAATTAAAAGGCAACAATAGCCTTGGGAAATTCAGTGATGCCTGAGCTGATATTTCATAAGCTAATGTTCTTTTATCAATATTCTCTGTACTTTTGATAGAACCAAATGTTCCGGAGAGACTCGTAGAAAGGTTTTCAGCCCCTCTGAAAATATTTCTTGTTGTAAGATCCACAGAAGGCGAGATTCCAAGATTTAAAATCTGAGAATAATTGACATCCGTTCCTACTTTAAGTTCATACTTAGGAAGAGGTTTCAATACATATAAAACATCTACAATACTGTCATTAGGGGAACTTATACCACCTTGTCTCAGGGAATCCCTAGCTTTTACAATACTGAAATTGTTCATTGTCATCAGGTTTCTCTTGGTCACGTCCAGTTTCTGCTGATCAAAAAGCTGCTTATTATCCACAATAATAGCTCTCCATAAGGAAGATGACTTATATTTATCATTCATCTTGTGGAACCTTACTCTTCGTAAACTGTCTTTAACGGTTTTTTTAGGATAATCTCCGTTTTCTTCTATAATAGCGACATCAATATTTCCGAAAGTAGCTTTCTTATAAGGACGATCAAGAGAATCTTTGTGAATTTCCAAAGTAAGCGGAATCTGCTTTTTGTTTTTCAGGGAATCTGCTACAAAATAGATTTCGTCATTGGTATTATTGAATTTATAGTACCCGGATTCTTTCATTAAATCTGTAATCCTGGTCACTTCTTTTTCAAGTGCAGTTTGGTCCAGTACCTTACCGGCTCTGACGAGTGTTTTATCAATATGATCGTTATAAATCTGTTTTATCCCCTGATCCGGAATATTAAAATAATAGTCTTTAATATAGGTTGGATCGTTATGCTTAACAAAATAATCTACAGTAGCTTTTTTCGAAGCGGAATCCAGCTTATGTTTAAATTTTACATCTGCATCCCAAAATCCTCTATAAATAAGTCTTTTTTTAATAGATTCTGCACTTTTTTCACTTCTTGCCTGATCAAGAATAACAGGAGGAGTGCCCCAATTATGTAGAAGACGGTCAAATAAAAGACTTTTTCCCACGCTGCTTTTCATATTGTACCTGAGAAATAAAGAATCTCTTAATTTTTGATTTCTCATTTCGTTGGGGTAGGTCATGTATTCATTCAGGATCGTATCATACTTGGGATTGGCCATATTGTAAAAAGCCAAAGTGAGAGGCATGAAAAGAAGCTGCTTCTTATTCGGCTTCTGCTGCACATAATCTTTTAGTTCCTCATCAAAAAATTCTCTCTTATCTTCGAACTCAAAGTTGTTCTTAGTAAGGAGATATTCACCGTTCGGAACTTTTTTTGTCGTACTACAAGCATAAAGGAGACCAACAAATGTTGCAAATGAGATAATTTTATAATATTTTTGAGGAGAATTCTTATAATGCTTACAGCTCATACAATAAAAGTTTTACAATCTTTAGATAAAAAGAAGTTCAGACAAAAATACAATTTGTTTTTGGTTGAAGGTAATAAAATCATTTGTGAACTTTTTAATTCTAACTTTAAAGTTAAAGAAATATTATCAACCGATCCACAAAAATTGGACCGTAGCGATATCCCTGTTACCCATATCTCTGAAAATGAGTTAAAAAAAATCAGTTTTCTGAAAACCCCGAAAGATTCCGTTGCCGTATGTTATCTGGCAGAAGAAGAAAAGAGGGAAGACAAGAATATACAACTGGTTTTGGATGGAATTCAGGATCCCGGAAATTTGGGAACGATTATCAGACTGGCAGATTGGTTTGGGATAGAACAGATCATTTGCAGTGAAGATACGGTGGATTTTTATAACCCGAAAGTGATTCAGGCTACAATGGGATCTTTCACAAGAGTCAATGTTGTATATACGGATCTTGTAGAATATCTTTCTAAGACAGAAAATGTTAATATCGGAACTGATATGGAAGGGGAGAATATCTACACCTTTGAGAAACCTCAAAAGATCAATCTGATTTTAGGGAATGAAGGAAATGGGATGAGACCGGAAACAGAAAAACTTCTTCAAAAAAGGATCAGTATCCCGAGGTTCGGAAAATCACAATCCACAGAAAGCCTGAATGTCTCAATGGCTGCAGGAATTATTTTAGGACAATTATTTTCGAAATAGAAAACAGAGATTAAAAATTAGGACTTAGGGAGTAAAAAAATATTTCCTAAATCCTAATCTTTATTCCCTTATATTAACTGTTCCAGACTGGAAACACTTTTGTTTTTCTGGTATACTTCCATTTTTTTTCTGACATACTTCAACGCAATAGGAGCGAGGTATATCAAAGCAGCACCAATGAGTTTTTTCTTCCAGTTGGAGCTTTTCATATTTTTTTTGGCGTAGTTTCCAACCAATGCCGTTACTCCCAACTTTATAAGGCTGTCGGTCACATTACCACCTTTAAAAGCTGAACTGGCAATTCCTACTGCCGTATTTTTACTGATCAGTAAGTCTTTAACTTCAGAGGTAAGCTGTTTGGCAATGACATCTTTTCTTAAAACAACTTTTTCGTCACCGTCTTCATCTATCTTTTCCTGAAGGTATTGGTCACTTAAACCATTTGTAAATGCACTCAGACTTTCTTTTGTATTTTTAAAAGTAAGAAGGTTCTCCAGGTCATGTATTTCACTCTGAAGCAGTTTTTTCTTTCTTCTTAATTCTTCTATGCTTTCGTATTTTCTGCTCATAGTTTAATGATTTAAAAATTTAATAACCTGATCTGCAACAGCATTGACGATTTTATTTTTGAAGGCAATAACAAAAGCCATTACCAAAGCATAAAATGCGGCGACAATTAAGAATCCGTAGGAATAATTATCCAGTGCTTTACCTATAAGGAAGGCAATTCCGAAATTGAAAAGGATAATAAAAAAAGCAAAAGCAACAAGCAGTACTACAAAGTAGGTAATGAGCCCGGCGGAAAGAGAAGACTTTTCAGTAGCTTCAATTTTCAGAAGATCTATTCTCTTCGAGGCGTATTCTTTAATAGTTTCTATCATTGTTTTTTTTTAAAGTTACAAAAAAAGGAACTTTCGTCCAAAAGTTCCTTCTTGTAATTTACTTAAAAGAAGATAAATTACTTATTTTTTAAGATCGTTTAATTCTGCTTCCACATCCTTTACTACATCTGCTGTTTTAGAAACAATCTGATCTTTATACTTGTCGTATCCGTCTTTCACAGTATGTGCTACGTTGTTTGCAGTTTCTTTGAAAGTAGAAGAAATATTGCCATACTGGTCTTTCACTTTTTCAGAAACCTCTCCGTACTTATTTTTAGCCTGATCTTTTAAATCATTGGTTTTGTTCTTGATTTTTTTTCTGGTTTCTTTTCCTTCCTCAGGTGCATATAATATTCCTAAGATTACACCTGCTGCAGCACCTGCAAGAAGTCCTGCCAATATACCTGCTGTATTTTTTCCGTTTCTAGACATTTTAAGTTTTTTAATATTAATAATAGATTAGTTTTTTACAGTAATAAAACTTACAATTTGTATACCAAAGGAGGCTTTTAGCCTATTAAAAATTGTTAAATCTTTTGAATGTGAGATAGAATAAGTTCGATGGTTTCCTCTTTCGTTAATTCAGAATTATCAATGACGATTGCATCTTCTGCCTGCTTCAATGGTGCTATTTCCCGTTCACTGTCGATCTTATCTCTTTCAACGAGATTATGCTTTACTTGGTCTTTGTCAGCTTCAATTCCTAAGCCTTTCAGCTCCAGGAATCTTCTGTTTGTGCGTTCGTCAATGCTGGCAGTAAGGAAGAATTTATAGTCCGCATTTGGCAGAACTACTGTCCCTATGTCACGTCCATCCATAATGACGCCTCCTTTTTCTGCCAAAGTGCGCTGTGATAGCAGCAAGAAATCTCTTACTTCTTTTTGTTTGGCAACAAGGCTTACATTCTCAGAAACCTGATTGGTACGAATTTCTTTGGAAATATCTGTATGATTCATATAAAGAACCAGTGTTCCTTCATGAGTTTTAAATTCAAGGTTGATTTTGTCTAAAGAAGAAAACAAAAGATTCAGATCAATTTGACCGTTTTGACTCACACAATGTTGCAGTGCATACCAGGTAACGCCTCTGTACAGTGCCCCTGTATCCATATGAATAAGTCCCAACTTATCAGCAATGATTTTGGAGATAGAACTTTTTCCGGTAGACGAGTACCCATCGATCGCTATTACAGGTTTTTTCATATTGCAAATTTCAAGATTTTTTTTTAAAAATCAAGACAAGCCATGAAATTTCTTGCTTACTATAAGATTATCAAAGAGATAGATTATTCTCCTGCGTGGCTTGAAAGATCCATGGAAACCCCTATCTGATTGACATTGGAGGAGTTATGATATCTTACATGTGCGTAGTCGATACGGAATCTTGAAACTTTAATTCCAAATCCTGCGGATAATCCTGAAAAGTTTCTCTGATCAGCTACTGCAAGCTCATTTCCTCTTTTTACGTTATATCCCAATCTGATGTTGAAGCTTTTTTCCGGAAATAATTCTGCTCCTAAAGAAAAGTGGTCAATAATCTTTCTTCCCGCATTTACCTTTTGTCCGTTTACATTATATTCTGAAGAAATATCAAACTTCTGAAGATCGTGTGCCGTAACGGTAATAGCCAATGGGAAGTTCTTTAATATTTTGGTGTATCCAAGGTCAATTCTGAAAGGAAGGTTTTCCCGCACTCCATTGAAGGACTTTAGCTGGAACCCGAAATTTCTCATGACAAGGGAGAGAACTTCTTTATTTTTTTTATTGTGATAGGTAACCCCGGCAGTTCCGGAAATAGCAGAAGAAGTATAATTATCAATTTTTGATGTCACAAAGTTCAACCCTCCACCAATAGTCCAGTCTTCTTCAAATTGGTAGGCATAGCCTGCACCAATGGCAACATCGGAAGCTTTGAAATCTCCGTTCTGAAAACCACTTTCATCTGTCCTTGGAATACTTCCGTAACTCATATAACGGGCATTGATGGTTGCCATATGACCGTTTTCAAAGTCTTTGGCATAGGCAATGGTACCGTATTTTGAATCCGCAAGGTAAGCCGTAGCATTTACAGAAAGCTGTTTATCAGAATCTTTATTTAACAGGGCCGGGTTTGCAATAGCAAAGGAAACATCATAATCTCTTATAGAAATTGCATCACCTCCAAGGGCAGCTTGTCTTGCAGAAACAGGTACATTTAAGAACGGATAAACATTTGTTCCTGTTTGCGCATAAGAAACAATTCCAGATAGAAATAATGAAAAAATGATAATTTTCTTCAATTCAGTTTATAATTAATGCAAAAATAATCCTTTTTCGTACTTTTCAAAATATTTCTGACATTATTTGTAATTAAATATTTTTCCGCTATCAATATTTTTAATGATTATATTTGCAAAATCAAATTTTTGGGAAATCAATTTTACTAAAAAGCTATTAAAAATAAAAGATGAAATATAAAAGAATCCTTTTGAAACTGAGTGGTGAGGCCTTAATGGGAAACAGACAATATGGTATTGACAACGAAAGACTGCAGGAATATGCTGCAGAGATCAAAACGGTAGTTGAGAAAGGTTGCGAGGTTGCAATCGTTATTGGAGGAGGAAATATTTTCCGTGGGGTTGCCGGAGCTGCAAAAGGAATGGATAGAGTGCAGGGAGATTATATGGGAATGCTGGCTACTGTAATCAACGGTATGGCATTACAGGGAGCATTGGAAGATGCAGGAATCAAAACCAGACTTCAATCTGCTATTGAAATGGATAAAGTAGCAGAGCCTTTCATTAAAAGAAGAGCGGTAAGACACCTTGAGAAAGGAAGAGTCGTGATCTTCGGAGCTGGAACCGGAAATCCTTATTTTACAACCGATACTGCAGCAACATTGAGAGCGATCGAGATTGATGCTGATGTAATCTTAAAAGGAACAAGAGTAGACGGAATCTACGACAGTGACCCTGAAAAGAACGCAGATGCTGTAAAGTACAACTCACTATCTTTTGACGAAGTGTATGCAAAAAACCTGAAAGTAATGGATATGACAGCTTTTACTTTGAGTCATGAAAATAAATTGCCTATTATTGTATTCGATATGAATAAAGCTGGGAATTTAGAAAGAATTGTAGAAGGGGAAAATGTTGGTACTTTAGTTGATTTGTAATCAGTGAAAGGTATTATATAATAG
This sequence comes from Chryseobacterium lactis, assembly GCF_003815875.1. Taxonomy (NCBI): domain Bacteria; kingdom Pseudomonadati; phylum Bacteroidota; class Flavobacteriia; order Flavobacteriales; family Weeksellaceae; genus Chryseobacterium; species Chryseobacterium lactis. The sequence goes on from NZ_CP033924.1 coordinate 3,801,143, forward strand.
CAAGAGGTATAAAATTTAGGTTAAATTACTATTGTTTATTATTCAATACTAATCATTTATCATTGATCAATCATCATTTATAACAATTAATGTGTAATTTATCAAACTATCAAATAATAATGGAAGAATTAGAACTTATATTAGAGTCTGTAAGACAGGACATGGACGCAGCTGTAAAGCACTTGGATCACGCATTTCAAAGAATTAGAGCAGGACGTGCTTCTACAAGTATGGTGCAGGATGTAATGGTGGAATATTATGGAGCTCCAACTCCTATCAACCAGGTGGCTAATGTTTCCGTTCCAGATGCAATGACTATTTCTATTCAACCTTGGGACAGAACAGCAATCAATGCGATTGAAAAAGCAATTATCAATTCAAACTTGGGTTTTGCACCTTCTAACAACGGAGAAAACATTATCCTTAATGTTCCGCCTTTAACAGAAGAGAGAAGAAGAGAATTGGCAAAGCAGGCTAAAGGAGAAGCTGAGCAAACTAAAGTAACGATAAGAAACGCAAGACAAGACGGATTAAAAGAACTTAAAAAACTGGAAGGAGTTTCTGAAGATGTTGTAAAAGGTGTTGAAGAAGAAATTCAGACGTATACTGATAAATATGTAAAGCTTTGCGAAGAGCATCTTAAAACAAAGGAAGCTGAAATTATGAAAGTATAATTTTAAGTTTTTGAAATATATAAAAGAGGTTTCAATGGGAAACCTCTTTTTGCTTTTATAACTCAGAATCATACCTTTTCTATCTTTAAAAAGCATACTTGTTTAGTGAATTATTTAAATTTCTTTATAATAGTATGCTCGTAATAATAATATATAGGTGGCTATTAACGTTACTCCATTATGTTGATGAAATTATTACATAAAAAGAAGAAATTAAAAACATTAAAGAGAGATGACTAAAATTATTGGGGTAGGAAATTATATACCCTCTGAAACGATTACCAACTTATTTTTTGATAAACATGTTTTTCTTAACGAGAAAGGGGTATTATTAAAAGAAGATAATACGTCCATTACTGATAAATTAAAAAAAATTACCGGTATTGAAGAAAGGAGATATGCTCATTCTACAGAGGTAACTTCCGACTTAGGTTTCATTGCAGCCCGTGCTGCCATAGAAAATGCAGGAATAGATCCTGAAACATTAGACTATGTTATATTTGCCCACAATTTTGGGGATGTTCCTTTTGGAACGGTTCAGTCAGATACGGTTCCCAGTCTGGCAGCAAGGGTAAAACATTTATTAGGGATTAAAAATAATTTCTGCGTGGCATATGACGTTCTGTTCGGATGTCCCGGATGGATTGAAGGAGTAATACAGGCAAATGCTTTTATAAAGGCAGGTATTGCTAAACGTTGTTTGGTCATCGGTGCTGAAACATTGTCCCGTGTAGTGGATATACATGACAGAGACAGTATGATCTATGCCGATGGAGCAGGAGCTGCTATTTTGGAAGTGAACAATGATGATGATTCGGGGATTAAGTCTCATTTATCAGCTTCATACACCCTTAATGAAAAAGATTATTTGTATTTCGGGAAGTCTTATAATAATGACAGATGTCAGAATACAAGATACATTAAAATGGATGGAAGGAAGATCTATGAATTTGCCCTTTTGAATGTTCCTGACGCTATGAAAAAATGCTTGGACAACAGTGGATATTCTATTCATGAGCTTAGTAAAATCATTATTCATCAGGCTAATGAAAAAATGGATGAAGCCATTGTGGATCGCTTTTATCAACTATATGACACTCCAATGCCGGAAAATATTATGCCCATGGTTATTCACAAGCTGGGAAATAGCAGTGTAGCAACAATTCCGTCTTTGTTAACGATGATTCTACAGGATGAGCTGGAACATCATAAGATTAATAAAGGAGATGTGGCTTTATTTGCCTCAGTGGGTGCCGGTATGAATATTAACGCCTTTGTCTATAAGTTTTAAAAGATAACTGATTTCCATACATTAAAAAACAAAATGTCTCCTCATATGCAGGAGACATTTTCTATTTTTAAAGACATTGTATGGCTCCTTTCTGGTCTTTATGTCTTAGTAAGGATTGATAGGTTTTTAGAAGCTCATTAATGTTACATTGAACCTCTTTACCGGGAATATTATCAGGAACAGTTTTTTCTTTTTGATTTGATTGTATACTGTATTTTTTTTCGATGCATTTCAATGGTTTATCATTGTGAATGTAAATACGTGTTTCTGTGATATCATCTTTGGTAATTGGCTTTTCCGGAGTTCCACCATCAAAATTCCATACGGTTTCCTGTCTGAAAATAAAAAATAGCTTTCCATCTTTAATAAAATATTTTTCAGAACCTGAGAAGTGGCTATGCTCTGCGAAAAAATGCTCTATAACTTTAATTTCATCTTGATCTGAATAAAAAACAACTTCACCGGAAGGTTCTTCGTTACAGTCATAAGTGAATTTTGAAGAACTTAGTTTTTTCAATTCTAATTGGGTCTGGAGAAAAGCATAATCTTTTTTAATCTGATCAATGGAGCTTGTTGTAATATTTTGCTGTGGATCATTTCTGACAATACTTTTGTTTGCCGCATCAGATTTGTTTTGATGTGTTTTTTCTTTTTCGCATGAAAAAATGAAAAGCAGACTGACTGCGAAGAATATTGCTTTCATAAAACAGATGGTTTGGTGAATGGCAAAAATATAAAATAAATAATGAGCCGAAAAAAGGCTTTCAATCGAAAGCCTTCAGTATATTTTATTTACAGTTTTCATTATAATCGTAGATCACCTCATTGACCAATGAAAGTTTGTCTGTTGTAGAATTGGTAATTTCATCTCTGATGAATTTTCCAAGACCCGTTCTCTTTTTCGCTTCATTTTTTAAAGAACCATATTCGCCTTTGGTCATTTTAGCTTTTGTGTAAGGACAATCTGCGATAATGATTTTTGCTTTTGCGGGTGTCAATTCTTCTGCTTTTCCTCCTTTTTTTGAATAAATATATTCCGGGTTATTGCGGAGTCTGTCGGATTCTGCCTGGGAAATTCCGTTGGCTGAATTTGCTGTTACGGCAGTAGGATATCCATAGATTTTGTACACCATAATTTTTCCTTCTGTTACAACTTCTGCAAACTGAGAAGTTCTTGAAAGATTATTAAGGGCTTTGAAACCTGCACTTAATCCGGTTGACGTTTCCGAGCTGTTCAGGGCTTCTCTCATATTTGAGTATTTTACAGCCTGGAAAATTCGTGGAGTATCTCCTTCATACACCATATATTCTTTAATATCATCTGCATCGAAGGTTTTAAATTTTACTTTGTTTTTTACTTTATCAATATCCGAAGCAGCTCCGAATTTCACTTTTAGCTGGTTCTGCCAAGGGCTATATGAGCTTCCGTGCAGACGAACAACACCTTCAATTTTCTTTCCTGCTTTATCAATGATATATCCGAATTTCTGACCATTATAAGTATCTGTTTCTTCCTGACCGTAGATGTTCAAAGAAACAAGCCCGAAAAAGGCAATAAGTAGTAATTTCTTCATGGTTATTTTTTTAATCTTCGCAAAGATAATTTTTTATATTGAAAATTATAATAAGTATAAAAATTTAACAAAAATCAATAAAAAAGATCCAGAAAAACTCTGAATCTTTTTTTATAATTTATTTCAATTTTGAAATTTAAATGACAATTACTGATATCGTTGATGTTCTTTATTCTTAACAAACAGTTTGATAACCGGTTTAAAGAATGCCTTGTATTTTTCAGCATCAAATAATTGTGAATCGGTAAGTGCTTTAAAAGTCATCCAGACTCCAAACGGAAGAAGGATAAGGTTAGGAAGCCATGCCGCAAGATAAGGGTTCATTTTTCCGCTCCATGACATGTTTTCAACTCCTACATTCAATACATAAAAGACAATGAAAATAATGATGGCTATGATCACCGGAAGTCCCATTCCTCCTTTTCTGATGATGGATCCTAAGCTGGCTCCAATCAGGAAAAAGATAATACAAGTCACAGAATAGGAAACAATCCTCTGCTGGTAAATGACAATTTTACTGAAATATTTTACATTATTACTGAATTCATTCTTTTTAGATTCCAGAGTTGTTTTCAGATTATCCAGCCTGTTATAAGAGTTATAGATCATGTCCAGCTTCTTATCACCTTTCACGGTGTCCAGCTTCATCTGATTTTTTGGGGTAACTTTAGGCTTGTTACCCTTATCCATATAGCTGATTACTGAATTGGTCTGGCTTAAAACGTCGGTACCCACATTGGTGAAAAATAACTCATTTTCCTTTTTGCTTTTCGAAATGGTTTCATTCAACTGATTATAGGTCTGGAAACGGTAGTCATCGGTAATCTGTTCTTTTTCGATGGCTTTGTCAATAATTTCACTGATGTCAAAATGGGAAACCAGAGTATCAAACTTGATCGCCTGATCAGGTTGCTTTTGTCTTACATTATCTCCTTTTCCTGCAAAATTATCCTCAAATACATATCCGTTGTACAGAACAAGCTTCAGGAAACTTTTATTCGCTGCAGGTACAAATTTTCCTTTTTCTGCAACGACAGACTGTTGGTTTTCATAACTGCTTGCTTTTTTATGGACAAAAACCCCTTCGATATTTTCACCGTTTTCACCGTAGATTTTATCAAACTTCACCATATAACCGGGGATCTGATCGATAAACTGACCGGGAGTAAAGTTAATCGCCGGTTTGGTCTGAGCAATATTAAAAAGCATGTTTTTTGCCTTTTTCTGAAAGTCAGGAATGATATTGTTTGAGAAAAAGAAAAGCATGATTGCAAGTATTGTGGCAATTCCCAGCAAAGGAGTCATAACTCTTGTCAAAGGGATTCCTGCTGCTTTCATGGCGGCAAGCTCGTAGCGTTCTCCAAATTCTCCAAACGACATAATACTGGCCAACAGGATCGTAAGCGGGAGAACCATACTGATAACGTTTACCCCAAGGTAAAAAAGAAGTTTCAGGATCTGCCAGTAGCTCAATCCTTTTCCCATAAACTGCCCCAACTGAACCCAGATAATGTTTACAATGAAAATGAAAAACAATACGCTGAATATAAAGAAAAACGGTCCAAAGAAGGTTTTTATGATATATCGGTCTAGTATTTTTAACATGCGCCAAAATTAATCAAAAAGCCACAAAGTTTACTTGTGGCTTCTTATATTTTGTTATTTTTTTTCTAAAGCAAAACTGCAAAGTGGTAAAATGACCATTTAGCGGTTTGCATTCAGCTTTTTATAGTTCTGTAATTACGTAGTTTTTAAACTTATTCTTGTCAAAAACAAACATGTTAGGATCCAGATCCTGGTTTTCTTTGTATTCTTTAATAGCAATCACTGCAACATCTTTATTGCTTCCGTGCTGTTCAAGCTTTACCATTTGTTTCTTGGCAGAGTCTACAAAAAGATAAACATACTTTATTCCGTTTGATTTTACAGGAGTCAGTTTAATAAAATCGGCATTTACCCCATTTACCATTTTCTTCCCGTTGTAAGTTACGTTATAATCATTTCTATAAGTAGTAAGATAGTTGATGGGGGAGAAGAGCGCTGTGCTTCCGTTAGGTTTTGCAATCGTCACTTCCATATCATCCGCATTGATGTTGTAGATTTTACTTCCGTCAAAGATCTGTTCCGTATCCATGATCTTCAATTTATATTTATCTCCTGCCGAATAATAGATACCGGGTTCGGTTTTGGTGACCTGCTCGTTAAGACCGCTTCCAAAAGAAAATTTGAAGTAAGAATTCTTTTTAGAATTATAGTTGGCTGTAATATCATCCAATATCTTTTTAGCTTTTGCATCTATTTTCTGAGCATTTGCCATACCTACTGCACCTACTACAAAACTTCCTAATATAACTTTTGAAATAATATTTTTCATTTTTTAATTTAATAATCTTTAAACATTTTTAAACTCTAAAGGAATGAATTAATGTACATTCTTCCCTTATTGACGCAAATCTTTCAAAAACTGTTCCAAAGAATTTAGAAGATTAATCCTATCCTTTTCAATGGTTGAAAATAAATACGTTACGTTATTTTCTATCTGGTCTGGTTATATAGGTTTCAAATTTTTCAGGCAAAACATTGGTTACCGTTAGTTTATTCGAAGTAATTGTAGGTTCAATTTTAATCACTTTTGTATTATCATTAATTTCTACCTCATGTTTACTTCTCATATTCACCATGTCGATATGAAGAGCGGTGAACTCATGTTTCCCTTTTTCTAAGTTGACAATAACGTATTCTCTTGGTTTGATTTGTCCTAATGATTTACCATCAATTCCAATATTCAATCTAGCGGTATTATCCATTTTGTGAAGAATTCCTGCGCCATTATAAATCAATATGTTGCCATTTCCTAAAGTATTGTTATCTATAACGTCTAAGTTCACAGAGCTATATTCGCTGGGAACGGATCTCAATGCACATGATGACAGCGTTAAAGAGAATGCTAAAAGGCATAATTTGAATGTGTGTTTTTTTATGATTTTCATATAAGAATCATTTTTGGGTTATTAGTTTCTTAAATCTTCTAAGAACTGTTCAAGAGAATGAAGATCACTGATCAAAACCTCTCTTGCTTTAGCTCCGTTGAAGCCTCCTACAATACCGCTTGCTTCCAGTTGATCCATAATTCTTCCGGCCCTGTTATATCCCAGTTTCAATTGTCTCTGAAGCATTGAAGTAGATCCCTGCTGTGTAGAAACAATAATTCTTGCTGCATCTTCAAATAAAGCATCTTTTTCATTCGGATCAAAAGCTCCCACAGTACTACTGTTTGAATCTTCAGAAACATATTCAGGAAGCAAGAATGCTGATGCATACCCTTTTTGTTCACCGATATATTCTGCAATTCTTTCCACTTCCGGTGTGTCTACAAAAGCACACTGAAGTCTTAAGATTTCATTCCCGTTGAAGTACAACATATCTCCTTTACCAATTAACTGATCAGCACCCGGAGAATCAAGGATTGTTCTTGAGTCTACACTGGAGATTACTCTGAAGGCAGCCCTGGCAGGGAAGTTTGCTTTAATCATACCCGTGATTACATTCACTGAAGGTCGCTGTGTTGCCACAATAAGGTGGATTCCTACCGCTCTCGCAAGCTGTGCCAATCTGGCGATCGGTAATTCAACTTCTTTTCCTGCAGTCATAATCAGGTCGGCAAATTCGTCCACCACCAAAACAATGTAAGGTAGGAAACGGTGTCCGTTTTCCGGATTTAATTTTCTCTCTGCAAACTTTTTATTGTATTCTTTTAAGTTTTTACAGAATGCATTTTTAAGAAGATCATATCTGGTATCCATCTCAACACACAAAGAGTTCAGGGTGTTGATTACTTTGTTGGTATCCGTAATGATCGCTTCTTCAGCATCCGGAAGTTTTGCCAGATAATGTCTTTCTATTTTTGAATATAATGAAAGTTCTACCTTTTTAGGGTCAACCATCACGAACTTCAGCTCACTTGGGTGCTTTTTGTAAAGAAGGGAAGTCAGGATAGCATTAATACCTACAGATTTACCTTGTCCTGTTGCTCCCGCCATCAGTAAGTGAGGCATTTTGGCAAGGTCAGCCATGAAAATTTCGTTGGAGATCGTTTTTCCGAAAACTACCGGAAGATCCATGTCCGTATTTTGGAATTTATGAGAAGCGATCACAGAACGCATAGAAACCATTGTTGGATTCTTTCGTGGAACTTCAATACCAATAGTTCCTTTTCCTGGCATGGGTGCAATAATTCTGATTCCCAAAGCGGAAAGGTTAAGGGCAATGTCGTCCTGTAATTTCTTAATGGCAGCCACTCTGATCCCGGCTTCCGGAACAATCTCATATAAAGTAACGGTTGGCCCGATCGTAGCTTTGATTTCTGCGATACCTACGTTAAAGTTTTTAAGCAGTCCGACGATTTTATTTTTGTTCTCTTCAAGTTCTTCTTTGTTGATGGAAATTTCTTCATTTCCATAATCTTTTAACAAGTCAACCGGTGGCATATGGAAATTGGCAAGATCTAATTTGTGATCATACAACCCATGTTTTTCTACCAGCTCCTGAGATTTTTTGTCCGAATCATCAAGGATGTCAATCACCGGAGCTACTTCTACATTGAATTTAATGTTTTCCTGTGCAGCGGTATTGTTCTGAACCGGTGGGGTAGAAGGCCTGATATCAAAAGCTTCTTCCGGAGTTGAAACCGGAACAACCGGTTTTGTGGCAATATTCAGACTAACCGATTGAGCCACCTCCTTAGGTTCATCGTCAAAAGAAGTATGATTAGGCGTATTGATTGTCTCTATATTCGTAGAAACCGGAACTTCAGGGAATCCTTTTGGAACATTTACTGGTTCCTGTTCTTTAATTTTATTATTAGGAATAGAATCTGGTACCTCACTTACCGTAATATTTGAAAGCTCCTCTTCAGCCTCCTCTTTTAGTTCTTCATCAGCTTCAAAATCTTCATCAGAATCGGGCATCATGGATCTTACTTTTCCGATGGTGCTTTCATTGATCTTATTCAGTTTTGATTTGATAGAACTTGGGCGAAGATTAAATTCTAAAATAAAGTATAAAAGAATACTTGCTGCCAATACCGTCCATAAACCCACGGTTCCGATAATGGAATTAAGATAGTCCATAATCTGGTATCCATATACACCACCCAGAACACCTTGTCCTTTTGTAAGTGCACCCATGAAAATTGGAAGCCAGCAGATAAAAAACAAAGAATGACCAATCGTTTTCCAAGGTTTGAACATTTTCTTTTTAAGAATTAAAGTTCCAACTACCAGGAATAAGAAAGCAATAATAAATGAAGCGATACCGATACTTTCAAATATGAAGATATTTCCAAACCAGTCTCCTGCTTTGCCAAAAATATTGGAAGATTTTATACTCTTGTCAAGCATAGTTCCTGCCTGGCTCTGATCTGCTTTCCAGTTCATTAAATAAGAAATGAATGATAAAGCTAAAATAATAGAGAATAGTATAAAGGTAAGCCCGAAAAAGATACGTGGCTTAGATAAAATCCGGCTTGCTTCCGGTGTCTCAGTCTGTTTTTTTTGTGTCTTTTTATCCATAATATCAATGTCGCAAATTTAATGTTTTTTCAATACTAAAAGAATCTTTTTTTCTTCAAAAAACATTTTGCAATTCCCGATTTTTACTGTGATTATTTAAAATTAGTAAGGAGAATATTTTCCGTTGTTAAGTCAAATAAAATAAGGCAATTTTTTTTGTTTATCCAAATTCAGACTTGTTAAATTATATTAATTGATAGCTATTCCTTCATTGTATTACTTTAGAAGGATGATAAAATGTTAATCAAACCTTATGGGCGTGAAAAAAAAATAGCCATTCTTAATGTAAGGATTGATATTTTAAATTTGTTGTTAGTCTGGGTATTGTTAATGTAGTTTTATTTTTGTTAAATAAACTAAATTTATTAATTTTTTAAACCAAATTATTGAAATCTTATTAAAAAATATGCTTTATCTTTGTGAGAACATCTAAGGATTAGAGACTTATTGAAGTTGTAACTGCAGCCTTTTTAACGAAAGTGATCAGTTCACAACATTTTTCAATAATTTTATTTTAATCAATTTCCATATTTCGACTATTCCTGTTAGTCAGCATGTTTTTTTAAGTAGCTGATTAGAAATATAGACAATAACGTTAAAAATACATCAATGAGAAAGCAGTTATTATTTGTGTTCTTGTTGGGCAACTTTATGCTATGGGCACAATCTCCCGGTGGAGTTTCCAATAATCTCCAGATATGGGTAAAAGCCGATGCAGGTACAGCTACAACAACGGATCATACACAAGTTTCCATTTGGGAGAATCAAAGAACGGGTGGGGCAAATGGGATTGCCAACCAGGGTATTCCCGGTTATTATGCCGATCCCGGGATTAACGCAAGACCTGTCTATCGGACCGCGGAAACTATTCCCGCATTTAATTTTAATCCGGCCATAGAAATTGTAAGTACGAACGGTTACCGATCAGGATATAAATTCCCTTCCGGTTTTCCGGATAATACCATCACATCTCTCACTTCATATACACATCTTTCCAGAACAGCACCTACTGCTTACAGGACTGTTTTTGTAATGAACGGGACTGCTCAAAGTTCAAATACTTCCGAAATTGCCGGAATCTGGCAATCTCCATTTTTTGGAACTCAAACAGATCGTCCTGAATTTTATAATGAAAAGGAATATGGTGACGTCTATTTTGGAACCCAGACTATCAGTACCGTAGGAAGTAATGTGCCGAGCATTCAATCCTATTATAATGAAGAAGTGGGAGGAAGCATGAAATATTTTTTTGATAATAACGGCTTGGCGTACGGAGAGCCTTCCAATAGTGTTGCTTCTACAAAAAATTATCCGGGATTGGTTCTTTTGATGGATAATGACGGTGGATCAGGTTCAACTTCGCTTGCCGGTGACCGGATCGGGGAGTTTATTTTGTATTCGGAAACCCAAACTGCTGAGGAAAGACAAAGAGTAAATTCTTATCTGGCCATTAAGTATGGGGTCACCTTATCACAGCCGCAGAATTATTTAAGCTCTGATCAGGCAGTCACCTGGAATTCTGCTGTTAATATCGCTTTTAACCATAATATTTTTGGTTTGGCAAAAGATGATATGTCTGTCCTGAACCAAACGGTAAGTAACAGTATTAATGAAGAGAATAATATAATGCTTACCGTTGCAACAACGAATGACTTTATTTCACCTAACGTCACTGCAGGCAGAACTTCGTTTTCACAGGATAAAACTTTTTTGGTAATCGGAGATAATAATGTTCAGGATCTCAGTCTGGTAAATGTTGGAGTAAGTTCTATCAAAATGATTAAGAGAATATGGCTGGCACAGAAAACTAATGATACCGGTTCAGTATGGTTGCAGGCTGATCTTTCAAAATATACGGATATCTCATCTACGGATAATATATATATGATGATCGCAGATGATGCAGGGTTTACACAAAATGTAGAAATGATCTCTCCAGCAAGTCTTGCTGGTAGTAAAGCGGTATTTAATTATTCTTTCCCGGAAAACAAATATTTCACATTTGGCATGAGCCATCAAGCCTATTGTACCAAAGATCCGGCAACAGGAACTCCGGATGCTTTTACAAGAATTGGAATCACAGGACAAACCAATATTCAGAATGGTTGGCCGGGGAATGTACCCAACGGATTTATTGCTCTTGAGTCAAAAGATAAAGGAATGGTTATCACCAGAACAACTTCAGTAAGCATAGCAATACCGGTTGAAGGAATGCTGATTTATGACACAGCAGACAAATGCTTTAAGTTATATAACGGCACAGGTTGGCATTGTATCACTAGATCTTGTAATGATTAAAACCAAAGTAATGAAGAAAATAATCGTAATCACAATATTGTTTTATACCGGATTGATTTCCGCACAGATTGCCGTTGAAAAAGCTCAGGTGGACGGTGACGGTCTTTTAGATTTTGCTCCCAATACGACAAAAGGTATTCTATTGCCTATTGTGGAAACGCTTCCAACGGATGCTGTTGCAGGAACAATCTTAATGGATAAAAATGATAAAGTAGTAAAAATGAATACAGAATCTACCTGGATTCCATTGAGTGATCCGGGTTCTGTTGCTGATGTGGCTTTCAATACAAATGCGGAGATTCCCGGAGCCAACAGAATTATTATGGGATCTGCTACAACGCCTGCTCCGGGAGTTCTGGTTTTAGAATCTTCTAACAAAGCCCTTATTCTTCCTAAAATAGCAGCACCTCATATTAATGTTAAAAATCCATATCCGGGGATGATGTGTTATGATACTGTCAGTAAAACAATGGCAGTATTTGACGGATTAAAATGGAGCTATTGGAAATAGTTTAACTATTATTTGACACCGGAGGACTTTCTTCCGGTTTTTTTACTTTTTTGAACTAGTTCAAAGGTCAGGAATGAGTAAGGTTATAATTTTGTCTTATAAAATTTCACCAATGAAAAATACCTTTAAAAGGATATTGACTTTATGTCTGATATTAATTTCACTAGTATTAATGAACGCACAACAAAAAAGAAAAATGGAAAACACTGCACTATTAATTATCGATGTACAAAATGATTATTTTCCAGGAGGGAAAATGGAATTAGAAGGAGCTGAGCAAGCCGGTAAAAATGCACAAAAAGTTTTACAGTATTTTCGGAAGAATAATCTTCCGGTAATCCATATCATGCATGTTTCAATTAATGAAGGAGCTGCTTTTTTTCTTCCGGATACTTCCGGAGTGGAAATAAATTCTTTCGTTTCACCACAAAATGGCGAGAAGATTATTATTAAACATTTCCCCAATAGTTTTAGAGAAACGGATCTTCTGAAGTATCTGCATTCGAAAAATATCAAAAATCTGGTGATTACCGGAATGATGACAGACGTTTGTGTGGAAGCCACTACAAGAGCAGCGTTTGATTTTGGCTTTCACAATACGATTATTGGAGATGCTACAGCAACAAGAGATCGGGAATTAAATGGACAGGTGGTGAAAGCTTCAGAGATTCAAAGGTCTTTTTTAGCTGGGATCTCAGCACTTGGAAGCCTTTATGCCGGTATTATTTCAACCTATGATTTTATCAGCGAAAAATAATTTTAATCCAATACAAAAAGATAAAGATATCGATAATAACGGTATCTTTATTTTGTTTAAATACAATCATGTCTAGCCTACTTTACCAAAATATCAGCAGATACATTGAGCTTTCTGAAGAAGAATTCAGGCAGTTTGCTGAACCATTTGAATTGAAAAAATTTAAAAAGAAGGAAACTGTTCTCAAAGAAGGAGATTATTGTCTTTTTGAAGGATTTGTACTGAATGGCTGTTTCAAGGTGTATTACCTGAATGAAAACGGATTTGAGCAGGCTTTATATTTTGCTGTAGAAGGGTGGTGGATTACTGATATTGATAGCCTGATCAATCATGTACCGTCTATATTGAATATTGAAGCACTTGAAGATAGCGAGGTGCTGATGATTTCCAAGAAGGATAAGGATTTTTTGTATGAAACCATGCCCCAGATAGAGAAGCTTTTCAGAATCATGAATCAGCAATCGTCAGTGGCGTTACAGAGAAGAATTCTTTCTTTAACCGGAAAGACAGCTGATAAGCGTTACCTGGAGTTTTTGGAAAAATATCCGGGACTGGAACAACGGCTGACCCAACAGCAAGTTGCCTCTTATTTGGGAATAACCCATGAATTCTTAAGTAAAATCAGAAAAAAACTCTTGTAAGAAGCCTGTTTGATTTTTTACCGCTATACAGATAGAATGATTAATTTGTAAGTATAAATAACTTGCCTCAACGAATTGATAAAATGACTTTTGAGAAGTCAAATAAATTCAAATTTGCTTAACTTATTTGGTATCAATTTTTTATAGAAAGGTTAAATGTTGGGTATAGAATAATTCAATCGCTAATATAGTCATAATGAATCTATATTTTTTCGGAATTAGGAATTGAATTTTTCCCAATATTTTCAATGTTATTAAGAATGGTTCAAAATAAGCAAAACTCAGGCCAAAATGACAAAAAACAGCTTTTTTTAAGCTCTTTGTGCTTTATCATCCTTATTTTTGCATGTCAAGTACAATAAATCATGAAGAAGCTCCAAGATATTCTTATCTCAACCAGAACAATGGCTGTATTGTTGCTGGTGTACGCATTTGCAATGGCTTATGCAACGTTCTTAGAAAACGACTACGGAACTCCCACAGCAAAAGCTTTAATTTATGAGGCAAAATGGTTTGAACTGATCATGGTTCTGCTCATTCTCAACTTCATAGGAAATATCGCAAGATACCGACTTTGGAAAAGAGAAAAATGGCCGGTGTTGGTTTTTCACCTTGCCTTTGTTTTCATCTTTATCGGTGGTGCTATTACCAGATACATCAGTTTTGAAGGAACTATGCACATCAGGGAAGGGGAAACATCCAACGAAATCGTAACGGATAAAAACTTCTTTAAAATCCAGATCGAGGAAAAGGGTGATGTTCTTAATTATCAGGATGTTCCTTATTTAATGTCTCCTTTGCACAAGGATTTCAGTGCAACGTATGACTTCCACGGAAAAGAAATAAAAGCTTTTGCAAAGGAATATATTCAAAGGAAAAAAGACAGCCTCGTAGCTGAACCAAACGGTGCTGAATATCTTCACCTTGTTTCAACGGGAAGCACCGGAAGACAGAATATTTATATCAAACCGGGGGAAACGAAATCTATCAACGGAACTTTGGTTACATTCAACAGAGCCATTGAAGGCGCTGTAGAATTCAAAAAAGAAGGGGGTCAATTATTCATCAAAACTCCTGTTGATGCCAGCTTTATGACGATGGCAACACAGGCGACCGGAAATACCAAGAAAGATGAATTTCAGCCTTTGGCAATGAGAAGTTTATATACCATCAACGAATTGAAACTGGTTGTTCCTGAAGGGCTTAAAAAAGGAAGATTGATGGCAATTGAAGGGGATAGAAAGAAAGATGCCAACGTTCCTGATATGCTGCAGATTGAATTACAAGGACCAAAAACAAAGCAGATTGTTGATCTTTCTGTTGAAAAAGGAAATCCAAATGCTTACAAACAGGTTACCATGGATGGTTTAAACATTATGGTTGGTTTCGGACCTAAAGTGTATAATACGCCTTTCGCACTAAAACTTGATGACTTCGTAATGGAAACATATCCGGGAAGTTCATCTCCAAGTGCATATGAAAGTCACGTTAAAATCATTGATGAAGGGAAGCAAACTCCTTATAAAATTTATATGAACCACGTTCTTAACCATAAAGGATACCGTTTCTTCCAGTCAAGTTTTGATCCTGACAGAATGGGAACCGTACTTTCTGTAAACCATGATTACTGGGGAACTTTGATTTCTTACATCGGATACACAATGCTATTCTTAGGAATGTTTATTATTTTCTTCTGGAAAGGAACTCATTTCTGGAAACTGAATAAAATGCTTGCAGATGCCAATAAAAAGAAAACAAAAGTAGCAGCAGTACTTTTCTTGTTTCTAAGCTTAGGCTTAAATGCACAAAAAATTGAGACGCACGGTACCACCGACGGAAGCAGAGAACATATTCATGTTGAAGGTGATGGGCATAATCATGCACCGGCTCCTGAAGCTCAAAATTCAGGAAATACTGCTCCACAACAAAATTCACTCGCCGCTCCGTTAAGCAAAATGAGATCAATTTCTCCAGATGAAATCATTGCTAGAAATAAGATTACTGAAGCCCATGCAGATAAATTTGGGTATCTTTTAGTGCAGAGTTTTGAAGGAAGAATTGTTCCTATCAATACTGAAGCATTAGATGTTTTAAGAAAATTATATAAGAAAGATAAATTCAAAGGTACAGATGGAAAATATCTGACTGCAAACCAATGGTTCCTTTCTATCAATACGGATACTCCAAGCTGGACTATGGTGCCAATGATCAAAGTGGGACCAAAAGGAGGTGACGAACTGAAAAAGAAAACAAAGGCTAATGATGATGAGTATACCTCATTAATGAACCTTTTCCCGGCAGATGCAAATGGTAATCTGACTTATATTTTAGAACACGACTACAATACAGCATTCCGTAAAAAACCTGCTGAGCAGACAAACTATGATAAAGAAGTAATTGCTGTAAATGAAAGAGTACAGATCTTTAATGAGTTTTTCAGTGGCCAATTTATGAGAATTGTTCCCGTGAAAAATGATGCAAATCACACATGGCACTCATGGTTGGATCAGAAATTTGAACCGGACATGGAATCTCAACAGGTAATGGGGCCTTATTTTGCAGAAGTTTTGACTGCTCAGAAAACCGGAGACTGGACCAAAGCAGATGCAGAATTGGCAAAACTTTCAGAATATCAGCAAAAATGGGGTAAAGCAGTTGTTCCTGCAAAATCTAAAGTAGATCTTGAGGTTTTTATGAATAAAGCGGATATTAATTTTAAACTATTAATTTTCTACACTCTTGTTGGAGGGCTTCTTCTCATCTTAGGATTTATTGAATTATTTAAGCCAAATAAAGTATTAAACAAAATCATCAAAGTAATTATTGCCGTTGGTTTAATAGGATATTTATGCCATTTCTTGGGTCTTGTTGCAAGATGGTACATTTCAGGACACGCCCCTTGGAGTAACGGATATGAAGCTATTATATTCATCTCGTGGGTAGGGATTACAGCCGGATTATTCCTGTACAGAAATTCCAATGCATTAATTCCTGCAGCCGGATTTATGGTAGCAGTTATTATGATGGGATTTGCGCACGGAGGTTCAGCGCTTGATCCGCAGATTACGCCGCTTGTTCCGGTATTGAAATCTTACTGGTTGATCGTTCACGTTGCCATTATTACCTCGAGTTACGGTTTCTTTGCTCTATCAATGATTATTGCCGTTATCTCTCTTGTATTTTATATTATTTCAAATAAAGACACGTATAAAATTCACCATGATACAACGTTGAAAGAATTGGTAATTGTTTCTGAAATGTCATTAACAATAGGTCTTTTTGCTTTAACAGTAGGGAACTTCTTAGGAGGAATCTGGGCGAATGAGTCTTGGGGAAGATATTGGAGCTGGGATCCAAAAGAAACATGGGCTTTCATCTCAATTATGGTATATGCTTTCGTATTACACATGAGATTGGTTCCGGGATTAAGAAGCAGATGGGCGTTCCACGTAGCGACGATGTTTGCATTCTGTTCGATGGTAATGACATACTTTGGAGTAAATTATTACTTAAGCGGACTTCACTCCTATGCAGCGGGTGATCCTGTTCCGGTACCAGCATGGGTATACATCGGAATTGCAACCATGATTACCTTATCAGCTGTTTCTTATTTCAAGTTTAAAATATTGACGAAGAAATAATCTTTAACCATATTACTTAAATCCCGGAAGTTACTTTCCGGGATTTTTTTGTATAAATAAAAGATAAAATATTGTCTTTTCTCTGAGATGTGGCTTGTGAATAATTAGAATGCAGGCGCATGGGAAAGTTTCAATAATTAAAAAACCAAAAACTATTAGCCACAGATTTTCACAGATGCTGGTGCATGGAGAAAGTATCATAATAATAAAAACAAATCACAGTAATATATAAAACGCAAACATCTGTGAAAACCTGTATGATCTGTGGTTTTATTAATGATAAGGCCTTTTCGAATATCACGTTTATCTCTTGATCTCAGCTCGTAATCATTGTAAAAAATCACAATCGCATACCTCATACCCTAAATATTGCCCCTCAAAAAAACAAAATTTTTTATCCACAATTCAAAATTTATTGCGATCTTTATGATATCAAAATAATATCAAATTAAAAATTCAATCATGGAAAAAACATTAAAACCCATGTCGGGTTATATTACGTTAGTGATCTGCCTTGCATTATTTGTTGCATCGGTGTATTTCTTTATTTCCGGAGTAGATCAGAGTATAGTGTACGTTATTATCGCAATGCTTTGCTTTCTGCTTTCGTGTTTCTTTTTAAAAGGCTTAATGATTATTCAACCTAATCATTCAAGAGTATTAAACTTCTTTGGAAAATATGTCGGATCGGTAAAAGAGAACGGATTGTTTTTTATCAATCCTCTTTATTCATCACAGAAAATATCATTGCGTTCTGAAAACTTACAGGGACAGACGCTGAAAGTAAATGATAAAATGGGAAATCCCATTGAAATTGCCGTTGTGATTGTATGGAAAGTAGGAGATACTTATAAGGCAGCATTTGATGTTGAAAGGTATTCAGATTTTGTAAAAATGCAGAGTGAAGCAGCAGTGCGTCATCTGGCGATGAGTTTTCCTTACGACAATCTGGAGGATGATCATGCACCAATCACTTTGAGAGAAGGAGGGGACAAGATCAATTCTATTTTGGAGCAGGAACTTACAGACCGTCTTTCGAAAGCCGGAATTGTGATTCAGGAAGCAAGAATATCTCACTTAGCCTATGCTTCGGAAATTGCAGGAGCAATGCTTCAGAGACAGCAGGCGACTGCGATTGTTGCTGCCAGAACTAAGATTGTAGAAGGAGCTGTAGGAATGGTAGATTTGGCGTTGAAAAAGCTTTCGGAAGATAATATCGTTGAACTTGATGACGAGAGAAAAGCAGCAATGGTCAGCAATTTAATGGTGGTTCTTTGTGGTGAAAAAGCAGCTACACCCATATTAAATGCAGGAACTCTGTATAATTAACAGCAAATAGTATAAAGTAAGAGTCTTGAAATAGTAATCGGCTCTTGTGTTAAAAAAACAAGAAAATGAAATCAGAAAAAGCTCAGAACTCTTCCGAAAACAAAAGCAAAAAATCTTTTGTGATAAGAATAGATGAGTCTACTTATAAACTCCTTGAAAAGTGGGCAAATGATGAATTCAGGAGTGTGAATGGGCAGATTGAATATCTGCTGCATCAAAGTCTGGTCAATTCGGGAAGAAAGAAAAAAGAATAATAATTTCGGTAAAAACTGTAAAAAACGGGACAAATTAACCTAATACAAAAAGAAAAGCAGAGAATAATCTCTGCTTTTTTATTTCATGCAACTTTGAAGCGTATCGGCTCCAAAGTAGAATATGACAAGCCAAATCAATCCTTTGATGGTAAAGAAAGCTAATCCCGCCCATCCAACACGCTTGAACCATTTTTTAAGCTTTGAGTTATTTTCTTGTGAATTTTCCATTGGTGAATATCAAAAAGATTACCCTGCAAAGATAAGCATGTTTATAATTAGTCCAAATAAAAAACAACGTAAAAATTTAAGTTTTGAGGTTCGCATAATATTTTTATCTTTAGAGAGAACGAAAAGTAAGATTTTATGTCAAAAAAAGTAAAGGATTTCGGAATCGAAAAATCACTCAAAAACCTAGGTATTAAAGATGAGAATAAAGGCACTTCTGTAGGCGGAAAATATTTCGCCTCCGGGAAGACCATAGAAAGTATCTCACCTGTAGACGGGAAATTGATTGCTAAAGTAAAAACTTCCGGAGAAAGTGATTATGACAAAGTAATTGAAACTGCTCAAAAGGCATTTCAGGAATTCAGACTGATCCCGGCTCCCAAGAGAGGAGAGATTGTAAGACAATTGGGATTAAAACTAAGAGAATATAAAGACGATCTGGGGAAACTTGTTTCTTATGAAATGGGTAAATCCTTACAGGAAGGACTTGGTGAAGTACAGGAAATGATTGATATCTGTGATTTCGCAGTAGGTCTTTCCAGACAACTTCAGGGATATACGATGCATTCTGAAAGACCTGGTCACAGAATGTACGAGCAATATCATCCGCTTGGGGTGGTGGGAATCATTACAGCATTCAACTTTCCGGTGGCTGTGTGGTCCTGGAATACAGCATTAGCATGGATTTGTGGTAATGTTACCATCTGGAAACCATCAGAAAAAACACCACTTTGTGCTATCGCATGTCAAAATATCATGATGGAGGTCATTAAGGAAAATAACCTTCCTGAAGGCGTTTCAAGTGTTTTGGTATCGGATCATGAAATCGGACAGAAACTGGTTGATGATAAAAGAGTAGCCTTAGTATCTTTCACCGGTTCTACAAGAGTGGGAAGAATGGTTTCTTCTAAAGTAGCTGAAAGATTCGGAAAATCTATTCTTGAATTAGGAGGAAATAACGCTATTATCATTACCAAAGAAGCAGATATTGATATGTCAATTATCGGAGCTGTTTTCGGAGCCGTAGGAACTGCAGGGCAAAGATGTACTTCAACAAGAAGATTGATCATCCACGAAAGTGTATATAATGAAGTAAAAACAAGACTGACAAAAGCTTATGGGCAGCTGAAAATCGGGAATCCATTGGATGAAAACAACCACGTAGGTCCACTGATTGATACTGACGCTGTAAACCAATACGAAGAAGCGATCAAGAAATGTAAAAAAGAAGGAGGTAAATTCGCTGTTGAAGGCGGAGTTTTAACCGGAAAAGATTACGAATCAGGTTGCTACGTAAAACCATGTGTTGCAGAAGTGAAAAACTCGTACGAAATTGTTCAGCACGAAACCTTTGCCCCGATTTTATATTTAATCAAATACAAAACATTAGAAGAGGCAATTGCCATTCAGAATGATGTTCCTCAGGGACTTTCTTCTGCAATCATGACGCAAAATCTTAGAGAAGCAGAATTATTCCTTTCTCATTCAGGTTCAGACTGTGGTATTGCTAACGTTAATATTGGAACTTCAGGAGCTGAAATCGGAGGTGCATTCGGAGGTGAAAAAGAAACCGGAGGCGGAAGAGAATCAGGATCTGACGCCTGGAAGTACTATATGAGAAGACAAACTAATACTATAAATTATACCGCACAACTTCCTTTAGCACAAGGGATTAAATTTGATTTATAAAAGCTTTACTTGAAGCACTCAAAAAAACAAAAAACAAAAATTAATAACCGAATGATGAAGAGATTCATCAAGGATCATTTCATCATTCACTTATTAAATCACACATCAATTTATTATGGAACAGACATTAGATATAAAAGCAAATAAAGTAAAAGAAACAGTAGGAAAACACGTTTTGGCAGACGGTTTTGATTTTGTGATGGATATTGAGAAATCACACGGATCATGGCTTTACGACAAATTGACAGACAGAGAGTATCTGGATATGTTCTCTATGTTTGCTTCAGCTTCCGTTGGATACAATCATCCGTATCTTGTAGAAAGATCGGAATGGCTGGGGAGAATGGCTGTAAACAAACCTACCTTAGCTGATGTTTATTCGGAGGAATATGCTCACTTTTTGGAAGTTTTCGAAAGAGTGGTTATTCCTGAAGAATTACAATATGCTTTCTTTATCGAAGGTGGAACTTTAGGAGTGGAGAATGCCATGAAAGCATGCTTCGACTGGAAGACCCGCAAAAATTTTGAAAAAGGACTTCAGACTGAAGCTGGAATCTGTATTCATTTCAAACAAGCTTTCCACGGAAGAAGTGGTTATACTTTAAGTTTAACCAATACTTCAGATCCAAGAAAGTATCAATATTTCCCAATGTTCAATTGGCCAAGGATTTTAAATCCGAAATTGACATTCCCGATCACAGAAGAAAACCTGGAAGAAACCATCAAAAACGAAAATCTTGCTTTAATTCAGATCGAAGAAGCTATTTTGATGAATCCGGATAAAGTGGCTTGTATCATCATCGAGCCTATCCAGGCTGAAGGAGGTGACAACCATTTCAGAGATGAATTCTTATTGGGATTAAGAAGAATCTGTGACACCAACGAAATCTTACTTATTTTTGACGAAGTTCAGACAGGGATCGCTATTACAGGAAAAATGTGGGCATTCCAGCACTTTACAGCCAAACCGGATATTATTTCTTTCGGTAAAAAAGCTCAGGTTTGCGGAGTCTTAGCCAATAAAGAAAAATTTGACCAGGTTCCTAACAATGTTTTCAGAGAAAGCTCAAGAATTAACTCTACTTTCGGAGGAAACTTTATTGATATGCTTCGTTTTCAGCTAGTGATGGAAGTGATTGAAAACGAAAACCTTGTTGAGAATGCAAGAGTCGTTGGAAATTTCCTGTTAGACAGTTTGAAAGCACTTGCTGAAAAATATCCGGAGAAAATTTCTAATGCCAGAGGAAGAGGATTGATGTGTGCCGTTGATCTGCCATCTGCAGCCCAGAGAAATCATCTGATGAACGAACTATTCAATGATGGTTTGATCATTCTTCCGTGTGGTGATCAGTCTTTACGATTCAGACCACACCTGAATGTAACACAGGAAGAAATCCAATTGGCACTGGATAAAATTGAAAATAATATTAATAAAATTTAAATCCAAAGATTTGTAATTTACAAAAAAACATTGTACATTTAGATACTCAAACAATTAGAATATGGAAAGAAGTACGAGAGTGTCTGTTTATGAAAGTGACAACCCTTCAGAAATTCAGTTGGTTAAGTCTAAATTGGATGATGCACAAATTACAAACTCAGTTGAAAATGGTTATCTTACATTTACTACAACACCGACTGCTACGTCGTTGAAATTAATGGTGGATTTAGATAATGAAAAGAAGGCATTCGAAATAATTGATGCTTTCCTTCAACAAAATGAAAAACAATAAAACAATTTCATAATTTTAAATTTTACTACTTCGAACCGAAAATTAATACAAATTAATTTTCGGTTTTTTAATTAATCATACGATCATTAAACAATATGAATCCAGAAATTAAACTAAGAAAAGCGGAAATTGAAGACCGGGACATTATTTGGAAAATCATCCAGCAGTCTATTGAAAGAAGAAAACAGGATGGCAGCACGCAATGGCAAAACGGATATCCTAACCAGGATACCGTGGAAAGTGATATTACAAAAGGATTCGCATATGTTTTGACGGTAGACGGAGAAATTGCTGTATACGCAGCACTCATACTTAATGACGAACCGGCTTACAGTTCTATTGAAGGAGCATGGCTCAGTGACGGAGAATTTGTTGTGGTTCACAGAATCGCCATCGATGAAAAATTTGCAGGACAGGGGATGACCAAAAAGCTTTTTGATCATATTGAAGATTTTACCAGATCTCACGGAATTCAGAGTGTAAAAGTAGACACCAACTATGATAATATTGCCATGCTGAAGATCCTTGAAAGCAAAGGATATTCTTATTGTGGAGAGGTTCTTTTAAAAGACGGAATGAGGAAAGCTTTTGAAAAGATTATAATTTAGGCAAAAAGTTAAATCCATTTCCATTGAATTTTTAAAACAGCCTGTATTTATAATCTCTATCGGGTTTGTTCGTTTAGTTCTGAACTAATTTCTACTTTTGCTCAAATTTTTATATTATGCACCAAAGTATAGAAATTGATGAAAAAATTTTTCAGGATGCCGTAAAATTCTATGGCACCGTGTTCAGCTTACCCCCTTTAGCTTCAAAAATTTATTCCTACCTTCTTTTTGATTATGAGAAAGTAGGAATTACTTTTGACGAGTTTGTTGAAGTGCTCTCTGCGAGCAAAAGCTCTGTTTCTACAAGCATTTCATTACTGTTGAATGCACAGCTTATCGTAGACCACAACAAAATGGATGAGCGGAAACGATATTTTTTTATCAATGACGAATACAAGAAAATTCGATTCGAAAAAATTGTCCAGAAGATGCAGGACGAACTAAAACTACTAGATGATTTTAACAATTTTAAAAAAAGTAACGACGATGGATATAACGAAAGAATAGAAAATTACAAAGCACTCTTAAACAAAAACATACAAAATATTCAGGAATCTCTTAATAAACTATAAAATGAATAATAAGCTAGTTATACTTTCTATTGCAGCGTTTTCTTTGACAGCCTGCAAAAAAGAAGCTCCGAAACAAGATGGTGCCAAGCCGTATCCTGTTGTTTCTGTGGAGGCAAAAAATATAGTGGGTTATCAGACGTTTCCGGCTACCATTCAGGGTAGAGTAAACAATGATGTACGCGCCAAAATACAGGGATACATCACCCAGGTATTGGTAGATGAAGGACAATATGTTTCCAAAGGGCAACCTTTATTCCGTTTGGAGACTAATATCTTAACCGAAAATGCTGCGGCATCCAAAGCAGGAATCGGTGCTGCTCAATCCAGTATTGCAGCGGCTCAGGCTTCTGTAAATGCAGCTCAGGTTGAAGTGAATAAACTAAAACCTCTGGTTCAGAAAAACATTATCAGTAACGTTCAGTTGCAAACTGCTCAAGCTCAGCTGGCTCAAGCTCAGGCCCAGTTACAACAGGCCAATGCTGCTAAAAGACAGGCGGAAGCCAATTATAAAGGAGTAGAAGCCAATATCGAATATTCCATCATTCGAGCTCCTATTTCAGGGGTGATCGGAAGACTTCCGCTAAAAGTCGGAAGTTTGGTAGGACCGTCTGACCAGACACCTCTGACGACGATTTCCGATACTTCCCAGATCTTTGCTTACTTCGCAATGAATGAAAAAGATTATTTTGATTTCCTTGAAAAATCTCCGGGCGCTTCTATGCCTGAGAAAATTAAAAACTTACCGATGGTTGAGCTTCAGCTGGCTAATGGAAGTCTTTATCCTGAAAAGGGGAAAATCGAAGCAATTACCGGTCAGATTGATCCTACAACAGGTACGATTCAGTTCAGAGTGGCGTTCTCCAATGCTCAGAAATTATTGAGTAACGGTAACAGTGGAACCATCAGATTCCCTC
Organism: Chryseobacterium lactis; assembly: GCF_003815875.1. NCBI lineage: Bacteria > Pseudomonadati > Bacteroidota > Flavobacteriia > Flavobacteriales > Weeksellaceae > Chryseobacterium > Chryseobacterium lactis. The sequence continues at coordinate 3,825,424 of NZ_CP033924.1, forward strand.
AACGATACGATAATGTTCTTGTAGTTCCTGAAAGTGCTACTTATGAACAACAAGGTATTGTTTACGTATACAAAATAGAAAAAGGAGATACTGCGAGAAATGTTGTAGTGAACGTTATCGACAGAATCGACAATCTGGCGCTTATAAAATCAGGAGTTGATAAAGGGGAAAGAGTTGTTGCAGCAGGTATCGGAGGTCTGAAACCTGGAACAGCAGTAAAACCGAAACCAATCAAAATGGATAGTCTTGTTCAATCAATAAAACCGAAATTCTAATGATAAAAAACTTTATTAACAGACCGGTTTTATCTACCGTAATCTCAATTTTGATTGTGATTCTCGGTGTGCTAGGGCTGATCTCGTTACCGGTTACACAGTATCCGGATATTGCGCCGCCTACGGTGAGTGTTTCTGCAAACTATACAGGAGCCAATGCTGAGACGGTGATGAAAAGTGTTGTAGTACCTTTGGAAGAACAGATCAACGGGGTGGAAGGAATGGATTATATTACTTCCAGTGCCGGAAATGACGGTTCTGCCCAGATCCAGGTTTTCTTCAAACAGGGAATTGACCCTGATATTGCAGCGGTAAACGTGCAAAACCGTGTGGCCAGAGCGACACCACTTTTGCCTTCCGAAGTAACGAGATCAGGAGTTGTGACTCAGAAACAGCAGACAAGTGCCCTGATGTATATGTCTTTCTATTCTGAAAACAAAGATCTTGATGACGTATACCTTCAGAACTTTTTGAATATCAATATTATTCCAAACCTTAAAAGGGTAAATGGTGTAGGGGATGCCAACGTTTTCGGAGGTAAAAACTACTCCATGAGAATCTGGCTTGACCCTGCAAAAATGGCTGCTTACAGCGTAACTCCTACCGATGTTACCAATGCAATCAACGAGCAGAGTAGAGAAGCTGCGGCCGGTTCTATTGGCCAGAACAGTGGAAGTTCTTTTGAATATATCATCAAATATGTAGGTAAATTCAACGATAAGGAACAGTACGATAATATTATCATTAAATCTCTTGCAAACGGACAAAACCTGATGCTGAAAGACGTTGCTAAAGTAGAACTGGCAGGTCAGTCGTATACAGGAATCGGGGAAAACGGAAACAGCCCTTCCATCAGTATGGGGATCTTTCAGACTCCGGGTTCCAATGCACAGGAGATTATCAAAAATATCAAAACCTATCTGAAATCTGCAGAAAGTACTTTCCCTAAAGGAATTAAATATACTTTTAACTTTGATACCAACGAATTCCTTGATGCCTCTATTGAAAAGGTAGTACATACCTTGATTGAAGCATTTATTCTGGTATTTATTGTGGTGTATATCTTCCTTCAGGATTTCAGATCTACCCTGATTCCGGCGATTGCGGTTCCGGTATCTATTGTAGGGGCGTTCTTCTTTCTGAATCTCTTCGGATATTCATTAAACCTGTTAACCCTGTTTGCATTGGTACTTGCCATCGGTATTGTGGTGGATGACGCTATTGTCGTCGTCGAGGCTGTTCATGCGAAGATGGAGCACGGTATTTCTGATGCTAAAAAAGCAACGGTAGAAGCAATGGATGAGATTACAGGAGCTATTATTTCTATTACTTTGGTAATGGCGGCGGTATTTATTCCCGTGACGTTTATTACCGGTCCTACAGGGGTATTCTACCAACAGTTTGGGATTACGCTGATCATAGCCATCATCATTTCTGCTATTAATGCATTAACGTTGAGTCCGGTTTTATGTTCATTATTCTTAAAACCCCACGCAGAGCATCATAAAGAGTATAAGAGCTTAAATATAATGCAGAAGTTTTTTTATAAGTTTAATATTGCTTTTAAAACAACAACTGAACGTTACGGAAGAGGATTTGTATTCCTGTTAAGACATAAATGGGTAACCCTTGTTATTTTCGCTGTTACCGGAGGTATCTTATTCTGGGCGAGCAGCACTATGAAGAAAGGATTTGTACCTACAGAAGACAGAGGGATTATCTTTACAGATGTTCAGCTTCCTCCGGGAGCTTCCATGGAAAGAACGTATAACGCCTTGAAGACCCTTCAGGCTAAAGCACTGAAAGTTCCGGGAGTACAGAATGTAACAATTTCTACAGGTAGAGGATTCTTATCAGGAAACGGAAGTAACAACGGTCTTGCGTTTATTAAACTGAAACCGTTCGATGAAAGAAAAAAAGACGGCCAGACTTCTGAAGATATCACCAAAAGATTATTCGGAATTGTAGGAGCCGTTCCTGATGCCAAAGTAGTATTCTTTCAACCGCCAAGTGTACCGGGATTTGGTAACAGTGCAGGTTTTGAAATGGTATTGCTGGACAAATCAGGTGGAGAATATGCTGACCTGGATAATAAAACCAATGAATTCATCGGCAAACTTATGCAGAGACCGGAAATTCAATTTGCCCAGACTTCGTTCAATACAAAATATCCTCAGTATCAGATGGAGATTAATGTTCCTCTGAGCAAGCAGCTTGGGGTTTCTGTAAGTGATATTCTGGCAACCATGCAAGGGTATATTGGGGGTATTTATACCGCTGACTTTACCAAGTATGGGAAGCAGTTCAGAGTAATGGTTCAGGCACTTCCTGAAAACAGAAAAAATATAGAAAACCTAAATGAACTTTACGTAAAAACAGGTTCAGGGATTATGTCTCCGATTTCACAGTTTGTAACCTTGAAAAAAGCATATGGACCACAATCTGTAAGCCGTTATAACCTGTTTACTTCCGTGAAGGTGACAGGAGCAAACTCTGACGGATATAGTTCCGGAGATGCCATTGCCGCGGTACAACAGGTGGCCAATGAAACGCTGAATCAAAACTACGCAGTAGAATTTACAGGGTTGACAAGGGAAGAATTGAATTCAGGATCTCAGACCCTTCTGATTTTCGGACTAAGTTTGATCTTCGTTTACTTTATCCTTTCTGCACAGTATGAAAGTTATATCCTTCCGCTGATCGTTGTTATCTCTCTTCCTCTTGGGGTAATGGGAGCTTATTTCGGCCAGAAGATTATGGGCTTGGAAAATAATATTTATTTCCAGATTGCCCTGATCATGCTTGTGGGACTACTGGCAAAAAATGCGATTCTTATCGTCGAATTTGCTGTTCAGAGAAGGCATCATGGCGAAACGATTGTAATGTCAGCCATCAATGCAGCTAAAGCGAGAGTAAGACCGATTCTAATGACATCGTTTGCCTTTATCTTCGGTTTATTACCGTTAGTTCTGGCAAGTGGAATTGGTGCCGTAGGTAACAGATCTATTGCAACCGGAGCAGCTATCGGACTATTGATAGGAACTATTTTAGGACTTTTCGTAATTCCGGTTTTGTATGTCATCTTTGAAACATTGCAGGAAAAGATCAAACCTATTAAGAAAGAAGAGATCAACTTAGCAGAATAAAATTAAGGTTTAAGAAATCAGGAGTTAGCAATTGGAAATCAATCTGAAAACTAACTTCTAATTTCTAAACTCTAACTTCTAATTAACAAAAATGAAGAGTTTATTAAACATCATAAAAGGAATAACTTTCTCTGCTTTCATCCTTGGAGCCATTACATCCTGTATGGCCAGAAAAGAATATGAAAGACCAAAGAATGTTGTTGACGAAAAGCTTTACCGTACTGATATGCTTCCTTCAGACAGTACAAGTATCGCGAATATCTCCTGGAAAGAAATTTTCAGAGACCCAATACTTCAGGGACATATTTCGAAGGCACTGGAAAACAACCTTGATATCAGAATTGCCCTGGAAAGTATTAATTCTGCAGAAGCTTATCTGAAGCAAAGCAAAGCCGCTTATCAACCGACTCTTTCGATCGGACCCAATTATACCTTCCAGACACAGTCGATCAATACACAGTTTGGACAAATCATCGGTTCAAGAAGATATGTAAACCAGTTTGATATTACAGCCAGCCTTGGTTGGGAAGCTGATATCTGGGGGAAATTGAAAGCACAGGAAAAGGCGCAGATTGCCACCTATCTGGGAACAGTTGCGGCACATAAAGCGGTAAAAAGCAGCCTGGTTTCATCCATTGCTTCTGCCTATTATCAGTTGTTGACTTTCGATGCACAGAAAAAGATCATTTCGGAAACGATTGCGGTTCGTGAGAAGAATTTAGAAACAACAAAGGCTTTAAAAATTTCGGGGACTGTTACAGAAGTAGCGGTACAGCAAAGTGAGGCACTTGTTTTTAATGCCAAATCTTTATTGATCGATATCGACACTCAAATACAATTGCTTGAAAATACAATGAGTCTTTTGATGGGAGAACCCTCTCATACGATTGAGAGATCTACTTTGGAAAGTCAGAATCTTCCGATTGATTTAAAACTGGGCTATCCAACTCAATTATTGGCTAACCGTCCGGATGTAATGAGAGCAGAGTACACATTGATGAATGCTTTTGAATTGACGAAGGCAGCGAAAGCTCAATTTTATCCTACCCTTAAGATTACAGGATCTGGAGGTGTTCAGTCGGTAGATATTGACCATTTATTCAGTGTGAATTCATTGTTTGCGAACGTGGTGGCAGGACTGGCTCAGCCAATTTTGAATAAAAGAGCGATCAAAACCAACTATGATGTAAGTCTTGCCAATCAGGAAACTGCTTATCTGAATTTCAGAAAGACGGTACTTACAGCTGGGAAAGAAGTATCTGATGCCATCAGAGTTTTTTCGGTGCAGGATTCTTTTATTGATTTAAAACAAAAGGAACTGGATGCCTATAAAAAATCTGTTGATTATTCGCAGGAATTGGTGAACTATGGTATGGCCAATTATCTTGAAGTATTGAATGCAAGTGTCAATTCATTAAACGCAGAACTTAATATTTCTAATGCACGATACAGTAAAATGAAAGCAGCTGTTGAGCTTTATCAGGCTCTCGGTGGTGGCTGGAAATAGAAATATTTTGCAATATAATAATAAAAACGTGTGTCAATTTTGACATGCGTTTTTTTGTTGGAAGTTGTACGGCTAAAATATGGATCCCTGATATATTTTATCTTAGTTATCCTCAAATTTATTACTGGCGAATGTTTAGGGACAAATAGAACTTCCAGTATTTTTCTTCCGGCTTCCAACCTTTTAATATATGTTAAAAATAAAATTTCCTTTGGATATATGTATTCAACTACGTAGTTTTGTACTTTAAAATAAAATGTATGGAACTGAAGATTCAACCAATAGGAAATTCATATTCAGAGCAGGCGATTGATTTGATTCTGAATATACAGCAGAAGGAATTTAATATTCCCATTACAATAGACGACCAGCCGGATCTGATGCAGATCGAAGGTTTTTATAAGGAAGCAGGCGGCAACTTTTGGGGCGCTTTTGTAGGAGGTGAGTTGGTAGGCTCTATCGCATTGATAAAATTTGATGAAAGGGCAGGAGCCATCAGAAAAATGTTTGTTAAAAAAGAATTCAGAGGAAAAGAGTGGAATATTGCACAGGAGTTATTGGAAGTTTTGATCTCTTTTTGCCGTGAAAATGAAATTGATGATCTGTATTTAGGAACGATAACGGTACTGAAAGCAGCCCAGCGCTTTTATGAAAGGAATTATTTTACCAAAATCGAAAAGGTCAATCTTCCTGAAAAATTTCCTTTAATGAGCGCCGACGATATCTTTTACCATTTAAAAATAGATTAATTATGAATGTCATTAACGAAGCAGGAATTCTTGCCATTTCGACCAGATTGCATCGTCTCAGTGAGCAATTGAGAAAGGATGGAGCAATGATCTACAAAGCATTTGGGATTGATTTTGAACTTAAATGGTTTCCTGTTATTTTCACCATTTATCAGAAAGAAGTAGCCAGTGTTGTTGAAATAGCCAATGAAATAGGGTATACCCATCCATCTACGATAACCCTGCTTAAGGAACTTGAAAAACAAGAATTGATACAGTGGGAGAAGGATAAGCAGGATGAACGCAAAAGGTTATTCAAGCTAACAATGAAAGGTCGGGAACTTATTGGTAAAATGAAACCGGTCTGGGAGCTCATGTCACAGATATTGGGCGACATTGCTGATAATGAAAATAACCTTTTAAAGGCCATTGACGAAGCTGAAGACAAACTTGCCAATCAATCTTTTTATCAAAGAGCATTGCAGGTGAAGAATTCAAAATAAGAAACTAATCGGATGGAGGTACTTGTATATTTTACTCGCATTCATCAGATATACAGAATATTTTTTTATGTTAAATCACAATGGGAAGATTTGTTATTATATTTGTGGCCTAATAAATAAAAATTATACTATGAAAAATTTCAAAAAGATCTCAAGAGAGCAGTTAAAACAAGTTGCAGGAGGAGGACCTTCGGGCCCGGGTGTAGGAAACTGTCGAGTTGGATACATTTATCTTTGTAAAGCAGAAGGGATTTGTGATGATGACAAGACAGAATGTGTTTGTCTTTGCGTACCAGCAAATCAAATCCCAGGATAAAATAAAAAAAATGCCCCAAAAAGTTAGATACTTTTTAGGGGTATTTTTTTTATTTTGCTACTTGCCCAAGATGATTTATTTAATTTTTAAAGAATCTAGATGAGCTACAATATCCAACTATTTAGAATTGAAACTAAAGAAAAGGAACAAAGATTAAATCTTGAAAATTTTTTTGAAAATGATGAAAATCTCGTTCCATTTACAGACCAACAATTGAAAGAGTTGAAGGAAATACTTTTACAATACGGATACGATTTGACAATGGAAAACCAAAATGGATTTCATTTTAACCATCAGGATGAAGATTTTGGAATGGTATTACTGACATCTAATGGCCTTTATTTTAATACCAGCTGGAATAGAAATTCAATTTTTGAAACGGGTATGGTAGCTTCGGAATTTACAGATACCGGAGAATTTTCCAAATATGATCCTCAGAATAATGGATGAGAGGAGACATAGTAAAATTATTCACAAATTATATTTACAGGTTTCGTGAAGGAATCGATATTTTTTAAGTACAATTTTTCTTCCTCAGTTAATGTACTAATTCCAAGTCCTATATCTTCCCTTGCTTCTCCGTTTTTGCGTGTAAGAGCAAACTCAATGGCTTCAATTTTAGGTTTTTTATTAATTCCAAGCAAAGTCAGATCTATTTGTTGCCCTTCTTTGATTTCTCCTTTTATCATTTCTCCCAGGAGAAAGAATTTTCTTCCTGTAATTTGTAAAACACTTTTGATCTTAAATTCAGCAACTACTAAATGATGCCAGCTATATCCGCAATATCTGCATTGTTTTGCATATGGAGTACGGGCAAGTTTGTTGCATTTCGGGCAGTTGTTAAAAAACACCTTTTCAGGAGTTTCAGTCATTATCCGCGTTACAATGTTTTGTTCAAAGATCTCATAACCATTTTCCAATAGATTTGTAATTTCAGGATCAGAACTTATCCAGCCTCTATCTATCATTATCTTTCTGAATTGTGGATTTTCATTACTCTTGAAAGAAGAAATTTGATGTTTTAGGGCTAACTTTTCATGTTTCGTTATTAATTCACTGAAATAGTTGATAATATAATTCGTCGTTTCCTGATCCATATCCAATTGAAAAGAGTTAAATGATTTTGATTATTTTTCTTGTCTAATGTATTATTTATTTCTTTAAAATAATCATATAATAAAAGAACCCGCCAATTCTGGCGGGTTCAATTGATTTATTATTGAAATAATATTGTATTAGAATTTCAAAGTCGCTGCAACAGACCAGGTTCTTCCAAAACCTAAGAATCCTGTATTTCCATCAGCTACGCCCTGATAAACTCTGCCAGCTTCCTGGTAGGTTCTTCCGGCATCCGGGCCACTGGCGATCTTGTCACCGGCGAAGATATTCGAGCTTAATTCAGAAATATAATATTTGTTGAATAAGTTGTATACGTTGGCTCTTAGGGTTAAAGATCTTTTCTGATCAATCGCAAATTTATAAGAAGCACCTACATCGAATAAGTTATAACTTGGCAATTTTACGATACCTCTTTCTCTATCTGCAGCTGTTAAGAAGTTGATAGGATTGAACTGAGCGTATAGCTTGTCATAATATTCCCAGTTGGCATCAATACTGAAAGCTTTGGTAATACTATAATCAATTCCAAGACTTGCTGTAGTTTGTGCAGCATCTCCAACCTTAAGGTCTTTGATGTTGATCATTCCGGTTGCTCCCGATACCTCCTGATTGCTTTGAACATCAAGAATGTTGAAGTTTGCATTTCCTTTATACTTCCAGTTTCCTAAAGATAACATTCCTCTCAATCTCAGGTTGGCAAAAGGTCTTGCCTTTGCTTCCAATTCGATTCCCTGGTGTACTTGTCCAACATTCAGTGCGTTGTAGAAATAAGCATTTCCAAGGCTTAACTGAGAGAATTTTGCAACATCCGCAGCCGTAGCATTGAATGTTCTTGAAATAAACCTGTCATCCCACTGCGTTCTGTATGCATTGATGTTCACATCGATATAACGGGATTTGAAACCATACCCTAATTCGATAGAGAAGATTCTTTCATTCTTCGCATCATTGTAGATGTTTTGGTTAGAAGGGAATAATGCATTGAATAGCGGCTGTCTTGAAATCACTCCCGTATTGAAAAATACGTTATGATGCTCATCAATATTATAGTTGGCACCTCCTTTTACAATATAACCCGTTTTATGATACCATTTGGTTTCCTGATTTCCAGGAGTATACAACATATAATCTTTTCTCTTATAATATTGCTCAGAAACCGATCCCTGAACGGATGCACTTAATTTTTCAGTACTATATTCAATCATTCCGTAAACACCGGCCCATTTTACCAAACCTTCGTTATAGATTGATACTTTCTGAGCATTATTAAGCTTAGTAAGAGGTTCCGGCTTTACAGTACGGTCAATATAATATCCTTTTGGAGAATTTGCCGTATTGGGAACAAATAATGCATCTGATCCCAACATATCGGTAACGATGTCATACAAAGCTCCTTTATAAGTTTTAAGATCGATACCTCCGTTAAAGGTCCAGTTATTTTTTTTGTAATTAAGATCAGCAATCACTCCGTACCAGTCATGAGCATTGATACTCTGTTTTCTTACGATACCATTGGTTCCGTTGAGAGTTGCTACATACTTTCCGTTGTAATCAGCAGGGGAGCCTGCAGGCGCGATAAAGGTTCCTTTCTGGAAATTATTCCCATTATAGTCCGTTACCATACCTCCCTGGTTATAACGGTAAATCATATCCCAGTTGATGGTGCCGTCTCCTCCCTGACCATAATTCATGAAATTCATGGTTTGTCCGTTAGCATTTTTAATGGAACCGTTAAGTCCGGTACCACCACCACCACGTCCCCATGAACCGTACACTACCGTGGATAATTTTAGATTATCATTGATCGTCCAGTCCCAGTTTAATGATGCAATTGGCTTATGGTAGAAGTTAGGTGCTAAATTGAATTGAGAACCATTCAGCATTCCGGTTTGAGGATTGTATCTTCTTCCGTAGGTATCAAGTTGGCGTAGGGTTGCTACATTTGCTCCGGTTGCAGAAGATCTTCTTGTGTCGTGTACCTGTGGTGCTCCGGTTGCAATTAAATTGAACGCGTGTTTTTCATTAGGCTTAAATCCTGTAGAGAAAAACCATGAATATCCTTCTCCCTTAGTTCCGTTGATGTAACCGTCACCTTGCCAGCGGGAAAGCAATACGGTTGTTGCCCACTTGTTTTTTAACCCTGAAGAGTACATCGCAGATAGTCTGGAGTAGTTGTCGTTACCAACTTCTGCTTTTACCATTGCTTTTTGCTCAGAATCGGTAGCTTTGGTCGTAATATTGATAGTTCCACCCACAGACGGAACTACAAATTTAGATGCTCCCAAACCTCTCTGGATCTGAATAGAGCTTGCAATGTCTGCTAACCCCGTCCAGTTGGACCAGTAAACGGTACCTCCCTGCATGTCGTTAACCGGTTGCCCGTTGATGATAACAGCAATGTTAGCACCATCAAAACCTCTCATGTTGATTCTGCTGTCTCCGAATCCACCACCTACTTTGGTAACGTAAACGGATGGAGTAGACTTCATAATTTCAGGAAATTCTCTGTTTCCTAATTTCTCCTGGATTTCAGCTGCCTTAATGGTGGAAACTGCTACAGGTGTCTTTCGTTCTTTGGCGGTTTGAGAAAGGTTTCTTCCCACTAACATCACCTCATCAATGGATTTAGATTTTTCTAACGAATCCTTCGTACTCTGCCCGTAATACAAGGCGGCCGTTGGTAATACAAGCGCTATAAGAAGGCGCTTTTTCAAAATAATGCTCATGAAATAAACTAGCGTTTTTGAGTTTAAGGCTGCAAAGATGGATATTTATTTTTGAATTGAGTATTAAATCTTGATTACGGGATTTGATGAAGGGTGAATTATAGACGTAATTATTCATTGTTTTAGTCGCCTCGAATGGTTCATAAACTTTCATTTACAGTTTATTATGTAAAATGAATTGGCCTAAAAAGTTTATTTTAAAAAAATATAATCTTCAATAAAAAAATCCTGCAAATTGTAAGATTGCAGGATTTATAGAATTCTGGTGTATTTTACCATCCATTGGAGAATATGAACCCCAACAACTCCCTTAGTAGTATTGTCATTATTACTGTAAATCACCAAAGACTTTGTAATGCTTGTTAAAGGTACCGAGCGAAGTGTGCTCACTACTTCATTGTAAAATATGGGGAAAGCCCCATGTTGGTGAATTAAAAGTTTTTTTTATATTAGCAACCAAAATAATAACAATAAATGAGAAAAAAAATTATTCTAAAGCTATTTCTCTTAATAGCAATTACAACTTCAATGTACTCCTGTATCCATGATGATATATCTGCTAAAACTAATGAAAAGCAAAACCAAGAATACACCTCCAAAAGTCTTTGGAAAGAAGATGAAAAGTATATCAAAAATGTAAAAGCTATTTTTGATAAGTACGCCGACAAAAGTTACTTTACAACAAACTTTGGAACTGTATACTGGGATTACGGACTTACAATGGGAACTTTTGATGAAAGCTTCTTGGAAGCTCCTGTTATTAAGGATGGCAAGGTAAACTTTATTCTTGTGGCATATAGAGAGGGAGACAGAGTTTTTTTTAAGAGAAAGGAAGATAGAGATTCCAATCAATTTTTTAATATTCTGGTTTTTAAAGACAGAAAAGAATTAAAAGGAAAAGTTGTAGACAATGCTTCTCAAAACAGCAAAGGGCAATTATGTTATACTGTAGAAGTCACATGGACATGGACTAATGATGATGGAAGTGCTGGAGAAAGCTTTTCCTACAATAATACAATATGCAAAAGTTCAGGTCCTTACTTACCTTGCCTAAGTGTAGAAGTAAATAATAATTGTGGTGGTTCTACTGCAGGAGGCCCTCCTGGAAGTGGTTCTGGAGGTAGTGGAGGTTATCCATATACTCCTGATTTTAAAGAATTTACAGATAATTGCGCAAAAGTTAAGGCTTTAAGAAATAATGCAACGTTTAAAAGTAATGTTATAAATTTAGAAGGAAAAACAGGACTAAAAGGAGAAACGGGCTATGTCCAAAGAGCTGACGGAAGTTACACTTATAAAGATACAGCAGGGCAAAGTGAAACCTCAAACACCTTATCTCTTCCAAGACCCGATTTGCCTGAGAATAAAAACATAATGGCTTATCTCCATACTCATGTTAATGATCATACGTATACAGACACTGATGGAACGGAAATAACAAGAACAGGAATAAAAATGTTTTCTCCAGCGGATATAGCATATTTCATGGACATGCTTAGAAATGCTCAGGAAGCAGGAAGACCATTGTCTGATGTATATGCAGTAATGGTAACGAGTTCTGGCAATTATCAGATTCGGTTTACAGGAAACCAGTATCAGCTTAAAAATTTCACTTCTGATCAAATTAAAAATTTCACTAAAGATTTCCCTACATTTATCGAAAAATATTCAGGTGATTTAGAAACTGGATTTTTGAATTTTATTAGTGAAAAAATGAATGTTAAAGCAACGAATCTTTACAAGATGGATTCCAATGGCACAAATTATGAAATAAAATTAACTCCTGAAAAAGCTAAAGTAACTACTGGATGCCCAGGTTAATAATTAAAAAATAAAAAATATGAAAAATATATTAAGTATTATTTGCTTTGCAATTTTCACGTCTTGTATAGGACAGACTGTTTCACTTGAAACAATGGCTCAGTGTCAGCCAGGAAACTGCCCTGTTGCAACTTACGTAAAGGATGTCAATAATTTATTGAACAAATATGTAGGAACATGGAAAGGCTCACTTGAAGGTAAAAATTATGAGTTCAATTTTATTAAAAAAGAGAACTTTGGTTTTGAAGACAGTTTAAAAAAAGACAGGTTGATTGGAAGATTAAAGATTACTAATTCTAATGGAATAGTAGAATATGATAGCTTCAATAAGCAAGATAATGAAACAGATTTTTTTGGACACAATTTTCAGCCAAATTTAAAAGCGTATATGGTGCGTTTTGCTGGAGGAAAGTTAGGGTGTATAGATTATGGATACGTATATTTAATAATAAAACCAGAGACTCCGAATAATATGGGTGTGCTATTTTTACCTGACAATGATATTGCTACACAGGATTGCAGTAATTTTAAAACAACCATCCCAACTGAAAAGCGCATAAATGTAGTGAAACAATAACTTCAAACTGAATTATAAGCTGTTTTTTAATAAAAGATAAAATGATTGGTTCTACCGTAATATCAAAATGGTAAAGCCAATCATTTTAGTTTACTTGCATGTGAGCATCTTACATATATCAATAGTGATGATTCAATAAATAATTTTTGGAGTAAGAAAGTGATGGCACCGTTAAAATTATAAGTTTAAATGGTAATAACCAACCAATTTTAACAACTTTTCATAAAAATTACAATATTCGTATATGAAAATAATAAATATTAAAACAGTAATTCTTTTTAGTCTTTTTACAAGCTTTTTATCTTGTAAAGCACAGATATTACCCTTGAATACAGGCTTGAATGACACTCCTGCAAACGCATATAAAAAAGACTTAAGCAATGAATTGCCGTCATATGAAGGAGTTTACAAAGCGGCTTTTAATGGAAAAGAAATTATATTATATGTTACAAAGATTGAAAATGTATTACAAAAAAGTTCACGAAAAAATTACTATTCAGATGTTTTAGATATTCAATATATAGTTAAAAGCCCTTCGGGAACCATATTTCAAGATACAAAAAATAATAGTAATTCTCAAAATAAACTTTACAGTATTAAAACAAGACCTGATATAAATTCTATTATTTTCTTTTATAGTGGTACAAATTGCCGTGTAGGTTGGGGAGAAGTTGTTTTAAAGAAAATTAACTCTACACAAATCTCATGGGAATATCGACCTAATGATATTATTCTTGATAATAGTAAATGTCCTCCAAGTACAGATATTAATATTTACCTACCTGAAACAAAAGATTTGATTTTTACTAAACAGTAATCTCAACTAGGTATAAATATAAAATGATTGGTTCTATCGCAAACAGGTAAAGCCAATCATTACAACTTATGAATACCAAAGAGTAAAGTCTTTTATTGTCGCTGATCCTGGAGGGCCTACCCAGATTCTGGAAACATTTTCTGGCTGTTTCGAATCATAAAGTACAGTCGCCATATCTCCTGTCTTTGGTAGATCTTGACGTTTCCACTGTCCAGTTTTCTGAACCCAGCGATCCACACCATTCATATCCGTGAATTTTACAGTAATTGTTCCTATAAGACCACTGGAGTTAGGTTCTATTTCCGGAATATCTGTAATGACTGCAGCGACTATTTTTCCTTCTTTTATCATACGGGTAAGAAGAACATACTTTGCAGATCGACGCATTCTCATTAATATACCAGTTAACAAGAGTAATCCGGCAATAATGCTTAAGATCGATGGAATAAGCCATAATGATCCCATTGCTGGCAATGATAGCGCACCCCACCAGGCACCAATGGCAAGTCCCATGAAAAGAACAGCACCCGGGCCAATACCAGGAGATGAAAGCAGTTTTCCGGTAAATCTACGGCTAGATCCAAAATGTACAAAGAGACCAAAAATGATAAATGGTAACCCTGCAACCATCCCAAAAATTGCTAAGGGAGGTTCATTTGAATTTGCCATATCCTGTTCTAAAAAACCAAATATAGAGCGGGCTATCAATATACCGCCCAATAAGATCATAGCCTGACCAATCAAAATACCTAATAATGCAGTCTTACTTCCCTGCTGTCGAGCTATTTGTTGTTTTCGTCTTTCTATAGGATCTGTTGTATTAGTATCTTTCATCCAATAAAATAAGTTTTCATAATTGCTTTACTAAGAACCTGTTCAAAGGTTCATCTTTTCAAATGTAGGATAATTTAATTTAAAGAACAAAGAGGAGGAATCAAATCTAATTGTAAATCTAAATCTACCTTACAAACACTGTTGTCATCTAGGTTTTTTCTGAATATGTCCTTTATTTATGTCCTTGTCAAATAAAATTCAACAAAATATTTGCACATATCATTTAATTACTTACTTTTGTACCGCTTCAAAAAAGGGGGATTGGCGCAGTTGGCTAGCGCGTTTGACTGGCAGTCAAAAGGTCACGGGTTCGAATCCCGTATTCTCCACTGAGTGTAATTGAAGAAGTCTTCAAAATGCACTAAAATTACATTAATCCTGCGAAATTCAATTTTTGCAGGATTTTTTTGAACCAGGAAATACCAACGGACTATTCTTAATAATCCTCAATTCTGTAACCTTTCCGTTTGCTAAAATTATAATTATCGGATGGAGAATGTCCTGTCAGTTCAAATTTTCTCATGTTGATATACTGTTTGCTTGGTACTTTTGGCTAGTAAAGAATTATATATTTGTCTGAAAATCTTTCATATCTTTTAAAAATCAAATCATCTTTTAAAATGGAAAATCATAAAAATAGGATTGCTTATTCTAAGGAGAATAATGATTGGTCTCTGCTGCTGTATTTAAAAAGACAACGTAGATATCTTAATAAAAAAGCGCTATTTCTTTGCACACTTTTGTTTGCGGGTTTTATGTATGGACAAAATGCAACTATTGGACAGTTTGCAATCTGGAAACCCAAAAACGGAGAATCAGAAAATTTTGAAAAGGGATATAAACAACATCTCAATTGGCATAAAGTAAATAAAGACCAATGGGGTTGGTATGGTTGGTTTTTTATTTCAGGACCTAGATACGGACAATTTGTAGATGCTACCTTCGACCATATCTGGGCTGATTTCGATACAGCTGTAAAGCCTGCTGATGACATGGCAGACAATAAACTTAATGTTTTCCCATTTGGTGATGTACAGACAATTTTTAAAGTAGAAAATGTTCCCAAAGCTAGCAGTATAGATACTTTTGCTTTGAAAACAAAACTAATAAAATTGGTCACCTTAACAGTTGATAATGTTGAGCAATCTATAAGGGTAAGTGAAAAACTAAAAGACTATTATGTTTCCAGAAAAATCAAGTTTTACAAGACTTATAAAGTAGTTGATGGAGGTTCTGTCAATCAAATTATTCTTATGCTAGGTTTTGATAGTTGGAATGATTATTCTTTAAGTGAAAACCTTCATGAAAAAATTACGGAATATCAACAGATGTTAAAAATAAAAACAATAAGTGCCGTGGAATCTGAAACAATGATCTACCGTCCCGATATGAGCTGGTTTCCTAATTCTTAAACCGGTAAATATTATAATTAATTTTTTTATGTTAAATCCTCAATTGTAGAGTATTTATTATATTTATTGCTTAATAAATTAAAATTATACCATGAAAAATTTCAAAAAAGTTTCAAGAGAAAGTTTAAAAGCAATTAAAGGAGGAATAGCCTTCTGTAAAGCTGGATACATGTACGTTTGTGAAGACATAAGTGCATGTGATCCGGAAATAGGCGTACCATGCTCTTGCAGATGTATTCCAATCGTTTAAGATAAAAACAGGAGGCTGTCTCAAAAGTGTCATTCTGAATGAAATGAAATGTAGTGAAGAATCTTAAATAATAGATAAACAATAAGATTCTTCCTTCGTCAGAAATCGCAGATTCGGCGTAGCCAATGACAAAAGCTAAATTATTTGACTTTTGAGACAGCTTCTTTTTATTGGTCATTCAAACCTAATTTGCAGAAAAGCATCAGGTATTAATCTGGAAAATATTTTATTCACCACTCATCATTCCCAGTTCGGCCAGATAATCTTTAGCTTCAATATTCCCAACGGCAAATTCATGCTCCAGCAATTTTATTTTTTCATTTTTGGTATAAGGACGATTATAGATTGTTGCCAATATCTTGTCTTCATCAACGAGAGGATCGGGAAGAGAGGCCAAATTACGGAAAGCCTGATAATATCTTACTCCCAGCAATCTTTGTGACAGAGCATTAAAATGAATACCATCAGCATTTGCACTAAGTCCTTTTGCCGTAACAAAATAAGCGTTTTCATTAGTCTGTGCAAAGTCTTGCAATGCCTGATTTATCAAAGGGTAAGAGGCGAAGTACTGCCCGAAGATTCCGTTTGCCAAGAAGTCTCCCAAACCACCGATCATAAGAGGAACTTCCTGAATATTTAGTTCTTTGCGTAACGTCTCAATAATTATAGAAAATTTTTTAGAGTATTGCTCAGCTTTTTCCGGAGAGCAGTCACTTTCACCCTGATGCCACAAAATCCCCATAATCTTACTCGTTCGCTGTGCAAGTTTGGCCTGTGATATGGCATTTTCAAATAAAGCTCCGCCAACAGCCCAATCATCAAGGCTGGTTCCACCATCGGCACAAGGAATCAATCCTATCTCATCTTGCTCATTATCGAGTCTCCATGAAGCCGCAAACGAAGCGGCAAGCCCTACGCCGGCACTGGGACGATCAAAATTGATAGGTTCGGAAATGATTTGCCATAATCCGTTTCTCTGCATTTTTATATGTTCATCATAGATAGGCGGAACTTCTTTAGCATAGCCACGACCGGCCATATTGGACTGACCTATCATTAAAAAGGAATGTATCATTTTTTATTTGTTTAATTGTATGCCAATGCTTCTGCTGAAGGAATGCCAGGCTAATTTTTTTATTTCATTTGGGGCAATATCTCCGGATCTGAACGCCGTGATGGTTGCCGTGATCACACTGGTAAAAAGAATTTTTATCCATGGTAATGGAAACTGATCATCTATGACTTTTTCTTTTTGTAACTCCTGAATAGCATCAAATAATTGGTTTCTTAAATTGAAATAAGTAGCGCTTTCCTCGCTTTCATAAGTTGTTGGCTGGGATTCAATGTCAGTTAGTTTAATTAGGAAAGCATACTTTGTTCCACTGTCGATTCCGGCGTATAATAAATGCTCCAGTTGTACCAAAGGGTCTTTGGAACTTTTACAGGCTGCAATGGCTGCAAGCTCCCAAGCCCTCAGCATATTTGTACTGCAGGCTTCCAACAATTCATTTCGATTTTTAAAATAACGGTGTAATGTCCGTCGGTTAATATCACAGCGTACTGCAATGTCTTCAAATGTTGCCGCAAAATTCTCATTTAAAACTGATATCGCGGTATCGATAATTTTTTGCTGAGTATTCATAAATTTTTCATTGACGCAAAATTACGACAAATGTCTCAATATTGAGACATTTATTTTTTATTCTTTAAACCTTAAAAAATCAACATCCTTAACCTCAATGTAATTCCCTTATAAAAAATGAAATCATTGAGATAATTTGGATAAGTGCTTGTTTGAAGGCCTATTGTAAGTTTACCGTATCAATATGCTTTTAACCTTTAGATTCAAAATCATATGAAATTTTCAATTCTGATTGCCAATTATAATAACGGGAAATATTTTAGAGAATGCTACGACTCATTAATTGATCAGACGTATCAAAATTGGGAAGTCATTATTGTAGATGACGGCTCGACTGACGATTCTTTGGTAGTTATCCATGCGCTGACTCAGGGAGATTCAAGATTTAAAATATATAGTAACGAGGTTAATAAAGGCTGCGGATATACGAAAAAATCATGTGTAGAATATGCATCCGGTGATATCTGTGGTTTTGTTGATCCTGATGATGCTTTGCATCGTCAGGCGTTAGAGCTTTCCATTAAGGCATTTGAGGATAACAGCAAGATTGTGGCAGCTTATTCAAAGTTTATGATGTGTGATGAGCTTTTGAACCCCTTGTATATTTTCAGAAATACTAAGCAGATTTATAACAACAGATATTTTTTTAATTGTCTTACTGAGGTGACTCACTTTTTTACTTTTAAAAGAGAGGTATATTTAAAAACTTCAGGGATCAATCCTCATTTGGTGAATGCTGTTGATCAGGATCTTTATCTGAAAATATTTGAGTTTGGTAATGCTGTGTTTATTGACAAAGTATTATACCTCTACAGAATACACGCCAATGGAATATCACAGAAAGATTCCAAGCAAAGTGCAAAAGATTCTTTTTCAAAAGTGATTTTAGAAACAATGCATCGACGCGGTATTAAAAAGATATTTACCAAAAGAATACCCGATCAATATACTAATTCTGATGAGGTATATGCACTCGTTAAACATCAGGGTAGTGTTTTTTATAGGACAGGCATTAAATTATTATCCATAATATGGCCTGTTTAGCACATATCGATTATGCGTTGGCATTAAAAGGTTAATTATGAAAATTGAAAGAAAGGCAAGATTGGGTTCATTTATTGATAAGAAACTTAAGGAGTGACAAAGTCGCTGATAAACTATATGATTATACGTTTGCTTATAAAGAATCAATGAAGTTGATTCCATCTTTGCCTCCTTTAAAGTATAGCATCATATAGTAGAAATCTTCGTGAAATCTAAACTGGATGGGTTTAAACAATATTCTGACCCTCAATTTTTGTGCTTAATCCACAAAATGGCTTTTCCATGAAACCTGAATAGAACAAAAAAGCCCTCCGGAATTTCCGGAAGACTCAACGTAATTCTAATTCAGACAAATAGTAAAATTATGCCTGTGCCTTAACCGTCATCTATCGATTGGACAACGTAATTTTTATAGTTTACTAATACTTAAATACATTTTAAAATTCAAATAAATCCGGCAGAAAAATACCGTTGACCACTTCTGCCGGTAAAAATAGAATTTATTAAAATCTGGCAGTTGCACTAAATACCATGCCGGGTATTAAAGACTGTCGAAGAATTCTATAGCAAAATTAGATGACTCAATCGATATGGGTATTATCCATATTATCCAACAACTTGTTGATTTAATAAAATGCCCAATATGACCACGCTCATAAAACCTCCTGCTAATCTTTCCTACTTTTATTCAAAGTTTTTCATTTAACCCAATAGTTTTTAGCCTCCTCCCGGGGGCTTTTCATTTGATAGCAAGTCTTTTACAATAAAAAAACAGCTGCAATATGAATTGCAGCCGTCTGTAATTAAAATCAAATATTTGGAGAATTATAAACTTTTTGAACGTGCCACCCCAATAAGATAGACAAGATGAGCAAACATACTTCGCTTCACCGATTCTACTTTAATTGTTCCTGTCGTTTGATTGATGGTGGTCACAATATCCGTATTACACTGTCCTGAAAATGATCCGCTTCCCAGATAATTCGCCATATTGGCCGTAGGATAGGAGATTCTCGGGTAATCCGGGGGAAGTTGGTTGGCTACCGGTGCCGTTCCGAAAAATCCTTTATCATCAACATAACGGGCTGTCCAGGTTCCTAGAAATTGTCCGTT
The DNA here is from genome assembly GCF_003815875.1 of Chryseobacterium lactis. Classification (NCBI taxonomy): domain Bacteria; kingdom Pseudomonadati; phylum Bacteroidota; class Flavobacteriia; order Flavobacteriales; family Weeksellaceae; genus Chryseobacterium; species Chryseobacterium lactis. The sequence continues at coordinate 3,845,254 of NZ_CP033924.1, forward strand.
TCCGGTATTAATGCCTTGTCCGACAATAATCTGAGTGTCCACAGCATTGGTGAATCCTGCACATGAGCTGTAGTGATTTAAAGTAACAGTGCACGAGGAAGCATTATCTGCAGGCTGGAAACATTGTCCTTCATAAATGGTTGATCTTTGTTCTGCAGGTGAAGTAGAAGTATTCAATACCGCTTTTGGTGAAAAAATTTCTTCCGGTGAGATAAGGGTTAAAACGCCCTGAGCGTCGGCTGATACAATTTTTCTATCAGGATTGGCTAGTGGTCTTACACGTACTGATCCGTTAACGTCCAGTGTATTGGTAGGAGAGGTGGTGTTAATTCCTATTTGAGCGCTTGCACAACTACAAAAAGTAAGCACTGCCAAAAAAGAAGTCTTTGTTTTCATGTTATTAAATTGAGTGTGTTTGAATTTGTCACTAAGGTAAGAAATATCTTTGATTTGGTATAAAAATTCGTGTTAAATGTGATGTATAGGATGATTGAAAGCTTATTTTGTTTATTACAGAAAATTTTTAACATATCCTTGAAGTGCTAATTCAAAATTTCTTGATCTTGAATTTGTTTGAAAAATATTTGTATTTTAGCCGGAATATGTTGTTTTTTAATAAACATATTACCTGCTGATTAAAATTCAGATAATTTGAATGAAAAAATTAGTAGATTTGCACGGAACAAAAAATAATAAATATTAAACACTATTTCTCATTGCAGGGCTTTTCAGGAACGAATGCAAACGGAGAATAACAGGATTTTAGGTTATTAAACTACTGAAACTATGAAGAAACTATTTTTACTTTTATTAACAGCATTTTTATTTATCGGTTGCAGCTCTGACGATGAAACCATTTACGATTACGTAGGAACATGGTCAGGTACTTTTGAAGGAGGTGATAATGGTGTTTGGAACATTGTAGTAGACAATACAGGTAAGGTGACAGGAACAATGCATTCTAATACTACTACTGATAATTATAGTATTTCCGGTAGTTTAAGTAATTCAGGAGATTTGAACGGAACTGTAGGTCTTCCTGCAAAAGGAGAGTTCAAAGGAAAACTGAATATAGATAAAACAAATAAAAAAGGAAACGGAAGCTGGTCAAATTCACTTCCAACTCCCGCACAGTACGGAACCTGGAAAGGAGAAAAGAAATAAAATAAAAAGTCTGCAACGCGCAGACTTTTTTGTTTATACAAATCCCATGTGGATAATCTCATTCTTTTTCTTCAGTGCTATAAAATAAAGGACAAAATCTTCTTTATTAAATTGCTCTTTAAAACTTGCTTCTTTTTCAGATAATGAAACTGTTTCTTCAATATATTCAGCAGTATAATTTTGAGAATCCAGTTTCATGGTTACAATGATTGCTTCATCTGCTTTATTATTTCCACTTGTGTAAAGATTCTGTTCTTTAATCTGTACGGCTGATGCCAAATTTTTCTTTTCTCCAAAACAGAATTCTTTCAAAAGTTTCTTCCCTTCATCTGTTTTCAACCCATTCTCAACAGTTCGTTGCCCCCGGCTGGAAACCGTATCAAAATCCTTTATTTCAGTCATCAATCTTGCAAACTTCTGGTAGAGGAGGAGATCACCTGATTCTTTAATATAGGATTCCAGACAACCTCTTATCATTTTTCCCGTCTTTGAACAGTGCCCGAATTCCGAACTGTTCTGCCTTACTTTTTCATAAGACGGATTTTTGTTAAAAGCCTTTTTATTAAACCCGCTTTTCTTCCGAACCACATTTTTACCGTTCAGATTATAAAAAACAAGGTCGCCTACAGCTCCTGTAATCTTGATTAAACTTTCATATGTTGCCATGTCGCAAAATTGAACTCAAATATAGCAATAAATATATGAATTAAAAATTTTAACATATATTTATCATATAGTTGTAGTATAGTTATATTATAATTAAAATATAAAATGTATATTTGTGTACCAATACTTAATTAAGTAAAAATCAGATGAATATGGTAACGGGATTATTTCAAAAAAAAATAAGCATAAAGCAGCTGTCTGTTTTACTGATTGCATCTGCTTTTGTAGTTTCCTGCGGGACATCGAAAAAAGTTTCTTCCTCAAAAAAATCGGGATCTAAAACGGTCGTTAAATCTGAAAATCTTAGAAAACTGGATTCCAGATTTGGAGGTAGTGTTTCAAGATCAATTAATGATGTTTTAAAAGATGCCGAGAAATACCTTGGAACTCCTTATAAATTCGGAGGAAATACCTCATCAGGGTTTGATTGTTCAGGATTTACGGTAAAAGTATTTGAAGAAAATGACTTCAACCTTCCCCGAAGATCTTCAGATCAGGCTGATGCCGGGAAAAATATTGATATTAAAGAGGTAAAACCCGGTGATTTATTATTTTTTGCGACAGCAGGAGGCAGCAGAGTGTCACACGTAGGAATCGTTCACGATATAGGTCCGGATGGAGAAGTGAAATTTATCCATGCTTCTACTTCAAAAGGGGTCATCATTTCATCTCTTAATGAAAAGTATTGGAACAAGGCTTATCTGCATGCACAAAGGGTTTTATAATTACTCTACATGAAAAATAGAACCTTCGCTTTTATTAAGACAGATAAAAAACTGATCAAAGTTTTCTATGATGAAGTTACTGTCATTAAAGGGCTGGGGAATTATGTAGAAGTTCATACGACCAACCATAAAAGATATATCTATTATAAGACACTCAAAGATCTGATCGAAAATCTTCCTGATGAATTCATGCGGGTTCATCATTCATACATTGTCAACTTAACTACTATTGATTCCTTTGAAGATAATCAGCTTATTTGCGGAGATTTAAAAATTACCGTAGCCAAAAGCTATAAAGAATGTCTTAATAATGCGCTGAGTAAAATGATGCTTTAAAAGCAAACCGAATCAATAAACTAATCATATACATCATATTTACTGAATACTACATAAAAAAGTTTTTACGCACTGTTTCTTATCATAATTTCGCAGAAAACTTTTATTTATGAATACAGATGAAGTCCTGGATTTTATTAAAAATAATAACCTTATGGGAATCAAAGCCGGGTCAGAAAGAACTGATTTCTTGGAAATATGGATGGTAGCCGTTCAGAACAGAATTTTTGCCCGTTCGTGGGGGCTTGCAAAAAGAAGCTGGTACACTGCTTTCCTGGAGTGCGCGGAAGGACAGATTAAATGTGGTGATAGAATATATAATATAACAGCTGCCATTCCTAAGGATCTGAACGAGCTTACAGAAGAGATAAATCATGCTTATCTTGCAAAGTATAATTTTGGAAAAAACAGTAAATATGCACTAGGAATCACTGAAGAAAGACATATTGAAAAAACAATGGAGTTTATTCTTTTGTAAATGATCTTTAACAATAAATATCAATAGAGATGGGCTTTAGTCCGTCCAATAATAAAAGATTTTCCACTGGCTTTAGCCGAAATTTAATAAAAGAAGATGGGTTTTATCACAATTTACATTGTGGCTTCTTCTAAAAAAAATCTATAAAACATAAAAAGCAACCCTTCATTTAAGATGGGTTGCTTTCTTTTTAAAGTATAATTTCAATATATTAATGAATTAGGTTTGCTTACAAGCTGTTGTTGCAAATTCATTATGTTCTTCTTTTTCATTTTCTGTTGCATTTTTCGGGAAAGAAAAGAAACTCAGAACGAAGGTGATGATAAGAAGTAAGACACTGACTGAAAGAATATAATGAACTCCATAATAGGAACTCACGATTCCTCCAAGAAATGCTCCCAACGAAATTCCAATATTAAAAGATGATGTGAGTAAGCTATTCACAAATTCAAGGGCATGATGAGGAACAGATTGTGTGGTACGGATATTTGAAACCAAAAAGCCACCGGTGTGAATCATTCCCCAAAAAGAAACGATAAAGACCATCGCAATAAAAATACCCCCCAGAAAATAAGCTGAAATTTGTACGGCAATTAATAAGATTAAAAATAACCTTGTCGTCAGTTGCACATTTTTATGTAAAGCTATTCCCATGAGCCAGTTGCCTAGAGTTCCCATACCACCGAAAAGAAGAAGCATAATGCTGATCTCTGCACCATTCATTCTGGTAATTTCTTCAAGATAGGCGGTAAGATAGGTGTAACTGGAAAACATGGCCGCCAATGTAAAAATCGTTGAGATCAGATTCATCCATAAAAGAGGTTCCTTCATTACGGCAAATTGATTCTGTCCGGATTCTTCTTTTTTTCCAGGCAGGGAAGGAATAAAAAGCAATAAGCCAATAAATGCAATGAGACTGATTGCACTGCTAAGGAAGAATGAAGCTTTCCAGTCATGGAAAAGATCTGCTGCATACGTTGTCATCGGAATACCAAGCACAGTAGCCAGACTTAGCCCCAACATGACAGTGGACACTCCTTTTGCTCCCTTTTCCTTGAAGGCAATCGCAATGGAGATGTTCCAAAAAAGAGGATGTAATATAGCTGGCAATATTCGGGCAATCATCAGCATAGTAAAATTGGTGGAAAATGCAGATATCAGATTTGAAAGTACAAATATGCTCATGACAAGACACAGTAAAAACTTACGGTTTACCTTGGTCGTGAATGAAGTAATAAACGGGGAAGAAACAGCAACGGTTATGGCAAAAGCACTCAGTAACCAGCCTGCCGTATCTATTGATACTCCGAATTGCCGGCTGATGGTAGGCAGAATACCCACCACTCCGAATTCTGTAGTAATAATACCAAAAGCTCCCAGGGCGAGAACATAGATTGATCTTTTCATTGATTTAAAAAATTTTGATGTAGCAAATTTGGACAGAAAAAATGTAAAAAATCAGTATAATTTAATGATAAATAAGTAATTTTACCGTATGAAAAGAGAGAACATCGATCAATTGGTAAAAGTTGAATATCATCAGGCTGAAAACTGTCCCTTAAAAGACATTCAGTTTTCCTTTTTTCAGATTGTATATGTTATTTCCGGAAAAGGATCTTTTATCATCAACAACAATATCGCTTCCTTCACTAAAGGCAGTCTGATACTCATGACACCGGATGATCAGCACTCTTTGAATATTGAAGAAAAAACAGAACTTTTACTCGTAAAGTTCAGTGAACGTTATATAAAAGATTACAGGTGGAATAGTATTGATTCAATAGGATGTCTGCTTTACGGAGCTTCTTATCTTTCAGGATGTATCCTGCAGAATAAACCCGATATTGTTTTGGTGGATTCAATTATTGCTTCACTTCTTCACGGTATTGATCATCCTGATCTTTATCAGGAAGAATTGACACTGCATTATGTGAATGCATTGATTGTAATTGCTGCGAGGAATATTTCAAAGATGCGGGCCGAGAATATAAGCTCCAATAGTGATAAAAGAATAGTAGAAATTATCAATTACATCCAGGGCAATATTCACGATCCGGCACTTCTGAAAGTCTCCGTTATCTCACAGAAATTTGGACTTTCTGAAACCTATCTTGGCAGCTATTTTAAAAACCACTCCGGAGAAACGATTACCCATTATATTTTGAATTATAAATTGAGATTGATTGAGCACCGCCTCCTTTTCAGCGATATGAGGATCAATGAGATTGTTACGGAATTTGGATTTTCAGATGAAAGCCATCTCAATAAATTTTTTAAAAAACAACATAAAATAAGCCTTACAGAATTTAAGAAAACCAAAAGTGCAGAAAAATCAATCGTTTAGGTCAAAGATTGTACTATAGATCAGATACTATATTCAATAGGGGTGGGCTTTAGCCCATCCAATATTTAATATCCAGCCACAAAACGCAATAACATTGCACCCGAAAATCTTTGAAATTTGTCAAAAAACTATACATTATGACAGACTTTATCAGATTTTTTATTCCTTCTTATTTCCTGTTATTTCTTTTAATTGCCTTTCTGGGGATCAGCCTCAAAGTTGCTCGAGACATCGGGAAAAATCCAAGTGTTTTCCCAAAAGATGATTCAGCTTATGCTTTTATTGGCAGATATTTTAAACGTACTCTTTTGATGCTGTTTATTTATACCATTTTAATTGCATGGATTCCTGATCAGATAAGACAGAGCTTTACCATTAATTTTCTGGATGTTCCCGGTTTGCGATATGTGGGAATTACTTTAATGATATTGGCATTAATATGGACGATTACCGCTCAATTACAGATGAAGGACTCATGGCGTATTGGAATTGATCATGAAATGAAAACGACACTTGTTACCCGGGGATTATTCAAATTTTCAAGAAACCCGATATTTTTGGGAATGACAGTCAGTCTTCTGGGTTTTTTGCTCCTTTTTCCTACTTTGATAGCCTTCCTATTTTTACTTGTAGCAAGTATTCTGATGCAGATTCAAATAAGGCTGGAGGAAGAATATTTACTTCAGCAGCACGGAGAAATCTATGAGGGCTATAAAAAGAGGGTTAGGCGTATGCTAAGTCTTTATTAAAAGCAACGTGTTAAAACCTGTTTTGCTGAACTTTTTTGTATCTTTGGCCGGTATAATTTTTCAAACTAATTTAAATAAGAAACATGTCGTTACAACAAACTATTGAAAACATTTGGGATAATAGAGAACTATTACAAAATGAAGACAGCAAGAAAGCGATAAGAGAGGTAATTTCTTTACTTGATTCCGGAGAACTTCGTGTAGCGGAACCTACAGAAAACGGATGGCAGGTAAACGAATGGGTGAAGAAAGCAGTAGTAATGTATTTCCCAATCCAGAAGATGGAAACTATTGAAGTAGGTCCGTTTGAATTTCATGACAAAATTCCTTTAAAGAAAAATTATGCGGAAAAAGGTGTAAGAGTAGTTCCTCACGCCATTGCAAGAGAAGGTTCTTACGTGGCTTCAGGAGTAATTTTGATGCCGTCTTACGTAAACATCGGGGCATATGTAGACTCCGGAACAATGGTAGATACTTGGGCAACGGTGGGAAGCTGTGCACAAATCGGTAAAAACGTTCACCTAAGCGGTGGTGTAGGAATCGGAGGTGTATTAGAACCATTACAAGCTGCTCCGGTAATCATCGAAGACGACTGTTTCATCGGTTCAAGATGCATCGTTGTAGAAGGTGTTCACGTAGAAAAAGAAGCTGTATTGGGAGCTAATGTGGTATTGACTGCCTCTACAAAAATTATTGATGTAACAGGAAGCGAGCCTATCGAAATCAAAGGAAGAGTTCCTGCCCGTTCCGTGGTAATTCCGGGAAGCTATACAAAACAATATCCGGCAGGTGAGTACCAGGTTCCATGTGCATTGATCATTGGTCAGAGAAAAGAATCTACAGATAAAAAAACATCTCTGAATGATGCATTAAGAGATAATAATGTAGCTGTTTAAGATTAATTTTAAACTAATACCGCACAATTTTGAAAGAAAAATTTCTTAAAATACTATTAAACCCTAAATATATATTTGGGGTTTATCTTATTGTAGCCATTGCTACTGCGCTGTCTAAATTCTCCAGAGGATATCAGGCTATTAACAATTATCTGATTTTCAAAGGGGTATTTTTCAATACTCTTGATCAGAAAAATCTGTATTTGCAGTACCCTGAGCAATATTCCGATATGAATCATTATGGCATTTTCTTCAGTTTACTGATTGCTCCATTTGCGGTAATGCCGGACTGGTTGGGAATTTCTCTGTGGAATGTCGCGAATACCGGAATTTTCCTGTATGCGATTCACAAACTTCCGTTTTCAGATCCGAAAAAAGCATTGTTTGCCTTATTATGTTTGCAGGAATATATTACCGCAGCGGTAAGTTTGCAGTTTAATGTTGCTTTGGTAGGACTTCTGATGCTGTCGGCAACCTATATTTATGAAAGAAAAGAAGTGCAATCTGCAACGGCGATTGTCGTTGGTATTTTTGTAAAACTATACGGAATCGTTGGGCTTTCACAGTTTTTCTTTATTAAAAATAAAATAAAGTTTATTCTGGCAGGAATTGTAGTTGGAGTGCTATGTTTGTGTATTCCAATGATTTATTCCAGTCCACAATTTGTGATCCAGAGTTATGCAGACTGGGCAACATCTTTGATTTCAAAAAATAATGATAATCAGGTTCTGGGAAATATGCAGGACATTTCTTTAATGGGATTTGTAAGAAGGATTTTAGGAGATGCTTCCATTTCTAACCTTACATTTTTAGCCTTTGGAGTTCCTTTATTTGCTTTACCTTATATCAGAATAAAGCAGTATAAGAACTATGCCTATCAATTGATGATTCTGGCTTCTACATTGCTTTTTTTGGTATTGTTTAGCTCAGGTTCAGAATCGCCGACCTATATTATCGCCGTAGCAGGAGTGATGATCTGGTTTACCCTTCAAAAAGAAAAAACACCTTTGATAATAGGATTATTGGTTTTTGTTATCATCCTTACCTGTTTTTCTCCTTCAGATTTATTCCCGAAATTTATCAAACAAAATTATATCATTAAATATTCCCTGAAAGCCGTACCTTGTATTATCGTTTGGTTAAGAGTGATTTATGAATTACTTACAAAGGATTTTGAAAAAGATTACACTTTAAATTAATGTATGAAGAAAGTTTCTATAGTCATTCCTGCTCATAACGAGGAAGGTAACGTGGCCTTGGTTCATGAAAAAATTAAAGAAGTTTTTTTAGGATTAAGGAATTACAATTTTGAAATCATCTTTGTCAACGACGGGAGCAGAGACAATACCCAGCAAATGTTGGAAGAATTGTCTCAAAAACATGAAGAGGTAAAATTTATTGAGTTTTCACGAAATTTCGGCCACCAACCGGCAGTAAAAGCAGGAATGGATCATGCATTCGGGAACGCAGTCATTTCAATGGATGGCGATCTCCAGCATCCTCCGGAACTTATTCCTGAAATGATTAAAAAATGGGAAGAAGGCTATGACATAGTGTACACGGTAAGAACATATCCCAAGCAGATTTCTTATTTTAAAAGGAAAACCTCGGATGTATTTTACAAGCTTTTGTCCAGCCTTTCCGATGTGAATCTTACCAAAGGAGGCGGATCGGATTTCCGCTTGATGGATGCCAATGCTGTTCAGGCGATGAGAGATTTTAAAGAAGACGATTTATTCTTACGAGGTCTTACCAGCTGGATGGGGTATAAACAAACCGGAATTGATTTTATTGCAGGAGAAAGAATGACCGGTGAGAGCAGTTACAATCTTAAAAAAATGCTCAAGTTTGCTTTTACCGGAATTACTGCTTTCAGTGTAAAGCCTCTTTATTTAGCGGCTTATCTCGGCTTTTTATTCTCTCTTGTTTCAGTGATAGGATATGCCGGATATGTGATCTATGCCTTTGTAGCCCGTACAGAAATTTCAGGTTGGGCGTCTTTGATTATGACGATTGTGTTCTTCGGAGGACTTCAGTTGATTATCCTGGGGATCATAGGAATTTATTTAGGCAAAATCTTTAAACAGGTAAAAGAAAGGCCAAATTATATTATAAAAAACAAAAATTTTTAAATGGTTTTATTAAGTTTTGATATCGAGGAGTTTGACATGCCTTTAGAATATAAAGGAGAAATCTCTTTTGATAAACAAATCTCTATATCTCAGCATGGGCTTGAAAATATTTTAAATATTCTTAAAAAGCACGGAGCAAAAGCTACCTTTTTTTCTACAGTGGTTTTTGCAGAAAATAGCAAGCATCTTATTGAAAGGTTATTAAAAGAAGGGCACGAACTGGCTTCTCACACCTGGTTTCATTCAGAATTTGAAGATAAATACCTCAAAGAATCAAGAGAAAAACTGGAAGAATTATTTTCAACGAAAGTAACCGGATTAAGAATGCCGAGAATGATGCCCGTTGATGAAAAAGAAGTGGAGAAAGCAGGCTACTCTTACAACTCATCAATAAATCCTACGTTTTTACCTGGAAGATATAACAATCTTAAAGTGTCAAGAACGTATTTTAAAGAAGGAAATGTAATGCAGGTTCCCGCGTCGGTATCTCCAAATTTCAGAATCCCTCTCTTTTGGCTGAGTTTCCATAATTTTCCTTTGTCATTCTACAAAAAACTGACATCTGATACCTTAAAAAAGGACAAATATCTGAATGTCTACTTCCATCCATGGGAATTTGCAGAAATTAAAGACGAAGCATTCAAACTTCCCGGATTTACAGTGAAAAACTCAGGAAAAGATATGGTAGAAAGATTTGATACCTTTGTAGGGTGGCTTAAAGATAAAGGCCATACCTTTGGGACATTTCAGGAATTTCTAAAACAGGTACACGCATGAAGATTGCTTTTGACGCAAAACGTTTTTTCCACAATACGTCCGGATTGGGCAATTATTCACGAGATCTGGTAAGGATGCTTTCTCAGTTTGAACCGGATAATGAGTATATTTTATTAAACAAAAACAAATCTGAGCGGGGAAAGGAGATTCTGAACCGGCAGAATGTAAGTTTTGTAGAAACTTCAAAAGGAAAATTCTCCCGTCAGTTTAAAATGGGAAAAGACGCCCAGAAACTCGGAGCAGATATCTTCCATGGTTTATCCGGTGAGCTGCCTTTAAAATGGGATCAGAAACCCATTAAAAAAGTAGTGACCATTCATGATCTGATCTTTGTTCGTTATCCTGAATACTATTCATTTTTCGATAGGAAAATTCATTTCTGGAAATTTAAAAAGGCTGCTGAAATGTCTGACAAAATCATTGCCATTTCAGAACAGACCAAGAGAGATATTGTCCAGTTTTTAAAAGTTCCTGAAGCCAAAATAGAAGTGATTTACCAGGGCTGCCACAAAGCATTTAAAGAACAGCAGTCTCCCGAATTTACTCAGGCCACCCGTGATAAATTTATACTTCCCGAAAGGTTTATTCTGAATGTAGGAACCATTGAAGACAGGAAAAATCTGCTGAATATTGTCAGAGCCATCCAAGACACCAGTATACCGTTGGTTGTGGTAGGAAGAAAGACCAAATACTATCAGAAAGTTGCGGCGTTCCTGAAGAAAAATAAAATGGAAAAGCAGGTACTGTTTCTTGAAGGTGTTTCTATGGACGAGCTGGCTGTAATTTATAAACTGGCCGATATTTTTGTCTATCCAAGCTTCTTTGAGGGCTTTGGAATTCCGGTTATAGAAGCTCTTTTTTCCAAAACTGTTGTCATTACAAGCAATACCAGTTGCCTACCTGAAGCGGGAGGAAAAGACTCTGTCTATATCGATCCGAATAATGATGTTGATATCAGTGCCAAAATAAAATTTCTCTGGGAAAATGAATCCGAAAGGAAACGTCGTGAGGAAAAGGGTTTCGAGTTTGTTCAGAAGTTTAACGATGCAGCGATTGCCGAAGAATTGATTAATCTTTATCAAAAAATTATTTGAAAAAACTTTGCAGTTTAAAAATAAACCCTACATTTGTACCACAATTCAATACAATGAAACCAACTTTTTTAGCATTACATCATTATTATCATCATCTCTGTTAGGCGGAATTGATTGATATATGTGTATGCTAAAATCAAAAATAATTAAAACCGTCTGAGTAAAAGACGGTTTTTTTGTTTCCTGAATTCTCCTCAGAAATATTCAATAGATCAGTTTTTATTTACTCAGACTCAAAAAAGACAAAATGAGTAAATTAAAAATTGCGATTCAAAAAAGCGGCCGATTGTACGAGGAATCTTTACAGCTTCTTAAAGACTGTGGGATTTTTGTCAATAACGGAAAAGACCAGCTCAAAGTTTCAGTAGATAATTTTCCGATGGAAATTATGTATCTCCGGAATTCGGATATTCCACAATACCTTGAAGATGGGGTGGTGGATGTAGCCATTGTGGGTGAAAATCTCCTGGTGGAAAAGCAAAAGAATATTCAGATTATTCAAAAATTAGGTTTTTCAAAATGCCGGGTTTCGCTGGCTGTTCCTAAAGACATCGAAACTGATGATCTTACCTATTTTCAAGGCAAAAAAATTGCCACTTCTTACCCCAATACTCTTACTGCTTTTTTAGAAAAGAAAGGCATTGCGTCAGATATTCACGTCATTTCCGGTTCTGTGGAAATCGCTCCCAATATCGGTCTTGCAGACGGAATTTGTGATATTGTAAGCTCAGGAAGTACTTTATTCAAAAACGGGCTCAGAGAAACTGTTACCTTATTGAAGTCCGAGGCTGTTTTGGCTCAAAACCCTCAGTTGTTAGATGAAAAGGCTGCGGTTCTTGACAAGTTTTTATTCCGGATCAGAGCTGTTTTAAAGGCCAAAAATTCAAAATATATCCTGATGAATGTTCCTAATGAGAAAATTCAGAAGGTAGCAGACGTTCTTCCTGTATTGAAAAGCCCGACCGTTATACCACTGGCTGAAGAAGGTTGGAGCAGTATTCATTCGGTTATCGATGAAGAACGATTCTGGGATGTGATTGATGAACTGAAAGACAACGGAGCGCAGGATATACTCATCATTCCAATTGATAAAATGGTTATTTAATTTGAAAATCTCAGGTTTTCTTGCGCTTTAAAAAGGTAAACGAATCAAAAAACTTTGTGGCTTCGCATTTCTAAAAACATTAAAGCCATATAAATTAAAAACTTAATGATTAAAAAATTAAAAGTAATACAATGAGAATATACAGATATCCAACAAAAAACACATGGCCGGAGTTGGTACAACGTCCTGTTTTAGAACAAAAAGAAATTTCAGCGTTAATAGAAGGAATATTCGATGAAGTCAAAACAAATGGGGATAAGGCATTAATAGAATTTAATTTAAAATTTGATCAGGCAAAAACTGACACGGTAACAGTTACTGAAACTGAGATTAAAAATGCAGAAAACCTGATTTCTGAAGATTTGAAACAGGCTATTCAGGAAGCTAAAGAAAATATTTCAAAGTTTCATACTTCACAAAAACCTGAAATCCAGAAAATTGAAACTACAAAAGGGGTCGTGTGCTGGAGAGAAAACAGAGCGGTGGAGAAAGTAGGAATTTATATTCCCGGAGGTACGGCGCCTTTGTTTTCAACCGTACTGATGCTTGCTGTTCCCGCTAATTTAGCCGGATGCCAGGAAATTATCCTTTGCACACCGCCTGATAAAGAGGGAAATATAAACCCAGCCATTTTATATGCCGCAAAAATCTGTGGCGTTACAAAAATTTTTAAAACAGGAGGTGCACAAGCTATTGCTGCCATGACTCTGGGAACTGAAAGTGTTCCAAAAGTCTATAAAATCTTTGGCCCCGGAAATCAGTTTGTTGTAGCGGCAAAAGAATATGCACAACGTTATGGGGTGGCCATCGATATGCCGGCCGGTCCCAGTGAGGTGCTTGTTATTGCCGATGAGCTTTCGATTCCGGAGTTTTGTGCTGCAGATTTACTTTCCCAGGCAGAACACGGAGGTGATAGCCAGGTAATTTTTCTGACGACAGATCTTAAAGTATTCAATGAGACAATAAGTGCTATTGGATTGCAGGTTAAAGATTTACCAAGAAATGAATTGGCCAATAAATCGCTGGAAAACAGCTCGTTTATTTTAATGGACTCTATTGAGGAAGCGGTCGAATTCAGTAATCTATATGCTCCGGAACATTTGATTCTGGCGGTCGATAATTTTGATAAATATATTCCGATGGTTCAAAATGCAGGTTCGGTTTTCCTTGGAAATTATTCCTGTGAGAGTGCAGGAGATTATGCCAGCGGAACCAACCACACCCTTCCAACAAATGCTTATGCCAGGAATTATAGCGGGGTTTCTCTGGATAGCTTTGTGAAAAAAATAACATTTCAATATCTATCAAAAGAGGGATTACAGAATTTAGGAAAAACCATAGAGATAATGGCAGAAGCAGAAGGTCTTCTTGCCCACAAAAATGCAGTATCAATACGATTAAAATTGCAACCTTAGTTTTGTTGGTAACGCAAAGACGCAAGAAAATAAATGGGGAGCTGTTTTTAAGACGCAAAGATTTTATCAGAGATAAAATTGAATAGTATATTCGAAAGTATAAAGATTGAGATGATATCCTTGCTGAAAATCTTTGATTTTCTTGTGTCTTAAAAAATATCCATCATGTATAATAAATCTTTTCGCCCTTGCAATAATCCAACAATAATTTAAGATTTTTAACCATTAAGAAGGATGAAGATCTTAATGGTTGAAAAGATACATTGATGATTAATTATTTGATAATCAAAATTTTATTTTAAAATGAACAGTACTACAATGAAAAACAACAATATCAATTCTTTAGTAAGAGAAAATATTTTAAAACTACAACCATATATCAGTTTCAGGGACCATAATGAATTTAATGAACCCGTCTTTTTGGATGCAAATGAAAGCCCTTTCGGAGAATTCAACCGTTACCCTGATTCCACGCAGAAAAAGCTTAAAAATAAATTGGCTGATCTTAAAAACGTCTCACCTTCACAAATCGCCATCGGAAATGGAAGTGATGAACTGATTGACCTGATCATTAAGGTCTTTTGTGAGCCGAAGAAAGATGCTATTCTCATGATGAATCCTTCTTTTGCGATGTATGCATTTTATGCCACAATTAATGAAAATAAAGTCCTGAAACTAGATCTGGATGAGAATTTTGATATTGTTAAAGATGATTTTTTAAATATCATTCAGCAGCCTTTGAAAGTATTTTTTCTGTGTTCTCCTAATAATCCGACCGGAAATAGTACAGATGATATTGAGTTTTATCTTCAGAATTTCAATGGAATTGTGGTAGTAGATGAAGCTTACATCGAGTTTTCGGGCAAGAAATCAAGCCTGGAACTCCTTGACCAATATCCTAACCTTATTGTTCTTCAGACATTTTCAAAAGCATGGGGAGTTGCAGGAGCAAGGGTAGGTATTGCCTATGCTTCGGAAGAAATTATCAGCTTAATCAACACGGTGAAAGCACCTTATAATGTAAATTCATTAAGTCAGGAATTGATTCTGAATACAATTGAAGAAGAAAACAGGTTGACAAACAATGTAGAGAACATTTTAACAGAAAGAGCCTGGTTAGAGGAGCAGTTTGAAAATATCGGATGCATTTCAAAAGTATTTCCTACAGATGCCAACTTCTTTTTAATTAAAATGGAACAAGTGGAGCGAGTGTATGAAAAAATGCTGAAAGAGGAAATTTTAACCAGCAGAAGAGATCCAGCAATACCAGGATGTATTAGAATCAATATTGGAAACAGGCAAGAAAATGAAAAATTGATCAACCTTTTAAAAACAACATAAACCAAATATGAAAAAAGTATTATTTATAGATCGAGACGGAACGCTGATCATCGAGCCACCTACAGATTATCAGGTCGATTCATTGGAAAAACTGGAATTTTATCCCGGCGTTTTCAAGAACCTTTCAAAAATTGCCGGTGAGCTTGATTATGAACTGGTAATGGTAACCAATCAGGATGGGTTGGGAACTGAAAGTTTTCCTTTTGAAGACTTTATCAAACCTCAGGAAAAGATGTTAAAAGCTTTCGAAAATGAAGGAATTATATTCAATGATATTTTAATCGACAAGAGTTTTGAACATGAAAATTTTCCGACCAGAAAACCGGGAACGGGAATGCTTGCAAAGTATATGTATGGAAATTATGATCTGGAAAATTCATATGTAATTGGCGATCGAGATAGTGATGTGCAACTTGCTGTAAATTTGGGATGTAAATCTATTTATCTAAATAAAAACTTAAATGTAAAATCCAGCCTTTCCACGACCAGTTGGATGGACATTTATCAGTTTCTGAAATCAGGAATGAGAAAGGCAAAAGTGTATAGAAAGACTAATGAAACGGAAATAGACGTTGAAGTAAATATTGATGGAAACGGAAAATCAAACATTTCTACCGGACTTCATTTTTTTGACCACATGCTGGATCAGATTGCCCGACACGGTAATATGGATCTTAACATTAAAGTCAACGGAGATCTTTCCGTAGATGAGCATCATACGGTGGAAGATACGGCGATTGTGTTAGGTGAGGCTGTTTTAAAGGCTTTAGGACAGAAAAAAGGTATTGAAAGATATGGTTTTCTTCTTCCGATGGATGATTGCCTGGCTCAGGTGGCTATTGATTTTGGAGGCCGGCCGTGGCTGGTTTGGGATGTTGAATTTAAAAGAGAAAAAATAGGAGATGTTCCTACGGAAATGTTCTTTCACTTCTTTAAATCTTTTACCGATTCTTCAAAATCCAATCTCAATATCAAAGCAGAAGGTGACAATGAACACCACAAGATAGAATCTGTTTTTAAAGCTTTTGCAAAAGCGATTAAAATGGCAGTAAATCAATCAGATATCAACTATAAATTACCTTCCACGAAAGGAAGTTTATAAGTAAGTAGAACATGGGATTTAGTTTAAAATATACTTTAAATATTTAACCATTAAGAAATTTGAAGACTTTAAGATAAGCTAATGTTCATCAAAGATGGGTAAATATGCTTCTGAAACACAGGCTTCAGCCATAATCTTAACGATTTAAAAATAATTTTAAAATAAATCGACCCGTTCATTTACAATTAAAATAAGACTTATGATTGCAATAATAAAATATAACGGAGGTAATGTAAGCTCTGTACAGAACGCTTTAAACAGGTTAAATATCAGTTCGGTCATAACGGATGATCCAGAGCAGATTCTGAGGGCAGATAAGGTTATTTTTCCCGGCGTAGGTGAGGCCTCTTCAACAATGCAGCTCCTGAAGGAAAAAGGGTTGGATATCCTCATTCCAACATTAAAACAACCGGTTTTGGGAATATGCCTTGGAATGCAGCTGATGTGTAACGGGAATGAAGAAGGGAACACCAAAGGAATGGGAATTTTTGATATCAGCGTTAAAAGGTTTCCTCCCAGGGATCTTGTTCCTCATATGGGCTGGAATACTGTTTCAGAACAAGGTTTTTCTTTATTTACCGGAGTTGAAAAGGAGAGTGATGTTTATTTTGTTCACAGCTATTATTGTGAATTGTCAGACTTTACGACTTCGGTGTGTGATTATATTCTTCCGTTCAGTGCTTCCCTGCAGAAAGACAATTTTTATGCAGTACAGTTTCACCCTGAAAAATCCGGTGATATTGGAAGCAGGATTTTAAGCAATTTTATTCAATTATAGTGATGAAACGCCTTTCAATAAGGTAAATTAAAAAATATACAAATGAAAATTATTCCGGCTATTGATATTATCGACGGTAAGTGTGTACGCCTTTCAAAAGGAGATTACAACACAAAAAAGATATACAACGAAAACCCTGTTGAAGTAGCCAAAGAGTTTGAAAGCTTTGGTATTCAGTTTCTTCATGTGGTGGATCTGGATGGAGCGAAATCCAGGCATATTGTCAACCAGAAGGTATTGGAGAATATTGCCCGCTCTACTTCTTTACATATTGATTTCGGAGGAGGATTGAAAACCAGGGAGGATATAGAAACAGCTTTTAATTCCGGAGCTCAACAGATTACATTGGGAAGCATTGCTGTTCAGGATCCTGAATTCTGTTTGGGAATCCTTGAGCAATATGGTCCGGAAAAAATTATTCTGGGGGCAGATTGCGAAAACAGAAAGGTCAAAACCTCCGGCTGGCTGGAAGAAAGTGATCTTGATGTTGTTGATTTTATTTTTCAGTATAAGAAAAAAGGAATTCAGCAGGTGATCTGTACGGATATTGCTAAGGATGGAATGCTGCAGGGGCCTTCCACAGGACTGTATATTGAGATTTTATATAAGACTGCGGTTCAGTTGACGGCTAGTGGTGGTATTTCGGGCATCAAAGACGTGTATAAAATGAAAGATCTCGGTTGTACAGGGACAATTATCGGGAAAGCCATTTATGAAGGCAAAATAACCCTGGAACAGCTTAAAAATTTTATTGAAAATGCTTAAAAAAAGAATTATTCCATGTCTGGATATAAAAGACGGTTCAACGGTCAAGGGAATCAATTTTGAAGGATTACGAAATGCGGGTGATCCTGTAGAACTTGCGAAGAAATATGAAAGGGATGGTGCCGATGAGTTGGTCTTTCTTGATATTACGGCAACCATTGAAGAGAGAAAAACATTTGTTGAACTCGTGAAAAAAATTGCTCAGGAATTGAGTATTCCATTTACTGTAGGAGGCGGAATTTCTTCCGTTGAAGATGTAAGAAAGCTTTTGGAAGCAGGTGCAGATAAAATAAGTATTAATTCTTCGGCGGTTAAAAATCCAGAACTGATTTCTGATCTGGCTAAAGAATTCGGAAGTCAGTGTATTGTGGTTGCCATTGATACCCGATTTGTAAACGGATTGGATCTGGTGCATATTAAAGGAGGCCGGGAGGCCACTCAACTTACAACTGTTGAATGGGCAAGAGAGGCTGAAGTCCGGGGTGCGGGAGAAATTCTTTTAACTTCTATGGACGGTGACGGTACGAAAAATGGCTTTGATCTTCGGATTACAAAACTGGTTTCTGAAAACATCAGCATTCCTGTGATAGCTTCGGGAGGAGCAGGAACGGTAAATGACTTTGTTAAAGTATTTGATGAAACAAAAGCTACAGGGGCTTTGGCAGCCAGTATTTTCCATTTTAACGAAGTAGGAATACAGGATTTAAAACAACAATTAAAACAACAGAAAATTAAAGTACGATGAACATTGATTTTAATAAAGATAATGGGCTTGTTCCTGTAATTATTCAGGACGACAGAACACTTCAGGTGCTGATGCTAGGCTACATGAATCAAGAAGCTTTTGAGAAAACAAAGCAAGAGAAGGTTGTCACTTTTTACAGTCGATCCAAAAACAGATTGTGGACAAAAGGAGAGGAGTCCGGAAATTTCTTAACCGTAAAAAGTATCGATATCGATTGCGACCAGGATACGATTTTAATCAAAGCAACGCCTACAAATGTTGTTTGTCATACCGGAAGTTTCAGTTGTTTCGGTGAAAAAGATTCCAAAGGATTTTTATATGAGCTTGAAGAAAAAGTATCGCAGAGAATTGATAACAAGACGGAAGGATCCTATACCTATTCACTGTATCAGAAAGGAATTAACAAAATGGCCCAGAAGGTAGGAGAAGAGGCAGTAGAAGTGGTTATTGAAGCTAAAGATAATAATGCTGAACTTTTTAAAAATGAAGCTGCAGATCTGATGTACCATTTCCTTATTTTATTGAAAGCAAAAGGATTTTCATTACAGGATATAGAGGAAGTCCTTCGGGACAGAGATCGATAAACCCTTTGAATTATTTCAAAGGGTTTTTTGTTGATTTTGAGAGAATTGTAGTGCTGGATTTAGATAATTTAATAATATAAAAAGAACCAAAGGATAAAATTGTATTTAGAAATTAATATTGTAATGATCAATATTCATGAAACAACAGTGCGATATTGACTGATATCATTGGAAAGCATTAGCTTTTCAATTGAAAAAAACATTAATATGAAAAAACTCTGCATGAGTGCAATACTCGTTTGCACAACCGTGAGTGTGTCTGCTCAGGGAACAGAAATCTATTTTAAATACGACGAAGCTGGTAATCAACGCTACAGGGGACCCGATGTCAGTGCTAAACAAGTACCTGAAACTTCATCGGAAGCAAAATCCAAAACAACCTCTTTAGCCACATCTTCTATCATTGATGAGAAGGCATTCTGGAAACAGATACGCCTGTATCCTGTTCCGGTGAATGACTATTTAACTATTGACTGGACTGAGGAAGTAGATGGATTGATCGAATCCGTTTCTTTATACCAGCATAGTACAGTACACTGGAAATTCCAACAACAGAATTTACCCGATTTGAATAAGCAGTTGAAAATTAATATGACCGGTTATGACTGGGGTATATACATAATACGCTTTACTTTAAAGGACGGAAGGATTTTCTCTAAAAACATCACTAAAAGATAGTACGGCCATGAAATCTAACAGCAATAAAATGAAATTTATTTCATCCATTATAGTATCATGCCTTTCTATTTTTGGTTTTTCACAGACAGTGTCACCAGACAAGTTTCACGATACGAAAGGAAATATTGAAGTCACCAGTGCGGGACAACTTCAATATACGTTAGCAATTGATGTTCCCCCGGGTATTCAAAAAACGGCTCCCAATATCAGCCTTGCTTACGTGAGTGGAGCAACCAATGGCATGGCCGGCTATGGCTGGAATATTTCAGGAATAAGCTCCATATCAAGAATTGGAAAAAATCTTGAAAAAGACGGCATAACAAAAGGTGTACAGCTCGATTATTCTGATTCTTACAGTTTTAACGGACAAAGATTGATTTTAAAATCCGGAGAATATGGAAAAGATGGTGCAGAATACATAACGGAAAAGTATTCGAATATAAAGATTAAATCTGTAGGTTCAGTTACAGGACAATTATGGCAAGGCCCCGAATATTGGGAGATTACTTCCCCTGACGGATCACAGATATGGTATGGGGCTACTGCCTCAGGAGAAAGCCCGGCAAGAACTCCCATCGATTATAATATTGTAAAATCAAAAGATACTAACGGTAATTATGTTACCTACAATTATGCTTCTGAAAGTAATGTGTCAGTTATCAGTACCATTGAGTGGGGAGGAAATGAAACCCAGAGCACACCACACTTTAATAAAATTGAGTTTGTTTTTGCACTAAGACCAATGCCTGAAACAGCCTACATAAAAGGAGTCCTCTTTTCTCAATCAAAGCTGCTTGAATCAGTTGTTGTTTCTACAAATAGCAAACAATACAAAAAGTACAACGTCAGCTATAAAAAGGACCCCCAACAGACCGCTTATAGGTATCTGGACAAAATAACCGTTTTAAATAGTAAAAACGAAGAGGCAAATCCTGTGCTTTTTACATATGAAAAATCATATGGACCAAATTCAAGTGGATCATATTTTGAATTTCCTCAGACTTATGGAGGAATACTAAAGTTTAATAGTGACACTGATGTATTGGGAGATTTTGATGGCGACGGCACTCTTGATTTATTGAGGTATCATTCACAAACATCGGCTAAAACACCACAAATAGGAGTATACCTGTATAAAAATTATTATTCGTATAACCCTGATTCTTTTAGTTATCCAATATTCACAGGAAGTTCTTTATCAGGATTTAAAAACGCAGTTGCTGTGAATTTAAAAAAGAATAATGTTATCCGCAACCGACAGGGATTTGTTATCATGAAACAGGTTAATAATACATCTAAACCTGATCTTGAACTTTCATTTTATAGTCTTTCAGAAAATAACGAATTAAATCTGGATTTTAAAAAGATTATTCCCAATGCCGATTATGATAATTCTGACGATGGTGGACAAAACGGAACAACTACAACATTATTAGGAATAAAAAATGTTGATTTCAATGGAGATGGACTTAGTGAAATTGTTTTACAGCTCAATGATCGGGTATGTCGACTAACAGATCCAAACAGTTCTGCTAAGTTACCTCACAAGTGTGTAGATTATGGAAGATATTATGTAATCGATCCTGATGAATCAATTCAAAATAATAATTGGTATTATCCTTTGTCGCTATATACTGCGGGTAAGGAAGATGCATTTACTACTTATAAAGCAGGGGATTTCAACGGTGATGGAATGTTTGATTTTATGAAACTGGATCAGAACAAAAAACCATTACTAATTACATTCAAAAAAAATCTCCAGGGTAAATATGAATCCGGTATATCACCTTTTAATCCCACAAATAATGAAGAAGTGAAAGGAGTTTGGGAAGATGCTTTGGTGGGGGATTATAATGGGGATGGAGTAAGTGACATTATGATGCCAACTTCAAGCACTTCCGCATATTGGTACACTTACACATCAAAGGGGAATGCCTTCAAGGAGGATATGAATCCTTTTATGCGCCCTCAAAGAGAGCGTCAAGTGCTTAGAGACCCCTATCAGGCAATAAAAATTTACAATCCCCGGACTTTTGTAGCCTATGATATTAACAATGATGGTAAAACTGATCTTATAAGCCTTGAATCAACAAGATTTTTGTTTAGGCGGACTAATCTGGACAATTCTTCAGGAGCGGGTTACAAAGGTGATACTAACTACATATTTAATGTTTTTTCAACTACTGGAGGACAGAACAGCCAATTGACTATCAACAAGGGGGGGTATAACTATAATCTAAATAATGATAATATAAATGAGACGATAGCAGTAAACACTGAAGATATGATAGGCGTACCTGTGGACTTGTGGACAGGAGCCATGCTAAAGCGGCTTGTTATGGCTTCTATCGGGACAAAGACTCATCCTTATGGTCTCATACAGGCTGCTTTGTCAACTAAATATTTTGATATAGCTATGCAAGGGCGTATTAGTAGTATTTCGCAAGGAGGTATTACCACTGATATTACCTATAAGCAACTCGATAAAGACAAAAATCCGGGACTGTATGATGGTGTTAAGACAGAAAACTATCCGTATGTTGAAATCAATCAGTCCACAGGAATGTATGTAGTTTCAGGGATTACTCAAAGTACTACGTCAGATAAAAAGCTAAAGCAGGATTTCAGGTACAGAGGTCTAACCTCGAACATCTTTGGAAGGGGAATGATTGGCTTTAGGAAAACGGCGCGTTCTTCTTGGTATACTGACGGATTTGAAAATACAAAAATTTGGACAGGTGTTGAAATAGATCCTTTAAATGATGGTATTCCGGTAAAAGAATGGTCGATCAGAACCAATGATGAAGCTAAAATATTTCCGGCAGATGTTTCAGAAAACAATTCTGATTTACTAAGTTTTACATCTACCGGTTATCAAATCGATAAGCTTTTAAACGGGCAGATTGTTACAAGTGTTGCTGATGTCGATAAGGCTAAAGTAGTTACAGCCATTCTTCCGAAAATAACCAAAAGCAAAGACTTTTTAACCGGAACCTTAACCGATAAGATCACATCCTACACCAATTATTATCTTCCGGCAAAGATTATTTCTTCGATTAATAATAATTATGCGGTTACCACTTCTACATTCGGGTATAACCACAATCCATCCGGCACCGGAAAGGGCTATTATATAGGACGTCCATCGTTCCAAACTGAGGTGGTTCAGGCGTATGGCGATACTCAAAAGAATACTACACTCTACTCTTACGAAAATGACCTTTTGGCTAATAGTATACTTATTGCCGGATCTGACTTAGACAGTACAATAAAGGAAGAATATTCTTATGACGGGTTTGGGAATATGACCGCCAAAAAGACAACTGCGAGAATTGATAATAATTCAAGATCTGAGAAAACAGAATATGACCCTAAAGGTAGATTTGTTATAAAGAAAACAGATAATTTAGGACTGGAAACTTCTATTGAATATAATGATTGGGGGCAGATTGTATCCCAGACAGATCCTTTCAATAATATTCTATCCAATACCTATGATGGCTGGGGCAAGCTGCTAACGTCCACCACCAATCTGAGCGGTACAACGACATACTCTTACGATAGGGATAGTAATTCTAATGTGACAGTTGCCCGATATGAGCCGGATGGTAATATATCAAAAACTTTCACCAACAAATTGGGACAGGAATATAAGTCTTCTACAAAAGCATTCGGACAAGGTCAATTTATTTCCAAACAAACCTTGTATGATGTATTAGGAAGGAAAATTAAAGACTCTGAACCTTATTTTGAGGGACAAAGTGCCAGTGGATGGAATACCATTACCTATGATGACTCGGTATTGCCTGCTAAGGTAACAGTAACAGCATTTAATGGTAATAAAGCGGAAACTTCAGTTTCAGGCCTCACCACAACCACTCAGGAGCTTAATGGATATGGAAGAATAACCTCGAAAACAGCAGATGCCTTAGGGAATATTATTTCTTCAACTGATAAAGGAGGAACCATACAATTCTCTTATAATGCGGCCGGAAAACAAATTCAGGCAAAATATGCTGAAAATATTGTTACCACAAAGTATGATTCATGGGGACGAAAAATTGAATTCAACGATCCTTCGAATGGAACATATAAATATGAGTATAACGGATTTGGACAAGCCAAAAAGACCAAAAGTCCGAAAGGAACTAAAGAATATACTTATAACAATCTGGGACAGCTGATTTCTCAGAAAGAGCTTTCCACCACAGATGGCGGACAGGCAACTAATAAGACCATTTCTTTTACCTATAATGATAAAGGTTTGCTGACCGCAAGATCCGGGCAGATAAAATGGCAGACGATCAGTACTGTTTTCACCTACGATCCTCAAGGAAGGCTGTTGTCTTCCACAGAGAACAGTAACGGAAAAACCTATAGTCAGAAAGGGATTACCTATGATGATAAAGGAAAAGTAATTTCTTATGAAAAAGAACTGCTGTCTTATGGCGTTTCCACAAAGGTTACTATAGAAAACGTGTACAGCCCATGGAATGGGGAACTCTACCAGATGAAGGATAAAAGCTCAGGAAAGATTCTTTGGGAGCTGAAAGAAATCAATCCTAAGGGACAGGTGTTAAAAGCCAGATTAGGCGCTGCGGATGTGAGTAATTCATATGATACCAATGGCTTCCTTACAAACGTTGATCATTCTTCACAAGCAAAGCCAGGGATTCTGCAACTTTTATATTCGTTTGATGCTATCAGAAATGAGTTGAAAAACAGAACCACGGGAGGAGATTTTAATATTGTTGAATCTTTTGATTATGACGACAATAACCGACTTATCAACTGGACGAATCCGGTAACGGGAATTAAACCGTCTGCCAACAGAAATGTGTATGACATAAAAGGCAGGATCATGGAAAATGATCAGGTAGGTGCCATAAAGTATGAAAATGCTGCTAAACTCTACCAGCCTACCGGAATGACTCTAAATACTGCAGGAACACAGAATTATAATAATGATCTGATCCAGACTATTACTTATAATGAGAATAATGATCCGGTACAAATCAATGGCCAGAAAGCTCAAATCAGTTTTGAGTACGGATTAGGTAGTATGCGGCAACGTGTAGATATTACCAAACCAATGGGAGGATCGAGTGAATATAAAATGGCAGGAAGTGGAATTGTGGATCCCAATGCACCTATATGGAACAATACCATCAGCAAGTTTTACAGCGAAGATGGCAGCTTTGAAGTGGTAAAAGACCAAACCGCGGGTCAGGAGAAGCATATTTTATATATCGGTGGCAGTCCTTACGAGTCTAATATTGTATATTTGAAAGACTTTGGTCAGACAGGAGGTTCTTATAAATTTCTTCACAAAGACTATATCGGAAGCATCCTTGCCATCAGTGATGAGGAAGGAAATAAAGTGGAGCAGCGCCATTTTGATGCCTGGGGCAATTTAACAAATCTGGCATTTGGGAATAATGGAGCAGTAATTACAGACAAGTATAGTATTGACAGCTCACCTTTATTAATTGACAGAGGCTATACAAGTCATGAACGTTTTGCGGATATAGGGATCATCCATATGAATGGCAGGTTATATGATCCGTTACTCAGAAGGTTCCTGAGTGCCGATGAAAATATACAGGATCCTTCCAATACTCAGAATTATAATAAGTACGGGTATGTGATGAATAATCCTCTCATGTACAATGACCCAAGCGGAGAATTTATACCGTGGTTAATTGGGGCTATAGTAGGAGGATATTTAAATGGTGTAGCCGCCAATAATGGAAACTGGAACCCCGGAAAATGGGACTGGCAGAATACATGGAGCGCGGTACTTGGTGGTGCCATAGGCGGAGCAGCTGTTTCAGGAGCTTTAGGAAATATAGCCAGTAATGCAGGAGCTATTAAAAGCTTCTTACCGGGTATTGTCTCAGGAGGGTTGAATTCTGCATTTAATGGAGGTAATTTCTTGGGAGGAGCTATAGGAGGGATTTCTTATACAGGCAATTTGTTCGGTAATAAGATGACATCGACAGAACTTAATAATACAAGTTATAGATATATGATATCTTCTGATTCTAAAAATAGAGAATTTGGATTTAATAACTCAAGATCTGGATTGAAAGATCCATTGAGTATTGTATTGAGCATTTCAGGATTAAATCCTAGTTCTTCAGCGAATATGTATAGTTTAAGTGTAATTGCATCATTATTTGCATCGAAAGATGCTTGGATTGCTGTTGGCAACACTAATACGATGAATGAGTGGGCAAAAGGTTACATTAAATTTAACATGGATCCAAATGGGCTTTTTGTTGATCCCAGTGAACCAAATGTAAAAATAGAAGGAATAACAAATCCAGTAACAGGAAAAATAATTTTAGCCCCAGGAATTTTTAATGGTAAGAAAAGTAATTATGGATTGGCTGATGTGATAATACATGAAAATGATCACTATTATAATTGGAAAAATAATATCCTACAAGGTAATCATCCACTAATTCAAAACCTGAACGAAATTTCTGCTTACAAAGCAGCTTCACAATGGACAGGGTCTATGGGTGGAGCAGAGGATTACTTAAAATCAGTCAGTAATTATATGTTATATATTTTAAATCTTTTTAACAGTACAAAATGAAAAATAACATTCTATTAATATTAGCGTGCTTTACTTCTATTTTTTGCTCATCGCAAATGAAGTTGAACAAAAATAAAGAGATAGACATATTGATAAAGACACCTGTAAAGTTGGCACCTGAAAAGCCAATAATCTATACTATAAAAAATAGTAGTGATAAAACTTTTATAATTGATCCATATGGTTTTGTTGGTGATTCTTATTGGACTTTTAACAATAAGAAATTAATTCCCATTGAATTTTCTAGAGGCTACTATTCACGTGAAGATAAGAACTGTAGAGATGATTTAATTATAATAAAACCTAAACAAAAAATTGACATAGGCTTAAGCTTGAATTATGTAGATAAAGCTATATATGACTATTCTAAAACGGGAAATTATATAAGAAACATTCAATCAAAACACAGTAAGCAAAATGGTATGCCATCAACTTGTAAATCATATATTAATGAGTTAGAAAAGAAAGGCTATATCATGCTAGAAGATAGTATTGTTGCTAAAATCCCTTTTGTAAAATAATTAGTAGTGCAATTTATAAAAGGGAGTTTTGAATGTTGGGTTTAAGGAGCGATTAAAAGCTTTTTACCAGGTATTGTCTCGGGAGGTTTAAGTTCTGCATTTAATGGAGGTAATTTCTTGGGAGGTACTATTGCAGGATTATCTTATACGGGTAAATTATTTGATAATAGAGCAACATCTACAGAAATGGCTGCTGCTAAGTATATTATTTCTCCTGATTATAATGATGGAGACAATAGAGTTTATAACTTAAATCCAGAAGAACCGGTAAGCTTCTTTGGGGAAGGAGACGATCCTGTTTTTCATAATGTTTATAAACAAATGTATGATTTATTTAAAAATACAAAAGGAGATGGAATTTTTAGAGTTTACGGGCATGGTAATTTTGAAACACTATTTAATGGTGAAGAAAGAATAAGAGATGCTAAAACTTTTGATACCGTAATGAGCTTTAAAAATCAAAACTGGAAAAATGTAGATAAGATGAAAGATCCAATTTTGATTTTGTATGCATGTTTATCAGGAACAGACAATAAAGGGGTATTTGTCCCTATGGGAAAACAAATATCTGAAGCTCATCCTAAACTTACCGTTTTTGCATTTAACGGTTTTGTAACCTATAATGCGAATGTAAGTGGTATACAAAATAGTAATCTCAGACAAAACTCTAATGATGGAAATGGAATCATTAAAATTTATTACGGTGGTAAAGCTATTTCTGCTTATCATTATAAAGAGTTTCTCAAATATTATCCAGGATTTAAATAAAATAGTATGAAAAAAATAATGTTTTTATCAATTTTCTTGTTAATAACCTGTAATAAGACTCCAGATCAGAAAAAAGAATTCAAAAACAGTGAACAACAAGGATTGAAGAATATTCTTGGGAAAGAAGATGTTAATATTGGAGAATACAGTCCATATAAAGACAATAAATTTGATTTTAATGATAAAAAACTTTATGAAAATTTAAAGAAAGCAATATACGAAGGTGATACTCTTGCCTATAAATCAGCATCTAAACATTATATAGTTAATGGTCGGTATAAAGAATTTTTATATTATGCGATCTTGATGGCAGAAAAGAATAATTATAAAGAGGCCTATTGGGATATATCAACTATTTTAGCTTCAGAACGGCATGATTCTTTTACCAGTAAGTTTGGGACTTATTCTTTATTAAGATCTTATGAATTAGGAGATAAAGGTGCTAAACAATCTGTTAAATACATTTATATGGATAAAGGTAAAGAAATTCCAAAATCTAACTCAATTTATTGCTCTGAATAGTATTGAGTTTACTTGATAAAAAAAGCTTAAAGAAATAGAATAATAAAGTTTAATGGAAATATTAAATTTATGAAAAAGACTATTATCTCCTACACATGTAAAAGACAAGGAGTCTTTTCTTTCAATTTGAAGTCTACCAATTGTTTATAAAAATCAATAATTAACGAATAAAACAAAAGTAGGAAGATTTCTACTTTTGTTTTCTCTAAAAATTTTAACCCCGGAAAATGGGACTGGCAGAACACATGGAGCGCAGTACTGGGTGGTGCCATAGGTGGCGCAGCCATTTCAGGAGCCTTAGGAAATATAGCCAGCAATGCAGGAGCCATTAAAAGCTTTTTACCAGGTATTGTATCAGGCGGATTAAGTTCTGCATTTAACGGAGGAAATTTTTTAGGTGGAGCTATAGGCGGGATTTCTTATACTGGCAATTTGTTTGAGAATAGAATGACTTCTACCGATATGAATGACAAACGTTATACTAGATTTAGCCAAGTGTTTAATTCAGAATCGACTACAATAATAGGTAAAAATATACTTGCTGGATTTTTGGAGAAAAATGGAATAATGCCTTATAACCCTGCCACTGCTAAAAGTTTGAAGAAAATAATATCATTATTTTCTTCACCAGGACAATGGATTAAAGTTGCAGATGCGAGTACTATTGCGGATTTTTCTATAGGACATTTGAATTACTCTATAAATTCTACAACACGGTATTTAGAACTATATATAAAAGGTAATTTAGAAAGTAAAGCTTGGGGAGTAACTAATCCTATAAATGGTAAAATAATATTAGCACCATGTTTAATCGATGGCATAGAACATAATTTTTGGGCAGCTTCTGTAGTTATTCATGAACAAGATCATTTTTCTAATTTTAAAGCAGGTCTTTATCAAGGTAATAGTTTTATTACTCAAGAATTAAATGAGTTATCGGCTTATAAAGCTGCCGCCAAGTGGACGGGATCTATGGAAAGGCAAGGATTTATTCATTTGCAAAATGTTATTGAGTATTTTTTAAAACTATCTAACTATTAAATTTAAATTATGAAAAAAATTGTTTTATTACCTTTTTGCTTTTTATTTATTTTTTGCTCGAATCAAATAAAAATGAATAAAGGAAAAGATATTATATTTCGGTTAAATTATGTTGATACCCAATCAAAAGAGGTTATAGAGGAAATTATAAAAAATAATACTAATAATACCTATGTTGTTGATCCTCTTGGCTTTTATGGTAAATCTTTTGTGTTAGAAAATGGAAAAATATTAGATCCCTATTTATATTTCAAAAGTGGATATTATTCTAGAAATGATAGAGCATGTTATGAAGATTTGATTATTTTAAAACCGTTTCAAACGATACATCGTTCTATAATCTTTAATAAAAATAATCAAGCAGTTTATAGATATAAGAAATCTAATAAATACGAGGAGATTGTTAAATCATTTCATAACAAAAATAATGTAACAATATTAGGTTGCGAATCTTATATTAAAGAGTTGGAATCTAAAGGATACAAAGTTCTAGAGGATAGTATAGTAACTAAATTACTTTTACAGCCTTAGGAGATTATTTAACGGAGGGAATTTCTTAGAAGGAGCTATTGGAGGAATAACTTATTCAGCTAGTGTATTTGAGAATAAGATAACCTCAACAAATATTGCTAATGGTAATAGGTATATTGTTTCGCCAGATTATAATGATGGAGGAGCTGGATTAAATAACTCAACCATATAGAGATCTTATTAAATAATTTTTATAATTAAAGACAATGAGAAGAATATTATTACATCTAAGCATTATTTTAATATCATTAATTAGCTGTTCTAAACAAGAAACTTCAGTAAATAAAACAGTTAAAGAAACTCCTGACAAATTTAATATTAATGATGATACAATTAAGAGAAACTTGAATGATGCTATTAAAAAAGGTGATACACTGGCGTATATTAGGTCGCTTAAAGCTTTTACAGTACATGGTTATGAAAAAGAATTTCTTTATTATGCTATAAAAATGGCTGAGGAACATAATTATCCTCTCGCTTATGAAAATGTTTATACAATTTTAGTAAGAATAAGTGAGGAAAATGGTTATAAGACAGATAGTAAAATAGGAGATTATTATTTACTAAGAGCTTATGAGCTAGGAAGTAAATCTGCTAAATATGATCTTGAAAGTTATTATAAAGGCAAAAAAATTCCAAATTCTAAATCAATTTTAGATGATTCAAAATAAAAAAATAGGTATTTAGTACCCCAAATATTATGAAAGCGTTTATTCTTATTTTATTAATTATAGTATCATGTTCTAACGATGGACATAAGAGAGTTTTAAACAAAACAGTAAACATAAAAATGGAAAACTATGAATCAAAAGACTTTGACATTGATAACATTGAAAATAACTTCATAGAAAAAATGGGAAATACCAATGATGATCTTTCTAAAATTAATAAATCAATATTAATTCCCTATGATATTATTTCCAATGTCTTCTTATACCCGGTGAATGAAACAATATTTGAAAAATCTTATTTAAAAAGTAAGTATTATACAGGGTATAAGATAAAAATTTCTAATAGTATCTGGATACTTTGTTATTTGCATCATTTCGATTTACATAGCGAAGAATTGATTTGGACAATTTATGATTCCAAAAGTAAACAAGTGAAATCAAACTTAGTTATAGCAAGCTGGAATGATGGTACTGAAAAAAGGATTATCAGTTTTGATGGAAAACGTATTTCAATAACAAGTACCTATAAAAGGAATTTTAAAAATGGAATGGATGGAGATAATAGTAAACCAATTGAAGCACTGGAAACTTTTGAAATTAGTAAGGATTATAGATTTATCAAAATAAAATAACTTTAAAACAAAAGCAGATACTTTCTGCTTTTGTTTTTCAACTTATAAAAAACATAATTAAATGAAAAAACAATTACTAAGCCTATGCATAGTTATGGGAACTATGGCATTAGCACAATCTACAGAGAAACCAAAATTTGGTGTTAAAGCCGGAGCTAACATTTCGAGCATTACAGGAAGCGATTCTAAGTCAAAATTCGGATTCTATGCCGGAGCATTTGCTAATATTCCGATTTCTTCTGTCGTGAATATTCAACCGGAGGTTCTGTACAGCGAGCAGGGAGCAAAAGCAAAAGACAAATATTATTTTGGAGGTCTTGCTGTAACGGATATGAAGCAAACTCTTGGTTACATCAATGTTCCAGTAATGGTTCAGTATAATGCCACTTCTAAATTTTATCTGGAAGCAGGTCCTGAATTTGGATTCCTTATCAATGCAAAGGCTGAAGAAAATTTTATCGGTACACCTCTTAGTAGAGATAATAAAGACTCATTACGAATCTTTAATTTTGGATTAGGGCTTGGGTTAGGGTATAAATTAATGCCTAAATTAGGTGTTAATGCCCGATACATTGCAGGCTTAACCGATATTGCAAAATATGGAGGTGGAGATAATTCAAAAAACACCAATTTTCAATTAGGTCTGAATTATTCTTTTTAAAATAAACAGCATACATTAAAAAAACGACAAATGATTTTTCCAAAAGCAAAGAAAATAGCTAGAGAATTGGATTGGTATAAAACAGATGACGGCGTATTTGGTCTTTACAAAGGTTATTTTTTTAATGTTTCAGATGCAAGCGTAATGAGCACTCCGCAATTCAAATTTGTGACAGTTATAACCGGCAGCTTAGCTGAGGAACAAAGGCTGCAAATCAAAGCAGAATTAGCCACCAACAAAAGGAAATTAAAATTTACAAGCTTTGAAATCCTGGACGATGGTATCTTTTTTAAATTTGCTGAAAATATAACTTTTACAAAACTTAAAACCGTTTACGCTTTGTTCGACTTTTTGGCAGACCAATTCAAAAGACTGAACATCGCTGAACAAAACAAATGTCATCGCTGCGGAAAAAATCAGAAAATTAACTATTACAATCTTCATGATACAGGTATAATCCTTTGTGACACTTGTTTTAATAATGCAATCTTAGAGTTTCAAACAAACCGGGAGGTAAAAGAGGTATTCTATCAAAGTATTGTGATCTCTTTTATATTGGCATCGCTTGCCTGGATTTGGTTATTGTTTTTCATGAAAGACAATAAATTAATTGTAAAGCCTGCAGATAAATTTTAGAATTAACAGCATTGGCAAATAATAAAAAACCGGAACAAAGTATTTTGTTCCGGTTTTTTATACCATGTAAAATAAATCTTATCTGTCAATCAGGATATTTTTGACAACAGTTTGATCACCTGTTTTTAATATTCCAATATACACTCCTTTTTCAAGGGCAGAAACATTAATCTTTGCTTCGTTATTTGTTTTAAGCAATGATCTGCCTGTAAGATTGGTCATTTCAAAACTGAAATTGGTTATCTTGGGATCTGGCAATTCGATGTTTAAAACAGTGTTGGCCGGATTAGGATAAAATCTTGTCGCTTCCAGAGATGCTGTTGACGCCGTTTTATTGACTGTTGATGTCGTAGAGGCTGTTGCAAAGTGTTGCAAAGCACCTACGGTAGCTTTTCCAATATTATAAACATATACAGGATCTACATTGGCAAAAGTATCTTTTGAGGTGTGAGGGAAACTGCTTTCTATTCTTTCAAAGAATCCTGTAATCACTTCACCTTTTTGTTCAAAAGGAATATAATCTGTCCTTTCAGCAGGATCTACAGCCGTTTGAAGAGGAGAGTAGAGAGCGGTACAATTTCTGAGCTGTTGAGTAACGGCAGTAGAAGCTGCATTATTGCTGGAAACACCACCCTGATCTTCATCACAGTATACGGTATTGTTGTTATTTCCTTTTACGCCGCCTACCTGATCCAGATTAAAGACCAGTTTGATATCCAATTTGCGGACACCTCCCTGATAGGCAACATTATTCACATAATGAGTACTTCCTATGAGTCCTTGCTCTTCTCCGGAAAAGTGAATGAATTTAATAGAGTACTCGGTTGGTACATCTTTTAATATTCTCGCAGCTTCCAGAATGATGGAAGTTCCGCTGCCATTATCATTAACTCCGGGACCGTTGATCGTATCAAAATGCCCGCAGATAATAACAAACTTGTTAGGATAAAGAGTTCCTGTTTTAGTAATAATCAGGTTTTTAGATGTTTTTGAACCATAGGTGAAAGTACTTTCCGCAATCTGGCTGGCAGAATATCCGTACGCAGTATACTTATTTTTAATCCAGTTTAACGTGTTGGTATTTGCCTGGGAACCGGTGGTTTTTATTCCAAGATTTCCAAACTCCTGCAGGTTGGCAGTGATATTAGCCTGGGTTACCATGTCGGCTCTGTTCTTGTAAGCCTGGATGAAACTTTGTGCAGCAATACTTTGGATCATCAATGCAGTACACAAAAATGTTGTGATTCTTTTCATATTATTTATTTTGGTTGTGGATTACGAATATAATAAATAAATCCCAATGTAGTGTTTAGTTTTTTACGAATACTTTAAAACTTTAACCAGTTTATTGGTTATTATTGATGCTTTATGGCTAGTTGCCTTTACAGCTGTATAAAGTTCGGATTTTCAAACAAAAAACCTTTGAAGTGCTTCAAAGGTTTAAAAATATTTAAAATAAACTGAGTGAATCAAATGAGATCATTTTCAATTATGATCTTCCTTGCTAGGGCTTAATCATCAGTTTTATTATTTTTCAATAATTACTTTTCTGGAAATATTTCCTTTATCTGTTTTTACCGTTACCATATAAACTCCATTTTGCAAACCGGATACGTTTATTTTCGTTTGGTTTCCAACATTCATAACTATTTTTCCGGTCATGTCACTCACCTCAATACTGGATTGCTTTATTTTTTGTGGTAACTCTACCATGATCATGTCCTTCGCCGGATTAGGATAAATCTGTATTGCTTCCAATGATTTCTGTGGGGCTTCCTGAGTCGCCATAACATTATTGGTTGTTGCAGCAATGGCAAAATGTTGTAATGCTCCCACTGCAGCTTTACCCACGTTCAATACGTAAACGGGATCAACATTGGCCATCGTGTCATTTACTGTGTGCTGATTCCCACTTTCTATGTATTCAAACAATCCGGTAATGGTGTAACCTTTTGCTTCAAAAGGCATATAATCGGAGCTGTAGGCATATGAAATAGAAGTTTGAAGAGGAGAGTAGAAGCCGGTACATGCAGCCAGTTCCTGTGTTGCTGTATTGGACGCAGCATTATTTGTGGACATACCGCCGGTATCTCTCTCGCAGGTAATGGTATTATTCAGATTTCCTATTTTTCCGCCGACCTGATCAATGTTGAGAACCAGTTTAATGTCCAGATTACGAACACTTCCCTGGTAGGCTACTGTATTGGCATAATGGGTACTTCCTATTAAACCTTGTTCTTCACCCGAAAAATGGATGAATTTAATAGAATATTCGGTAGGAACATCTTTTAAGATTCTTGCCGCCTCCAAAAGAATGGAAGTTCCGCTTCCGTTATCACTCACTCCGGGACCTACAATGGTATCATAGTGTCCGCAAATAATCACATATTGATCAGGATAAACGGTTCCTGTTTTGGTAATAACAAGATTCGTAGAGTTTTTTATATTAGGTGCATTTCCATAACTGAAAGGATCTTCTGCCATTTGGTTCGCGGTGTACCCGTAAGAAAGATACTTATTCTTCAGCCAGTTTAATGCATTTGTATTGGCTTGTGATCCTGTTGTTTTTACTCCAAGGTTGGAAAATTCCTGAAGATTTGAAGTAATTTGTGTTTGGGTAACCAGATCAGCTCTGTCTTTATAAGCTTGAATAAAACTTTGCGCGTCAATACTCTGTATAATGATAGAGGTTAATAAAAAAGCGGCGATTTTTTTCATTTTTTACTTAACTTGTTTTCTGGTTGCTAATATACCAAATAATCATCAGTTAATGCTGAAAATTAAAACCATTAAGGGTGATTTATATATAATTTGTTAATGGAGTGTATTGTTTACGTGGCTCTTGGTAGGTAAGCCTGAAATATAAAACAAAAAATCCCGGATAAAATCCGGGACTTATATTGATAACAAAAATAGTATTCTACATTATTTTACTTGATCTACAACAGCTTTGAAAGCTTCAGGGTGATTCATTGCTAAATCTGCTAAAACTTTTCTGTTAAGCTCGATGTTGTTCTTTTTAAGAGCTCCCATAAATTGAGAGTAAGACATTCCGTGTTCTCTGGTTCCCGCGTTGATACGAGTGATCCATAGTGATCTGAAGTTTCTCTTTTTCTCTTTTCTACCACGGTAAGCATATTGCATTGCTTTTTCTACCGCGTTTTTAGCTACAGTCCAAACGTTCTTTCTTCTACCGAAAAAACCTTTAGCTTGCTTTAAAACTTTTTTTCTGCGAGCTCTTGAAGCTACCGCATTTACTGATCTTGGCATAATTTAAATTGTTTTTTTGAAAAGGGCGGCAACATATGTTACTCTTGTTAGCACCGTTCCAGGGTTAAAATGATGAATTTGTTTGAATTCTTATAAACCGAATATAGATTTATAAAAACTACTTAATTGCTAATTGACGTTGAACGCTTTTCTCGTCAACCTTAGCTACGTAAGAAGTAGTAGTAAGATTTCTCTTCTGCTTAGTTTCTTTCTTAGTTAAGATGTGGCTTTTGTAAGCGTTTTTTCTTTTGATCTTACCAGATCCGGTAAGAGCAAAACGTTTCTTAGCACCTGATTTCGTTTTTAATTTTGGCATTGTCTTGCTTTTTTATTGTTTTTGTTATCAATATCTGTTTTGGCTACTCCTAAAGACATTAGGAATAATAGGGTGCAAAGATACAAAAAAAATCAATTCAAACTTTTATAATTTGTGATTTTATCGCATCTATAGATAAACGGTCCTGTCCTCGTAATCTACTTCAAATACATCATTGATATTTTGATTATTTCCTCCCAAAACAAATTTAATTCTATGTCCTGAATAGCCAAATATATCTTTTTTTGAATATAACTGAAGCTTCATGTGTGGATCATTCACATGAAAGTTAACCGTTTTATTGGTATTCCAAATTGGAATTCCATTGTTGTAAATGACCATGTTTCCATCATATTGTGCAATAAGCTGTGGAGTACCATTTAAAGGTCTATAAGTATTAGAATGCCATACTACAGAAGTGTGTCCTGACCTCGTCATATAGAGCACAAGATTATTATCAGGCTGCATGATAAGTTGAAATTTTCTGTCACCTTCCTGTAAAGTAATAGCTTCTCCCGCATTTAATACCGAAGGATGATATACTTCTTGTAAAAATTTTATAGTGGTAGTGCTAACATTAAGACGGGATGTTTTACTTTCGTTTACTGCAACCTGCTTTTCAGCTGGCATTACATTATCACGGGTTTCATCCTGAGCACAAGATGCCAAAAGCATCGAAAGACTTAAGAAAGTCATTAATTTTGTTTTCATAGGTTATTTGTTTGAGGTTGCAAATGTAAACTTATTTACAGTAAATCACAAATTAAAGATATAAAAATGTTTAATAAACCTTTTGACAATGGGTGTTTCAGGATGTATAATAAGACACTTTTTGGTGTTTTTAATAAATAATCCACAATCGTATTGATTGTGGATTGGTAATATTGTAGACTATATAAATTACGATTGAAAAAATGCTAACAGATCTTTATTGATCGTTTCGGCTTCCGTAGTAGGCATTCCGTGAGGGAAACCAGGATAAGAAATTAATTTTCCGTTTTTAAGAAGGGTAGCTGCTACCTTTCCTGTTGTTTCAAACGGTACAATCTGATCATCTTCACCATGCATCACCAACACAGGAACATCTACACTTTTAAGATCTTCTGTAAAATCTGTCTCAGAGAAAGCTTTTACACAGTCGTAATGTGCTTTGATTGATCCGCTCATCCCTTGTCTCCACCAGTTTCTCTGAATTCCCTCAGAAACCTTAGCGCCTTCTCTGTTGTACCCATAAAAAGGGAAAGTAATATCAATGAAGAACTGCTGTCTGTGCTTTGCGGTATTGTTTCGGATATCGTCAAAAACAGATATCGGAACTCCATTCGGATTGTTTTCATTCTGAACCATAATAGGAGTGACAGCACTTACCAATACGGCTTTTGCAACTCTTCCGTTACCATGTTTTGCCACATATCTGATGACTTCACCACCTCCTGTAGAGTGTCCTACATGAATGACATCTTTTAAATCCAAAGTTGTAACAATTTCTGCTACATCAGAAGCGTAAGTATCCATATCATGTCCGTAAGGGGTCTGTTCTGATCTTCCGTGTCCTCTTCTGTCGTGAGCGATTACCCTGTAGCCCTGCTCTAAGAAGAAGAACATCTGTGCATCCCAGTCATCACTAGATAATGGCCATCCGTGGTGGAAGAAAATAGCCTGTCCTTTTCCCCAATCTTTGTAATAAATTTCTGTTCCGTCTTTTAATGTAAGTGTGCTCATTGTTTCCTTTTTTATGATTAATAAATAGTGTATTTAACTTTTTTATAATCACAAATGTAGATAGAAAATCTTCACAATATCTTGATGTAAGATAATAATTGATTAAAAATTTACATACAATAATAATTTATAAATAATATTTTTTAAAACATGAAAGGTTTAAAATCTTACAATCAGAAAATTCAAATGATGTGTCTGTAAAATATAGCTGATAATCGGGATTGTATTGTTTTTCACATCTCTTTAATATTGAATTATAAAGATGAGTAGAATTTCGAAGTATGAAAACAATAGTATGCAGTATCCTTTTTATGTTGACTTCAGTGACGGCTTGTACACAGGAGAAAAAAGGTGATTCCCCATTAGTTACATCAAAAATGAAGACTATAAACAGTATTCCTTTTTTAACGAAGCAGAATGATTTTGTCTATGTAGATAAAACTAGTCTGAAACCCGTTACCGGTCAAAAATTCCGAAGTGCATCTGTATTTACCCCTACAGGTTTTGCCGTTGTTGGAAATGGGAAAGACGAATACGCGACCATAGACGAAAACGGAAAAATAGTTTTAGATTTTTCTACCAGTTCAATTGATTTAAATGTCATTAATGGACTTACATTTTATAAAAAAGAAATTGAATACGAAAAGAAGATGCCCGCCTGGAAATGGGAATGGAACATTTTAGGCAGCGGCATCAAGAAAGAGCAAACCTATCATAAAATTGAAATCGGAGTATTGGAAACCAAACAAATTTTGCTGGATGAAGAAATCCCGTATCTGGAGGATAACTATTATCTAAGTTTTGTTTCTGTAGATGAAAACCACGTTTTTTGGAATGGAAATCTTTACGAAATCAAAAATTCCCGCCTGAAGAAAATTGAACAAAATATTGCGGAGTTATTGGAAAATAAGCGTTTTCTCAAAGCTTCTAATGCTGGTTTTTCCATGTATGAATTGAATCAGAAAAAAGCAATTCACAACGGATTGAAAGGCATTGAAACATTTTCAATACAATTTGATAAAGAAACCATAATACTGAAAGACGTTAATAAAGAACGCTATGAGCCGGAAGTGCCTAAGCTTTTAGCAGATCCTGAAACCAACGATGTTTACCCTTTTCCCCAATATGAAAAGGTATTTCCGAAAGAAATTACAAAAGCAACAGATTCGCAAATTGATTTTATTAAAAAAACATCTTTAGTGTATTCTATCACCAATTCACCCTACTTTTTGATAGGTGTTTTTAATTATGATCATGATATCTGGGCATACGATTGGCTTTATATCGATACCAAAGGTAACATTACAGACTCCATCGATTCATATCATTTTAAAGTGCTGGATCAGGTCGGGAATTTGATCTGGCCCGATAGAAAAATGATTTTACCGAATCAGTTCATCGACAAAAACTGGAAATTCGGAAAAATAAATTCTTACGAAGGGATGAATGATTTATACCTTATCCGGATTGAAGATGAAAAAGGATTAAGAACCATGGGCTTGTGGAACAGCAGTAAAAAGATTTGGGAGATAAAACCTGAATACCACAATATCTCCGTATTGGATACTGAAAAACAGATCTACACACTCCAAAAGGATGATAAAGGTTTGTATACACTTTATGATAACAAGAATAAAAAAAGTATCGGATCAAAAGCTTATCAATCTATTAACTCCGATGGTTTGGTGAGCACTGTAATTAATTCGGGACAGACGAAGTATTTCTACATTGATATTTATTCCGGAAAAGAATATAAAGAAAATTAAATAATACAATGGGAAAAAGTAAAACTATGATTTTTAGAAAGCTATTGTCTGGTGCTGCTTGTATTGTGAGTGTAGTATCATTTGCTCAAATGAGGACAGGGATATACTTTTCTTCAGATAAAAAATACAAGGAGATTATTGAAGAGGTGGGAAATCCGTTGTCAGGAAATCCGGTAATGATTGTACAATCATTTGTCCCTGATCATGGAA
Source organism: Chryseobacterium lactis (assembly GCF_003815875.1). Taxonomy (NCBI): domain Bacteria; kingdom Pseudomonadati; phylum Bacteroidota; class Flavobacteriia; order Flavobacteriales; family Weeksellaceae; genus Chryseobacterium; species Chryseobacterium lactis. Next base: position 3,884,999 of record NZ_CP033924.1, read on the forward strand.
GTTATATTTGGTTTTTGAACGAAAGTAAAGCTAAAAATTCCACTTATTCAGGCATGGATTCAAAAGATTTATACTCGGGTGTTTTTCTGGAGGACCATGGCGGATTACTTCCGAAAATAACCTTTAAAGATTTTGCAGAAGGATTGGCACAACCTCGATATATGATTAACTTCTGTGAAATTGGAGATGCAAACAAAGATGGTCTTCCTGAGTTTTATCTTACTTATTTTGAAGAATCAGATGGATTGGATGCAAAACCATTGAAAGTGATTGTATATACAAATTTAGGTGAAAAGACATTTTCGAAATCAAAAATTACCGGCTGGATTCCATTCCAGGAAGAAGAGCAGTATCGCGAAGTAAAGGATGAGAATTTCAAATTATTGCCCAAAGAAATAAGGTTGAAAGCGGAAAAACTATTGAAAGAAGCCAAAAAAGAAATAAACTAGAGCTATTAAAAAACCACTATAATCAGGGATATTTTTATCCTACACCTTTGATTACCTTTAGTTCGAAGATTTAATAATAATAAGAGGGTGAAATATTTCGTGATATCAACTTCATTTTTAACCTTATTGAGCTGTGAAACAGATGCTCAGAAATTAAAAATTGCTACCATTTATGCTGCGCCAAAAAGGGTTGTAAAAGAGATTCCGGAAACAGGTAAAACCCATATTTATACAACCCGTCAGGAGGTTACTGAACGTCTTAGTCCAATGATTTTGATGCTTTCCAAAAATGCTGAAACCCTACAATTTAGGATTCAGGGAAATATCGACTCCAGTGGTCATAACATTCATCAAGTTAGGAAAATTCGTTTTGAAAAAGGAGAACTGAATGGCAATGGTATTACACTGAGATATTATGTGGAGATCAAAAAAAAGCCGGGCAAAGAAAGTGCTGATGTGAAGGGTTATAATTATACAAAAGATGAAACTTACAACATACCGAATGATGTTAAAATAATAAAAATAGAATTGTATGAAGACAGGATTAATGATGCACCAGATTCAAAACCGAAGCTTATTGCTCAACAAATCTTTAATTCTTTTGTAAAAATATAAGAGGGAAAATGCTGAAAGATCCCCAATAATTATAACTAATAACCATTTGACTTAGATAAACAATTTTTTTTTAACTTTTATAGCTTTCTTTTTCACGCCTGATTAAAATGAGAATCTTTTATTTCGAACAAACACTACAATCAAAAGCATGGGTAAAAACAATAACAAAATAGAATTGAGTGAAGAAGAAGCTGTAAAAGTAAGAAGTGTTGACAGGATAGTTGTATCAACTGACAAAATAAAAAGTCATTTTGGAGAGAAATAAGAGTTCATGAAATATCCTTTTTTAATATGAAAAAAACTGTTGCTTTCCCATTTTTCATTGTTATTCTGGTCATTCTATTCAGCTGTAAAGGCCCTGAAAGAAAAAAGCTGAATTTCCCTAATAATCTGAAAAGTACCCGGTGGATTATTAATGCCGGAGGACTTATTGCTCCTGTTGGCGAGAAAACCTATTATCTCTCAAAAAGAATAGATACTGCCTTTATTCTCAACTTTCACGCGGTAGACTTTTTGGATGCTGAAAAATTCAAAAGTTATGATAGCTGGGAATGTGGAAATGACTGCTTTACAGAAATACATGGTAGATACTACTTTACAGAAAAGAATCAGATACAAATGGAAGTCGATAGTATCAGTACATCAGGAACCTGCGATGCTCCCACAAAAATTTTCAAACCGGCAAAAAATATGTCATTTAACCTTATGAAAGAAGGAGAACATCTAAAATTAACAAGAAAATAAAATGGAAGACTTCATAAAAATTTTCCCCGAGTATGAAGATGTATTGAAATCGATTAACCGGTATTTTACCTATATTTGCGTTCTTTAGGATAATACAATTTAAAAGAGATAAGGGTTTGATGTACAGGTTGTTATTTATGTTTGCTTTCCTGATGGGTTCGTTTTTTGCGCAGGCACAAGATGTTTTAAGCAAATTGGAAAAGGAATATAGTCATGCTTCAAACCAAACCACAGAGCAATTGAATCTGGCTCCCAAATATGCTACAGCTTTATTTTTCCATAATTTAAAATTAAAATCCTATCAGATTTTAGAAACTAACATTTCCATCGCAACAAAACAGAACGATGGCAGGTATGCCACTATTTTATATGCTGTGCAAGCGATGAACTATCGGCTTGATAATAAACAGGCTGAATCATTCAAAAGCCTGGAAATGGCGAAGCAGTATAGTGTAAAGACGAACAGTAACGAGGCTAAAGGCTACTTTGAATATGCCAGGGGCTGGATTTTAACACGTAATAATAAAACAACCGATGCCGTTGCTACTTACCTGAAAGCAATTAATTATTATGAAAATTCCCCAACGACTTCTACATTGTATGGGAGATTTGGGAATGTAGCCAAAGAATTATCTACTATTTATTCCAACCTGAATGAATATCAGTTGGAGGAAAAATACAGCAAGCAGTTTTTGCTGTTGGCATCCAAACAGCACGATCCCAATCTTATCTTCGACGCCTATATGCGGATGGGATACGTGTACGAACAAAAATACACCCAGAATCCTTCGAATATAGATTTTAGAAATAGGGCAGAGCAATATTATCTGCAGGCTATTACGACTTTTAACAAAAATAAGGAGACTATGCTTAACAAGACCAGTCTTTCTTATGCGGCTATTAATTTAGCTAATTTGTATACCGGTTTTAATAGAGAGAAGGCGATGAAATATGCCGAATTAGCCAATAAAGTGAGTCTGGAAACCGGTGATGCCATACATATTGCATCATCATTTGGAATTTTAGCTGAGCTGGCCGCACAAAATAAAGATTACGATTTGGCTAAGTCTTACTTTCTCAAAGCGTCCATGGAAATTGGGAAAAGCCCTGTCAGAGATCATAATATAGAATTATCCATTCTCGAATCATTATCCCAAATTAGCGAAGAGCAAGGCAATTATAAAGAAGCCCTGACGTATTATAAAAGCTATGTTGATAAATACAAAAGCGTTTACGATCAGGAAAAACTTGACATTACCAAGAAATTAGAATCACAGTTTGAGAAAGAACGACAAGAACAAAAATACATCAAGCTGCAGCTCGAAAGTGATAAAAAAGCACAACAAATTAAGCTGATCAACATTCTTCGTGCACAACGTGAACAGGTTTACAACAACTTAAAACTGGTCGAAGAAAACCAACGTGAACGACTCAAGTTTTCAGAACTTGAATCGGAGAAAAAAGAACAGCAGCTTCGCTTGGCAAAGCTGGAAACCGAGCAAAAAAACAATGATATTAATAGCTATAAAAAGCTGTTGGCATTCAAGGAAAAGATCAATACCTATTATATTATTTTTATTGTCATTTTTATTGTTTTAATCATCTTATTGTTATACGCCTTTAAACAGCGTGCAAAGTCGATGAAGCAAAGGGATGAACTGCATGTTCTGGCCATTGATAAAGAGAAGCAGAATTCAAAAATATCTACCCTTACTGCATTGCTTGAAGGGCAGGAGCAGGAGCGTGGCCGCCTTGCCCGCGACCTCCATGACGGATTGGGAGGTTTGCTTTCGGGAACTAAACTTCAGCTGTCTATTTTAGATCCTCATCAATCTGAAAATATTGAAGAAGGCATTTCAAAATCGATTGGCCAGATTGATGGTGCTGTAGAAGAATTGAGACGTGTAGCACATAATTTAATGCCTGATTTATTAATAAAATACGGTTTGGAAGCAGCCATCCGGGAGTTTGCCACCCGCATTTCCAATAGCGGACTGGAGATCCACACCGAATTTATCAATTACAGCCATTCTTTATCACAGGAAAAACAATTGATCATATACAGAATTATTCAGGAACTGGTCAACAACACCATAAAACACGCGGATGCTTCTGAGGTGATTATCCAGCTGAGCGAAGAAGAAAATGCAGTAAATCTTACGGTAGAAGACGACGGTAAAGGTTTTGACCATACCAACTTAGAAGTAAGAAAAACTGCAGGTTTTCATAATATAGAATCAAGAGTCCAGTTTTTAAAAGGAACGATGAACATCACCTCCGAATTAAATGTTGGGACCAGTATAGAACTTCAAATTCCTATCCATTAAAAATGATAAAAGTAGCCATAACAGACGATCATCCGCTTCTATTAGAAGGACTGAAGAATATTTTAGGAAACAGCGATACCATAGATGTGGTAGATTGTTTTAAAGATGTTCCAGAAATGAATGCAGGTCTGGCAAAACAAGATATTGATATATTATTGCTTGATATCAATCTGGCAGATACCAACAGCATCGAAATCATAAAACCTTTAAAGAAAAAGTACGGAAATCTCCAGATTATTATGCTGAGTGTTCACAATGAACTGCCTGTTATAAATAGTACGCTGGCTGAAGGTGCTTTAGGATATATTCAGAAAAATGCTTCCGTTTCTGAGATACTGGAAGGTATTAAGACGGTCTACGCTGGTCAACGGTTTGTATGTTCACAGACCAGATCGGTTTTGGAGAAAAAATCAGCAGATGGATTAAAGCATGTTCCAAAATTAACTCGAAGGGAAAAAGAAATTTTAGCCGAAGCAGCGAAAGGGCTTACCACTAATCAAATGGCGGAAAAGCTTTTTATCAGCCCACATACCGTAGAAAGTCACCGGAAAAATCTGATTGAAAAATTTCAGACTTCCAATCTTAGTTCAGCCATTAAACTGGCTATAGAATATGGATTAATCATAGAATAGAGTATTTATGAAATCTTCGAATTTGAAAAAGGCCAAAGAATTTAAACCATTAAGAAAAATGAAGATTTTAAAGGTAAGTTAAGCTGCATCAAAGATGAATTTAAGATAATAGCCTTATCTGTTCCTTTAACTTTTCTTATCTTCTTAAAAATCTTAATGGTTTAAAATAATTTCGAGATTACCTTTATCCAGCAAAAAGGTCTGCTTACATCGTAAAAGCAGACCTTTTTTATATAAAATTAAAAATTAGGTGTTTTTTATTTAATCTCTGAATCTCAACGTACCTCGAAACAGGTTTTTCTTTCCTGTTAAATCATATTCGTCGTTATATACAGGCTCATACATCAACAGGTACACTCGTCCGTCAAAATCCTTTAAATTGATTGGCTGATCCACCATGATATCATAGAATCTTGTAATAGTACGGGTAGCAGTCCATTGTTTTGAGTTACCTTTTGGGGTTTTATCAAATCTATGATCTTTAGCGTCGGTATAATACCAGTACGAAGGCGCCGAATCCATCAGAAACATTTCTTTGTCCTTGTTGTACAATTCTTCCGCCATACCTGTACTCTGAAACCATGGGACTTCAGTGTTGAAAAGACCCAAAGCTCCGGCATAAATATCTTTATTTGTAGTGGCTCCCACTAGAAAACCTTCAAGATTTGCAGAGGTTATTTCAAACAGGAAGGGAGCTTTTTTAAGGTCATAAACATCGTTTACCGGCTCAATTACTTTTCCGTCTTGTTTAATAACTACTTTTAACGATTGTGCAAAAGTAATCAGACTTAGTAAAGAAAACAGGAGGGTTAAACTTATTTTTTTCATTGTATATCTTTAAATAACTGCTGCAAAGATATCAGACTTTACCACTCCAAACACTGGCTGGTTTCAGGGGTTTTTATCTTACTACTTTTCCTAATGGGGCCAATTACTATAGGGGTTATAATATTTTTTTGTTCAAATCAAATCAGCCTTCAACTTAATTTTTATAAATGCTGTCTTTTGCTTTTTACCATTTGAAGAAGCTGAATTAAGAGGGTAAACTTCTGCGTAAAAGGTATCATTATCAGTCCAGAATGCTTTTTTATCATCGGCGATTTTAAAATTGGTGAAATTCACGTAGAGAAGATTTTCCTGTTTTCTGGTTTGGGGTAAATATTTAGTAATAACAAAATTACTTCCCGCATCATTATTGGATGAGATGTATGTTACCCAGCTCTTAGTAGGAAGAATTTGTGGATAGCCCTGTGTACCCAATTCAAACATGACTGCATTTTTTATATTGTAAAAAGAATAAAACAAATCTACGGTTTCGTTAGTGTTTTCTTTGAAAACTTCCAGGTTTAAGAAAGATGAGCGCCCTACATATTCATTAGCAAGCGGTCCCGTTTCTGTAGATATATTTTCATGTTGGGTGATGATCCCTTTTCTATTATTTTCTGTGTATACCCAGTTATCATCCTGCAGCTTTATATTCGGATTTTTTACCAATGCTTCACCAATACGATTTTTTGAGTTTGCCTTAAATTCTTGTTCTGAAATCTCAGCAATGGTACCAAATTTCTTAAAAGATTTTTCCTTAAAATCGGATGATTCTTTAAAGGTGCTGCTTCTGATCTCATAAAGATCTACGCCTTTTAATGTCAGGTCAAATGCAGCGGTGAATTCTGATTTTAAAACAAAAGCTTCAATACTGTTCGAAATATTATTATTGATGCTGTAATGAATAGAGTAGAAGTCCTCAAACTCTTCAAATCCATAATAATTATCGAATTTATTATAAGCCATTTTTAAATGAGCGGCATCTTTATTCGGAGCCACAAAAAACTGTATAGAATCCCGCTTGGTAAATAACTCAAAGGGTACATCCTGCACATTATCTACGCCTTTTATTTTTTTGAAATCGGCTAATGTTATGGTTTTCTGTGTAACTTCAGTTGTCGGTTTGCCGGTTTCTGATGTTTTTTCTTTCGGATTGCATCCTACAAAAATAATCATGGATGATATAAAGAAGTGAGATAGGGGTTTCATTTTACTATTTTTGTCAAAGGTATCCGTATTCACAGCATTGACCAACAAAACGGTGTAAAATAGGGGATAAATGGCTGAAATCAGGGATATATTAAACAGCCCGTTTTATACAATTTTACAAAAGATAAATTAAGTATAGAAAATTATTTAAAATTAAATGAAAAATATAATAACCAGCCTTTCAGTGGCAATAGTTTTATTTGTTTCCTGTTCACCCTCTACAGAGAAAAAAGAGAAAAAAGTAGATTCTACGGAGATAAAAGAAAATTCTGTTTCTACACCAGCTCCGGTGAAGGATACTACATCAAAATCAGAAGTTCCGGGTGATCTTTCGTCGTTGGTTCCTGTTGATTTATTGGATAGCAAAAGTACAAATGTATACGAAAAATATGGGTTAGAGTTCTCTGGAAACTGCTATTCATGCGATTTGGCAAGCTTATCCGTAACAAAGAAAAAAATAATATGGACCAATGTTTGTGATGAAAAAGATACTTTTGAAATAAATGATTTCTCTTTTACAAACGAAGGAAATAAAACTATTTTAAAAACGCCGGAAGGAACTTATATTGTAACGAAAATAGACAAAGCTCCTGTGTATGAAGTGGTCTTAGAAGGCCAAAAGCTGGAGATGAAAAACAAAAGAATATCAAGATATTTTACCACCAAAAAAGCCTTATCTCTTTTCAAAGAGCATGATTGTGGTGATTTTGAGGGATAAAACTTTTCCACGAAGACACACCATGTAATTAGTTCAAATGAGGTGCTTTTCCGCATAGTAAATTATAAGGTTAATATCCAAAACGAAAAAAGTTCTCTACAATGTGTAGAGAACTTTTCCGTTTTAACTTTATTTTGAAAAAATCAAAGATACTAATATCTTTAATTTTGAGTTATCAGTTTTTAATAAACTTAGAACTATGGGTGTCTTTTGTATTTTTTACCTGGATAATGTAGTTTCCGTGTATCAATTCAGAAACATCAATACCTTTTTTCCCATCTACATTATCTTTTGATAATACCAGTTTCCCGTTAGTATCATAGATCATTACTTTTCCTTCGGTATTGAATTTTAAAATATCCTTTACAGGATTAGGATAGAATGATACATCCTGTTGAGTAGGAGCAGCTTCTTTAGTAGATAAGTTGCTGGAAGTATTTTTAAACTTTACAATAGCCGTTTTGATAAATGAGTTGGTTGCGGCGTTTTTAAGATTTGCACTTACATAGATTTCTGTCATATCAGAATTGGTTCCTGCATCTACAAAGGTCTCAAAAGCTGTAGGGTCAATATCATGTACGACATAGCCATTTGTTCCAAATGAGCTGTCTAATGTTCCATCGGTATTAAAACGCGCTAAAAATAATTCTTTATCCTGAGTGGTCGTAGAATTGATGATATAAGTTGTGTTCCCCGCCAGCAAGATTTTACCATCCGGCTGTATGAACATTTTTCTAAAAGTAATTTTATAGTTGGTGATAGATGAAAAAGCGGCAGAAACATCCAAATACCCCGTAAAATTAGTATTGCCAAAAGAGTAGTCTAAATTGCCATACTTATCCGTTTTATAGATTCGGTAGTAGTACAATGACGATCCATTATTATAAGAATTGTCTACAGCAATCGTATAAAGGTTATCCTGTGCATCCAGCTGATAATCTACACCAGCGTTGCTGCCACTATCTGAACCCTTAGAAGCATAAAAATTAAAATTGTTATCCTGACCGCCCTGAGAAGAATACTTTGCTACAAATGCCATTGAACCCTGTCTATGGCTAACACCTGAATTATTATTAATTTTATATAAACCACCACCAACAAAGTAGCTTCCATCAGAAGCTTTAAGGACTTTTGCGGCGCCTGTACCCATATGAACTCCCGTACTACCGGTTACTGCAGGGATGTACACCGGTGAAATGGAAAAGCCTGAAGTACCTGTTTCATTTTTTAAAACCACAACACCACGACCTCCCATATAATATCCGTCACTTGCCAGAATAAAAAAAGAATTACTGTCGTTGTTATTAGAAAGGTGAATACCCGGCTTCTCCAGACATGGGGAACACCCTGAATTGTTAAAGTCAATACCATTATTTGCTGAAGTGCCAAAAGTGGTATCTGTAGTGCCGTCTGAATTTAGTCTTTTTACTCTGGTAGTATACAAGCTGTTGGCTTCCTGCGTTAGCAACTTTCCATTAGAGTATAGAAATATACTGCTATAAGGGTTTGGATTTGAAAAAACACCCATTGTACCAAAAGTAGGATCTAAGGTACCGGTATTCGTTAGTTTTTTTACTTGGTTATTAACCATTAAAAAAACTTTGCCATCATTTGTGACCTGGATATTAGGGGCACCACTCGGTGCATCATAACGTACTCCGTTATTGCCAAAAGTTAGATCTACCTGCCCACTTTGTCCATAGAATGAGCCAGCTGAAAAAAATGCTAGAAATAGTAAATGTCTCATGAATATTATAAAATTTTAGTTTTCGGGTTATTAGTTGGACGCAAAAATATGAATTTTTTTGAGTAAAATGGTGAATGTAAAACAAGTATTTGCAAGAAGAGACTAAAATGTTTTTTTAGCTTTTTCAGGACGAGAAAAATGCATAAAAAAACCTCAAATCACTTTGAGGTTTTTTTATATTAAATAACGATTGAATTATTTTGCTGGTTTTTTAGGACTCATCATCATAATCATTCTCTTTCCTTCAAGCTTAGGAAGCTGATCTACTTTACCAACGTGCTCTAATTCCTGAGCCAGTTTTAAAAGCAAGATTTCTCCCTGATCCTTAAAGATGATCGAACGTCCTTTAAAAAATACGTAGGTTTTCAATTTAGAACCTTCTTCAAGAAACTTTTCAGCATGCTTTTTCTTAAATTCATAGTCATGGTCGTCTGTCTGAGGTCCGAAACGGATCTCTTTTACTACCACTTTTACTTGCTTTGCCTTAAGTTCTTTCTGCTTTTTCTTTTGCTCATACAAGAATTTTTTATATTCTAATATTCTTGCAATAAAAGGTTCTGCTTTATCAGAAATTACTACTAAATCCAATTCCTGATCCGCAGCAATTTGTCTTGCTTTGTCAATTGGATAAATTCCTGGCTCTACGTTATCGCCCACCAAACGAAGCTCTCTCACACGAATTTTATCGTTGATCAAGTGTAAGTCCTCTTGTACCGGACGTCTTTGTGGGCCCCTGTTGTTAAATCTTTGTGCTATTGTATTATAATTTTATTGGTTAACTTTCTATTTTTATTGATACTTCAGAGATTTTTAAATAAATAACCTCTGAATATTTCAATGTTTTATTTTTCTTAAATGGCTGCTTCCTTTTTAAAGTAAGCCACGAAATCTTCCAGTTTCATCACTCCAAGATCTCCTTCTCCACGTCTTCTTACAGAAATCGTGCCTTCTTTCTCTTCATTTTCCCCTACCACAAGCATGAAAGGAATCTTTTTCAATTCAGCATCACGGATCTTTTTACCCGTTTTCTCATTTCTGTCATCAATCTGACCGCTAATATCGTGATTTTCCAAAAATTGTGAAACTTTTTTTGAATAATCTACATATTTTTCACTGATCGGTAGAATAATAAACTGATCAGGGCTTAACCATAGAGGGAAATCTCCTGCAGTATTTTCTAGCAAGATTGCTATAAAACGCTCCATAGAACCAAATGGCGCTCTGTGGATCATAACCGGTCTGTGCTTCTCATTATCATTTCCGATATAATGAAGATCAAATCTTTCCGGTAGGTTATAGTCTACCTGAATCGTTCCCAGCTGCCATTTTCTTCCCAACGCATCCTTCACCATGAAGTCTAATTTAGGACCATAGAATGCAGCTTCGCCGTATTCAATAACCGTTTTTAAACCTTTCTTCTCTGCTGCATTGATGATGGCGCTTTCAGCTTTCTCCCAGTTCTCATCAGATCCGATATATTTTTCTCTGTTTTCAGGATCTCTTAATGAAACCTGAGTTACAAAATCTTCAAACCCTAAAGATTTGAAAACATAAAGCGTTAAATCAATTACTTTTTCAAATTCTTCAGAAAGCTGATCCGGAGTACAGAAAAGGTGAGCATCATCCTGAGTAAATCCACGAACTCTCGTTAAACCGTGAAGTTCTCCACTTTGCTCATATCTGTAAACAGTACCGAATTCTGCATATCTTTTAGGCAAATCTCTGTAGCTCCATTGTGAAGTCTTGTAAATTTCACAGTGGTGAGGACAGTTCATAGGCTTCAACAAAAACTCTTCTCCTTCGTTCGGCGTTTTGATCGGCTGGAAGCTGTCTGCTCCGTATTTATCCCAGTGTCCGGAAGTTACATACAATTCCTTTGACCCGATATGCGGAGACATTACAAATTCATACCCTCCTTTTTTCTGAGCATCAGAAAGGAAATTTTCCAGTTTTCTTCTTAAAGCAGTACCTTTTGGCAACCATAGTGGTAACCCGGCACCTACTTTTTCAGAGAATGCAAAAATTCCAAGTTCTTTACCTAATTTTCTGTGATCTCTTCTTTTAGCTTCTTCTAATCTTTCAAGGTATTCAGTTAAATCTTTCTGCTTAGGGAAAGAAATACCATAAACTCTTGTCAACTGAGGATTCTTTTCGTTTCCTCGCCAGTAAGCTCCGGCTGCATTTAAAATTTTAACCGCTTTTACAATTCCAGTGTTTGGAATGTGCCCACCACGACATAAGTCTGTAAAGTCATCGTGAGTGACAAAAGTGATTTCCCCGTCATTCAGATTGGAGATCAATTCTACCTTATAAGGGTTATCTGCATATGTTTTTAAAGCTTCTTCTTTTGAAACAGGGTATAGAGAGAATGTTGATCCTTTTTTTGCATTTTCAAGAATCTTCTTTTCAATCTTCTCAAAATCCTTTTCAGATAAACTTTCGCCACCGAAATCTACATCATAATAGAATCCGCTTTCAATTGCCGGACCGATGGTCAACTTAGCATTAGGATAAAAGTCAAGGATCGCCTGCGCCAAAAGGTGGGCGGAAGAGTGCCAGAAAGCCTTCTTTCCAAGATCATCATTCCAGGTCAAAAGCTGTACCGTAGAATCCGTGGTTATAGGGGTGGTCGTCTCTACTTGTGTACCGTTTACAATTGCGGAAATGGTATTTCTAGCCAATCCCTCGCTTATCGATTTTGCCACATCTAGAGGAGTAACTGCTCCTTCGAATTCTTTGACACTATTGTCTGGAAGTGTAATTTTTATCATTGTTTACTAAGAAATTTTAAGATGCAAAAATACGCATTTTTTAGATAATATGCTATATTAACCTGTATTTAGAATGATAATTAATACAAAAAATAAGAAATATTTTAAAGTGGAGAACAATTGATTTTTATAAGAGGTTGTTTTAAATAAATAATGCTAAGTTTTTGAGTGCCTGTAAGTAGAATGATTAAAACCGGATTTCTCAGATCTGTTTCCGATGAAATAGGGAAAGAATGATAGATATTTTAAATTTCATCAACTCATTATAATTATGAATTTAATCCGCCAATAGTAGTACTTTAAGACTTTTAAAATCATTAAATAACAGTTGGCAGAATTATTCAGAAAAACGACAATATAAAGAGGTTGTAAAAATCTTTTCTTAGATTTCTGAGCCTGATTTTGCTGATCTAAAATAAAGAACCGGAATAAAAATTTAAATTATAATTCATGAAGAATACAATCAACATTGATCTGCACTGTGATCTTTTATATTATATGTTGAACCCTGATGCAACGATCGATGATAAAGAAATAGGCTGTTCTTTACCTTATTTAAAAGAAGGAAACGTAAAGCTTCAGGTGATGGCGATCTATGCCGGAACAGGAGCCAACAGTACTAAGTATGGGCTACAGCAAAGTCAGTTATTTTCAAAACTGATTAAAAATGATCAGTTTTTTCTTTTTAACAAGGACAATTATACTATTCAGGAAAATGAAAATCGGGTAGGAGTTATTGCTTCCATTGAAAATGCATCTGCTTTTTGCGATGAAAATGAAATTCTGGACTCCGGGTTTAAAAATTTGGAAACGATTATTGAAAATACTCAAAAAGTACTTTACATTGGGATTACCCACCATTCAGAAAACCGTTTCGGAGGAGGGAATAATGCTACAGCAGGTTTAAAGGATGATGGAAAAGTCCTGCTCGACTATATTGCAGATAAAGGAATAGCAATCGATCTTGCCCACACCAGTGATCAGCTGGCACATGATATTTTCAATTATATTGATAAGAAAGGATATTCGATTCCGATTCTGGCCAGCCACTCCAATTACAGGGCGATTTATAAGAATAACCGGAATCTTCCGGATGAACTGGCTAAAGAAGTCATTAAAAGGAAAGGATTGATCGGCCTTAATTTTATTAAAGATTATATCGATCTGGAACATCCGGAAAGGTTGTATGAACATATTCAGTACGGACTTGATCTTGGAGGTGAAGATTGCATAGCCTACGGAGCCGATTATTTCTACTGGAAGGAACATCCGGAAACATCCCGTCACCCGTTCTTTTTCCCTGAACATTCTGATGCTTCAGTATATCCTGCCATCAATAGGGAAATTGAAGAAAGATTTTCAGCAGAACTGGTAGAAAAGATAAGCCATAAAAATGCTTTACATTTTATAGAAAGAATCTGGTAATAAACTGATTGTAGTTTGTGATAAAATAGCTTGATAATATTGTTTAGATTCGTGCGGAATGACAATATGAATTGGTATCACCTTATTTTGTGAACTAACATTCTATTGTCATTCCTTAGGAATCCGGACTCTTAAAATCAATTTCAGAGATCTATTAACTTTTCCTTTTATACTTCACTTTTTGTTTGATAATTTCAATCACATCTACATTTTGAACTTTAGATTTTATCCAACCGTGAATGTCAATATAAAATAATGATCTTCTGTAATATTCATTATTAGAAAACTCTTCCAGTTTTTGGTCAAAAGTTTCAAATGCTTTCTGCTGCTGACTTAACACCTCGTTATTAAGATTTTTAAAAAACTGAATGCTCTCAAAATGAAAGTCTTCCGGTTTTTTCATCTTTTTGGCGAATTTCAGAGTAGAAGCAACGAATTCATCATAATCCTCATCATTTCCGGATTCATGTTTAGCCATTAAGATCAGAATTCTGGTGTGAAAAAGCAGATCTTCCTGCACATTTCCTTTCGACTCAATTACCCTCATGCAATACTGGATCGTTTTTTTATACATTTTACTGCCAAAAAACATTGCAGCCATCTTAAGATATAAAATCATAAAGTGGTGTTCATCAATTCTCTCCCGAAGTCTTTCCATTTTCAGCTCAATTTCGGGAATAAGCTTTGTTCCGGTGAAAAATTCACCCTTTACAAAATGAATATTCATCAAGGTATTGGAATACGTAAGGAAAATCAGTGACTGAAGGTTTTCATTTTGAGAAAAGCTTTCTGCATGCACCGTTTTGCTGAAGTTTTCAAAATGTTCTTCAAGAATATCGATATTCCCATACAGGAACAAAATTTTCAGCAGATAGGTGTTCCCTTTGATATACCAAACCGGATGGCTGAAGATCATTTCCGGCTTTTTATGAAACAAATCTACCCATTGATAGGCATACTTTAACGTGTATTTATAATCCTGAAGAAGCTGGTTCTTCCATACATGAGCTTTAAAATACCACAGTTTTTCAGTGAAATTTAACTTATCAAACTTAATTTTTTTAATCTCATCATTAAAAATTTCCAAAACTTCTTCTCTGTCACGGTCATTTTTTACATAGCCATGAGTAAGCATTTCGCTGTATAATTTCAGAGAAAGATTGGAGAGTTTGGTGGTATAAGTATTTTGTTTGCTAAGCTCCTGAGATTGTTTGATCAGTTCATCAGCACGCCCTTCAATACTTCGTGTAATAAATTGTGATTCAATTACTTTCTCAAGGTCAATAACCTCGGAAGCGATACTTTTTTCATCGAGTTCAAGCGCATCTTTTTTTGTCTTATCCAATATTTTTAAAGCCTGCTTATACAATCCTTTCTGGTATAAAATATTGGCAAAATCGAGTTGCTCCCGAAGTTGAATTCTATAATTCTGATGACTCGGGTTCATACGGAGGCTTACCAGAATTTGTTTATACAAATGGGCTTTCAGGTTTGAAAGTTGCTGTTTCGTTGAAATTTTTTTCTCAATGATAATGCTTTCGTCATATTCTTTCATCCGGTCCATTTCAGAAAACAAGAGGAGAAACTTGGCATCTACATTGATTCCGAGACGATTGACATATAACTTAAACTGACGTTTTTCAGAGGTGGTCAATGACTTTACCAATACAAACAAAAAATCTTTCTGCAATTCTGCCATTGTAAATTTTTGGAATTTAAATGTTTAATTATCAAATAAATACAGCTATTTCTTTAACGGTTGAATATTGTAATTTTCAAAAAAGATGAAAATGAAAAAATATTACAAGCTGTAGTTTTGGATCAAAATTAAGTAAAAAACTTCATTTATGAATTCCGAAAAAATTGAAATTTTTGATACCACACTGAGGGATGGAGAGCAGGTTCCGGGATGCAAACTAAACACGGAACAGAAACTGACTATAGCTGAAAGGCTGGATGCGCTAGGGATTGATATCATTGAAGCAGGATTTCCAATTTCCAGTCCGGGAGATTTTGAATCTGTTTCAGAAATTTCAAAACTCGTGAAGAATGCTACAGTTTGCGGATTGACCAGAGCCAATAAAAAAGACATTGATGTTGCTGCTGAAGCTTTACAATTTGCAAAAAAACCGAGAATACATACGGGAATCGGAACTTCTGATTCTCACATCAGATATAAATTCAATTCAAACAGAGAAGATATTATTGAACGCGCTGCTGAAGCTGTAAAATATGCAAAAACTTATGTAGAGGATGTTGAATTTTATGCAGAAGATGCTGGGAGAACAGATAATGAATATCTGGCTCAGGTTTGTGAAGCCGTCATTAAAGCAGGTGCCACTGTCTTGAATATTCCTGATACCACTGGATATTGCTTACCGGAAGAGTATGGCGAGAAGATAAAATATCTGAAAGAAAATGTAAAAGGAATCGAAAAAGCGGTACTATCCTGTCATTGTCACAACGACCTGGGCTTGGCAACAGCCAATTCAATCGCCGGAGCGATCAATGGAGCCCGACAGATCGAATGTACGATTAATGGTCTTGGAGAAAGAGCCGGAAATACTGCTTTGGAGGAGGTTGTGATGATCCTGAAACAACATAAAGATCTGAATCTTCACACCGATGTCAATTCCAGAATGCTGAATGAGATGAGTTTGATGGTTTCTGATTTAATGGGAATGTCTGTTCAGCCTAATAAAGCGATTGTTGGTGCTAACGCCTTTGCCCATAGCTCAGGGATTCACCAGGATGGAGTGATTAAAAACAGGGAAACTTATGAAATTATAGACCCCGCTGAAGTAGGAGTGAATGCATCTTCCATTATCCTTACGGCAAGAAGTGGCCGTTCTGCGCTGGCTTACAGGTTTAAACATATCGGATATGAAGTAACCAAGAATGAACTTGATTATCTGTATCAGGAATTCTTAAAAATAGCAGATATGAAAAAGGAAATCTGCAATGATGATCTCAGCCTGATTATGACTGCTTTCAACAGGAAAATAGGATAAGGGTTTGATTTAAATCAAGATAAAAGTAAAATGAATAAAGATAGAAAGACACTTTTTGATAAAGTTTGGGACGCTCACGTGGTAGAAACGATTCCTGACGGTCCACAAATTATTTACATAGACAAACACCTGATTCACGAAGTAACCAGTCCACAGGCATTTGCAGAACTTGAAGCCAGAAATCTGGAAGTATTCAGACCTGAGCAGATTGTAGCAACGGCAGACCATAATGTGCCTACTTTACATCAGGAAGAGCCGATTCGTGATGAATTATCGAGAAATCAGGTGCAACAACTTACGGAAAACTGTACAAAAAATCATATCGAGCTATTCGGTTTAGGGCATCAATATCAGGGCATTGTCCATATTATTGCTCCCGAACTGGGAATAACTCAACCCGGAATGAGCATAGTGTGTGGAGATAGTCATACCTCTACACACGGCGCTTTCGGAACAATTGCTTTCGGAATCGGAACAAGCCAGGTGGCACAGGTATTTGCCAGTCAGTGCCTGTTGCTTAACAAACCTAAGTCGATGAGAATTACAGTAAATGGTAAGTTGAATGAAAATGTTCAGGCCAAAGATGTGATTCTTTATATCATTTCAAAAATAGGAACTGACGGCGGAACAGGATATTTCTGTGAATATGCCGGAAATGTATTTGAAGAAATGTCGATGGAAGGAAGGATGACCGTTTGTAATATGAGTATTGAAATGGGTGCCAGAGGAGGAATGATAGCTCCTGATGCCATCACCTTTGAATATGTAAAAGGAAGAAAATTTGCACCAGAAGGTGAGGAGTGGAACGAGAAGCTTGCTTATTGGGAAACTTTAAAAACCGACGAGGGAGCAGAGTTTGATAAAGAATTAAGTTTTGATGCCTCAGATATTTATCCGATGATTACCTATGGAACCAATCCCGGAATGGGAATTTCAATCCGTGAGGTTATTCCGGTTCCACAAAGTGAATCCGAGGAAAAGGCATTGCGATATATGGGGTTGGAAGCAGGACAATCGCCTTCCAATATTAAAGTCAATTACGTATTTATAGGGAGCTGTACCAATGCGAGAATAGAAGATTTCCGTTCTGCAGCTCAATATATCAAAGGGAAAAGCAAATCCGAAACAGTTAAAGCTTTAATCGTTCCCGGTTCTCAACAAGTTGTGAAACAGATTTATGAGGAAGGATTGGATAAAATTTTTAACGAAGCAGGGTTTCAGATCCGTCAGCCCGGATGTTCTGCCTGCCTTGCAATGAATGATGATAAAATTCCTGAAGGTGAATATTGTGTATCCACATCGAACAGAAACTTTGAAGGAAGACAGGGGCAGGGTTCAAGAACGATTCTGGCGAGTCCGCTTACCGCAGCAAAAGCCGCTATAGAAGGCAGGATCTCAGCTTTTGAAAATTTAAACTAAAGTTTTAAAAATATATTTTAACCACAAAGACATAAAAGGTCATGACACTTAAGTAAGAAAAGTTATCATTGAATCGTATAAAAGATCACTTAAGCTTTTTGAAAATCTCTGATTTTTCTTAAGTGAACTAAAGTGTAAAAAAGCCTTTGTGGTTTTAAATCCAACAAGTAAAATACATGCAAAAATTAGTTATCATAAAATCTACTGCAGTTCCGTTGCCGGCAGAAAATATAGATACCGATCAGATTATTCCGGCGAGGTTTCTGAAAAGTATCGACAGGAATGGTTTTGGAGAAAATCTGTTCAGAGACTGGAGGTATAATATCCATACCGGAGAACCAAATCCGGATTTTGTATTGAATAATCCTAAGTATGAAGGGGAAATTTTAGTAGCAGGAAATAATTTCGGATGTGGAAGCAGTCGTGAACATGCTGCGTGGTCTTTAACGGATTATGGTTTTAAGGTTATTATTTCCAGTTATTTTGCCGATATTTTTAAAGGGAATGCTTTAAATAATGGTCTTCTTCCTGTAAAAGTCTCCGAAGAATTCTTAAAAGAGATCTTAGAGGGAATTACTGAAAATCCCGATAATCAGATTGCTATCGATGTAGAATTGCAATCTATTAGCTTTAAAGATACCACTGAAACTTTTGAGATCGATTCTTATAAAAAAATATGCCTTTTAAACGGCTATGACGATATTGATTTTTTAATCAGCAAAAAACAGGCGATCACAGAGTTTGAACTAAAAACACAAAAAACAAATGAGCGACAATTATTTTAAAATTGCAGTCCTTCCCGGAGATGGGATTGGCCCGGAAATTATCAGCGAAAGCATCAAAATATTGGATGTAATTGCTGAAGTATTTCAATACAAATTTCAATTCAATTATGGATTGATGGGTGCTGAAGCTATTTTCAAAACCGGAAATCCACTTCCGGAAGAAACTTTAAAAATATGTAAAGAATCTGATGCCGTTCTTTTCGGAGCAATCGGAGATCCTGTCTTTGATAACAATCCAGAGGCTAAAGTCAGACCTGAACAGGGATTATTAAGACTTCGTAAGGAATTGGGTTTATTTGCAAATCTTCGTCCTTTGAAAACCTATGCATCACTGATTGAAAAGAGTCCACTTAAAAGAGAGATTATTGAAGGAGCCGATATTCAGATTTTCAGGGAATTGGTAAGCGGGATTTATTTTGGTGAAAAATTTACAGATCCTGAAGGCGAATATGCTTACGACGTATGCAAATACAGCCGTGAAGATATTCTTCCGATTGCGCATATGGCATTTCAGGAAGCACAAAAAAGAAATAAAAAGCTGACGTTGATTGATAAAGCCAACGTATTGGATACTTCAAGGTTATGGCGAAAGATTTGCCAGGAAATTGCTCAGGAATATCCGGATGTTCAGTTGGATTATATGTTTGTAGATAATGCCGCAATGCAGCTGATTCTTAATCCAAAACAATTTGATGTTATTTTAACAGAGAACATGTTCGGAGATATTATTTCTGATGAGGCAAGTGTCATCGGTGGTTCCATCGGGCTGCTTCCATCGGCATCCATTGGAGAGGGAAATGCTTTGTTTGAGCCTATTCACGGTTCGTATCCACAGGCAAAAGGTAAAGGAATAGCCAATCCTATTGCATCCATTCTTAGTGTGGCAATGATGCTGGATCATCTTAATTTGAAACAAGCTGCCGATAAACTGAGACAATCCGTAGAGCATGCTATTGAAAATAAATATGTGACTATTGATCTTAACAGTAAGCAATACTATTCAACCAGTGAAGTAGGAAGCTTTATTGCAGATCATATTAAATATTCAGAAAAGTCTTATTATAATTTCGAGAATGTAAAAATCGGAAAATCAACCATTGTATAGGTACAAATTTAGTTCACTTAGATAGATAGTTAGAGAAAGGTTCTGCCTCGTGAGAGACAGAACCTTTCAATTTTATTCTGTAATAAAAGTTATTTATTCTTTCGTATTATCCGTTTTTCCTGATTTATTTTTAGAAGACTTTTGAACATCTTCTTTATCAATGTCAGGTGGGTTGCTCTTTTTCGATGAAGCAGGAATATTCTGGAAATCCTGATTTTGCTTTTTAGTTTCTGCGCTGTTGGCAGATTCTTCTTTTTTGTTCTTTCCTTTTGAGTCCATTGCTTGAATTTTTTAGAGTCCGAGAATACCGATCTTTCCGGTCTTATCTTCTATCTTATAATTCAAAGCCTTTGCCAAAACGAAAATATTATCAAGGTTTTCCATTAATTGTTTACGTCCTTCACTTCTTAGCTGATTTTGATCAATAGATTTTACTGCAGCATCTTTAGCTTTCTCCGTTACGCTTTTAATGTCTTTCTCCGAAATTCTGTTAAAAAAAGAATCATCCAGAGACTGAATTTCAACGCTGGGTGTAATTCTTATATCTGCATCGGGAAGCTCAGTGATAACCAGTTTTTTGTTGATGGAATCTACCTCGATCTTCATTTTATTAAGATCATACGAAACCTGTGCATTGGTTTTTGTATAGGTAATGATACTGTTGCTGGACACTTCGTTCCCGAAAACTTCATAGCCCATTTTGGTCTTCTGCATGCTGGACGTATTCTGTTCCATCACTACCATCTTATTCATTTTGGAAATCTGGTTGGTCAGAATATAATAATCTGATTTTTCCGTTTTTCCGCCAAGATTAAAACAGGATTTCACACCAAAAAACAAAAGCAATACTGCTCCTGCACCGGCTATAAATGATAGGATAACTTTATTATTTCTCAAGTCTATTTAAAGATTTCTTTGATTACTGATGAGTCGTTCTTTTTCAAAATTTCAACCATATCTCTTTCGATATATCCTGAAGTAGGCATTTCTACAATCCTTCCAACTTCCTTAGTATATCTTTTTAGAATAATTGTTGGAACTTTCTGAATATTGTACAGCCCTTCATCTCCGCTAGGCGATTCTTTTTTACGGTTAACAGCAATAATGGTAAGTTTACTATCCGGATAGCTTACTTCTTCTAAAATTTTCATTAATCTCGGAAAGTCTCTGTGGCTGTCTTCGCACCATGTTCCCATAAAAACAATAATATCATATGATCCTATTCTTTCCTTTTTCAGTTCACTGATTGCTTTCTGATCAAGAGCATATTCATCATGCTCTTTTACATACCAGTCAGCATAGGGTGCTTTTAAAAATTGCCCTTTGGATTGATGTCCTAACAGCATTTTGCCATCCTTTTGAGAGTCAACCTCACGATTAATGACTACTTTCTGAGCACTCAGTTGCTGAGCGGCAAAAAGAAGACTTGAAGCGGCAACAATACGGGTAATAAATTTCTTCATATTTATTTTTCGATGATTGATTTTAAATCAGCAGGAGAGTAGTATTTGTTTTTTAATACCTTATGATCAGCCTGTCTGTACACATTGAATTTTTCTCCTGACTTCTCATAAAAAGATTCTACTTCCTTTTCCTTATAGAATTCAACGGTTTCCTTGGCCTGATCTTCATTATCACATGCTTTCGACATATTGGAACGCTGAACTTCGTTGAATAGTTCTACAAATTTGTTGCCAAGTCCGAATTCAAGTACAGCACCACTTAAAACATATTGAAGATCACAAAGTGCATCAGCAATTTCCACAATATTATTGTCAGCAATAGCTTGCTTCAATTCGTTTAATTCTTCCTGAAGAAGCTCTACTCTAAGGTTGCATCTTTCCGGAGAAGGAATTTGTGGGGTATCTAAAATAGGGGCTTTGAAAGTAGTATGGAATTCTGCTACTTGGTTCAAACTATCAATTTTATCCATGAATTTTTTTATTTATGACAAAGATAGAAAACGATTTGTAAAATGTGAAATGTACGGGGTAAAATGTAGCAACTGAGGCTAAGATTGGGATTAATTTAAAGCAATCAAATGAGACGTAGATATTCAAGCATAAAATATATAAACTTTGATATGTAGTGAAAATCCACAACATGATGCTGTGGATTTTGTTTTTTAGAATTTAAAATGTAGTATTCAAATTGTATTATTCCAACTCTTTATATTTCCAGATACCGGAAATTGTAAGAACCGTTAGCCCAGGTTGTTTTTCTCCGTACCCGAACACACAAATATATTTTGAATGGCAGGTTTTACAGGCAGTACCAAAATATAAAGTAGGCAGATCATCTACCGTTAATTCTCCAAAATGCTGCATTCTTTGTGATGTTTCAGTGACGGTGTCGTTTTTTAATAATTCATTTTTAGAAAGGATACGATCACCGTCATACAGTTGAAAAATAGGAAAGCCGGATTGGTAAGGTTCTATTTCCACTGCATTTTCATGACTGCAGTCACAGCATATGAATTGTGTTTTGGCAGAAGGTGTGGTTTCGTCATTTTTGAAAACACTTTTGGCAACTAGAGCTTTTTTGCCGAGACTTATTTTTTTTGAGATTGAATACATTTTATTTTGTTTAAGGCTGAATAACGGTGCCTATCAGGTTATTATATTTTCCGCTTGGACTTTTTTTAATGGTCACTTTTATATATCCTTCTTCAGCTAATTTATTCCAGGTCTTCGGGTAGCCTGTTGCCATATCAATCGGGATTTTCCACATGGTCTGTTTGCCATTACCGGCCTGACCAAACCAGGGAATAATATCAGCTGTTTGAGACTTGAAATTTAGTAAATTATTTAATACATCGATTTCATAATAAAAATCATATGAATTTTCAGGCTGATTTAACGCTCTCTGTGTGAAAGTATAAACATATCCGTTGATAATCGGGCTTGTAAAGCTTCCACCCAAAGTAGGAACACCGCTACCATTGTAAGCACCAACAGCTCCGCTATACCTGTCGAATTTTTGTCCGGCCACGATAGGGACTTCATCAACGATATTATATCCGCCGTTTGCCGGGGGCCAGCCTCCGTTTAAATTGTTTGCTTTAAAAAGCTTTTCCAATTCATTCCAGTTCCCTTGTTTGTATAAGTCAAACGCCAGATTTCTTGTATTTTGATCTGTCGTTCCCTTTGGGTCATAGGTTAACGCAAAATCATCCGCATTTTTAAAATATACGATTTTAACCGGGCTTGTGTTGATGTCCTCATAGCTGTCGGGGCCACACGCTACTGAGATGAAGGCCATTGCGGCAAGAAAGAAGTACTTAAATAAATGTTTCATAGGTAAAAGTTTTAATGATTTAAAAATTAATTGAGATCTGTATGATCATAAATTGATATAAACATAATAGTGCTCTGAAAACCGGTTTCAGAGTCTTTTATATGATTTTTAATTGGAAATGGTAAATGGGGTGACTCTAAAAAGTCTTTCCACGATGACTGTTTAGCCCAAATAAGCAACTCATAAGATCGCCGATAGAAGAAACGGTCTGAGCTCCTTTAATACAAACGAGGGAAAACGATACAATATAACAATGATATTGTGCGATAAATTTAAATCAAAAAAATTAAATTATAGTATATTTTAAATAAATAGATTATTATTGATTAATTTTTAACCATAAATATTTTTAATAAAAATAGGTTGTCAAAAAATGAGAATTAATTGTAAATAGATAGGTATTTTAAAATCAGTTAATTATAAAAAAAGCCACCTTTTAAAAGGCAGCCTGCTTGATGAATATTTTTGTATCGCTAATATTTGATAAATTTCTTTCTGAACTCCCCAACCTGGATGAGGTATGTGCCGTTGGTAAGCTGGCTTACGCTTACAGTTCCATTTCGAAGTGATCCTGTATTAACGAGCTTGCCCGACATGTCATATATTTTGTAATCTTCAGTATTCGTGTTTGTAATTGTTAGGATATCTTTTACCGGATTAGGATAAAGATTCATATCTGTTGATCCCTTTTTTGGAGTAGGGATATTAGGATCACCGGACGACGTTACTGAGATATTTGATTGATTAATATTGAAAAAAATATGATCTGTTCCTTTAACCATTATTCTTCCTGAACTTGTTGCAGTATCAGGAATCGTAACAGCCTGCATACCGTCATTGGGAGTTCTGGCCAGCAAAGTTGTCCAGATATTTCCATTATCGATAGACCAAAGAATATCAACGTTCGCAGCATTAATCCCGTTGGATGTCGTTCCAGCCACGTTCCAGGTGATCATTTGAGAGCTTCCTCCAATGTAAGAAACGGCATTATTTTGGGAAGTAACAGTAAATGGGCCTGCAGCGTCATTAACCGTTAATTTTGTATCATCCGAATTATTTCCGCCACCATTGGCTCTGTTATCCCGGACGGTAAATCTGAAGTTTAATACTCTTGCAACCGAAGGTAAAGCTTCTACATCTATTTCGTATCCCGCAGTTGTAGCAGAACCCGCAAGAACAGAAGACATCTTTGGAAAATATCTGACCGGAGAAGTATTTGGAGTCCACGATCTGAATATCGGACCTGCAGTTTTCGTAGTGATTGCTGCAGAATTACTCCCTGTTTGGGAAGATGTCCCTTTATCCATTTGTTCCCAGATATAAGTTAATGAATCTCCGTCAGCATCAGTTCCGGTTCCGGTTAGCATAAACGGAGTACTCTTTGGAATAGTATAGTCCGGCCCTGCATTGGCTGTCGGAATAGAATTACCAGTCGGAGTATTTACGGAACATGTGGCCGATTTGATGGTATGAGTGATTTGCTCAATACTCAACGCATGAAAAAACGGATCGGAATTCTTTTGCACATCATAATTTGTTATTCCCGCATATCCCATAATAGTGGAACCTGAACCGGGTTCTACAGGTTTTAAATCCGGCTGTGTGGTATATGACCAGGTGTGGTTTCCTCCAAACTGATGACCCATTTCATGAGTTACAAAATCAATGTCAAAAGTATCTCCGGACGGGATGCCGTTAGATGGCGAAGTGTAACCACTCCCTTTATAAGCATTAGGATAAGTAACTCCCTGGTAGACATAGGTGGACATATCGTCACTGCAAATGCATCCTATACACCCTGCATTTCCGCCACCGCCATCTCTTCCGAACACATGACCGATATCAAAATTTGCATTGCCAATCGTTGAACTCAATGTATTCATAAGCTGGAGATTCCAGTTATTCATCTGTCCTGAAGGTGAATAAGGATCTGAAGAAGCATTGGTGTAAATAATTTCATCATTATTCGGGATAAGAACCATCCTGGCTGCAAATTCATTTTCAAAAATACCGTTTACTCTGGTCAAAGTATTGTTCATTGCCGCAAGGGCCTGTGCTTTTGTGCCTCCGAAATAAGAAGCATATTCTCCCGTACACGAAAGTGCCAACCTGAATGTTCTTAAAGTAGAGTCATTGGCATTTTTAGCTGTCGTGGCAGGGGATGAACCCTTTTGAGCAGATTCAAGTACAGTGCATTCGAATGTATTTAAAAGTCCTTTTTTATCAGATTTTTTATAAACAACATAAGAAGATAAGTCTTTCGTGTAAGGTTCAATAAAAACAGCCGATTTATCATTGTAAAGCTCCATTGAAGAAAGTCCTAATGAAGAAATGCTGAAATATATTCTTGACGTATTATGGTCAAGGCTTTCACCAATGTAAGATTTGATATCCGGATATTTAGCCTCTAACTCAGGCATAAGATTTGAATTTTCAGTAACCCTGAAATCTTCCATTTTACCTGTAGAAGTTGGAAAAGAAATGATTATGTCTGATTTATCAGTAGTTGACGATCTCTTGGAAGTTCTTGCTAAAAGGTCTTTCAATCCTTTGATATTCAGTTTATAAATTTTGGGCTGATCAATGCCTGACGTATTTTCAAAAATAGGTGAAAGTGTTTTTTGCGAGCCTCTGGTCCATAAACGATTTGTCTGAGCAAAAGAGATACCTGACAATACAAGCATTCCTGTCATCAATAATTGTTTTTTCATGTAGGTGTGAATTTCATTTGTGTCCCCCAAAGCTAGTAAAAAATAAAAAGAAGGAAGGCGTTTTAAGAAAAGAAATTTTAAAATGTGATTAAAAAAAGGGGCCTCTACTTAAAACGCTGAAATTCTACCATTTCATTTAAAAAAAACAAAACTGCCCCTGAATAGGGACAGTCTTGCACATCGTTTTGATTTTAGAAAGTTAATTCTTAACGAATCTTTTTGTGGTCTCACCGATCTGAATCATATAAGCACCTTTGATAAGGTTGTTTACATTCACAGAACCTCTTTGAAGTTTTCCTGAGTCAATTAGTTTTCCACCCATATCGAAGATCTTATAATCTTCAGATGTCGTATTTGAAATATATAATATATCTTTTACAGGGTTAGGGTATAGCTTAATATCAGTGATCAGATCTTTTGTATTGGAAAGATCTCCTCTTCCTGAAGAAACGATATTAAGGGTATAATCTTCTACCTGTCCATAGGTATATGCTTCACATGATGATGTTGGGATAGAGCTGTATTTCATCATCACTCTCATTCTTGTTGAACCGATAGTTGCTGTTGAAGGAATAGTGATTGATCCCGTAACAGGAGTTGTTGTAGAGCCGGCTTTTGACCATACTAATTCTCCGCTGTCAGCAAAACTTCCATTACCATTGTAATCGATATATACAGCATATGCCTCACTGTAAACAGTAGAAGTCCAGACAGGAGTGATGGATAGGGTATAAGCACTTCCTCTGGTTACATTGGTAGAAATAGAAGTGAAGTTTTCATATCCTGCTGTTCCTGTTGAAGTATTATTGATTGTTCCGAATTTCACGTTTCCGATTCTCTCGTCAGCAGTGTTAGACGCTGATGCGGAACAATAAGTAACGGTTCCTCCTGAAAGAGTGGTAACATTTACCGTATTGCTGGAAGTAGAAGTGTTGCCTGCTGCATCTTTAGCTTTAACTGAGAAAGAATACGTTGTAGACGGGCTTAATGATGTTACTGTGTATGTTGTGGATGCTGTAGATCCTACCAGAGAAGCTCCCTGATATACATCATATCCTGTAACTCCTACATTATCTGTTGCCCCGGACCATGAAAGATTTGTGCTGCTGGAAGTTGTTCCGGAAGCAGCAAGGGTAGGTGCTGTTGGTGCTACCGTGTCAGGAGTTCCGGATCCTGCATTGACAGAAATATTGGCATTGTTAACATCAAAGAAAATATGATTGGCTCCTTTCACCATAATTCTTCCTGTTGTCGTTGTAGCATTTGGAATTGTTACGGCTTGTGATCCATCATTCGGAGTTCCTGCCAATAGAGTAGTCCATGTATTTCCGCTGTCTGTTGACCACAGAATGTCTACATTGGCGGTATTTACTCCGTTTGCTGTAGTTCCGGCTACATCCCAGGTAACAGTTTGAGAACTTCCTCCGGCATATGTTGTTGCTGAATTTTGTGAAGTAACAACAAATGGTCCTGCAGTGCTGTTCACTGTAACTACGGCATCGTCTGAATTATTTCCTGAACCTCCCGCTTTATTATCACGAACGGTAAATCTGAAATTTAATGTTCTGGCCACTGAAGAAAGAGCTTCAACAGTGATTTCTGAACCAGCTGTAGTCGTTGCTCCCGTTAAAATAGAAGCCATTCTTGGGAAATATCTTGCTGGAGACGCTGTAGGAACCCACGATCTGAAGTTCGGTCCCGATGCTTTTGTAGCACTTGCCGCAGAGCTTGCTCCCGTTTGAGAGGAGGAAGCATTGTCCATCTGCTCCCAGATATAGGTTAAAGAATCTCCGTCAGCATCAGTTCCTGTTCCGGTCAGTACAAATGGAGTTCCTTTTGGAATTGTATAGTCTGCACCTGCATTAGCAGTAGGAATTGAATTTCCTGTATTGGTATTAACAGAGCAGGTTTTTGCTTTAATATTATTGGTAATCTGTTGAATACTGATGGCATGGAAGAATGCATCAGAATGAGGTTGAACATCCTGGCTGGTAATTCCGGCATATCCCATAATCGTGGATCCTGATCCAGGTTCCATATTGGCTCCTGTTCCTTCATTATTCATTGAGAAGGTATGGTTTCCGCCAAATTGGTGGCCCATTTCGTGAGCTACATAATCAATGTCAAAATTATCTCCTGACGGAATGGCGTCTGCGGGAGACGTATAACCACTTCCTTTAGAGCCGTTTGTACAGATACATCCGATACAACCGGCGTTTCCGCCACCTCCGGATGCTCCGAATAAGTGTCCGATATCATAATTAGCTTCACCGATAACTGAAGTCAGAGTGCTTTGAAGCTGGGAGTTCCAGCTGCTCATCCCTGATGCTGCAGAATATGGATCCGTAGAAGCGTTAGTGTAAATAACGGCGTCATTATTAGCAATCAGAACCATTCTGGCGGCAAAATCTTTTTCAAAAACACCATTTACACGGGTCATTGTGGTGTTCATAGCGGCTAAAGCCTGAGCTTTGGTTCCGCCGAAATAAGCAGTGTATTCTCCTGTACAGGAAAGTGCCAGTCTGAAAGTTCTTAATTTGGCATCATCAGCATTAGGTCTTGCAGCAAGAGCTGAATTGCTTATTCCTTTTTGAGCTGCGTCAACTACAGTACATTCAAATTTGTTGAGGCTTTCTTTCTTGTCTGATTTTTTGTAAACCACATACGTAGAAAGGTCTTTTGAATAAGGTTCTATGAAGACTGCTGATTTGTCACCATAGATTTCCATGGAAGATAAGCCAAGTGGTGAGACGCTGAAATAAACGGTAGAATTGGGGTCGTCAAGACCTTCTCCTACATAAGATTTGATATCCGGATATTTTGCTGCTAATTCCGGAGCAAAGTTGGAATTTTCCCTCACTTTAAAATTTTCCATTCTGCCGTCAGAATTAGGAAAAGAAATAATGAGTTCTGATTTTTCGCCGACTGCCAGTCTTTTTGGAGCCTTAGCCAGAGCATTTTTCAATCCGTTGATGTTTAGGCTGTAAACCTTAGGATTCATGATGCTGGATTTGTTTTCAAAGATCTCCGATGAGGTTTTTTTGGAGCTCTCAGACCAAAGACGATCAGTCTGCGCGAAAGAAACACCCGTGATGAGGAGCATTCCAATCAGAGTTAATTGTTTTTTCATATTAAATACTTGTTTTGGTTGTGGAATATCAAAGCTAATAAAAATTATATTACGAAAAACAAAATTTTTTAAGGAAAATTTAGACTTTTGGTTTAAAATATTATGCAATACATTGTGTATAATTGAAAAAGCTTATTAATAAAAGAAAAGTGGATTAGTCTAATTGAATTTTAATTTGAAAAAAAAGAAAATTAATGTAAATTTTTATTAATTTATACAAATGAGACAATAGTTTTTGCGAATTATTTAAAAATTAACAAATAATATTTGATAAACCTTATTGGCTCGTGTAGAAGTAATTTGTTCCTGAAATTGAATAAAAAAAAGCTGTTTCAATTTGAAACAGCCTTATGTATAAAGTAATATTTAATTACATTTTATCATCCGCAGTAGGACCATAAAGTCCCGGAACTTTATTTCCTGTTGATCTTAAGTAGACCACCAGCTCGCCCCTGTGGTGGTACAAATGATTACAAAGGAAGCCTCTTACTACCTGAACTTTTGGGGAAGGAGGGAAAAGGGTATTTCCGTTCATTTCCATTTTCCATTCGTTGAAGTAGGTGCTTTCATCAGAATCTTCCAGCACTTTTTGTGCTTTGGCTACATTTTCTTCAAATTTTAAGAGAATATTTTCAGCTTTTGAAATATCTCCTTTGTCATACTCATACTTCTCCATATCAAACGTATCCTGATTGAAAGTGGGTGCATACCAGTTGTAAACTTCTGCAATATGAGAGGCCAGCTGAGCGGTCGTCCAGTTCTTTTCGGACGGTTTCCAGTCTAAAGCGCTGTCAGGAATTGCTTTTAAAATTTTTCTCGTGTTCTCTGCTTCATGCAGAAATTCACCTAAAAGTGCCTGTTTAATCATTTGTATCGGGATTAAAATTATTTTGTAATATCTCTTCCGATCACCAATCTTTGGATTTCAGAAGTTCCCTCTCCAATAGTACAAAGCTTAGAGTCTCTATAGTATTTTTCAGCAGGGAAATCTTTTGTATATCCGTATCCTCCGAAGATCTGAACAGCATTATTGGCAATTCTTACACAAGCTTCAGACGCATATAATTTTGCCATAGCTCCTTCTTTTGTCATTTTCTGCTTTGCATTTTTCAGGGTAGATGCTCTTTGGATAAGAAGTTCTGCAGCATCGATTTCTGTAGCCATATCAGCCAACATAAAGTTGATCGCCTGGAATTCAGAAATTGATTTTCCGAACTGGTGTCTTTCTTTAGCATATTTTAAAGCAGCTTTGTAAGCTCCTCTTGCAGTACCTAAACTCAAGGCAGCGATAGAAATTCTACCTCCGTCCAAAATTTTCATAGCTTGTTTGAAGCCTTCTCCAACCTCTCCTAACCGGTGAGAATCCGGTACGCGTACATTGTCAAAAATTAATTCTGCCGTTTCAGAAGCACGCATTCCTAATTTGTTTTCTTTCTTTCCGGAAGTAAAGCCAGGCATTCCTTTTTCTAAAACAAATGCTGTTGAATTGTTCTTAGCTCCTTTTTCTCCTGTTCTTGTCATTACCACGGCAATATCTCCTGAGATCGCGTGAGTAATAAAGTTTTTAGCACCGCTAATGATCCAGTCATCACCGTCTTTTACCGCAGTAGTAGACATCCCTCCTGAATCTGAACCTGTATTATGTTCTGTTAATCCCCATGCTCCGATTACTTTTCCGGAAGCCAGTTGAGGAAGCCATCTGTTTCTCTGTTCTTCGTTTCCGAATTCATAAATATGATTGGTGCAAAGAGAGTTGTGAGCTGCTACAGAAAGACCAATAGACGGGTCAACCTGAGAAATCTCATCAAGGATCGTAACATACTCATGATAGCCTAAGCCGGAACCTCCATATTGTTCAGGAACTACGACCCCCATAAAACCCATTTCTCCCAACTGGTGGAATAGGTCTTTTGGAAATGTTTGGCTCTCATCCCATTCCATAATATTCGGACGGATATTCTTCTCTGCAAATTCTCTAGCTGTCTCCGCTATCATTTTGATGTTGTCAATAGTCTCTGTATTCATATAGATAATAGTTAGTTCCCAAAGATAATTAAATTGACGGAATGCTAAAAAAATTATTTCACTCGTAATGTTTTAAGGTGAAAAGTTTTAATTTTCAATTTTTTATATTCTAATATTTAATGGTTTGTTAATAAAATATTCACTCCTTTGCGTATTTTATTTTGCTAATTTAGTCCCCCAATTTTTAAGGCATGAAAAAAATTCTACTTCCTATTATTTTGATTTCCACTTATTTTTCCGCGCAGGCTCCTGCCGGATATTATAATGGAACAGCAGGACTTACAGGCTATGCACTGAAATCTAAGATTCATGATATTATCTCTGAAAAGAATATCAGCTGGCATTATGACGGTATCCAGCTTTTTTATACTCAGACGGATCTTGATAAATATTACGATCATGATGCAACGAATACAGAGTATTTACTTGATATCTATTCCGAAATCCCCACCGGACCGGATGCATATGAATATGTCACCAGTCAGTTAGGCGGGGGAAGTGCTGAAGGTACCGGATACAATAAGGAACATATGATGCCGCAGAGTACATTTACCACTATTTGGTATGAAGCAAATAAGAAGAAGACAATCAGTGATTATCCTATGTTTTCGGATTTGAATTTTATTATACCTGCTGATGCCAGAATCAATCAGCTAAGAAGCAACTATCCTTACGGTATAGCAGGTACTACTAATTATTATACTTTTACTAATACTTCGAAAATATCTAAGGCAGCAATTCCTAATTATCCTTATGTAGGAAGAGTGTATGAGCCTATTGATGAATTCAAAGGAGATGTTGCAAGATCTTTATTGTATTTTGCTGTAAGATATGAAGGTAAATTAGGTTCATTTAATACGGCATACACTACATCTGCAAATATAAACCCTACAACAGATCAGTGTCCGCTTGATGGGACGGAAGAAAGAGCGATTGACCTTCCTTATATTGAGATGCTGAAGCAGTGGAGTGCGGCAGATCCTGTTTCACAAAGGGAAATTGACAGGAATAATGCCATATTTGCGATACAGAACAACAGAAATCCGTTTATAGATCATCCTGAATGGGTAAATATGATCTGGTCGGAAACTCCGGACGCCATAGCGCCTAGCGCACCAGGATCATTGATTTCGACTCAGCAAAATGCCTATTTCGTTAATCTGAACTGGACTGCCTCACCGGAAACGGATGTTTTAGGATACAGAATTTATATGAATGGTGCAGCTACTCCTGTTGCAACGACTAAAAGCACATCTATAAGTATAGATCACTTAGATCCGTCTACCACGTATACTTTTACGGTAAAAGCTTACGATAAAGGCTATCTGGAATCTCCTTTCAGCAATACCGTAACGGCTTCTACAATTGCATCAGATTCTTATGCTAAGGATTTGATGATCACCAAGTATATTTCAGGAACCAACAATTTGGTAGTTAACAATAACGCCCTCGAAATCACCAACAGGACAGGCCATGAGGTTAACCTGAATGACTATAGAATCAATATTCTGCTTAAGAATTCTCAAGGCAATTACTATAGGGCGGATACCTATGAGCTGGAAGGTAAAGTAGGCAATAATGAAACTTTCGTTATTCTGAATCCTAAATCCACATTGTCATGTTATACCAATAGCCAGGCAAAATTTGTAACAGCTTCAGATCCTATGACTTTCAAAGGAGACAATTATGTAGAGCTTGCTTATAATGAATTTGTGACTGTGGATGCTATCGGAACCAAATATGTAGCCAATACAAATGGAAATGTTTCTTTATACAGAAAGGGAAGCACAAACAATCCAAATACTACATTTAGCATCAGTGAATGGGATTCTTACCCATCTAATTACTGTCAGAACCTGGGGACATTGTCAACAGCAGAACTTATTGCTTCAAATAAAGAATTTAAGATCTACCCGAACCCTGTTTATGAAAACATTTATGTAAGCGGAGATATTGAGAAGGTGAAGACAGCTCAGGTGTTGGATTTCTCAGGAAAAATAATCTATACGGAGAAAGATCCGTTCCGAAATAAGAAAAATATTTCGGTACAGGGAATTCCTACGGGAACGTATCTGTTAAGGCTGGATGACAAAGTGCAGCAGTTTATTAAAAAGTAGATTGCGACTTTTCTTGATTAAAATGATCTGATATTAGAAAAAAGACTTTTTCTAATTTTCTATAATTTCAGGATTTTGTTTAAGGCTTTAAAAACCTTATGCTTACGATATAATCGATATAAGCAGATTCACTAATAATTAATATCTATAAGTGTTTCTGCTTATATTTTTTATTTATAAGTAATTATGCTTATATTTGCAGTATGATAGCGGTCATTACCGGTGATATTATAAATTCACAACATGCAGATACTGAAGTTTGGATCACCAGACTTAAAAATCTTCTCGAAAATTGGGGAAGCGCTCCTCATACATGGGAAATCTACAGGGGTGATGAGTTTCAGTTCAAATGTAATATCGATGATGTTTTCTGGCATTTTCTAGCCATAAAATCTCTTATTAAAAGTCAGGAAAATTTAGATGTAAGAATGGCCATCGGCATAGGTGAAGAAAGCTTTTCATCTGAAAAGATCACCGAATCTAATGGTACTGCCTACGTCAACTCCGGAAGATTATTGAATGATCTGAAGAGTGACGGCCACACGGTTGCTATTAAAACTTCCAGTGATTCTGTTGACCGGGACCTGAATATTCTCTTGAAATGGTCCTCTAAAGATTTTGACAACTGGACGATGGCTACCGCCGAAATCATTCACGAAATGATCATGAACCAGGATCTCACACAGGAAGATCTTGCCAGGAAATTTGCTATTTCACAGTCTTCTGTAAGCCAGAGGCTGAAACGAGCCAACTATGAGCTCATTGTTGAAACTAACCAGTACTTTAGAAAGAAAATCGCAGAACTATAAGCATGATCTTTATTAAACTCATATTGGCACATCTACTCGGAGATTTTGTTCTTCAGCCAAACTCTTGGGTTGCAGATAAGGAAAACCATAAACTGAAAAGTAAGTTTTTGTACTTGCATGTTCTGATTCACACTATTTTAAGCTTTATTTTTCTTTGGGATATCCGGCTTTGGTGGGTGGCTGCTTTAATAGGGGTTTCTCACTTCATTATTGATGCAACTAAGCTTAGTTTTCAAACTGTGAAAACTAAGAAAAGATGGTTTTTTATAGATCAGGCATTACATGTATTGGTCATTCTGGGAATTTCTTTTTATTTCCGGGAGTTTGATTTCAGCTTTTTACAAAATCAGGAATTTTTAAAAATAGTAATGGCAGCTTTGTTTTTAACGACGCCGGCTTCTATCTTTATCAAAATACTATTGTCATCATGGACACCGGCTCCGGATGGCCCCAATTCTATCCAAACCGAATCTTTATCAAGTGCCGGAAAATATATCGGAATTTTAGAACGTCTGCTGGTTTTCACCTTTATTATGGTGAATCATTGGGAGGGCGTAGGTTTCATGGTGGCTGCCAAATCTGTTTTCAGATTCAGTGACCTTGCACAGGCAAAACAGAGAAAGCTTACAGAATATGTACTAATTGGTACCCTGCTGAGTTTTGGACTGGCTGTCTTAACAGGAATAATAATAAAATAAATCAATAAATCTAACTACAATTTAGAAAGTAAAATTATGAGTCAAAAGAAAGAAATGTTGTACGAAGGGAAAGCGAAACAAGTATTTGCTACCGATAATCCTGATGAAGTAGTAGTACGTTTCAAAGACGATGCTACAGCATTTAACGCTCAAAAGAAAGGTCAGGTTGATCTGAAAGGGGAAATGAACAATGCGATCACTACTCTTATTTTTGAATATTTAAATGAAAAAGGAATCAAAACTCATTTCATCAAACAATTAGACGAAAGAGAGCAGCTGGTAAAAAAAGTATCAATCATTCCTTTGGAAATGGTGGTAAGAAATTACTCTGCAGGAAGTATGGCACAAAGATTAGGCGTTGAAGAAGGGATTAAATCCCCGGTAACGATCTTTGATATCTGCTACAAAAAAGATGAATTGGGAGATCCGCTTATCAATGATCACCATGCCGTTTTCTTAGGTGCTGCTACGTATGAAGAACTTGATGAGATGTATGAATTAACGTCTGATATCAACGAAATTCTTATCGATTTGTTTGATAAGATGAATATTATTTTAGTAGACTTCAAAATCGAATTAGGAAAAACTTCTGACGGTGAGATTATCTTAGCTGACGAGATTTCTCCGGATACTTGCAGACTTTGGGATAAAGATACCATGAAGAAGCTTGATAAAGACAGATTCAGAAGAGATTTAGGAGAAGTAACTGAGGCGTATGTTGAGATCTACAACCGTCTTAAAACTCTTTTGAAGAAATAAGACTCCAGAGAATTATTTGCTCTGATAAACAATTTGTTAGTAAAAACAAAATTAAAACTTGAAGTTAACTTAGACTAATTTCTAACATCTAATATCTAACTTCTAATCATTAGAAAAAATAGAAATGAAAAGTTTAGACATTCATAAAAGTGAATATTTAAAACAGTTTGAAAACCAGATTTACGGAAGGAATCTTTTCAGAACTCAGGAAGAGGAAAGATTAGATGCTCCGAACGAGGAATGTGGGATCTTCGGATTGTATTCGGATAATGATCTGGATACATTCTCTCTTTCACAGTTTGGCCTTTTTGCATTACAGCACAGAGGACAGGAAGCTTGTGGTATTTCCGTTTTAAAAGACGGTAGGATTACCAATATGAAAGATGAAGGACTGGTTTTAGATGTGTATAAAGACATTCAGGAACCTGAAACTTTTATGGGAAATTCTGCAATCGGACATACCCGTTATACGACTGCAGGAGATAAAAAGAAATATAATTTCCAGCCATTTTTCGCAAAAAACGAATATGACCAGATTATACTTTCTATAGCACACAATGGTAACCTTACCAATGCAAAAGAATTAAAAGCAGAACTGGAAGCTGAAGGCGTGGTTTTCAGAGCGACTTCTGATTCTGAGGTGATCCTGAGACTGATCCAGAAAAACCTTGATTTAGGACTTCGTGGTGCCATTAAGGCAACCATGGAAAAAATTGAAGGAGCTTATTCTGTGGTAGGGATGACCAGAAACAAATTCTTCGCTTTCAGAGATTTCAATGGAATTCGACCATTGGTGTTGGGGGCTATTGATGAGAGATCTTACGTAGTTGCTTCAGAATCTGTGGCATTAGATGCTGTGGGTGCACAATATGTACGTGATATTCTTCCCGGAGAAATCATTTATACCAGTGAAAATGAACCTGGAAAGCTTCAATCTTATATGATGGATGGAGCAAAAGGTAAGCAAAGAATCTGCTCTTTTGAGTATATTTATTTTGCAAGACCTGACTCTACTTTAGAAAATATCAATGTTTATGAGATCAGAGAAAAATCAGGGGAGAAAATCTGGGAACAGGCTCCTGTAGACGCTGATCTGGTAATCGGAGTTCCGGATTCGGGAGTTCCGGCTGCAATTGGTTTCTCAAAAGCTTCAGGAATACCTTTCCGTCCTGTATTGATTAAAAACAGATATATTGGTAGAAGTTTTATTGTTCCGACTCAGGAAATGAGAGAAAGAGTAGTAAATCTAAAATTGAATCCTATTATTTCTGAAATGAAAGATAAAAGGGTGGTTATTATTGATGACTCTATCGTTCGTGGAACAACTTCCAAGAGATTGGTTAAAATTCTAAAAGACGCAGGAGTAAAAGAGATTCACTTCAGAAGTGTTTCTCCACCAATTATTGCTCCTTGTTATTTAGGAATTGATACCCCTTCAAAGGATGATCTGATTTCGGCAAATATGTCTACAGAACAACTTAGAAACTATTTAGGAGTAGATTCTTTAGAGTTTTTAAGCATAGATAACCTAAAAGAGATTTTAGGTTCGTCTAATCACTGTTTCGGCTGTTTTACGGAAGAATATCCGGTAGGAAAAGGAGAGGAGGTAGAATTATTCAATTAATATTTCTTACATAAAAATGAGTAGCCAGGTATATTGCCTGGCTCTTTTTGTTATATTATGTCATTATGGAGGCAAACCAAAAATAAATAAAATATCCACTGAGAATTAATTTTCTATTGTAAAATTTAAAAATTCTGTAATTTGTAAGGGATAAAAATATACATATGAAAGCGTACTTATTATACGAAGCCGGAGGACCTGATAAACTTGTACTGGGTGAGGCGCAAAAACCTATTTTAAAAAGTGGGGAAGTTTTAATTAAGGTAAAAGCTATAGGTATAAATCCGGCAGATACGCTTTATCGCAATTCAAATACATTTATCACGGCTATGTTCGGTGAAGAGAGACCTGCAATAATTGGTTGGGATATCTCAGGTGAAATTGTTGAAAAAGCTCAGAATACCGATGGATTTGAGATGGATGATGCTGTTTTTGCACTTTTACAAAATGCCCGTGGTTATGCGGAATTTGTCGCCGTGAATATAGAATTGTTGGCTCGTAAATCAGGCAATATTTCTTTTGAAGAAGCCGCTGCGGCGCCGATGGCCGGTTTAACTGCCTGGCAGCCATTAGTTCACGGAATGAATATCAAAAAAGGTGACAAAATCCTTATTCACGGTGCTTCGGGCGGAGTTGGACATTTTGCCGTGCAAATCGCCAAATATTTTGGTGCCGAGGTCATTGCAACGTCTTCAGCAAAAAATCGTGATTTTGTTTTGTCTCTCGGAGCCGATAAACATATTGATTATCAAACCGAAAATTTTTGGGATAAAGTTAAAGATGTTGACTTTGTTTTTGATACGATTGGCGGAGAAACTTTGGCGCATTCGATTGATGTA
This sequence comes from Chryseobacterium lactis, assembly GCF_003815875.1. NCBI lineage: Bacteria > Pseudomonadati > Bacteroidota > Flavobacteriia > Flavobacteriales > Weeksellaceae > Chryseobacterium > Chryseobacterium lactis. The sequence continues at coordinate 3,922,790 of NZ_CP033924.1, forward strand.
ACTAAACCGGGTGGTACAATTATTTCAATTTTAGGACTTGCCAATGATGATTTGAAAATGGAAGCAGAAAGTAAAAAGGTGAAATTGTCTTTATGGGGAATGCAGTGTAATGGAGATGACCTGAGAGCACTAGCCGATTTAATGTCTAAAGGTATCATAAAGCCTCATATCGCTGAAACCTATCCTTTTACATCTATGGCCGAAGCGCATTTACAAGTAGAAACCCGACGTACTGCAGGAAAAATTGTGGTTACACTTTAACTGAATGATTCATGCGGTAATAACCATTGATATCAAATTCCTCTGGGATGTGAGGAAAGCTTTACCTACTTTCTCAAAATTTCAAGAGTTAATAAGGTAATATAAATATATCAAAAGCTTAATATTCCAGTATTATATCGTTCACAGGTAAATTTTAATTTTATAAGATTAAAATTAAAGGTTATGAAGAACGCATTTCTGGCAAGTATTTTTCTTGTGTGTACTCAGTTTTATTCAGCTCAGTCTTTCGATAAACAAGCTCATCGTGGCGGAAAATCTCTGTATCCTGAAAATACCATTCCGGCGATGAAGAATGCCCTGAAAATGAATGTTACCACGTTAGAAATGGATCTGGCAATAACAAAAGACAAGAAAGTAATTCTGTCCCATGATGCCTTTCTTTCTCCCGAATTGGTTATGAAACCTGACGGAACTTATATTCCAAAAGATTCCGGGTTTTATTACAAAATATATGATATGTCTTACTCAAAAATCAAGACATTTGACGTAGGCTTAAAGAAGCTTGCCAATTATCCGGATCAGAAGAAAATGAAAGTTCAGAAACCCCTTTTCTCAGATATAATAGATGCATGTGAAAGCTATGCCCGCGAGTTGAAAAGACCATTGCCTTATTATAATATAGAAACAAAAACCCGTCCTTTTTCAGATAATATCTTCCATCCGGAACCTAAAGAATTTGTGGATTTGATGATGAAAATTATTATAGAAAAAGGGATTCAGGATCGTGTTATTATCCAGTCTTTTGATCCCCGAACACTTGAAATCGTTCATAAGGAATATCCTAAAATAATGACAGCCTTACTGGTAGAAAAGGTAGATGATAAAAAAATGGCACAGCAGCAGGCTTACTTTAAAAATATACCCGTAGAGAAATTTAAGCTTTATCCCGATCATTTGAATGGAGTAGCAGGAGATATGAAATTTCTAAGTTTTACGCCAACCATCTATAGCCCGGAACATAATCTTGTTACCCCTGAATTACTGCGGGAATGCCATGCTTTAGGCATGAAAGTTATCCCATGGACTGTGAACACTAAAGAAAGACTCAAAGAGTTGAAAAATATGGGAATTGATGGGGTCATCAGCGATGATCCACGAATTTTTGAATAAAATAAATAGCCGGAAGAAATTCTTCCGGCTATTTTATACCATGCAGAAAATCCACATGGGGAGTTAAAAAATTGGTTTCTTTTTTATTAGAACTTATAGTTTAATCCTAACTGAAATACTCTGTTATTGTATGGATTTTCACCTGCAGCTCTTTCTTTATTGATGTTTGTTAAGCTATTAACATATCTTGCATTAATACCGATATTAGGTGTGATGTCATATCCTAAACCAAGGCCTAAACCAAAGTTGAATTTATTGATATCGTCTTTGTTGATATCTTGAGAGTGAGATGTTTTTGTAGTGTTAGTTACACCAGATGCTGTAGTTGTTACAGTAGTTTCACCTTTCTCTTTACCGTTGATAAAGTAGCTGAATTCAGGACCAGCTTCAATATAGAACTTTTCGAAAGGTCTCATTTGTACCATTAACGGAACAGAGATATAGTTCATTGTTAATTTATCCTGTACTTCAGTTTTTATTCTACCAGTTGCAGTAGGAACATCCATTGAAGAGACAACGTCTCTTGCACCCATTTGGTTATACAATACTTCTGGTTGGAAGCTAAATTGTTTAGAAATTGGAATATTTACAAATACCCCAGCATGAAAACCGATTTTTTGAGAATTGATTCCAAATTTCTGCTCGCTGATATACGCTGAGTTTCCTCCTGCTTTGATACCAAATCTAATCGGTTGAACATCACTTTTTAGTGGAGATGCATTTACTGTTTTTGTTGTTTCTTGAGCGAAAGCTAATGTACCAGCAGTTAATGCTAATCCTAAAAATAACTTCTTCATAATTTTATTTTTTAATTTTTTACTATTTGTAGTTTTCCGATTTTTCAATCAGACTTGAATTATTTTGCAAATTGCTTGCCAAAGTTGAAAAATCCTTTTACAAAGGGCATCTGTGGTGGTTTTTATGTTTGCTTTTTTTATACTTTTAATCTTTTTTTATGAAATAAAATATTGTAAATGCTATTTTTTTTGAAACAATTTACAAGTAAATACAGTTTTATGTTTATAATTTAAATTGATTCTTTTTTATAAATATCATGAGATTTATAATGAATAAAAATAAACACAATGTTAATTTTTAATAAAATGGGAATTGTTTTTTTTGATAAGAACTCACTGCTGTCAAATAAAAAAGGCAGATATTTTAATATGCACCTTTTATCTTTAATGACTTCATTTTTCTATCTGAATTGATAAGCTAACCCAATTTGAAATGCATTATTTCTTACTTTATTATCTGATTGGCTATTCTTATAAATACCTGTTAGCCCGGCAGTAAATCTTGCTGTTGCAGCGAGATTTTGGGTAAAATAATATCCGGCACCAATACCTACTCCAAAATTGAAAGTATGGTAGAAGTCTTTTTCAATTTTATTCGAAAAATGGTCAGCATATGAAAATGAATTATTTCCCGATATTTCAGTAGATTTTTGATCTCCTTTTATTCTTCCTCCCAGCAGTAATCCGAACTCAGGACCTGCTTCCACATATAATTGAGGAAGAATATTATATTGAACCATAACAGGAAGGACAAGATAGTTTAAGTTGCTTTTATAATCTACATCACTGACAAAGCCATATCCGTTTGAGTAGTGTCTGTATCGCTCCTTGGTTTTCGAACCCAATTGACTGAAAAGAAGTTCAGGCTGAATACTGAATTTTTCGGCTACAGGAATATGTACAAATATACCCGCATTAAAACCAGGTTTTAACTTTTCATTGTTATCAACACCATAATTATCTGATACAGAATTGTACATAGAAGCATTAAATCCAGCTTTAACTCCAAAAGTAATAGGGGAGGATGGTTTGTTTTTTTCTTGTGTATTTGTGCTTTCCTGAGCATTTACAAAAAGGTTTCCGGCGATTGCCAGTCCCAAAAATAATTTCTTCATGATTAAAAAGTTTATTTAATTTTCATACCGCAGCAAAATTACAGCCAAAATATAAATTTTGATAAAAATCATATGTAAAAGCGAAAAAGTCAGGCTTAAACAAGTAAACCTGACTTTTTCTATTGAAATCAAAATGTATTTTAAAATAATCACAGCAATCATACCTGTGTATTCTCACCAACTCTTTAGTGCAATTCTTTCATTAAAACATGGATTAGCCGATTGATCAGGATTCTGAAATAATCATTGAAATAAATCAACTACATCTCATAAAAAATACAGAAAGTGCAAGTTGGGAGTGCTGTGGAGTGATACAATCGGTACATAAGAGGCAAATTCCTTGCCAAAAATTTCAATTGAGAAAATTAATATACAAAAAAGCCAGATTACATTATAATCTGGCTTGTATTGCTATAAAATTTGTTATCAGATTACGCTTAGAATTTGTAAGCTAATCCAACCTGGAATACTCCGTTTTTAGAAGAATCACCTCCGATTCTATTCTTAGCGATATCAGTTAATCCTGCAACGTATCTTACATTAACTCCAATGTTTTGAGTAAAGTAATAACCAGCACCAAGACCAAGACCAAAATCAAAAGTTTTAAGATTGTCTTTTACATCTACAGATCCAGAATTATTTTTTGCTTTAGCACTTATCAAGAACCCGAATTGAGGACCAGCTTCTAAATATAGGTTAGGAAGCGCGTTGTACTGGAACATTACCGGTACAGCGATATAATCTAAATTCAATTTGTTACTGCTGTTAGATTTATCTTTAGCTCCCATTCCGCTGTACAATACCTCTGGTTGTACAGAGAAATCCTGAGCTACCGGAATGTTTGCGAATGCTCCACCATAAAATCCAGCTTTTGAATTTGCATCCATGTTAGAAACAGTAGAAATGTTAAGTCCAGCTTTTAATCCAAATCTAACTGGAGAAGAAGATGCTGTATTTGTTGAAGTCTTTTGTGCGAAAGAGAAAGTACCTGCTACAAGTGCTAGGCCTAAAAGAATCTTTTTCATAAGTTTTTATTTAATAGTTTTTAAGTTTTATTTAACATTTTGTTTATTGGCAAATAGTGTGCCAAAAATGAATTAATTTAATAATTTGTTAATAATGAGCATCTCTTTACAATGTATTAAATCAATTAACTGGGCAAGTGGTAATAATTTTCAGTTTAAATTACTACAGCTTATATATAAAAAAGGTCAGATTAAAATATAATCTGACCTTTTATTGAATACAAAATTTGTTAAATGATATGAAGATGTGCTTATTTAAATTTATAAGCTAAACCTACCTGGAATACATTATTCTTTACAGCATCTCCTGAATTGTTTTTATAAATATCAGTAAGACCGGCCGTATATCTTGCAGTAATTCCTAAGTTTTGAGTGAAGTAATATCCTGCACCAATACCAATACCGAAGTTGAAGGTTTTGAAGTCATCTTTGTTAAGACTAGCAATCTGAGAGCTTGTATTATTATTGGTAGAACTTTTGAACTTATCATTAGCACTTACCAAAAATCCAAATTCAGGTCCTGCTTCAAGGAAAAACTCCGGAGTTGCGTTATACTGGAACATTACCGGTACTGCTACATATCCAAGGTTTCTTGAATATTCGCTTTTATAGGTATTACCCAATGCTGAATATTCTCTTGTTACTTTTGATCCTAAGTCATTATAAATAACCTCCGGCTGTACACTAAATGAACTAGCTAGCGGGATATTGGCAAATACACCTGCATTGAAACCAATCTTAGATTTTGAATCACTTAAATCAGCTCCGTTAGAAAGGGAAGATACGTTCATTCCTCCTTTTACCCCAAATGTTGCTGAACTTACTCTTGAAGGTGTCTGCTGAGCAAATGCCAGCGTACCTGCAGTTACTGCCAATCCTAAAATTAACTTTTTCATAACTCTAATTTTTAAATTTTACTCTTTCTTAATTTTAAATTTTACTACTGTTCACATTTCTGTTGAACGCAGAGTATCTTTCAAATTACTTGCCAAAAATATTTTTTATGATTAAAATCAATAAAAAAAACGGTCCTTATTATATTTATTTTTAATTTATTTATTTGATTTATAGTTAGTTAAAAACTTAATCAAACATTTGTTTAGAAAAAATCTAAATTGACAATTTTGTCAAAAATAGGGTTAAAAAGGTGAATGATTAATCAAGATTATTTGATGTATCATTCTTTTTTTTGTAAAAATTCGCCAATTTGAGTTGTTTTCAAATGTGTCTTTAAAATAGTTGGAACCATTTCATTTGAATTCATGATGTTTTTTTTTAATTAAAATCTTATCTGAATATATTCGTACTACCCCTTATTTCTATAAAAGAGCAGTATTAAAGCTTATCTATCTCATTTTGCTTTACTAATTTTGTATTGCTTATAAAAATGATAACCTGATACTCTTACAAAATGACTTTTAAGATTTTGTAGGAATTCATTAACCTCTACAACATGAAAAAATGCACACTGCTGCTGCTATTTCTTTTTTTTGAAAACAATCTCCACGCCCAGGTGGGAATCAACACCACAACCCCTAATCCGTCCTCTATGTTAGAGGTTGCGAGTTTTAATAAAGGTCTTCTAATTCCCAGAATTGCACTGACCGGAAGTTCAGATAGTACGACAATACCTTCACCGGCTAATTCTTTAATGATTTACAATACCGCTACTGCAGATGATGTTGTTCCCGGCTATTATTACTGGAATACAGCTGTGACCCGATGGGTAAAAGTACTGGATAATTTAACACCGATTGTGATGACAGGATGGAGCCTGACCGGAAACTCAGGTATGGTAAACGGTGTTAATTATATAGGAACTTCGGATAATGTGGATGTTATCTTTAAAAGAAATAATATTGTGTCTGGTGTATTAAATACTACGAATACCATTTTTGGAGTGAATAGTTTAACGGCTAATACGATAGGGCTTAATAATACTGCGGTAGGCGTTAATAATTTAATTTCCAATACTACGGGAAGTATGAATACGGCTATAGGTTCAGATGTATTGAGCAGTAATAAATCTGGGATACAGAATACCGGCTATGGATACCGGGCTTTGTATTCGAATCTGGACGGAAATAATAATGTGGCAAACGGCTATTTTTCACTCTTTTCTGCTAAAAGTACAATAGGCAATGTTGGTATTGGAGCCAGCTCAATCAGGGAACTTGTTTCCGGGGATGAGAATATTGGAATAGGAGGAGATACTTTCCGTAAGCTTCCTGGTGGAAGGGGAAATACAGCAATCGGAGGATCTGCAGGCTATAGTTTAAATACCGTAAATAATTATAACACATTCATTGGTTTCCGGGCGGCGGCTGGGCTTGTTTCCGGGAAATCAAATACCATTATCGGAGCGAATGTTAGCGGATTGCCGGCTTCCCTTTCTAATAATGTCATCATTGCCGATGGTGACGGAAACAGAAGAATCAATATTGATCAGAACGGGAACATTGGTATTGGAACCGATACTCCAAAATTTCCACTGGACATCCGGCTAAAGACTGGAGTATGGCCTCTGCCCGTGTCAAGTCTTACCTATTATGGAATAAGCCCTGATTCAGGTTCTGTTGACGGAACATTAACTACTTATCCGAATTATACCAATGATATTGGTACTTTTAATACCAACACTTCTATTTATGCAGACGGAAATATTATATCGGTAGGAAAATTGAGTGTGGCACAAACTTCTCTTTTTTCCGACGAAAGAATTAAAAGTATCATAGGGAAATCAGACAGTGAAAAAGATTTGGTAACCTTAAAAAAGCTAAATATTACCAATTATCGCATGAAAGATGAAGGGATGTATGGCAGAAAGGAGTTTAAAAAGGTCATTGCCCAGGAGGTAGAAAATGTATATCCGCAGGCAGTCAGTAAAAGTGGAGTGAAGACTTTTATTCCAAATATTTATCAACTGGCAAAACAAAACGGGGCCGTTTTTACTTTTGAAAAGCCCATTGCTATTTCTAAAGAAGATCAATTTGTTAAAATATATGATGAAACAGGAGAAATCACTGTGGAAATACAAAATAGTACCTCTAACAGTATCACTGTAAATCTGACAAATAAAAAACTTAAAGGGAAAATCTTTGTTTATGGTACTGAAGTCTCCGATCTGAGAACTGTAGATTACGATGCTCTATCTATGTTGAATATCTCTGCGACTCAGGAACTGGCAAAAAAAATAGAAGTCTTAGAAAATGAAAATGAAGCCTTAAAAAAAACTAATTTAGAAATACTGCACAAGCAGACCATTTTCGAAGAACGTTTAAAGCTTTTAGAAACTTCATCCAAAAAATAGGATATCATTAACAGTTAAAATACACAAAACCCTACTTATTTGACTAAGTAGGGTTAATTTATCTGCTTTAAAAAAAATAATTTATTCTTAAAGCCTGATTATGCATCATTCAATTTTCTGTAAAAATGTATTGATGCAAGAATATTTTTCTGAGTGCATTGATGATCATAGATGCATGTACCGATTCCTGATAACAGAGAAAAATTGATTTTACTGTCAATATTCTTTTTATCATTTAAAAGGAGTGCGGCGATGTCTTCGTCCTTAAAGTCGCTGATATCAAGATAAGGATAGTAACGCTGAACATTTTCAATCACTATTTTAGAATCCTCTTCTGAAATAAGACCTTCCAGATAAGCCAGATGTGCTTCAGAAATCATTCCCATAGCAACGGCTTCTCCATGAAGGATAGGGTTTCCCTGCTGCAGGCACAGGCTTTCGACAGCATGTCCTATTGTATGTCCGAAATTCAGTGTTTTTCTGATATTGCTTTCATGAAAATCCTTTTCTACAACATCCTGCTTAATATTCATGGAAGTCTGGATATGAGGAACCACTGCTTCAACATCGAGCTTGTGAATCTGGATCAGCTGATTCCAATGTGCTTTGTCTGCAATCAATCCGTGTTTCAGCATTTCTGCAAATCCACTTCTGAGTTCTTTAAATGGTAATGTTCCTAAAAACTTTGGATATATAAAAATCTGCTCAGGAAATGCAAAAGTCCCAACCATATTTTTATAGTGCATCAGATCAATTCCTGTTTTCCCACCAATAGAAGCATCACACATCGATAAAAGGGTAGTAGGGATATTGATAAATTGTATTCCTCTTTTATAAGTAGATGCTACAAAACCGCCCATATCTGTAATCACGCCACCGCCAAGGTTGATAACCAGCGCTTTTCTGTCTGCCTGCATTTCGGTAAGTATTTCCCAAAGTTGGTTGGCGGTTTGAATATTTTTCATTTCTTCGCCAGGTTCAATTTCCAGAATTTCAAACCCAAGATCTGTTTCCATATTGGCCAGCAGAGTGGGAAGACAATATTCATGTGTATTTTCATCTACAAGGATAAAAATCTTACTGAACGTTTTGTCATGAAGAAAGCTGTTTAACTGAGAAAAATTATCGTTTAATATTGTTATCATCTTCTATTGTATGTAAAGTTAAAATGTAAACTATATTGCAAAGTTATGATTCTTAATTTTTAACTCGTAACTAAATTACTATCTTTGCAAAAATTTTTAGAATGAGCAGAGATAATAATAATTCAGACAGATCAAAGAGACCAAGAATTTCAAGCAAGAAAAGTTCTGATGATTCTCGTGCTTCCAGATCTGGAAATTCTTCAGGATCAAAGCCTTTTACCAAATCGTTTTCTAGAGACGGAGCGAAAAAAGGCCCAGAACATAAAGCATCCAACTCAAAATTTGAGAAGAAACCTTTCAAAAAAAATACCGACTCTTTCGATCATTCGAATGAAGATGCCGGTTCAAAATCTGAAAGCAGGGCTTATATCACGAATAAAAGTGAGAGTTATGAGAAAAAATCTTTTGGAAAACCTAAAAGAGGCGGAAAAAGTTTCGATACAAGAGATAAGTACGAAAGAGGCAGTCTGAAATACGGAAGAAGACCTTCTAACGGAGAAGACAGAAATGAGGATAAGACAAGATCTTTTGTACAGAAAAGAAGGTTGAACAAAATTGAAAAAGATGTTCATAAGGACAGCATCCGTCTTAATAAGTATATCGCTAATTCCGGAATCTGCAGCAGAAGAGAAGCCGATGAGCTTATTACTCAGGGATTGGTAGAGGTAAACGGAAAAGTAGTGAATGAAATGGGATATCAGGTACAGAAGACGGACAGAGTTGTATTTGACGGACAAAGTATCACTCCTGAAAAGCCTGTTTATGTACTTTTGAACAAGCCTAAAGGATATATTTCTACAACGAAAGATGACAAAGCCAGAAAAACGGTAATGGATCTTGTAGCAAATGCTTCTCCATACAGACTTTTCCCGGTTGGAAGACTTGATCGTTCAACGACAGGGGTTATTTTGTTAACCAATGACGGACACATGACGAAAAAGCTTACGCATCCATCTTTTGATGCTAAAAAGATTTATCATGTAACGCTGGATAAGAAGCTTACCGCTGAAGATTTACGTCTTATAGCAGAAGGTATTCGTCTTGATGAAGGAGTAGCGGTTGTGGATCAGATTTCATATATCGAAGGAAAACCTAAGAATGAGATCGGAATTGAAATTCATATCGGATGGAACCGTGTGATCAGAAGAATATTCCAAAGATTAGGATACGAAGTAGACTCTTTAGACCGAGTAATGTTTGCCGGATTAACGAAGAAGAACATCAAGAGAGGACACTGGAGAATCCTTACAGAACTGGAAGTTAACAATCTTAAAATGCTTTAAAATAACGAATGAAAAATTGCAAATAATGAACTTTTAGGTTCGGGTTAGTAATTTATTTCATTCTTTCAAAAGCTGATTTTAAGTAAAGAATATAAAGGCGTTGATTTATTTCAGCGTCTTTTGTTTTTTTAAGTTTGAAAAGTTAATTACAGATCTGTTAAAAAAGAAAAGCGCAGAAAAATCCGCGCTTTAATTTATATTTTAAATAAAAAATGATAATTTGATGGCAGGTGTTCCTCTCATCGATTATCAAAGGTCATTTATCATTTATATTTTTTATCCCAGTACCGTTACCCCTTTTTCAATCATTTCATAGATTGCGTCCCTACCATTGTCCGGTTTTACATTTACAGCACGGGTTCCGTTGAAATGAAGACAGGTGATATATCCGTTGGATACAGCATCTTGTGCGGTAAACTTTACACAATAATCCATTGCTAATCCCGCTATTTCCACCAATTGAATATCGTGATATTTCAAGAAATCATCCAGGCCGGTTTTCATAAAGTGATTATTATCCTGGAAGCCACTGTAGCTGTCGATTTCAAGATTTTTTCCTTTTTGAATAACATGAGTTACTTTATCCCGGTTTAAGTCTTTGTGAAACTCTGCCCCAAAAGTACCCTGAATACAATGATCCGGCCACATAAACTGAGGAACTCCATTTAAAATAATGCTTTCGCCAACATTTCTGCCATTACTGCTTGCGAAGCTTTTGTGTCCCACCGGGTGCCAGTCTTGTGTTAAAACGATTTGGTCATATTCATTTTCTTCCATCAGGAGATTAATATAAGGGATGATTTCATTAGATCCCGGAACGGCAAGTGCTCCTCCTTCACAAAAATCATTCTGTACATCGACTATTATTAACGCTTTTTTCATATTTTCAATTCTCGAATTTTTGATAAATTTACAAAACTAATCCACAAAAATTTGTCCAAAATAAAATTATCGGACAAATCGGCAATAAAAAGTTAAAAGGATGGAGTAGCGAAGCATGAAGCTGAAAAGTTGCTTTTACTGATATAACGACTTCCGGTCTTTTACATCTCAAAAGCGTATCTTTGCAGGAAATAAGTATTTTATGTCATTTGAATCTTTAGGATTATCACACAATATTATTCGATCTGTTAATAAATTGGGGTATTTAAAACCGTTCCCAATTCAGGAGCAGGCTGTTCCTGTTATTTTGCAAGGAAAAGATCTGATGGGAATTGCGCAGACGGGTTCCGGAAAGACGGCTTGTTTTGTGATGCCGATTTTAGAAAAATTGCAGAATGCAGAAGTTAAAAAAGATCGTAATGTAGAGGTTTTAATATTGGTTCCGACACGTGAATTAGCGATTCAGATTGATGAGGTTTTCAGGGCTTTTACAGAGAATTTAAAGCGTGAAGTTCGTACAATGGCAGTTTATGGCGGTGTTTCCATCAATCCACAAATGAAAGGAATGTTTGGAGTGGAAGTTCTTATTGCAACCCCGGGGCGTTTATTAGACTTAATTGATCATAATGCATTGAGTATTTCAGGAATTAAGCATTTGGTTATTGATGAAGCAGATAAGATGTTTCAGTTAGGCTTTGGTGAAGAAATGAATAAGCTTTTTGCGCTTATGCCGGTTGTAAAACAAACCATTTTATTCTCAGCGACTTTAAATGATAAAGTTTCTGAAATGAAGGAGCGTTTATCCATCAATCCTACCATTATCGAAATTAAAAAAGAAGAAGTTGAAATTGATAATATCGAGCAGTTGGCGTATCATGTTTCTCCGGAAAATAAAGGACCTTTTTTACGGTATTTAATTAAGGAAAAGAAAGTTGAAAAAGCGTTGGTTTTTGTTTCATCTACAAGATCTGCAGATAATCTGGTTGAAAAACTTAAAAAGAATAAAATTAAAGCAGTGGCTATCCACAGTCAGAAGTCACAGGGTGCCCGTAGAAATAATTTAGAGGAATTTAAAGTAGATGGAGCTCAGATTTTGGTGGCTACAGACTTAATTGGCCGGGGAATTCATATTGAGTCTTTACCTTGTGTCATCAATTACGAACTGCCACGTTCACCTTTAGATTATATTCATCGTATCGGAAGAACAGGTCGTGCCAACGAAAAAGGAACTGCCATTAGTATTTTAACGGATGATGAATTACAGCATTTCAGAGTGATTCAAAAGAAAATGGGTAGAAAAGTAGCCTTACAAAGAACAGAAGGTATTGATCTGCATGGTTATTAAACAATAATTAAAATAAAGAAAGCTTCGATTCTATAGGATTGAAGCTTTTTTATTTTGAATGGCAGTTGTATAATTAACGCTTTTTTCACATTCATATTTGGTTAATTTTGATAAATTTACAAACCTAATTTTGAAAAACTCTTTCAAAGTTGAATTAGAGGACAAATTAGTAATATTTAAAAATTAAAACCTGAACAATGAGTGATTTAGAGAACAAGAAATTTCCGATAGGACAATTTGAGGCTCCCGAAAATATCTGTGATACTACCTTAGATACCTATATTAAGGTCATTAAAGATTTTCCCGGCAGATTAAAAAATCTCATTGAACATTTTACGGATGATCAGCTGGATACTCCTTATCGGGAAGGAGGATGGACGGTCAGACAGCTTGTCAATCATCTATCGGACAGCCATATGAATAGTTTTATTCGTTTTAAACTGGCACTTACAGAAGATAATCCAACCATTAAACCTTATGATGAAGCCAAGTGGGCTGAGCTTCAGGATAGTTTTCATATGCCTGTGAAACCGGCGATGAGAATGTTGAAAGGGACACATCAAAGATGGGTAACGCTTCTCAAGAGCCTTACCAATAAACAATTTGAAAGAACATTTCATCATCCGGAGCACAACAGGAATTACGATCTCAGAAACAGTCTTGCTTTATACGCCTGGCATTGTAATCACCATTTTGCCCATATTGAGAATCTGAAGAAAGAAAAGGGTTGGTAAAAAAGAGTTTTAAAAATCCGATCTATTTTCAGGAAATTACAAACAGAATTTCCAAACTTACCAAAGACTCTCCAAAAAAGTGGGGTCAAATGGATGTAAGTCAAATGCTAAGGCATTGTGATCTTGTACTTCAGGTGGCATTAAAAAAAATAGAACTTCCACCCATTAATCCTGTTTTTAAAACGATAGGAGTGATCACCAAAGTAGAAATGTATGTTTTCAATAACGGAATTCCCAGAAACATGCCTACTTTTCAAAAACTAATCGTTAATTTTGAGTGTGATTTTGATGAATCAAAAACCAATCTGCTGAAGACGCTGGAGGAATTCCGGGCAGCCTGTCAAAATAAAACGCTGCCGGATCATCACAGATTATTCGGAACTATGACTGAAAAAGACTGGGAGTTTTTAGAGTATAAACATCTTGATCATCATTTAAAACAATTTAATGTATGAGTTTTTTTGAAAAAATATTCGGCGGAAAGAGCGATGCCCCTGATCAAAAATCTTTCTGGAAAAAGATAGAATCTGAAGAAGATCTGGCCAAAGCCATTGAGAATTCTTACCACCATAAAATAGCTATATTTAAGCATTCAACAAGTTGTTTCATCAGCAAAACTGTGCTGAGAAATTTTGAAAAAGAAGTTGAAAACTTACATCCGGAGGTAAATTTATACTTCCTTGATTTATTGGCATACAGACCTCTTTCAAGTAAAATTGCGGCAGATCTGGAAGTAAGACATGAAAGCCCGCAGTTGATTGTCATCGAGAACGGAAAGGCCGTTAACAGTGCTTCGCACGAGGATATTACTTTAAGCCAGATAGTATAATGAAGAATATTAATAATTATTTAGCTAAAGTTTTAAATGTTCCGCTTCAAAGTGTGAATACCTGCAGCCTGCATTATGAAGTAAAGAAAATTCCTAAAAATCAGTTTCTTCTTCAGTATGGAGAAATATGCCGGCATATATTCTTTGTTGAGAAAGGGCTTTTAAAGATGTATTCCATTGATAAAAACGGAAAAGAACACATTATACAGTTTGCCCCTGAAAGCTGGCTGATTTCCGACCGGAGCAGTCTTTATTTTAACGAAAAATCTATTTATTATATAGAAGCGGTGGAAGACTCTGAAATTCTGTTTCTACATCCGGACTTCTTCAATAAATTAGTAGAACAGTTTCCGAACAGTATTGAACGCAGTGACTTCTTGCTTCAGAAACACATCCGAAGCCTTCAGAACAGGATCAATTCCTTGTTGGGTGAGACGGCAGAGGAAAGATACATGAAGTTCATTAAAATGTATCCGGATTTATTGCTGAGAGTTCCGCAATGGATGATAGCTTCTTACCTGGGCATTACTCCTGAGAGTTTAAGCCGTGTAAGAAAGGAGCTAGCAAGGAAAAATTTCGTTCCGGATAACAAATAATAATCAAATCTTTTTAGCAAGATTACCAATTTGTCTGAGTTTTGTCTGGATATTTTCCGTCCATGGAAGACCAATACAAAGCCTCATACAATTTTCAAACTGCTCCTGGAGGGTAAACATCCTTCCGGGAGCAATACTGATATTTTGTTTGATTGCCAGATCATACAGCTCAGTAGTGCGGATTTTTTTATCAAACTCTATCCACAGTGATAGTCCTCCTTGCGGACGACTTATTTTCGTTCCTTCCGGAAAAGATTCTGCAATGGTTTGCACGTAATTTTGATAATTGCTTTGTAATGTTTTACGGAGTTGATGAAGATGTTTCTCATATCTTCCTGACTTCAGGAAATTGGCTACGGCTTCATTCACAATCGAAATTGAGGAAGTTGAGTGAAGGAGTTTTAATTTCATAATCTTGTCTTTATATTTCCCGGGAGCAATCCATCCTACACGATAGCCCGGAGCCAAAGTTTTTGATATCGAGCTGCAATATAATACACTTCCGTCTTTGTCATACGATTTACAGCATTTCGGACGTGAAGACCCAAAGTAAAGATCCCCATACACATCATCTTCAATCAAAGGGATATTATTTTCTGATAAAATTTTTACAATCTCTTTTTTGTTTTCATCAGGCATACAGCTTCCCAAAGGAGAGTTAAAGTTTGGAATTAACAGACACAGGTCTATTTTAGGAATTACCTTTTTCAGATCTTCAATTTCTATTCCGGTAGTAGGGTGGGTCGGAATTTCCAGTACTTTTAATCCTAATCCGTTGGCCAGCTGCAAAATCCCAGGATAACAAGGGCTTTCAATAGCAATGGTGTCGCCCGGTTTTCCTAAAGCCATCAGACAGAATGACAGCGCATTCATTCCTCCGTTGGTGGTTACGAGATCATTTTCATTCAGGTTTCCGCCCCATTGTAAGGAACGTACTGCGATCATTCTTCTTAATTTAAGATTGCCCTGAAGTTCTTCATATTCCGTTCCGCCTTCTTTCAATTCGCGGATGGCATGTACAATTTCTTTTTTCAATTTTGCCTGTGGCAAAAGGTCGCCGGACGGTATTCCGATCGAAAAAAAGGTAAGGTCATTTCGGCCCATATTTTCATACACTTTACTGATCAGCTCATTGGGCTCATCATTATTGGCCATGAGTGAGGGGCGGCTCACTTCAGGCAGCGGAAGTTTTGCAGACAATAACTGACTTACAAAATAGCCGGATTGCGGCTTTGATTCAACTAAAGAAAGGGATTCAAGTTCCAGAAAAACACGTTTGGCCGTGTTCATACTGACCTGATGTTCCTGACATAGCATCCTTACGGACGGAAGTTTATCTCCGGCCTTTAAAACTCCGTTTCTGATCTGAGAGGCAATACCTCCCGCAATATCTGTGTATAAAAATTCTTTACTCATTTTTTTAAACTGTGCTCATGCAAATATACAAAACTGATACTGTGTTTATCTATTTATCCTTTCTAATTTTGCTCCATAGAATTAAAACTTTAAAAAATGATGACAAATACAATTTCAAAAGATCAGGCAGTTAGCGGATGGATCAATGGATTTATAGGGGTTTTGCTCTTTAGCGGTTCAATGCCGGCCACCAAATTGGCGGTCATGGAAATGGATCCCATCTTTGTAACGATTGCAAGGGCCGTTATTGCCGGAATACTGGCGCTATCGGTTTTACTAATTTATAAAGAGAAGCGTCCTGTCAAAAACCAGCTCTTTTCATTGGTGTTGGTGGCGATTGGCTGTGTTATAGGATTTCCGTTGCTGTCATCATTAGCATTGCAGTATCTTACTTCCGCACATTCCATTGTATTTTTGGGAATGCTCCCTTTAGCTACTGCTATTTTCGGAGTCCTTCGTGGAGGAGAAAGACCGCATCCTGTATTTTGGTTCTTTTCTGTGATTGGAAGTCTTTTGGTCATTGGTTACGCTTATTCTCAAGGTATTTCGGCTTCGCCAATCGGTGACGTTCTGATGCTTTTGGCTGTTATTTTATGCGGACTTGGCTATGCTGAAGGAGCGAAACTTTCAAAAACACTTGGCGGATGGCAGGTTATTTCATGGGCTCTTGTGATCTCTTTACCAATTATGTTGCCCCTATTTTTTATTTATTTTCCAATCAACCTCGAAACCGTAAGCTTTAAAGGGTGGTTCGGGTTAGGATATATTTCACTTTTTAGCATGTTTATCGGATTTATTTTCTGGTATAAAGGATTAGCGCAAGGCGGAATTACTTCTGTAGGACAACTTCAGCTATTACAGCCTTTCTTTGGGTTGGCGCTTGCTGCTTATCTTCTTCATGAACAGGTAAGCATGGGCATGCTAGGCGTTACTGTCGGTGTTATTTTGTGCGTTGTAGGAACAAAGAAATTTGCGAAATAAGTAATCAAGGATCATCTCAAATTATTTAAAAATGAAAAGATAAAAAACACCAATTGTACCCATAATAAATTTTAAAACCCGTTTTACTTCATAGTAGACGGGTTTTGTCTTTTGTGAAAAAAATTATCGGCGGAATTTTTGAAATCAGGACTTCATATAGAAATAGTGGAGTTACCGGTTGTTAACATGACTCAGATCATAAAAAAGTGATTTATTTAAACATATCTTTAACTTCTTAATTATCAGTAATGTTTCTTATGTACTAAAAAGAAACTCGTTCTGAAATATCAGATAAAAACTTCAGATCATAACTATATAATCGGAATAGGCTGTAGAATAAGAAGGCTAAACTCTCCTTACAATAAACCCTAATAGCTTGTTCTGTAGGGCTTATTTAATCTTGAAATCAAAATATATGGACTGTCAAAAAATAATAAGAACCCTGAAGCATAAGGACTTTATAAAAGTTGCAAATGATGGTAAATGGTTTGAAAACGGAGCGGCGATTTACGCCAAAGAAATAAAAGAAAATATCTTTTTATTATTCATTATCCTGAAAGATATTGATATTGACAACATTCAGGCACTTATTGCTCATTTCGACTGTTTTAATAGTATTGGGTCAAAAAAGCCGGAACAGATCATGTTTCACCTTTCTATCAAGGATAAGGACGATCTCCATTATTTTGAACAGTACTTAAAAGCATCTGCTAACTAATAACCTTTAATATATGATATTTGAAAATGAAACTTTGCAACATTCAGCATTGAGCGGTAAAAATAATATGCTGGAGAATGAATCTTTATTTCCGGTTATTATTAACTCTTACGGAGTTACTGCTTTCCTGATTAAATCTCTGGAAAAGATCAAAAACAATGCAAAATGTGAAATCCTCAAGAAAGTGATTGATACCTATATGAATGAATATATCCTTCATATCAGGGATTTTCACACCAATAATACCAAAGAAATCAGTGAAATGGATACTGAAATACGGTTTGAATCACCTTCTTTCACTTTATATGCGAAAACAGCTTATTACAAAGTACTGAAAGAAGAAGAATATATTACAAGAATACTCCATGTTCTGGAAAACGGTAAAACTGAATAATTTGTTTATTAAAACGCCTTATTAATTGCTTTACAATACACCAACCACTAAAAGAATAGAAATTATGAAAACTAACAAACAAAACAATGAAAAGGCTGATCAACTGAAATTGCACACCACTTCTAATGACAATGAAAAATTAACTACGAATCAGGGACTAAAGATTAATAATAATCAAGATTCCTTAAAAGCCGGTGAAAGGGGGCCTTCATTACTGGAAGATTTTATTCTTAGGGAAAAAATTACGCATTTTGATCATGAACGAATCCCTGAAAGAGTTGTCCATGCACGTGGTTCCGGCGCGCACGGCATTTTTAAACTCCATAAAAACCTTGCAGAATATACAAAAGCCGGATTTCTAACACAAGTGGATAAAGAAACTCCTGTTTTTGTAAGATTTTCAACCGTTGCCGGAAGTAAGGGAAGCACCGATCTTGCAAGGGATGTACGAGGTTTTGCTATAAAATTTTATACGGAAGAAGGTAATTATGACCTGGTTGGTAATAATATGCCTGTATTTTTTATTCAGGATGCCATGAAATTCCCGGATCTTGTGCATGCTGTAAAACCTGAACCGGATAACGAAATACCGCAGGCTGCTTCTGCACACGATACCTTCTGGGATTTTATCTCACTGATGCCTGAAAGTATGCATATGATTATGTGGCTGATGAGCGACAGGGCTATTCCACGAAGTTTGAGGATGATGGAGGGATTTGGAGTACATTCTTATAAATTCATTAATGAAGAAGGAAAGGCACATTTTGTGAAATTCCACTTTAAGCCTAAATTAGGAGTACATTCCGTAGCCTGGAACGAAGCGCAGGCTATTTCAGGTGTGGATTCCGATTTTCATAAAAGAGACCTTTGGGAAGCTATTGAAAACGGAGATTATCCCGAGTGGGATTTCGGAGTACAGCTGATTCCTGAAGAAGATGAGCATCAATTCGATTTTGATCTCCTGGATCCTACAAAATTGGTTCCCGAAGATGAAGTTCCCGTAGAAATTGTAGGAACATTAACCTTGACCAGAAATCCTGATAACTTTTTTGCAGAAACAGAGCAGGTGGCCTTTCATCCTGGACATATTGTTCCAGGGATTGATTTTTCCAATGATCCATTGTTACAGGGAAGATTGTTTTCTTACACAGATACTCAATTATCAAGATTAGGATCCCCGAATTTTCATGAAATTCCTATTAACAGGTCTGTTAATACCGTTCATAATAATCAGCGGGACGGTCATATGAGGCAGCAGATTGTAAAAGGTAAAAGCAGCTATGATCCCAATTCAACAGGGGGTGGATGCCCTTTCCAGGCAATGATGTCTGAAGGCGGTTTTACTTCTCATCAGGAAAGGGTCTCCGGCGCAAAGATCAGAGAAAGAAGTAAAAGCTTTGTAGATCATTATTCTCAGGCTAAATTATTCTACAACAGCCAATCTAATCCTGAAAAACAACATCTTCAGAACGCATTGGTTTTTGAATTGTCAAAAGTGACCATTCCTGAAGTAAGAGAAAGGGTAGTAGGACAGCTGGCCTTCATCAATAATTCTCTGGCATCGAAGGTAGCCGAGAAACTGGGAGTTCAAGTTAAAAAGCTGAAATGGCCTAATCAGAGTCTCCCTGCAGACAGCAATAAGGCAGAACTTCAAAGTGAAGAGAAAGAGCCTAAAACCAAGGCTTCTGATACACTCAGTATGCAAAATACAGTTAAGAATACAATTAAAAGCCGAAAGATAGGGTTTATCATAGCTAACGGATGTGATGCCAAAGCTATCAATCAGCTGAAAAAGACAATTGAGCAAAATGGAGCAAAAGTTGAATTAATTGCGCCAAGTCTTGCTAAAGTAAAAGCCGATGACGGATCGGAGCTTACCCCAAAACATTCACTTACAAGTACAGCCAGCGTATGTTTTGATGCCCTTTTTATAGGTTCCGGGAAACAAGCTGTGAAAGAACTGATGGTTCCTGAAAACAGGCATCTTGTGCTGCATTTTATTAATGAGGCCTATAAACATTGTAAAGCTATTTACTTTGGTACCGATACAGAAGATCTGTATCACAACAGTAATGTTGCCACCAAAAAACATGATGATCCAGCGATCATTACATGGGAAGATGCCACTCCAGGGGATAAATTTATCAGTGCTATAGAAAAGCACAGAGTCTGGGATCTTGAAACGGAGAGAAACACTTAGTCACAAAAACAAAATATCCTTTACACCACCAATATAAAAGCTGCTGTTTATGTTTATTCAGCAGCTTTTCAATCAGACTATCGTTCTGATTTTCAGTTTTATATTAATTGATTTTAAATTTAAAGTTATGGAATTTCAAAAAAATCTTCTCGAATATATAAGTCAATCACTGATGACCACCGGCGAAACTATTTCAATGGCCGAAAGCGTTACATCAGGATGCTTACAGCTGGCCTTTTCGCAAATGCCGAATGCTTCTTTATTTTACAAAGGCGGAATGACGACCTATACCTTACCGGAAAAAGTGAGATTGCTAAAGGTTAATAGACTGGAAGCTGAAGAATATGATTGTGTCTCCTCAGATATCGCAGAAACAATGGCATTAAAGGTGGCCAAGTTGTATGAATCTGATTGGTCCATCGCAACTACAGGATACTGTACTCCGATCCGAAATTCCGGATATAAAATTTTTGCCTATTTCTCATTTTCATACAAAGGCGAAATTATCCTTACTAAAAAGCTGGAATTGCATCCCAAAACACAAGCCCTCAATGCTCAGCTATATTACACGGAATTTATTTTAGGATGCTTTAAAAGTGAGTTGAACAGGTTTTTAATTTTAAAATAAAAACAGAGGAAATTAGCATCACTATTTATCATGAAACAGCTTGATTCTTATTTAATCTTGGCTTGGTTTTCATGACCGTAAAATAGGATGAAGTAAATGCTGAAAGACTTTGATAGCCCACTTTATAAGCTACTTCACTTAAAGTATATTGTTGAGCATCTATCAGCTCAATACTTTTTAGAATTCTGGTCAATTGATGATATTTTTGCAGGGTAATTCCCGTTTCATTTTTGAACGTTCTCTGTAGACTTCTCACAGACATTTGTGCCTTTTCGGCTAAGGAATCAATGTCCAGATTATATTTAAAATTAGAATTGATATCCTGGCAAACGGGAATCAATCTGGTGTCTGCGGGGACGGGGATTTCCAGTCTGTTGCTTTCTTTGCAGAAATTGGGAAGACTTTTCAAAATCGCTTTGAAAAAAATATCCTGTTCTTCATTCTCAATGAGGGATTTATTCCACTTTGAAGCATACAGCAACATTTCTTTGAGAACAGGAGGAACCGAAAAAACGTGAACATTCCGGTAAAAATCATCTTCAAAAACCGATTTGAATAAAAAAAGCATCAGGTTTACCGTTTTTGCTTCTGACGTTATTTTATGCGCTTTTCCGGAAGGAATCCAGATCACATGATGCTGAGGAACCAGATAAATTCTCTGGTCAATATGAAAGTACTGATAACCGTCTTCCACAAAAGTGAGTTGAGCACGTTGATGTACATGCTCGTAATCGTCATGTTTCCAGTTGTTTTCACGCCATACGTAAGCTTCTTTTTCAATCGTGTCTACAAACAGGTTCTGCTTTTCTTCAGTCAGGCCACATTTCATATTGTCGTTTTGTATATATTTTTTGGCAAATTTAATAAAAACGACAATACTAATTTTGTAACATCAATGTAATAGATAATTTCATTCATTGCTTTTTTATCATACATTAAACAAAAAATATCAACTTATATCTTATTCAGAATGAAAAAACTATGTTCTTTTTTTATTTTATTTTTACTGTTAAATACCACCAACATCATGGCACAAAATAAAGCTAAAATATTGGTTCTTATCCATTCAGACAATGGTGGAACCTACGAACTGGCCAAGGAAATTGCTAAAGGAATTGAAAGTGAAAACAATGCTAATTCCTATATCAAGCTGGTTAAAGCATCTCAAAATCCTGCTCTCAAAGATCTGCCTGTAGCTACGGTAGACGAGCTTACGTCTTATGACGGGATAGCCTTTGGGTCACCTGTTTATTGCGGAAATATCAGCACCGGAATGAGCGAATTTTTATCAAAAACCGTTCAGCTTTGGACGAACCATGGATTGGAGGGAGTTCCTGCAACGGTTTTCATGTCTGCAGGAAGCGGAGCCGGAAAAGAACTGGCACTTCAGGCCTTCTGGAACAGCCTTGCCGTACACGGAATGGTATTGGTTTCTAACGGGATAAGAGGGACAGAAGAACTTAATAAATCGATTCCACAAGGAAACACAGTTCTCGGAGTAACTAGTATGGCTTCTTTAAAAGATGTGGAAAGACCTACCAAAGGAGAAAGACGTCTGGCAGAGCTTCAGGGACAGCATTTTGCAAAAGTAGCGTTTGCTTTAAAAGATACCCACTCTAAAAAGGGAATTCCTGTGGTTGAGAATCAACAGAATTTTAATGACATTTTAAAACAAAAAAATATTGTTCTTCCGCAGGTTCCAAAGCCGGCCGGTAACTATAAACCGTTTGTCCGTTCTGGAAATCTTGTATTCATCAATCAGGTGGCTTTGAAAGATGGAAAAATACTTAATCCGGGGAAACTAGGCGTTGAAGTGAATGAACAGCAGGTAAAAGACGCTACAAAAGTAACGATGCTTAATGTTTTATCTGTCCTGAAAGAAGCTGTGGGAGGCGACCTGGGAAAAGTTAAGCAATGCGTACAGTTAACGGGAATTTTCAATACGAAAGATGATTATACCGAACATGCTGATCTGATGAATATTGCTTCTGATCTGACTGTTGAAGTCTTTGGAGACAAAGGAAAGCACGCAAGAGCAACGTTTGGGGCATCTTCTATTCCTGTGAATTCTTCGGTGGAGATCCAGGCTGTTTTTGAAGTTGAGTAACTTTACAACAAACAAATAAGATCTGTGGGAGTGGTAATAAATCTCTCGCAGATCTTGCTGATTTCGCAGATGATTATTGGTAAAACCCTACAAATCATCCTGTGTAAAGTAAAATCTGCGAAATCAGCATAATCTGCGAGCACTTTTAAATTTAACTATAAGATCTGTGGGAGTGGTAATAAATCTCTCGCAGATCTTGCTGATTTCGCAGATGATTGAGTGAAAAATATATAAATGATTAAATACGAAATAGAATCTGCATTATCTGCCAAATCTGCGAGCATTTCTAAAATTTGCAGGAGAAGAAATACATAATTAGCGAGGACTTACATTAACAAAGCCGCGAAAAGACTTCAGCAATAATCGGTATACTTTGTTCCAGTTGTTCTTCCGAAAGAGCTCCGTAGCTAAGTCTGAATCCATTAACCTCATTCCGGCTGTACTGACTGGGATGAATAATTTTAATATTTTTTTCAAGCAGTAAAGTTGTGGCTTTATTCCAGTCTAATCTGGTTTTTGGAACTATCCAAAAAGCGAGACCACCTTCAGGCAAAGTAAAATCAGCAATATCTTTGAAATTCTTTTTTAAAAGTTCAAATACAAAGTCTCTTTTGTTTTTATAATGAACTGTTGCTTTTTTGATGTGTTTTTTTACTGCACCTTCTTTAATCAGTTGCAAAACTGCCTGTTCCATAATTACATCTCCATGTACATCGATAATCTTTCTCAGACTTCCAATTTTTTTGAGTAATTCCTGGTTCTTAGTTGCCAGATAGCCAATTCTAAGAGCTGGTGCAACTACTTTGCTTAATGTTCCTATATACACATAATTATTGAGCTCCGGAAAGCTTGAAATGGGTAAAATAGGACGGTATCCAAAATGAAATTCATTGTCGTAATCATCTTCGATAATGGTTATGTGATGTTGATTACACAGTTCGATCAATCTTAACCTTTTGGACAAACTTAAAGTAACTGTGGTAGGATATTGCCGGTGAGGAGTAATGTAAATAGCTTTAATGTTTTGATGTTGATGCAAAAGCTTTTCAATTTCTTCAACATTAATTCCGTCCTGATCTACCGGAACAGGCAAAAGCTGTGCGCCTGCATATTCAAAAGCCTGCCATGCCGGTTGATAGCCCGGATCTTCCACAATTATATAATCTCCTGAACTCAAAAGACTTTGAGCTGTTAAAAACATTCCCATCTGACTTCCTCTTGTAATGGAGATTTCATTTTCATGAATCTGCATTCCCCGTTGATGATTCAACATCCGGGAAATCATTTTCCTGAATTCAATATCACCGTGTTCATCTGCATAACCCATCATCTGCCATTTGGCTTTTATGCTGAAAATCTGCCGGTATGCTCTGGCCAATTCCGTTACAGGAGCAATTTTACTGTCAGGATGACCATCATCAAAATTAATTAAAGCACTGTTTGGAAGGATTGATTGATCCTGAGCGTCCTTAGTATGATTTGTTCTTTTTTTATGAAGAGCAGGAAGTTGATCAGAAACAAAAATTCCTTTACGTTCTTTGGAAATCACCCATTCTTCATTGATCAGAACCTGATATGCTTCTACAACAGTATTTCTGTTAATTGTAAGCATAGTCGCCAGGTTTCTGCTGCCGGGGAGCGCATCTCCGGGTTTCAATCTGCCTGAACGAATATCAGCAATAATGGTATCTGCAATCTGTAAATAAATTGCTTTGTCAAGCTTTTTATCAATTTCAAATTCTAATTTCCAAGGTCGAAGCATCTGGACTATCTATTTATATAAAAACTGAATCATTAAAACAGTCCAAATATAAAATAATTTTGTCATGCAATAAAGCACAAAACCAATAAAATTTTAAAGTCATGGACAAAAAAGAGTTCAGTTCAAAAGATTTCCACGAAACGTTTGCAAGACCAAAGTATGCAAAACCAAGCCATTTAATTCACAAGAATGTAGAAAATGCAGGTGAACACAATCAATTTTCAACAGAAAGGAAACATCCGGTTTTCTTTGTAGATCTTCCGAGCAAAAATGTAAGTATGACTATTGGTGGACTACTGCCAGGACAGCAAACGAACAGACACCGCCACACCTACGAAACCGTTTTATTCGTCATCGAAGGAAAAGGCTGGACGGAAGTAGAGGATGAAAGAGTACATTGGGAGGCCGGAGATGCCGTTTACATTCCGTCATGGGCATGGCATAAGCACCAAAACCTGAGCGATACAGAACCTGCCAAGTATATTGCCTGTGAAAATGCTCCTCAGCTACAGAATTTAGGAGTTGCTTTGAGAGAAGAAGAGGGCAGAGATCTTTAAATCAGGTATAAATTATTTTTAATTAAAAAAATCAACATGAAAGATGTACCGTTTAAAGGGATTATCGCTTATCCCATTACGCCTTTTGATGAAAATGAAAAAGTAGATATTCCACTTTTTAAAAAGCTGGTCGAAAGACTGATTACTTCCGGCAGTCACGGAATTGCACCTCTGGGAAGTACAGGCGTAATGCCTTATCTGTCTGATGATGAAAAGGAAGCGATTACTGAGGCTACGATACAACAGGTAAAAGGCAGAATACCAACTCTGGTAGGCGTTTCTAATCTCACTACAGAAAAAACGATTCATCATGCCCGGTTTGCTGAAAAAGCAGGCGCTGATGCCGTGATGATTATTCCTATGAGCTACTGGAAGCTTACTGACGATGAAATTGTTGCTCATTATGATGCTGTTGCCAGTAAAATTTCAATTCCGATTATGGCTTATAACAATCCGGCGACCAGTGGTGTAGATATGTCTCCGGCATTGTTAAAGAGATTATTGGAGATTCCGAATGTTACAATGATTAAGGAAAGTTCGGGTGATGTTCAGAGAATGCATTATCTGAGAAGAGAATTGGGAGAAGAAGTAGCATTTTATAATGGTTCCAATCCTTTGGCGCTGGCTGCTTTTTCAGCTGGGGCGAGAGGTTGGTGTACGGCTGCTCCTAATCTTATTCCGGAGCTTAACAACAGACTCTATCATGCTGTTGAGGAAGGAAATCTTGAGAAGGCAAAAGAGGCTTTCTACCAGCAATTTGACCTCCTGAAATTTATTGTCAATAAGGGGTTGCCAAGGGCAGTCAAGGCCGGACTTCATATTTTAGGTGAAGAGGGTGGAAACTTACGAAGTCCGCTTAAACCTCTTCAGGAAAAGGAGGTTGAAGAATTAAAAAGAATAATGAAAACACTTGTTAATTAGTATACTATGAAAAAATCAATTTTTTATCATGCCGGATGCCCCGTTTGCATCAGTGCAGAGCATGATATTGTTAACCTTATTGGTTCAGAAAATGTAGAAATTATCCATTTAGGGAATGAAAAAAGTAAAATCAATGAAGCAGAGCGTGCAGGAGTGAAGTCTGTACCTGCTCTGGTAACTCCAGGTGGAAATGTACTTCATATTAACTTTGGAGCATCTCTGGAAGATGTTAGGAAATAATAATTTTAATCTTGTAAAGAGGTTGTATCAAAAGTCAAATTGTTGATCTTTGATACAACCTCTTTTTATAAGTTAGAGCACAGGTTAATGAATTGTCTCATTTATTTAAATGGTTGCATTGCCTTCAACGCCGTCTGAATTATCTGTTTTATGACCTGTAATAGCAGAAGCTACAAAGTTGAACAGACTCACCAGCTTTCCGGCTTTGGTATCCCAGTAATAGGTTTCTACAGGTTCTACACGGATAATGGTAACATTTGGATCGTCTTTTCCATCAAACCATGCTTTGGCCAAAGGAGACCATTTTTCTTCAATTGTAGCTTTATCCTTGTACACCGAGGCTGTTCCGTAGACGGAAAGATACTGAGCATCGCCATTATTCATAAAAAATAACTGTACTCTGCGGTCTTCCTTGATTTCAAAGTTCTTATTGCTGGTTCCACTGCTTATAAACCAGAGATTGCCACTATCGTCCGTTTCCTGCAATGACATCGGCCGGCTATTCACAGGAACAGTTTCCAGCTCTGTGCAAAACATACATATTCTCGCTTTCTCCGATAATTCCTGGATCTTTTTAATCGCTTCCAGATGGGTAAGATTTTGTGTTGACATACTATATTATTTTAGTGATTGTTTGATGATTTTAAAAAATATACTAGGAATTACAATATCTTGTAAAACCTAATAATATTCATTAAAACATTCAAATACCCGACCAAAAGGGAATAAAGTGTGGTATCTATGTTTAATTTTTTATTAAAAACATTCAAGTTTACATTTTTCCACTACGATCTCCAGTACTTAAATTTTTATGTAAATTTGAACTATGCAAATTTCGCCTCCCAAACATCTCTCACCTTTCATCAGGCACTATCTTTTTTTGGAAAACACCCAAAAGGATATCAGGAGTATGAGGTTGTTTACAGATGGGAGTACGGGGCTTATTTTGTCCGGTGACATGAATTTGTATGCTGATATTTTGGGGAATCAAATGCCTCTTTCTTTTTTTTACGGAACATTGAGCAGCTACAAAGACTTTTATTCAAAAGGGAGATTTTCTCTGATTGCTGTGGTTTTTCAACCATATTTTTTAAATATTCTTCTGAAAGCTTCCGCTAAAGAAATTAACAATCAGATTATTTCTGTTGAAGATGTTTTGGCTGATAAATTCCGACCTTTTCAGGAAATGCTTTTCAATAGTATTAATCCATTACTTATTATTGATCATTTAAATACCTACTTTTCAAAACTGTTATCTAAAGAATTTAATACAGATTATCAGTTTATAATTGCTGTACAGCAGTATATTCTTCACAATAAAGGAAGTATTTCATCGAACGAGCTTGAGAAATTTACAGGCTATTCTGAACGTCATTTAGAGCGGAAATTTCAGGGTTTTATGGGCATTTCTCCTAAAAAGTACAGTACTATTATCCGTTTGCATTACTTTTTAAGTCTTTTGAATAAAAACAAAAACGTTGAAAGTATGACTACTTCTTCCTATCTGGCAGGATATGCAGATCAATCTCATTTAATCAGAGATTTTAAAAATAATGTAGGACTTACTCCAAAACAATATGTAAAGACTGAAAATAAAATGGCAGTTAATTTTATTGAGTTATAGATCAAAATGTCGGATTTGTACAATTTTTCAGGATGGCTGTACTGTAGTTTTGCTGAAAAAAACAATGAATATTAAAATTTCAACCGCACAATTTGAAAACAAAAGTGGAGATAAGGCCTATAATCTTTCTGTGATAGAAAAACTGGCTGCACAGGCTGCTTCTCAAGGCTCTCATGTAATTGCTTTTCATGAATGTTCCGTTACAGGATATACTTTTGCCCGTAAGCTTTCCAAAGAACAGTTACTGGATATTGCTGAACGTATCCCAGAAGGAGAAAGTATCCAAAAATTACAACAGATTGCATTACAATATGACATTACCATTTTGGCAGGACTTTTTGAAAAAGATGAACATGATAACCTCTTTAAGGCCTATGTATGTGTTGATAAAACAGGATTGAAAGCCAAATACAGAAAACTTCACCCGTTTATCAATCCGAACCTTACGCCAGGTAATGAATATTGCGTATTTGATATTATGGGATGGAAATGTGGTATTCTGATCTGCTATGACAACAATATTATTGAAAATGTAAGAGCAACCAAGCTTCTTGGAGCCGATATTATCTTTATGCCTCATGTTACGATGTGTACGCCTTCTACAAGGCCGGGCGCAGGTTTTGTTGATCCTTTGCTTTGGGAAAACAGAGAAACAGATCCCACTTCGTTACGATTAGAATTTAATGGAATGAAAGGAAGAGACTGGCTGATGAAATGGCTTCCTGCAAGAGCCTATGATAACGCAGCTTATATTGTTTTTTCAAATCCTATCGGCATGGATGATGATCAATTGAAAAATGGTTGTTCTATGATAATTGATCCTTTCGGAGATGTCATTGCAGAATGTCATTCTTTTGATAATAGTTTTGAATCAGCTGTGATAACCCCTGATAAACTTACCCAGGCCGGAGGATACCGATATATTAAAGCAAGAAGACCTGAATTATATCGTGATATCATTGGAAAAGAACATTCTTCTGAGCAGAAAGTAGTTTGGCTGGATGATAAAAACGGATAAATTTCTGTTGTCATCTTGATTAGAATATAAGACTTAAATAAACCTAACAGGTTTCTAAAACCTGTTAGGTTTAATAATTATGATATCCTTCAAAAATCCTTCTCTTCAATTAAATCTCATAAATTTCAGCATCGGTAAACACAAAAAATGTACTATTCTTAGGCAGATTTTTGGTATCCAGTCCTGTAAATTCGCTGAAGGCCGGCAATAATAATTGATTTGCTGTCAAAGCGAAGCAGGGAAGTCTGATACTTTTTACGGCAGAATTCAGGACAATTCCCGGGTGTATATGCCCTGTAATCTGAAATCCGGGTAATTTTTTATTAAAATCATGAATCAAAGTAAATGAATCAAAATCCAATGAAACCGCTTTAAAATTCAAACAAAGCTTTTTTTCCAAAGGTTCTGAAATCCGGTCGTGATTTCCTTCAATAAGATAAAATTGTACATGAGGATACTGATTTCTCCAGTTGCAGAACTCATCAACATCAGAATTATCACCTGCATGAAGCAGATCGCCAACCACAATAAATTTTTCCGGCTCAAAATATTCAATCAAAGCAGAAAGTCTTTCCAGATCACTTTTCATAATATGATTGGCCAGTGCAATACCGTTTTTTCGGAAATGGGCTGTTTTTCCGATGTGAAGATCAGAAAGAATCAATGCCTTTTCTTTTTGCCAGAACAATGCACGTTGATTGGTTAAAGTAAAAGTTTCGTTTTGAATGGAGATATCTTTGGTTGCTATAAACACGTTCAGAGAGTTGAATATTTAAGATGAAAGTTAAAAATTTTATAATAATCTGTATCAGCTATTTTCCCGGATATAATGGTCAGTTTTCTTTTCTGCTCACATGAAAGTGCTCGTCGAAAATATATGTAATCGGAACTCCTGTAGCGATTTCTCTTTCCAGAATTTCATCGGGAGAAAGATTTTCGAGATACATAATTAATGCCCGGAGGCTGTTTCCATGGGCAACAATCAATACATTTTCATCTTTCCTTAATAAGGGGACGATTTCTTTTTCAAAATAAGGAATCACTCTGTTGTAGGTATCTTTAAGGCTTTCTCCACCGGGAGGTACCACATCATAAGATCTTCGCCAGGCATGAACCTGCTCATCTCCGTATTTTAATGCTGTCTCCGCTTTGTTAAGACCTTCCAGATCCCCATACGATCTTTCATTGAGAGCTTTATCCATGATAACCGGTATATCAGGTTTTCCCATTTCGTCAAGGATGATAGTAAGTGTATGTTGAGCTCTGATGAGGACTGAGGTAAAAGCAATATTTATTTTCTGCCCTTTTAAAGCAATTCCAGCTTTTTTGGCTTCTTCAATTCCAGCATCAGTTATATCGATATTCTGCCATCCCGTGAATCGGTTTTCCAGATTCCAGAGTGACTGTCCATGGCGGACTAAGAACAATTTTGTCATTGTGTATTTGTATTTTATTCTTCAAAGAAGATACTCTAAGTTACGGCGATTATTATATTTTTCAAAGGATTTTAACATGAAAAAGTGAGGTCTGAAATAGAAGTATAAACTGAGATTAAAAGTGCCTAGAAAAGTAATTTTTTAGCATCAATTATCTTTATCACTGATACCTGATAGTTTGAGCATTCTTTTAATTCTGGCATCGAGTCCTTCACTGGAAAGCGTTTGTCGCAGGCTGTCTACTTTTATGGGAAAGCTTAAGGGAGTAAAAGAGCGGGAGTGTTTCAAAATAATTTTAGATTTTTCAATTCTTTTAAAAGCTTCCACGAGCCGTTGTTCCTGGAGCTGCATATTGAAAACTTCGGTATAAGCCTGTTTAATCAGAAAATGATTGGGGTCATAATCTTCCAATACTTTAAAGATAAGACCTGCCGAACTCTGTAAAGATTTATTAGACCGCTGCTGACCGGCATAGTTTTGAATGACCATTCCGGAAATAACAGCAATGTCCCTGAATTTCCTTCTTGCCATTTCTGCAGAATTGATACTTGCAATAACATCTTTCATAAGGTCATCCCGGGTTAAAATTTGTTGTAAGTTCTCCTCATTAAGCGGAATTTCTTTATCACTGAAAAGTTCAAATCCATAATCATTCATAGCCATTGAAAAGGAAATAGGGGCTAGTTTTGAGATGCGATAAGCAATTAAAGCAGCCATTACTTCATGTACCAAACGCCCTTCAAAAGGATACATAAAAAGATGATAACCTTCCCGGTTTTTAATCATTTCCACCAAAAATTCGTTCTCTTGAGGAATATGGGAATTCTCTTGCTGATTGATTAATAAAGGATGCAGAAATTTCAATTCTTTTTCCGATGCTTTGGGATTTAAAGCATGTGACAGCTTTTCTCTCAGAAAATGTCCCAGATCAGAACTCAGCGGTAGCCTTCCACCGAGATAGCTGGGGACAAGTGCTTTTCCTTTGGCAGCTCTTACATACACTGTCATATCTTTAATCATCGCGACTTCCAGCGTGCGGCCAGCCAGAATAAACTTATCTTCTTTTTTGAGTCTGGAAATAAAATATTCCTCAATCATACCGATGTAGCCTCCGGAAATAAATTTTACCTTGAGCATGGCATCACTCACAATAACTCCCATGTTCATCCGGTGGAGCATGGCAATTTTCCTTGAAGTGACTTTGTAAAGCCCATCTTCCATAATAACAATTTTATGGAATTCTTCATAGTTTTTTAAAACACTGCCACCAATCGTAAGAAATTCAAGAATGCTTTTCCATTCTTCATCCATGATTTCCTGGAAAGCATAGACCTTTTTGACTCTTTCGTAGGCTTCATCAGGATAAAAACCGTTGCCAACGGCAAGAGTCATCAGAAACTGAACCAACACATCGAAACACAAGACCTGCGGCTCCCGAGGCTCAACAACTTTTTGTTTTACCGCTTCTTTTAGTGCAGCCACTTCAATAAGTTCGAGTGAATGAGTGGGAACACAATAAATTTTGGAAGTTTCAAAAGGGGAGTGCCCGCTACGTCCTGCCCGCTGCAGAAATCTGGCGACCCCTTTTGCCGAACCGATTTGAATGACAGTATCTACAGGTTTAAAATCTATTCCCAGATCCAGCGATGAGGTAGAAACTACTGCTTTTAATTTTCCGGAGCTTAAGTTTTCTTCAATCCATATCCTTAAATGAGCATCAATAGAGCTGTGGTGAATGGCAATTTGTCCTGCAAAATCAGGATAAGCCTCCAATAGAAGCTGGTACCACATTTCACTTTGGCTCCGGGTATTGGTAAAAACAATGGTTGACTTTGAGTCGAGGATGATGGGGACTACTTTATCTGCCAGTTTATGGCCCAGATGTCCTGCCCATGGCAGAATTTCAATTTCATTGGGAAAAACAGGTATAATATCTATTTTCTTATGTTCTTTGGCTGTAATTTTTGTTTTTTTAATATCATAAGGAATAAGGATTTCCATTGCCTCATCCAGATTGCCGATCGTTGCGGTAATTCCCCAGATTTTCATTTTGGGAACATATTTTCTGAGTTGCGAAATTCCCAGTTCTACCATAACGCCTCGTTTTGAACCCAACAGTTCATGCCATTCATCTACTGCTATACATCTCAACTCACGAAAAAATGTTTCATGATTCTTTTGTGCTAAAAGAAGATGCAGACTTTCCGGAGTTACGACAAGTATTTCGGGCATATTCCGTACCTGTTGTTGTCTTACTTTGGGATCGGTATCTCCGTTTCTGACGCCGACCGTCCAATCCAGGCCGATTTCATCCATTGCTTCCTGCATCGCTTTTGCAATATCTTTCGACAAAGAGCGGAGTGGCGTGATCCAGATCATTTTTAATCCTTTTTTATACCTTTCCGGATGATTGAGAAAGTCTGCAATCAAAGCCAGAAATACAGAAAAGGTTTTTCCAAAACCAGTAGGAGCGACTACCATTCCACTGTAGCCGTTTTCAAATTTCCGCCAGGCATCGATCTGGAATTTAAAAGGGGATATACCTTTATCGGTCATCCATTGCTGAATGATTTTAAATCCGTTAGTATTTTCAAAAGCAGCCAAATTATTGTATTAATTTTTTGATTTCTTCAAGGTCGTCAATTTCATCAACCGTTTTGTCTTTACGCCATCTTACAATTCTTGGAAATCGCAATGCAACGCCACTTTTATGACGGTTACTGAATCCGATTCCTTCAAAAGCGATCTCAAAAACAAGCTCAGCTTTTACAGTTCGCACAGGCCCAAATTTTTCAAGAGCATTCTTGGTTACAAACCGGCTCACTTCCATGATTTCTTTATCAGTTAATCCGGAATAGGCTTTAGCAATGGTTACCAAAGAATCTCCATTCTTTACGGCAAAAGTATAATCTGTATAATAAGCACTTCGTCTACCACTTCCTTTTTGAGCGTAGATCAGCACTGCATCAATGGTCAGCGGATTGATTTTCCATTTCCACCAGTCGCCTTTTTTTCGGCCGGAATGATAAGGAGAATCTTTTTGTTTTAACATCAACCCTTCACTGTTTACAGTCCGTGAATTCTCTCTGATGCTGTTAAGTTCATCCCATTTTTTAAAATCAATACTCTTCGAAAGTTTGATGTTTTCAGGGGCTTCATTGAGCAGTAATTCTTCCAGCATAGCTCTTCTTGCAGAAATCGGTTTGTCTCTCAGATCATTATTTTCAAGCTCCAGCAAGTCATAAGCGAAAACTTCAATAGGGATTTCCGAGAGCATTTTCTTGGTTAAAGTTTTTCTGTTTAATCTTTTTTGTAATTCATTAAAATTTAAAACGTTACCGTTGATTACCGCAAGTATTTCTCCATCTATAACAAAGTTGCCTTTCATTGCTTTTACAGTCTCCTCAATTTCAGGAAATTGTCCGGTGATCAGTTCTTCACCCCGTGACCAAATGAAGACTTCATCATTTCTTCGGATAATCTGTCCCCGGATTCCATCCCATTTGTATTCTGCCAGCCATTGATCGGGTTCACCTAGTTCTTCAAGCTCTTTTTCTAAAGGATAAGCAAGACAGAATGGATAGGGTTTTGAATTATCAGGATTAATATTTTCAGCAGAAATAAGTTCTGTAAAGGAAACCTCGCCGGGAAGCCATTTTCCCATAAGACTATGCATCAGTGCACTGGATTCCTGGCCTGAAAACTTTGTGAGCGCATTGATCAGCGTTTTATCCGATACTCCAATCCGGAAGCTGCCACCGATTAATTTATTGAATATTAAACGTTCAGTATAATCAAGACCGTTCCATGAGCACAAAACGAATTCTTTTTTCTCTGGTTCGGTTTTCTGTTTTAAATCAACAATATCAGTCATCCATTGGGATAAAGTACGGTCAATCTTTTCCTGAGGCGGTGGAAGAACCAGGGAAAGTGTCTCACCAAGGTCTCCAACAGAAGAATAGGACTCCTGAAATAACCATAAAGGCAGCTTTGTAATTTCCAACGCCCATTCCTTCATATAATTGGTGTTGACATTTCTTTTGGGTCTTTTTCCTGTAAATAAAGCAATAAACCACACTTTATCTTCGTCCGGTGCACGTTCAAGATAATCAAGGATTGCATCAATTTTAGCATTGGTTTTATTGGTCGTTTCCAAAGCGTTGATCAGGTCTGCAAAATGTCTCATGGCTCCGGATTTTGTAGGGTTTCTTTTTCTGATTCTTCTTCATCTTCACCAAACAGGGTTTCTATGACATCTGCATGAACTCCGATTTCATTCAGATATTTTGAAAACACTTCTGTTTGTCCATGGGTAACATGTACAATTTCGGCTTCTGTTGCCTTTACCGTTTCCAATAATCCTTTCCAGTCGGCATGGTCGCTCATGGCAAATCCGGCATCAGCACTTCGCCATCTTCTGGCACCCCGTACCTGCATCCATCCTGAACAAATTGCTGTTGCAGGATCAGGAATCTTTTTGATAATATTGCTGTCCAGTAAAGCAGGAGGAACAATAACGATTTTATGTTCAACTTCTTTCGGGCGTTCTCTGAAATCGGCAATGGTATACTTCGGAAGTTCAATCCCCACAGTTTCAAAGGCCTCATTCAGTTTTCCGATGGAATAGTGGACATATATTTCTCCTAATCCCTCCACGGCTTTCATAATCCGCTGGGCTTTGCCTAAAGAATATCCTATAAATACTGAAGTTTTACTATTCTCCTGGTTTTTTAATACCCAGTTTTGGAGTTTTTTATTTAAATCCGGTACTTCCAGCCAATTGTAAATTGGAAGTCCAAAAGTGCTTTCCGTCACAAATTCATTACATCGTACGAGTTCAAAAGGGGTACTCAAGCCATCATTCTGAGTCTTGTAATCACCTGAAATAACGGCTATATATCCTTTATATTCCAATCTTATCTGCGCAGAACCGATGATGTGCCCGGCAGGATGTAAAGAAACCTGCACTCCGTTGATCAAAATTTTCTGACCATATTCCACACTTTGACATTCAATATCCGGTCCGATTCTCTGATGAAGGATCGGTTTGGTAAAATGATGACAAAGGTATTTTTTCATTCCCCAACGGGCATGATCAGCATGTCCGTGAGTAATAATGGCCATATCTACGGGCCTCCAGGGATCTATATAAAATTTTCCCTGCGGACAGTAAATTCCTTTTTGGGTAAGTGTGATTAATTTCAATGGTGTGATTGGTTTTGCAGAATAAGCTTCAAAAACTTAACCAAATTACGAGAAATCAATGATTTTATTTCTATTACCTACCGGGAATTTCACAGAATGTGGTATGATTTGTTGTATTCAAATTTTATAAATTGGATTGTTGAAAGGAATCTCTTTTATCAATTTTGACTCAAGCCGATTTAATAATATGATTAATTTTATTTCAGAAAGAAAAGCAATAGGCCTCATAAAAAAACGGCTGCTTCACTTTTGAAACAGCCTGTTTTTTATTTTTCATTAAGTACTCCGTTTACAAATTCGATCCATTTATAATCAGGAATAGTTTTGTCTATAAAATAATCCGGTTGAATCCCTTTTCCATCTATTGCCATGTCCGGAATGCGAAAGCTTTTTGAAAGACTGTACCCGAGCTTAAACTCATTACACGGAGAATTTACAAAATACATATTTGAAATATCTAAAACTCCGGCTGTTGTAGTTCCAAAAAGTTTCACTTTTTTACTTTGTCTTGCAGCAAGTAAAAATTCTTCAGCAGTACTTCCGTTTCCATTATTAACTATTATTCCTACGTTTTTTGGATTGGGAAAAATTTTATCTAATGTTTTTATACCTACTATACTGGGATCCTCATTTAAGGAAACAAACTGTCCTAAATTTTTACTTAATTTATCATAGGAACTTTTTAAGAAATCTCTGTCTTCTTTTGCGATTCCATATTTTTGATAGTTTTCATAAAGATCCAGCATTCGCTGATTATTCAATTTGGTAGAATAAAGTTGTGTCCTGATGCTTCTGATAGGATTGGTATAAAGGTAAGGTATAATTTTAGCGAAACTATTATCACTTCCACCACCGTTATCTCTGATATCGATAATGAGATTTTCTGTACTTTCTATTTTTGCCTGATTGGCCGCAATTACGCTATCTATATCTTTTTTCAGAGAACCTTTAAACGATGGGATCCTTAGAAAGAGCGTGTTTTTATTGATCTGTTTTAAAAAGGGTTTCTGCGCCTGAATGCTTTCAAAATAGGTGTCAATATTTCCATCCGGTTCAAATTTTGGAGAAAGTCTTTTTAAAACGAAATCTCCAATTTCAAGATAGTTTTTTCCAATCAATTGAATACTATTTACTTCTTGTCCGGATTTATTTTTCATATAGAAAACACCTTTTGTTTTGTCAGAATTAATGGAAAGTTTTAATTCATTGGGTTTCCAGTTATCAGCTCCCGATTTGATGATGAAACCTTTGTAAGTATCTCCGAATTTCTTAATTCCTATTGTATAAGGTTCGGTTTCCCAAATACCTTCAATGTCAGAATCTTTTTTAGACTGAATTTCTTTCTTAAATTTTTCAATATCTATTTTTACGATTTCTGTTTTCGGCTCTACGTTCGAAGCAGGCTGAACTTCCTGGTTGTTCTTTTCAATTTTTGAAATAGAGATATGCCCTGATCTAAAAAACTTAAGCCATTCATAAATGGTTTGACTACATTCAGTATCCGACTTTACATTTTTTATTTTATTGAGAATGGTATTATTATGTGCCTGGTAAGCGGGAATACCTTTTTTATCAATGGTGTATTGAAATCCTGCATCATTTTCTTCAAATGTTTTTTTGACCCACTCATAGTTAGTTTCACAAGTACAATTTTGAGAAAAGCCAAAAGTTGAAGATGTTGTGAAAATTAAAATGAGTGTTTTAATTTTAATCATAGCTTAGTTTTTATTTATAAATATTTTGAAAGGTACAAATCTAATAATTTATATAAATTTTAAGATGTTATTTCTAACTAAAGATTGTTGGCGATGAACTTTCCAGCAATATAAAAATGAACTTTCTACCAATAGTACTCCTCCGCAAATCATTGAAATTTGTATTATCATTTAAAAAAAATACAATGAATAAGACTATTTTAATTACAGGTGCAGCAAGCGGATTCGGAAAAATTGCTGCTTTCGATTTAGCTCGAAAAGGGCATAAAGTAATTGCCACGGCACAGGTTTACCCTCAGATGAGTGACTTAATCCGTGAAGCTAAAGAACAGGGAGTTGATTTAACAGTTGACAAACTGGATGTAACCAATCCACGAGATATTGCTTACATCCTTAAAAAGTATGATATCGACATTCTGATCAGCAATGCCGGGATCATGGAAGGAGGGCCAATTGCTGAGCAACCTATAGATCTGATCCGTTCTATGTTTGATGTTAATGTATTTGGCGGACTGGAACTGGCTCAGGGATTTGTAAAGAAATTCATTGATCAAAAAAGACCGGGTAAAATAGTATTTACAACGTCGATGGGAGGATTATGGACGGTACCCTATGTTGCAGCTTATTGTGCTTCAAAACATGCTATGGAAGCTATCGCTGAAGGGTTGAAGACAGAATTGGCAGCCTTTAATATTAAAATTGCAACCTGCAATCCGGGCGTATTCGGAACCGGGTTTAACGACAGGGGAGTAGATTCTATTTTCCGATGGTATAATCCTGAAACGAACTTTACACCTTCATCTGCTTTTGACGGGGCTGCAGAATCATTGGCACATCAGCTTGATCCCCAATCAATGGCAGAATGTATTGTAAATGTGGCATTGGATGACAATTCCAATTTCAGAAACGTACATCCGAAGGAAACGGAAGATTTTGTAAAACAGCTTCAGGCAGAAGCTTGGACAGCAAAAAGCTAGTAGAATGGGAATTAGTTATAACATAGCGGAAAAAGCGCTGCAAGCGGCTATACAAAAGGCAAAATCAATGAATATTCCGGTGAGCATTGCGATTGTAGATACAGGCGGACATCTGGTTGCTTTTGCAAGGCTGGACAGTGTATACGGAGTAATAGAATTTGCTGTAAAAAAGGCCAGAACTGCTGTAATGTTCGGCGTTGACAGTGATATTATGGGTGGAATTATCGCAGGTGCGGAACTTCATAGTTACGGAATGTTAAATTCTAATGGAGGGCTTTTGACGATTGCGGGAGGTGTGGTCATCAAAGATTCTGAAGGAAATAATATCGGAGCCATCGGGTCTTCAGGAGGAACACCTGAGCAGGATAAAGAAATTGCCGGTGCCGGTGCTTCTGCTATTGCTTAAAATTCAGATATTTGTGCTATGGAAAATACAACTGAAATTATATTTGACAAGCTGGTTTATTCCTGCGCTTTTGAATCGTACAAAGGACATGAGGAATTTATTCCTGATCATTTTATAGGGTTTCAGATATCCGGGGAGACTCATGCTTTTCATGAACAGGGTAAAACCATTATCAAAGAGAATACGGTGGTTCTGGTTAGAAAAAATCAACTGATCAGAACAATCAAATATCCTTCGAAAAACGAAAAATACCAGTTTCTTTCCATAGCATTAGATACTGAAACACTGAGACAATATTCGGCCGAAAATGAGATCGTCATGGATCATCCTTTTCCTGACCATGAAAGATTATTTTTTGAGCCTGATGATTTTTTTAAAAGCTATTTTTTATCACTCCTTCCTTATGTTCATAAAACAAAGGAGATTCCGTCAAGATTGGCTATTTTAAAGGTTAAAGAGGCAATAGAACTGGTTCTTCAAAGTAATCCGGAGATCAAAAATCTGTTGTTTGATTTTTCGGAACCTCACAAAATTGATCTGAAAGAGTTTATGAATAAAAACTTTATGTTTAATGTATCCATAGAAGCTTTTGCGCGTCTCACCGGACGAAGTCTTTCCGGCTTTAAGAGGGATTTTAATAAAACCTTTACTATGAACCCACAGCAATGGCTTAAGGAAAGAAGATTAAAGGAGGCTTATTATCTGATTAAAAATAAGGATAAAAAACCCTCGGATATTTACCTCGATCTGGGTTTTGAAAATCTGTCACATTTCTATTTTTCATTTAAAAAAAAATTTGGAGTTACTACATCAGAGATATGATAAAAATGAGTTGCCAATAAGGTAAAAACACAATTGTAATTATGTTGGAAAACGCAAAGGAATAGTTCGTTTATCATCATCAAATGCCTGTACAGTCTTTTAATGATATGTAAACAGCATTGGTGCCTTTGCGTCTTCCAACAATTTATTAATTAAGGAATTATATTTTCTCTCCTTAACCTTTCAAATACTTCAATGAAAGAGTCTTCTGTATTGCTATAGGCTGTAAAACCCAACTTTCTGCTTTTAGACATATCACACATCACTTCAAGAGGTCTTCCGAGATCGAGATCTGTATGCCAGGCGGATGCTAAATGATTGAGATTACTCTCTTTCAGGTTATATTTTCGGGCGATGTTCTGCCAGATCTGCTGATCATTTTCCAGTTCTTTTTCCAATGGTCTTACTGTACCGTTAAATCCTTCGGCTTCTATTCCAAACCAGTTGGCCAGTCTTTCCCAGAGCCATTTCCATCGGAATACATCACCATTGGTAATATTGAATGCCTGGTTTTTTGCCGATTCGGTATTTGATGCCCACAACAGTTGTTTGGCTAATATTTTGGCATCCGTAACATCAGAAATACCATTCCACTGGGCTTCAGATCCCGGCCATATGAATTTTCTTGCTGTTTCTTTACTGATACTGGCGTAGACTGCTAAGGTCGTGCCTATATTCATGAGGTTTCCCACGGCATATCCTACCACGGTATGAGGCCTGTGAATACTCCATGTAAAGCCGTCTCTTTCGGATGCTTTGTATACTTCATCTTCCTGAGCATAGTAGAAATTGGGAAGAGAAAGTCTGGGATGTTCTTCCCGGACCGGTGTTTCCGGTAAAATTCCTTCTTTAACATAGGCTTCAAAAGGGCCTAAATAATGTTTTAATCCTGTGACTAATGCGACATGCTTTACCGATTTTTTCGCAGACAAAACATTTAATAAATTTCGAACCAGAGCACTGTTTACCCGAATGTTTTCTTCTTCTGTTCCGGTTCGCATCCAGGTTGTAAAATAAATGTGAGTAGGAGAAATTCCCTGCAGGGCTTGTGTCAGATTTTCTTCATCCAACAGATCCGCTTGAACGGGAATAAGATTAGAAATGTTGTCTTTAGGATTTCTGGATAATCCGTAAGTTGTAAATCCCTGTGCTATAAGTTCTTCTGCCAGGTTGCTCCCTGTAATTCCGGTAGCGCCTACTACCAATGCAATATTTTCCATAAGGCTTGTAAAAATTATCTGACAAAATTATGGATG
The DNA here is from genome assembly GCF_003815875.1 of Chryseobacterium lactis. Lineage (NCBI taxonomy): Bacteria > Pseudomonadati > Bacteroidota > Flavobacteriia > Flavobacteriales > Weeksellaceae > Chryseobacterium > Chryseobacterium lactis. The sequence goes on from NZ_CP033924.1 coordinate 3,963,626, forward strand.
GTATCAGCTTTTTATACTTGATCTGAATCATGCATTTGAATTGATCTGGATCAAGTGTTATTAAGAGAAATCTTTTTTCGGATTCTGCTCACGGTTTCAGGAGCAAGCCCAAGATAGGACGCAATAAGATTATGGGGAACTCTTTTGACCATTTCAGGGTTCTTCTGTGCCAGTTGAAGATATTTTTCTTCTGCCGTATAACTATTGGAAACAATCAGTCTGTGGTCTTTTGTCACCAGACTGTTTTGGTATAAAATCCTGAAATAGCGATCCATTACGGGGATTTCCAGCAGCATTCTGTTGTAATCTTCCATGGTAATCATGAGGACTTCGGTTTCTTCCACAGCATCGATATTCAAAACAGCTTTTTCCTGATGGATAAAACTGTTGAAGTCAGAGATCCACCAGCCTTCAAAAGCAAACATATTGATATGCTCAATTCCTTTTTCATCCAAAAAATATGATTTAAGCAGGCCTTTACTTACAAAAGATAAACATCTGCAGATATCTCCTTCCTGAAGAAGATATTGCTTTTTTCGAAGCTTTTTAAGACTAAAGAATGATTGCAGCAGTTTTTTCTGATCATCGGTGATATCAACCTTATTTTGAATATGGGAAAGCAGGACTTCAAACATCAAATACATATTTCACCAAAAATAATACTTTCAATTTCAACAAAGGTGTTATTTCTCGAAATCATAGAGATTAATCCCTGCATCTTCATTTTTAATTTTTATGACTCTGGTATTTAAAGGATAGAAAATAAATTCTGCAGCTCCCTGAATTTCAGCTTCCAGAAGATGTCCCGCTAAAGCCGTATAATCTTCTCTTCCTAAAGTAATATGAAGATGAAGTGTCAGTTTATCTTCTATTTCAGACACATTTCCGGAAATATTGCTGACCTCCATCTGTTCTTTGAAGGTTTTGTCAACATACTTTTTTGTTGAAGGATTAAAAAAACGTAAGGTCGCTTCACGTACAGCTCCGATACCGGTAACTTCTCCGGCCCGGATATTTTGATTTTGAACGAAATCGGTTAAAGTTTCCACGATGTTGGAATGGTTCTTAAGACTTACAATATAGATGTGATCGACTTTTCTTGCCGACCAGTTATTTCCTTTAAGGTTCTGAGCTTCCATAATGAATAGGTTTGTACTTTTGGATGTTACAACTCATGAGTGAATGCAATAATTATGCTTTACCCGAAAAAAGCAATGAGCTGTTATGTAATTTCTTTGTAGAAAGGTTTTAAAACCGGTAAAAATTGCTGAAATTTGCAGCAAAATAAGAATCAATGAAGATTGTAGACCTCGAGCAGTGGAACAGAAAGGAACATTTTGAATTTTTCTCTAATATGGCAAGTCCTTATTTCGGTTTTACAACGGAAGTAGACTGTACAAAAGCTTACCAAACAGCTAAGGAAAAAGGGTATTCTTTCTTTGCTTATTATTTTCACAAGTCGATGGTTGCGGTAAATACGGTTGATGAACTCAAAATCAGAATCGTCGACGGACAAATTATACAGTATGATACGGTGCATGCCGGAAGTACTATCGGAAGGCCGGACGGAACTTTTGGTTTCTCATTTACCCATTTTTCAGAAGATTTTGAAATATTTAATGCGGCTTTGCAGGAGGAAATCAAAGGTGTGCATCAGTCTTCGGGGCTTCGTCTTAGCAATAATCGATTGGGGAAAGACCATGTAAGACATACTACAATCCCATGGAGTTCTTTCAGTGCCATCCTTCATCCCACAGATTTTAATACTTCGGAATCGGTTCCCAAGATTTCTTTTGGTAAATTCAATATCCGTGAAGGCAGAAAATATCTTCCGGTTTCCATTGAAGCTCATCACGGACTGGCAGACGGAATTCATATTGCAAAATATCTGGAAGAATTTCAGCGGCAACTGGATCAGTAACAGCGTAGAGAATATTTTAAAATCCACGAAATTGTATTTCCACTTTTCTTACGGAAAACCGTAAAGAATATTGAGGATGCTTCAGTACATTTGAGCCAATATTACTATATTAGGGAATTGATTTACGATCAACAAAACTAGTGTACCAATAACTCAGTATTATGAAGATGATCCATTTTGAACATTCGGAGATACCATTCCTCAGGTTTGGGGCAGCAGATATGACAATTGACTCTTCAAACGAGACAATGACACTATAATAACCCTGATGCCATGCTGAACGACAATCCCTCAATACATTCCAACGATTTTATTATTGATGTTTCCGGTAATACGGATATTCCCATTCATTTTGACAATGATCGCCCTGTTTCCGACAGGATAGCGGCCGATACTCATCAGAATATATCTTATGATCCGGGTTCCTTGAAACCAGGGAAAAAGTATGCCCGAAAACTGAGCCTGAACGAGCCTCAGATCTTGATGTTGGATAACATCTCATTTTCTGATAATGTTTTTAATGAGATTGAATACTGCCGGATCCAGATCATAAAACAATTTCTAAGGGCAGTAGAATTTCTTGAAAAGAACTGTATTCCCGTGAATAAGTCGTATTCAACTGTGATTGATGAACTTTCGGAAATTATTATATGTCTTCAGTATAACTACAGAAAAGACAGCTTAAATTATAATTATACCTATCAATCCATACAGACTGAAATCTTTAATCATATTCTGAAATTATGTGAAAATAATGTCAGAGAAGTCTATGGAATTAAAAGAAAGATCGGTGCCGATTTTAATTACAATCATCCCGATATTCTGCATCAGTATAACAGAAAAATAGTCTCTAAACTGGACGTTTTTCTAACTGAAAATCAATATCAGATCCTTGATGCAGACTATAAGACGAATATCATCCTCAATGAGAACAATACCAATCGATGGAAAATTAAATTTGATCTCATCAAAGAAGATTATTCCAATCCATTGGCTTTTGAAAGGGAAATTTTCAGGCTTGCGGAAGTAAACAGCAAGAATCCATCCGTTGATGCGATATTCTTTGAGGCTTCAAAATTTGTTGCAGAGCACGATAAAACCTGTGCTTTAAGACTTTATATTCACTATCTGGATAAAGATCTGAACTCACCTAAATTTGATCACAGGCAGTTGGGTAAAACGATTCAGAAGACTTTATTTTCTACGAAAGAGCAAGTTTCAGATTTTGAAAGAATTCTAAGTGAATTGATTGCCGACAGAAATATAGAAGCTGCGATTGAAAAGGTAAATCAACTTTATCTTCCAAAGAGAAAAAGAATTACTATTGATCCGGAAGCTATTAAAAATATACAGGCTCTCGATTCTGAAACGGCTGATATTTTAGGACAAATCCTTAATGAAGAAGAGGCGGGAATTTTGGTAAAACCAGAAGAATCTTTTGAGGAACAGGAAGAAATAGACCTTATAATCACTCAACAAATTTCAGAACTTCAGGCATCAAAATATCTGGATGATCTGAATCTTACAATCATTCAAAAAGAAATTCTGGATGTATTTGAAAAACAGAGTTTCAATATTCTTCAAAGTGATTTTGAAATTTTTATAAAAACAAAAGGCCTTTTCATGGGTTCTGCCATAGATTCTATTAATGAATGTTGCTTTGAATGTCTTGATGATGTTCTGATTGAAGAAGAAGATGAATATTTTATTATTAACACCCAATATTATAAAAAACTTTTAAACAATGATTGACAATATTAAACCCAAAGAAGCCACTTCCATTATCAACTCCCTGGTAAGCGGTGTCGTGCCTAAAATTGGGGTACAACATATTACTGTAGGAAGATCTGAAGAAGTGAATGCTTTCATCGGTTCTTTGGAAGATGTGAAAAACGGATTGAGTCTTGTTAAATTTTGGATCGGAGATTTTGGAAGCGGAAAATCTTTTATGCTTCATCTTTTGAATACAGTGGCTCTAAAACAGAAATTTGTAGTTGCCAATGCAGATTTTACTCCTGACAACAGGCTTTATGCCAATGATGGTAAAAGTGTGATCCTCTATTCTGCGATCATGGATAATATTTCCATCCAGACAAAACCGGAAGGAGGTGCTTTACAGACTTTACTGGAAAAGTGGATTGAACAGGTTATTGCCAAAACAGCTGAAGAAAACCATATTTCATTGATGGAGATCAGAACTGACCAGTATCTGAACCTGATTCAGAATTCTATTATGAAGACGGTAAACGAGATTACAGAAGTGGGCGGGTTTGATTTTGGTTCTGCCATCGTTAAATATTATGAAGGCTACATCAAAGGAGATGAATTATTACGCAGAAACGCCCTGAAATGGTTAAAAGGAGAGTACACCACCAAAACAGAAGCCAGGCAAGATCTTGGTATACGAGAGATCATCAATGACTCCAATTATTATGACATGCTTAAGAATTTCTGTAAGCTTTTTGTGAGCATGGGTTACAGTGGGTTTATGATCAATCTTGATGAGGCCATTAATCTGTATAAAATTTCCGTTTCCGCATCGCGTGAGAAAAATTACGAGAAAATATTATCAATTTATAATGACTGTTTCCAGGGTAAAGTCTCTAATCTTTTTATCAATTTTGCAGGAACAAAGGAGTTTTTGGAAAATGAAAGGAGAGGGCTCTTTAGTTATCAGGCATTAAAATCAAGATTGGAAGGAAATAGGTTCGAAACTTCGGAATTTCGTGATTTTGCACAACCGGTTATTAAACTGATGCCTTTAAATCATAATGAAATTTTTGTTTTGCTTAAAAAACTAAAGTACATTTTTGATTACAATTATAAAACAGAATTGAATATCTCAGATGAGGAGATTTCCACTTTTATGGAAGAGATGTTCAATAAACCGGGTGCAGCAGAATTCCTTACACCGAGGGAAGTGATCAGGGATTTTCTGAATATACTCAATATCATCAGGCAAAATCCGGAAGTCGATAAAACCAGGCTTTTCGGAGAGATCGAAATTACTGATGAAAGACCGAATGACCTTATTCTTTTAGATAGTATTGAGGAATTATGACAGCATTTGATCTTCTTTCTGAGCCTATCAGAAAATATATCCGGGATAAAAAATGGGAAAGCTTAAGACCTATTCAGGACGCTGCCATTCAACGGATTATTCCAACCGATTATAATTATATTTTAATATCAAGAACAGCTTCAGGTAAAACTGAGGCTGCTTTTCTGCCTATTTTATCTAAGGTCAACTTTAAAGAACCCGGAGTGAAGGTGCTTTATATTTCTCCCTTGATTGCCTTAATCAATGATCAGTTTGTACGTGTTGAAAGCCTTTGTGAATATCTTGATGTTCCTGTAACGAAATGGCACGGGGAAGCAGCAAAAGGAGCCAAAGACAGACTTCTTAAAAACCCGGAAGGAATTGTTCTGATTACGCCGGAATCACTGGAAGCGATGTTTGTCAATAAACCTTATCATATCAAACATTTATTCTCAACGCTGGAGTATGTTGTTATTGATGAGATTCATTCATTCCTGGGTTCCGATCGGGGTACTCATTTACAATCATTATTGAACAGACTTCAACGGATTAATACTAAGAAATTCAGTATTGTAGGACTTTCTGCGACAGTAAGCGATACCAATCAGTATATTGAACTTAAAGATTTTCTCGGAGATCAGGACCGCACCAGGATTATCAGGGATACCACTCCCAAGCCTATTAATGTTGTTTTTAAATATTTTGAAGGTTCTGTAGAAGAACTGCCTTTGCCGCTCCTGAAAGACCTGTATACAAGAACAAGAGACAGCAAAGTCCTTATATTTCCAAATGCACGTGGGAGAGTGGAAGAAGTTGCCGTGAAACTGAAACAAATTTCAGAAAGGGTAGGCGGTCATAAAAATTACTTTTCCCATCATTCCTCGGTAGATAAGGAAGTTCGTGAATATGTTGAATTTTTTGCGAAAAATTCCAGTATTCAGAATTTTTGCATTTCCTGTACTTCAACTCTGGAATTAGGGATTGACATTGGAAATGTAGATGAGGTTGTACAGATCGATGCTACTCACAGCATTGCTTCTCTGATTCAAAGAGTAGGAAGAAGCGGAAGAAGGGAAGGAAAAGCCAGTAATTTATTCCTGTATGCTACTGAAAAGTGGAGCTTGCTGCAGTCTCTGGCTTGCTGGCTGCTATATCAGGAGCAGTATATAGAACCCATTGCCGTCAATGAAAAACCTTACGATGTTTTGGTGCATCAGATTCTGTCCATAGTTAAAGGAACTTCCGGGATTTCTTTGCCTCATTTATTAAATGAAATAACGACAAATTCTACTTTTTTATATATCAAACCGGATGAAATTGAAGATATTATTACCCATCTTATTTCCATTGATTTTTTAGAAAAGTTAGGACATGAACTGATCATTGGAGTTGAAGGAGAAGAAGTGGTTAATAGTAGAGATTTTTACAGCCTTTTTGAAACTCCTGTATTTTTCAAGGTAGCAAGTAACGGGGTTAAGATTGGCGAGTTGCCGTTATCGCCTCAGATAAGGGAGAATGAAAATATTTACCTGTCTGCAAAAATCTGGAGTATCATTGATATTGATTTTCAAACCAGAAAAATAGAAGTAATTCCTGCTATGGACGGCAGAAAACCCAAGTTCTATGGAAGTGCGGCAAATATTGCCTTCCGGATCAGGGAAAAAATGTTTGAAATTGTTATGTCAAAAGAAGACTACGGCTTTATGGATGAAACAGGAAAGGAAGTGATTGCAGCTTTAAGGAAAGAATTTTCTGTATTTAAAATCAACGATTTCAAAATAGAAAGGCCTTTACTGGTGAGCAACGATCATCTTACATTTTATTCCTTTACAAGTTCTAAGATCAATAAGACACTGCGTTTTATTCTCGATCAATTAGAGATAGAAAACACCCTTGATGACGAGGATAGTACCTTTAAAATAGAAAGTCTTACTGCTTCTGAACTGAATGCCGTTTTAAAAAATATAGACCGGAATCAAAATATTGATCAAATATTAACAGAACTTCTGGAAAATATCCCTGAGATTATTGATTTTTCAAAGTGGGGAAAATACCTTCCTATTCAATATCAGGCTGCTTTACTTAAAGAAAAGCATTTTGACTTTAAAGGGTGCTATGCCTATCTGGATCAATTGGTAGTGATTGAAAATAATATTAATTAATTCTGATAAAGCCAGGTATATGCAATACCTGGCTTCCATTTTCTAATAAATTTTCTTGCTTTTATCTCAACGGTATTTTCTCTTTCCCTGAGATTTGATTTTTTACTAACCTGCTCCTCCAATAAATTAAAAGTATTGATCAGGATCATAAAAAGTAAATAAGATAAGCCATTACATTTACCCTTAATTAAAATGATGACAGAAACATTTGAAAACTGTTTATAGAAAGGTGTTATGATATTTCCCCTAAAAATGTAACGTGGTACCTATGTGGTACGCCATTTTTATAAAAGTTTAATCATTTTTTCTTTCTTTGCCTTGTATAAAATGTGATAAAATTTAACAGTGAATATTTTAGCACAACCATTCAATATACATAAGCTGATACGCGTTGTACTGCTGCTTTATGGTAGAAAAACGAATGGAATTTGGAAGGCGTAAAAATAATTTAGTCCATCATGTTGATTTTTCAATAATGAATGGATAAGAGAAAAAAGATTTGTACTGATGCATAAAGGATGTACATCAGAAACTAGTAGAGACGAGAACGTATTATGAAAAACAAAAAAACTGAATCCAACTTAGAAGATTTGAATCAAAAGATTCTTGTACAAGATGAAATTATGGCCTTAGCGAAAGCAAATTCTCCCCGTCTGTTGAATAAGTTCAGATTGATCTACCCGGATTTTTTTGACAAGTTATCTGCCATACAGCCTAACCTCAAAAACTCTGAATTGATCTTCTGTATTTATCTTAAGCTCAATATGACCACCAAGGAAATTGCCACTTGTATATTTGTAACGCCAAAAGCAATACAAAATCGGAAAAACAGGATCAGGAAGAAACTCAATATTCCTTCTGAATTTGATATTTATAAATGGTTTAATGAATTTTAAACCATTTTTTTGATTTAAAGTTCAAGAATAGCTTTTTCCAGATCATGATACAGAAGAATCTTCCAATGATTGTCTTTTGCTTCTTTTTCCCATGTAAGTCTCAATTCCATTGCTTTTCTTCCGTCGAAATCACTTTTATAGGCCAGGTGATATTTTAAGTAAGAAGCTTGTGGAAGATCATCAGCACCATAGAAAGCGGTTTCTTCACCGTCTTTGATCCAGAAAACCTGCATAAAAGGAGTGTGCCCGCCAACGACTTCATATGAAATTTCATTGGTAATTTGTCCCTTATCTTCATTCATCCAGACAATATTGGGCAATTGGATAAGCTTCTCCAGAATATCGAAATCAAAAGAAGGGTTTCCTTGATTTTCCATTGCAAAACCCAGCTCACGCTTTTGAATGTAAATCTGAGCATTAGGAAAAGTCGCCTCAAAACCTGATTCTGTAACTGTAACGGCCCCTTCAATATGATCTTTGTGGAGATGCGAAAGCAGTAATTTCGTGATCTGATCCGGTGTAATACCTTCCTTTTCAAGAATTCCTGAAATCACTGATTTCCCATTTTCATTTTTCCATCCGATCCCGGCATCCAGCAGGATATAATCGTTTTCTGTAATGATAAGAAAAGGCTGTACAGACATTTTAATACCAGCAATGGTATTAAAATTTTCATCAGTCAAAAGTGTAAAGTCCTTGGTTTTGCTTGCGGAGAAATTGCCTTCTTTAAGCGGAATGATTTTCATTATGCAAATTTCCTCAATATTTCCAATATCTGAAAGGTTTTTCATCGATAAATATCATCAATAAAAACAATCGGATGCTAATATCTACCAGCTGTTCAGTCCATCTTCCAGGGCCTTTGTATAATTTTCCTGATCAAAAGAGTAGAGGTCAGGAGATTTGTGAGCACCACCACGTCTTTGTTCTTCCAACTTTTTCAGAATGCCTAACGTTTTGATTTTCCGGTAAAAATTTCCACGATTGAGTTTCCTGCCCAATATAGCCTCATATAGTTTTTGCAATTCCGGAAATGTAAATTTCTCAGGAAGCAAATTATATCCTATAGGTTTGTATGAAATCTTTTCCCGCAACGTAAGCAGGGCTTTTTCAATGATTTCTTTATGATCCATCGCTAAATCAATATCCGGAAGTTCCCGCAAATAGATCCATTCACAGGTTTCACTGATTTCATCTGCAATAGGATTAATTTCGGAAGAATTGTAGAGAGCATAATATCCTACAGAAATGAATCGCTGCTTTTGAAACAGGGTATCATCAAAATCTTCAAAATATAATTGGCTCCGGTTTTTCTTACCAAAAATCCCAAATTCTTCAAGAAAAACATCTGATACTCCGGCTCTGGACTTTAAAATCCTTACCACAGCATCATCAAGATCTTCATCTTTCATGACATAACCACCGGGAAGAAGCCATTGCTTTCTGTAATGCATTTTCGTTAAAAGAATTCTTAACTCGTTGTTATCAAACCCGAAAACAACAGGATCAGCTGAAATATGAGGGAGGTAAATTTCTTTAGCCTCAACAGATCTTTTTAAAAGCTGTTCTCTGGAATCTATATTATTCATACTCTACATGTGTTCTTTCAAATATAAAAATAAAATCATAGTATTCCGAAAATCTTTATTCAAGGTTGTTCTGAGATTTTTTTCTATGATCTTTCTCTATTAAATCTATGTCACAACCTCCTGATTTTTTATTAAAATAACTACCTTTGAGCTCTTGAAAATAGATTAATACTCTGTTTAGATCCCTTTTTATTCAATTCAAACTCTAATTTTACATATGCAGATGAGCGCTTCCAACGGAATTTCCCGTACTGTCATCTGGCTGATGGCCATTATTTCAGGACTTGTTGTAGCCAATAACTATTATAATCAGCCTTTACTGGCTCTTATTTCTGAAGATCTTCATGTCTCTGAAAGTGCAGCAAGCAGGATTTCTGTACTGACTCAGATCGGCTATGCATTAGGGTTATTGTTAATTGTACCACTTGGTGACAAGTTTTTCCGTAAGAAATTAATTTTAATGGATCTTGTTCTTGTGTTTGGCTCTTTATTGTGGATGACGTTTGCTACTCAGTTGTGGATGTTATATGCTGCAAGTTTATTAATTGGAGCGACATCGGTCATTCCACAATTATTTGTTCCGATTGCAGCTGAACTCTCATCAGATAAAGAAAAATCTTCCAATATCGGTTTGGTAATGTCCGGGTTATTGCTGGGAATTCTTCTTTCCCGTTTTGTAGGCGGAATTGTAGGTGAAGTCTGGGGATGGAGAGCGATGTTCGGTATTGCGGCTGGATTAATGATTTTAGTTTGGATAGCCGTTTATACAATGCTTCCCGAACTGCATCCCAATTTTAAAGGGACTTATAAAGAATTGATGCGTTCTGTGGCTCATCTGGCTAAAACGCAGCCTATTCTTCAGTTGGCTTCATTCCGTGGAGCGATGGCTTTTGGCTCGATGTGTGCATTGTTTACCACATTGGTTTTTCATATGGAGAAGCCCCCTTTTAATGCAGGATCTTCTGTTGTAGGAAGCTTTGGATTGGCTGGCGCCGTTGGAGCTTTGGCGGCAGCTAAAGTTGGAAAACTGCAAAAGTACCTTGATATCAACCGCATTATATTGTATTCGTTACTAATTGTCATCGGAAGCTGGGGTTTTACTTATTTTGCAGGAGAAACATATTGGGGACTGATTGTAGGAGTTATTCTCGTTGATCTCGGTGTACAGTCAAGCCACATTATGAATCAGACCAATTATTTCCTGATAAAATCCAATGCAGTCAACAGGTTGAATACGGTATATATGGTTTCTTATTTTATCGGTGGATCCCTTGGTACCTGGCTGGCTTCTGTTGCATGGCAAAAAGCACAGTGGACAGGAGTATGCTTTGTAGGAACTTTATTTGGTGTACTGGCACTCATTGCCCACGTTCTGTTTTGTGGAAAAGTAAATCATAAAGCGTAATTCCGGTTTTTATTTTCCGGCTAATCTTCAGATTCTTCCTGTTTCTGGATTAGTTCTCTGTGCTTTCCACCCCATTCGCTGAGCACATTCCAGATGGGAATTAATTCTCTGGCAATTGCTGTCAGTTCATAATCTACCCGTGGCGGAACTTCAGCATATACCGTTCTTTTCACCAATCCTTCTTTTTCAAGCTCTCTCAACTGAAGGGTGAGCATTCTTTCTGTTATCCCTGAAATAGACTTTCTAAGCTCGCTGAAACGCATTTTTCCTTCTTTTAATTTATCCAGAATCAGGAGCTTCCAACGGCCTCCGATTTTGCACACTGCATAGGTTAAGTCACATTCGTGGATGTATTGCCGGTTGATATTATTCGTTGAATTTTCTTTTATTGCTCCCATTACTTACAAATTTGTTAGTACCATACATTTAGCTGTATACAGTGCAAATGTAAGGTTTGAGATTTAATTTTGCCCTACAGAAGCAGAAAATATGCAGCAGGAATGAACAATAGCGCTCACGTTCACTGCAAAAAAGAATATTAACTTAACTTAAAATAACATGCAGTTAACACCTAAAATTAATCAGATTTTAACTCACTTAGAAAAAATTCAATCATTTAATGCAAAAGATTCATTGGATGACGCCCGTAAATACCTGGAAGTGATGTCACTTCAGCTTAGTGGCAAAAAGGAAGCGGTAAGAATGATTGAAGATTTACATATTCCTTTGGAAAATCATCAAATTCCTATCAGAATATATCGTCCTAAGGGAAAGGATGTTCAACCAACATCAGCCATTATTTATATTCATGGAGGATGGTTCATTGCCGGAGGTTATGAAACACATGATGCTGTAGTTCGCAAACTGGCCAATGCAACGGAATCTGTAATTATTTTCATTGATTACAGGCTTGCTCCCGAACATCCTTTTCCGGCAGGATTAAATGATTGTATAGATGCTGCAAAATGGGTATTAGACCATGCTGAATCATTGGGAATTGACCGAAACCAAATTGGAATCATCGGAGACAGCGCAGGTGCAGCATTGGCTACTGCTGTTTCTACACAAATAGGAGAGCACTTTAAATTTCAGGCATTGATTTATCCGGCGACAGACAATCAGCTCAACTCGAAATCATGGGAAACTTATGAAACCGGTCCGGTTCTCAACAAGCAGGGAGGCATCGAAGCCTGGAAATCATATTTACCGGAGGAAGAAAAAAATAACCCGCTTGCCATTCCGGTGTTGATAGACGATTTTAAAAATACTCCACCGACGTTAATTCTGTTGGCAGAGCACGATCCTTTGCTTGATGACGGGAAGAAGCTTTCTGATAATATGAAAAATGCAGGAGTAGTTCTTACAACAACTTTGTATCAGGACATGGTTCACGGATTTATGCATATGGGAGAACTATTGGAAGAGGTACAGCAGGCGGTGAATGAAATGGCAGATTTTGCTCGTCAACACTTTAAAACATTGTAGACTGTATCATGAAAAAATATGCCTATATAGGGTGCCTGGGATTTATTGCAGTGATTACTACAGAATTCGGAATCATTGGAATTTTGCCGCAGGTGGCAGAATATTACAAGATCAGCATAGACAAGGCAGGATATTTGCTAAGCGCTTTTGCTCTGGTTATCGCTGTTACGGGACCTTTTATGACCCTGATTACCTCTGGAATTGACCGGAAAAAGGTAATGCTCGCGGCCATTTTTATGTTTTTAATAACCGGAATTGTTTCCTCACTTTCGCCTCCTTTTTGGATGATGATGGTTGTAAGAGTCCTACCTGCCTTTTTACAGCCGGTGTATATTGCAACAGCGTTATCCGTTGCGGTTGCTAAAGCAGATAAAAAGAGAAAGAATGAGCTGATGAGTATTGTTTTCAATGGGGTGGCTATTGCCATGGTGACTACAGTTCCGTTGGCAACATGGATTTCGGGACTTTATTCATGGGAATATTCGTTTATGATACAGGCTGCAGTAAGTCTGATTGCGCTGCTGTGCATCTATTTCCTTTTGCCATCCATGCCGGTAGCAGAAAAGAAATCCTACGGAAGTCAGATGATGATTTTAAAACAACCTTCGTTCGTTTTAAGTATTTTGACCATTTTTTTTATGATTACGGCCTGGTTTTCAACATATAGCTATTTTGCAGATTATCTGAATAAAGCTAAAGGAATGAATACGGCGATGGTCAGTTATATGTTACTTTTATTTGGGGTGATAGGGATTCTGGCGAATTGGATTGCCGGTAAAATGCTCAACAAAAATATAACGGGAACGATCTCTTTTTTTCTCTCGGGAACCATTTTAATTCCGGTACTTTTATATTTTTCTGATGGAAATCTGCCAGCAACAATTGTGGTCATCGGAATTTGGGGATTTCTGTATTCTCCGAGCTTTCTCAATGCTTCAACCTATATGATTTCTGCGGCTCCCAATTCTTTGGAGTTTGCCAACAGTCTGGCGACTTCATTTGGAAACCTTGGTGTGACGCTGGGAACCACTGTGGGCGGATGGATTATTATTAGTAATGGAGTACAATATACGCCTTGGATCGGGCTTGTTTTCGGAATTTTAGCTTTTTTAACGATCATTCTCAGGAGCTGCCTTGAAACAAGAAATAAAACGGTTTTATGCTCTTAGAAATAAACTGTAACAATTTTTGTTACATTGATCAATTATCACTAACTTTGCAGTATTAATTTGATTTAAAATTAAATACAATGAAAATAGAAATCTGGTCGGACGTAATGTGTCCGTTTTGTTATATCGGAAAAAATAATTTTGAACAGGCTTTAGAAAAATTACCTTTCAAAGATCAGGTAGAAGTGGAGTGGAAGAGTTTCCAGCTGGATCCTACTTTAGATCCTAAAGTAACTCAGAATACCATTGAATATTTTAGAGAAAAGAAAGGTGTTGCTGAAGCACAGGCTGCACAGATGCTGACTCAGGTTACCCAAATGGGAAAAGGAGCAGGTATTGATTTTAATTTTGAAAAAGCATTGATCACCAATACTTTCAGTGCCCATAAATTGCTTCATCTGGCTAAAAAGCACAATAAGTCCAATGAGATGGAAGAAGCCCTGTTTATCGCTCACTTTATTGATGGTAAAAATGTAGCTGATCCTGAAGTTTTAATTTCTCTGGCTACTGATTTAGGAATTGATCAGGAAGAAGCAAGACTGGCGGTGACTTCAGATGCATTGGATTACGAAGTCAATCAGGATATCCTGGAAGCCAGAAATAATGGTGTTTCCGGAGTTCCTTTTTTTGTTTTGAATGGGAAATATGCTGTTTCAGGAGCACAACCGGTAGAAGTATTTGAAAATGCCCTTCAGCAAACGTATAAAGAAACGGTAAGTCCGTTTAAGGATTTATCCGGTAATGAAGGAGCGTCCTGCGATACTGACGGATGCAGTATTTAACAATAAAAACCCCAAAGTAGATAATATCTGTTTTGGGGTTTTTAATTTTTTGTGTCATTTTCCAATTTTAGCAGGCAAATGAAAGGTGTTTCCTTTATTTGGTGGCTACTTCTTGTAAATGATCATCTCTGAGTTATTTTAATGGGTATTGAGCCAGTCCACAGCAAATTGATGTACCTCATCAATTCTGTCCACAGTAATTGTTTTCCCATCCTTAGTTTCTTCTTCCTGAAAATAATGATTACTATTGGGATAAACTTTATAGGTAAGGTTCTTTTTGCCCTGTCTCAGAAATTCCAATTTGGCATAATCCATTCCTATAATCGTCTGATTATTATCCTTTCCACCGGCAATGTACAGGATAGGAATTTTCAGCTTCAGCATATTTTCAAGCGGGGTGGTTCTGGTAAAACTGCTCCATTTTAAATAAGTCTCTCCATACCAGTTTTTTTTTGTAGATAAAGGATCCGCATATATCTTTTCATAATCAGTGTATAGAGAATCAATGGTCTTTTGCCCTTCCTCCGCTGAGATTTTATTTTTTATAACATCCAGTCTTGTATTAATTAAAAAATCATAAAAATGGTTTAAGGCATTTCCAACGATACAAATAATATTTGTAACTTTTTTATTGAGTACCGCTACTTTTGGTGCAACCTGAGAACCTTCCGAATACCCCATTACAACAATTTTCTTTTTATTAACAGGAAGCTTTTTAACAAAAAAATTAATGGCCTTAGATGCTGTTTCAGCCCTCCAGTCAAGACTATATAACATTGTATAATTATTACTTACAGGGTAAAAACGTCTGCCGGAAGGAGACATTTGTAAGGAATCTTTAAATGGCACGCTGGGTTTACTGATGAGAACTATGTGATAATTCTTTGAATATTTTTTGAGATCAATGGGAACGGAAGTAGAATATTTTCCGGATTTTGTTTTATAATATATCGGAAAGTTTCCTGAACCATCCAGGTATACCAATAATGGTTTTACTGCTGTGCTGTCAGATGTCAGTAAATGTACCTGAAAGGATTTAAGTTTAGAATCATGAAGTGTATAATGTTTAAATAAATCAGTCTGTGAAAATGCAGAACTGCTTACAAGCAGCATTAGAAGTAAATATATACATTTCATATCGTATTATTTTTTCTGTTGAATTTCTTTTTTAAATATACACTTTATTGCCCACCGATAATAAAAAAGGAATAGTAGTTTACGAAGCCATTTTTAAAATAAAAACTCTTGTATCTTTGTAAAGCAGTACAAGCAACTGCATAAATCTAATTTCAATGATAAAGATCAATAAAGAGATTCATTATCCAATTGCAGATACCCTTTTTGTGTTTGCACTGGATTCTGAGGCTGGGACGGTATTTGACGATAAAAATAAATTAATAACAGGAATCGGAAAAGTAAATGCGGCGATTGAGCTGACAAGAGAAGTTCATCTTAGAAAGCCCAAATTGATTGTGAATCTGGGTTCTGCAGGAAGTAAAGGATTTCATAAAGGAGAAGTTGTGTGCTGTACAAAATTTATCCAGAGAGATATGGATGTAAGAGGCCTTGGCTTCCAAATGTATGAAACGCCACTATCCGGAGTACCACCAATCCTGGAATATGGCCTTAAAATGGAGACTTTGAAAGAAGGAATCTGTGGAAGTGGAGACAGCTTTGAAATGAATCATTCGGAAACAGATTATAATATTGTAGACATGGAAGCCTATCCGCTGGCATTGATCGCTCAAAAGGAAAATATTCCGTTTTTATGCCTCAAATATATTTCTGACGATGCAGGAAGTGATGCTGCAGACGACTGGAGTGTGCAGGTGCATCTGGCTTCTGAAGCTTTTAAGAAAATCTTATTTTCATAACATTATTTTATTATCATGACATCATTTATCATCAACAAAACTTCATCCGAAGATTGGGAAATTATACAAAATCTGGGAATACAGACTTTTTCTGAAACCTTTGCAGAAGATAATTCAGAAGAAGCTATGGAAAAGTATCTGGAAGAAAGTTTCAATAGTGGAAAGGTACAATCTGAGCTTAATAATCCTAATTCTCATTTTTATATTGCCTGGGAAGAAGATAATCCCGTGGGTTATCTGAAAGTGAATTCCGGTAAGGCACAGACAGAGTTACAGGATGATACCAGTCTTGAAATTGAACGAATCTATGTAAAGAAAAGCCATCATGGTAAAAAAGTAGGACAATTGTTGTACAACCAGGCACTGGAAACAGCCCGTAGCCTCAAAAAATCATATGTATGGCTGGGCGTCTGGGAAGAAAATGTAAGAGCATTGAATTTTTACAAAAAAAATGGATTCGTTGAATTTGATAAACATATTTTCAGACTTGGAGATGAGGAGCAGACGGATTTAATGATGAAGAAAGTACTGGATTAATAGTAAATATAGGTGGTGATAACATAAAGAATTCATAAACTAGCGTTTTCCCAACATAATGAATACATCGATATTTTTAGAACAAATCAATCAATATTATCCGCTATCCGATGAGACTGTTAAAGCATTATTGGATATTTGTACCGAAGAAAAATATAATAAAAACGATCTTCTTCTGGAAGCCGGAAGTATGGCCAGATATTATTATTTTGTAGAATCGGGATTAATAGGATATTACACCGTGGATGAGCAGGGAAGCTCTATTTATAAAATATTCTTTGAAGAAAATAGCTTTGTTGCCTCTACAGCCGCTGTTATTAAAAACGAACCCAGTGAATTCACGATCATTGCTTTAGAAGATTGTTCGGTTATTAAATATCCGGTGAAAGCATATCGAGAGCTGCTTGAGAAATACCATGATCTTGCACTTTTTCACCTATACTATTTAGAGAAGAACTGGGTGGTGAAAAAAGAACCACTGGAAGTTTCCCTAAAATACGAAACGGCAAAACAACGCTATTTGCAATTGTTGGAAAATAAGTCTTTGTATACAAGATTAAAACAGCATCAAATCGCTTCTTATCTGGGAGTAACTCCTACACAGCTTAGCCGTATAAAAAAGGAAATGCAGGATTAGTGCTGCCGAATACTCTTATTTAAAATAAAAAATAAACAAAAGCTTCAACATATGTTGAGGCTTTTCAACTTTTTGTACAAGACCTTTGTTCTGTCATAGAATCGAGGCAATGGCATATGGATAATTTTAAAGTACGAGTTGTACATTAAAAATCCCTTTAATTATTTTAAGGTAAGATAAAAACACCTTAAATTTATACTAGATGTCCTCTGATACTATGCTCTTTATTAATTAAACATTTTTATAGCATGAAAAAGTTAATCAGCTTTATTCTGATCCTGACTGCCTTTGCTCAGGGATCAGCACAAAAAATTATTCATCAGGAAATTTTCAGTCCGAAAATGAATAAAAAGATCAAAACAATTATCATTACTCCCAATGTACAACCTAATACAACCTATCCGTCTGTATATATTCTGCATGGATTCAGTGGTAATCCGGAAAGAATTATCAAACAGGATATTCCGGATTTAGTTAAAAAGGCTCAGGAATATAAAACAATCTATGTATTGCCGGATGGAAATTACAGTTCATGGTATGCAGATAGTCCTATGGTTAAAGATTCACAATATCAGACTTTCATCGGAAAAGAACTGGTAGAGTTCATTGATAAAAACTATCCGGTGAAAGCAGAAAAAAAGTTCAGGGGTATTCTCGGATGGAGTATGGGTGGCTATGGAGCCACGAATATCGGAGTTACCTACAACAAAACTTTTGGAATTGTAGGAAGTTCATGTGGTGCTCTGGATTTCAATTCTTTTGGTGAAGGATATCAGAAGTATATGGTCAATAAAGTATTAGGACCACTGGAGTCTCTAAACCCCAATTTCCTCACCGACAGCAAAATAAAATTAATGTCCGGAGCAGACCAGCAATATATTTTTGATTGTGGTACAGATGACACCCAAATGATTACAATGAACAGAAATTTTCATAAAAAACTCACAGAAGCAAAGATTCAGCATCTATATACTGAATCTCTTGGAGGGCATGTCCCGGAATATTGGAGTCGGTCATTATCAGAACAATTATCTTTATTCGCGAGATTTTTTAATCAATAATGACTAAAATAAAAGTTTGCGGGATTTTTTGAATAGGAATGGGCTTTAGCCCATTCATCAATTAGATAAAAATTCAATCGGCTTTAGCCAAAATTTAAAAACATTCTGAAGATTACATAAAAAACGGCCTGATATAAAACATACCAGGCCGTTTAATAAAAATATAAATCTAATTAATTCTAACTTCATTTACCTTCATCCTATAATTTTTAAGCAAAAATAAAGTAACGACTCCAACCACCAATTCTATTAAAGCGCTTCCCCAATAAATACTTTTAATTCCGAAATAATGAGGAAGGATCAGCATTAAAGGAATGTACAAAATGATCTGGCGAAGAAAGACCAGAAAGCTGGCTTTTTTACTCTGATTGATTGCAGGATAATACGAAAGAGCCAGCACCGTAATCGGAAGTAAAGGAAGCACAGAGAAAAACAGTCTGAAATCCAGAATCTGATGTTGCTCTGCAACATAGCCGGGAAGCATGAGGCTAATCAGCTCTTTCGGGAAAATCAAGGCCACCAGAAAAAATGGTGAGAGAATAGCTACACCTGCAAGAATATAAGTTCTGAGGAATTTTCCGGCTCTGTTAAACTGTCCGGCTCCAAAATTAATTCCTACTACCGGCTGAAGACCTCTCATCAATCCGAATAAAGGAGTCAGCAGAAAAAGGAAAAACCTGTTCAATATCGTAAAAAACGAAATATCTCTTTCTGTTCCATAAGCTGCTATAGCATTAAAAATAATGATACTCTGGATCACACCCATTACAGACAAAATCATCTCAGGAAGACCTAATTTTATAATTCTTTTTCCAATCTCCCGATCATATGAAAAGGATTTCCATTGGGTGGCAAAGGAACTTTTACCTTTAGCATAATAATAAAATCCTGATAGAGAATAAATTAACATACCGCAGTTGGTAGCCCATGCTGCACCGGCAACACCCCATCCGAATACTGAAATAAAGATAGGCTTAAGAATAATATCAATAATAAGCCCAACGGTGATCATGATGGCTGCCGTTTTCATTTTTCCTTCAGCCCGGACCAACATATTTAATGCCAGACCATAGATCCAGAAGATCGTTCCAATCAGGGTAACACGGAAGTATTCCACAGCAATCGTTTGTAATTCTCCTTTGGCTCCCATCATGGCCATAAGTTCATGGGCATAAATATAGGCAGGAACCGTACAGAGAATAGAAAAACATACACAAAGGACATTAAAACTTCCGAACAACCGGTACAGTTTTTCTTTATTGTTTTCTCCAATCCAGATGCTCACAGCAGCTCCAGCTCCGGTTCCGGCCAGTCTTCCAAATCCCAGTACAATCTGAGACAGGGGATAAGCCATTCCCACCGCTGCCAAAGCCTGAGTATTGATAAGATATCCTACAAATATAGCATCCAGGAAATTGTTGATTCCGTAGAGGACAATCGCCGCAACGGCAGGCCATGAGGTTTCCCACATGACCTTTTTCATATCACCTTCTAGGATGAATGTTTTGCGGTCCATGTCTTTTGGGTATTAAACTCCTGGAAAGCGATTCTTTTTTCTACTTTATAAATCTCTTTTCCGGCAACAGCATTAATGATTAAAGCATTTCGGTAAGCTCCCATTCCTAAATCAGGAGTTACAAAACCGTGAGTATGCAATTCCACATTCTGAACAAAAATACTTTCTGCACGATCTACAGTATAATGGCGGCTTACGTCAAATAATCCGTCTTCATTTCTTTCAATAAGATTTTCAATACCCTTCAGGAACTTAGGCTCTTTGTATTTATAGCCCGTTGCCAGGATAATATAATCTGAAACATGGGTAAAGGTTGCATTGTCTTGTACATGAGTAAAATTCAAGGCGTAAGAATTACCTTCAGGTAAAACACTATCCAATTGGCAGCTTGGTTTTAAAGCTACATTAAGAGGCGTGTTTCCTACGCTCATTCCGTATAAAGTGTCAAAAATATCATTGATCAGATCAAAATTAATTCCCTTATAAAGCGGTGGCTGCTTGGCAAGAACTGCCTTACGTTGTGAAGGCGGCATATTGTAAAAATGATCTACATACTCTGGAGATGTCAGTTCTAACGTTAATTTTGAATATTCCATCGGGAAAAAACGATCTGGTCTTGTAAACCAGCTCATAAACATTCCGTCTTCAGTTTCCGGAAGCAGATCCTGGAATATCTCTGCGGCACTTTGCCCTGATCCGATAATAGAGACAGAACCTGCATTCTTGATATCTGCCTTATGATTCAGATATTCTGAAGTATGAATGACATTTGGAAAGTCTTTGCCTTCCATAAAAGCTGGAAGACTAGGCTGTGTACCTGTCCCCAATACCATCTTTTTAGTTATATATTGAGTAACATCATTATTTTTAAGATCTAAAACATCAATGGTAAATACCTCCTGACTTTCATCAAAACTAATATTCTCCACTTTTTTACCAAACAGGCAGCTTTTAAGCTGATTGGCTGCCCATTGACAATATAGATTGTATTCTTTTCTTAAAATAAAGAAATCCTCTCTGATATAGAATTTATACAGTCTGTCAGTTTCCTTTAAAAAGTTAAGGAAACTGAATTTACTTTTTGGATCTGCCATCGTTACCAGATCTGCCATAAAAGGAACCTGTAACGTCGCATTATCCAGCATCAGCCCCGGATGCCAGTCGAATCCTTCCGCCTGATCAAGAAATAGGGCAGAGATCTCGTCTACCGGCTCAAGAAGTGCCGCCAGTCCTAAGTTAAAAGGGCCGATTCCGATCCCGATAATATCGTATACTTTATTGTTTTCCAATGTATTTTGTTTTATAAATGTTAAAAAAATCTTTTAACTCGATACAACCTGATGATATATTATTTGTCAGGCTGAGTGGAGTTAAAGTCCCAAATATTTAATTCCCGCAGATCAAACAGATGCAATTAGCATACATCTGCCTTATCTGTATAATCTGCGAGAAATAATATCTAATTATAAAGACTTTAAAGCCTCAATTTTAGCTTTTGTCTTAAGCATTATTTATTTCCAGCTTGCTTTCAGGACACTTTTCCCAGTAATTTTCACGGGTGCAGAAAGTAAGATAGGCTGTTTTATGAGGCATGGTGATAACTCCTTCTCTTGTATAGCCTAATTTTGTGATCAGTCTGTCAGTAGGAACCGCTTCAACAGAGGCTTCTCCGATACATTTTCCAATTTCAGGAAGAGAGAAAATATAATCCAATGCCACCTGGAAAGACTGGAAAGAATACTTTTTATCCTTACGTGTTTCAGCAACAAAAAAGTGCGTTCCGTAATCTGTCGGAAGAGAATCATAATAGGCACCTACCACATCTCTCATAGGCCAGTAAGGCTCAAAACTGAATTGCGGAACCCCGTTGATTTCGCCGATAAAGCTATGCTGTTCATCACTCGGAAGAATGGTTCTGAACCAAAGCTCAAGATCTCTTTTCGGACCATCCATTTTCCAATAAGGCTTGGCATGTTCCATATTGAACCACTCATGGATCATTTCGAAATCGTTGTCAATATCAAAGGGTCTGATGCTGATGGTAAGATTTTCATCCTCAAAATGACGTGAATACACGGTGTCTTTCGTTTCAGGTTTTATCAGCTTATGACTGTAGAAATACTTTGTAAGAGGATTGGACGTATCAAGGAAAACAGCCGGATATTCCAGAGATTCATCGGCTTCGTTGATGTTCTGAAGGCTGGTGATCAAGTTTCCTTTTGTGTACCAGTCTCTTTTGTTTACAATATAATTTACCAATCCGGTCTCGTCTTCATTTTCAAGTTCTTTAAATGCTTTATAAACAAGATTAATTAACTTTTTCTCATCAACTAATTTGCTACAACCTAAAGCATTAACAACTCCAAGAATGTTATTGGTTACCAGGTAATAGGTATATTTTGGAGCTAAAGATTCTTCATCAATAATAGATTGGCTTTCGTCTGCAATTCCCGGAAGAGCCTGGGAAACCAATTCTTTTCTTCCTTCTCTGAAAAAGAATCCCTGATTATCTCTAAAGTAAATTTTCGCCGGGAATCCCTTTTTGTCAAGCTCTATCATCACATTCTGCTGATGGAATTCACAAGCAAGTCCATAAGTATTCAGGATCCTTACGATGGGTCTTACACAAAGGTGAAGATATTGTTTGAACCATTCCAGCGCAATTTTTTCTGATGACTGACCCAATTTTTCAGCCGTGCTGGTAATAATATTCTGAAGTCTTGAAGGTTTTCCCAGAATCCCATCCTGGCAAAGAGCGGCCAAAAGCGTTACATTTTTGTTTTTATTTTCACTCTGGAAAGGGTTTCTTCGAATGCTTATATTAAATCCATTAATGATTTTTCCTTCAAAAGTAACTGCCATAAAAGCCGGATCTACCATGAAATCAATTTCCGGAAAATCTCTCTGAAGATTCTTTCCCCAGTCCGTTTTCAACAGATTGCTGATGTCATGGCCACGGTGAAGTTCCGGATACAGATTAATTCTCTCCGAATTCGTGATTTTTACATGCAAAGAGAATTTGTACATCCACTTACTGTCTTCATTGTAAACCGTTCTTACTGATGAAGTAGGAGTGAAGAAGTCTCCGTAATGCCCTAAAGCAAAAAGAATTCCCTGTTCCTGCATGATTTGTACATTCTCCTGGCTCAGCAAATAATCTGCTTCCCACGGATGCATTGGTAAAATATGATATTCTGGGTGTTGATCCCAAAGTTTTTTATGTTCAGGATTTAAAAGAGGATAAATCTTTTCACCTAATTCCTTACTGACCAACTCACCGTCAGCATTTTTCTCAATCATATTTTCAGGGTTCACAAGAAAATAAAACAACTGGAATCTTCCGGAAGTTTCAGGAGAATATTTCAATAAATCTTCACCATTGAATCCTTGCTTAGACTTAGGAACCGGGTGTAGAATATGTCCTAAAATAAGTGACTGTTCAGCTTCAATGAATGACATTTCGAGATCGTTGATTGGCTTTTTCACATGTACGGAGTGGTACAGATATTCCGTCAGGTTTTCAATACTGTTGTTCAATCTATCCATCACTGTGGAAGCTTCAATACCAGGATAAATCCCTTTTGCATACTCAGCCGTCAGCGTCATAAAGCCGTAAACATCCAATTCTGAAACTTCATCAGTGGCAAGAACTCTCATCAATACCGGAAAATCAAATAAATGTCTTCCGCTTTCTGAGAAATAATGTACCGGAACATACACATCACATCCGATTGAAGAAAAATCGATTCTGATGTGAAGATTGGTAGGTGTTTCCTGAAGATAGGCTGCGATTCCCTCATCATACTTAGGAATGCCAAGGTAGCGGCTCCAGTTCTTGAATTCTTTCATATAGCAGTTGATAAGTGCTGTATAGTTTACCTTTTCTGCGTATTCAGGGATATTAGTTGACTTTAATGTATTCATTTCCGTATTTTTTAATGGTGTTAAGTATAGATGTGATGTCTTCAATTGTTGTTAATGGATTCAGGATGGTGAATTTCAGATAGAATTGTCCGTTTACTTTGGTTCCGGCGGTCAGGGCATGGCCTTGTTTATAGAGTTGTGATTTGATAAATGTATTGATTCTGTTCAGGTCAAATGTTTTAAAAGGATCTGCAGAGTATCTGAATACCAGTGCTGAAATATCCGAGGAATTTAATAATTCAAAATGCGGATCATTTTCCAGAGCTTCCACTGCTTCACGGGCCGTCATAATAATTCTGTCAATATAGCTTCCCAGTCCTTTTTTACCAATAATCCGGAGCGTAAACCAAAGTTTTAACGCATCAAAACGTCTTGTGGTTTGTATGGATTTATTAACCTGATTAGGGATTTCGTCTTCATCGTGATCTTTAGGATTTAAATAATCTGCATAATGAGTGATCAATCTGAAATAATTTTTATCCTTTACCAAAAAACCACTGCTGCTTACCGGCTGGAAAAAAGCTTTGTGGTAATCTACGGTTACAGAATCGGCTTCTTCGATTCCATTGATCAAATGACGATGTTTTTCTGTTAAAAGCAGAGCACAGCCATACGCTGCATCAACATGAAACCAGAGGTTATATTTTTTGGCAATTCCTGAAATGTTGATCAATGGATCAATGTTTCCGAAATCAGTAGTTCCTGCTGTGGCTACAACTGCAATAGGAATATTTCCTGCTTCAATCTCCTTTCTTACCGCGTCTTCCAGTAATACACTGTTCATCCGGAAAGAACGATCCGTTTTGATTTTAATAACAGCTTGTTCGCCAAGCCCCAGCATAGATGCGCTTTTCTGAATGCTAAAGTGCGCTGCTTCAGAAACGAAAATCCTGAAACGATGAGCTTCTTTAGGTAATCCATCTTTTTTGATGTTGTGATTCAGAAATTTAATGGAAAAATGATCCCTTGCCAGAAGCATCCCCATCAGATTGCTTTGAGAGCCTCCGCTGGTAAATATTCCGTCTGATGACTGATCAAATCCTATTTCCCTGCATGTCCATTCAATAAGCTTCTGTTCCATTAAAGTTCCTCCGGCACTCTGATCCCAGGTATCAAGAGAAGAATTAATTGAACTGATCATAGCTTCGGCCACAACCGCCGGAATAACTACCGGACAATTGAGGTGGGCTACATATTTAGGATGATGAAAAGCAACCGCATGTTGTGTATACAGATCATTCACTTCATCAAAAAGCTCGTCATAGCTTATGGGAGGAGCGTTAAGATCTATATATTCAAACTGTTTCCTCAATTCTTTTGGAGAAACTCCGCTGAAAGGCTGATGAGTTTCCTCTAAAAAAGCGATAACACTCTGCTGTGCTTTATGCATTGCATTTTGATATTCGTGAATGTTGATATCACAGAATAAGTTCTCCAGATTTGGGAAAAGACTATCCTTTTCCGATGCAATCTGCTCGGTAATGACTGTGTTCATAGATATTGTGAATTTGTGTTCTTTTACTCCTTAATCGAAAATTTTGGATTTAAAGATTGATGATATATTTTATGAATAATTATTTTATCCTCCGTCAAATTTTTGATCAGCCACCCCTCCCGAAGGAAGGGTATATTTCCGCCTTTAGTTGTATTATTGGAAAAATCGGTGGCTTTCAAAATTTTTTGTAATTAATAATTTTTAATTTAATAAGTAATCGTGTAACCTACAGAAAATGTTGTTCCGCGGCCCTGATAAGCGAATGCTTTCTGAGGAGCTCCGTAGAAAAATACAGAACGTTGTCCCCAGATTGAAGTATATTGCTTATTGAAAATATTCTGAACCCCGAAGTTGATTGTTCCTTTATTGAGTTTGATATCGCCCATAAAATCGAATAGGGTATATCCTGTAATTTTCATATCGGCAAGATCAGTATAATTCATAGAATTTTGCATTTGCAGTCTCAAAGAAAATCTTTTAGCATTCCAACCTGTGAAAACCATAAACTTGGAAGGGTTGGTGGTATATACCGACTGATTTTGCCAGCCTTTGTCTACTGTTTTAGTTTCCGATTGCATTAATAAAACATTTCCTCCGATTTCCAGTCCTTGTGCAAAACGGTAACCTAAAGCTCCTTCAAAACCATAGTTTCTAAGTTTTTGATCAAGTAATGAAACCGTAAAAGCAGCATTGTCTATTTTCAAGGTTTTGCTTGATAATGCATAGAAAAAAGATCCCTGAGCATACAAACCGGATTCTGAACTTCTGTTGTGTCTGAAACCAATTTCCATCTGATCGGTCTTAATTCCACTTAACGGCTGTTCCGCAATATTCATACTGTTCAAAAGATTCCAACGGTTGTTGACCAATTCGTATTTCCCGAAACCATAAGATTTTGCAGCATCAGGAACCGCAAATCCCTGAGAAAAATTAAACCATGTCTGCCATGCAGGGGTAAACTTATACAGCAAACTTGCATTCAATAGGGTAACATCATAATTGTTTTTTCCACCTTTGACTACATCTGCAGAGTTTCCATATCCGAAATGCATGTATACCTGCTCTTTAAAGCCTACAAAATCATCGAGTTTTACGTTGATAAACTGCTGTCTTACTCCTCCCGAAAGGGTAAGTTTTTTGGTAATATTCCAGTCTGCCTGAATAAAACCGGCTAAGGTAAAGATATTTGTATCCGGATATCTACCGACAAAAGCGTCTGTTTTATTTACCAATCCACCTGACTCACTGCTTTTTGCAGGATTAAAAATAGCCTGATCACCGTTAAATTTTTCGTAGTCAATATCTGTTCCATATGTAAAATTAAAAGCGTTCCATTTTTTTGATAAGACAGCTTTAGCTCCGTACACATCTGTATTTCCTCTTCCCGAAGACAGGAAAACCGGAAGTATAACGCCAGCCGGAGGTTTTGGAATCTCGGCAAAAGATGCCCCGAAGTCTACTTCTTCTCTTCGGCCATATGCCTGAAGAAGCAAGTTGTGGCCTCCTAAAATATTGCGAAGGCTGTATTGTAAATTCGCCATGAACCGTTCTGTACGCGGAACTACATCTGAGTCTGCACCACCCAATACATTGATTAAATCAGGATTTTTGGTAGTAAATCCTGTAAATCCAGGCCCGAAAGAAAGCCATTTCTTATTTCTAACTTTTGAATTGTAATATTGAAGATCCAAACTCAAATCCTGATCCGGACTAAGTTTAACGCTAACGCCTCCTAATAGGTCAATGGAACGGTTGTACTGAAAATCTGCCTGCTTTACATCGGTGATAATCTGGTTTCCGTTGGCGTCAAAAGCACCTTCATTCTGCGTAAATGCAGCTCCAAGCCTGAATTTTACTTTATCATTGCCACCTGCAATAGATTGGGCAATTCTTTTATCAAGATCATCTTTGTGAAATCCTGTTTTAAGCCCTACAGATGTTTCAAAAGCCAATTTATCAGAAGTTGGCTTTTTGGTAATAATGTTGATAATTCCACCGGTTGAATCGCCTCCATAGATGGCTGAAGCTCCCGATAAAACTTCAATTCTCTCGATATTGAAAGGGTCAATAGCATCAAATTGTCTGCTCGCTGCTCTTGTGCTGTTCAGAGAAACTCCGTTGAGCATCACCAAAACATTTCGTCCCCTCATATTTTGTGCATAATTGGTTCTTCCCTGATTTCCAAAATCAAAACCTGGGATCATATTTCCCAATACTTCTTTCAATCCGGCTCCGCCTTTTATTTGTGTCTGAAGTTCTTTTTCACCAATAATCCAGACCGTTCCCGGAATGTCGCTTATTTGTTTTGGAGAACGTGAAGACACCAGAACTACTTCGTTGATATCTTTGGTAGTAACACTATCCTGCTTGTTTTGTGCAGATGTATGTGCAGTAAAGGCAGCCAATATAATGACTGAAAGGGCATATTGTCGTTTCATTTATTTAGAACAATTAAAAATAATGGAGTAAATATAAAATATTATTGACTAAAAAAACACAATGATATTTATCACATATTTCAAATCAAGGTGAAACGTCCCCTGATTATTCCCTTAAATGGGAATTATTTTTGTTAAAAAAATGGCGTTATAACCCCGTTTAATTTAATCTCAAAATGAGACAAAAAGAAAGAAAATGGTTGAAAATAAAGTTTAGAATTAACAAAAAAATAATATAAAAACCCACTAAAAAGGATGAAAACAGACTCCAATGATAGTTCGAAAAATCCCCAAAATAGGTAGCTAGCTCAGTAATTTTGCATTTTTTGAAAAAATGTCGATGCTTTTATCCATTTCTGCAGAATCCAGATCACCAAATCCTAATCTGATTGCAGTGATGCCTTTATTCTGGTAGAGTAATGTTTTGGGAATAAATAAGTTATCCTGAGCACATTTACGGCTTAGCTGCATCAGATTGATAGGAATATTCCATTCCAGCCAGATCGCTAATCCGCCGGAAGGTTTCTGAAAGGTAATAAGATCTCCTAGGTTTTCCTGTAGCAAGTCTGAGAGATGATTTCGTCTTTCCTGATATATCTTTAAAGATTTTTTCAGATACCGGTTGATTTCTCCTTCTTCAATCATTTCTCCTAAAGCTCTTTCCATCAGAATATCACCCTGACGGTCAATAATCCCAAGATATTTTCTCATCTCAACCATCAGGTTTTCCGGTGCCACAATAAATCCCGTTCTGAATCCCGGTGCCAGTGATTTTCCAAAAGATCCGATATAGATAACCATTCCATTCGTATCTGCACTGGCCAGTGGAAGAATCGGGCTTTTATCATAATGAAATTCATAATCGTAGTCGTCTTCCAGAATAATAAACCCATACTCGTTGGCCAGTTCCAGTAATTCGAGCCGTCTCTGGGCACTCAGTGCCACAGTGGTAGGGTAGTGATGATGCGGAGTAAGATACAGCATTCGGATCTTATGTTTTTTGCAGGCTTCCCGTACACTTTCTACTATTATTCCGTCTTCATCAATAGGAATCGAAACCATTTGAACCCCTGCCTTCATAAAGATCATATTTACTGAAAAATAACTTAGTGCACCTACCAGGACGATATCTCCGGCAGAAAGAAGAATCTCGGAAACAATATAAATACTCATTTCCGTACTTCGGGTAATCAGAAGATTATTTTTGGAAATCGGCAATCCGCGGGATAAATTGAGATAACGGGATAAGTGTTCTTTAAAAAACTCACTTCCGTCATGATTATAATGCCCCAATACTTTCTGATTGGCTTTTCGCTTAAGAATAGAGCTGTAAAATCTGGAATGCTGGCCGATTTGCGTTAGTCTGATGTCCGGAACACCATCATTAAAAACATATTCGCAATCGGAATGTTCAAAGGGATTATCCAGAATATTGGATGTTTTGAATGAAAAGCCGACTGTTTCAGGATAGTTTTGAAGATTATTTTGTTTAAAATCATTCATCTTTAAGGGTTTTTCCTGATCTTTTCCAATGATAAAAGTTCCTTTATTGGGAAAACTTTCAGTCCAGCCTTGTGCAGAAAGTTCATCATATACTGCTACAGCCGTATTTCTATGGATTTCCAGCAGTTCACTAAAGGTTCTTGTTCCCGGTAGTTTGGTGCCAAAAGGTAAAAAGCCTCTTTGAATCGCATTGATTAATTGATTCGCTATTTGCAGGTAAATAGAAGTATCTGATTTTCTATCAATTTTTATAAAACTTTCGTAAGGAATTTTAACCGGACTATCCATAATATCAAAACTGGCACCATGTAACCATCCGGCAATATACTACTTTTGACTCAAAATAAAAATATATGGAGTTTCATCAACTGCTCAAAAGAATTGTACAGGATGGAAGTACTCATGCCCGATGGCTGAATACACTTTCTTTTATGGAAAATGCCGGTGCAAGAAAAATATCAAAATGTGAACATCCGGTTCTGGTGACTCAAATCCAATTGAAGCACGCTGCGGAAGAACACCGCCACGCTTACTATCTTAAAAAACAAATCGGAAAAATAGATCCTGAGTTTTGTAAAACCTATGAAAGTCAGGAGCTTCTGGCTCCGGTGGCTACGCGCCATTATCTTCATTCTTTAGACATTAAGGCCTGCAGATATCTTCAGGAAGCTTTCAAGCTTAATAAAGAAGATTTGAAATATGCAGCATACCTGTTTGTAACCTATGCCATTGAAGTTCGTGCTGATGAGCTTTACCCGGTCTATCAACAAATTCTTACCAAAAATTCTTCCAAAATCATGGTGAAATCTATTATCCTGGAGGAAGAAGGTCATTTGGAAGAAATGATCAATCAATTGAATGAATTTTCTACCGATTGGCAACTTCATGCCGACCATATTCTGACTATTGAGAAAGAATTGCATGAACAGTGGATCAATGCAATAGGAGAAGAAGTAGTGCAATTGAATTATGCCTGATCATCATCACAGGTTTCAGCAATTACTCTGCAAAAGGAAAGAAGAGGGAATATTGAGGAGTTTAAACCCTAGGTCAGAAGGAATTGATTTTTATTCAAATGATTACCTGGGATTTGCAGGAAATAAGCAACTTCAGGATATTTTATTGCAAACGGTTATTTCTAATCCTCAGCTGCTTTCTGGAAGTACGGGATCAAGATTAATCAGTGGGAATACTGCTATAGCAAATGATACTGAACTTTATATTGCAGAAAAGCACCGGTTTCAGGCAGCTTTACTTTTTCCTTCCGGGTATAATGCTAACCTTGCTTTATTTTCAACACTTCCGGGGCGTCATGATACAATTATTGTGGATGAACAAATTCACCGTTCCGTTCATGATGCCTGTAGAATGTCAAATGCAAGGAAATTAAAATTCAGACATAATGATCCTGAAGATCTGGATAGGATATTGAAAAAACAGGATGGACACTGCTATATAGCTATTGAAAGTCTGTATTCCATGGAAGGGGATTTTGCTCCTGTTGAGGAAATTGCTGAGCTGGCCGAACAGTATGGTGCTAACTTAATTATTGATGAAGCCCATGCCTTTGGGGTTTTCGGATATGGATTGGTTGAAAAATATCAGCTCCAGGACAAGGTTTGTGCAGCTGTGATGACTTATGGTAAAGCATTGGGAGCACATGGGGCAGCCGTACTCAGTAATCATTTGATAAGATCCTATCTGATCAACTTTGCGTCGGCATTTATTTATACCACTTCAGCTCAGGATATTCAATGGATGAGTATCAGAACGGGATATGATTTTTTAGAAGATCATCCTGAATCGGCAAAGAAACTTCATGAGAATATTACAATTTTCAGAAATCAAAATTTGAAATCTCCTTCTTCAGCAACGAGTCCTGTTCAGGCTATTGTCATTGCGGATAATCAAAAATTAAAAACAATACAAAATACTTTGTCTGACAATGGATTTTTAACCTATGCCGTGTACAGTCCAACTGTAAAGGAAGGAACCGAACGCCTTAGAATATGTCTGCACAGTTTTAATACAGAGGAAGAGATTGTAAGACTGGCTGAGATTATTAAACAAATTATTTAAAATAAAAAAGGTAAGATAAGCTGATTGGCAAATTTACTTTTTAGCATACACCACACATGAAATTATTTATCACAGGAATCGGAACTGAAATAGGGAAAACGGTTTGTTCAGCTGTTTTGGTTCAATATTTTAAAGCAGAATATTGGAAACCGGTACAATCGGGAGATCTTCATTATACCGACAGCCATAAAATTGAAGCATGGACTGATCACACTATCTGCCACCCGGAAACGTATCGGCTTCAACTGGCTGCTTCGCCTCACCAGTCTGCCCGTGCGGAAAACAGACAGATTAATCTGGACGATTTTCAGCTACCTCAGACTGAAAACTCTCTGATTGTAGAAGGAGCGGGTGGAGTAATGGTCCCGCTTTCTGACAATAGATTTATGATTGATCTTATCGACCTTTTACAGCTGCCTGCAGCTCTTGTAGTCAGAAATTATTTAGGATGCATCAATCACAGTTTATTGTCGATTATGGCATTACAACAAAGAAATATTAAACTGGAATATCTGATCCTTAACGGAGAATTTCCGGAAGATACTGAAAGAGTGATTTGCAGTTTTATCGAACAAGAAACAAAGGTTATCAGGATTCCCGAAATAGAAAGCGCTGATAAGGAACAGATACAAACTGCTGCAAAGCAATTAACAATAACAAAATTATGATAACGGATACCACAAAAGCATTGAGAAACGACTGGACAAAAGCAGAAATCGAAGAAATTTATCATTTACCTTTAATGGAACTGATTTATAAAGCAGCAACCATACACAGAGAATGGCACGATCCTTCGGAAGTTCAAATTTCTACTTTATTATCAATCAAAACCGGAGGGTGCCCGGAAGACTGTTCGTACTGCGGACAAGCCGCACGCTACCATACCAATATTAAAGTACAGGCTTTACTGCCCACTGAAACGGTAATTGCTCATGCCCAAAAGGCAAAAAATTCGGGATCTTCAAGATTCTGTATGGCCGCAGCATGGCGTGAAGTTCGTAACAATAGGGATTTCGACCGGGTAATCGATATGGTAAAGGGAGTGAATGAGCTTGGGCTGGAAGTGTGTTGCACCCTAGGAATGCTAACGGAAGACCAGGCTGTAAGACTTCAGGAAGCCGGATTATATGCTTACAATCACAACCTTGATACCTCCGAGCAATATTATGAAGAAATTATTTCTACAAGAACTTTCGACAACAGGATCAATACGATCAATAATGTCCGAAAAGCTGGAATTACAGTTTGTTCAGGAGGGATTATTGGCTTGGGAGAAACTCATAGAGACAGAATTTCTATGTTGTTAACTCTTGCAACGATGCCAAAACATCCTGAATCTGTGCCGATCAATGCTTTAGCAAGAGTAGAAGGAACACCATTGGAAAATAATGAAAAAGTTGATACCTGGGAAATGGTACGAATGATTGCTACTGCTAGAATCGTGATGCCTTCTTCAATGGTAAGATTAAGTGCAGGGCGAATAGAAATGTCCGAAATAGAGCAGGCATGGTGTTTTATAGCAGGCGCCAACTCAATCTTTACAGGAGAAAGAGAAACGTTGCTGGTAACTCCTAATCCGGGAGTTTCTGAAGACATGCAAATGCTGGAAACCCTTGGATTGAAGCCGATGATGAAGAAAGAAACATGCTGTTAAAATAACTAAGATAATGTGTTATGAATTGGATTTTAAGTATTCTTGAGTTGGTTACAATATTGATATCTGATATTTTGGATATGGGTATAGATATTTAAACGCTAAGGTTCGCGGGGAGTTTTTCCGATCCTCCTAGTAATTCTTGTTCACAAAGGCTTTCATTAAGCAATGGCCAATTTCGTTTGGTTGCTGAGTGAGTTACTTGGAAAATTTAAAAATAAACATACAAAAAGAGAACATTTCGTGTGTTTTGTGTTAAAACAAATCAATTCATAACCATTTTTAAAATGTATATCAATATTATGAAAACAATGACATCAACCCATCTTCAGCAGAGAGATAAAGCTGTCAACTGGCACCCTTATACCCAAATGAAGACCGCTAATGATATCGTTCCTATTGTAAAGGGGAAAGGTCTGTATCTGTATGACCAGGAAAATAAAAAATATATGGATGTCGTTTCTTCATGGTGGGTAACTTTACATGGGCATTCACATCCTTATATTGCCCAGCGGGTTTTTGAACAGCTAAACACCCTTGAGCAGGTTATTTTTGCCGGTTTTACTCATGAACCTGCCATACAGCTTTCAGAAAATCTCTTACAACTGCTGCCGGATAATCAGGAAAAAGTATTTTACTCTGACAACGGTTCAACTGCGGTAGAAGTGGCTTTAAAAATGTGTATTCAATACGCTCATAATCAGGGTAAAAAAAAGACTAAAATTTTAGCATTCAAAAATGCTTATCATGGAGATACTTTCGGGGCGATGTCGGTAAGCGGAAAAAGCTTTTGGACCAAACCATTTGAAAGCATGCTGTTTGAAGTAGTTTTCATTGATACTCCCAATTCTGAAAACCTGGAACAATTAAAGGCTAAGATTAAAGATCATGCAGATGAAGCTGCCTGTTTTATTTATGAGCCTTTGGTTCAGGGTGCTGCGGGAATGCTGATGTATGAGGCGGAAGATCTTGACAACCTGATGAAATTCTGCAGAGAGCAGGGACTCCTGATGATTCAGGATGAAGTTTTTACCGGTTTTGGGAGAACAGGAAAGCTTTTTGCTGCCGATCACCTTACGGAAAAACCGGACATTATGTGTTTTTCAAAAGGATTAACGGGAGGTACTATACCGATGGGAATTACCACCTGTTCTGATGAAATTTACAATACATTTTGGTCTGATGACCGTCATAAAACTTTATTTCACGGGCATTCATTTACGGCCAATCCTTTAGCTTGTGCTGCCGGTCTAGCCAGTATGGAATTGCTGCTTGAAGAAGAAACGCAGACAAGTATCAAGCGCATCACTCAACAACATTCTGAATTTGTAAAAGTGCTTTCATCTCATCCTCATGTGGAAAATGCACGCCAGATAGGAACTATTTTAGCTTTTGACTGCAGAACCGGCCAGGGAACTTCTTATTTTAATGAGGTCGGAAAGCAGCTTTATCATGAATTTCTGCAAAGAGGAATTATTATGAGACCATTAGGGAATGTAATATATCTGGTGCCACCGTATTGCATTACTTCCGGGGAATTGGAGTTTGTCTATCAGAATATTCTTGAAGTTCTAGATCAGATATAATTAAACAGCCTAAAAAACACACTACGAGCTGAGTTCATTTCCCCGGGAATGCAACTTGGATAGAATGGGGCCAAGCTTTTGACCTCTTTCTGTCAGCTTATCATAAACCTCTGGAGGAAAATTATAGCCTTCAATCCTTTGAATGATATGATCTTCTTCCAGTTGTTTAAGCTGCTCTGCAAGTACTTTTAGATACTCTGGGCATTTTACTCCAAAGTTCCGCAAAGCATATTATTTGACAATATGGTTAACCTTTGATGACCTTCGATTGCTTTTGAGGTTATTTTTATAAGAAACAACCTCATTTTTTATGCAAGTTTATTAAACATTAATCTTCCACATATTTATTTCTCGCTGCTTTCATTCCGAAAAATAACATCAGCAAGACTGCAGTACTCATAAAATAAAATGAACTGTTCCAGGTCACATCCCAATCATGCAGCTTTCCAAATACCGGAGGCCCGAATGCTGCAATCAGATAGCCTACCGATTGTGCCATCCCTGAGATTTTTACAGCATTGATACTGCTTCGGGTTCTTGTAGAAAAGAATAAAATTGATAAACTAAAGGATAATCCGTTGGCGATCCCTATAATTACTGCATTTATATAGATCCATTGGGATTTCAGAAATACAAACATCATGGTACTTACAAACATCAGTGCACATACAAAAAAGATCATCAGTCTCTGGTCTTTCATTTTGCTGGCAATGATCGGACAAAAGAAAGTGACAGGAATCATGGTAATCTGAATAACAAAAAACACCCATCCTGAGCTTTCACCCTGCATATTATAATCTGCCAGAAATGACGGTAACCAGGCTACCAGACAGTAATAAAATAATGACTGTAATCCCATGAAAATACTGATATTCCATGCCTGAGAGGATTTGAACATATTGAAATCTGAAGTACTTAATGCTGCTTTTGGTTGATCCGTATTTCTTTTATTCAAAATGAATTCCAGGATTAAAACCAGAAAACCTAAGGCTGCAATCACCAGCCAGATTCCCAGAGAACCACGCCATCCGAAACCTGTCCATTCACCGATTTTCACACTGAAACCTGAAGCTAATGCCGCAGTAAGATTCATTGAAACAGCAAAAATACCGGTCATTAAGCCAATTTGTTTTGGGAAGTTATTTTTAACATATCCCGGTGTCACCACATTCCCAATACATATTCCCAGGCCAATAAATAGTGATCCTAAAAATAACAGCCATAGAGATCCCGTTATTCTTAGAAATAATCCGAAACTTAAAATGATTATAGAATACATCAGAAGCTTACTGATCCCGAATTTATTTGAAAACCTGCTTACCAATACCGAACACGCGGCAAACATACAAAGTGGAATAGAGGTCAGCATACTCACCTGGAAATTATCTAATTTCAAGGCATCCCGAACGTCGCCAAGTACCGGTGCAACTGCAACGATAGGTGAGCGAAGATTACTGGAAATCAGGATAACCACCAGAACATTAATAATTAATAAAACATAGGAAGCATTCTTTTTTACTTCATTCTTCATCATGATAAAAAAATTTCCACAAAATTAGTGTAGTAATTTTGTTTAATTTTGCCAAAGTTTTAACCTGAAACGACATGAATGCAAATGACAGTATTAAAATTGATGAATTAAAAAAGCCTTATTTTGTATGGTTTGAAGAAAACTGGATTCATGATGATGTTCTCCATCAGCATCAAAAAGGCCAGCTGGTCTATGTGGAAAGTGGTTTTCAATACATCACGATTCAGGAAAGAATTTATCTGCTTCCTCAGAATCATGCCGTCTGGATTCCGCCGGATGTCATTCATAAAACCAACTCGCATTCTGAGAAAATCAAACTGATGATCATGTTTGCTGATGTTGAGAAAAAAGAATCATTTTATCATGAAGTCAACGTCTTTTCTGTTCCTCCGGTTTTAAAGGAAATGATAAAATATGCTGAAAAATGGTCAAAATTGCTTACAAAAGATCATGACGAAAATGTATTTTTAAAAGCACTTTTTAACGAGCTTCCCCGTTTTGTAGAGCATTCACTGAAGCTTCACATCTGCCTTCCCAAGGATAAACGTCTTACAGGCGTTATTGAATATCTTCATGATCACTATCACACAGAAATTAAAATGGAAGATTTGGGCGAAACGGCACTGCTTTCTTCACGCTCCTTAGAACGCATTTTCAAGAAAGAAACCGGCCTGACATTAAGTAAATATCAACAGGTCCTGCGAATTATAAAAAGCCTTGAATTGTTGAGTTTAAAAGATCTTACTATTTCAGAAACAGCCTATGAAGTAGGATATAAGAGTGTACAGGCGTATACAAGAAGTTTTCAATCTGTGATGCAATTCCGTCCTACGGATTTTTTGAAAAATATGAAATAATTTTATTTCTCAAAAAGGGATTTATTGCTAAATGAACTGGATTTAATATATTATTATCACTATGTTTTCTGAAGGTTGTGTGATTTATATTTCACACTTTTGTCATTTTTCCATATCAGCACTAAATAATCAATTATGATACTAATAAAAATAAAAAGGCCCCCTAGAATGGAGACCTTAAAAAAACACAAATGATGAAAAAAAATTATTTCGATTCACAAATATAAGTAAAAATTATATTATGCGAGACATTATATGTGCATTTTTTTTAAATATTATTTATTTTAAGTAAAAATAACTATCCTTTAATTGATCCTGCTTTTCTTTAGGATTCTGGAATTCGACCACACAGCGTATATAACCCCGAAAAAGACGATCCATTCTATAACCGCGCTTATTGTATAAATACTACGGATTCCATACATCATGGGAATAAAAAGCAGGGCAGGAATATACAATACGACTTGTCTGAGGATGCTGATAACAGTAGCCGGTCTTGCAT
Source organism: Chryseobacterium lactis (assembly GCF_003815875.1). Taxonomy (NCBI): domain Bacteria; kingdom Pseudomonadati; phylum Bacteroidota; class Flavobacteriia; order Flavobacteriales; family Weeksellaceae; genus Chryseobacterium; species Chryseobacterium lactis. Next base: position 4,001,269 of record NZ_CP033924.1, read on the forward strand.
TCTCCACCGATGGAAACCAAACCATAGCCATGAAAATAAAGGGTAATGCCGGAAGTACACTCATATAAATCCGAAAATCCATAAGCTGATTGGGAGTAAAGGTAACATTCGGAATCATCACAGACAATACGCCGGCAGGGAAATACATGACAAAAAACCAAAAGGGAATCAGGATAACCAATCCGGTGAAAGAAAAAAGCCGGTAAGCCTTGATGCTCCTTTCGTATTTCTCCGCACCAAAATTCATACCCGAAACGGGTTGAAGAGCTCTCATGAGTCCCCAAAGCGGGGTGTTTAATAGAATATAGAATCTGTTGACCGCCGTAAAGAAAGTAACATCGACTTCTTTTCCATATTTTGCAATGACATTAAATACCACAATATTCTGAATCACAATCATTACCATCATAATAAAACCGGGCATTCCTAACGAAAGGGCTTCTTTAATAATGATCTTATCCCTCTTTAAAGACCAGAAACGGGTACTGAAAGATGCTTTTCCGGATGCATAATACCAAACACCCAATACCATATAAATAATCATTGAAATATTGGTAGCCCATGCGGCACCGCTTACTCCCCATCCGAAAGTATTGATAAATAAAGGCTTTAGTGCTACATCTACAATCAGACCTACCGCAATCATCCAGGCAGCAGTCTGCATACGTCCTTCTGCACGGATCAGCATATTGAGCGCAAGACCATGAATCCAGAAAAAACTCCCCAAAATGGTTGCTCTGAAATATTCTGTTCCCAACGTCAGGATTTCACCTCTTCCTCCCATCATATACACGAGTTCTTTAGCAAAAATATAGCATGGAATGGTGATAGCCACCGAAAACAGCAGGGTAAGAAAATTGACTGTTCCCATTGCTCTGTTTAATTTATCCTTATCATCAGCGCCGATCCAGATACTGACCGCCGAACCAACTCCTGTACCAATCAATGTTCCGAAGCCCTGTGCAAATTGTGCCAAAGGATAGGCAACACCTACAGCTGCTAAAGCCGTATTGCTGATCAGATGTCCTACAAAAATCCCGTCAAGGAAATTATTGAGACCATACAATACCATGGCAATTACTGCCGGCCACGACATCTGCCACATAACCTTGTACATTTTTCCATTTAAAATAAGCTGTCTTTGTTGTTCCATTTGCTTTGATATTAAATATAATTGAACGTGTTTTTACCGTGACATTATTTTCCGATTAACGGTAATCAACAGGGTACAAACTTACATTGCAAATTCTCTAAATAACATCTGTAAAACGGAATAAATACTCCGTCAAAAGGAGAAATAATAATCAATTCACATGTGACTGTACTCATAAAATATGGACTTATATTTTCATTAATTTGTTAAAAACAGTTTATATGAAACCAAAACAAATCAAAGGAGTTCCTCCACAAAAATCAGGTGGTTTTCATGATACTGAAACCAGAAAGCAATTTGAAACAGAACTTATCCCGATAAAATTTGAAATATTAAAGAAAAGATTTTTCGATATCAATCAATGGAAAAGTTATTGTGGAGAGGCTTTTGCGGAATTTAAACTCTACGATTCCAAAGGCATTCCCGTTGTGCGGGAACCTCAAAAAGGAGATTTCATCCGAATCAATATTCCGGGACCGGGAGAAATCGAAGCGAAGGGCTATGATTGGGTAGAAATTACCGACATGTGTTTTTCTCTGGACAATACATCAGAAAGTGTCATGATGACCTGCAGGCCTTCCCAGGATCCTCAAAACAAAAAAAACAGAAATATTGCCCATTTTTACAGTTCCAAAGCAACATCTACCTTTATGGTTTATAGAAATCCTACTCATTTGAAAGCTGCAGTATATGGGCGAAATGAATCTCCAAACTTCAAAGCAAAATTCATCGATGTCATCAGGAATCTTGTGGTTGCAGCGGGTGGAATAATGGGAATTGCTAAGATCCAATGGAAAGAGCTTGCCGATGGCTTTTTGGATTTTGATTAAATATTACTTCTTTTTTGACTTAAATAAAAGTTCCGGAAACATCAACTATTTAATTTCACACTTTATCATGAAAATCTTTTTTCATTGTATTGATATTTAGCTTTCTGATGAAAATAAAATCACAGATTAGCCTGATGAAACATTGTTCTTAGCCCTCTGAAACTCGCTATTTTAAAGAAATTTAATGTTCCAGATTCTTTTTAGAAAAAATTTAAACCTTATATTTGCATTAATGTTAAAATGGTTCTCCATATTATGCTCGATGATGTATGCACTTGCTACCACCAATGCGGGGGAAGTATTTAAGGTGCCGATGTTTGTAGAGCATTATATTGAATACCATGGAAGTTTATCCGAATTTGTGATGGAACACTATGACAATCACAAAAAAGATTCCGACTGGGATACCGACCAAAAGCTGCCGTTTATCAATCCACCTATTGTGCTGACGGTACACGCCCAACTTCCGGATCTCAATTTTGAAATCAAAAAACCTAAAGAAATTATTATTCAGCAGAAAAATAGTTTTTATCAGGAAAAAGACTTCTCACACCTATATCTTTCCAGAATTTTCCAGCCTCCACGGCTTTCCTGATTGATCTCTGATTGAAAATTAATGCTTTAAACTGCTGTTTGAAGCACTCAATTCTTGTTACATATCAATTAGCCCCTCACGTCTTATAGTTGATCACAAAAGCTTATTTGTTAGCATCAAAAAGTTTAAATACTACAGTGTTTACAACCCTTTGTGATAAAAGCTAAAGAGTATCGGGTTTATCAATTATATTTTTCCATGTTAAATAAAATTATTGAGTTTTCTGTAAAGAATAAACTCATCATTGCACTGTTTACGGTAGCGCTCGTCCTTTTTGGGGTATACGAGACTACTAAACTTCCCATTGATGCTCAACCTGATATTACGAATAACCAGGTTCAGATCATTACCACCGCACCTTCTTATGGAGCTGCTGATATAGAACGGCTGGTAACATTTCCTATTGAACAGGCCACCAGTAATATCAGTGGAATTACGGAACTTCGTAGTTTCTCCCGTTTCGGCTTGTCTCTGGTTACTGTCGTTTTCGATGATAAAACGGATGTGTATTGGGCCCGGCAACAGGTTCAGGAACGCTTACAGCTTGTTCAAGAGAATATCCCTGAAGGTATCGGTAAGCCCGAACTAGGACCAATTTCTACAGGATTGGGAGAGATTTTCCAATATGTGGTACGAGCAAAAAAGGGCTACGAAAATGTGTATGACGAAACAGAACTCAGAACAATTCAGGACTGGGTAGTCAGACGACAGTTGTTGGGAACCAAAGGAGTGGCTGATGTCAGCAGCTTTGGAGGAAAACTAAAACAATATGAAATAGCTATTAATCCTAACAAACTCCAGGCATTTAACATCAATATTAACGATGTGTTTTCCGCGCTGGAGAAGAATAACCAAAATACGGGAGGAGCTTATATTGAAAAGAAGGAAACAGTCCTTTTTATCAGGAGTGAGGGACTTTTGGGAAGTACGGAAGATATCGGGAATATTCAGGTTGCCGATACAAAAGAAGGAATTCCGGTACATATTAAAGATGTTGCATCGGTTAAGATCGGTTATGCAACAAGATATGGAGCCATGACTTATAACGATACCGGCGAGGTTTCCGGAGCCATCGTACTGATGCTTAAAGGAGAGAACGCCAACGAAGTTATTACCAATATCAAGCAGCGGCTGGAAAAAATTCAGGAATCTTTACCTGAGGGAGTTGTAATTGAGCCTTTTCTTGATCGTGCTAAAATGGTTAACAATACCATCAGTACAGTAAAAACCAATCTGATGGAAGGAGCTTTGATCGTGGTCTTTATCCTTGTTTTGTTTCTTGGTAATTTCAGAGCAGGATTATTGGTGGCATCCGTAATTCCTTTAGCAATGCTTTTTGCCATTATCATGATGAACATCTTCGGAGTCGGAGGAAATCTGATGAGTCTCGGAGCTCTTGATTTCGGACTTATTGTAGACGGAGCAGTTATTATTGTTGAAGCTGTTCTGCATCAGCTAGCACATAAAAAGCATTTCGGAAAAGACAATACACTTACCAAAAAGGAAATGGATGGGCAAGTCTCTGATTCTGCCACTAAAATGGTAAATAGTGCGGTTTTTGGACAGATTATCATCCTTATCGTATACCTTCCGATTTTTACACTTCAGGGAATTGAGGGTAAAATGTTTAAGCCAATGGCACAAACAGTTGCATTTGCTCTGATTGGCGCTTTCTTACTTTCACTGACTTATATTCCCATGATGAGTTCTCTAGTGTTGAGCAGAAAGAAAAAAGTAAAAGACAATATTTCAGACAGGGTGATGACCAAAGTAGAGGTAGGGCATCAAAAATTCCTGATGAAAGCACTTAAATACAGAAAAACAATCATCTTCGGAGTATTGATTCTTTTTGCAGGTGCTGTTTTTACCCTTTCCAGAATGGGTGGAGAATTTATTCCGTCTCTGGAAGAAGGAGATTTTGCTGTTGAAATGCGGATTCTGCAGGGAAGTAATATCAATGAAACAAAAAAGGTAACTACTCAGGCTGCCAATATATTATTAAAACAATTTCCGGAAATAGAAAAAGTAGTCACGAAAATCGGAAGTGCTGAAATCCCTACAGAACCAATGCCTATGGATGCCGGAGATATGATTATTGTATTAAAACCTAAAAAAGAATGGACTTCAGCAAAGTCTTTTCCGGAGCTTTCACAAAAGATGAGTGAAGCATTGAAAGTGATTCCCGGACTGACGACCGGATTCCAGTTTCCAGTACAGATGCGTTTCAATGAATTGATGACAGGAGCGAGGCAGGATGTGGTTTGTAAAATTTACGGAGAAGACCTGGACAGTCTGGCTATTTATGCTAAAAAACTGGGGAGCATCATCAATACGGTGAAAGGAGCTCAGGATTTGTATTTAGAGCCTGTCGTAGGTGCTCCACAGGTGGTAATTGATTATAACCGTGCAGAACTTTCCCGCTACAATATTTCTATTGCGGAAATCAACAGAGTAATCAATATGGCTTTTGCCGGGCAGACCGCGGGAGCTTTATACGAGGGAGAGAAAAAATTTGATATCGTAGTCCGAATGGATAATGAGCATAAAAAAGACATTACCAGCATTCAGAATTTATTGATTCCTACGGCTTCCGGAGAGCAAATCCCTTTATCTCAACTGGCTAAAGTAGAGCTTAAAAACAGCCCGAATCAAATTCAAAGAGAAGATACCAAAAGAAGAATTGTGGTAGGTTTTAATGTGAGAGGAAGGGATGTTCAAAGCATTGTAGAGGAGCTGCAACAGAAAACCAACAAAGAATTAAAACTTTCACCGGGCTACACTATTTCGTATGGCGGTGCATTTGAAAATTTAAATGAAGCTAAAGCGAGACTGGGAATTGCGGTTCCTATTTCACTGGTAATGATTTTCCTGCTGTTATTCTTCGCATTTGGTTCAGTAAAGCATAGTTTACTGATTTATACTGCAATTCCTTTATCTGCAATTGGAGGAGTTTATTTTCTGGCACTCAGAGGAATGCCTTTCAGTATCAGTGCCGGTGTGGGTTTCATTGCGTTATTTGGAGTTGCTGTTCTTAATGGAATTGTTTTGATCTCAGAATTTAACCGATTAAAAAAGAACGGAATAAAAAATACCAGCAGAATTGTACTGATGGGAACAAGGATCAGATTACGTCCGGTTTTAATGACAGCTTTTGTGGCTTCTTTAGGTTTTCTACCGATGGCATTAAGCAACGGAGCCGGAGCTGAAGTTCAGAGACCGCTGGCAACAGTGGTTATTGGCGGATTGATGCTGGCGACATTATTAACCTTATTCGTTCTTCCAATTCTGTACGTCCTATTTGAACATATTAATAAAGATAAAATGAAATTCTCAAAAAAAATAAACTATAAAAAATTATCCGTTTTCCTGCTGATGATCTCTTTCGGAAGTTTCCAGGCTCAGGAGAGCATTACTTTTGAACAGGCTTTGGAAAAGGCGTATCAACAGAACGGAACCCTTAAAAACTCAAAATTAATCTCAGAATATCAGGAAAAATTAAAAGCAAGCTACCTGGATATTCCACAACTGGAAGTAACGGGAGGATTCGGGCAAATCCAGGGAGAAGAAACGGATAATTCATTCGGAATCTCTCAAAAGTTCAGCTTTCCGACTGTATATTCGAAAAGAAAACAGATGCTGGATGCTGAATGGACGGCCGGTGTGATTAATCAAAAACTGACCAAAATACAGCTCACTAAAGAAGTTACAGATGTTTTTTACAGAATTGTAGTCCTTCAGGAAAAGAAAAAAGTATTGGAATATATCAGCCGTTTGTATGATAGTTTTGCTGAAAAAGCAGCTTTACGACTTAAAAAAGGAGAGGCTAATATTCTGGAAGAATCTACTGCCGCAATCCAGAAAGAACAGATGAAAGTGCAGTTGAATGCCCTAGAAAATGATCTTAATATAGCGAAACTTCAGCTACAACTCCTTCTTCAATCTGAAAAACCTTATGAACCTGTTGCGGATCAGCCTATTATGAATGTCGGGTTACAGATTTCAGAAGAAATGGTGAAACAGCATCCTGAACTTCAATATCTGCAGCAACAAATCAAAGTGGGAGAGGCCGAAGTACAGCTGGAAAAAAGCAGACTGCTTCCTGATCTTCTTATAGGATATACGAATCAGAGTATGAAAAATATTAATAATAACCGTTTCAATTCTGTTCAGGTCGGTGTGGGAATTCCATTGTTTACGAAAGGACAGAGGGCTTTGGCAAAGGCAGCACAGACAAAAATTGCCATTTCTGAAAATCAATATCAACGAAAAGAAATCGAACTCAAAAACAGGCTGGGACAACAGCTCAACAATTATATGAACCAGCAGAGAATCATTGAAAATTATGAGCAAAAACAGCTTCCAAAATCTGAAATTATCTTAAAGACAGCACAAAAGCAAATGGAAGTCGGAGAAATTGATTACCTGAACTGGGTGATACTCGTTAATCAGGCGGTAAAAACAAAAGCTGATTATATTGATCAGCTGGAAAGACTTAATCAGATCGGAGCGGAACTTAATTTCTTAATTTCAAAATAACAGCGTCATGCATTTTAAAATATTATCAATATACAGCCTTGCTTTAGCACTCGTTCTATCTTCATGTTCAGGAAAAAAAGAAGAAGAAAAAACGGTATATGAAAATACAAAATTTACCAAAAACAAGGAAAATACGGTTCATCTTACCGAAAAGCAGGCTCAATCCGTAGGAATTACAACCACCACTATTCAGGACAGAAATATGGAGAAGCTGGTTCGCCTCAATGGGAAAGCGGAAATTGCGCCTTCCCATATCAGCTCGCTGTCAAGCATTATGGGTGGGCACATCAAGTCCATTACCGTCATCAATGGAAGTCATTTCAGCAAAGGACAGGTATTGGCAATAGTTGAAGATCCGCAGTTTATTCAGCTTCAACAGGATTATCTGGTAACTAAGGCACAGCTTGAAGCGGCAAGACTGAACTTTAATCGTCAAAAAGATCTTAACACCAGCAAAGCAAGCAGCGATAAGACCATGCAAACGGCCCAGGCTGATTATTCCACGTTGAATGCCACTTTAAAAGGGCTGGAAGAAAAACTTAGAATCATAGGAATTAGTGTTAAAGGATTAAATACCGGAAATATCAGAAGTAAAATCAATGTTTATGCTCCTTTTACAGGATTTGTAAGCAAGATTCTGGTTAATAACGGACAATATATCAACCCGGCGGATACTTTATTTGAGCTGATCAATCCAGCCGGATTATTGCTGGAATTAAAAGTCTTTGAAAACGATATTAATGATGTAAAAGTGGGACAGGAAATTGTGGTTTACAACAATCAGAATCCTGACGTGAAATCCAATGCAAAAATTGTAAGCATCGTTCCAAGTATTGAAACCGGAGGTTCTGCCACTGCGGTAGCCAGGTTATCGTCCGTTAATTCTGATTTTGTAAAAGGAATGTACATCAATGCTGAAGTAAACATCAGCAGCCGGAATACACAAGGCCTGCCAAACGAGGCTGTAGTTTCTTTTGAAAATAAAAATTACGTTTTTGAAGATCTCGGAAAATCAAATTATAAAATGATTCCCGTAACAACAGGTATTTCGGATGATCAGTTTACAGAAGTTATAAAAGCAGATTTTCTGAAGGAAAAAAAGATTGTCCAGAAAGGAGCTTATGGCCTTTTAATGATGCTTAAGAATAAAGCAGAGTAGTAGATTTTCTTCGGAAATCATATAATTTTTAAAAGCAGAGGTTTTGTTTACTTATGAGTAAATGAAGCCTCTGTTTTTATTATTATTGGTCTATCACAAAGACGCAAAAGGAGTATTTAAATGAGAATATCTTTAAGGTGCGAAGATTTTATCTGAGATAAAATTGAATGCTGTTAATTTATTTTATCACACGCTGATTTTGCAGATTCTGCAGAGTTTTATCTCAATCTGCGTAATCTGCTTAATCAGCGAGAAAATTTACTCTAGGCACGCAATGAGTTCAACAGTATAAAATGATATTTAACATCTTTTGAATATTGTGGATATTATTTAATGCATAATTAATTTAAAAATGATAGTTTTAGGCCGTGAATTAGTTTTTAGGAATTTTTAGTTGCATTAAGTAAAAACTTTTATTGAAACATAATGACAACTAAACCGTTACACAACTTCCATATTCCGGTAATGGGACTGGCTTATACGATAGACAGCCCGATTCGTGTTGCCCAATATGGAATATCTTCTGTGATTTCTATTATCGATGATGAGATTCTGGAAAAAATGAAAAACTTTTATACCCAAAAGTTTAATCTGGATTACTTTGAAATTACAACGAAAACAGAAGATTATCGTGCCAAAAGAATCACCGCCTATCTTGATATGGTGGATGATATCGTGAATGAAAAATTTGAATCATTCAAACAGGAAGTATGCAAAAATAAAGAAACCTTGAAGGACTTTATAGCCATGCTTCCCAATACCTCTGATGTAAAAAACAGCCTTCAATCTTTTATTAATCAAAAGAGTAATTGGGGTACTCAGATCAGAAATTTCATTGAATCCAATCTTAAACCGGGAAATATTGATGTCAATATCATGACCAAAGTTGATAAGGACAATTATCAAAAAAAGCGACAGCTTCCGGTCATGTATAATGATGCTCACGCGTCACTCCGAGGATTTGCCAACAGTAAATTATCTTCTTCAATGGTATTGTCTGCAGGTATGAACCCCCGTTTGTACAGCTATATGGAGGAATTTGATGACTTTTTCCCGGATCAAAACGGAGTTATAAAGAAGAAGATTATTCTTAAGGTAAGCGACTTCCGTTCGGCGATGATTCAAGGGAATTTCCTGGCAAAAAAAGGACTGTGGGTTTCAGAATACAGAATAGAATCCGGACTGAATTGTGGAGGTCATGCATTTGCCACAGATGGAATGCTTCTGGGGCCGATCATGGAGGAATTCAAACACAAAAAAGAAGAATTGGTACAGTCTGCACATACGCTGATGATCAATGCTTTGGAACAGAAAGGGAAACCTGTTGTTTCAAAACCTTTGGAGATGAAAATTACCGTACAAGGTGGAGTAGGTACTTCCGAAGAACATCAGTTTTTACTCTCGCATTATACAGCCGATAGTGTAGGATGGGGTTCTCCGTTTTTGTTGGTTCCTGAAGCTACCTCTGTAGATTCCGAGACCAGAAATCTTCTTGTACGATCTAAAGAAGAAGATCTTTACCTAAGTACTATTTCGCCTTTGGGAGTGCCTTTTAATACGGTAAAAGGAACTTCCAACGAAAAACTGAAGCATGAAAAAGAAGCCAAAGATAAATTTGGAAGTTCATGCCCAAAGAAACTTCTGGCATTATCCAAGGAATTCTCACCGGAAGGAACATGTACTGCTTCAAAAAAATATCAGGATATTAAATTGAAAGAACTTCAGGCTGAACAAGGCACATTAACTGTAAAAGAATTTGATAAAAGAAAGTCTGAAATTACAGATAAAGCCTGCTTGTGTGTAGGACTGGTGAATTCTGCTTACATGGAACAGAATATTAAGATTAAAGGGGAAAAACAAGGTGTTGTGATCTGTCCGGGGCCTAATATTGCCTTTTTTGATAAGGAAGTTTCTCTTTCGGAAATGGTACAGCACATTTATGGAAACAGGAATATCCTTTCGGATAACCAACGTCCAAACATGTTTATCAATGAACTGAAAATGTATATTGACTATCTGAAAAAGGAAATCGCGAATTCACCTGCGATCATTACTCATTCTCAAACAAAAAAATGGAATATATTTAAAAAAAATATAGCAGAGGGAATAGAGTACTATCACAAATTATTTGATACTTCTTCTTTCTTTACAACAGATGGGCAAACCTTACAACAACAGTTGCTGGAAAATAAATTATTGCTTGATGCTATTGAGATACCACAGGTCGAAAAATAGTAGAATTTTTATTATTAAATATAAAAACAGCCTTCATCTGATGAAGGCTGTTCATATAAATATCAGTTTTTTGTTTATAATATAAAATTACGGAACAATGATTTTCTTAGCCATTATCGTTTTTCCCTCAGCCTGAAGAATACAGGTATACACTCCTGAAGCCCAGCCGGACGTGCTCAACGGTTCTTTATAAGTTCCTTTGCTCTGAGTGCCGTCTTTAATCGTTTTCACTAAGGCTCCGGTAGTTATCTACTAAAAGAATAAAGATTTTTCTTTTTTAGAAATTCAATTAATTCTTTTGGTCTGTCGGTCTGAATAATATTGACCTGATGATCGGGATACCATTGGTACATATCGGGATTTTCAAGTACTTTATCGTCGTTATGACCAGCTGAAAGTTCCGGCCATAAAGAATTAACCCATACTTTTACATGTTTCTTACGGATCTCTTTAAAGTCAATAAGATTCTTTTCATCTTTTCCTAACGTAAGCTCAAAACCATAGACTTTATAGTTTTTTAAATATTCATTCACTTTTATCCAGCCTTCTCCTGAATTCAATCTTACAATTGGCATATAATGAATCTCATCTTTAATCTTGCCATATTTTTTATTGAATTCATCATAAGTGGCAGTGCCTTTAAACAGGATCTGATCAAACATTTTTCTTTCTTTTAAAATAGGATAAACGAGATCAAAATAATCAAAAGCTTTATCCAGATTGATGAAAATTTTTCCATTTGTGACATCTAAAACTTCAGCCAGAGTAGGAACTTTCATTTGAGTCGGAACCCCTAGACCGTCTCTGAGATATAATTTTTTAATCTCTTCCAGGGTGTAATCAGAAGGACTTCCTTTTCCGGTAGTGGTTCGGTCAATCGTTTTGTCATGCATTAAAATCAGAACACCATCTTTGGTTAGCGCCAGATCTATTTCCACCATATTGACTCCTTTTTCAATCGCTTTTTTGATGGCCATGATTGAATTTTCGGGAGCCTCACGCCAGTCTGCCCGATGTGCCACCACCATAATTTTATCATCCGGAAATGTATTCAGTGAGATTTGAGAATAAGCTGCAACGGAAGAACACAGCAGTAGAAGAGATAGATTGATTTTTAACAATGTTTTTTTCATAAGATTAGATTTAATATCCCGGATTTTGTTTAATAGCAGGATCAGTATTGATTTGATTTTGCGGAACAGGCATAAGCAGATTATAAGGCTGAATCTGTGCTGTTCCATATCCGGGTGTGTTTTGAAAATGAGCTGTCATCACCTGAATGGCCTTTCCCGTTCGCACCAGATCAAACCATCTGTGGCCTTCACCGATAAGTTCTTTTCTTCTCTCCAGAGCGATTTCGTCCAATAAATCAGTTGAATCTGCGATCGTAACAGAAGTAAGTCCGGCTCTGTTTTTAATCTTATTTAAATACAGGTTTCCATTAACCGGATCATTGGTTTTTGCATAGCATTCAGCCATAAGAAGGTAAACTTCTGCCAAACGGAGAACGACGACATTACTTCCTCCGTCTGCGGGAGCTGTAGTAGGCTTTGTTAATTTTTTAGAATAAGGAACTCCATTCGTCGTTAAACCAATGTAGGCATCTCTTCTTTTATCCGTTGCAGCAAAGGTATTATAAACCTCTTTTGTAGGAAGATTATGACCTTTTGCACCAGCAGAAAACCCTGAGGGACTAAACATCTGATAGGCCTGGCTACCTTCCGTATTTCCATTTAATCCTGAAGTAAATTGTACATCAAAAATGATCTCTGCATTATTTTTATTAGTTACATCAAAAATTTTGGTTACATCTGTTAATAAGCTGTAATTCAATCCTTCAACCTGTTTCAGATAGGGAAGTGCTTCACTGTATTTGTTTCTTGTAACTAAAACCTTACCCAACATTCCCAATGCGGCGCCTTTGGTAACTCTTCCTTTTTGAGCGGTCGTTTCAGGCAGTAAGGTAATGGCATCTTTAAGTTCTGACTCGATGAAGGTATATACTGTTTCAGCGGGGGTTCTTCCTTGTCCGAAATATTCGTTAACATTTACACTTTCTTTTGTTACTAAAGGAATATCTCCGAAAATCCGGACCATATTAAAATACATCAATGCTCTTAAAAACTTCACTTCACCGGTTCTTATATTCTTCTGTGACTGGCTCATAGAAACATTTCCGATCCTGTTTAAAACAATATTGGCCTGTTGAATTCCTATATAATTTTCTTTCCATGTACTTGCCAGCAAAGAATTATTGGGCTGAACGGTAAAAAAATCGAGTTCTCCATACGTAAAACTATCATTGGCGGGAACTTCATCATAGGTATTGTCTGAAGGGATTTCACCAATTGCCAACATGGCCAGCTGATACTGTCCGACATATTGTAATGAGCCATAAACCGCATTGACGCCTTGCTCAAGCTGTGCTTCATCTTTATAAAAATTATCTGTTTGTTTAATGCTTTCGGGAGAAGTATTCAAAAGGTCTGATGAACAGGATTGCCATAAGAATATTGAAAGCAAAGGGATATATAATTTTTTCATTTTTTTGAGATTAGGATTATTAAAACTTCATATTCATTCCAAAAGAATATACTCTTGCCACTGGATAATATCCGTTATCATAGCCTTGTGTCAGTACACTTTCTGAAGTTGCATCAAGATTCTGACCTTTATAGGAAGTGATGGTCAATAGATTATTTCCTACAAAATACAATTGGATTGATTTTACCTTTAAGGCAGAAACAAGACTTTGAGGTAGGTTGTAGGCCAGTCTCAGAGATCGTAATCTTACATAGTCTCCATTTTTAAAGAAAATACTCGATGTCCTTGCTTCTTTTCTGTTATTGGAAAAGTTCATATTGGGAAGTCCATATATGCCGTCAGGATTGGTCACCGGATTGTATCTGTTGTCAAAATAGTTCTGAGTAGCCACTCCAAAACCTTCTCCTGATTCTGTACTACTTACCTGATCACCGTTATAAATTTTCTTTCCCAACTCACTGTACAAAGTAAAACTGAGATCAAAATTCTTATACCGGAATGAATTGGTGAATCCCATTACATATTTAGGGATTCCCGAACCGAAGCTTTTCTTATCATTAGCATCAATTTTGCCATCTTTATTAAGGTCTTCCATAATATAATCACCGACTAATGTTCCCGAGATGTGAGGGGAGTTATCAATCTGCTCCTGAGTTTTATAAATACCCAGAATATTGTACCCATACATTTCAGCAATAGAACCTCCAACTTTCGTGACTGCAAAATTGTTGGCACCGGCTACAATTTGTGACTGTCCGTTGGCCAGAGCCAGTACCTTATTGGTATTGAAAGAAAAGCTGAAATTATTGGAGTATTCAAAGTCGTCTCCTATATGAAGAGGTTTTACCGAAAGCTGTACTTCCAGACCGCTATTCCTGATTTTACCAATATTCTGAAGCAATGTGGAATAGCCGGATTGCTGAGGAACAGGAACCTCCAGCAATAAACCGTTTCGGTTTAAAATGTAATAGTCTGCGGAGACATTTAAATATTTATTAAACAAGCTAAAATCAATCCCGGCATTCACGGACTTCGATTTTTCCCAGGAAAGATCAAAGCTGGCGGCTGTAGACGATCTGTACCCGGGAACCATCATTCCTCCGAAAACATAATTCTCTTTTTCCATTAAGGATAATGAACCAAAGTTTGGAATCTGGTTATTTCCGTTTGTTCCTAAGCTAAACCTTAGTTTTAAAGGATCCAGCCATTTATTGGAAGGAAAAAAGCTTTCTTTACTTACAGTCCAGCCTAATGATAAAGCATAGAAGTCGCCCCATTTCGAATTGGCTCCAAACTTTGATGATCCGTCTCTTCTGTAAGAAGCCATCAAACTGTATTTGCTGTTGTAAGTGTAGTTGAATCTTGTAAAATATGAAATCAATGTCCATTTATACTGATTGACATCTACCTTAAATGAAGAACCTCCCGAAATATTTTCAATACTGTTATCCGGAAAACCTGTTGCCAGGGTAGTGGTTTGATTTGAAGTTTCATTCTGATAAGATTGTCCTAAAATTGCGTTAAAAGTATGATTTCCTATCTTTTTATCATAGGTTAACAAGTTTTCAATCAGGTAATTTTTGGTAATATATTCTGTTTTGCTTGCAGTGGTAACATCCGGTGCTGCAGTACGATAACTTCCTACAGTTGATGGGTCAAAAAAGTTGTAATCGTAGCTGGTATAGTCGCCACCTGCTGAAATTTTATATTTAAAATCATCTAAAAATTTCCATTCTCCGAAAATATTTCCAAAGGTTTTAAATAAGGTATATTTTCTCCTGGTCATTTCTGCAATAGCTACAGGATTTTCAACCATAGCTCCGTCTGTGGGGCCATTTACTTTAATTTGCTGAGAAATGATAAGGTTTCCGTTGGCATCTCTTGGCGCAAAGAATGGGTACATGGTCGTAGCCATTTGAAGAAGATTATACGTTCTTCCACCATTTACCATATCAAAAAGACTTCCTTGTGAATAAGACGGAGACATGGAAACACCAAATTTCAACTGATCCGTAATATGGGTAGCAAGATTGATGTTTCCTGAATATTTTTCATAATCTGTTCCGATTAAAATCCCTTTTTGATTCAGATAGCTTCCGGTGAATGAATATTTTGTATTATCACTTCCACCCAGAACATTTAACGAAGTATTGCTCATGGGTGCCGGTTTTAATACGGTTGTATACCAGTCATTATCAATCAGTCCCGGTTGTTTATTAAGGTAGGGAATCAAATAATCCGGTACAAGCTCCCGAAGTGTCGCTCCTTTTGATATTCTCGTCGTGGTATTGTCAGAAATACTCCTGTTGCTTCCTTTTGAAAGGTAGTTGTTATCCCGGGATTCTTTCATGAAAGTCGCCATATCATAGGCATTCACAAACTTTTCGTTGTCGCTTCTTGTTTGTATTCCATAATAGGAATCCAATACCACCTCCAGTTTTCCTTTTTTCCCTTCTTTACTCTGAATAAGGATGACTCCGTTGGCTCCTCTTGAACCATAAATTGCCGTTGAGGCAGCATCTTTCAGAATATCTATAGATGCAATAGAATTCGGATCAATTGAATTTAAATTTGTTCCCTCCGTCAATGGGAATCCATCAACAACAATCAAAGGATTGGCTCCCGCCGTTAAGGTTCCGATCCCACGGATACGGATGTTAGGAGAAGATCCGGGACTTGAATTCGCGGAAGTAGTTTGAATACCGGTTGCTTTTCCGGCAATCATCTCTCCAAAATTACTTGTAGCTACACTTTTCAGATCTTTTTCTCCCAACGAAGCAATAGAACCGGAAACATCTTTTTTATTTTGCTTTCCGTAGCCTACCAAAACAACTTCATCAATCTTTTTCTCCCGGTCTGCAATGGTATCTTTTTTAGCAGTATTATTTACGACAATCACATTGTTTTTCCGTTGAACTTTTTTAGATGTTCTTCTGATAGTAACCGTATTATTTTGAATAACAAATTCAATAGGATAGTTTTTTTGAAGATATTCAAGTGTCTGATGTAATGAATTGTAATTGATATCTTTATCGTCCACCTGGATATCTTCAAGATCTGAAACTGAGTAAAAGAATTGTGTTTTGGTTGTCTTACTCAGTTTTTCCAACACTTTTGTAACAGGCGGTGGAGATGTGTAGATTATATGCAGATTGAAATGTATTTCTGAAGCACATAAAGGCTGAGAAAGGTACAAACTCCCAAGCATAGCAATACTAATTGCTGTTTTTTTCATAAATTCGCAATATTAATTTTTAAACTTTCTTTAGGTTTTTAAGTTGATTAAATCCGCATCGATAACCCCCATTATCGGTGCATTTTTATTTTAGCTTTATTTCTGTTTCATTCAATTTTTCAATTTTAAGATTAAACGGATAACTGATTATGGAAAGGATATCATTAAGATTCCCTGTAAATGAACCACTTACTTTATGATTCCTATATAAATCCGGATAGGATATTCTGACATTATAGGCCGCTTCCAATTGCTGTATAGCCTCTGAATAATTGGAATGATCAAAGGTAAAACTCATCTGTTTTTCCTGATTGTAATAATGATAATCAGGATGATTGGTATTGCTGAGCCAAATTTCTTTGGGCATTAAATAGGTTACTTTTCCAAGATGCTCTACTTTTACTTTTCCTTCAAACAATTCTACTTTTTTCTCCTCTGATTTTTGGTCTAAAAAAAACTGAGTTCCCAAAACCTGTACATGAAAATCCCCTGCATTGATTCTGAAAGGTTTGGATTTATCTTTCGCAATGTTAAAATTTCCTTGTCCTGTAAATAGTATTTCACGATTTTTTCCCCCAAAATCTTTGCTTATCGTCAACTTACTGTACGGTAAGAGCTTGATGATACTTCCATCGGATAGCCGGATGGTTTTTGAAGCTTTAAAGCTTTCGTAAACATATTTTTGTTCTGCTCCTGTCACAGAATTCCGGGATCCGTTATATACCATTAAAAAAATGAAAAAGGGAACCACAATTGCAGCGGCCCAATACCATTTTTTCACATTTCTTTTTTCTCTGATTCTGGCGTTGATATTCCCCCAGATTTTTCTGTCTGTGGTCTCATCCATTGTATGTTGTTCTTCAGAAACGGTTTTCCAGGTTTCTTCAAATTCTTTTTCTAAGCTCATACAGCGTGTATTATGATTCTCGTAAAATCATTTTATTATAAATACGCGGAAAAGCCAAATCGTTCACCCCACATGGAGAGACTTAACAATTTGTTCATATTGAATGATAAAGGGTAAATTATTGGAAATTCCCTTTCAGGAAACTCAAAGCTTTGTTTATTTGCTTGCTGATCGCTGTTTTTGAAAGATTATTTTCTTTGGCTAATTGAGAGTAGCTTATGTTTTTAATTTTGTGTTGAATAAATAAGTCTTTGGTCTTCAAAGGAAGTTTTTCGAGGAGACTTTCAATCTTTGAAACTTGTTCTTCATAGTACTTTTCATCTATGATTTCTTCTTCCTCGGCTTTCACGACTTCCTTTTCAGAAAAGGTAAACAACAGCTTGTTTTTGCGATAGAAATTAGAAACCTCTTGTTTGCAGGTTTTAAAAACAATTGCTTCTACAGCGATTTGTGCGTTTTCATCCAGATGTTTCCAGACGTGTACGAAAATATCCTGGACAATATCTTCTGCATCCTCTTCTTTTTGAATGTATTTCTTAACGAAGAAGTAGACTTTATGTTTATATTCAGAATATATTTTCTCAAATGAGTCCATTGGATAAAGACAACTTTACAGTACAATTTATAATGCCATAAAACTATTTAAAAAGATTTTTAAACAGTTTAAAGATATGTTAATTTTGATGAGATCTGATAAAAAACAGGTAACACATTGGTAAATGAAGGCAGAATACTTCATTATTTTAAAACGATAGAAAATTTTAAAATGATCTTTTTTAAAACATGAAAATATTACCTACATGTACACAAATAATCCAGTCGGAACAGGTATTTCCATTCATAATAACTATAGTGGAAATGGGTATTTTAAATCTCCCTTTCTGTCCGATATTCCTTACCTTAGAGGTTCCTAAGTATAGGATAATAATAAATTATTTTTATGGAAAAAAGAAAGATCAAGAACACCGATTTAACAATAGCACCTATCAATTTCGGAGGAAATGTTTTTGGATGGACGTTGGATGAAAAGCAATCCTTTGATATATTAGACCGTTTTACGGAAGCAGGCTTTAATTTTGTAGATACTGCAGATACCTACTCCTGGTGGGTAAACGGAAAAGGTGGACAATCTGAAGAGATTATAGGTAAATGGATGAAGGCACGCGGTAATCGTAAAGATATTGTACTGGCCACTAAAGTTGGTTCTGAAACAAAAGAACACGGTTTTGACATCAGCAAAAAGCATATCTTAAAATCGGTTGATGAGTCTTTACAAAGGCTGCAAACTGATCATATCGACCTTTATTATACACATTTCGACGATAAAGTAACTCCTGTAGAAGAAACGCTTTCGGCGTATGACGAGATTATTAAAGCTGGGAAAGTACGTTATATCGCAGCTTCCAATCTTTCTCCGGAACGTTTAAAAGCTTCATTTGAAGCCGCAGAAAAGAATAATCTTCCCAAATATGTAGCATTGCAACCTCACTACAACCTGATGGAGAGGGAAGGTTTTGAAACCAATTATGCTCCTTTGGTAGAACAGTTTGATCTGAGTGTATTTCCTTACTGGTCTTTGGCTGCAGGTTTCTTAACAGGAAAGTACAGAGATGAAGCAGATTTTGCCAAAAGTGCAAGGGGAGAAGGAATCAGAAAATATTTAACTCCTAAAGGTCATGAGGTTTTAAAAGCATTGGATCAGGTAAGTGAAAAACATGATAGTCAGCAGAGTACAGTTGCATTAGCCTGGTTATTGGCCAATCCGCTAATCACAGCTCCTATTGTGAGTGCGACCAGTGCATCACAGCTTGAAACATTGTTCAATGCTCCTAGACTGGTTTTAGATCAGGAAGATATTGATTTATTGAATACAGCCAGTCAATATTAAAATAAATAAATCATTGTTAGATAAAAATAAACCCTCCGTTCAATGCTGAACGGAGGGTTTATTTATTTTGAAATGAGAGTGTTTATAAAACCACCCCGTCAAAAATTTTTTAAATTTTTGCCACCCCTCCAGCAGAGGGGAATGTGTTGTGTATCGATGATAACATTAGCACAGTGCTTCAATTCGTTTGTAACTTAATCAGAATATTCTTTCAGCAATTGTCTGTAGCTCATCAGAATTGAAGATTTTGAAATAAATCCGATAAAGTCATTGTTTGCACTTACAACCGGAAGATTCCATACTCCGGTGTCGTCGAAAGTCTGGAGGATATCCAACGGCTTATTTTCTCTGTGAAGAATGGCCGGCGGAGCTTTCATAATCTGAAGAATGGTTTGAGAGGAGTCTGTTTCTTTATTAAAAAGATAAGGTCTGATATCGTCTAAAGTAAGAATTCCTTTTAATTTTCGGTCTTCATCTACAACGGCATAGATATTTTTATTTCCGTTTTTCACCAACTCAAAAAGTTCTGTGATGGAAGCATTTTCATTGATAACCTGGGAATATTTATCGATAAAATCTTCCGTTCTTAAAGCAAAAAGAAGATTTTTATCGTGCTTATTGGTGAATATTTTTCCTTCATCGGCCAGCGATTTTAATTCAGGAGAAATAGGAGAGAACCATTTGGCAATAAGGTAAGACATCACGGAAACCGTCATGAGTGGGATAAACAGGTCATACCCGAAACTGGATTCTGCAATCAGGAATATCGCGGTAAGAGGAGCATAGAGAACACCGCTCATAGCACCGGCCATTCCTACAAGAACGAGATTTGTAACCGGAACATCCGTAAATCCTAAATGTTGGCAAATTAACGCAAACAGATACCCTAAAGTACCCCCTGCAAAAAGGGAAGGCGCAAAGTTACCTCCGTTTCCGCCACTGAAAATGGTAAAAGAGGTTGCGAATGCTTTTAACAATAAAACCAGGACTAAAAATATAATAATCGTCCAATCTCCGATTTCAAAATATCTGAAGAAACTGTTTTCAATAATAGTTTGAGTATTCCCGTTGGTAAAGGCTTTTATAATATCATATCCTTCTCCGAATAAGGGTGGGAAAAGAACACAAAGAAATGAAAGAACAGCTCCCCCGAACATCGCTTTCCGCATTCTTGAAAGTTGAAGTCCTTTTATAAAATGCTCCACCTTTTGAGAAATAACTACAAAATACCGGGCATACAATCCGGTTACCAAGCCAAGAATAAGGTAGTAGGGAAGATTCTTGTAATTGAAAGCTTCTCTGGTATAAAATCTGAAAAGTACATCCTCCTGCAACAAAATCCTCGACAAAAGACTTCCGCAAACTGCAGCCACTACCAATGGAATAAAGTCTGTAAAAACAACGCCGGTCAACAGAATTTCAAAAGCAAACATAATCCCGGCAATTGGAGCATTGAACGCAGAGGCAATACCTGCTGTAGCACCAGCTGCCAGTAATAGGGTACGTTCTTTATAGCTCAGTCTGTACGTTTGGGCATAATTTGACCCAATTGCAGCACCGGTAACTGCTATCGGGCTTTCCAATCCTGCAGAACCTCCCAGTCCAACGGTAATTGCACTCTGTATCACCTGAGAATACATTTTAACTGAAGCTACAATACTTGAATTTTGAGCAATTTCATAAAGAATAGCCCCGATTCCTTTTCGATCCTGACCTTTAAACAAAGTCAGTACGACCAGAGTAGTTAAAACAATGCCCAGAAAGGGAAAAACAATGTAAAATAAAATCTGATATTCAAAATGAACTTTATGGGTAATAAAATAGTGGATGTTATGAACCAGGGTTTTCAAGATAACTCCGGCAAGACCCGCTGTACATCCAACAAGAATACCGGAAAGCACAAGAAACTGATTCCTGCTTAGCCGATTGTTCAGCCAATGTAAAATAAGCTCATAACTGCGTGCTTTTTCTAGTCCGTATTTCTGGAAATCTCTTTTAAATTTAAGGAAACTGAGGTATTTTTTTTTGTTGTGAATTTTCACTTTGGAAGAATTTTACGCTAGTCTTTAATCGATATAGCAGCGTAAATTTAAGGTTTTTTTTCAACTTATCGGGTATCCGCAGATCTATCAATTATAAGAATGCTTATACAACGGGGCTATGATCGTCTTTTTTAAAATTATTGATAAAATAGGAGGGAGTTACACCAGTTTCCTTTTTAAAGACTACTGCAAAGACTTCTCTGGAAGAAAAGCCACTGGCTTCCGCAAGATAACTTATTTTATATTCTCTGTAAATAGGGTTTTCATAAAGTTTTGTAGTAATGTAATTTATTCTCAGACTGTTAATGTAATTATTATAGCTTTTTTCTTTGTATTGTTTAATAATTTCTGAAAGGTATCTGGTGTTGGTTCCCAGATCATTGGCGAGAGAAGTTAGACTAAGCTCTTTTTTAATAAATTTCTGAGATTTTTCAAATTTTTCAAGTTTTAGCAATAAGGTGTTGGTAGTTTCATCTGTAATCCCTATCCCTTTTTCAGGGGTTATATTTGATGATTCATCTTTGCCATCTGCATTCCTTTTTCTGTCTTTCAGATTTTTGATGATCGTATCATATTTCTTGTGAAGCTTTTTCTGATTTCTATTCCAGAAGAACAATCCTCCACTAAGAAAAACCATAAGAATCCCAATTGATAACATGGCAATTTTCTTAATATCTGTGGTATGGATACGATCTTTCTCATCCATCATCTTTTTTACGGGAATATTGATTGTTTTCTTTTCCACATTCACGAGGCTGTCATTGAGTTTGGTGTACAAATTCATATATTTCCTGGAAGCTTCTTTTTCTCCAAGTTCTACATAGGATTTGAAGTAAACTTCATAGATATCTCTGCGAATGTAGGGTAATCTTATCTGTTTTTCCAACGCTTCTGCTTTTTCCGCATAGGGTATCACCTTTGCATATTTTTTCTGATCGTAATACAGCCATGCAAACTCGTTATAGATGGTCACTTCCAAATGCTTATCTGATGTATATTTTTTATCATGACTAATCTCCAAAGCATGAGAAAAATAGGCTTCTGCTTCATTAATTTTGTGAGAAGCAACGCTTGTTTTGCCTAAATTAATATAAGATAATGCGAGCATTTGTTCTTTTTTGGCGCCAAAATCCTTATCGTCTTTTATATTTTTTGTGCTTTCCAGACATTTTTTCTGATAATAGATCACCGAGTCAAGCGGCAAATTAACATGAGCTGCATAAGAACCCATTCCAGTATATATCAACGCTTTTAAGTAATTTTTTTCATTGGAAGATTTTATTTTCTCGGCGATTTGTAAAGCTTTTTTAAACTCTTTCACACTCTCATCATTAAAGCCTAATTCTGTATAAGCCGAAGCTTTTAACCGGTAAGTATTTGATAATACAGCGTCATTCATACTTTCTGCTGCCAGTTTTCCGACTTCTTCACTGAGGTTGATGACTTTTTTAAAATTACCGGTATCAAAATATTTGCTCATCAGTATGGAACCGCTTTCTAACATTCCTTTTTTATATCCTATAGATTTAGAATTATTGAAAATATCATTAGCAAGCGTGATGGCTTTGGCAGGGTCTCCCCAGGATAGTTTTTCGGCCTTATTAATGTCAATGTCAATTTGTGATGTAGTAGGTCGTGTAGTAGATACTTGAGCATGGGAAATTCCGAAAATAAAACCGCATAAAAAGAGAGCAATATTTTTCATTATGTGTATTTTTTGAACCCGCAATAAAAGAATAATTTAATGAAAAATTGGAAGATATGTGTAATTTTTTCTGAATTTATTAACCCTAATAAACAATGTAAGTAACTACAATTTAATACATTGTGTTTACTTTGTTAAATGATTTTTTATTCGAACAATGCATTAATAAATTTTATGGTCTTCTATTTAAACTAACAAAGCTTTTCAAAAAAGAAATAGTCTTGTTAATTTTATATAGTAAATTTATTGAGCGGATCTATTGAAATTCAAAATTTCTTCAAAATTTAATTATAGTTTTAACGCATGAAAATTCTAATCGTCGAAGACGAAGCTGAACTGGCCAAAAGTATTTCCGAATATCTTTCTGAGGAAAGTTATCTGTGTGAATGTGCCTCAACATTTAATGAAGCCATGACCAAAATAGAGATGTTCCATTACGACTGTATTTTACTGGATATAATGCTGCCGGACGGAAATGGCCTTAAAATTTTAGAAGAATTAAAAAAGCAGAATAAACAGGATGGTGTGATCATTATTTCAGCTAAAAATGCTTTGGATGATAAAATCGAAGGATTAAAAATGGGAGCAGATGATTATCTTACCAAACCGTTTCACCTCTCAGAACTGATGGCAAGGGTGTATTCTATTATTCGAAGAAAACAATTCAGCAGCTCCAATGTGGTAACACAGAATGAACTTGAAATTGACCTTCTGGCCAAGACCGTTTCTGTGAATGGTGAAGTCATTTCTTTAACAAAAAAAGAATTTGACCTTCTGATTTATTTTATTGGAAACAAAAATAAGGTAATCTCCAAAAGTACTTTGGCAGAGCATCTTTCCGGTGATCTTGCAGACATGCTTGATAATCATGACTTCGTATACGCCCACGTAAAAAATCTAAAGAAAAAACTATATGATGCCGGCTCCGGACATTACCTTAAAACGGTTTATGGAACTGGCTATAAATGGGAAATGTAGCCCCTTGTTATCAATGATAAATGATTGATGATTGATGATGATTGATGGGAATTGGTTATAGTATCCTAAGAAAAAATCATCTGATTACTATTAAATTGCCGATACAACATAAACTTTCTATTAAAACATAATTCTATTGAAACCTCTACTCAGCAAAACCACCAAGCCTTTCCTTATCTACGTCCTTATTGTACTGATGATAAGCATTCCTGTGTATTATCTTGTGGTAGATACAATCTGGAAAAATGAACTGGACGAGCATAATCAGATTATTGTAGAGAAAACAGCATATGAATTCAACCAACTGAAACTGTCTGATGAACAGTTGGAAAAAAGTCTGGAACTATGGAATCATATCCAGCCTGAAACAAATATTGAAAGGATTTCTGAAAATCAGATAAAAGGAGATAGTGTTTATACAAATGAAAGACATCTTCCATTTATATCTGAAGATAAAAAAGAACGTTATCGATGTCTTAAAAAGGTAATTTATATACATGATAGACCTTATTTGTTTACTATACAAACCAATATTGAGGAATCACACGAGACCATAGCTGTGATTGCCATGATTACCATATTTTTCTTTGTAATGATTGTTGTAGGCCTTTTATATCTAAACAGAAGGCTATCGGCATCCATATGGAAACCATTCCGGGACACCTTGAATCGTTTGAAGATATTTAAACTCAGCAGCCAGACCAGGATTGAATTTCCGGCTTCTGATACCACAGAATTTGAAGAACTTAATCAATCCCTTTATAAACTGATAGAGCACAACGTTTCCGTTTATAAAACCCAGAAAGAGTTCACAGAAAATGCTTCTCATGAGCTACAGACTCCACTTGCGATTATAAAAAATAAACTCGATCTTCTATTGCAGGATAGAGATTTAACGGAGAAACAATACCGTATAGTGGAAGAGATGAATAAAGCCCTGACCAGAAGTTCCCGTATTAATAAAAACCTGCTGTTACTGGCTAAAATAGACAATAACCAGTTTGATAACTCTGAAAATATTGCATTGGATGAATTGCTTCAACAAAGTATTGATATTCTTCAGGAGCATTTTGAACAAAAAAATATCGCTGTCCACGAAAAAATCTCACCTGATATTCAGATAAAGGGAAATAGCAGCCTCATTGAAATTATGATTAACAATCTCATCATCAATGCGATCAGACATACTTTACCCGGCGGCTCTATTGACATCCAATTGACAGATTCTCTTTTGGAAATTTCCAATTCGGGAACGGAAAAGCTCAACACGGATTTATTGTTTAAACGGTTTTCAAAACTTTCTGCTGATAACAACGGAAGTGGTTTGGGACTTTCTATTATTCAGGAAATCTGCAAATTTCATCATTGGACGATTAGCTACAGATTTGAAAATAAGCACCACATTTTTTCCGTTAAATTATAGTTAAAAAATACCCATAACAGAACAATTCAAAATTTCTTCTAAATCGGATTGCACCTTTGTATCGAAAACATACTGAAGTGTAAATTTTATTTAAAATGATTTTAAAAATTGTCCTTTTATTCGCAGGAACAATCCTGGCATTCTGGATCAGCGCTATTTGTGGGGGTGGTGCCAGTCTTATTTTGATTCCTATCCTTAATCTGTTACTTCCCACATCTCTTGTCCCTTTTTCGCTGACGATCGGTACTTTCACCAGCTCAGCCTCCAGAATTGCAGTATTTAAAAAACATGTCAACTGGAAAATATTCTTATGGTTTGTCCCGTTTTCTATTCCTGCAGTTTTATTGGGAGCCTATTTGATTAAATATGTAAACCCTAATTACCTGCAACTGCTTGTTGCTTTCTTTCTGATTGCCAATCTGCCGCAACTTTTCGCATCAAAAAATAAAAAAGAAGAATCTGAAAAACCTTATCCGAAGTCAGCATTGGCTTTAATTGGTTTCCTGGCTGGTTTTATTTCGGGAATTACTGGAGCCGTGGGACTTCTTTTTAACAGGTTCTATTTAAAATTCGGGCTTAAAAAAGAGGAAATTGTAGCAACCCGCGCTGCTAATGAGGTATTTCTTCACCTGATTAAGCTTATCATTTATATTTCACTTGGGTTATATTCCAATACTGCATTATGGATGGGTATTGCCATTGCGGTAGGGGCAATAGTATCTTCATATACTGTGAAATATATTCTACCGCATCTGAGTGAAAATATGTTCAAAAAGATAGGCTATGCAGCGATGGTAGTATCCGGTATTACTTTATTTACAAGTACTTCGGGGAAAATAGTTCAGCAGGATCAGATTGTCGTCAATCGTTCCTCCACAAAAAATAAAAGCGTGTATACCATGTCATGGAAAAACACACGCCTGGTCGTTGAATATAAAGCCAGTAAAGGGCTAGAAATTGAAAAAACGGTACAACCGGACGAATTATCAGGAAACCTTAAGCAAAAATATGATCAGCTTATGGAACATTACGATGATGTTCAAATAGAAAAAGTATATGCTTTTGGGAAAGAAACCATCCATGAATTCTATTGTTATAAAGACAATGTGCTTACCAAGTTTAAAGCATAATGATTGAACGAATGATTGGGAAATAAAAAATAATATATAGACTATGAATAAAAAAAAACTGCTGCTTTTTCCGATTAGCATTATCTCTTCGGTAGCCTTTGCACAAACTACTTCGGTAACGGTATCCGGAAAAATCACCAATAAGGAAAAAGTGGTATTGCCTTACGCCAGTATTATTTTAAAGAAGGAAAAGGACAGTGCTTTTGTGGCTGGAACGATTACCAATGAGGAAGGAAGATTTTCTATCGTTGGAATACATCCTGATCATTATCTTCTGGAAACTTCCATAACAGGATATGACACCCTGATACAGCCTGTTTTCATCGGAAGTCTTTCTGAGTTTCTGGATATTCCCGCTATTGAACTTTTACAAAAGCAGGAAAAAGAAACTAAAATAGAGGCCATTACCATCACTGCTTCCAAAAAGAATGAGATCGATAGTCGTCTTGATAAAAAAACATATTCCGTTGCAGACAACATCAGCCAAAGTGGTGGATCTGTACTCCAAAGCATGCAAAACCTTCCCGGAATTACCGTGCAGGAAGGTAAAGTACAGCTCAGAGGAAATGATAAAGTAACCGTTCTGATTGATGGAAAACAGACTGCACTTACAGGTTTCGGGAGCCAGACAGGATTAGATAATATTCCTGCCTCTTCCATTGATAAAATTGAGATCATCAACAATCCTTCGTCAAAATATGATGCCAATGGAAATGCCGGGATTATCAATATTATCATGAAAAAGAACAAACAAAACGGCTGGAATGGTAAAATAGGATTTACAACCGGACTGGGTTCACTTTGGGTAAGAAAAGAAAATCTACCAACCATCAGACCTCAGTATACATTAACTCCAAAAATTAATCCCTCGTTATCCCTTAATTACCGGAAAAATAAAGTCAATGTATTTCTACAGGCAGACAATTTATATACGGAAACCCTGAATAAAAACGAATTTGTGACACGTACTTATGATAACGGAACCGTAATTAATTCTCAGTTGAAAAGGAATAGAAATACCAATTTCTTTACGACTAAAGCGGGAATAGACTGGAATATCGATCCTCAAAATACATTAACTGTTTCAGGGATGTATGGAAGTGAAAAAATTATTGACCGCGGAGATCAGCCCTTTTTTAACGGAGATTTTTCGCAACGTCTTCGTCTCTGGCAGTTTCTTGAAGATGAATTAAAAACAACGATCATGGGGACCGCTTCTTATCAGCATAAGTTTAAAGAAGCCGGACATGTGTTGAATGCAGGATTCAACTATACTTTTCACAGAGAAGATGAAAAGTATTTCTATGATAATTATTTACCTGCTTCCACAGGAACCGATGCTTTCAAATTATTGTCCGACGAGCAGGTCTACGATTTCAATGTAGACTATATAAAACCTCTGAAATATGGTAGAATTGAAACAGGAATTAAGCTGAGAAACAGAAGTATCCCTACAAATATGAATTTTATCCCTGGAACCAATTCCGTGTTGGATGCTTCTGCAGGCGGAAAAGCCGATTATAAAGAATTCATTCCTGCCATCTATGGAAATTATGTTTTTGAAAATGAAAAATGGGAAGCTGAGCTTGGACTGAGATTAGAATATGTAAAAATTCAGTATGATGTAAATCCTGATCATCCTACTTACAAAAGTGATGGATACAATTATACCCAACCGTTTCCTAATTTCCGTTTAGCCTATAAACTTAATGACCGAAATAAGTTCTCTATCTTTTACAACAGAAGGGTAGACCGTCCTAACGAAGTTGATATCAGAATTTTTCCGAAATATGATGATGCCGAGATCATTAAGGTAGGAAATCCGGCATTGCGTCCGCAATTCACCAACTCTATTGAACTTGGATATAAATACAATTGGGATAACGGATACTTATATTCTGCTTTGTATCATCGTTTTGCCACAGGAACAATTACCAGAATTTCGAGTATTGTACCCGACAGTACTTTGATCTATGCGATTTTTCAAAACGCAGGGAGAAGTTATAATACCGGCCTGGAAGCGATATGGAATCAAAAGTTTTCCGATATATATTCCCTCAATATCAACGGAAATGTATACCGAAATCAGATCGATGCGTTTTCAGTATTGAACCTTTATCCGGAACCTAATACTTTTTCTGCAGACAGGCAATCTGCTATTTCCGGAAATATCAAAATGAATCATATTTTCCATTTTAGTCAGGGATTGGATGCCCAGTGTACGCTGGTTTATCTGGCACCGGATATTATTCCGCAGGGAAAAATGAATTCAAGATTCTCCATGGATGTGGGAGTGAAAAAAGCCATTCAGAAAGGGAAGGGCGAACTGTTTTTAAATGCCTCAGATTTACTCAATACTATGGTTATGAAGAAAAGAATTCAGGGAATGGGATTCGC
This sequence comes from Chryseobacterium lactis, assembly GCF_003815875.1. Lineage (NCBI taxonomy): Bacteria > Pseudomonadati > Bacteroidota > Flavobacteriia > Flavobacteriales > Weeksellaceae > Chryseobacterium > Chryseobacterium lactis. Next base: position 4,030,026 of record NZ_CP033924.1, read on the forward strand.
GTATACAAGCAATGATTATTACGAAACCCAGGTCGTACGATTGGGATACAGTTATAAATTTTAATATAAAAAAACATAATTAAGGATGAAAAACCACCGTCAGAAAATGCTGATTTATTTACTTGTTTTGACTTCAGCCGTTAGTAAAATCAATGCCCAAAACAATAATGATTCGATTGCAGTTCAGGAATCAATAAAGGATAGTATTATTAGTCCTGTAGCTCAGAAAACGAGCCTGAACTATAAAAGTCTGATCATTCCTGCCGCATTCATTACCTATGGAGTAGCAGGTTTGACAATCAAAGATCTGAGACAGCTGAACCTTTCTACCAGAACAGAAATTAACGAGCATCAGCCTACCCGGATAAAGTTTGATGATTACACCCAATATCTTCCGGGACTGATGGTATACGGGCTCAACTTTGCAGGAGTAAAGGGAAAACATAATTTAAGAGACCGTACCATTATTTATGCCTCTTCACAGCTGATCGCCGCTGCTTTTACCCTTCCTTTAAAGTATATGGTGAAAGAAGAAAGGCCGGACCGTTCAAATACAATGTCTTTTCCTTCAGGACACGCTGCCACGGCATTTTCAAATGCACAATTTATGTTCAGGGAATATAAGGATACTAATTTCTGGTTAAGCCTTTCCGGGTATCCTTTTGCCATCTTTACAGGAGTATACCGGATGTTGAATGATAAACACTGGCTGGGAGATGTGGTTGCGGGCACCGGCTTTGGAATACTTTCTACAGAGCTGGCCTATTGGTTATTTCCAAGAATTGATAACTTGCTGCGCGGAAAAAATAAAAGTAAAAATACCCTGTCCTCCACAATGGTGATGCCATTTTACCAAAATAAAACAGTAGGAATCGGCCTCGTAAAAAATTTTTAATGATAAAGTTTACTTAAAAAAATAGAATTTTTAGATCAAAAAGAAAATCGCCATTCAGCAATGAATGACGATTTTTTTATTTATAAATTTTCCTGATAAAAAGGCATCAATTGAGCCCTTGATATTAAAGAATTCACGAATATATCAAACCACTTTTGCCTTGCGAACTATCCTTGCCAATAATCCGGGGAAAAATCTTTTCAGATAAATTCCTAACACCTCCTTACCGCCAATTGCTTTTTGATTTTTACGTTTCTCGATGGCATGAAGCATTTTTTTCGCAAAAATATCTACCGGCATTCCTTTCATGGTGGCATCATCCATAGTTCCTTGCTGTGAACCATTTCCAGTAACCGCATGAATGGAAATATGGGTTTGTATAAAACCCGGGCAAATGATCGTGACAGAGATTTTATCCTGATATAATTCAGCTCTCAAAGCATCAAAAAATCCATGCAAGGCGTGCTTGGCTGCGGCATATCCACTGCGCATAGGTGCACCGAATACCCCCATAAGACTAGACACCACAGCAATTTGTCCGCCACCATTTTTAATCAAATAAGGTACAACAGCTTTCGTAAGGGCTACCGTTCCGATAAAATCTACATCCATTAAATGCTTATCAACCTCTATATCTGTTTCCATAGCCAAAGAACGTTGTGATAATCCTGCATTATTGATAAGGATATCAATTTTTCCGAACTTTTTTACGGCCTGGTCTGCGATATCAGGCATTTTTTTATAATCTACCAGATCTAGAGGGATGACGGCATACCGATTCACAGTAAGTCCGGCATTTTCGGCAATCTCATACAGCTGATTTTCTTTTCTTGATGAAAGGATGATTTTAGCATTTGTCTTTAAAGCCAGTTCTTTTACCAAAGCTTCTCCAATTCCTGATGATGCCCCGGTAACCCAGATTACTTTATTATTAAAATAGGTACTCATTACTTAATCTATCTATAAGTTGGTTTGATTTATTTTCAGTCCCGCAATATATTTTCCGGCCTTCAATCCTGAAAAGATACATCCTCCAAGAAATGTTCCTTCCAGTGCCCGGTAGCCATGCATTCCGCCGCCACCAAAGCCAGCCACTTCTCCGGCTGCATAAAGCCCTTCAATGACACTGTCATCAGCCTTTAAAACCTGTCCGTTGAGATTGGTTTTAATTCCGCCCAATGTTTTTCGGGTTAAAATATTAAGACGTACCGCAATTAAAGGCCCGTTTTCAGGAGAAAGTATCTTATGCGGGGTTGCAACACGTCCCAGTTTATCTCCAAGATAATTTCTGGTATTCCGGATATAATTGATTTGAGTGTCTTTTGAAAATTTGTTATCCAGTTCTCTGTCTCTTGCTTCGATCTGTAGCTTTATTTTTTCATAATTTAAAAGATGATTACCGGAAAGAAGATTCATTCTTTCCACAAGATCCTTAAGATTATCTGATACAATAAAATCTTTCCCATGTTCTTTAAAAGCTTCTACAGGACCGGGAGCCTTTTTACCAAAAATCCTCTTCAGAAAAAGAGCGTAGTCTCTATTGGTAATATCCGGGTTTTGTTCGGATCCTGAAAGGGCAAATTCTTTCTTAATAATCTTTTGAGTCAGGATAAACCATGAATAAGAGTATCCCGTATCTTGTATGTATTTCAAGGTTCCCAAAGTATCAAATCCGGGAAGAAAAGGGGCTGGTAGTCGTTTTCCTTTAGCATCAAACCATAAGGAAGAAGGTCCCGGAAGTATTCGGATCCCATGGTTTGGCCAGATTGGATTCCAGTTTTGTATGCCTTCAGTATAATGCCACATCCGGTCACGGTTGATAATATCGGCGCCTGCATGTTCTGCGATTCCAATCATTTTTCCATCCACATATGCAGGAACTCCGCAGACCATATTTTCGGGTGGATTTCCTAATCGTTCCGGCCAGTTTCTCCTTACCAATTCATGATTTGCTCCAATACCACCTGAAGCAATAACAATATGAGATGCCTTATATTCAAATTGAGAGATTACATTTCTGTTGGTTTCTACACCTCTTTCCTGAGTATCGTTTTCTAATAGATCGCCTTTAAGTCCTTTTACTTTACCGTTTTCTACCACAAGTTCTGTAACTCTATGCCTGAATTTCATTTGAAGCAATCCTTTTTCTTTAGCCTGATAAGCCTTTTCTACAAAAGGTTTTACCACTCCGGTTCCGGTTCCCCAACTGACGTGAAAGCGGGGTACTGAATTTCCATGACCTGTAGCCGATCCGTCACCACGTTCTGCCCAGCCCACCATGAACATCAGTTTGATTCCCAGCTTACTAATGTATTCGTATTTTTCAGCTGCAGCGAATTTCAGATAGGCTTCCGCCCATTTTCGGGGCCAGTAATCTTCTTCACGATCGAATCCTGCAGTCCCTTTCCAATCTTGCAAGGCCAGTTCATAAGAATCTTTGATCCCCATTTTTCTTTGTTGAGGGGAATTGATCAAAAAGAGTCCTCCAAATGACCAAAATGCCTGTCCTCCTATATTCTGTTCAGTTTCCTGATCCAGCAGCAGTACTTTTTTTCCTGCATTGGTTATTTCCATGGCAGCAGTTAACCCTGCCAATCCTGTTCCTACAATAATCGCATCAGGCTGGAATATTTCCCCCATTTTTATCGGATGTTTTTATTCAACAATACTTTATATAAATGTATAAAATATTTAGGGCTTGTTCTTTATCTTGTTTTATACTTTTTTTAAACTTCCGAAAAGTACACCATAGGTAAGATATTCATTTATATAACTTTGTGATAACATCAAAAAATACAAAGGTTATGAACAAGTATCAAAACATTTTCGATACCCAGAGAGAATTTTTCTTCAGCGATGGTACCAAAACGTATGAATGGCGTATGGACCAGCTAAACAGAATGGAAAAGTTTCTCATAGAAAACCAGGAAGCTTTCTGCAAGGCTCTTGAAAAAGATTTTGGAAAACCTCCTTTCGAACAGTTATTTGAGATCACAGTTCCTCTGGGTGTGATCAAATATTACAAGGAAAATCTGCAACAATTAATGACTCCTCAATCTGTTGAGATTCCCAAAGGACTTGAAGAGACAGGGAATAGTGGTATGATCTATAAAGAACCTTACGGAGTTACGCTGGTAATCGGCCCTTTCAATGCTCCGGTATTGTTATTACTTGACCCTGCCATCGCAGCCCTTGCAGCGGGCAATACCGTTATTTTAAAACCTGCGAATACCACTCCTGCGGTGGCTCAATTATTTCGGGAAACTGTTCCGCAATATTTTGAGCCGGAAGCGGTTACAGCCGTTACCGGAGGCAGAGAAGAAATCACAGAATTACTGAAGCTTCCCTTTGATTTTATTTTCTTTACAGGAAGTTCCAATGTCGGAAAAGTAGTCATGCGTGCTGCTGCAGAAAATTTAACTCCGGTTATTCTTGAATTAGGTGGCCAAAACCCTACTATTGTTGATGAAACAGCGAATCTTGACATCGCTGTAGACAGAATTGCATGGGGACACAATGCGATCTCAGGACAATGGTGCATTGCTCCCGGATATGTCTACGTGCATGAAAGCATAGCCGATGAATTTATTGAAAAACTGAAAGCTTCTATCCGGAAAATGTACGGTGAGAACCCACAGGAAAGTCCGGATCTCGCAAGAATGATCAGTGAGCATGATGCAGAACGGGTGGCTTCCTATATTATCCCTGAAAAGGTAGTTATTGGCGGACGCTTTGATGTTTCTCAGCGATATGTGGAACCTACTGTTCTTTATCCGAGTACCTGGGATGATCCGGCATTACAGCAGGAGGTTTTTGGACCTGTTTTACCGGTAATGGTATATTCGGATTTAAAAGAAATTACCAATATTATTAAACGTAAACCCAAATCTCTGGCAGCTTATATTTTTAGTAAAAATCAGAACAATATAGATTATTTCCTGAATGCGGTATCTTTTGGCGGCGGGTGTATCAATCAGACCAATTTACATTGCTGGATAGATAGCTTGCCATTCGGAGGTGTGGGGTATTCGGGTATGGGTAAATATTATGGGAAAGCCGGATTTGATGCATTAAGCAATACCAAAGCCATGCTCATTGGAAATCCCGATCTGGAACTGGATGTTTTTCCTCCGTATGCAGGAAAAGATATTGCTAAAAACCTGAGCGTATTTAGTTAAAAAACAGCAATTCCGATATCTCATCGTACGGCGCTTTTTCTATCTTTGTTAAAAAAGTAAACAAAATGAATGAAATAAATCCTTACCAGGCATTTGCTATTACAAAAGACGGCACACGACATCCTATTGAAGCTGAAACTATTATTATCCAGATGGATGAGGAAGAAATTGAGATCTCTCTGCTTCCGCCGCACCCTGTTTTCAAAGGAAAATTAACGTTGGCCACAGGATCTGCCATTCAGGGTCGTGAAGATGAAAGAGCATCGGGAACTCAACTTGTTATAGAACCCGGAGCAGCTAATGTTATTCATATTACCCCTAAAAAATTATAAATTCAATGGGAAATTGGGGGTGAGAAGTTAAAAATATTCAAATTAACTTTTTTAACGTTTAATTTTCCACCTTCAACTTTTTATCTTTGTGAAAAATAGAAGTATGAAGTATTTGTTTATCATTGCTTGTTTTGTCTGTTCCATTTTTAGTCAGGCACAGCAAAAACAAGATCCGTGGAAAGACAGTCAGCTGATGGATCCTGCATTATTGGCGTCCCGTATTGTAAAGAATAAAACAAAAGATCTGGTGATCATTTCTGTGGGACCTGAAGCCATTATTAAAGGCTCTGTGGATATCGGACCTACTCATGAACCTGAAAACCTGGAAAAATTAAGAAATTATCTTAAAAATGTTCCAAAAGACAGCGAAATTGTTATCTATTGTGGATGCTGTCCGTTTGTGAAATGTCCTAATATCCGCCCTGCTTTTGGATTATTGATGGAGATGGGCTTTAAAAATGCCAAGCTTCTGAATCTTCCTAAAAATATTAAAACAGACTGGCTAGACAAAGATTATCCTACAAATGATTAATATGAAGATTCGTTTTACCTTATTATTTTTAATAGCGTTTTCAGGATATGCTTTTTCTCAAAGCAAAATAGAAGTAGGGAAAAAGGTTCCTGAAATTACAATGTCCAAAGTGGACGGAAGTTCTTTTTCACTTTCTTCATTACAAGGGAAACTTGTACTCATCGATTTCTGGGCAACGTGGTGTGCTCCATGTGTGGAAGAGCAACCGGAGTTGAAAAAACTTTATGAAACCTATTCTCATCAGGTGAAAAATAATAGGTTTGAGATTCTTGGGGTCTCTTTAGATAAAAATAAAGAAAGCTGGCAGAAAGCTATTGAGAGATTTGGTATCAACTGGATACAGATCAGTGATCTGAAGTTTTGGAAAAGCCCTGTTGCCAAGACATATGAAGTTGATGAACTTCCTTTCAATGTTATTATTGACGGACAGGGAACTATTCTTGCCAAAAATCTTCATGGTAAAGAGCTGGAAGAGTTTTTAAAGAAAAATTTAAGTCAGAATTAAGGCTTAGCACATATTTTTGAAAAGAGCGGTAACTATTTTACTGCTCTTTTTTTATTTAAAACAGACAGGAATTAAGAGAAGAATAATCCATTGATATACATTTAATTGCTATTAATAGGCCATCTAATGTAAACACTGATTCTGATGCTTAATTTGGTTGTATGAAAAAAAACTTTTACCTCCGTTTTGCACTATCAGTGATTTTATTGATGCACAGTGTTATTTCTATTGCCAGTGGGGATGTTTCTAATTTCGGGCGTCAGTATCTGGATACGATAGGATTCAGTCCGGTAGGGCTTTATCTTGCTTGGGTGGTCAAATTGACTCATCTTATTTCGGTTCCTTTACTTTGGACGGACCGGTATATTAAAACTGTTGCGATCTGTAATATCTTTATCTTTATTTTGGGAATTTACTATATTCACTGGGGAAACGGCTGGTTTGTAGTAGGAGGCGGAACGAATGGAATTGAATTTAATATCCTGCTTATTTTTTCTTTTCTCAATCTTATATTTCCTGAAATTCAACTGAAAAAGAAAGTATAATTTAATACCTCAATACCACCGTTAAGAAACGGTCGTTGATAGATCAGTATCACAATTTGGTAGACTTTATATTTTATATTGGATTGAATCGGATTACTTTGTACTTTTAAATAAAAACTGATTTGAAACCTATCGGAACATCTAAACTCCGGATCCATCTGCTCTTTTGGATATTGTATTATATTCTGGAGGTTTATCTTGACTTTTATTGGTCTCGGTATCAGTTTCCTGATTTTTCATGGCAACTAAGGCTTCAGAATACCCTTATGCTGGAGCTGGGCTATCTTTTGATTAAAGTTCCGCTTGCGTATTCCCTGCTGTACGTGTATGAAAACCCGGCTATAAAAAGATTTTCCAAGTATTTTCTTGGCCTTCTCATCATTGTACTGGCGGTGCTTGTCCATCGATTTTTCACTCATTTTATCATGTATCCCTATATTTATGGAGTTACGGAAACATTGGATGGTAAGGAGCTTTCAGGGTATATCAATGGATTGGTCGCCTTCAATTCCTTTATGGATCTTATTTTCATGGTAGGTCTGGTTTTTGGGGTCGAAATTACGCGGCAGAAAAACGTTTTGAAAGAACAGATTTCACAATTAAAATCAGAAAAGCTGGATCAGGAGCTGACAATGCTTAAAGCGCAAATTAATCCTCATTTTTTGTTTAATACTCTTAATAACATTTACGGGATGGCTCTCAAAAAAGCAGATGAAACCCCGGAAGTGATTCTTCAGCTTTCAAAAGTAATGCGATACAACATCTATGAGGCAGCGGAAAAAAGTATATCTGTCAGGAAAGATTTGGAAAACATCAGGGATTTTATACAAATTCAGAAAATTCGCTATCGTCATCTTAGTATGAATTTTACAGAAGATCTGGATAATCCTTCTCAGGAAATTTCGCCTCTTATACTCATTCAATTTGTTGAAAATGCTTTCAAACATGGGGTATCCGAAAGTCTGGGAGAAGCATTTATCACAATTAAAATCGTTTTGAAAAACGGAATTCTTACCTATTTTATAGAAAATTCCAAGGAAGAAATGCTTCACAAGCATTCCACCAAAATAGGATTAAAAAATATCCGAAGACAGCTTGAGCTTCTTTATCCTAAACATTCTCTGATTGTTGAAGATAAAAGTGACCGATATATTGTACAACTAATCATAGATTTCAATGATACATTCAGAGCCTAAAAAATACAACTGCATTGTTGTAGAAGACGAACCCATCGCGGCCGAAATTCTTGAAAATTTCATTTCCCGTGATCCTGCATTGAATCTGGTAGGGAAATCTACCAATGCAGTGCATGCCAGTAATCTTTTAAGTATTCATGATGTGGATCTGATATTTCTGGATCTTCATCTTCCGGTGGTAAAAGGCTTTGATTTTTTAAGAAAATTAAAAAATCCACCATTTGTTATTGTTACAACCGCCTATCATCAATATGCAGTGGAAGGATTTGAATTGGATATCACAGATTATCTTATGAAACCTATTCCTTATGATAGATTTGCAACAGCTATCGCAAAGTTTAAGTATTTGATGGAAGCAGAAGATGCCCTCTTGGAAGTGGCTGAGCGCGATTATATTTTCATAAGCAGCGGCAAAAAACAAATTAAAATCATTTTGCAGGACATCTATTATATTGAAAGTTTAAGAGAATATATTCATATTCATACAAAATCAGAAACTTTAACCTTTAAAACGCCCATCAGCAAAATAGAGGAGAGCCTAAGCTCTGCAATGTTTACCCGTATTCATAAGTCGTATATCGTTTCGCAATCAAAAATTGAGGTTAAATCGGCCAATATGATTCAGGTTAATGGGAAAAAGCTTCCTGTAGGCAGAACTTACAAGCCTTTTATCGAACTTTGATCATCCTGTTCAATCAATCATTTTTTTTCAAAGATCTTATTCTAATACGTTGGTAGACTTCAGTTTTATGTTGGTAGCTGTGATTTCCAAATTTGTATCTATTTGCTCAAATTTGATGTCAGAAATAAGTATTTAGGATAATGATAATAGAATGTGGTTCGTTTATTATTCAATGTTGAATAAGACGTTGGCTTAATGATCTGTAATGATCTTAAGCCATTTTTTGTTTTTATATACTTAAAGTCAGAGGTGGCAAAAACATAATATCACTATATTGCTATCTTAATTAATCAACTTTCGATGCTAACAGATATTATTGCTCACGACCTCAGTGTCCTTTTTTGCGGAATTAATCCCGGGCTGAAATCTTCAGATGACGGTCATCATTTTTCAGGACGAAGTAATCGTTTTTGGAGGGTTTTGCATCAATCCGGCTTTACGTCGTATGAGATTCAGGCCATTCATGATACTACAATTTTAGAATTCGGATATGGCTTGACAACTGCTGTTGCAAGAGCTACCTCAAGAGCCGATGAACTTTCAAAAGAAGAATTTGATAATGCTTTTGAAGCCTTTAGCCTCAAAATAACAGAATTTAAACCTAAATATATCGCCTTTCTGGGTAAGGCAGCCTACAAAGCTTTTTCTAAAAAGAAAGAGATTCAATGGGGAGAACAGCCTGACGATTTCTGCGGTGCCCGCGTTTGGGTATTACCAAATACAAGTGGTTTAAACCGGGGATTTTCCCTTGATGATCTTGTCACCTTTTACAGCGAATTTTATCGGGTTATAAAAGAATAGTTGAAAAATTATACCTTATTAGGTTTGCTTACATATTTATTTCCTTTCACAAAAAAACGCCATGGTAAAAGGGCATCTTCCTTTGCATACTCAACACCGATACGCGTTGTTTTTACAATTTCTTCCTGCAAGTATTCAATTCCATGATCTTCAATCCAAATTTCATTTCCCAGCAGATCTTTTTTGTTAAAAGATTTATCAATTCCTAAAGCTTTTGCCAAAGATCCCGGACCGGAGGAAATAGCAGCTTTAGAGGCGGGCATATTCCTGCGGTGTTCCATCATTTCTTTTCCTATCAATGGCTCAATAGCTCTGATCAGAACGGCATGAGGTTCATCTTCTACAGAAGTTACAACATTGAAAAGATGATGAATTCCATAGCATAAATACACATAAGAAATACCGCCATGATTGTACAATGGTTCAGTTCGGTCAGTACGTCTGCCTCCATAGGCATGCGAAGCTTTATCCTGAATTCCAAAATAAGCTTCTGTTTCTACAATAATTCCGGCCGTTACTTCATGATCAATCGCTGTAAAAAGAATCTTTCCCAAAAGATCCTGAGCCAGGAAAAGGACGTCTTGATTGGAATAATAGGAGAGTGGTAATTTCAAGGAATTGATTTTTAGTAATTCTTCACTCAAAAATAACGATATTTTCTTTTAAAAATAAGATAATTAAGGGTTGAAGTTAAATAGATACCACAAAAAGTCAATTTTCATTAATTAGTGATTAATTTGGCACATCCATTGTTGCATTATTTCCAACATCATTTTACACCACTATATAAAAATATAGGTTTTGACACTTTTATTCCCCGGAGAAATCCGGGGATTTTTATGTTTGAATATTTAGATTGATCCGTTGAAAAAAATCTATTCAAATTTTACCTCTTCATTTCTATCTATCAAAATTTCAATAGAACTGTTTTTTAAAAGCTCACTTGGCAATACAAGTACTGAGTTATTATTATTGTAATGTAAAAAGGTTCCTGGGTTCGCTAAACAATTTTTTAAATCCATATGAAATTTGCTTGCAGAATCTCCTGTTAGAGAAAATTCTATTTCTTTTCCAGAGTTTGTAATCTTAATTTTCATGATAATTATTTTTAGTTTTATTTTAAAAGATATTTTATGTAAAAATTACGAAATTTTTATTTTACAATCCACAGGATTATTGACCCGAACAATGACATCACCTTTGTCATTAACTTGCCTTGGAGCATATATAGCCTGATAAACACCATCCGTTTGAATAGAAATTGTTATAGTTGGTTTATCAAAACCATGTTTTCTCTTAGGTATCATAATGTATAAGCCTTTATCATCTGTCTTCCATTCATCTTTTTTAAATATTCTTTCGTAGTAAGTGGGCATAAATAGAGATAATATAGAACCACCAGTGCCAAGCAACAAACCGATAAGAGAAATCTTTGAAGCGAGGCTATTCTTATCATAGGCAAACAAAGTAACAATGAGGCCACAAGATAAAAGGCCAATTGAAAAATATAAAATAAGCTTTCTTTTCATGAACATAGTTTTCTCAAATATAGCATTTATTGTCATCTATTTAAAGAAAAACAAAAAAGTCCCACGCAACGTGAGACTTTTTCGATTTTATTTTCCTCCTGGAGGACAATGTTCTTTTAAATATTTGGTAAATAATGTAGCCAGATGAAGAGATGTTCCTTCTCCTTCGTCGATAGCGTGAGTCCTATTAGGATAAGACATCAACTGGAATTGCTTGTTGTACTTCACCAGTTCATTAATGTAGACTTCAGTATTCTGATAGTGTACATTATCATCTCCCGTTCCGTGTACCAATAAAAGATTCCCTTTTAGATTTTTGGCATATGCCAGTGGAGAGCCGTTTACAAAATCTTCCCTGTTTTCCTGGGGAAGTCCCATATATCTTTCCTGATAGATGTTATCATAGAATAGCTGATTGGCTACAGGAGCAATGGCAATTCCTGTCTGATAAATTTCCGGATATTGTCCCAGTAGATTCAAGGTTGAAGAGCCACCGCCGCTCCATCCCCATACTGCCACTCTGGAAGTATCTGCATAGGGCCATTTTGCAAATACGGCTTTAGCACCCATTGCCTGATCACGGATATTAAGCTGTCCGATTTTACGGTAAACAGACTTTCTCCATTCACGGCCTCGTGGAGCCGGCGTTCCCCTGTTTTCCAGAGAAACATATAAATAGCCGTCTTCAGCCATATCTCCGATATATAATTCATTCCAGCCGGTATAAAAATTGTCGGTTACCGTTTGCATTCCCGGTTCTCCGTATACCATGAAAACAACAGGATATTTTTTATCAGGATTAAAATTCTTAGGCTTTACCACCCATCCATCCAGCGTTACATCATCCTGAGTGGTAATCTGGAAAAATTCTGCTTTGGATTTTGTAGGATCGGCCTTTGTGGAACTTACGGGCGGAACCAATTCCTTATGATTAGGAAGTGAGATCACTGCTCCTGATGAACGTGAATTGACATTCGTATTATTTACCATTGCCAACTTCCCATTGGGTGAAATGGTATATTTATTAGTTCCGGGATAAGATTCCGGGGTGATTCTTTCGGCTTTTCCTCCATTAAGACTCACTTTGTACAGGTATTTCTGAGTAGCATTTTTAGGGGAGGCAGAGAAATAGATAAGCTTGTTGGGAATATCAAAAAAGTCAGGTTTTATAACATCGAAAGCATCCTTTGTAATCAGCGTTTCTTTTCCGTTTAAACCTATTTTATAAATGTGTCTCCAACCGTCTTTTTCAGATAGCCACAAAAATTCTTTCCCGTTATCAATCCAGTCCCATCCACTCGGATCACCACTATTCCAGCTCGATTTTATATCAATCCAGGCAGGATCTGCTTCCGTATAAATTGTTTTCGCTGCTCCTGAACCCGCATCTGCTATGATAATTTTACTTTGGTTTTGTTTCCTGTTCAGCTGTTGCAGGATGATTGATTTTGAATCCAATACCCATTCCATTCTTGGAATATAATGTTGTATTTCATCACCTTCAACAGCAGCTTTTTTTGAAGATTTAGCCAATACATCGTAGATCCAGATGGTGCAACCTGATGGATTTTCTCCAACTTTTGGATATTCTACAGGAATGGTAAACGAATACAAACTATCTGTATTATTAATCATCAGAAAATTTTTGGTATTTCGGGCATCCAGTTTCCAGTAGGCAATTTTGCTTCCGTCCGGAGACCATCTGAAGCCATCCTGAGCTCCGAATTCTTCTTCATACGCCCAGTCGAAGGTTCCGTTAATCATTCCGTCAGTTCCGTCATTGGTAATTTTACCGAACTGATGGTTTGAAAGATCTTCGATATAGATATTATGCTTAGATACATAGGCTACTTTTTTTCCGTCCGGAGAAAACTTGGCAAACATCAATGAAGCTGCAGGTAGACCTTTTCCAAGCTGAGTAAGTTTTTTAGTATTCCGGTCAAAAATCCAGTAGTCTCCACGGGTATTATCACGCCAAACCTTTTGGGTATTGGCAAAAAGCAATAAGTTTTTTTCATCAGGAGATACCTGAAAACTCTGTACTTTTAAAGGTTCTGACGATCCGGAGGGAATCAATTCGTTATTATTTAAAAACGTCTGATTTTTATCGGGATTTAATAAATTGACTGTTTCAATGCCCTTTTTGGTAAAGGAATAATAAGCATTACCATCAGGTGTCCATTGCATTTTTTGTGCTGCCAGTGGCGATAAACACAGAAAATATAACGCAATATTGATGAATTTTTTGATACGTTTCATATGGATATTTGATTAAGATAAGTGTTCTGATCTGTAGTTTTCAATTTCTTCAACGGTTTTAATCAATCCATTTCCTAAAAGTCTGTATCCGTCATTCGTAATCAGAAAATTATCTTCTATACGTACCCCACCGAAATTCCTGTATTCATTCACTTTATCATAATTAATAAAATCAGCATTTTTATTTTCAGCCTGCCATATATCGATAAGTTCAGGAATTATGTAAATACCGGGTTCTACCGTCAAAACAAATCCAGGTTCTAAAGCTCTTCCCAGACGCAAAGACTTTAGTCCGAAAGTTTGAGTATCCTTTGGTTCTTCTTCAGTATAACCCACATATTGCTCTCCAAGATCCTCCATATCATGAACATCCAGCCCCATCATATGTCCCAGCCCGCATTGAAAAAATAGGGTATGGGCATGGTTTTTCACGGCTTCCTCTGGGTTGCCTTTCATCAATCCCAGATCAATAAGGCCTTCAACCAGATATTGAGAAGCTTTCAAGTGAATATCTTTGAATCGGATGCCCGGCTTCAGAAGTTGCTGTGCGTTATTAAAAGCATTCAGTACAATTTCATACATTTCTTTTTGCTTTGTAGAAAAAGTATTATCAACAGGGAAAGTTCGGGTTAGATCTCCGGCATATCCCATCGCCGTTTCAGCTCCTGAATCATTGAGGAAAAGATCGCCGCTTTGTAAGGTATTGAGGCGATAATGATTATGAAGAATACCTCCGTTGATGGTTACAATAGGAGGGTAAGACATCTGGCATTCTTTATTTGCTGCAAGGTATTGAATAGCGTTTGCGATTTCATATTCTTTAATACCCGGTTTTGCAGTACGCATAGCCAGTAGATGCATTTCATTAGAAACATTCACAGCGTTTTCTATTTGTACTATTTCCTGTGCTTCTTTCACGGAACGCTGCTTTACAATCGCTTTGATCATTTCAACAGACGGTTGTAATTCCGAGATTTTAATTCCAAGCAAATCACTCAGTATAATTTTATTGGAAGACTGGTACGGTGGGAGATAATGCACCTTTCTGCCAGAAGACTGCACTTTCTGAATATAGTTGAAAAGTTGTGAATAAGGCAAAGTATCCTGTACGCCGGCTTTAAAACTTTTCTCCTTTAGAGTTTCCTGTCTGCCCATCCATACAATATCATCAATACTTAATTCATCTCCGAAAACAATCGTCTTATTTTCATCAATATCGATAATAGCAGCAATTTTAGGCTCCTGAATTCCAAAATAATATAAGTAGGTACTATCCTGGCGAAAATAATACGCATTATCTTCAAAGTTCACGGGATTTTCAATATTTCCCAAAAACAGTAAGATTCCATGATCTACACTGCCTTTTAAGATTTCTCTTCTCTCTTGGTACGTTTGTGCTGAAAACATATATTATGAATACTTTTTTAATTAAAGGTTTAAAGTTACGATTTTGTACTATTTACACCGCTTTGTTCATTAAAATAAATAATAAGTAAAGGTTGGATTTAAATATGATATTCAGTGTTCATATTTTGCTTAAATTCGGCAATATTTTAACATACCAAATTATTATCTCCATAAAATACTAATCCCATGAAGAGTCTTCAATTTTCTGTACCTGCTGACACCAACAAAAGTATCCGCATACAGGAAGATATTATGCCAAATTTCTATCCTTACTTCCATCGTCACACGGAAACTCAGATTATGTGGATTCTTAAAGGACATGGAACACTGGCTATAGAACAGAATCTTTTCAATTTTGAAGCAGGAGATATTTTCTATCTGGGAGCCAATCAGTCTCATGTTTTTAAAGGAGCTTTTAATGAAAACGAAAAACAAAAGGTTCATGCCATTTCTATATTCTTTGATCCTGATAAAAAAATAGCAGCATTTTTTGATCTTCCTGAATTTGAAGAGCTTAAAAATTTCATCGAGCACTCAAAAGTAGGTTTTCAGGTGGCAGCAAAATTAAAATCAAATATAGCAGAAAGTATGGCTGCCCTACAAAAAACACAGGGCATAGAACAGATTATAGACTTTATAAAGATTTTAAATCACCTGATGCAGAACAGGCATTTACATATTCCTTTATCCTCAGAAAAGAACCTGCCTAATCATATTTCGGATAATGACCAGCGGATTATAGATGCTCAGAATTATATTAAGAAAAATTTCACCCAGCAGAAACTCACCCTTGATCTGATTGCGAAAGAAGCTTGTATGACTCCACAGGCATTTTGCAGATCTTTTAAAAAACATACCAGAATTACCTATATTCAATATCTTAATGAATTACGAGTGCAGAGAGCCTGTAGATTATTAACCTCCAGCAGTATGTACAACATTTCTTCCGTTGCTTTTAACAGCGGATTCACTAGTCTTACCAACTTCAACCGGGTATTTAAATCCATCATGAAATACCCTCCAAAAGAATATCTGAAGCATTATAAAGAGGCTACTACAGACCACGAATAATCACATGTTAAAATACGGTTAGAATACATTAAAATATTAACATTTAGCGTTTTAAAATTCACCTAGTTTTGAATAAATATTATTTGATATGAGTACAAAACTAAGCTGGGAAGGGATTTATCCTGCTGTATTAACTCCTTTTACAAAAGAAGGAAAAATTGATTTTGAAATGTTTGCAGTCAATACAGAAGCCCAGATTAAAGCCGGAGTTCATGGAATTATCCTTGCCGGAACATTAGGAGAAGCCAGTGTCTTGGAAACCGAAGAAAAGTTTGAACTTCTCCAATATGCAAAAAAAATTACAGCGGGAAGAATTCCTGTTATTCTTAACCTTTCTGAAAATACAACCAAAAATGCAGTAGGCTTTGCCCAAAAAGCAAAAGAACTGGGAGCGGATGGATTAATGCTTCTCCCTCCAATGCGTTATAAAGCAGACAGCTGTGAAGTGGTAGAATATTTCAAAGCGGTTGCCACAGCTACAGATCTTCCTATCCTTATCTATAACAATCCTGTTGATTACGGAATTTATGTCACCCTGGAAATGTTTGATGAACTTATTGAATATCCGACTATTCAAGCTGTTAAAGAATCTACAAGAGATCTGGCCAACGTAACCAGAATGATTAACCGTTTTGGAAAAAGGATTAAAATTCTGGGTGGAGTAGATACGATTTGCCTGGAAACACTGATGCTTGGAGCAGATGGATTGGTAGCAGGACTTGTAGATGCTTTCCCTAACGAAACAATGGCCATGTATAACTATGCAAAAGCAGGCGAGTATGGCAAAGCCTTGGAGATCTACCGATGGTTTATGCCTTTGTTAGAACTTGATATTAATCCTAAACTCATTCAGTATATCAAACTTGCTGCAACTGCGGAAGGAATCAGTAATCCTTATGTAAGAGCTCCACGTTTAGAATTACAAGGTGAAGAAGCTTCAAGAATTAAAAGGATTATTGAAGAGGGCAGAGCTAAACGTCCGGCATTAGATTAATCCAAGAAATAAGGCTATGATTGAAGAAACTTCAAAAAAAACTATGGATCACAAAATACAGCTTGCTGTTGAAGCGTACCAGTTTTTGAAAAATACGACTATCAAAGAAAGAGCAGAATTCATGAATGCTGTTGCCGATCACATCGAAGCGTTAGGTGAAGAACTTTTGACAACAGCGCATGCTGAAACTTCATTACCTCTGGCAAGACTTACCGGTGAAAAAGCCAGAACAATAGGCCAATGGAGAAGTTATGCAAAAGCAGTAGCGTCCGGAATATACACAGAATCCCGGATTGATCTCGCTCAACCTGAGAAACAAAAAGGAGATCTGAGAAAATACAATATCGGCATAGGGCCTGTGCTTGTATTCGGAGCCAGTAATTTTCCATTTGCATTTTCTACAGCCGGAGGTGATACGGCGAGCGCTATTGGAGCAGGTTGCCCAGTGATTGTGAAGGCTCATCCTGCACATCCAAAAACTTCTCAAATTATGGCTGATGCAATAACAGCTACTGTAGAAAGATCCGGGTGGCCGGAAGGGATTTTCAGCCATATTACCGGAACATCCCATGAAATCGGTTCTTATTTAACCCAACATAAAGATATCCATGCTGTAGCATTTACAGGATCATTCAATGGAGGGAAGGCCTTATTTGATATTGCTAACCGCCGTGAAAATCCTATTCCTGTATTTGCAGAAATGGGAAGCATCAATCCTGTATTCGCTTTTGAACAGTTATTGGAAGATAAGGCGGAAAATCTGGCTAAAGAGTATGCCTCTTCATTAACCTTAGGAGTCGGACAGTTCTGTACCAATCCAGGTGTATTTATTGCTCTGAAGGGAAATCACCTTAACCGGTTTATTACTGCATTAAAAAAGGAAATTACGGAAATTGTTCCTGTCAATATGCTTCACAAAGGCATTTTCGACAACTTTGAAAAGCTGAAAGGTATTGCTTCTGAACAATCAGAAGTAGAGATCATAGCAGAAGTAAACACGAAAATTAATGAATGGCAGGGACGGGCGGTTGTTGCACAAACCACCGGGCAGAATTTTATTCAAAATCCGATATTAAGTGAAGAAATTTTCGGGCCGTTTGGAATTATTGTAGCCTGTGAAACGTCTGAAGAATTACTACAGATTGCCCATCAGTTAAAAGGGCAGTTAACCATAACAGTGGCAGGTACAGCACAAGATGTACGTGAAAATCTTAATCTGATCAACCTTCTGAAAGATAAATGTGGCAGACTATTATTCAACGGAATGCCTACTGGAGTAGAAGTGGTGTATGCCATGCAGCACGGAGGGCCTTTCCCGTCTACAACAGATACCCGTTTTACCTCTGTAGGACCGGATGCTGTTAAGCGATTTGTTCGCCCAATTTCTTTTCAGAATTGGCCGGATGAGTTTTTGCCGGAAGAACTTAAGGATGAAAACCCTTTGCAAATAAGTAGAATAGTGGATGGAGAGGTGAATTCAGGATCATTAAAATTAGAAACCGTATGAACAGAACATTTTTTTGTATAGACTCCCATACCTGTGGCTGTCCGGTACGCCTTGTTGCAGGCGGTGGACCTATTTTAAAAGGAAATTCGATGATGGAACGCAGGCTCCATTTTATGAAAGAATATGACTGGATCCGAAAAGGACTCATGTTTGAACCCCGTGGGCATGATATGATGAGTGGAAGTATTTTATATCCTCCCGTTGATGATCAGAATGATATCGGAGTATTATATATTGAAACCAGCGGATGTCTTCCCATGTGCGGACACGGGACAATCGGTACGGTAACGATAGCGATAGAAGAAGGTTTGGTAATTCCGAAAATTCCTGGAAAATTACGTCTTGAAACACCGGCCGGACTTATTCTTATAGATTATATACAGGAAGGGAAAAAAGTACAGTCTGTGAAACTAACCAATGTGAAGTCTTTTTTATACGCTGAAAACCTCGAAGTTGAATGTCCGGATCTGGGGTTAATAAGTGCTGATGTTGCCTATGGAGGAAATTTTTATGCCATTATTGATCCTCAGGAAAACTTCAGAGACATTGCTGATTTTACGGCCAGTCAGCTTATTCATTATGGGAAGATCATCAGGAAATTACTTAATGAAAAATATCAATTCATCCATCCTGAAAATGAACATATTTCCGGATTGAGTCACATCCAATGGACCGGTAAACCTTCCGATCCTAAAGCCAGTGGGAGGAATGCTGTTTTAGTGGGTGAAAATGCTTTAGACCGATCACCATGCGGTACCGGAACTTCTGCAAGAATGGCTCAATGGTATGCTAAGGGAAAACTGAAAGAAGGAGAAGAATTTATCCATGAAAGCTATATCGGGTCTCAGTTTATCGGAAGAATTGAAGGAACGGCTACGGTTGCCGGAAAATCAGCCATTATTCCGTCGGTCGAAGGCTGGGCAAGAATTACCGGTTATAATCAGATTATTATTGATGATGAAGATCCTTATTGGCAAGGATTTCAGGTAATGTAAAGCTGGTAACAAATATGACACAAAATAAAGGCAAAGCACTGATTATCGGTGCAGGAATAGCAGGACTAAGTTCAGCATATTATCTTTTACAAAAAGGATGGCAGGTAGAAATCCTGGAGCAAAATGATCTTACCAATAATTGTTCTTACGGCAATGCAGGAATGATCGTGCCCAGTCATTTTACCCCATTGGCAGCACCCGGAGTAGTTGCCCAGGGCATCCGATGGATGTTTGACAGCAAAAGTCCGTTTTATGTTAAGCCTTCGCTCAACGCCAAACTTATATCATGGGGAATGAATTTTTTAAAACATTCCAACCAAAGACATGTGGATCTCTCAGCATCCGCAATCAGAGATCTTAATATGGCCAGCAGTGCACTTTATGATGAAATTGCTAAAAAAGATGAGTTTGATTTTGAACTTAACCAGAATGGTATTCTGATGCTCTATAAAACAGAAAAAGTAGCCGAAGAAGAAATAGAGCTTGCCCATAAAGCAATTCATATGGGATTACCGGTTGATATTCTGGATAAAAAGGGAATTCAGGAACTGGAACCCAATGCTCAACTGGATGTCATCGGAGGAATCAATTACAAATGTGATGGCCACATGAATCCGGTAAAGCTGATGAAGCAAATGATCTCTTATCTTAAAAACAATGGGGCAATTTTCCATACACAGCATAAAGTAACAGGATATGAAATTAGAGGAAACACCATAAATGCGATCATAGCGAATGATAAAAAGTTTACAGCAGACCGTTTCGTCATGACCGGAGGATCATTTTTGCCGGAACTTGCCCAAAAAGCAGGGATTAAAATTCAATTGATGCCAGGGAAAGGTTATTCTTTTATGCATACTCCTGAAAACCCAGTCCATACATTGGAACATGCCGCATTGTTATTGGAGGCAAGAGTAGCGGTAACCCCCATGAATGGACAAATCCGTTTTGGAGGAACCATGGAGCTGGCTTCCCATAAGGATAAAATTAATATGAAAAGGGTAGAGGGAATCGTACAATCTATCCCAAAATATTTACCAAATTTTCAGGTTATATTACCCAAAGAATCGGAAATCTGGTTTGGATACAGACCTTGCGCTCCGGATGGACTTCCATATCTGGGACAATCTTCCCAATTAAAAAACTTGATCATCGCAGGCGGTGGCGGAATGATGGGACTAAGCCTCGGTCCCATTTTCGGGAAAACAGTTTCTGAACTTGCCAATGACCAAAAGCCAATGGTTGAGATAAAGATATTCAACCCTGAAAGATTTAATTAGAAAACATCACATAACACACAAAATTATTATTTATGAAAACAGTAGCTCTTGCAATACATTCTATTATGAAGATTGCATTTTTTAACGGGTTCTTATTTTGCTATTCCTATGAAAGCAAAGAATCAGAACCATTGGAGATGGTAAAGTTGTTGACAAAAACATAGAAAAAATTGACTATTCAAATAATTTATTAACAAACAAATCCAAAAATCATGAAAAAATTTAAATTACTACTACTTGTTTCCCTATTTCCAATAATAGGTTTTGCTCAGGAAAATAGACCTCATGAGTGTAAAGCAGATGAAATGATGAAAAAACATTTTGAACTGCACCCTGAATCTAAGGCTGAATATGAAAATTTTGAAAAATTCACCAAAGATTTTGTAAAAAAAATGGAATCAAACAAAACTCCATTGAATAACAAGGTCAACGCCCCCACCTATATTATCCCTGTGGTTTTCCATGTGTATGGAGAAGCTCAGAGTAATGTAAAAGTAAATTACCAAAAAGTAGTTGACTTGCTGCAACAAATCAACTTAAATTTCAATGGAACTAATACCGATTCAAACACTATAGATCCTTACTTCCAGCCGATTAGGAGTACATTAAGTATTGAATTCCGATTAGCTAAAATTGACCCAACCGGAAAAGCAACAAGCGGAGTGGTATTTCACCCTTTCAAAAGTGGATATGGCAACGGAGGCGGATATGATGCACAAATTGGCGCAGATGCATGGGATAATACAAAGTATATGAATGTGTATATACAAAATGATCTATATGCCAATAAAGATTTATATCAATCAGGAGTTGCCTGGTATCCGGATTCATACATGTCTTCAGTAAATACAGCCAGAGTAGTTTATAATGGCCGTTATATATATGATGCTGCAGGAACTGTTGCTTCAAACGAGTTTTCTGATACATTCACTCACGAATTTGGGCATTGGTTAAATCTTCAACACACGTTCAATGTTCTTTGTTCAACCGCAAATCCTGGTAATGATGGTGACGGAGTTGCTGACACCCCTGTAGAAAATAATTCTTCCGGATTAGGATGTACAGCTGGAAACAATTGTCTTGGACAAAAAGTGAACGTTGAAAACTATATGGGATACAACGGTTCCGCTGGTTGTTATAAAATGTTTACCAATGGACAAGTTAACAGAATGCTAGCAGCATTAAACCATCCTTCGAGAATGAATTTATGGCAGCCCGCAAACTTAGTTGCAACCGGTGTTGCCAATACTCCGCCCAGATTAACTCTTAGCAACAGTACCTTTACAGAGAACTTAAACAATAATGGAGCCGTGTCATTAGATGGAACTGTAGCATCTGTTCCTACATCAACCATTACCCTAAACGGAGCAACATTTGCCGTATCGAATGGAACAACTCTTATTGCAGGAACACATTTCACTTCTTCATTACCAGCAGGACAAACAGCAACTATAGCAGTTACAAGCCCTACTACTGCTACACTTACCATAAATGGTGCGGCAACCAGTCATCCTAAAAGTCAGATCCTGAATTCATCAATTACGTTCCTAAATCCAGCTATAACAGGAGGTGCAACGTCATTAGGATCCACAACAGCTTTAGCATTAACTTTTTCTTACAAAGATCCCTATAAAATAGTTACAGGAACTCCTTTGGAAAGTTATGCCAATCCAACACCAACAACCGTAACAACTAACTCCGGGGCAACTTGGAAATATTTTATCATTAATCCGGAGCTTAGTGATGATGCAGGGTATGGTGCTTGGTACTATGGAGCAAATCAATTAAAATTGGAAACCTATTGGAAAGGATTAGTATGTGGGGCAGGGACAAGAAATATTAGTTTAATTCCGTCTTGCACCACTATAAGTAATGCAAATATTATAGGTTATCCAACGGGTACTCCCGGACAACTTGACGTGTATACCCCTACTTACACTACCTGGTCTGGTAAAACAGCTTATGTTGGTTTTAGAAACCAATTCGAAGGCTACAATATTAACGGCTATTTCAAACTGAATGTTGGGGCCAATGGTTCAGGTTATTCTGTAACTGAGTTTGCATATAATACACAACCAAATGGCAGTATTACAACACCTTGTGCATTACCATTATCATCATTATCCACTTCAGACGTTGATACAACAAACTCAGAAACATCCATCTATCCGAATCCAGTTTCTGATATATTGAATATTAAAACAGAAGGGAAAATTAAATCAATTTCTGTTTACGACATGTCTGGAAGAAAAATGAATGCCAAAGTTATGGGTGATAGGGTTGATGTTAAACACTTCCTAAGCGGAACTTATTTAATTGATATTGAAACTTCTTTAGGGAAATCTTCCCAAAAATTCATTAAAAAATAGGATCAAACGCTATATCGATACAATATGATCGTTAGTAATAGGTTTTATTTTAACTGCTTGTATTTTTGAGATGATACAGGTTTAAGATGGGCTCATTGAGCTCATCTTTCTTTTTTCTATACCACAATCTATTAAGCGCAAGCAAAGAGCAATATTCAGGTGGAGGTAATTATCCTGATCATCAACCTCCTGATTATTATTTCAAAGCCGTTACGGCTTGGTTTAAAACTTTTTAAATGTTCTTTGTTAGATAAATAGTATTCTAAAAGTGGAAATGATGAGGTGGATTTCAATGGTGAGTAAAGATTGTACTTATGATGTAAGTCCAATTTTTTATGATAAATAGCAGTCTGGTTATAGTTTATTTACGTACTTTTATTTAATCATTTCATACATTACTACACAATATCTTATGTATTATAAAAACGATACAATCATCATCCGCGAATTCACACCACAGGAATTTTACTTATTCTCAGAGCTTTTTGAAAATGAAAACGTTACCCGTTATCTTCCTTATAAAACTCCCGAAGAATATAAAGAAATGTATGATAAAGCATTGGCAGACTATCATGAAGGACCATTCAGCAGATGGGCAATATTTGATGTTCAGAACAATGATTTTGTTGGAATGTGCCTGGCAAGAATTTTCCTTGATAATCCGGATCAGTTGGAAATAGGCTATACCTTATCAGAAAGCTATTGGGGAAAAGGCCTTGGAACTCAGGTGTGCAAAGCTCTTGTTGAGTATTGCTTTTCTTTAAACCAACAAAAAGACATTGTTGCCCTTACCGATCTGGATAATATCGGATCTCAGAAAGTCCTTACAAAAACAGGTTTCAGAAGAATAGATAATCTGATTAGAGAAGATAGGGAGCTAGCTTACTTTGTTTTATAATTGTATGAAAATCTGATATATGTCAAACTTATTTTTAATTTTCTAAAAACCACAAACG
This sequence comes from Chryseobacterium lactis, assembly GCF_003815875.1. NCBI lineage: Bacteria > Pseudomonadati > Bacteroidota > Flavobacteriia > Flavobacteriales > Weeksellaceae > Chryseobacterium > Chryseobacterium lactis. Next base: position 4,054,059 of record NZ_CP033924.1, read on the forward strand.
TTATAGGTTTCAAAAACCTATAACGTTTAGAAAATACGCTCATCCAAACGAGAAAAACATTGTAATACTATGAAAATCGGAGATTTTCAAAACTTAAGTATTTAAAAGCTTTTGTTTTTAATAATATTTTCAAACCATTAAGAAAAATGAAGTGATTAAGAGTAGTTAAGGGAAAATCAAAGATTTTTTAAAGCGCAATATTGTAAGCGAAGCTTTTCTTAATTATTCTTATATCCTTAAATCTTAATGGTGTAATTTTTACATCCTATGAAAATTAGAGATTTTCAAGCTTAAGTGAACTTGTCCGCGGTTTTCTGATAACTTAAATCAACTTATGTGTTAAAAAAACAATAATTAAGCATACCAACGATTAATAAATTTTTGTGAACATATAATTATTGTCCCCATCGGAAAACATTTCATTTATCAGATAATTTGTTATAACTTGCAACAATTATGATGTCAAAACGTTGCAAATATGCGCTGAAAGCAATGGTCAGATTAGCAAGAAATTACAATCAAGGCTTTCTGCCCACTTCTGTTATTGCACAAGATGAGAACATTCCTAAAAAATTCTTAGAACAAATTCTCCTGGAACTTAAAAGAGCAAAACTGGTTAACAGTAAGCAAGGAAAAGTAGGAGGTTACTACTTATTAAAATCTCCTGATGAGGTATCTTTGGCCGATATTTACCGGATCTTTGACGGCCCTATCGCTCTTACTCCGTGTGTATCTCTCAACTTCTATGAACCATGTGATGATTGTGTGGATGAAGCATCCTGCTATCTCAGAAATGAATTAATTATTGTTCGTGAAAAAACGAGAAAAAGCATGATGGAAGCCACTTTAACCAAGTTTATCAATCAATCTTAAATTTTTTTTAATTTAAATTCTACTAATTTGATAGGAGTTGTAGAATTTTGTATATATTTGCAAGACTTAATTTCAATTGGATATGGAAAACAATCTGAAAAATGAATTTGAAAAACTACAGGAAGAAGCCTTAATTGCTTCTTTTCAAGATAATGGGTTACAGGTATTGGTAGACAGATTTCCAGGTAAGGTTATCTTTTCCACCAGTTTCAGTTATGAAGATCAGGTGATTACTCATCTGATAAAAAATCTGGATGTTGATATTTTCACATTGGATACAGGACGTCTTTTCGAACAGACTTATGAAACCTGGACTTCCACAAGAGCTTTTTTTAAGAAAAATATCAAGGCGTATTATCCGAATACCGAAGAACTCAGAAAATTCGTATCAGAAAACGGACCCGATTCTTTTTATCAGTCTGTAGAGCAAAGAAAAGCCTGCTGTACAATCCGTAAGGTTCATCCTTTGAAAAAAGCATTGGAAGGTTATAAAGTATGGATTACCGGTCTTCGGTCAGAGCATTCTGCAAACCGACAGAATATGCCCCAGCTGGAATGGGATCCGGATAATAAAATCATCAAATTTCATCCGATCCTTCACTGGACATCTGAACAGGTAACAGAGTACGTAAAGGCTCATCATTTACCTTATAACCATCTTCATAAAAAAGGTTTCGTCAGTATAGGCTGCGAGCCTTGTACAAGAGCCGTTAAAGAAGGAGAAGATTTCAGAGCCGGCCGCTGGTGGTGGGAAGATGCGAACAAAAAAGAATGCGGTCTGCATATTCATCAATAAAAAAAGAAAAAATGTCAAGACATCAATTAAACTATTTAGATCAACTGGAGTCCGAGTCTATTTATATATTAAGGGAAGTAGCAGGACAGTTTGAACGTCCGGCTCTATTATTCAGTGGAGGAAAAGACAGTATTGTACTGGCTCATCTGGCTCAGAAAGCATTTCTGCATGGAAAAATCCCGTTTACATTTGTACATGTTGATACCGGCCATAACTTTCCGGAAGTATTGAATTTCCGCGATCAGCTGGTCAATCAGCTGGATGTTACATTAGTAGCAAGAAAAGTTGAAGATACGATAAAAAGTAAAAAACTCACGGAAGCTAAAGGAAAGTTCCCAAGCAGAAACTGGCTTCAAACATACACTTTATTGGATACCATTGAGGAGTTTGAATTTGATGCCTGCATCGGAGGAGCCAGAAGAGATGAGGAAAAGGCACGTGCTAAAGAAAGAATATTCTCGGTTCGTGATGAATTCGGACAATGGGATCCAAAACTTCAGCGCCCGGAGCTATGGAATATTTTTAACGGAAAAATCCATAAAGGAGAAAATGTAAGAATTTTCCCGATCAGCAACTGGACGGAACTTGATATCTGGAACTACATCCGAAGAGAAAAAATTGACTTACCTTCCATTTATTTCTCGCATGAAAGGGAAGTGGTAGATCTTAACGGACAATGGCTTGCGAATTCTGAGCATGTATTCTTGGATCCGGATGATATTATTACTACAAAGAAAATACGCTACAGAACCGTTGGAGATATGACCTGTACCGCTGCTGTGGAATCCCATGCAGAAACCATTGATGCGGTCATCGAAGAGATTGTTGCGACCAGAATTTCAGAACGTGGCGAAACCCGTATTGATGACAGGGTAACGGAAGCTGCCATGGAAGACCGTAAGAAAGGAGGCTACTTTTAAATTAGCAATCAGTAATGAGTAATAAGTAATAGAATTTGACCTCTTATTACTTTTAACAATCACAGTATTACTCATTACCTATTACTCATTATTAATAATTAAAGTCGGATGGATATATTAAGATTTATAACAGCAGGAAGCGTTGATGACGGCAAAAGTACCCTTATCGGACGCCTGCTTTACGATAGCAAAAGTATTTTACAGGATCAGTTGGAAGTACTTGAAAAACATTCTAAAAACAAAAATGAAGACGGAGTAGACCTTGCTCTTTTAACTGACGGTTTGCGGGCAGAAAGAGAACAGGGAATCACGATTGATGTGGCCTACAGATATTTTTCAACACCTAAAAGAAAATTTATCATCGCCGATGCACCGGGTCACGTTCAATATACCAGAAACATGATTACCGGAGCATCAAACTCTGATCTTATGGTTATTCTGATTGACGCCCGTAAAGGAGTTATTGAGCAGACAAGAAGACATTCCATTATTGCATCATTGTTAAAGTTGAAAAAAGTTGCAGTGGCCATTAATAAAATGGATATGGTAGATTATTCGGAAGAAGTTTTTGAAACGATAAAATCTGATTATTCTAAAATTGCAGATAACCTGGGACTGAATGACGTTACTTATTTTCCGATTTCTGCATTGAAAGGGGATAATATTGTTTCAACATCATCAAGAACAGAATGGTATGAAGGCCAATCTCTTCTGGATTATCTGGAACAGGTAACGTTAAATGAAGAATTCAACAATGGAAGCCGTTTCCAGGTTCAGTATGTAATTCGTCCTCAAACAGAAGAACTACACGATTACAGAGGATATGCAGGGAAAATATTAAGCGGAAAATTTAAAAAAGGAGATAAAATTCATATTCTTCCGGCAGGTTTAACAAGTGAGATTTCTAAAATTGAAATCCATGGAGAAGAACAAGAAGAAGCAGTTGAAGGACAGCCCGTTGTCATTCACATTGCCCATGACCTGGATATCAGCAGGGGAGATCTGTTTGCCAATGAGGAACAGCTCCCGGCAGTAGAAAAAGATCTCGAAGTTCTTTTGTGCTGGCTTGATCAAAAGCCGTTGCAACCTGGTAATAAATACCTGCTGCAGCAAAATAGCAGATTGGTTAAAGCCATTGTAAAGGAAGTGGACTATAAAATCAACGTCAACACCCTTAGCAGGGAGCAGGTTGATGGTGACATTAAACTCAATGAAATTGTGAAAGTTACCTTGCGAACGGCACAACCTTTGGTCTATGATAGTTTTATCAGTAATAAAACAACAGGGTCTGCAATTTTGGTGGATGAAACCTCCAATTCAACGGTTGCAGCCTGCATAATCCAATAGAAAAAATGGCAATTCCCCATCATTTGATTGAAAGAATTCATCACAGTAAGCAAAATAATATTCATGGATTCTTCGATAAAATAAAGACTAAAAAATTTGTTAAAGATTTGTACGAAGTGCTTTTTCTTCCTCAAAGAAACAATACTGAAAAACAATTGAAAGCAAATTTTGAAGCCCTGAACCAGCATCTTTTTGACCTGATTATTATTGTGACAGGAAATAGAGAAAGTACTGAAGCTAATGTCAACCGGTTTTTTGAGGCTTTAGATGAGTTGTATGATCAGTTGGTGTTGGATGCACAATCTATTTTAGAATTCGACCCGGCCGCAAATTCTCTGGAAGAAGTATATCTTGCCTATCCCGGTTTTTTTGCCACCTACGTCTACCGTATTTCGCATCAGCTCTGGAGTCAGAATGTTCAGATCCTACCCCGTGTGATCTCAGAATATGCACATAGTAAAACAGGAATAGATATTCACCCGGGAGCAGAAATTGGAAAATCTTTTTTTATTGATCACGGAACAGGAATTGTCATTGGAGAAACAACAATTATCGGAAATCATGTCAAAATCTATCAGGGAGTAACCCTCGGAGCTTTGAATGTTTCCAAAGAAAAAGCCAACCAGAAAAGGCATCCAACCATTGAAGATGATGTCATCATTTATTCAGGAGCTACTATTCTGGGCGGAAATACAACGATAGGCAGAGAAAGTATTATCGGAGGAAATGTCTGGATAACACAGGATGTTCCTGCCAATTCTCTGGTGTATCACAAAAGTGAAATAAAAATAAAGGAAAACAGTTCATTACCAGAATCTCTAACCTTTGTTATATAAATTAAAAAAAATAAAAATTGTATTGGTATGAAATTTCAGAACACATTGGAAACGATTGGGAATACGCCAGTCGTAAAGATTAATCAACTTTTCAATTCAGATCATGAAATCTGGATCAAATTGGAAAAAAGCAATCCCGGAGGAAGCATTAAAGACAGAATTGCTTTAGCGATGATTGAAGATGCAGAAGCAAAAGGATTATTAAACAAAAACAGTACGATTATAGAGCCTACCAGTGGAAATACAGGAATAGGTCTCGCCCTTGTAGCTGCAGTGAAGGGATACAAACTTATTCTGGTAATGCCCGAAAGTATGAGTATAGAACGCCGTAAAATCATGCAGGCTTACGGAGCCGAATTTGTACTTACTCCAAGAGAAAAAGGGATGAAAGGGGCTATTGAAAAAGCAAATGAGCTGGCAGAACAAACACCCAATTCATGGATTCCAAAGCAATTTGACAATCCTGCCAATGTACAGATACATGTTGAAACAACCGCTCAGGAAATCATAAAAGACTTCCCGGATGGCCTTGATTATATCATTACAGGAGTGGGAACCGGAGGACATATCACCGGAATTGCAAAAGCGGTAAAAGAGAAATTTCCAAATGTTAAAGTGATTGCAGTAGAGCCGGAATTATCACCGGTATTAAGCGGCGGAAGTCCCGCACCACATCCTTTACAAGGGCTGGGAGCTGGTTTTGTCCCTTCAATCTTAGACATCACCCTTTTGGATGGAGTGATCACAGTAGGAAAAGACGAAGCGTATGAGTACGCCATCAATGCTGCAAAAAAAGAAGGTCTTTTTGTAGGAGTGTCTACAGGAGCAGCTTTAGCAGCAATAGCCAAACACTTACCGGAAATACAACCTAACGCCAAAATTCTTACCATCAACTACGATACCGGAGAAAGGTATCTGTCAGTAGAAGGACTCTTCTAAATCCTCAACTAACACCGACTTTCAATGAAATCAATTATAAAATCACCAAAGGTTTACCTTATCGGTGCAGGGCCCGGCAACCCTGAACTGATCACTGTAAAAGCTGTAAAAGCAATCGCTCAGGCTGATGTCATCTTATGTGACCGTCTCGTAAGCCCTGAGATCCTAGAAACATATGCCCGGAAACATACAAAAATCATCTACGTAGGCAAAGAATGCAGTAAAAATGCATCAACCCCTCAATCTCATATCAATACTTTGATGGTAGACTATGCCCGCCAGAATAAAACTATCGTAAGGCTTAAAGGTGGCGATGTTTCCATATTCTCCAATATTCTGGATGAATTACAGGCTTTAAAACAAAATTATATTCCCTACGAGATTATTCCTGGAATCACTGCAGCTTTAGGAGCAGCAGCTTACGCAGGTATGCCTTTAACCGCGAGAGGATATTCCACATCGGTTCGGTTTTTAACATATTATAAATCTGATATTCTGAACGAAGACTACTGGAAAGAGCTTGCCGGAACTAATGATACTCTTGTTTTTTATATGTCTAAAGGTAATCTTACTGCTCTTGTGGAGAAATTCCTTGCCCTTGAAATTTCGGAAGAAAAGAAAATAGCGGTTATTGAACAAGCTACCACTCCTTACCAGAAAGTGTATACTTCTTCGTTTGAAGGTTTTAATGAAACTTTTGGAGATAAAAATTTTGCTTCTCCTTCACTGGTTGTTATAGGGAAGATCGTTAATCTTCATGAAGAATTTTCCTGGCTTGAAAATGCTGAGCAGGAAGGGCTTTATTTTAAATCTGTAGAGAATGGAAGTCTAATCCCCAACACTCAAAATTTCTTTGAATATGCTGTCTGACAATAAATTGAATGTATTAAAACAAATATCCGGAGATTTCTCCAGAGATGAAGCCATCTGGGCAAGCGGATATCTGGCAGGTCTGGCCGGAGGAAGCTCTCTGGCAGCCACGTTGCCTCCGCAACAAACTGATAGCAATATCGTGAATATTGTAAAGAAAATAACACTGGCCTACGGAACCGAAACGGGAAATAGTAAAAAACTGGCTACTTCACTGGCAGGAATTATAAAGAAAAAAGGTATTCAGGTAAAATTAGCTGATCTTTCACAATACAAACCAAAAGATCTTGGGAAAGAAGAATTCTTTTTTGTCATCATCAGTACACAGGGAGAAGGAGAGCCACCAGCACTTGCTAAAAAGTTCTATGATTATATTCATGAAAATGAAATCAATCTCAGCCCTCTGAAATTTGGAGTGCTGGCACTGGGAGATAGCAGCTATCCTCAATTTTGCAAAACAGGAGAAGAGGTGGATAGTCGTTTTGAAATACTGGGTGCTCAGCGTATTATTCCATTGAAAAAATGTGATATTGATTATGAACAGGAAGCTGCTCAATGGATAGATCATGTCTTTGAAACAGTTAGTAAAAATTCTGCTGGGACTCAAAAAAATATTTTAATCCCAAAAGTTTTAAGCGGAAGAAAGAAATATCAAGGGAAAGTAGCCTCCATTATTAATCTGAATGATATTACTTCTGAAAAGGAAACCTATCACATCGAAATAGAAACCGAAGAAGCGCTTGTGTATCAGCCCGGTGCTGCATTAGGAATCTTACCTTTCAACTCCAGATCAGTCGTTGATGACATTATTGCGCTCACCGGTATTGATGCTAAAAAACAAGTTGAAACCACAAAAGTTACAGATAATGTAGAAACGCTTTTACGAAAACATCTTAATGTTAGTTATCTGCTGAAATCGGTGGTAGCACAATATGCAAAGATTACAGGACATTCCATTCCGGAGGTTCGCTTAAGTCTTCTTGATCTTTTAAGAATTTATCCTGTGAAAAATGCTGAAGAATTCGAGGATGTTATCAGAATATTAACAGGACAGGCACCTCGTCTGTACTCTATATCTTCATCGCCGGAAGCTCATGGTGATACTGAAATTCACATTACCGTTGCAAAATCAGAATTCCTTATCGATCACCAGAAACATAATGGTTTATGCAGTGGCTTCCTTAGTGAATTCAGTGAAGGAGAAGACGTTGAATTCTACATTCAGGATGCAGGTCACTTCAAACTTCCGGAACATGACAAAGATTTGATTATGATCGGTCCGGGAACAGGCATTGCTCCTTTCAGATCATTCCTTTGGGAACGTGATGCTGTAGGTGCCGAAGGGAGAAACTGGCTATTTTTTGGAGACAGGAATTTTGTTTCTGACTTTTTGTATCAGGCGGAACTTCAGGATTTTCTTAAGACAGGCAGTCTGACCCATTTAGATCTTGCTTTTTCAAGAGATACTGACGAAAAGGTATATGTTCAGCACAAACTCCAACAAAGATCTCAGGAGATTTTTTACTGGCTTGAAGGCGGTGCATCCGTTTATTTGTGTGGTGCTAAGGAACCGATGAGCCATGACGTAGAGCAAACTTTAGTGAATATCATTCAAAACGAAGGGAAACGAACTAAAGATGAAGCTCTTCAATACCTGGAAGAAATGGAATTAAATGGCAGATATGCTAAAGATGTTTATTAAACGGCATTAAAATTACCAAATTAAAAAAAACAAAAATGAATAACGATAAAGATAATCTTTCGGCTGTAGAAAGGATTAAAACCGGCAGTAACGGACTCAGAGGAACCTTAAAAGAAAGCCTGTCTGACGATTTTACAGGAGCCATCAGAGAAGATGATCAGACGCTGATCAAATTCCATGGGATGTATCAGCAGGATGACAGAGATAGGAGAGAAGATCGCGTTGCCAAAAAGCTTGAATGGTTGTATTCTTATATGATCCGGCTACGACTTCCCGGCGGCTTTTTAACCCCGGAACAATGGGTAGGTCTGAATAAAACGGCAGAGGATCACTCGACAGGAACTATAAAAATTACCACGAGACAAACCATTCAGCTGCATGGTATTTTAAAATCACAATTAAAACCCACTATTCAGAGTTTTAATCTGCAGCATCTTGATTCCATCGCGGCTTGTGGGGATGTCAACAGAAATGTAACGTGTACTGCAAACCCTTCAGAATCACCTTTTCATCAGCAGGCTTACGAACTGGCGGGGAAAATCAGTGAAATGTGTCTTCCTAAAACTCAGTCGTATTACGATATATGGATTGATGATGAATTGATAGTGGATCGAAAAAAAGAAGAAGATCCTTTATATCAGGACAGATATCTTCCAAGAAAACTGAAAATAGGAATTGCATTTCCGCCCAACAACGACGTGGATGTTTTCATCAATGATATTGCCTTGATTGCCATTATTGAGAACAACGAAATTGTTGGGTATAATATTGCTGCAGGCGGTGGATTGGGAGCTACCCACGGGAATGAAGCAACCTATGCCCGGCTGGCTTCTGTGCTTGGTTTTGTTGATACCGAAGAAAAAGTTTTAAAAGCAGTATACGAAATTATTACCGTACAGAGAGACTTTGGAAACAGGAGCGACAGAAAGCTTTCCAGATTAAAATATACTATTGATAAGCTTGGTATTGACCAATACAGAACAGAAGTCGAAAAAAGAACCGAATTTCAATTTGAACAGGCAAGGGAATTTAAGTTTGAACAAAGAAAAGATCGTTATGGCTGGATACAAAATCATGAAGGCAAATGGTTTTATACCCTTTTTGTTGAACATGGCAGAGTTCTCAACACAAACGAATATCCTTTAAAATCAGGATTATTAAAAATTGCTGAGACTGGCAAAGCCAATTTCCGTTTTACCTGTAATCAGAACCTTATCCTGGCTGATATTGATGAACAGGATAAAGCTGATATTGAAAATATTTTAAAGGAACATGGAATTTCAGATTATACGGAAGAAGCGAGTGCCTTACGTAAAAATTCTGTAGCCTGTGTTGCCTTAAATACTTGTTCATTAGCTCTTGCCGAAGCACAGCGTTATTTGCCTTCATTGGTCACAAAAATTGAACCTATTCTTGAAAAATACAGTCTTTTACAGGAAGATATCACGATTCGTATGACCGGCTGTCCTAATGGCTGTGGAAGATCCCCGAATGCTGAGATTGGATTTGTTGGAACTGCCTATGGTAAATACAATCTGCATATTGGCGGAGACCGGTTAGGAATGCGTTTAAATACAAAGTTTAAAGAAAATATAGGAGAGGAAGAAATTCTGACCACTCTGGATGATCTTTTCGGAATATATGTACAGCAAAAACTTGCAGAAGAAACATTTGGTGATTTTTCATACCGTTACTTACAAACCTTAAATTGAAAATATGACTAGCCTTTTTTATGAACGGAAAAAACTAAAACAATATCAACCTCTTCTTTTAGGCGGACGAATGTGTATGTGTTGTTGATTCTTACATAACAATACATAGCTGTTTGAATATTTTAAATCGTTAAAGAAGTTTAATACCACACATTGTCATTGCAAACCAAAGCTGAAGCAATCTCAATAATTATAGTAACGGTTTAAAACCACCCCGTCAAAAATTCTTTGAATTTTCGCCACCCCTCCAAAGGAGGGGAATCCGTGGCGCTTCAATGGAGGTAGTCAAGAAAATCTTTGGTTTTCGTGTATCTTATCTGTACTTATTGTACATAAAGCATTGATGACTTTGTGGTCGAAAATATTTGATATAAAAATTCAGACAGCTTCATTCTTAACCTAAAAATGAAGAAAAATGAAAAACAAAAAACAGGGAAATTTTCTACCTAAAGCAAGTATTATTGCATTTACATTTCTATTTTTTAATCTGGCGGAAGCTCAGCAGCAGCTTATCGAATTAAGTGGGATCATCAAAAATACGGGTACCCGCAAAGGCCTTGATTCTGTAAAGGTGCAGATCGAAAACACAGAAGACAATACATTCACTGATCTACAGGGAAATTTTAAAATAAGGACAAGAGTTACTATTCCGTTCCGGATAGTTATTAATAAAGAGGGTTTTACCAGCCAGACTGTTGAAGTTCTTTCTTCTTCCAATAAAATAACCATTGCCCTTAATCCTCAAAATACCATTATTGATGCCGTGGTTATTTCAGCATCAAGAGTTCCTGAGAAAATACTACGATCACCCATAGCTATTGAGAAAATAGATATCAAAACAATCAGGGAAAGTCCTGCAGCATCCTTTTATGAAACCCTGGAAAATGTAAAAGGGTTGCAGTTGCTGACCTCCAGTCTTACTTTAAAAATCCCTAACTCCAGAGGTTTCAATTCTCCCAATAATTTCCGGTTTATGCAGTTGGTAGATGGGGTAGACGTTCAATCGGCAACATTAGGAGTGCCGCTAGGAAATGCCATCGGCCCTACAGAGCTGGATATTCAATCTATGGAAGTGACACCGGGAGCAGCCTCTGCATTGTATGGGATGAATGCTATTAACGGTTTAGCCAGTCTTCAAACCAAAGATCCTTTCACTTCTGAAGGACTCAGCGTCTATTTCCGGGGTGGTGTCAACCATGTTGATCATATCAATCACAAGATGAGTTCTTTGGGAGAAAGTGCCATCCGGTTTGCGAAAGTTTTTAATAAAAACTGGGCAGTGAAAGTTAATGCCTCTTATTTCACCGGAGTAGACTGGATCTCCAACAATCAAACTGATCAGAATCCAAATTCACTCATTACTGCCAATCCTAATTATCCGTTAACCTCAAATCCTGCTGAAGACCTGTGGAACAAATATGGAGATGAAAGAAATAACAGGATGGCCGTAAAAGTAGATTATAATGGAAAACCCACAACTTTTAATGTCTCCAGGACAGGATATTTCGAAAAAGATCTCGTAAATCCTGAAGTAAAAAATATCAAGTTTGATGCAGGATTGTATTATCGCTTCGGAGATCAATGGAAAGCATCTTATGTATACCGTTATGGATTATTGGACGGAACTTTCCAGAGAGGAAATAAAATTCGTTTACAGAATGCTACTGTTCAGAATCATAAGGTTGAACTGACGGGCAAAGAATTGACTTTCAGAGCTTACGTGTCGATTGAAAATACAGGAGATTCTTATAACCTGAAACCGTTGGCTGATAATCTTGATCTCACTAACCTTTCCAATAACAATTGGAAAAATATCTTTCAAACTACTTTACAAAATAATATTAATTCAGGAACAGACCTCAATCAGGCATTTATTCTTGCCCGTCAGGAAGCCGATAAAAATAGGGTATTACCTGGAAGTACGGCCTTTGAACAATTAAAAAATACCATTATTGGGATCAATAACTGGGATTCTGCAAATGCAGGAATTGCGGGTGCTCCGGCAACAGGTGGCGCCAAACTAGAGCAAAAATCCCGTTTTTATCAAGGCGAACTGACGTATGACCTCAGTCGATTTGTGAAAATATTTAACCTTCTTGCCGGGATCGATTATCGCCTGTACAGTATAACTCCTGACGGGAATAATTTCGTTGATTTTAATCGGCCGGTGAATGCGAGAAATATTCCTTTAGCTAATGGAACTTTCGGAAAGGATGTAATTTACCAGAAATACGGGGCCTTTGCACAGATTACCAAGCTATTTTTTGGGGATAAATTAAAATTAAATGCAGCTTTGCGCATTGACAGAAATCCTGAATTTGAAGCAAAATTGAATCCCAGGATAAGTATTGTATATTCTCCGGTGAATCAACATAATTTCAGAGCTTCTTTTCAAAACGGATACCGGTTTCCTTCTCTGTTTGAAGCACTTTCATTCGTTAATAATGGCAATGTACGAAGAGTAGGCGGGCTTTCAAAAGTGAATGAAGGACTAGGATATCTGGAAAATTCATATACACTTGCTTCTATCGACAAATTCACGTCTGCAGTAAATAGCGATGTTGATGGCGGAAAAAGCCAAAACCAGGCCGCTCAGGACAATAAGCAATTTTTAGTCGTAGCGAACTTGCAAAAGCTGCAGCCAGAAAAAATCAACTCATTTGAGGTTGGTTATAAATCCGTTTTCTTCAACAATAAACTCGTACTGGATTGGGATTTTTATTACAACATTTATGAAGGATTTCTGGGACAGGTAGAAGTCGCAGTTCCTAAAAACAGCCAGGTTGGAAGCAATGCCGCTGTTCTCGCCATGCTTGACCGAAGCAAACAGGATCGCTACAGAGTATACACCAACAGTAACAATACATATAAAAGCTACGGGACTTCATTAGGCATCCGGTATAATGTAGTAAGTAATTATAATATCAATGCGAATGTTTCTTATAACGATCTCGCTTCCAATAATACATCTGACCTGTTTATTACAGCTTTTAATACTCCCAAATGGATGGTTAATTTCAGTGCCGGAAACAGAGAAATTATTAAAAACATCGGATTTACCGTTGTTGCCCGTTGGCAGAACAGTTTTATGTGGGAAAGTCCTTTAGCTTCGGGAAAAGTTCCGGCTTACTATACTATTGACGCACAGGCTACCTGGAAACTACCTGAAATTCATGCTAATATAAAAATTGGAGCAACCAATCTGCTGAACAGACGCTATTTTCAATATGCTGCCGGCCCTGAAATCGGGGGCTTATATTATCTCGCTTTTACGTATGATTTAAAATTGTAACCACAATGAGTAATTCACTATATCCCATATTCTTAAAACTTGAAACCTTGTCCTTGCTTATCATTGGGGGAGGCAAGGTTTCTCTTGAAAAATTAGAATCCGTTCTTGGAAATTCACCGGAGACTTCCATCACCCTGGTGGCTAGGGAAATCAGTTCTGAAGTTAGAATTCTGCAAAATGAATTTCCCAATATAACTTTGCATGAGAGACCTTACAACGATGACGATTTTAATACTGTTGATCTTGCTATTATTGCCGTCAATGACATTGAGCTGGCTGGTGAAATCAGAGAAAAAGCCCATCAGAAAAATGTTCTGGTCAACGTTGCTGATAAACCGGATTTATGTGATTTTTATCTCGGGTCCATTGTCAGAAAAGGGAATCTTAAAATAGCCATTTCAACTAATGGAAAGTCACCGACAATTGCCAAAAGATTAAGAGAAACTTTTACTGAGATCATTCCCGATGAAATGGAGGATGTACTCGACAATATGCAAAGTATCAGGAATCAGCTGACAGGAGATTTTAATTATAAAGTTAAAGAACTCAATAAAATTACTACAGAATATCTGTCGGACAAAAAAGGTTCGTCAAAACCAGATATGGAAATCGAAAAGCTGATCAGCATTACTAAAACAGCGCAGAGAAAGGCCAATATTTATCTGGCGATTATAGGTGTTTTGCTGCTTTTTGGAGTGTTCGGACTTGTGGTCTATCAATTTAATCTTTTTGATGATATTCAGGATTTTCTGAATAAAGATGGTCATATTTTTTATTGGATGCTATTTGCCGGTTTTATGGCAGAAATTGTTGCAGGATCAATGGGAATGGGATACGGAGTGATCTGTACAACCATCTTGTTGTTGCTCAATGTACCACCACCGGTTGTAAGTGCCAGTATTCATTCTGCGGAATCTTTCACAACTGCTGCAGGAAGTTTCAGCCATTACAAACTTGGAAATGTCAATAAAAAAATGGTTTGGGTATTATTTCCGCTGGCCATCGTAGGTTCCGTCATTGGGGCATTAACACTGTCTCATTATGGTGAACGTTATGCTCATATTGTGAAGCCGATCATCGCTTGTTATACCTTATATCTGGGATTAAATATTCTGAAAAATGCTTTCAAAAATAAAAAATCAACACAGAGAAAACCTAAACGAAGAACGAACTTGAGAATACTGGGATTGATCGGTGGTTTTATAGATTCTTTTGCAGGCGGCGGTTGGGGGCCTTTGGTTACCGGAACATTGATTAAAGAAGGAAGAATTCCACGATATGTTGTCGGCAGTTCCACCGTAGCCAAGTTTTTACTGACCATAACAAGTGCCATTACTTTCATTTTTACCATTGGCATCCATCATTGGAATATTGTACTGGGACTTTTGCTGGGAGGAGTTTTTACAGCTCCGTTTTCAGCTATGCTTACTTCAAAACTGCCTACAAAAAAAATGTTTGTGGTAGTAGGGATAGTCGTGATTGCGATGAGTCTAATTACCATTATAAAATCATTAGTCCGATAAAATTTCAGGTCATAAAAAAGCTCTCAAAACAGAGAGCTTTTCAAATAATTATGATCTATTGGATCAGATATTTTTCTTTCTATAGGTATCAATTCCCAATCCTGTACATCCCTGAAAAAGAAACAGTATCAAAAACAGAAGGTACAACGTTTGTGGCAGATACAGGAAATAACTCAGCCATGTAAAAGGATCCATTTCGTAGACTCCTGTTGCAGGATTAATAGGTATAAGTTCTTTAGGAATTGAGCTCAAATCATGGGTAAATAATGCTACCAGTATAATGATAATTAAAAATACAGAGCTTATTCGGATCCATAAACCCAGCATTAAAAACAATCCGAACAAACATTCAAACAAGGCCGTAAAATTAGCGGTAAACTGTGGGAAAGGAAATCCTATAGTACTGATGGTATTAAACATATATCCCTGAAAAATAGGATGGAAAAGCTTATTAAATCCTGCAATAAAGAAGAATAATCCAATGAGTATTCTACATAATATATAAATGTTGTTGGTATTTTTTTCGAAGTTGAATAGTATTGATTTCATTATTTTTAAATTCTATTTTTATACATAACCATAATGATACAGCAGCACCATGAGCCGTAACAGGTCATGTCATTTTATATTGTTTGTGAAAAATTAATCTATGTCAGATTTCCAATAGTGGTATTTCACCTTATTGAAAATCAGATTTTATTTTTGGAGGAATCCAGATAGAATTAAAATAAGAAGAATAGGGCGGATCATCGTATAAAAAGAAACGATTGAATATTTCTACACCAATGAATTTATCAAAACCAAAAGAAGGAAAAGAAGCAGTAAAAAAGAGTGAAGAATTAGAACAATAATTACTGTTACATTTTATTGGAGTCTTATTATTTTCTTCAAGATAGATCTTATTACATTTCTGCTTAGAATCTGTTTGAAAATCATGAAAAATGGTTAAAACTGCTACGGAGAATCTGCTATAATCTGTTTTTTGAATGAATATATGGAAAAGCATTAAAAACAGACCTGCTATCTTTATATAATGCAATAAATCAATGTGTTTATGCGTAATTTTCCTTTCCAATGAAACAAATATAGTAAAATATTTATAGCTGATTTTCCGGATATGGCTGGTTTAAATGAATAAAATAGCTGAAATTGACTATTGAAATTCCCCTTTCTATTCAATAGCTTTGTACATTCGATACCAAAAAGAATGGGACAAATTATGAAAAAGAAATTATTTTTGATGGCATTATCTTTCGCCGGATACATTTTATCTGCACAGGTTGCTGACAATTCTTTACAAGGATACTACAAAGCAAATAATGATAAAACGCTATATGGTAGTTTTAACTTTGATGGAAACGGAAAAGTCTTAATATCCGATATGGATTATGGAGATTATTTTACAAGAAATGACAGTGTGATCGTTTATCCTGACAAGAGTATTTTCATTTTCAAAATCAAAAAAGGAAAGCTAACCGGGATTTCAAATTGGGTGGAAAAAGGAGTCTGGGCTCCTAAAAAAGACAGTTCGGAAATCAATAACAGGCGTAATCCCGAAGATGCTAAAAAGAAAGCTCAGCTTTTAGCCGAATATTATGACAAGACAAAAAGCGCCTCAGGGTCAGATCTTGATTTTGAAGCATTAGTCTCCGGTAAAACCTCCAAAGTCAATGAAGATCTTTGTAATAAAGGATTAGCAAAGGCCTGTATGAATCTTTTCGGATTAAAAATGCTACAATATACTCCGGGCCTTTTAACAGATCCTGTAAAAATTTCGTCAAAAAATATAAAACCACACCCTGAATTGATTTCACTATCCAAAAAAATTATAGATCTTGGTGAACCAGAAGGATATACCATATTGGGAAGCTATTATTTCACATTAGGATTAAGGGAGAAAGCTTTCAAAACCTGGGAAGAAGGAGAAAAGAACGGAAGCTTAAAATCAGGTACCACAAAAGCTTTAATTGAATTTCAGGAAGAACTGGAAAAAGAGGGAAAATAGTAAGCTTACACTATATAATCATATATTAATTTTACCATATGTACTTCAATAAAATATATTTTTCATTACTGGCTATTGCTGTGATTACAGGTTGTAAACCAGAAAAGAAAACCGTCTCAGAAGCTAAAACCCATGATACGATTCACACCAATACAAGTATAGAAAAAGAACCCGATAACCCTACAAAGCACACAAAATTACCCGTAGTGGATACTACGGCGGTATTGCTGGCTTTTAAGAAAGCTTCTGAAACAAAGAAATTTGGTAAAGATCTGTCTTTTGATATAAAAGAGGATCTTTCCGGTTCTATTTTTGATTCAGAACGCCCAATTCTTATAGGAGACCTGAATGGAGATCAGGTTGATGATGCCATTATGCCTTTTTCTATTGAAGGTCGGGATGGAGGAAACAACTGGGATGCTCATTATGCTGTCTTCATCAATAAGGACGGTCAGCTCCAGTATCAGTATTCTTTCGACAGAGGCGGCGATCTGGCAGAAACACAAACTTTTTTTAAAAGTATAAAAGATGGAGTGGTAAAGGGATTGGAAGAACCCGGATTTCATTTTCCGGAAGGAGAAAGTAAACCGGTCAGTTATGTTTACAAAAATAACAAACTTGAGCTTATTAGTACCTCAGGAGTCAAATAAGTCTTGTATACAACTTCACACAACCAAATACCTGTAGAAAAATTTGCATAAATTTAATAACCAAACTTGAATCTATGAAAATAAGTGCAGGTATTTTACTTTTTAAAAAAGAAAGAGACAGTTTGTATTATTTCTTAGTACATCCCGGTGGGCCGTTCTGGAAAAACAAAGAACAGGGAGCATGGTCTATTCCCAAAGGAGAAATACTTCCCGGAGAAGATCTGTTGGAACGTGCTCTGATTGAGTTTCACGAGGAAACAGGAACAGCCATAGAAGGAGAGTTCCTTGAATTATCTCCGGTCATGCAAAAAGGCGGCAAAACCGTGTATGCATGGGCATTAGAAAAGGATATAGACACTTCAGGCCTTTACAGTAACACCGCACAAATAGAGTGGCCTCCCAGATCAGGTAAAATGATAGAAATTCCTGAAGTCAACCAATGGGAATGGTTTGCATCGGAAGAAGCACAAAAAAGAATTAACCCTGCACAGGCAGCTTTAATCAATGAACTGGAGGAAATACTTAATAATAAGGATTAAAATCTGGGGACTAATAATATAGATTTGTCTCTTAAGTTTCGAAATGGCATTCTTAATTTTTCTAAAATGCAAGACCACGTTCAAATTGGTGAAGCTAAGTGGGTGACAAAGTCACTGATGAAACTATATGATTATACGCTTGCTTGAAAAGAATCAACTTCATTGATTCTATCTTTGCCTCCTTTAAAATATAGTGATATAATAAAAATCTTTGGGTGAAACCTAAACAGTATGAGTTTAAATAACATTCTGACTTGACTCAGTTAAACTCAGAAATTACAAATTTTTGATTCCGATCGCTTTTAAAGCACTTGTTGTCAGAAAAATATCATCAAAAACGGTCAGTGATTCCACATCATTATATCCGGCCGGAAGGAGATCATTTTTATTGAAGGATAACTCTATTGAAGGATCATAAGAAGCTGTGATTCTTACTTTAGAATATCCGTTATAATCTACTTTAAAGCCTTCAAACATACAATTTACTTCTGCTTTCTGATATTCGGTATATTCTTCGAACCCCGCCGTATCAGTTCTTTTCCCGTCATTATGTTCAAGAGACTTCCATGAAGCATAATTTTTGGGTTCTTTCAGGACGTTTCCATGCACATCAACAGGAACAAACATTCCAAGACTAAGAGGCTTTTTTAGAAAATTGGCGTAATTATTCATCAAATTTAAAATTTGAAGATCGGCATATCCTTCGTTTGAATAATATTCAATTACGAAAGTCGTCATCGGGATCAGCTTATGAGAAGCGTCAGTCGGCATAATTAGTCTTTTCTTTTTATCGGGCGATAAAAATAGTATTTTTATTTACTTCTCCCAACGGAATGACATGAATAGAGTGGTATTTATACCCATTCTGAATAACAATAACAGGAAGAGATCTGCTATTTTTTCAGTATTTTTGGGGATAAGAACGGAATAATGATAGTGAATACATCCTTACAAGATATAGGAGAAGTTTTTGAAGTGTATAAAATAGCTTCGGACTTTAAGAAAAAAATATCCGGTGTACAATGGCCGGAATTTGATCGAAACATGATCGAAGCCGAAATCAAAGAAAACCGACACTGGAAAATTATGGTAGATGATTCTATTGCCTGTGTTTGGAGTATTACATACGAAGATTATCAGGTTTGGGATGATCGAAATGCCGAACCTTCCATTTATATCCACAGAATTGCCACTCATCCTGATTTTAAAGGGAAAAAATTTGTAGAACAAATCGTAGAATGGGCAAAGCAATTTGCAAAAGAAAATAATAAACTGTACGTCAGAATGGATACCACCGCCGGAAACCAAAGGCTTACAGATTATTACGTAAAATGCGGATTTTCTCATCTGGGACCAAAAAAAATGACAGATACAGAAGGACTTCCCGCCCATTACCATAATGCGACTATGGAACTTTTCCAGCTGGAAGTTTAAAAATCCCTTTACAATTACACTGCCTTTATTTGCAGACTGGTTTTACATCATTCAACAAAGTAACCAGCATTTTCCCTGGTTCTTCGAGAGGAATTAAATGAGCAGAGTTTTCAAACCAGATTCCTTTCTTGGCAGGAGCTTTCACCTGTTGCAACCACTGGGAAGTAGGGTCTGAAGGCGTGGTATAATCATGTCTTCCCATGAACATGAAAATCGGGATAGGAAAGGTTTTAATATTTTTAAAATCAGTATCAAGAAACTCAGGAAGAACTTTTGATAGGGTAAACTGGCTGCCTTTTCCAATTGCTTCCGCATCGTTATAAGAATATTCAGGTGATAACAGCGGAGCCTGGAAAAAGTATCTGGAATTGTTTCTGAAAGCAGTGAGGCCGCCATAATACTGAGGCCACTTTCTCGCAATAATAATTCGTTGTCTGGTAATTGGCATATTTCCCGGGTAAGGAGCAATAGATGAGAGCTCTTTCAAAGCGGTATCATTTTTAAGCCTGGTTGCTTCTCTTACAGCGAAATCAACGCTCAGGCGTTCATTGTCTTTGGTATTGATGATTTGCCCGATACCGACGTAGGCATAAAACAAGTCAGGTCTCTTCATTGCGGCTTTCATAGAAATTATTGTTCCCCAGCTATGTCCTATGAGAATGACTTTCTTCTTTTTATACTTTTCTTTAATCAATTCAGCCATTTGAATCGCATCATCAACATACTGTTCAATAGTAATGGTGTTGTGTAGCCGCAGCGTATCATTCGCATTGTACGTCTTGCCTGAAGCTCTCTGATCGTAATTCACCACAGTGAAATATTCCTCGATAGGTCTCTGAAACATCCACATTATCGGTGATAAAGGAGATGCCGGCCCTCCATGCACGAAAAGTATAATTGGATTTTCTTTATTTTGACCGCGAACATAGACCCATTGTTTTACATTTCCGATATCTGCTTTATATCTTTCCTGAATACCATTCGGAGTAACAATTGAATCCAGATCCTTAATAATTTCTCTGGCTTGTGCATATTCATCACAAGGTTTATTATTTTGTCCCAATACTACTATTGAAAATAATAGAATTATGATGGATATCATTTTATTTTTCATCTGTTTTTTTCTAAATATCTGATTGTAAGAGCCAAGTTAAACATATAATTTTAATAATTAACCTCAAATTTTTCAGATTAAATGATCTTATTTTAAAGTGGCAATACTATTTTTGATTACATTTAAAAAAGAAATAACCACACTTTCAATCCAATGGTACAACTATTTCCAATATCCAGGCACAGTGAAAAGAATTTGATAGTCAACACAATACTGGTAGCAAGCCTTTTATTCTTTCTTTTTTCCTGTAAAAAGCCTGATGCTCCAAAACAAGCAGAAGAAAAAAAAGATTCTCTTTGCTGGAATGATTTTCGGTATGGAGAACTTCCACCTGAAAGGGCTTATCATGGCATTGACAGTCTGGTTAAAAAATGGAATCTGTGCTACCACAGAATAGAGGCCGGCTGTGTAATTACAGACAGTATTGAAAAGTTGAAAAAACAATATGAATCTTCCAACGCTATCTATTTCAAAAGTATGGAAAAGACGTTGGGAAAAGACTGGAAACAACGCTTTGACCAGCAGCTTGCTATCGCAGACAGCATCAATTGGATTAAAATTAAAGAAGAAATAGATCGTCAGAATCAATAGCTTAAATAAATAATTGAAATGAATTAAATATCAATTATTTACATTATTTATCTAAAGTAAAAAAACACTTTTAAAATCCCGTTATCATACACCAAAGTTATGATCATATATTTGTTGTATTACAGAGCAACACTTACACACTTCGGACAAATTCCACTGATAATAAAATTGTATTCCTGAGCAATAAAATGTTCCGGTAAACTGATTTCAGGAATAGCATTTTCAATACATGTCACGGAATGACATTCCTTACAATTAAAATGAACGTGATTGTGAAAATGTTGTTCATGAGTACATTTACCACTACATTTTGCAAAATTAACTACCCCGTCAATATTGACAATTTTGTGGACCGCGCCTTCGTTTTCTAATCTTTCAAGTACTCTGTAAATCGTCACCCTGTTGCATAAATCTCCCAGTTTCTTTTGAATATCAGAATGTGTTAAGGCAATATCAGAACCATTAATCAGGTTCAAAATTTCGGTTTTTGCGTGCGTATTTCTTACTTGTTTCATTTTTTAATGCAACAAAGTTGCGTTATTTAAAAATTAATCTCTACTTTTGCAACAAAGTTACGATAACAAAATCAAATTACCTTGCTTTATGAAATCAAAAATACTGGATGCGGTAGGAATTTCTGCTGCTGTTTTATGCCTTATTCACTGCATTATTTTTCCCTTATTACTGGTAATCCCGTTGGGAATATCGCATAATCCCTATGTCGACCTGGCATTTCTCCTTATCGGAGCTGGAGTGGTATTCAGAGTGACCAGGCAAATAACCAACCGCTGGCTGAAGGGTTTATTCTGGCTTTCCATTGTGCTGATCTCAATTTCCGTAGGTACAGATCTGATATTCGAAATTCATATTCCACTGATTTATGCCGGAGCTGCAGGATTAATTACGGCTCACATTATCAATTTTAAAAATCATAAACATTAATTACCATCATGCGTGAAAAATTGCCCGTGACTGTCCTGAGTGGTTTCCTCGGAGCCGGAAAAACCACTTTACTCAATCACATCCTTCACAATAAGCAAGGCTTAAAAGTAGCTGTTATTGTGAATGATATGAGTGAAATCAATATTGATGCACGCCTGGTAGAAAATCAGAACACTCTTTCAAGAACCGAAGAAAAGCTTGTAGAAATGAGCAATGGCTGCATTTGCTGTACCCTCAGAGAAGATCTTATGATGGAAGTTGAACGCCTGTCAAAAGAAAACCGTTTTGATTATTTGTTAATTGAAAGTACCGGGATCAGTGAACCGGTTCCGGTGGCTCAAACTTTCACCTATATTGATGAAGAAAGCGGAATTGACCTTTCCCGTTTCAGCTATGTGGATACCATGGTGACTGTGGTGGATGGCCTCAATTTTATCAAAGATTTTGGAACCGCTGACTTATTGGCAGACCGTGACCTTATCGATATGGAAGGCGATTACAGAACTATTGTCAATCTTTTAACAGATCAGATTGAATTTGCCAATGTTATTGTTGTCAACAAAACGGATCTTATTGATTCTGAGGCTTTAGGTTTTTTAAAAGCAGCTCTTCACAAACTCAATCCTGAGGCTAAAATAATTGAATCTGAATTCAGTAAAGTTGATTTACGTGAAATCATCAATACTAACCTTTTTGATTTTGATAAAGCACAGGCTTCAGCAGGCTGGCAAAAAGAACTTCAGGCAGACCATCACAATCCGGAAACAGAAGAATACGGAATAAGTTCCTTGGTTTTCAGAAACAAAAGACCTTTTCATCCCACAAGACTTTGGGAATATCTTAATGAAAGATATCCTGAAGGAACTTTAAGGGCAAAAGGGTTATTCTGGCTGGCTTCAAGACCTGATGATGCACTTAACTTTTCTCAGGCAGGAGGCTCATTCCGGTTAGAAAAAGCAGGTGTCTGGTGGTGCAGCATGCCGATGAATCATCGGGTACAATATGCCTCATTTATTCAAAATCAGGAATTTATTGAAAGCAGATGGGATAAAGATTGGGGCGACAGGATCAACGAACTTGTTTTTATAGGACAAGATTTAAATAAAGATCAAATGTTGGAGGATCTGGAAAAATGTCTCATCAGCGATCATGAAAGAGAATTTTTTAGTCGGAAACAATTTTTTCAGGATCCTTTTCCACAGGAAATTTAAGGAAAGAAAATTAACTATTTATTAATGCAACAAAGTTACGATAAAAGGATAAAAAAGATAACTTGCCCTAAAATTTTTAAAGAAAATGGATAGGAGAAAATTTCTGAAAGGCTCAGCATTATTGTCCGGTGTACTTACTTTATCACCGTTTGAATTGTTTAGCTCTAAAAATAAAGTCACACCCAATCCTCTTGGGAAAGCAAAGAACATCATATTTATGGTGAGTGACGGGATGAGTCTTGGAACCCTTTCTATGGCAGATCTTTATTCAAAAAATATATTGGGAAAAGGCAGTAATTGGATTAATCTTTACCAGGAAAGGAAAGTATCCCGTGCTCTGATGGATACGGCTTCAGCAAGCTCTATTGTAACAGATTCTGCTGCGGCAAGTTCTGCCTTTGGAGGAGGAATAAGAGTAAAGAACGGAGTTTTGAATATGGGAGCTAATGGAGAAAAATACCTGCCTATCTGGCAAAAATTCAAAAAGGCAGGAAAGAAAGCAGGTTGCGTCACTACCGTAACCATTACCCACGCAACACCGGCAGGATTTTGTGTTAATTCAGCTCAAAGAAATGCCGAACCTCAAATTGCAGAAATGTATGCTGATCTTGAACTTGACGTTGTCATGGGCGGAGGAGATGAATTTTTTAACCCCGAAAAAAGAGAAGACAAAAAAGATCTTTATGCGGTGTACAGAAAAAAGAACTACCAAATTCTTAAAGACCGTCATGCTCTCAACACCATACAACAAGGAGTGAAAACACTGGGAATCTTCAGTACAGGAGCTTTGCCTTATAGTATCGACAGATCAAATCTTTCTGAGTTTAAAGAAACACCCACATTAGCTGAGATGGCCAGGGCAGCAATTAATCAAATGAAAGATCATCAAAACGGCTTTGTTCTTCAGATCGAAGGCGGAAAGGTAGACTGGTCAGCTCACGCCAATGATGTGGCAGCTCTTATCCATGACCAGCTTGCCTTTGATGAAGCCGTAAAAGTAGCGACCGATTTTGCTGAAAAAGATGGAAATACTCTGGTCATCATTACTACCGATCATGGGAACGCCAATCCGGGAACTATTTATGGAAATGATGCGACCAGGAACTTCAACAGCATCTCGGATTATCGATACACCAACGAATATCTTCTTAATAAAATTCATAAAGACTATTCGGTAAAAGATATCACAGACTGGGTCTACGAAGGAAATAAAATTGCTTTACAAAATGATGAAGCTAAGCAACTTCTCAGTTTTTACAACGGTCTTGAAAAGGAGGAAGGTCTTTACAATTATAAGAAGCTGCCTTTCAAGCTGTATTCAGAAATTCAGAAAAAACATAATGCGGTAGGCTGGATCAGTATGGACCATTCCGGAGATTATGTTGAAGTAGCAGCTTATGGCCCTGGTAGTGAGCTTTTACAGCCATTTATTAAGAATACGGATCTTCATGATCTCATGTTAAAAGCATCTCAGATATAAACAGGAAATATTTTTTTCATACATATTTTTACATTTTTAACAGGTTTTGGAAGCAGGATGAATTTTATTCATCCTGTTTTGTGTATTGAGCTATGGAATTATTTATTTTAAAAGCATCAGTAGTTTTACGTAAATCACTTTGAGTAGAAATACTATTGCATTATTTTAAAAACAAAAGTAACTTTATACTACAAAAAATAACCTTTAAATACTCATCTTATGAACCACGTAAAGTACAGAGTAGGGAAATGGCTTCCCTCCGACAGAGATTTTTTAAACAGCTGGATAGAGAAAAAAGTGAATCAGGCAAAGAACAGCAACCTCCCACTGAATCCCGCTGTTGCTGAACTTAGAGATGCAATATATAATGATCCCATCTTATTCATGAGCTTTACGAGTATGTATGACGAAATCCCGCAAGGATACAACGAACCGGTGAAAAACTTTGAAACGATGCTGCTTGTTATCAATCAGGTTTTACAGGAAGCTCCTTGCTACAGTACAATCGAAGACAGTATCGGACTGGTTGGTTTTCCCATCAATGCTATAGTAGACTGGGCAATGGGAACTCAGGCAGGGTATTTAACATTTCTGCATCCTGTAGTGAATGAAAAATTAAGCAAAATATTAGCAGAATGGAAGACATTCCTTGAAACTTCGGCTTCACAATATGTGTTGGTAGAAGGTGCTGTACATCAACCTCAGCCGGATTACACCAATCCGGTAGGCTGGTTTTCTCCGCCCGCTTTAGAAGCTATTGCTGCCATGGATCCATTGAGAGGAAAAGGAAATAATCCTCAGGATGCATTAAAGAATTTTATCTATAATTATCAATGCCAGCCGGATCAACCTTACTTCGGTTTCAAGAGTTGGGATGATTTCTTCACCAGAGAATTTAATCCCGGTATTCGTGAGGTCAGCCCGGCAGATCAGGATCCTTCAGTAATTGTCAATGCCTGCGAATCTGCACCTTACAACTGCGTTACCAATGCCAAAATGAAAGATAAATTTTGGATGAAGGGGCAGCCGTATTCTTTACTGGATATCATGAATCATCATGAACTGGCTCAGCAATTTGGAGACAACAGCACAGTGTACCAGGCATTTTTGTGTGCAAAAACTTATCACAGATGGAATAGCCCTGTGGACGGTCAGATCGTGGCCATCCAAAATGTCCCGGGAACATATTATGCTGAAGCACCTATTGAAGGCTATGATCCATCAGGACCTAATGATTCTCAGGGATATATCACCGAATTAGCAGCCCGTGCCCTGATATTCATCAAATCGGATAATGAAAAAATCGGGTTGATGTGCTTTGTGGCCATCGGCATGGCAGAAGTTTCCAGCTGTGAAATTACCGTTAAAGAAGGCCAATATGTGAAAAAAGGAGATCCTATCGGTACTTTCCACTTTGGTGGCTCAACACACTGTCTAATTTTCAGACCTGACGTAAACATTGATTTTGATTTTCATGGTCAAACTCCTTGCCTGAATACCTACAACATTCCTTTAAAAGCAAGAATCGGAGTCGTTAAATAATTAAATCAAGACTTTAAATTCATATACATTGTAATAAGGCAGAAAATTATCTTTCTGCCTTTTTTATTTTGTTAAAAATGAAGATTATTCCCCCATAAAATAGAAGAAATCAGAATCGTCTGCTGTATCAAAAATGAAGGCATGTATCTAATTATCAATTAAAACATAAATTTAATCAAATGATTAAAATATTTGTTTAACGAATCGATTTTGTTTTTATCTTTGTAATAGAAAAAAATAAAAATGAAAGAGGGAATAAAAAAAATAGATCCCAGTACGGAAGAAAAAATCAAAAATGCTGCCCGTATTGTGTTTTATAAAAAGGGATTTGCCGCAACCAGAACAAGAGATATTGCAGAAGAAGCAGGAATCAATCTGGCATTGCTGAATTATTATTTCAGAAGTAAGGCCAAATTGTTTGAAATCATTATGATAGAAACAATGTCAGGATTTTTTCAAAATTTATTGATCGTGCTGAACAACAAAAAGACGACTCTTGATGAGAAAGTAGAGGAAGTTGTGGGAAGATATATTGATCTGATTATCAAAGAGCCTGAAATTCCAACCTTTATCATCAGTGAACTTCGTAATAATCCTAATCTGTTGCTTCAAAGAATCCCTTTAAAAGAAGTCATCAAAACGTCTGTATTTCTCAAACAACATCAGGAAGCTGTAGAAAAGGGAATCATTAAAGCATCTAATCCGTTGCATTTTTTAATCAATATGTTAGGGCTTACCGTATTTCCTTTTATTGCCAAACCTATGTTACTGGGAAGTAATGAATTGAATGATAAAGAATTTGAAAACCTGATGCTGGAACGTAAAAAACTCATCCCGATGTGGATCAAAGCAACTATGTCCGCAGGCTAATTTTTTTACCAATTATTTAATCAAATGATTAAAACAAACGATCATTATAATGATAACCGATATTGATTTTTAACTTAAAAATATCAATTCTTATGTGTAGAAATATTCAGATACATTTGATTGTTCTTGCCTTCCTGAGTACAGCTCCTTCCATTACTCTTAAAGCTCAAACTTCAAAGTTGACTTTGGAAGAATGCTACCGGCTTGCCAAAGAAAATTATCCTATGATCAAAAAGCTGGGCATCATTACAAAAACAGCCGATTATACCATTGAAAATGCCAATAAAAGCTATCTTCCGCAAATTTCTTTTGCAGGACAGGCCACCTATCAGTCACAAACCATCAGTTTTTCAGATGTATTGGGTTCTCTTCCCATAAGTACATCTCTTCCGTCATTAAGCAAAGATCAGTACAAAATACAGGGAGAAGTCGACCAGATTTTATATGATGGGGGAGTAATCCATCATCAGAAAGCATTAACTAAAGCCAATGCAGAACTGCAAACTCAAAACATAGAAACCAGTCTGTATGCCCTGAGACAAAAAATCAATACTTTGTTTTTCTCTATTCTTTTAATGGATGCTCAGCTAAAGCAAAATCAAATTAAAAAAAACAGTTTGGAGACACAGGTTCAAAAAGCCGAAGCGGCTTTACAATACGGAACCGCCTACCGAAGTAATGTAGATGAATTAAAAGCAGAAGTAGTCAATACTGAAATGACCGACACGGAATATAGCTCCAATCGTAAGGCTTATCTTACAATGCTTGCCGTTTTTATTGGTCAGAATATTTCCGGTTCTTCAGAACTTGAATCTCCCGATCAGGAACTTTTATCTTCGGACATTAACAGACCTGAACTGAAAGCATTTGACCTTCAAAAATCAATCTACAATGTGCAGGAACAGCAGTTGAAATCAGACCTTCTGCCCAAAGTCAGTGCATTCTTTCAGGGAGCCTATGGACGGCCCACTCTTAACATCATTGAAAATAAATTCGGACCCTGGTTTATTACCGGACTACGGTTCAGCTGGTCACTGGAAAGTTTATACACTTCTTCCAATAAGAAATCAATATTAGAGCTTAACAGAAAAGCTGTAGATACGGATCGGGAAACATTTCTGTTTACTACCAAAATGGATTTGTCTCAACAAAATGAAGACGTTAAAAAATATAATGAGTTATTAAAACAGGATGAAACAGTTATCAACCTTCGCCGGTCTGTTACAAAATCTGCTGAAGCTCAGCTGGCCAACGGCGTGATTACCACTCATGAATATATTCAGAAGCTCAATACCGAACATCTTGCTGCACAGACCATGGTTCTTCATCAGATCCAGTTATTGCAGGCAAAATATAATCAGAAATTCATATCCGGAAATTAATAATCAACGAATCCTATGAAAAAAGCCACCATCATATTAAGTACTTTCATCTTATTAATTGCATGTAAACAAAAGGACAACTTTGATGCTTCGGGGAACTTTGAAGCCGATGAAGTCATTGTTTCTGCACAGCAAACCGGTGAATTAATTTCTTATTCTGTTCAGGAAGGAGCCTTGCTCAAAGCAAATGCTACGGTTGGGCAAATTGATGTCAAAATTGCAGAGCTCCAAAAAGAACAGGCAGAAGCCACCATCAGCGCATTGCAGCAAAAGACAAGCAATACCAGCGAACAGGATCTTTTGGTAAAAAAACAACTGGCGGTACAGGAAGCACAACTGGATCAACAGCTCCATGAACGTATCCGGACGGCCAATCTGGTAAAAGCAGATGCTGCAACCCGTAAACAACTCGATGATATAGATGCAGCAATTGTACAGCTGAAAAAACAAATCGCTGTTACACAACAGCAGCTCTTTGTGAATAATTCGAACAACAGCACGCAAAACCGAAGCATCTTAAGTGAGAAAGCACCTTTGGAAAAAACAGCAGCCCAGTTTCAGGAGCAGATCAATAAAGGCCGGATTATCAACCCTATTGATGGAACTGTACTTGTCAATTACGCTTTAAAGGGGGAAATGCAGGTCGTTGGAAAACCCTTATATAAAATAGCAAATATCAGCACTTTGGATCTTAGGGCTTATATTACCGGAACACAACTCCCTCAAATAAAATTAAACCAGCATGTAAAGGTAAGAATCGATCAAGGTGAAAAAGGATATAAGGAATATCCGGGAACCATAACCTGGATTTCAAACAAATCTGAATTCTCTCCCAAAACTATTCAAACCAAAGATGAAAGAGCCAATCTGGTCTATGCCATCAAAATAAAAGTAAAGAATGATGGTTATCTGAAAATAGGGATGTACGGGGAAACCATCTTTTAATACTATAAAAAAATAAAAAATGTTTTCTGTTGTTGCAAAAAATATAATCAAAACCTACAATGGTGTGAAAGCTGTTGATGATGTTTCTTTTGAAGTAAAGAAAGGAGAACTCTTTGGACTTATCGGACCGGATGGTGCCGGAAAAACTTCTCTATTCCGGGTTCTAACTACACTTTTATTAGCTGATAGCGGAACAGCAAGTGTGGAAGGACACGATGTTGTAAAAGACTATCAGATCATAAGAAATAAAGTAGGATATATGCCTGGGAAATTCTCGTTATATCAGGATCTTACCGTAGCTGAAAATTTGAATTTCTTTGCAGCCATTTTTGAAACTTCCATCGAAGAGAATTATGATCTGATAAAAGATATTTATGAACAGATTAAACCGTTCAGCAACCGGAGGGCAGGTAAGCTCTCCGGCGGAATGAAACAGAAACTGGCTTTATGCTGCGCCCTGATTCACAAACCTGAGGTATTATTTCTCGACGAACCTACCACTGGAGTCGATGTCGTTTCCCGAAAGGAATTCTGGGATATGCTTGGGAAACTCAAAGATCAAAACATCTCCATTGTGGTATCAACACCTTATATGGATGAGGCTAAACTCTGTGACCGCATTGCCTTGATTCAGAATGGGAAAATAATGTCTGTAGATGAACCTGAAACTATTGTAAAAAGTTTTCCTAAAACTCTTTTTGGAGCTAAAAGTAAAAACATTTACAAATTGTTGGAAAATCTGCGTACAGATCCGGCTATTGAAAGCTGTTATGCATTCGGAGAATATCTTCACCTTACTCTGTCAGACAGGCAAGGAAATGAACAAACAGTCAGAGATATTGCGTCTCAATATCAACCTGAAGAATTGGAAATAAAGAAAATTACACCAACCATTGAAGATAGCTTCATTCGGCTGATGCATGAACAAAAAGGTATAACAGAAAATACTCATGGAGAATAAAGCCATTATTTGTAAAGACCTTACCAAGCAGTTTGGTGACTTTAAAGCTGTTGATGCCATTTCTTTTGAGGTCGATCAGGGAGAAATTTTTGGTTTTCTGGGGGCCAACGGAGCCGGTAAAACAACCGCAATGCGAATTCTTTGCGGATTATCTTATCCAACCTCAGGAACAGCCTCTGTAGCCGGTTTCAATGTGTATAAGCAGCAGGAACAAATCAAAAAAAATATTGGCTATATGAGCCAGAAATTCTCATTATACGACAACCTTACTATCCTCGAAAATATTGAATTTTATGGCGGCGTATATGGTGTTTCCCGCTCTGACATAAAAATAAGAAGTGCTGAGCTGGTTTCCACATTAGGTCTTGAAAATGAAGCGAAAAAACTTGTTGGTGCTTTACCACTCGGATGGAAACAAAAGCTGGCTTTCTCTGTTGCTATTTTTCACAGGCCCAAAATTGTATTTCTTGATGAACCCACAGGAGGGGTGGATCCTATTACAAGACGCCAGTTCTGGGATATGATTTACAAAGCAGCAGCAGACGGAATTACCGTTTTTGTTACCACTCATTATATGGATGAAGCAGAATACTGCAGCCGGATTTCAGTGATGGTTGACGGCAGGGTAGAAGCCATAGATACACCTTCAAACCTGAAAAAGCAATTCAATGTATATTCTATGGATGAAGTATTTTACGAGCTGGCAAGGGGAGCAAAAAGATCAGGAGATTAATATAAATCATATACAAAGCGGCAACAGTTAGCACAAAACGAATAAAATGAAACAATTATTAGTATTCATCAGAAAAGAATTCTATCATGTATTCAGGGATCGCAGAACATTGTTGATCCTCTTTGGTCTTCCCGTTGTACAGATCATTCTTTTTGGCTACGCATTGAGTAGTGAGGTTAAAAATATTGGTATTGCCGTACTGGATAATGCTCATGATGTACAATCAGAACAGATTATTTCTAAAATTAAATCCAGCCCCTATTTTGAAATGCAGAAACCAGTATTAAACTATCCTGATATCGAGAAAAAATTCAGAGAAGGAAGTATAAAATGTGCTGTCGTATTTCCCGTTAACTTCGGTTCAGATCTTTACAATAGCAAAGGAGCCAGCATTCAAATCATAGCAGATGCTTCAGACCCGAACACAGCAACCATTCTTACCAATTACCTGAATGCTATGATTTCGGATTATCAGCAGCAGCTTAATCCTGCATTAAAACCTTCGTATCAGATCATCCCTGAAGTCCGGCAGCTTTTTAATGAAGAGCAGAACGGCTCCCTGAACTTTATTCCGGGGGTTATTGCCTTAATATTCATGATTGTCAGTACTGCTTTAACATCCGTTGCCGTTGTTCGGGAAAAGGAAATGGGAACCATGGAAATACTGTTGGTTTCACCTTTTAAACCCGTTATGGTTTTAATTGCAAAAGCAATTCCTTATCTGGTTCTTTCTTTGGTTAATTTTATTATTATTCTGTTGCTTTCAGTTTATCTTCTCAACGTAGAAATACGTGGCAGCCTTATTTTATTGTTTGCAGAAAGCATTTTGTTTATCATTACCTGCCTTTCCTTAGGATTGCTGATTTCCAATCTTACCAATTCACAACAAACGGCTATGCTGATTTCCATGATGGGGATGATGCTGCCTACTTTGCTGTTAACAGGTTTTATGTTTCCTATCGAAAATATGCCCTGGATTTTTCAGGTAATTTCAAGAATTCTTCCGTCAAGGTATTATTACGACATTGTAAAATCGGTCATGTTGAAAGGCCTTGGTTTCAGCTATGTGTGGAAAGAAACCCTTGTCTTATTAGCTATGTCTGCGGGCTTACTGACTCTTGCTTTAAAGAAATTTAAAATCCGCTTGTCATGAAAACAATGAGATTTATATTAAAGAAAGAGTTTCGTCAGATTTTCAGGGATAAAATTATTCTGGCGATGATGTTTGTGATGCCTACGGTTCAGCTGATCATTATGCCACTGGCCGCAAATTTTGAAGTGAAAAATATCAATATTGTCTATATTGACCATGACCACAGTAGCTACTCTCAAAAGCTTATTTATAAAATTATCTCTTCAGGGTATTTTAAACTCGCAGGAGGTCCAAATTCATATAAAGAAGGGTTAAAAATGATTGAAGAAGGCACGGCTGATGTTGTATTAGAAATTTCACCGGGTTTTGAGCGTAATCTCGTACGTGAAGGAAGCCAGAAAATCAATCTCTCTGTAGATGCAATCAACGGGACAAAATCTTCGGTTGGAGGCAGTTATCTTCTTTCAGTTCTTGCTGATTTTAATACAAACCTGGATGTTAACATTAAATCTCCCAACGGTACTGTAACTGTTCGTCCGGCAAAAATCAATATTGAAAATTCCAATTGGTACAACCCGAGAGCAGAGTACAAATACTATATGGTACCCGGAATTCTCGTATTGCTGCTTACTCTGATCGGAGGCTTCATCACCGCTCTCAATATCGTAAAGGAAAAAGAAATCGGAACCATTGAACAGATCAATGTAACACCTATCAAAAAATGGCAGTTTATTCTCGGAAAACTTATTCCTTTCTGGATTGTAGGAATGACTGTTTTCACCATTGGATTAATTGTCATGTATGTAATTTATGGCATTTTTCCGGAAGGAAGCTTGCTTACGCTATACACATTTGCTGCCGTTTACCTGATCGCTTTACTGGGATTGGGTCTATTGATTTCTACCTTTGCTGATACACAATTACAAGCCATGTTCATTGCATTTTTCTTTATGATGATTTTCATGCTTATGAGTGGCTTTTTCACCAATACCGAAAGTATGCCCGACTGGGCAATAATAATGTCAAACTTCACTCCGGTAACACATTTTATTAAAGTCGTAAGATTAATTGTATTGAAAGGAAGCCGTTTTTCCGAAGTAAAAAATGAATTCTTTTATCTGATCGGATTCGCAGTTGTGTTGAATGGTCTCGCGATTTTCAACTATAGAAAAACAAGTTAACTAAGAACGTCTTAAATAGCTGTTCAATAAACATTTAATTTAAAATTGGTATATTTACATACACCAAAAAAATATTAATATGTCATTCATAACACCAGAAGGAGCCAGAAAAGCTCAGTTAGATTCTTCAGATAGAGTACCGGTTGCTAATGCCCTTCTTTCAGGCTTAGAAAATATTGTAAAGTATAACACCGGAGTTTGTCATGATGTAGTAGCTTACACGCTCTACATGCGAGGCGCCAGTATAAGTCCCAATGAACTTGCAGAATCTACCGGCCAGGCTTGGCTGAGAAAATTCAATTATTTAGGAGGAGAAAAATGGGACGGATATTCCGTGATTCCAAAAGGAAAGGCCGTAGGATTCTACAGATTAATAGATAAAACTTTTTTTCATTCAGCAATTACAACAGGAAATATGGATTATATCCGATCTGTAAATGGCTTTAAGCTGGGATCAGGATGGAATGAAGCTGTAGATCTAAGCTGGGTTTTAGGCAAAATGAACGAAGACGGAACCTTTAATTATGACGGAACAAAAATAGAAGTATATATATCTTCTTTATAACAATTCTTGCAAGACAGAAAAAGTGGTTTAACCGACTTTTTCTGTCTTTTTTTATCTTTTTTTCCTTTTAAAAAAGAAGAATTCAGACAGCGATTCTTTTATTTTTTCCATATAATCTTTTCCCGATAAAGTAATGGTGATGAGGAATAAAGCTTCACCAATAATCAATATCACTAAAACCGTGGCCGCCTTATCCGGAAAATCCATAAAAGAAAGAATCGGAACTCCTACTAAACATAATGTTCCGATTCCCAGAAAAGTGTATTCCAGCTTACTTTTTAAATTATACTTTTCCTTCGACATTTTGTTGGTTTTTTCATGACAAAGCAACTTATTTTAATTATACAATCTGTACGTTTTGTAAGCCAAGTGTATATTCATGGCGATGAAGTGTCATTTTTATAACTTGAAATCAGATTGAATATCTTTTTCAAAAAGAATAAATAAAAAGTACTTTTAATTCGAATCATCCAAAAGGTTGAAATCTATTTTAAAAATTCATAAATATTTAATATTATTTTGCTCAAAAAAATAAAAGGTACATTATCATCTTTTATTCATCGCATAATTTTGGTGTTAAAAAATTATAAACATTTCCAAAATTGATTGCTTTTTACTTATAAAAACAAAAGATAAAAACAAAATATCCCTCATATTTTCAATGGTTTAAAGCTTTTTTACAATAAAAAACAAATCCCGGTGCGGCTGTTTCAATAAAATGGCTATATTTACCACCAAGGAGTTCTTAACACCTTCTTTATCAACCGAAACTGGTTACACTTAGCCGTGTATTAAAAGGGAATCGTGTGCAAATCACGAACTGTCGCGCAACTGTAAGTAACACCAAGGTTTTTATCCAATCATGTCCACTGTTTGCTCCGGTAAATGGGAAGGACGATAAAAACTGTTACAAGTCAGGAGACCTGCCTATTTCGAATTGACGATGCTTTCGCGGTCTGAAGCTTATAGTCAGGTATGATACGGTACAGATAACATTGTGAAACAATATTTCTAATCATGTTATTCGTTTTTAGATAAATATTGCAGTAAAGCTGCATTATTGTGTCTATTTATCGTATTTCCCTTTCTTCAATTTTCTTTTCCCTTAAAGTTATCGTGAAGCTCAATAAGAATTTTTACAGGTTTAACCATTAAAAAATTGAGGATATGCAAACACGATATTACATTCATCCCGATCTGAATTATCAGGTAGAGATAGGAAAATCATTTAAAATAAGCTTTTTAGGTTTAAATTTTTGCCCTCATTCATATTTTAATTGGGTCGGTTTTTCCAGCCGGCTATCCCTATACAAATAATTTTCTGCTACATCTATTCAACTAAATTATACATATTAAAATGACTAAAAATGAACGCTCAGGGTCTCCCGGATTACGATTTCGGGAAGCCATGAAAAAAGAAAACCCTCTTCAGATTGTAGGAACTGTCAATGCCAATCATGCATTACTGGCACAACAGACAGGCTTTAATGCAATCTACCTTTCAGGAGGAGGAGTTGCTGCCGGGTCGTTAGGAATTCCTGATCTGGGAATCACTACTCTTGAAGATGTTTTAATCGACATCCAACGGATTACCAACGTATGCGATCTGCCTTTAATGGTGGATGTAGACACAGGATTTGGGCCTTCAGCATTTAATGTAGCCAGAACAGTCAAATCTCTTATCAAAGCCGGTGCTGCTGCTTTACACATTGAGGATCAGGTGGGAGCCAAACGTTGCGGCCACCGTCCCGGAAAAGAAATTGTAAGCAAAGAAGAAATGTCGGATAGGTTAAAAGCTGCTGTAGACGCCAGAACGGACGATGATTTTGTAATTGGCGCCAGAACAGATGCCTTTGCAGGTGAAGGATTAGAAAAAACGATAGAAAGAGCAGTAGCTTATAAAAATGCCGGAGCCGACTTCATTTTTGCAGAAGCTGTTCCTGATTTAAGTTTTTACCGAAAATTTGTAGAGGCTACAGGAATTCCTGTATTAGCCAATATCACAGAATTTGGAATGATAAAGATGTACACTGTTGATGAGCTTAAAAATGCCGGAGTAGGATTAATCCTCTATCCGTTATCTGCTTTCCGTGCAGCCAACAAAGCGGCTCAAAATGTATTCGAACATATCCGGAAAGATGGTACACAAGCTCATGTACTCAGCACGATGCAAACCAGGGAAGAATTGTATACAAGCATCGGATACCATGATTATGAACAAAAATTAGATAACCTTTTTAAAAAGAATAATGATGTCAACAAGTAATGAACCAACCTTCAAACCAAAAAAAAGCGTAGCCCTTTCAGGAGTAGCAGCCGGCAATACCGCTCTGTGCAGTGTCGGCAAAAGCGGAAATGATCTTCACTACAGAGGATATGACATCCTGGATCTTGCTGAGAAAACTCAATTTGAAGAAGTGGCCTATCTTTTAATATATGGTCATTTACCTACCGAAGCGCAATTGAAAAATTACAAGGCTAAGTTGAAATCTTTAAGAGGGTTGCCTCATTCCGTAAGAAATATTCTGAAAAGTATTCCTGCAGCAGCGCATCCTATGGATGTCATGCGTTCTATGGTATCGGCAATCGGTAGTATTCAGCCGGAAAAAGACGACCATAATATGGCTGGAGCCAGGGATATTGCTGACAAATTATTAGCTTCTTTCAGTTCAGGTTTGTTGTATTGGTATCACTATACTCACAACGGTAAAGAGATCGATGTAGAAACAGATGACGATACTATCGGCGGCCATTTCTTACACTTGTTACACGGGAAGAAACCTTCAGAATCCTGGACAAAAGCTATGCAGATCTCATTAAACTTGTATGCAGAGCATGAATTTAATGCCTCAACTTTTACCAGCCGCGTTATTGCAGGAACAGGTTCTGATATTTATTCTGCCATTACAGGAGCTATTGGTGCTTTAAGAGGTCCTAAACATGGTGGGGCTAATGAAGTGGCATTTGAAATTCAAAGCCGTTACAATTCTCCGGACGAAGCAGAACAGGATATTCGCCAGCGAATTGCCGGTAAAGAAGTTATTATCGGATTTGGACATCCGGTTTACACAATATCCGACCCTAGAAATGTAGTGATTAAAAAAGTCGCAAAGGAACTTTCGGAAGAAGCTGGTGATATGTTGCTTTTTGATGTTGCAGAAAGATTGGAAACGATCATGTGGGAAGAGAAGAAAATGTTCCCGAATCTGGACTGGTTTTCTGCTGTATCCTATCATTTAATGGGAGTGCCAACCCTTATGTTTACTCCATTATTTGTCATTTCAAGAGTAACAGGATGGAGCGCCCATATTATCGAACAGAGACAAGATGGAAAAATAATACGGCCAAGTGCCAATTATACAGGTCCTGAAAATAAAGAATTTGTACCGATCAACAACAGAAAATAATTGAAAATCAGAATTTTAAAGTGGCTGGAATATCAACATTTCTCACTTTAAACTTTCCACTAAATTAAAACTATACAATGAGTTCACACATTTCAAATGAAAGACCGCAACCGGATAAAGTATTGGCAGATATTGCGGATTATGTTTTAAACTATGAAATAAAAAATGACTTAGCCTGGAAAACGGCGCATTATTGTCTTTTAGATACTATTGGCTGCGGATTGGAAGCATTAACTTATCCTGCATGCACTAAATTGATAGGTCCTATTGTAAAGGGTACCATTGTTCCTAATGGAGCCAAAGTGCCGGGTACTCAATTTCAGCTGGATCCTGTACAGGCGGCCTTCAATATTGGAGCGATCATCCGCTGGCTGGATTTTAATGACACCTGGCTGGCTGCCGAATGGGGACATCCCTCAGATAATTTAGGAGGTATTTTAGCCACTGCAGACTGGTTGTCAAGAACCCATATTGCAGAAGGAAAAGCACCTTTACAAATGAAACAGGTATTGGAAGCAATGATTATGGCTCACGAAATCCAGGGAGTAATTGCACTTGAAAATTCCTTCAATAAAGTAGGTTTAGATCATGTATTATTGGTAAAGCTTGCTTCTACGGCGGTAGTAGGAAAGCTGATCGGACTAACGCGGGATGAGCTGATCAATGCCGTTTCATTAGCCTTTGTAGACGGGCAATCATTGAGAACCTACCGTCATGCTCCGAATACCGGTTCCCGCAAATCCTGGGCTGCCGGTGATGCAACTTCAAGAGCAGTTCGCCTTGCCTTGATCGCAAAAACAGGCGAAATGGGATATCCTTCTGTTTTAACTGCCAAGACATGGGGATTCTATGATGTTTCTTTCAAAGGAAACGAATTTAAATTTCAGAGAGATTACGGCTCTTATGTAATGGAAAATGTATTGTTCAAAATATCTTTCCCTGCAGAGTTTCACTCTCAGACAGCAGTAGAAGCGGCAATGACATTACATTCACGATTAAAAGACCTTGGAAAAACAACAGATGACATTAAAAAAATTACGATACGTACCCACGAAGCTGCCATCCGTATCATCGATAAAAAAGGCCCTTTAAATAATCCCGCAGACCGCGATCACTGTATTCAATACATGGTTGCCGTTCCAATGATTCACGGAAGGCTCACTGCCGCAGATTATGAAGATAGCATTGCTTCAGACGCCAGAATTGATATTCTTCGCGATAAAATCGAATGTGTAGAAGATATTCAATTTACTAAAGATTATCACGATCCTGAAAAACGTTCCATTGCCAATGCATTAACTGTTGAACTGAATGACGGAACTATACTGGATGAAATCGTTGTAGAATATCCGATAGGGCACCAGCGAAGAAGAGAGGAGGGAATTCCAGAGCTGATCAAAAAATATAAGATCAATTTAGCCCGTATTTTCCCGGAAAAGCAGCAAAAACTCGTCCTGGAAAATTCATTGGAATATGATACACTGATCAACCTTAATGTCAATGAATTTGTTGATTTATTGGTAATTTAAATAATAATGGAAAGTTGAAGGAATTTTATTTTATGAATCACTTTTCAACTTTCCATTTTTCAATTCTAAAAAATATGTCACAAAAAGTAAAAATATTAATCAATGGAAACTTTCTGGAAAGTAAAACTACGGAACACCTTCCGGTAGAAGATCCGGCTACCGGAGAAGTACTTGCAGAAGTTCCTTTAACGCTTTTATCAGAGATAGATGAAGCGATAGAAAGTGCTCAGGAAGCTTTTAAAACATGGAAAGAAGTAGCCACTCCGGAAAGAGCAAGATTCTTTCTTAAGTACCAGCAGCTTTTAAAAGAGCATCAAAAAGAGATCGCTGAAATTCTGTCTGAAGAAAACGGAAAAACTTTTGCCGATGCAATGGGAGATGTGTGGAGAGGAATCGAGGTCGTAGAACATGCCTGTAACATTCCCACTTTGATGATGGGTGAAACGGTAGAAAATGTAGCCAGAGGTGTAGATACCTACAGTTACATCCAACCCCTTGGAGTCTGTGCAGGAATTACGCCTTTCAACTTTCCGGCTATGATTCCTTTATGGATGTTCCCCATGGCAATTGCTTGTGGTAATACTTTTATCTTAAAACCTTCTGAACAAACACCTATGACTTCCATAAAAATGGCAGAACTGTTTCTACAGGCTGGCTTTCCTAAAGGCGTTTTAAATATTGTTCATGGATCTAAAGACCAGGTCAATCATATCCTGAATCATCCGGAAATAAAAGCGATTTCTTTTGTGGGATCGGTTCCGGTGGCTGAACATGTATACCGTACGGGAACAGCCAATTTGAAACGGGTTCAGGCCTTTGGTGGTGCAAAAAATCATATGGTAGTAATGCCTGATGCCAATAAGGAGCAGGTGATCAACAATTTGGTTGGAGCTTCTTGTGGAGCTGCCGGTCAGCGATGCATGGCAATCAGTGTTGCTGTTCTGGTGGGAGAAGCGCAACATTGGGTGAATGATATTAAAGCTGCTTTAAGTACGATCAAACCTGGAGTATGGTCGGATGAATCTGCAGCATATGGCCCCCTGATCAATAAACAATCCAAAGAAAAGGTGGTAAGATTAATCAAAACAGCCTATGATCAGGGAGCAGAAGTATTGTTAGACGGGAGCAACTGCCATGTGGAAGGATATGAAAACGGATATTTTGTAGGACCAACTTTATTTAGCAATGTATCTGTTGAAATGGATATTTATAAAGAAGAAATTTTTGGCCCTGCATTATTACTGTTAAAAGCTCAAACCTTAAATGAAGCTATCCGAATTATCAATGCCAATCCTTATGGTAACGGAACTTCTATATTCACCAATTCAGGAGCTGCCGCAAGAAAATTCCAGCACGAAATTGAAGTAGGGCAAATCGGGGTCAATCTTCCTATTCCTGTTCCGCTTCCGTTTTTCTCTTTTACAGGCTGGAGAAAATCTTTCTTTGGCGATCTGCATTCTTATGGTAAACAGGGCGTTCGTTTTTACACAGAAACAAAAACCATTACTGCCCGCTGGTTCGAGGAAGATGTTCCGGGAGGTAATGTGAATATGACGATCAGTCTGAAATAATTGAAAGTGGAAAGTGGTAAATAATTGTTTTCAACTTTCAATCAAGACATTTTCAATTTCTAACTTTTAATTTTCAACTCACTAAGATGGAATTTAACCTTAATGAAGAACAACACGCCTTTCAGGATGCTGCAAGAAGATTTGCCGAAAAAGAACTTTTTCCTTTTGCTTCCGAATGGGATGCCCAAAAAATATTTCCAAGGGAAGCTATAACGAGGGCTGGAGAATTGGGGTTTTGCGGAATTTATACCAGAGAAAATTCCGGAGGTTTAGGATTGTCGAGGCTGGATGCCGCCATTATATTTGAAGAACTGGCTGCAGCCTGCCCGTCGACCACAGCATATATTACCATTCACAATATGGTTTCATGGATGATTGATGAATTTGGAAAAGATACAATAAGAAAAGAGCTTTGTCCCAAACTTGCTTCCGGCAGATTATTAGGTTCTTATTGCCTTACTGAACCGGGTTCCGGATCAGATGCAGCCGCTCTTAAAACGACAGCAGTTAAAAAAGGAAACAAATATATCATCAATGGAACTAAGGCATTTATTTCAGGAGCCGGAGAAAGCGATATCCTGATTGTGATGGCTCGAACGGGAGAATCTGGAGCCAATGGAATCAGTGCTTTTATTGTACCCGCTCAAACAAAAGGGATCAGTTTTGGGGAAAAAGAAAAAAAACTGGGCTGGAATACGCAACCTACCCGTTTTGTATTTCTTGATCATGTGGAAGTAGATGAGGATTTTCTCCTCGGAGAATTGGGTGAAGGTTTTAAAATTGCATTAAAAGGGCTGGACGGTGGCCGTATTAATATCGGAACATGTTCTGTAGGAGCTGCACAAGGTGCCATCAGCCTGGCACAAAAGTATATGCATGAAAGGCGGCAGTTTGGAAAATCACTTGCTCAATTTCAGGCGCTTCAGTTTAAAATGGCGGATATGGCAACCGAATTGGTAGCTGCCCGGCAAATGATACATTTAGCAGCTTTTAAACTCGATTCCAAAGATCCAAATGCGACAACCTATTGTGCCATGGCCAAAAGACTGGCTACAGATATGTGTTTTAATATCTGTAATGAAGCCCTTCAAATATTAGGTGGCTATGGCTGTACGCAGGATTTCCCGGTAGAACGGCTGATGCGCGATGCAAGAGTACATCAGATTGTGGAAGGAACTAATGAAATCATGAAGCTGGTAATTTCCAGAAAAATTCTGGAAGAAGGAGCAACGGTTCAGATCAGATAACTTATTTTAGTAAAAATCACTAACAAAAGTTTAAAACAGGACGAAAATATCGTTTTCACATCAATTTTAATTTCAACGAAACAAAATGAATTGGATAGCAACCAAGATAAAAAATAGAGTAGGGTTTATCACACTGAACTCCGAAAAAACACTTAATTCCCTGTCATTACCGATGATTGAAGAATTGCAGACGGTGTTAACCGATTGGAAAACTTCCGATGAAATAGTCTGCATTTTCCTTCAGGGTGCCGGTGAAAAAGCATTCTGTGCCGGAGGAGATGTCCGAAAGCTTTATGATGCCATAATCGATCAAAGAAATATTGATCACACCAAGGTTCCGAAGGATTGTTATGATTTCTTTTCTAAAGAATATCAGGTAGATTTTGATATCCATACTTACCCGAAACCTGTCATTGTCTGGGGGCACGGTATTGTCATGGGTGGCGGAATAGGCTTAATGGTAGGAGCTTCCCATCGTATTGTTACCGAAAAAAGCAAACTGGCTATGCCGGAAATTACGATCGGACTTTATCCTGATGTAGGAGGTACCTGGTTTTTGAATAAAATGCCTTCAGCTTATGGAATCTATCTTGGGCTGACAGGAGCGCGATTAGATGGTGCTGACTGCCTTTTTTTAGGTCTGGCAGATTATTATGTGGAATCGTCTTCAAAACAAAATATTATAAACGCTTTAGAACAAACCAGCTGGAAAGGGGATCCTTACAAAATAGTCTCCGGGATTCTGAATTCAGCTTCTGAAGATCATACGGTTCCTGAATCACAGGCAGCCGGTCATCAGTATTTTATCAGGCAATTTGAAGGTGTAGAATCTGTTGAACAGTTTAAAAATATTTTAACCCATCATCCTGATAAAGACGAATGGATCAACAATGGGATAAAAAGCTTTGAAGCAGGATCTCCCAGCTCAGCACATATCATTTTCAGACAATTACAGCAGGGCAGAAATCTAAGCTTAGAAGAAGTCTTTCATTCAGAATTGAATCTTTCATGCCAGTGCTGTCTTCATCCTGATTTTGCAGAAGGAGTAAGAGCTTTATTGGTTGATAAAGATCTCTCTCCAAAATGGAATCCCGCAACATGGGATGATATTACCGAAGAATGGATAGACTCCTATTTTAAATTGATACTTAAAAGTGGAAAGTTGAAAGAGGAAAGTGAAAAACTTTAACCTTCCAGGTTCTTTGTAGTGGTTCTGACAAGATTTTAAAAACTTTTAACTTTTAACTAAAAAAATGTCAAAAATAGCATTTATAGGATTAGGAAATATGGGTGGTCCAATGGCGGCCAACCTCGTAAAAAAGGGTCATACCGTTGTTGGTTTTGATCTTTCAGATTCAGCTTTAAAAGCGCTGGCTTCTGCCGGTGGACAAACTGCAAATTCAGCACTGGAAGCCACTAAAGAAGCAGATGTAGTGATATCGATGCTGCCTTCTGGTAAACATGTTGCGGAATTGTATTCGGAAGAGTTCATCAGTCAACTGAAATCCAATACTTTAATTATTGACAGCAGTACGATTGATGCGGTGACAGCCCGTTCAGTGGCTGAGCTGGCTTGCTCCAAAGGATGTAAAATGATTGATGCTCCCGTTTCCGGAGGTACCAATGGTGCTAAAGCAGGAACTTTAACCTTTATCGTAGGCGGCAAGCAGGAAGATTATGAAAAGGCACGTCCCATCCTGAAATGTATGGGTCAGAATATCTTTTATGCCGGAAATTCAGGAGCCGGACAGGTAGCCAAGATTTGTAATAATATGTTATTAGCCATTCATATGATCGGAACTTCTGAAGCGATTAATCTGGGAACCAGACATGGTCTGGATGCTAAAGTGCTCAGTGAGATTATGCAGA
Source organism: Chryseobacterium lactis (assembly GCF_003815875.1). Lineage (NCBI taxonomy): Bacteria > Pseudomonadati > Bacteroidota > Flavobacteriia > Flavobacteriales > Weeksellaceae > Chryseobacterium > Chryseobacterium lactis. Next base: position 4,097,730 of record NZ_CP033924.1, read on the forward strand.
AAAGCTCCGGTAAAAACTGGTCATTAGAAGTCTATAATCCTTATCCCGGAGTGATGGAAAATGCTCCGGCATCCAAAGAATATTCGGGAGGATTTGCAGTAGATTTAATGACCAAGGATTTAGGATTGGCAGCAGAAGCGGGATTAGAATCAAAAACATCGACTCCTTTGGGTAATGCGGCCTTAAATCTTTACAGAATGTGGAGTGAAGCCGGAAACGGGAAAATAGATTTTTCAAGTATTATACAATTCTTAAATAAAGAACTTTAAAAGCTGGACATACTATTTTAGCTTTTAAAATCACTTTCAGGTTTAATTTTTAAAGTCAACAAAATGAATTTCGAAACACTGGTATATCAACAAAATAATCACATCGGTCTTTTAACCATTAATAGACCGCAGGCATTAAACTCTTTAAATGAACAGGTTTTAAAAGAACTGAAACTCTTTGCAGAGCACATTAAATCTGACAGAGATATTCGTGTATTAATTATTACCGGTTCCGGAGAAAAAGCCTTTGTCGCCGGAGCGGATATCAAAGCCATGCAGGAAATGACTCCACAGCAGGCAGAAGATTTTTCGATAGCAGCACAAACAGCCTTCAATGCCATTGAAGAATTACCATTTGCCGTAATTGCTGCGGTAAACGGCTTTGCATTGGGTGGCGGATGTGAGTTAGCTTTGTCCTGTGACATTATATTGGCCAGTGAAAAAGCCAGATTCGGATTACCTGAAGTAACTTTGGGCCTGCTGCCGTGTTTCGGGGGTACCCAACGTTTGCCCAGGGCTGTAGGATTATATAAAGCGAGAGAAATGGTTTTTTCCGGAGAATTTTATTCAGCAGAAGTGTGTAAGGAATTTGGTTTTGTAAACCGTGTCATCGTTCCTGAAGAATTATTAAATGAAGCTCAGAAACTCGCTGAAACCATTGCATCAAGGGGACCTGTCGCCGTAGCTAAAGCAAAACAATCGCTGAATACAGGATTTGAACTTCATATTAAAGAAGGATTACAGCAGGAAGCAGCTTTATTCGGAGAATTGTTTACAACAACCGATCATCATGAAGGGATAAGCGCTTTTATAGAAAAAAGACAACCTCATTTTAAAGGAGAATAATAAATATTGTTCATTCTTTAAGAGTGAAAACACAATGGAAGACGAACAGGATTTTCCATTTTTTTACAATCCGATATTTGATTACCCGGAAGAAATTCCGGGTTTTTATTTTGTCAATGCTAAACTCCGCCCATTACATACATATTTTCCATGGTAGGGACATTGCTTCCACCTTGTTTTTCAAGTGTTATTGCGAAAGCCTGTGCTTTTGGAATATTAGCCAGTGCTATTTTGCTGTCTTTTTCGTCAGTATACATTCCGGCGCTTACCGGTTTTCCGTCTGCAATGGCCCAAAGCTGGTACTGCATTCCTTCAGGAGCTTTTGGAAGACTTTCAGCATTTAAATAAACTTCCTTCGTTTTTTTATCCCAAAATACAATAGCTTTAGAATCAGTATGTTTTTCTACTCCCTGCAGCATGACCATCTGCATTTCCGGATTGGAAAACATCTTCATTTTCTGATTCATCTTTTGCATTGCCAACTCCTGAGATTGCTTTTCTGTCTTCATCTTTGCTATTTCCTCTTTTGTCCCGGACTGCTTATTCATCCAGAAAAGATTGCCTGCAATACTTAATAAAAATAAAACAGAAGCCGCGATGGAAAAGATTTTCCAATTGTTATTTCCCTGAATTTTAATTTCTTCCTGAGGCTTGGCAGCAGGAATATCTGTAGAAACGACAGGTTTTATTTCCTCAACCGTCTGTTCCTGTTGAATTTTAGCCCAAATCTTAGATTTTAAATCATTTGGAGGCGTTACAGCTTGTGCTGTGGCAAGTTCTTCTAAAGTTTTTTGAGCTTCTTCAAAAGCCGTCTTTACTTCAGTATTATTTTTCATCACACACTCCAAAATGCCCGCTTCCTCAGGAGAAGCATGGCCTAGAATATAAGATTCTATAATTCCGGATGATATGTATTCTTTAGTGTTCAATTTATTGATAATCTTTTAGCAAATCTTTTAATTTCATCAATGCATTCCGCATTTTCGTCTTTACCGTTCCCAGCGGTATCTTTAGCTTTTCGGATATTTCATTTTGAGTATATCCCTGATAATAGGCAAGATCAATAAGTTCCTGCTTATCTGTTTCCAGGCCTTCAAGCACATTATTAAACCCGATATAATCGGATGAATTATTAGAGATTGAAAAGTCTGTAGTATTATATACGAAATCCGGAAGCGGTTGGTTCTTAAGATTGTTTTGAAAACTTTTTGATTTCAGATAATCTATTGCCGTATTGCGGGCAATATTAATCATCCATGTATAAAACCGTCCTTTAGAAGAATCATATTGCTGGATTGAATTCCAGATTTTAACAAAAACATCCTGAATGATTTCTTCGGTATATTCTTTAGATTGAACGATCCGAAGGATCACACCATATAATGCCCCAGAATAATGGTCATACAAATAATGAAAACCAACTTCGTTTTTTTCTTTAAGTAAAACGATAAGTTCTTCTTCTGAGTAGGTTGTTTTAATAGTTCTTGTTTTTCAGTTCAAATGTAGTAAAATTATAGATATCACAAGTGAAAATTAAATATTCTTTTATATCAATCAATATTTCAGAGAAATATGTGAAAATTTTTAAAAAGGATACCATGTAGGTCTTGCTATTCTTTAAAACAATCAGAAAACAGCAATCTTATAGGGGTTTAAATTAAATTCAATAAAAAATATTAACCTGATTAACAGTATTTTATGATAAAAATCATGTTTTTTTAAATCTAAATAAAAACCATCCTCGTAAATGACAGTAAGAACACAAATACTTCATAATAATTAAAAAAAATCAACGCAATGAACACACAATCAAAAATCGCAGTTTTAGCAATGGTCACTTTATCATTTGCATTCGGTGGAAAGGTAACTGCACAAACGATGAAAGAAAAAACAGTTATGGTAGGAGGAGCCGCCATGTACCCGTCTAAGAATATCATTGAAAATGCAATGAACTCTAAAGATCACAAAACGCTGGTTGCCGCAGTAAAAGCTGCCGGTCTGGTAGAAACCCTGGAAAGTGCTGGCCCATTTACTGTATTGGCACCTACAGATGCAGCCTTTGCAAAGCTTCCTAAAGGAACAGTAGAGAACTTAGTAAAACCTGAAAACAAGGCAATGCTTACTAAAATATTAACTTACCATGTTCTGGCCGGTAAATATAGTGCCAAGCAAATATGGGAAGCAGTAGCAGCAGGAAAAGGTAAAAGCATGATGAAAACAGTACAGGGTGAAGAACTTACATTCTGGACAAAAGGTAAAGACCTTTATGTAAAAGATGCTAAAGGGAATAGTGCAAAAGTTACAATAGCTGATGTAAATCAGTCTAATGGAGTAATTCATGTAATAGATACGGTGTTAATGCCATAGTTTTAAAACAGCATATCCTTATGCTGTTTTTTTCGTTTTTTCTAATCAAACACTTAAAAATTAATATTATGAAAAAAACAATTCACGTTTCCAATCAGGGTGCAACCCTTGATACCAACAGAAGAAACTTTTTGAAACTAAGTGGAGTAGGACTGGCTATCGCCGGACTTACGATGATAGGATGTAGTGATGATAATGATTTCCAATTTCCGGATAATAACAATCAGGTTTTTGACCTGGGAACAGGTGATGTTGGAATTTTAAATTATGCCTACGCTCTGGAACAGCTTGAAGCCGATTTCTATACCAAAGTTGTCAATAATTTTTATTCAGGAATTTCCAGTATTGAAAAGGAAATTTTCACGGATCTCTATCATCATGAGGTCGTTCACCGGGACTTCTTCAAAGCGGCAATCAGTGGTGTTACACAAAATGTTCTCCCAAAACTAGAATTCCAGTATCCTAATGTCAATTTTAATGACAGGAATTCTGTTTTAGCGACTTCAAAAGCATTGGAAGATACGGGAGTAGCAGCTTATAACGGAGCCGGAAAATATATTTCGAATCCCGATTATCTTGTTATTGCCGGTAAAATAGTTTCAGTAGAAGCCAGACATGCATCGGCAATACGAAACCTGATCAACCCCGGATCTGCAGATTTTTCAGGAGATGACGTAATAGACGCAAACGGACTTGACCTGGCCAAAGAACCTAAAGATATTGTAATGGCTGCAGGAGGATTTATAAAAACATCTTTTACCTGGAAAGAAAGAGGTATTAATTAACCATTCACCCTCAAATATTAATATTATGAATATCCTTAAATTACTAGATAAGCTTTCTAATGATAAATTCTTTACTACGGAAGCTACAAGATTAGACGCTATTAGCAATATCTCTGCCTTTGGAAAAAAAGCTGCTGTAGCTTCAGTTCCTCTTGGGCTTGCCGGTATGATGGCATCTCCTGTAAAGGCAGAAACACAAAAACCTCAAGTAACCGGAAGTTTTTTGAAAAGCACTTTAACGGATGCTTTACAACTGGCTTTAGTCCTTGAATATCTTGAAAGCGAATACTACGGAATGGGCTTATCCGCTGCCGGATTAATTCCCAATGCAGACAGAACCGTTTTTATGCAGATCTCAAAACATGAATCTGCTCATGTTAATTTTTTGAAAAGTACGTTAACCTCTTTAGGGACAACTCCCGGAGCAAAACCAACTTTTGATTTTACAGCAAACGGAAATTTTTCTCCGTTTACCGATTATAACCAGTTTCTTATTCTTGCTCAGGCTTTTGAAGATACGGGAGTAAGAGCATATAAAGGCCAGGCCGGAAATGTAATGTCTAATAAAGTGGTTTTACAGGCTGCTTTACAGATTCATTCGGTGGAAGCCAGACATGCTTCTCAGGTAAGAAGAATGAGAGCCAATAAAGGATGGATAGAACTCGCCAATGGTGGGAATATGCCATCAGCAACCAATCCTGTGTATGCAGGTGAAGATAATACCAACCAGGCTGGATTTAATACTGCAAATTTGTTTGGTGCAGCAGCAGGTTCGGCAGCTTATGATGAAGTTTTAAGTGGTAGTGATGCTCAGGCTATTGCCTCTTTGTTCATAGTTTAGATATATACGAGGCAATAACAGCCGAGATTTTTAACCCTTTTCCGAAGCTTTTTGGAAAAGGGTTTTTATTATCTTGAAAGTTGATCAGATTTTTGTGAGAGCAATTAAGATTTTCTGCGGCGGCCGGATACTTTACGGTCCAGGTCTTTAATATCCTGTCTCAGCTCGCGGAACATTTCCTTAAAGTTGTAGCTTTCATAATCCCCCGGTTCAAAATCTTCAGGGAAAATTCCCGAAGCATACTGCCAGATTTCCACTACTTCTTCAAACGGGATATCATAGGCTTCATAGAATGAATTATCTGCACTTACACAGATTGCATTATCTTTTCTTTCCTTAAAACGTTTATAGGTAATCCCATCGTTCAATGTTACAAAAACATAGGTTTTTCCCGGTTTCAAATCGCTGATGCCTTCTACATATTTTCCTACAATATAAGAACCGCTTCTGAACGGCGGCATAGAATCTCCGTCAGCAGGGAAGGCTCTGTACTTTCCATTGGTCAGGAAAGGCAGTGCAATTCGTTGAAGACTTTCTATATATTCCACATCGCTGTATCCTTCCAGATATCCCATGGATGCTTTCTGAGGAATGATTTCAATTGTATCATTTCCCAAATCATCTACTGCTACGGGAAGTACAATTCTGTTATCCGGCAGTTTCATCATATCGTCCATTGGATATTTATCGATATCTACAGATAGCAACAGATCAATGCTGACATGGAAATATTTTGAAATTTTTATCAGCAGCTCAATAGGAGGTTCAGAAATTCCATTCTCATATTTAGAATATCGAACCCTGGAGATTACTAATTCATCGGCTACATTTTGTTGAGAGATTTTTCTCCTGGCTCTTAAAAAGCGTATATTATTTGAAAAAATTGACATTGATAAAAGGTATGTCAGCAAAAATACAAAATTTGCTTCCTATATCAATAATAAGAACCGGTTTTCACAAAGGAAATCAGCAAATTCAATTTTCATGACTGATTTCGCCAAAATTTTGGTGTTCAAAATCACTTCTTTTTCCCAGAATTACCCAAGATTATATGCTTTTATCTACTTTAAGGAATATTTATAAATAAACAATATTTGTTTGAAAATTAATAACTCTAAATTTCTTAATTTGACATATTATTTTTAACATTTAGAAAATCAATCACATATAAATCAAAATGATATTTATATCAAATCACCTTTATATTAATGAAATATTAAATTATATAAATAATACATTAATTTATTCAAAAAAATATACCATCGTATTGTTATTATTCCTATATTCGTGATGTATTAATCATATAAAATTATAGTTATGAAAAACTTAAAAAAATTAGACAGAAACGAATTGAAATCAATTTCAGGAGAAGGACTACTTGATCCAATCGGACACTTAATCGGAGGTGTTGTTGGCGCTGTTGGAGGTATCGTTGGAGGAATCGGAGGTGTTGTAGGAGGTACTGTTAGCGGTGTTGTTAACGTTCTTGAAAACGGACTTTGCCAGGTACAGTGCGAAGTTAACCACGTTATTTACCTTAAAGTACTTAACTGTGGGGCTAGAACTTGCTAGGATCAACAAAAATTAAGAATTATTACCGCTCTGAAAAGAGCGGTTTTTTTATGCACAAAAGTCAAGCAGCAAAGTTACTGACAAAGCTTATAATCAATGAATTGATCCAACGTTAGTCCTTTTAAAAATGCAATTACAGATACTAAAATTCTTTGCATAAAATTTAAAAAAATTATTTACGTCTTAATATTCCAGTCTTACCTCAACTTTTATAACTGATTTCTTTTATACGTATTTATTTTTAATGCAACATTGTTGCGATAAAAAATTAAATTATCTAGCTTTGCCTGATTATTTAAGCATATGCACATGAAAAAAGCCGTTATTTTTTTGATGGGAGGAAGTCTTATTTCTTTTTCTCCTGTTTTGAAAGCTCAGAAACAAACGCCTAAAAAAGAGGTACAGGACATAGAATCTGTCGATATTCAGGGCAAATTGAATCACGATGCAGTTACAGTCACCAGAAAAACATTAGATTTCATTCAATCGAATACATTGGGAGAGACATTAAGTAAAATTCCAGGGATACAAAACTCCGGTTATGGCCCAAATGCGGGTGCACCGGTTATCAGAAGTTTAAGCGGAAACAGGGTAAAAGTACTGGAAAACGGAACTGCCGTTAATGATCTTTCAGGAATAAGTCCTGATTTTAATATGGATATTGAAATGGATAATGTTCAAAGTATAACGGTTTACAAAAATTCAGCTTCGGTTTTATATGGTGGAAAAGCCATTGGAGGCGCCATAGATGTTGAGACCGATTATATTCCCCGGCAGCTTCCTTCAAAGAATTTTAATTTTAAAGCACTTCTTGAAGGAGGTAGTAACAGTGGGCAGCGGCAGGCATTTTCAGCAAAGGGTACCATAGCCAAGAACTGGGTGTTAACCGTTGGAGCAAGTAACCAAAAGCAGGAAATTGTCAGAATTCCCGGAAAATCTAAAGACGGCAGATGTTATGACCCGAATCTGGTGGGATTCAACAGCATCTTACAGTCGCTTTGCCAGCTCAATGTTGATTCCAGAAATGTTCTCAATACGAGTCTTTTTCCCTATATCAGTCAGTTTGCAATTGATCATATGATAGAATATGAACTTTCACAAGATGATCTTTACACATTCAGCCCTACATATTACAATCCTTCGGATGGCAAATATTATCCTAATCCCAAGAATGACAAATATGTTCCTGGCCAGGATCCTTCAAAAGACCGTTACAGAAGCGAGGTAAACAGTATTAATGATATTGTTCCGATAAAAGACGGCATCATTTCCAACAGCCATTCAGAAAGCAACTCATTTTATATCGGAACGAGTTATATCGGAAAATCATTTTACCTCGGAGGAGCTTACCAGAATTCTTATTCCTATTTTGGAGTTCCCGGTTATGCCATGCCCAAAATGCCGGCACATTCTCATGGAAAACCTCAAAAAAAGATCGAATATTTACCGATTAATATAAAAAGTCTGTCTCATAAAGCGATGTTTGAATCTGCTTACAAGTTTAATAACTTTCCGATTGCCAGTATCAAACTGAATTATATGGGTGTATTTTCAAAAAACATGGAACTTCTTGAAAGATATAGAGCCAATCAGTTTAACGTACAACAACACAACGGCCGCCTGGAAATTACCCAGCAGAAAATGAAATTTCTAACCGGAACCACCGGAATGGAAGTACAATACAGAGATATGGAAGGCAGTGGAAGCCAAAGGTATTTACCGAATACAATCAGCCGGGAGATTGGATTTTTCACTATGCAGCATCTTGATTTTAATTTCCTTGAATTTGACTTTGGGTACCGGAACGATCATGTGCAACGCCAGGCTGAAGCCGATAATACCTATAAAAGAAGCCGCGGAATGTCTGGAGGAAAACTCACCGGAAGGGACTTTACCCTTAATCAGTTTCAGGCAGCTGCACAGTGGAATATCTATAAAAAAGCTTACCTGAAAGTACAATACAACCACTCGGAAAGAGCGCCTGAAGTGAATGAATTGTATTCAGGAAACAACCATTTCGCTATCCTTACCGAAGAAAACGGAGATGACAGACTGGATAAAGAAATCGCAAAAACCATAGAAATAGGAGGTGGGCTTAATTTAAAAAATGTTCGCTTGTCTGCCAATTGGTATCACACCAATTATAAAAATTATATCTATCTGGCGCATACCGGATTGTCACGGGAAGTTTTTCTGGTTAAAGAATGGCGTTCTGATGATACAGAAATTAACGGAATTGAAGCTGAAGCAGCCTATAAAATGGATCTTCAGAAGTTCGGAAAATGGGAAATTGGCTCCTATTATGACCTGGTGAGAAACATCAGTGTTGCCGACAGTTCTATCAGAAAATGGAGTGACGGGGATTATATGCCCAATATGCCTACGAGCCGTTTTGGATTCAACCTGACAGGAAGTATACAGAATTTTAGCATCAACGTAGGCCTGGATCATTATTTAAAACAAAAATATTTAGGAAAAAATATTAATCCTGAACTTCCGATGCCTGCATTTTCACTTCTTAATGCCCGTATTGCTTATGAAGACAACAGTTTGAAAATGGGTAGTATAGAATATTATATTACAGGAAATAACCTTTTAAATACAGAAGCCAGACTTCAAAATTCTCAAATGAAATTCCTGAGTCCAATGGCAGGAATCAATATTTCGGTGGGAGTGAAGGTCAAAATATAATAATTCATCCGTTGTTATCAGCTTGACAAAATATTGTTTTCACCGATAACAACGGTTTTATCTGACCAAGTTTAAACATTTGAGTCATCATTCTTTGCGATTAAAAATAATATGTTTCTTCAACATTGCCAATGAAACCGTGAGTTATCTGACTAATCGGAAAGTCATATTAATTCTCGGCTTCATAGGTAAAACAGATTTGGCAATCCGATGTTCCCAGTTCATCTGGAGATCACCTTTCATAATCAGCAAAGAACCGTGAGGCAAAGGCAGACTGTATTTGTTGGAATGATCATCTACACTCCTGAAATCAAAATTCCGGGTTTGCCCAAGACTTACCGAAGCAATGACAGGGCGGTTTCCCAGCTGACTTTCCTTGTCGCGATGCCAGGCTACAGAATCATTTTTATCACGATACAAGTTCAACAACACTGAATTGAATGTGTACCCTGTAGATTTTTCAATCCGGTTTTTGATCTCCAGCAGTTCCGGCAGCCATGGATGAGCAACAAAGCGATTATCTCCCAACTGGTAGGTCTTCTTTTCATCACCATACCATGCCGTTAAACGCGGAGTTAACACCATTTTATCATACATTTTCTGTGTCCTCTGCTTCCAGGGAACTTTTTCCATTAAAAGATCAACAAGTTCGGAAGCCTCATTTTCTGTCAAAAAGTGTTCTGTATATTCCAGCAATTCTTTCGGAAACTGATAATAATCTTCTGTGTTGAATAAGCTAAGTTGTTCCATTATTAAAAATCATTTACTTTTTCCGGAAACTTTATCTTCCAGTTCCCGGATATCTTTTTTAAGTTCAAAAAACATTTCCTTAATATCAGCCTGCTCTGAGTGATCCGGCTCAAAATCTGCAGGAAAAATCCCTGAAGCATACTGCCATACTTCTACAATTTCCTCAACCGGAATGTCATAAGGTTCATAGAATACGTTGTCTGCTGTCACACTGATCTTATTACCTGATCTGCCAGCAAAGCGTTTATAGGTAATTCCATTGTTCAGGGTAATAAAAACATAGGTTTTTCCCGGTTTCAGATCATCTATTTGTTCTACATATTTTCCTACGATATAGGAACCATTCTTAAAAGGTGGCATAGAGTCTCCATCTGCAGGAAAAGCTCTGTACTTTCCATTTGCTAAAAAGGGGAGTGTGACCCGTTGAAGGTTTTCAATATATCCCACATCACTATAGCCTTCCAGATATCCCATTGATGCCTTTTGAGAAACAATTTCTATCACATTATTACCGGAATGATCTACTATCACGGGCAGAACAATCCTGTTATCGGGCAGCTTAAGTATTTCTTCTACAGGATATTTCCTGATATCTACAGACACCAGCAGGTCAATACTAACATGAAAAAGTTTAGAAATCTTTACAATCAATTCGATGGGCGGTTCCGATCTGCCATCTTCATACGCAACATACCTTGAGCGGGTAATCGCTAAAGAATCGGCCAACTCTTGTTGAGTTTTTTCTTTCTTACCTCTTAAAAACCTTATGTTATCTGAGAAAATTGACATTGTTACAAAATATATCAACAAAAATACAAATTTTGTTCAAAAACGTAACTAAATTTGTACCATGGAACGTGCAATTGTACATATGGATCTGGATACTTTTTTTGTATCCTGTGAAAGGCGTAATAACTCTCAGCTTAACGGAATCCCTCTGATCATAGGAGGTGGCGACCGTGGAGTAGTAGCCTCATGTTCCTATGAAGCCAGGAAATTCGGAGTTCGCTCAGCGATGCCGATACGAATGGCCCTGAGGCTTTGTCCTGACGCTAAAGTCATTAGGGGTGATCATGAAATGTACTCTAATTTATCACATCTGGTTACAGAAATTATCCAAAATAAAGTTCCGGTAATGGAAAAGGCCAGTATCGACGAATTCTACCTGGACCTTTCCGGTATGGACAAATTTTTCGGGTGTTATCAATGGACGGAAGAAATTGCAGCTTCGATTCTCAAGGAAACAGGACTTCCGATAAGCTTTGCATTATCTGCCAATAAAACCGTTTCCAAAATAGGAACCGGAGAAGCAAAACCCGGAAGAATGGAAATTAAACTTCAGGAAATCAAACCATTTCTTGATCCTTTGTCGGTAAAAAAAATACCCATGGTAGGGGACAAAACATTTCAACTTCTTTCCCGGGTAGGGATCCGTACTATTCATACGCTATCTGAGATGCCACTTCTTGTTCTTCAGCAAATGATTGGTGAAAACGGCCGTGAACTCTGGAAAAAAGCCAATGGCATAGATGAAAATCCGGTGATTCCTTATTCAGAACGAAAATCGATCTCTACGGAAAGGACATTCACTTCAGATACGATGGATATTGTAGAATTAAAGAGATTATTGGCAGGCATGGCTGAACAATTAGCGTATCAGCTGAGAAAAGAAAAATGGCTGACTTCTACAGTTGCCGTAAAAATACGCTATGCCAATTTTGATACGGAAACCAAACAATGCAAAGTGGCTTATACATCGGCAGATCATACTTTGTCTAGGGTAGCACTTGATCTTTTTAACAAAGCTTATACCCGAAGAATGAGACTTCGGCTCATAGGATTACGGTTTACAGGATTGGTACACGGAAATCATCAGATGAATTTATTTGAAGATACCGAGGAACAAATGAGTTTATATCAAACAATGGATTATCTTAAGAACCGCTTCGGATCTGATGCCGTCGGAAGAGCTTCAGGTTTTGATTTCGGGAAGTAAAATTTTAAAATCAACAGAGTATGTTTCTCAACTGCCATTCATATCATAGTCTTCGCTATGGCACATTATCGATAAAACAATTAGTGGAACAGGCCAAAACTTTAGGCATCAAAGAGCTTGTGCTTACCGATATCAATACGGTGACAGGGATTTATGATTTTAAAAAAGAATGTGAAGATCATGGGATAAAACCTGTTCCCGGCGTTGAAATCAGAAAGGATGGAAGACTTCTTTATGTAGCTATAGCCAGAAAGTTCTCAGGAATTGGTGAAATCAACAAAGTCATTACAGATTATAACTGTGATGGTAAAGAGCTAGAGGAAGTGGCTCCTGAATTTAAGGAAGTATTTATTATTTATCCAATGAGTAATATTCCTTCAGAATTGAAAGACAATGAGTTTATAGGTGTCAGAACAGATGAGCTAAACTTTCTGATACGTCCGGAATATGAAAAATATATTTCTAAAATGGTAGTTCTCCATCCCATTACCTTTAGTACTGATGAGGAATATGAATTGCATAAGATTCTCCGGGCTATTGATCATAATACACTGCTTTCCAAGCTCACGAAAAGAGAAGTTTGCCGTAAGTCTGAATATTTTATTTCCGGGCAACAGATTGCAAAATCATTCGAAAGATATCCTCAGATTATTGAAAATACAAATCTCCTCCTTGATGACTGCCATTTTGAATTTGATTTTAAAGAAGTTAAGAACAAGAAGTTCTATACAAAATCAAAAGAAAATGATTTGAAACTTCTCCGCAGGCTTGCTTATTCAGGGTTAGAAAAAAGATATGGACTGAACCATGAAATTGCGGGGAAAAGAGTTGAAAAAGAACTTCAGGTTATTGATGAACTCAACTTTTGTGCTCATTATCTCATCACGTGGGATATTATCCGTTATAGCAATCGCATGGGATTTATGCATGTAGGACGCGGAAGTGGTGCCAATTCCATTGTGAGTTACTGTCTGGGAATTACAGATATCTGTCCTCTGGAGCTTGATCTTTATTTTGAACGGTTTCTCAATCTTAACCGTCAGGTACCTCCGGACTTTGATATCGACTGGAGCTGGCAGAACAGAGATGCTATATTGGAATATATTTTCGACAGATATGGAAAGGACCATGTCGCTTTTTGTGGGACTAATGTTGAGTTTAAATACAAGTCAATTTTCAGGGAAGTTGGAAAAGTTTTTGGCCTGCCTAAAGAAGAATTGGATGATCTTACAAGCAAATCGACACAGAGAGATGACTCAAATTCTGTTGTAAAAGTAGTTGAGAAATATGGTAAACTATTGGAAAAGTTTCCTAACCAACGAAGTATGCACGCCTGTGGAATCCTTATTTCAGAAGAACCTATTACTCATTATACCGCATTAGAAATGCCACCTAAAGGATTTCCGATTGCTCAGTTTGATATGAATGTAGCGGAAGATATAAAAATGGAAAAGCTTGATATTCTGTCTCAGCGAGGCCTCGGAACGATTAAAGATACTGTTGAGCTGATAAAAAAAACAAGAGGGATAGATATCGATATCCGGGATACCAGGATTTCCAAAGATGAACAGAAAGCCAGCGAATATCTGGCCACAGGAAATACGATTGGATGTTTTTATATAGAATCTCCGGCAATGAGAGGGCTATTAAGAAGATTAAAATGTGATAATTACAGAATTCTGGTCGCCGCATCTTCCATTATCAGGCCCGGAGTTGCCCAAAGCGGAATGATGCGTGAATATATTTTCAGGCACAATCATCCTGATCAATTTGAGTATTTCCATCCCATATTTGAAGAACACCTGAAAGAAACGTATGGCATTATGGTATATCAGGAGGATGTTCTGAAGATTGCCCAGTATTTTGGAGGATTGTCCTTGGCTGATGGTGATATTTTACGCAGGGCGATGAGCGGAAAAGGGCGATCCATTCAAAAGCTGCAAGAAGTAAAAGCTAATTTTTTTGAAAAATGCATAGAAAAGGGGCATTCGGAAATGCTTACTGCTGAAGCCTACAGGCAAATTGAATCTTTTGCCGGATATTCTTTCTGTAAGGCGCATTCAGCATCGTATGCCGTAGAAAGTTATCAGAGTCTTTATCTGAAGGTATATTATCCGCTGGAGTTTATGGTTTCTGTGATCAATAATCAGGGAGGATTTTACCGTACAGAAGTGTATATTCATGAGGCTAAAATGTCCGGTGGAATCATTCAGAATCCGTGTGTTAATGAGAGTGAATATCAAACTTCATTACAAGGAAAAGATATCTATCTCGGATTGATGCTTTTACAGGGACTCGAAACCAGAATCGCCCACGGAATCGTAGAAGAACGTGAGCAAAACGGTGCTTATCAATCTCTGAATGATTTTATCCGTCGTATTCCTGTAGGACTCGAAACCATTCAAACTCTTATTTTCATCGGAGCATTCCGGTTTACCGGAAAGCAAAAAAATGAGTTGCTGATAGAGGCCCGACTTCTGCTGATCAACTTTAAGCCCGAGAACAGAGGGTTGTTATTGATTGAAGAACCCATTCAGGAATACAGGCTTCCCCGGTTGGAACGTAATTTTTTTGAGGATGCTTTTGATGAAATTGAAATTCTGGGCTTCCCTGTATCATGCAGTCCATTTGATTTGCTACAAACCCGCTACAGAGGATCTGTTTTTGTGAAGGATCTGTTGCAATTTCATAAAAAACAGGTAAAAATGATGGCCTATCTTATTGCCAGAAAGCATGTTCCTACCAAAAAAGGAACCATGTATTTCGGAACCTGGATTGATGTGAATGGAAATTATTTCGATACTGCCCATTTTCCGGATAGCTTAGAAAAATATCCGTTTCAGGGAGGCGGATGTTATTTGCTGCTGGGAATTGTAGAAGTTGATTTTCATTTTCCAACCATAACAATTCATAAAATGGCAAAAATGCCGTTTATTCCGGATCCCCGCTATGCCTATGATCAGGAAAAGCAATATGATATACACCGGCAGATTAAAGAGGATGTTAGCATGACTTTCAGAAAACCCTATCCACAGGAACATGAAATAGGATTGCCAAGAAGTAAAACATTGTAAAATTACCGGATCATATCAACAAAACAGGTAAAATGGTAGAAGTACTATACCATTTTTCAAATAATTCATGGAAATCAGATTCTTCTAAAACCGACAGAACAAAAAAATATGTAAAAAAATGTATTACGACATGTTCTGACGTTGTGCACCTATATCTTTGTATCAGAGATAAGATTAAAAATTCCGGGATTATGGTCTTATTAAAGCTAAATGTTAATATAATTCAGTTTAAACTAATATTAATTTCTTATTTTTTAAAATAACATTTATTTTTGTTAAATTTTTTAAATTATGTATAAAAAACAACTAGTAACCATTTTTCTTTTTCTATTTTTCAGTTCTTATGCACAGACTGAATTTATTACTTCGTGGAAGCCTAATATAAACGGCACAATCTCTAATGCAATATCTTTTGGTGGTACCGGAACCAGTTACACGATTCAATGGGAAGAAGTAGGATATCCTCAGCATACCGGGGTTCTTAATTCTGTAACATCTAATAGTGGCAATCCTATTACCATTTCTTTTGGAACATCTTTAAATACAAATCCTGTCCAGGCGACCTACAAACTTAAAGTTTCAAATGGTAGTGGCTTATTTTATGGATTTAGAGCAGGTCTAAATACTATTGGTACTTTTCCAACTGTACAACTCGTTGAAGTAAGTCAATGGGGAGATATTATTTGGCTTCAGCAGTTTAATGGAGGATTTGCAAGCTGCCCAAACCTTAACGTAACGGCCACAGATACTCCGAATCTGACACAAATAAACAATTTATCACAGATGTTCTTTAATTGTCCGTCTTTAATTGGTAATACTTCATTTTCTAATTGGAATACAAGCACAATTATTAATATGAGTAGTATGTTTGGCGGAGCAACATTATTTAATCAAAATATAGGAACCTGGAATACTGCGAATGTCACAAACTTTAGCAGTATGTTTTCCAATACCTCTGCTTTTAATCAAAATCTTTCTAATTGGAACACAGCTTCCGGAACCAATTTCTCATCAATGTTTTCGGGTGCAGCAGCTTTTAATCAACCACTAAATTCATGGAATACATCAAATGCTACTAATTTCCGATATGTATTTTCTAATACAGCATCTTTTAATCAGCCCCTTGATCATTGGAATACAAGCAAAATAACAGATTTTGAACATATGTTTGCAGATGCTGTATCATTTAATCAACCGATTGGTAACTGGGATGTTAGTAAAGTTGATTATAGTGCTGGTTTTAATATGTTTAACGGAGCCTCGCATTTTGATCAGGATATTTCTACCTGGAATATACAGCTTCAAAACTTTAGTGGAAATTCAATATTCTTTGGATTAAAAAATTCAGGTTTATCATGTACAAATTATAATAATTTCTTAATTGCTTTAAATAATAATCCCACCTGGGCCAGCTCAACAATAACATCTGGAAGTATAGACGCCACAGGGCTTATCTATTCTACACCACAAGCTATTATGGCAAGAGCTCAATTGGTTAACAAAGGGCTTAATATTATTGGAGACAGCTATTCTACATGTGTTTTATCAACAACAGAACCTTCAAAACAATTAAAAACCCAAGCGTATCCAAATCCAACAACAGGAATGATAACTGTTGAAGCTACTGTCAACGAAAATGTTTATTTATATGACAGTACTGGTAAAATCATTAAAAATATAACTCTAAGCAAAGGAAATAACCGTATTGACCTTACCGAATATCCAGCAGGAAATTATCTGTTAAAAGGTAACAGTATTTTCACTAAAATAATTAAGAAATAGGTTATTTTTAAAATTCATGATAGGTTTCCGAAGGATTACCTAATTTAAATTAAGCTCCAAAGTCTATGAACTTTGGAGCTTGTTTATTATGACAAAAACTCTATGTATTTCGCCTATAAATTGTCACCGCAGGTTACTCAGATTTCCAAAGATTGCTGTGCCTTAAACCCATTCCAGTCCGTCATTACGTATATTTTTTAGATTAAAACATAAAAATTCAACGCTATTTTTATACATTTAAATCAAATAAAAAATATACAATCTCAATACGGATATTTATGAAAACTCAAAAGCAAATCACTGTTTATAATGAAAAAGAGAGTTTCAAAACTGATACCATTGAAAATTTTTATATTTCTTATTATCAGGATGAAAGGAAAAATCTGAACCGTACAGACAGCCATCAGCATACTTACTATGAAATCATCTGGATAGAAAAGGGAAAGGGTGTGCATACCATAGATTTTAAAAACTATGAATTTTCGGGGCCTTGTCTTTTCCTTTTGCATCCTAAGAATGTGCACAGAATCTACAAAGAAACACCTACCAGTGGAGGCGTTATTAAATTTAATGATAACTTTTTCGTCAATGAAGATTCTCATTCGAAATTTCTTTTGAAATACGGTGTTTTTGATGATATAGACGTGCTACCGGTCATCAATCTGAATGAGGAAGAAAAAGCAGAGATCACCGATTTTTTCCGACTGATGTGTAAACAGTCTGATAACGGAGATGCTTTTTCAGCGCACATTATATTGAATTTACTCAAATCTTTTCTGCTTAAGATCTATCAGATTAAAAAGAAGAGTTGTAGTATTGAAGATATTTCAGATCATCGTTTTTTAAGGTTTAAACAATTTCAGGAACTTTTGGAGAACCATTTTATTCAACATCACAGCGTAAGTTTCTACGCAGAAAAACTAAAAATAAGCAGCAAAACGCTTTCTACCGTCTGTAAACTGATCAGTCATAAAACCGCTCAGGAGTTAATAAAAGAAAGAATTCTTCTGGAAGCCAAAAGAATGTTGATGTACACCGATCTGTCGGTAAAGGAAGTGGCTTATCATCTGGGATTTGAGGATCATGCCTACTTTACAAGGTTCTTTACTTCGAATGTTCTTCAGAATCCTTCAGATTTTAAGAAGGCAAATACATAATTTCCCAAAAGTCCAATACTCCGGAAGTTTTATCCATTTCATAATCGGGGGATTCTGCCCAATTTTACAGGACAATAATACCGTAAAATGATGGATAGAATAACATTTTTAAAAAACTCAGCTTTAGCCGTAGCGGCAGTTCCTTTATTATCTTTTATGAAAAAACCTGATAAAATTCCAACTCCAATGAAAAAATTATGTACAGCATGCGGAACCCAGTTCCCGGAAGATTATAATGAAAAATTATGTGCCATCTGCAATGAAGAAAGACAATATATTCCGGTGACCGGCCAAACGTGGACAACTCATGAACAGCTTCTTACGAATCATACCACCCAGATTGTACAATTGAATGAGCATCTTTATGAGATTGTCATTACCCCCAGATTTGCCATAGGACAGAGGGCTTTTCTGGTGGTTTCAAAAAACGGGAATATCCTTTGGGACTGTATTCCTTTACTGGATCAGCATGTGATTGATTTTATTAATGAAAAAGGAGGTGTACAGGCCATTGCTATTTCACATCCTCATTATTACAGCAATATGAATGATTGGGCAGAACAGTTTAAATGTCCGATCTATATTCATAAAAAAGACGAGCTGTACATCAATGAAAAAGGGAGTCGAATTAAGCTTTGGGAAGGCAATGAAATGCCTCTGTGGGATGATATTAAAATAGTAAATATCGGCGGACATTTTGCCGGCAGCAGTATTTTACTCCATAAAAACATGTCGGAAAAAGGCACCATGCTTAGTGGTGATACGATGTATCTTTCGCCCAATTTAAAGCACTTTGCCATTATGTACAGTTATCCCAACAGAATGCCATTGCCCATATCGGAAATCAAAAGGATCAAAAAACGCCTCGAGGACCTGGAATTTGATGCAGTGTATGGTTTTTACAGCTACCAGAATCTGACAAAAAATGTAAAACAAATTCTGAACAGCTCTATAGAAAAGTATTTAAGTTAAAAAAGACAACTCCCGTCTTCAGTCAATATAATTTGAAGACGGGAGTTGTTATTTTACATCTGCTGAGAAAAACTTATCGCTTATTTATTTTTAGTCGTTCCTACTGCCAGCACCTGAAATGTACCCGGCAATATCCTGGCTCTTCCTCTGCTGTCTTTTTCTGTCGCACTAAAATCAGCTGTCGGAAGATATAAATGATGGGTGGAGCTATCCAATGCTATCGTACGTGCCCCTTTCTTTGTTTCAATATTTGGTAATTGAGCATATTGACGGGCATTGTCCTGATGAATAACAGAGATATTTCCTTCACCGTTGGAGGTATAAATAGTATTGCTTTTTGCATCAAATACAACACCATCACAATGATCTCCGATAGGTAGTTTTTTAATAAGTTTTCCTGTATTGGCATCCAGGATTACCAACATTTTATCACATGTACTGAACAATCTGTTATTTTTTATATCTATTGCCAACCCGGACGGTCCTTCTTCATGATCCAGTCCCCAATGAAATAATACGGTAAAAGTTTTAGCATCAATAACCACTATTTCATTTTTATCTTCAATATTTACAAATATTCTGCCTTTACCATCGCTCACTGCAGTTTCAGGTTTTCCGTCAACATTAATAGTTTTTATAACCGTGTTGGTCTTAGGATCAATTATACTTAAGTCATTGCTTTTCCCATTACAGACCACTATATTTTTTGAAAATGTCTCATAAAATACAGCATCAGGATTTTTCCCCACCTGGATTTCATTGGTTACCTTGTGGGTTTCGGTATCAATTACTTTCACCTTATCCAGCTTTCCACAGGAAATATACCCTTTATTGGTGTTGGGAACGAAGGCAATTCCATGAACCCCATTTGTTTCTTCAATTTCGGCAACAGGAGCTCCCGTCATTTTATCAATAATATTAACGCGGCTGCCATGGCTTACATATAATTGATTGTTTTGAGGATTTAAAGATAAATAGTCCCATCCGCTGTCATCACCACCGATATTAAAGGTATCAATAACTTTCATAGGAGAAGCTTTCTGTCCATAAACATTGAATGAAAATGCAAGGGAAATGGCGAGTACTGAAATAAGTTTTGTATTCATAATCTTATTTATATTTATTTAAATGAAAAAAATGATTAAAATTGTTTGATCAGGCCAATAGAAAATTGCTTATCACTATAGCCCGGAAATAGGTGAACCTGATTATTTTTATTTTTACCGATGTGAATCTTATCATAAAGCCAATAAGACAGAGTTGTAGAAAGGATACCAACACCGGCTCCCGCCGCAACATCGCCCAGCCAATGTTTATTATTGTACATTCTGAGAATTCCTGTTCCTGTAGCAACCACATAGCCTGCAACACCTATCCAGGGAGAGACATTCCAATATTCTCTACGAAGAAATTCTGCAGAAGCAAAAGCCAGCGCAGTGTGTCCGGAAGGAAAAGACTGATTGTTGCTGCCATCCGGTCTTTCCTGATGAGTCAATTTTTTAGTAGGAATTACAATAGCCGTAGAAATCCCGATTGACATTGCGTAAACGATCAATTCTTTTTTCACAGAGCTTTGGCCTTTTATTCCAAAAGCCTGAAGAGCAAATACCGCAGCGCCCGGTAAAAATTGGGTATAATTGTCAATACTGGTTCCGAAAGTAGGATGATCTTCCATAATCTCGTTTCGGGTATCAAAATTGATTTTCTTAAACCATTTAGTTTCTGTAGCCAGTACTCCGTAGGTAATTAATACACCTGGGATAATAAACTGCCTGGGTTTTAGCTTAAAAGGAGTCGGAGTAGACAGACTATCTCTAATAATACTGTTATAAGCCATAATCGCGGCACTGTCCTTTACCGGCTTATTGAGGCTGTCATTCTGAGCGGATATTGCGAAAGGCAATAGAAGGAAGATTAAAAATTTCATTCTTCTGTTTGTTTTAAATGGATTTTGTTTAATAAAGTCGGAAATACAATAAGTAAAAGCGGCAGCGCTACCAAAAACCCGCCAATCACAGCAATGGCTAGAGGCTGATGCATCTGAGCTCCTGTTCCGATCCCCAGTGCGAGGGGCATCAAAGCTATGATAGCTCCTAATGCAGTCATTAACTTGGGGCGGAGTCTTGTACTGATCGCATATATAATAGCCTGCTCTTTTGTTTTGGCAGCAAGGCTTTCATGAAATTGTAAGTAAGTGAAAATGGCATTTTCTCCAATGATCCCCACCATCATAATCAATCCTGTATAACTTCCTACGTTCAACGGCGTATTGGTAAGAAATAGCAGCAATATTCCCCCGGAAATCCCCAGCACGGAAATAAATAATATAAGAAAAGCAACCGTAATATTCCGGAATAAGAAAAGCATGACAGAAAATACAAGCAAACAGGAAATCCCCAAAATAATCAGAAGCTCCCGGAAGGATCGCTGTTGTTCTGCATAAGCACCACCATAGATCACAGAGTAACCTGCCGGAAGTTTTATTTTTTGGTCAATCTGCTTTTGAATTTCATTAATTGTTCCTCCAAGATCACCGTTATCAAGTCTGGCCGTTACAATGCCAAGGGTTTGCAGATCTTCTCTGTTTACTTCTGCAGAACCACTGGTAACAGCTACAGTTGCAAATTCACTTAAAGGCTTCAGAGTTCCGTTGGGCAAAGAAATCATACTGTTATTGATATCGTTGAGAGACTGATTGGTTTTACTATTATACAGCAATCTGATAGGGGTGAACTGCACCTGGTCAAAAATATTTCCGACAACATTTCCGTCAAGATTAGCCTGAAGCTGGCTCTGGAAATCCGGTAATGCTATTTTATACTGAGCTAAAACAGGGAGTTTAGGAGTAATAATCATGGAAGGACCTGCGATGACAATTCCATCGAATACATCAGCGGTACCGTTTACCTTACCAACGATATCAGCTATTTTTTTTGAATAATTTTCAATAATTTTCTGATCAGTGCCAAAAACTTTAATTTCAATAGGCTGTACACTGCTCATCAGATCTCCCAGCATATCTGAAATGACCTGCCCGAAATCAACGGTTAAAGGAAGTCCCGACGCTTCTATTTTTGATCGGATCTCATCAGTGACTTCAGCTGTTGTTTTACTTCGGTCTTTTTTCAGCTGAATCAGATAATCCCCCGTGTTGGGTTCTGTAATAAAAAATCCCATTTGGGTTCCCGTTCTTCTACTGTAGGCAGCAACTTCCGGGTTTGCAACAATGATTTTCTCTACTATTTTTAGTTCCCGGTCAGTTTCTTCTAATGAAGTTCCGGGAGGAGACTTATAATCGAGTACAATACTTCCTTCATCCATTTCCGGTAAAAAACCTGTACTGATATTGGGTAAAATCAAAGCAGTAATAATGATCAGAAATAAGATAAATAGATAGCTGAATAAAGGCTTTCTGATGAAAAATCCAACCCATTTTCTTTCTTTTACATCGTGATGCTGCAGGTTTTTTTCTTTTGCCTTTCCCGAAGAAAGGAATAAATAGATGACGGGAAGCAAAACCCACGTAGCAAAGAAGGAACAGATCAAAGTAACGATCATCGTATCAGTCATCACTTTGAAATAGGCTCCTGCAACTCCGCTCATCAGGATGAAAGGTAAAAATATAACAATAGTACTTAAGGAAGAACCCACCATTGCCTTCAACAGATAATTGATTGCTTTCTGAACCAGTGTTTTGGACGATTCTTCCGGGTGTTCTTCGTGGGTACGATGTATTTGCTCCACAACGACAATGGCATCATCTATAATAAGTCCGATTGCAGCAGCAATAGCTCCCAGGGTCATAATATTGAAAGTCTGCCCGATGGCATATAAAACCAGCATCGTAAGACTTAAAGTAATTGGAATTGTAATTAATATAACGGCACTGGCTTTCCAGGAACGGAGGAAAATAATAGCGACAATAATTGCCAGCAAAAGACCTATCCATAAAGCATCTGTTACACTTTTGATAGAATCATTTACAAAGTCTGCCTGTACATAATAAGGTTTTAGTACCACATCTTTTGTGAGTGTCTTCTGCAAATCACTAATTTTAGCATTCATCGCGTTCGTAAGTTCCACTACATTGGCATTAGGCTGCTGAATGACAGCAATCAGGATACTTTCTTTACCATTGGCATTTACCTTAATATATTGTTTGGCATTGTGAATATTAATTTCAGCAATATCACCTAATAAAACAATACGGTTTCCATTATTGCTGACTACCAGGTTTTTCAGTTGACTTTCATTACGGATTTGTGCATCAGTAAGTGTGAGATACAGATATCTGAAGTCCGAAGAATATCCGTTTGATTTGATAAAATTGGTAGTATTAATGGCCTGTTCAACATTGGCTGAAGTAATGCCCAAACGGGCCATCATCTGCTGGTTCATCAATACCCGGAATTCTTTGTCCTGACCACCGATGACTCTTATTTCACTTACCCCGGGAACCTGAGAAAGAAAAGGTTTAATAGTATATAATGCCAGCTGTTTAAGAGCTATAGGATCTTTGGTGTCAGAATTCAAAGAATATCCTATTACCGGTAGAATAGAAGGACTCATCTTTTCTACGGTGATATTGGTTTCCGGTGGCAGTTGATTTCTGATTTCATTAATGCTGCTTTCTACCTGTTGTTTTGCCAGATCTACATTTACTTTCCAGGACATAAATGCCGAGATTTCACAACTTCCTCTGCTGGTTGTGCTTTTAAGAACCTGAAGGTCAGGAACTTTTTTAATAGCATTTTCCAATACTTTGGTTACTCCCACAGTCATTTGCCCTACAGGCTGTTGTCCTACATCTGCAATCACTTTTATTTTCGGAAAAGTAACCTGCGGAAATAAGGCAGACTGTATCTTGGTATAAGAATAAATGCCACCTGTAAGGATCAGAAAAATCAGGATCAAAAGGGGACTTCTGTAGGTTACAAAAAATGATTTTTTCATCTGATTAAGGAGTTTTAATTTTCACAGCAGCCGTATCATCGAGTCCGAAGTTTCCGGAAGTAATCACTCTGTCTTTTGTGGTAAGATTCCCTGATTTTATTTGAATAAACCGATCCGTTTCAATCCCTTTTTCCACAGGTGTTTTTACAGCGGTTGTATCATTGGTCATTTTCATCACCCAAAAAGATGATTGGGTTTCATCACTTAACACTGCCATTTTGGGTACTGATAATCCATATGCCGTTGATTTTGAAAAAGTAACCGTACCTATTAAATTTTCTGGAATACTATTGCTGTTTGGAACTTGAAGAAGTACTTTTACGGTCTGAGATATGGCATCCACTGAAGGCATTACTTTGGCAACTTTGGCCGGAAGGCTGTTTCCGTCAGGTAATTTTACAGATAAAGAGTTCTTATTTTTAATCAGCTGCAAATATTCATATGGAACGTCTACGACAAATCCGAAACTGGAAGCATCAGTAATCGTCGCAAGGATTTCACCATCCTGTACATAATCTCCGATTTGATGATTGAGCATCACCACATATCCTGTTGCTGGGCTCACAACGGTTGTTGTTCCGCTAAATCTAAATGACTTGTCCAACTGATTAATCGTATTGCCTAAAGCTCTTGCTTCTTTGGTCTGTAGCCCGAAAAGAACTGAGCCACGGCTTATTCTGTCTCCCAGTCTAACGGTCATATTGGTAATATACCCTGTGCTATTGGCTTTTGCATCGGACTTTAAAAGATAAGTTGCTGTTGCATTCAGGGTAATATCATTATTCAGCTGAATGGTATCAGAAGGATAGGCAACAGAAACTTCGGTTTTAGGCTTCGCTGCAGGTTTTGCTTCCTCTGAAGCACCAGGATCATTTTTCTTACAACTGAATGTAAGAATACTCACTAATATCAGGTAAAATAATTGTTTCATGACTATTGGATAATGAGATATTGCATCTGATTCTGTAAATTGAATAAGGTGGCGTTATACTGAATGATATTGCCTTTAAGATTCAGTAGATTATTAATTGACAAAATAAAATCCACCATTCTTACATCTCCCGTGGGAAGTTGTCTGGCATTGGCTTCTACCAGTGTCTTAGCATAATTAATCTGCTGAGTGGCCGTTCCTATCATTTTATAATATTGTTCCATCTGATTTTGTATTTGAAAAATTTGCTGTTGGTATTGTCTCTCCGTTTGCTCCAGATATTTTTGACGAGTCTGTAAAGCCAGCTGATTTTGCTGCAAAAGCATCTTTTTCTGATGCCCATCATATATCGGAATCGAAACACCTACACCGACGCCCAATCCGAAGTTTTTATAAGGGGTCTGGGTAAATGAAGATTGATAGCCTCCATCAGAAAATGCGGTAATCTTTGGTTTATAATTATACTTGATAATCTCACTGTCATTAGTGATTTTGAGACTGTCAGCTTTATAAGCCTGGGTATAAACACTTTCTTTAAAATCGGTAGGGATAGGTGTTTTGCTAATACTTGGAGTATCTAAAGCAGGAAAATGTGTATCTACAATACCACACAGATAGTTAAGCAGGGCATAATTGCTTTGCCAATCAGCTTGCTGTTGTTGCAGGGTAAGCTCGTTCTGCTGTAAGGTAACTTTAAAGGTTAGATAATCCGTTTGTTTGAAAACAGAAGATTGGGTTAATTTTTTTAGAATCACATCCTCCTGATTCAGTAAACTGATGATTTCCCGGCTTAGCTCATATCGTTGCTGACTGCTATAAGTAGCAATATACTGATCTGTAATCTGCTTATTTAAAGTCTGAATGGTAAGATGTTTCTGAGCCAGAATCTGGGCAATGCTTGCATCATATGCTTTTAACCTTGTATCAAGATTATTCCGGCTGATGAATTCTTTAACGACTCTTACTCCGGCGAATAGCGACTGTCCGTTTGTTAAGGCATTATCATATCCCCAACCTTTAATATTGGGCGAATATCCCGCGTTGGCTTCTCCAGTAATAATAAAACCATAGGTAGCTCTCAATTTCAGGCTGTCAATTTTATTGGAAATCACCTGATTATTATAGTCGTTGAGTAGGGGACTGTTGATCTGAGCCGTTTTAATGAAATAGGGAAGTGCATGCTCTGTTGTTTGTGCTTTCACAGAAAAACAGAGTATTAAGGTAGTCAGAACGATAAACCATCGGGTCAGATATGTGTAGGTTGTGTTCATACAAACTATTTCAAATTCTTAGTTCAAAGGTGGAACACAATTCTGTTTGAATTCTGAATTTTTAAAGCTCAGTTATTTTTTTACAAAAAAACCAGCTGTTTCCAGCCGGTTTCTTATCAATATTTCATTATTCTATGACGCTAGTCTTTTTGTATGGTCACAAAATTACCTTTAGCATCAAATAAGGCATCTCCTGATTTTACTTCAGCTTCATAGAGTACGGCCCCGTCTGCTTTTGTAATTTTTGCAGCTTCTTTTATCTTTCCTAATTTGTGTTGTGCAGTATATTGGGCAACAGATGCCGGAAGTTGATTGATTGGAATTTCTATTTCGCTCTCTTCCATCATACCGGTTTCAGAATACAATACACTCATTTTTTTCCCGTTTTGTTTAAAACCGGCTTCGTATTTTCCCGCTTCTTTTTCCCATTTGGCTTTGGTATTGGGATAATTTTTCTGAAATGCTTTTTCTACTGCTAAAGGAACTTTAACATTCTCTTTTTTTTCCTGTCCGGAAACTATCGTACTAAATCCTGTTGTGAATACTAAGATCAAAGTTGTTATTTTCATTGCTACACTTTTTTATTAATAGTGTAAAACTGATTAAACATTCTGTAGAGATCCTGAATTTTTCAGACTTAGTAAAAATTATTCGAAATAAATGCTGAATATATGTTGATGGTCAGCAAAGTTATATTGAATCTTATAGTGATACAGATCACATATTTTTTTGCTCATTTCAAGCCCAAGCCCAATACTATTGGTATTTTCTGATTGCTTTTTAAACCGTTGAAATAAATCTTTTTCATTGAGTTCTTTCGTTGCCGGATTGGCAATAATAAGTTTTTGCCGGGATATTTTCACAGAAACTGTATCTCCATTCGTTGAATGTCTTATGGCATTCGATAAGATATTTCCGATTAAAATATCAATAAGAATCGGGTTAGCGGTGACTTCAATTTCGCCATCCAACTGGGTTTTCCATTGAATATTTTTCTGCTGTGCAGGCTCTTCATACTGATTCAGTAATTTTTGGACAATACTTTTAACCTTTAACCTTTCGGTATCCGGAAACTGATTGTTTTCGATTTTAGTCAGTAATAACAGCGTACGATTGAGGCGTTGCATCTTGTTTCCGGCGATTGAAATTCCCTCTATTAATTCTGCCTGTTCCTCAGAGAGTGGGGTAGTCTGCATCAGCAATTCCAACTTACTCTGTATCACTGCAATAGGAGTCTGGAGCTCATGAGAGGCATTTTCAGTAAATTCTTTCTGGGTTTTATACAATTTTTGATTACGCTTTGTAAGATCTTTAATGGAGATTCCTAAATTTTTAAATTCTTCAATATGAGTCGGCATCAGTTGGTACTCATCATTGCTATCTACACGGTAAAGATTCAGCTTCTCAACGATATCATTAAAAGGTTTCCATAATTTTTTTGACAGCCGAAAATTAATAATCATTAAACCTATCAATAGAATAATTACCAAAACCAATTGCAGTATCAAAATGCTGTTAAGAAGATCTTCATCTTCAATCATAGATTTTTGAATCCTGATTTCATAGGCCTTTCCATTAACGATTGTATTGGAGAGCAAAATTCTATGCATAACCGTCTCATTATCATCAGGAATAAAAACAGGCTCATTATATATGGAATCAAAAACTTTGGGGTTGTGGGACGGACGCACCACAATACTGTTTTCAAAAGAAATAAAATTATCCGGTATTGTTGTTTTTAACTGCTTTTTAATCCACGTTTTCTGATGATTCATATTTTCATCAAGACTTTTCAGCATCAGATATTGCAGGGAAAAATAGAATACAGGAATTGCTATTAACAAAATAAATATGGCATAAATAACATAACGCCTTGATATGTAATTGATTAATTTCATTTAATATTCAAATTTATATCCCATTCCATATACAGATTTTAAATAGTCATTACAACCGGCAGCTGCAAGCTTCTTTTTCAGGTTTTTAATATGGGCATAGATGAAGTCATAATTATCATAAACATCAGCATTTTCCCCTGAAAGATGCTCTGCAATGGCCGTTTTAGAGAGAACTCTGTTTTTATTGATGGTAAAATAGAGGAGGAGGTCATATTCCTTTCGGGTAACATCAATGGATTGGTTATTAACGGTTACTGTCTTGGCTATCGTATCAATGGTTATTTCATGAAATACCAGAATATTCCCGCCATTAAATCTTCGACGTCGGATAACAGCGGCTATGCGTGCACTTAATTCTGATAAATGAAAAGGTTTCGGGATATAATCATCTGCGCCCAGCTGCAAACCGGCTATTTTATCATCTATAGAATCTTTAGCAGAGATGATAATGACACCGTCAGTTTTGTTGTCTTCTTTTAAAACTTTTAAAACATTCAGTCCGTTACCATCAGGCAATGAAATATCCAACAGAATACAGTCATAATCATAAGAATCTACCTTTTCAATGGCTGTATTAAAATTGGGAGCAACCTCACAAAGGTAATTTTCCTGCTTTAAATAGGTAACAATACTTTTGCTCAGTGCAGCTTCATCTTCAATAACCAATATTTTCATGCAATTATTTTAATTAAAAGTAAAATTAAAATCTGAATGAAAACTGAATTTTATAAATATATTTTATGGATCCTAATTTGTAAACATATTAAATATTTGCTTTCCAGATTTAATGATGAAGTAAAAAAGAATAATTTCACAAAATAGTGATATATGATAGTAGGTTGCGTAGTAAGAAATATCTTTTATCAAAGCATTTTAATACCTTTAAAACAATTTTATATGTGATTCTTGCAAAAACACTATATATTTACCCACCAATTTGGGTTATACTTAATTAAAGAATAAATATATATAAAGAACCTATGAAATCTACATTCACAGACCTGCAAAAAGAAGAATATGAAAGCCTAGTCATGAGATTGCGCAACGCAGGTGCCAAAAATCCGTCCAGTTGGGCTTCCAGCGAAGTCACTGAAGGAATACCACAGTTTGCCAGATTTCTCATCCTTAAGTCTCTATTTGACATCGCAAAATCTACAGACGACAATATCGCTATGGCCTCTGACTTTGATGATGAAGTAGAGGAAAAATATAACGTCATAAAAGATATCGTTGGAGAGGAAAAATTATTGAGTTTTCTAACTTCCTATTCTAAAGGTATTATTTACAATGTCATTGGACTGTTAGATGAAGGAAACCAGGAAGCTGACCGAGATAAAATAAGCTGGACACTGATGAAGACTGATGAAAATTTTGAATCTACAGGACAGATGATCCAAGGTCTTCATGAAGATTTTTTAGAGTTTGAAGATGAAGTAAAATAAAAAAAATTCTATGACAGAAAATTATATACAATATGCTGACGGCTACCAAAAAGACAATATTGATGAAAAGGATATAGTAAAAGCTATATCAGACATTCAATTAATGGATGAGGAGCATGGAGCATTTTGGGTTTCAGTTATAACCGATGATGAAAATGTAATTGAAGTAAATAAAGATTTATCACTTTTTGTAATTTTTAAAGGACAACAAACCCAATATCAAGCTAAGGATTGGAACGAAGTCAAAGAACTTTATAAGCTACTATTGATGGAAAAATTCGATGTGATAGCCGAGATAGTAAAATAAAAATGAATAAATCTCAAAAAACGATTTTATTGATCTTAAATTTAGATACTATCTTGCTAACGTGAGTACGCACATAAAACTAATAATGTATTTCCATCATGACAACATTTCCAGTAAAATTAGATTATAATTCTATTACGCTTTTAATTTCTATTATAGCATTGATAATTTCAATCATTGCTTTAGTTTATACGATTGTCTCCTATTTATTGAAACGTGGAAATAAGATTAGATGTGACATTTCAACAATGTCTACGATTGAGACTAATGAAAACTACATTTCTAGTATAACTTTAGAAAATTTAAAAGATAAAGCAACTGTAATCTTTGAGATTTATCTTAGAATAGGCTACAATAATTTTCTATTGATCGAAGAATTTAATGATGCACCATTGATTCTTAAACCATTTGAAGTTTATTTCAAAGAATACGATCCTATTTTATTTTACACAGTAAATATGGATAAAATGATTATCAATGAAAATCTGCATAATCCGAAAAGAAAAGTAATTCTTTCCACTACTGAAGGAAAATACATTGTAAAAACAAACACTAAACGTTGGAGTGTAGATAGTTTATTTTTCACTAATTACACAACTGCGGTAATACAACCTTGTAGATTAAGTTATAAAGACAAAAACTATGGATCTAACACATTATTTTTGTTGATTTTGAAGAATAATGGGCAAGAAGATTATGTCAAACCAATTCTCAAAAATGATTACAAAAGAAAAGTATTTGTAAAATTTGATCTGACTGAAGAATCAATTGATAATAAAGAAAATTTTGTTCATTTTATTCAGAGCCAAATTGATAGTGGTAATTTGAGTTATGATTCATTTGATGTACTTGACTTCGGAAAAAGAGTTGAAAGTATACGAGAAGAATACCATGAAGACATATCAATTCAACCCTTAAGCTATTTGAAATATTATATAAATGGACGGGTTATAACATTTATAGAAAATTTAAAAATAAGAAGAACTAATAATAGACGTCGACTGTAATATATAGTAATGTCTAAGAGAGAATTTTTTAAATACCTTACGTAAAATCGATAATTCCTATTCTAAAAATTGGGTTAGTCTCAAAAAACGATTAGTATCGGTTCAGTATGTAATTAAATTTAATCACAATAAATAAAATATGTACAATAATATCAGAATAGATTTAATAAGGAGTGAATGTAAAAATACAATCGAAAATTTGGAAGTATGGTTACGTAATCTAATCGACAATGAGTTACTAGAAAATTATGGTGATAATTATCTTGAATTTGTAAATGCTGATGGGTCTAGATTAATAAAAAATGAAATTGTCAAAGATGCTTCAGAAAGAAAGGCTAGCGATCCTGAAAGATATCCTAGAACTATTGATGCAATGTTACTAGATGACGAAATTAAAATTATTTGCAATCCAAATTTATTTAGAATATGTTTTAATAAAGCTTTGCAAGCTGCATATCCAAATGGGAATGATGTTGCAAGAAGCTTTTTAAATCAATTAATTCCTATCAGAAATAAACTATATCATAGTAATCCGATTTCCGTAAGAGAAGCAGAAAAAGTAATGTGCTATTCAAATGACGTTATAGATTCAATTAAACTTTACTATAAAATGAAAAATGTAGAAAAAAAATATAATGTGCCAACAATTATAAAAGTAACTGATTCATTAGGTAATATATTTTATTCTAGTCAAATTCAAAGAAACTCTACAGGTAGAGGCATTTGTGAAACCAGATTAAATGAAAATAATATTTTGTACGCAGGGGATAGAATAAGTATTGAAGTCGATGTTGACTCTAGTTTTGATAAAAATGATTACACCATTAACTGGATATTTGATAAAAAGGAAAGTTCAACATTTGAAGAAGATTTCAATAAGATAACCATTATTATTGAAAATCAACATGTCAGGACTGACTTTTGTATATATTGTGTAATTATCTCAAAAGAGGACTGGCATCGTTGTGGGGATGTGGATGATTCTGTTGGTATAATGTATGAAATTGCTCCAAGAAAATAGCTGATACAAAAACAGGCTTGGTTGGAATATATAATTTTTAATCTCAAAAAATGATACCATTTCAAACAAACTAATAACAAACTAATAACAAATTATAAAAATGTTTAAAGAAGTGTTTATAAGCCACGCAAAAGAAGATATACAATATGCCGAAGATTTATATGACTTTCTAAATGAAAATAATTATGAACCTTGGCTTGATAAAAAAAAATTACGGGTAGGAGCAAACTGGGATTTTGAAATCAAAAATGCTTTAAAAAATTCCACTTTTGTTATAATTCTTTTATCATCTACTTCAGTAAATAAAAGAGGATATGTTCAGCGTGAATTTAAATATGCATTAGAATACTCTGAAACTAAGCTGCATGATGATATTTATATAATTCCCATTTTACTAGATAAATGTACTGTTCCAGATCATCTTTCAAAATATCAATGGATAGAAATTGGAGATGATGACTACCGAAAAAAGATCTTAGAATCACTTAATTATCAGCGAGAAAAATACATCCAAAGCCTTCCACCGGATCAAATTTCACTAAATGATTATACAACTTTTTCAATTGATTTAAAATCTAACGTAAAAAATATAGATTATAACTGCAGTTTACCCTTATTCCATAAAAATAATTATTTTGATGCAAATTATATTAATCCATTTATACAACAAAGAGCTTTAGACATAATTGATGTATATAGGAAAAATACTGAAGATGAGATAATATATTTTCAAAATCCGGAAAACTCAGGTTATTTGGAAATTAATGGAACTGTAGAATATATAACAAAAGATTATCTAAGTATAAGTATCACATATGAGTCCTATATGGGGCAAGCTCACCCACATACATCAATACAAACATTAAATTTTAGATTTAATCCTGAAACGAAAATAGGATTTAATGAAATAGTTAATTACGATAATCTTCAAAAGTTTTTAATTGATTCAATAAATAGATTTGGAAATGAAGAACAGCAAGAAGTACTTATTAATTATTGTGAGTATATAACAGAAGAAAATATAAACTTTACATTTAATGAAAGTAATATAGAAATTATTTTTATCAATCAATTACCAAGAGTCATTATGGCGTTGGGGTTCTTATCAATACCCTTAAATAAAATTGACCATAGCATATAATGGCTGCGGCTAACATCGATTTGCAACATTGTGGTTGAGTATATAATTTATATTAACACAATGTATAAATTTAAGTGTAGCTTTAATTTTATGACAACACAGTACCAATTAAAACAAATAGTATAATCCAATTTTTAAAATGAAAAATTATATAGGGCTAGTGATTTCGGTCGAAAATTACCATGACAGTAAAAATCTACGCAAAGTAAAATTTGCGAGTAATGATGCAATAGCATTTATCGAAAATTTAGGCAATCTGGGTAGCGATAAATCTAAACTTCAATATCTGCCAGATAATATAGCAACTAAAACAACAATTGAAGAAAGGATTAAAGATATATCAAAGAATGCTACATCTTCTGACATAATTATATTTTATTATGCGGGGCACGGCTTCTACTATAATGGCAAAAATTTAATTTCTTGTGTAGATACTTCTTTAAGTTCATTAGAAACAACAACAATTGAAATTAATTCGATTATTGCGGCTTTAGATAAAAGTAAGTCAAATAAGGTAATTGCGTTTCTTGATTGTTGTCATAGTGGAATAGAATTTAGCGAAATTGAAAGAAGTCCAGTCAGTGGGTTTTCAACAGACGAATTAAAATATGAATATAACAATGCAGAACATCTAACTGTTTTTGCCTCTTGTAAAAGTGATGAAAAATCACAAGCAGACACTGAAAGGCAACACGGAGTCTGGTCTTATTATCTACTTGAAGCATTAAGTGGAAATGCTAAGGGTATTTATGATGGTGCAATTCTATTTAGTGACAAATTGCAAAAATACTTAGGAGAAAATACTTTTCAGAGGGTAAAAATGATTACTGCTGATAAGAAAAATCAAACACCAGTTAAATTCGGTAAAGAAACTACAGATAAATTTATTGTAGCTGATTTATCGAAGATTTTTGAAGAAAGAGAAATAAAGAAGAGCACTGAAGGAATTAGATTTGAAACAGCTACAATATTGACAAGTGAAGATGGGTGGGTAAGAAATCTACCAGGTTTTAAATCTTCACATAAACTACCAAAAGAAATTAGTAGTCACCACGATAATTGGATAAAATCAATTTCTAAGGAACTAATCGAAGAAGAGCTCAATCAAATCTCAAATGAATTGAGGCAAAAGCTAAAATACAAAAGAAAAGATATTTATGAGCCAATTATTGACGGTGGTTCAGGTCAATTATCAACAGTAGATTTTGACTATATCGTAACAATAAATCAATCCAAAAAAAAAGCAGACACCTATGTTTTGACGAAAAGTATTGAAAATTTTAAAAACGGAGCTATTTTAAATAATCCAGAATTTAATCAAATTTTTAAAGATTCTTTTGATGAGTTAGAATTATGGTTAAATAAAAAATTAGATATTGAAAGTATAATAGACAAAATTGAAGAAATTGATAATGAAGATACAATAAGTGTTGACTATGAAAGAACCAATACAAATAGTTGTAGAATAAAAGTGAATGGATTTTCAGGTGAGATTATTTTGACAGGACAAACTTTTAAAATCTTAATGCATCATAAAAATTCACCTCAAAATTTAGTTTTATCCTGCCAAAATGCTTATCAAAAACTTGGACACCAAGGCGTGCAGAAAATGCTAAATGAATAGATCAATTAGCGGGGGGAATTTTGGATTCTGATAAAAGGTTTAGTTTATTCGTGATTCAATTATCATTTAACATAATATAAATTATAGGATATTTTATTTATACCCGAAGTAGAGCGATAATCCTCTGAGAATCCGTTATTCAACTAATTTTCCTCCCAGATATTCTGTAACGACTTCTCGGAACTCTTCTTTGGTCATAAACCGATCCAGAAACGTTTCCATGTTTCCTTTATTTTCGATTTCTTCAAAATAAACTTCGTGGTCCGTACTGTAGACTTTCGGATTCGATTGATCAGGATCTGTTGTACAAACAAAAAAATGATCCGGATATCCGTAAAAATAAAATATGCAGAGCAATTCCATTTTGGAGCCGTCAATAATTTCTTTCAATTCATTTTCTTCCACAAACCCGTCAAGCTCTCCATAATCCTCCGTATTTTCTTTAAACGGCGTAAATAGCCAATCCTTGACAAAATACTGCCCATACGGCTGTTCATGGTTTGAAAAATAATGCTCAATCAAATTCTCAAAGAATTTTTCTCTATCATTCTGATAAAGCTCTTTGTGTGAATCATGAAATTTGTCTATCCCGTACACATCCCAATCTTTGTCATACAGATGATGATTAAAACTGATACTACGCCAGTTTTCAAAAAAATTTTTATCCCGACTCACAGCGTCTGTATTTCCGCCTAGCGTATTGATTCTCTGTATAATTTTTTCGTTCATTCTGGTTATTTCTTTAAAAAATCAAATTATATTATGTTAAATTTCTAAACTGTAAACCTTTTAGGAAAGCCTTCTTTATCTTCCAATGTAAAAAAATCATCCCACTCATTATTAGCTTTGTTTTTGTAATAATCGTTGAGTTGGTTTAAAAAACTCTCAAGACTTCCGGCAATAATATTCCTATCGTCATCTTTGTTCCAGAATTCAAGGATTTGCCCAGCATCTCCTGTAAAAGTTCCTTCAAGATCATAGCAAATATAATCTCCGCCTCCATTATGGAAGATCGGAATCCAGCTTTTATTCCACCAGTTTTCGATTTCAAAATCCGTCCCGATCATGGAAGTTAATTCCTGCGCTGTATCGAGAGCTTCATCAAGGGGAATAAACATAGAATTGTTGACAAAAGCATCATAACAGCTACTCTCCTGCCCGTTTTTCCATTGGTAAAAAGCTTTTAAATCAATTGGAATCTGAATATGATACCGGGATTCTAATTTTTTAATTTTCTCGTCATTCAACGAATTTTTTAACCTATTATAGAATTCAGGCCTAAGGTTTCTGAGGTTTATATCTAATTTTTGCAGTATATTTTCCATGGTCTTCATCTGTTCTTTAAAAATACAAAATCTTGCCACAAGACAATCTTAAATATGATGAAACGATGTAATTTTATCCTAACCAAAAATAAAATAGTATGAAACCAAAAATGATTTGGGCCAACCTGGCCGTAGCCAACCTTGAGCGAACACAAAAATTCTATGAAGAACTGGGATTTAAACCCAACGGCCCCCATACTTCTAACGAATTAGTAAGCTTTTTTGTAGCTGGAAATGAATTCATCATCCACTTTTTCCTGAAAAGCGTCATTGAAAATAATCTAAAAATGCTGACATTCAACAATTCACAGGATTCCAATGAAATTATATTCACTCTTTCCGCTGAAACCAGAGACCAGGTAGATCAATGGGCCGATGAAGTAAAAAATGCCGGCGGCCAGATTGTTTCAGAGCCTGAAAGTTTTGGAGACAACTATTACGGATTTGTCTTTGCGGATCCCGATGGGCATAAATTTAATGTATTTTATATGTAATAATCCTCAATCAAATAATGCTTATTACTAATTGATTATCAATATTATATACAATGTAATTTAGCCTCATATTCCCCTTCAGTTTCTAGGCAGATAGCATAGGTACTGGATTAAAAAGTATGGCTTATTTGGAGCTTTATGAGTTTCTTAAAAAAGTGAGCCTTTCTGAGGTTTTCTAAACCATTCCTTTATCATTCTAAAAAAATATTGAAAAATTATAATCTTAAAATTTTGATATAAAGGATATTCTATGTTGAATATCTTTTATATTTTAATACTTAAATCAAAAATAATTTAAATAAAAAACGCTTATTCATAGATTAAAGACAAAAAATTAAAAAAAATAACAAATATTTCATATTATTCTTTTTAATAGATTTGATACTACACAAATTATGAATATATGAAAGCCAAAATTGTATTTGTTCTGCTACTTTTCAGCCTGGGATTAATAAGAGCTCAGGATTCCATAATAAATGATCAACAAACAATAGCGTTGAAAGTTAATAGAGACGGCACTGCAGAAAATCTTTCAATAAATACGCTGCAAAAAACCTCTCCGGCTATTCAATTCCGCACAGATAGCTTGTCGGGGCCTTCAATATGGCTAAATAAAGAGAAAATAAAATTATCAGCCACCAAAGACAATCTTTTCACCGGACAAGCAAAAGACGTAAAATTCAGTTTACAATATATCACAACATCCAACAGGTTGGGCATTGAAATTACAGCAATCTCCACTTCTCCTGTCTCGCTACATAATGTTAACCTATCTTTAGTACTAGGAATCAATACGGAACTCAAAAAATATCCGGATTGGAGAGATCAGTTTTTTCCAACGTTAATGAGAGCCGAAAAAACACATTTTTGGGGATATTTGATGACACCAAACGGAAGAATAGTAACAGTTGCCTCTCCTGACCCTATAGCTTCCTATACTTTACATTACAATAACAGTAAGAATATTTTTGATCACGGTCATCTTATACGAACAGTTTCGTTAAACCTTCTGCATCCCGGCCCCTTACCGAAAAGGCATCCTACCAATTCTTCTTTATTACCGGGAGAAACTAAAAAATGGAGATTTTATTTACAGGAATCTCCCCATCTTGAATCCGTGCCTGGTATCGTGCAAAAAAATACACAAGCACCAATGGTCAAGGCAAATCTCTACACCTTGCATGACGGCGAAAAGAGTAAAATAACGATATTTTCAACCTCTCCTCCTTCTATACAAATGATTCTGGGAGAAAATAAATCTATACCTCTTTCACTTCAGAAACAAAATGGGTATTATGAAATTAACTTTTCACCTTCAAAAGAAGGGATTTATACGCTGCATGTAACTGATCCAAGGACAAAAAAGATTTCGGAAGCAAAATTCACGTGTATTTCTCAAAATTACTCGGATTATATAAAATCAGCACGGCGGGCAGCCATTAAATATGCGCAAATAGCTTCTTCTCATACTGAAGGCTGGTATGGACTTTTTTCGGGATATATTGCAAAAGAAAAGTTCCCTGAAGCGGCAGAGGATCAAAAAATTGATGAAAAATTCAATGAAATTTATCCCTTAATGTATGATTCTATTACCAATATACCGGTTCATTTTATGGAAAGGATTCAGAATCATGCGATGATGGCTGCACTTTTTGCACAAAAGTACAAAGCGTCTAAAGATATTCGTGATCTCAAACGGGCATCAGATCTGGCAGACTATATCTTATCCAAACAATCTCCGGACGGCGCCTATCGTAATGGTCACACCCATTATACTTCTGTAATTTATATTGCAAAAGCCATTATGGAAGTGATGGAACAGGAAAAAACTATGGCTGCTGCTTCCGAATTCTGGGCCTATCAATACAAAAAACACTTCCATTCTGTAAAAAAGGCCATTGACGATCTTAGCAAAAATTTAGATAATATTCAAACGGAAGGTGAAATGACTTTTGAGGACGGGATGATTTCATGTTCCTATACTCAGATTTCACAGTTTGCCTTACTTCTTCCTGAAAGCTCTCCGGAAAGGGCAAAATATATTGCTGCTGCCGAAAAATTAGTGGAGCTTCATCAATGTCTTTCCCAGTTATTAGTCCCGGACTCCCGTATGAATGGAGCTTCCTTAAGGTTCTGGGAGGCTCAGTATGACATATTATCCGGTCCCAATATGATGAATTCTCCGCACGGCTGGTCTGCATGGCAAATTTATGGGTTAAAAAACCTGTACGAATTAACAGGAAAATACATGTATCTGGAACAAATGATGAATGCTATAGGCACATGCATACAACTTTTAGATCCTAAAACAGATACATT
Organism: Chryseobacterium lactis; assembly: GCF_003815875.1. Taxonomy (NCBI): domain Bacteria; kingdom Pseudomonadati; phylum Bacteroidota; class Flavobacteriia; order Flavobacteriales; family Weeksellaceae; genus Chryseobacterium; species Chryseobacterium lactis. The sequence continues at coordinate 4,136,565 of NZ_CP033924.1, forward strand.
AAACTGGGCGTTTATAACAGATCCTTATATTGTTTCACAGTACTTTACTAAAGATCCGAAAGATAATTCCAAAGGAATATATGAAAAGAAAATTATAGGAGAACGATACCTTCCGATGATCGGTGATTGGTACAGAGCAAAACCCAATACTCTTGTCACAGGCTATTGGGGATATGATGGCGGTAAATGTGATAATGATGTTCATGAAATTTTTAAATGTCTGAATGAAATTTTATTAAATAATGCCTATGTTATAGAAAAGGAAGACGGCAGTATCATTGGTTTTAATTGTAAAGTACAAAGAACTGCCAATACAGTTATTGTCACGCCAAGAGAACCTGTTGTAACTCATCTTCATTATAATATGAAAAATCCAGTACAGATTAAGTTTAATAATAAGGTCATTAATGTGACTTCGCAATCCAAAGGCTGGATGTAAAATAATTATCAGCCAGCAGGTTATATTCTCTATGATTCCATTTTTATTTAATAGTTTTATAAAGTAAGAACAGTATTAATATGGATTATCAAATCTTTCAGCCTCATGCAGATCTGGCTCCTTTTATAAAATGCTATTGGACTCTGGATAGTCCGAAGCAAGATAATCCTCAGGCACAAACCATTGTTCCGGATGGCTGCATGGAAATGATTTTTCATTATGGAGATCTTTACAACCAGTACATTGACGGAAAAGCTGTCATACAGCCAAGAAGTTGTGTTTTTGGACAATTGACCCAGCCTTTGCAAATAGAACCCACCGGAATTACCGGTATTTTTTCCGTGCGCTTTCACCATGATGGCTTCATGCCGTTTGCTACATTACCCATTAAAGAAATGGATGATAAAGCAGTTTCTTTGGAAAAATTATTTGGAACTGACGGAGTTGAACTTGAACAAAAGGTTCTTCTGGCTCAAAATATTCAGGAAAAAATAAATGTTGTAGAAGCATTTTTATTGGAAAGGATTAATGCAGAAGCGGTTGACAGAATTTTACAATCTACAATAGATCTTCTTTTAACGATGAACGGACAAATTCCTGTAAATCAAATTTCCGAACAAACTAAAATGAGCAAAAGGAAATTGGAACGAAAATTCGCTTCATCCATCGGACTTAGTCCTAAACAACTTTCTAAAATCATCAGACTTCAAAAAGTTCTTAAACTTCTTCTGAACAAAGAATACACTACGCTTACAGCTCTTGCTCATGAATCAGAATATTATGATCAGGCTCATTTTATCAAAGATTTTAAAGAATTTACCGGCCTCACTCCCAGAGAGTTTTATGGTGACCACCTGCAAATGTCTTCCTTATTTTACAGAATAAATCCCTGATGTCGCATTTTTACAATTTTCGACCTTGATTTATCGGGAATTTTGTTTTGATAAAATAAACAATAATGAAAACAAAACTAATTGCTGCTCTTTTGGGTATAAGCATCCTTGGCAGCTGGGCTCAACAGCAGAGTGAAATCAAAAAACTAGAATGGCTTCTGGGAACCTGGGAAACCAGAACTCCGAAAGGAAAGCTTTATGAAACATGGATCAAAAAAAGCAATTCTGAATTTCAGGCAAAAAGCTATTATCTGAATAAAAAAGATACCATTATGTTTGAACGGGTACAATTGGTAGAAAAAGATAAAAAACTGCATTATATTGTATCTGTCACCGGCCAGCATCACGAGCAGCCAGTCGATTTTGTATCTACAGCCGGATCAAACTCAACTGCCCTTGTATTTGAAAATCAGCAGAACGATTTTCCTCAGATCATTACCTATAAAAAGATTGCTAAAGACTCTTTATTTGCTGAAATTTCCGGAAAGATGAACGGAAAAATAGCTAAACAGGCATTTCCTATGAAAAAGATAAAATAGTGTGTAAATATCATAGTTTTTTTTCTTGAGTTATCATCCTTTTAAAAAATTATTTTTATAGATTTGCAATCATAATATATGACACTATTTAGTGTGTTAATAAAAGAAAAATATGATTGGATTCCTGTTTTTTTATGGAATTCAGGGACAAAAACAAATAATCGACACAATTGAAAAAACACAAAAACATTACCATTTTTACTAAACTACTCCATATATTTTTGGACAGGCATTTTTGTAAAGTAAAAAAATAATAACTCCTTATTTAAGAGCAACGAAATTGACGTATGTATTTCGGTCTTAGATAGGCAAAAAACCATGAAACTCTTAGAAACGAAAGCAGGTAATTTCGGGTCTGGTAATTATCTGCAAAAAAAACACAGGCTGCACACACTATAATACTAATAATACAATTCAATATTCTATCTTTATTTGTGTTTGAGATACAAATGAGATAAAAATTATTTTGAACAAATGAAAAACTCAAAATTACTAAAAATAGCCGTTTTTAGCTTATTAACCGTTACCTTTTCTTGCCGTGAAGAACTTACAGAAGCATCCGCTGATAAAGCCAATGTCATTGAACAGGCAACTGTAAAAAACGGACGACTTTATTTTCCAAACAAAGAATCTTTAAATGCCACTTACGCAGATCTTAAAAAGAAAGATCCTGAAACAGTTCAGCATTTTATCGAGGAAAAAGGAATTGAATCCTTAGTTCCTGTTATCACTAACAAAAATGAAAACGAAGTTATCTCGGAATTAAAATCCAGAAAAATCGGATCCCTGCAAAAAACTTCATCTATGTTGATGAGAGGCGAATCTGTATCACCTGTTTCCGATGAAGATATCTATGATGATCTTGATGATTTAGAGGAAGTTGTAGGTGATGAAGTATATGCGTCCATGCTGAACGGCAGCGCAGAAATACAAATTGCAGACAAAATCTATAAATATACGGATGCCGGAATGTTTGTTACAACAGAACAGAATTATTCCAGACTACAAAATTATCTTGAAGTAAGAAGGATCTCTCCGGATCTTTTGATTCCTACGGAGGCTTCTGTAAGAGAACAATTCATTACAGATATGCCAAGTGGTGAATTGGTTACTTTACCGAATACCGATAACACGATCAGTTATTTCTCCTCTCCGGTTGACAGAAGAAGCGGTGCAAATGGAGGATTTAGAGATGGCGGCGATGGCGGATTTAGAGGTGGTGATGGCAATACTGGCCCAAGAACAGGTGGTAATGGTGGTTTCAGAAACCCTCCTACTACTACACCACAACCTCAGGAGCCTTCGATTGCTACCATCGTTCAAAATTTACCGATCGGAGAAGTAAGAAAACCATGGTTAGGAAACGTTTTCGGAAAAACATGGACTACTTATGATAAGTATGAAAGCAAAAGAAGGGTAAAAGTGAAGTTCTATTCACAAAACCTGTATCTTGTGTATGCTGTAGGATGTAAAGTAAAACACCAATATAAAGGATGGACAGGTTTATGGAGAAAAGAGAATGCTGAGAAATTAGGAATTGGTATTAATTCAATTTCATGGAAGTTTTCACATTCACTTACCTATGCTTCCAATAATACTCCAAGAGAAGTATATTGGGTAGATGGCAAAATGTATAAAGCAGCCAATAATACCGATTATGTAAATGTTGGACCTGCTACTATGCCTACTTTCCCTTTCTCCAAGAATGCAACCGTTGATGCTGTTATTCAGTTTACCACGAATCTTTCCGGGCTTACTGAAGAGCAGTTGAATAAGTTATTTTGGGAAAATGCATGGAAGCAAGCAAATAAATTCATGGAAGGGCAAAACAAAAAGCTTAACAGAGTGGCTTTCGTTGTTGATTCTTATGAACAAACTTATATCCAGTATTATGACTTCAGCCAGATTGAAGATAATCAGGATGTTATTGAGAGAATCTTCAATTGGGGTGTTGCAACTCCTCAGTTTACGTATACTTTTGGTGGAGGTACGGGAACAGGTGTAGCTGTTACAAGCTATAAGTTTGATTTCCTTCAGCCAACAGCCGTTGCAGTAAGTATGTATGGAATTGCTAAGAAAAACGGAGCCTGGCACGGTGTTAAGTTAAATGCAAAATAGAAATTAAGCACATTATTATATGAAAACCAATCTCATTTTATTATTCATTGTTTTATTCTCATTCGGCTCATGTGTGTCTGATGAAGAAAGCGCAAGGCAAGTCAATTCTGCATTTCAGGGCAACTGGACCGGAAGCTTTTCAGGAGATGAAAGCGGCACCCTTACCTTTGTCGTGCAAAAAGAAGGGACAATGGTTGGCGAAATTCATTTCAATCAAACCAATACAACAGAAGCCATTAATGGCTATGTTAATTTTGACGGAAAATTTGATATGAATACTAAAACCAACTACACCTTTTCCGGCTATTTGCAGAGTTCCGCAAGCAATGGAATGTGGACAAAGAATAATTTAAAAGGAAGTTACAGTTTTCAAAAACAATAATTAGATTTTACTTTATAGAATAAGCCTTGACCGATTTTGGTCAAGGCTTATTTGTTTAAAAAAATTGTATCTCTCATTCCTGTTTTTTTAGAATCTGAGATTAGTTTTTTGTTTTGGGATATGTTTCGGCGGCCTCCGGCCGCCGAAACATATCATCCTCAAACCTTCATCAGGCAAGTGAACTTGCCTCTCTTAGCTCCCTAAAAATAAGCGTACTCATCAAAACCCTTGCGTTTAAAAAAGAAAGATAACCTCGCAAATAAAGCAGATATCGCAGATCCTAAACACTCACCTATCTGCGTAATCTCCAAATTCTGCGAGAAAAAAAACAATTTAGATTTCTCCATAACTCATCTCTTTTTTCAAATAATATGGTTTCTGCTAATGTTCACCAGGACCTTCTTTGCAATCTTGATTTTAAAAAGTCGTTCTTATTTGAACATACATACATAGATTTTCTAAAAAAATTCAATAGATTACATTAAAATATTTCAATACCAGAAATATGATAAATAGAAAATGAATACTTATTATATACAATACATATACAACGCAAATGTAGTATCCAAGTAACAGCATCTTTTATAGTAAAAAAAACTTTTTTTTATAATATTTGTAAAAAAAAATCAAGCTATGAAAAATAAATCTTTCTTATTATTTCTGGTAGTTCCGTCATTGTTATTTTCACAAATCGGAATTAATACATCAAACCCAAAGGCCATACTCCATATTGATGGTGGTAAAGATAACCCTTTAGCAGGAGATATACTTTCACCTGCACAACAAGCAAATGATTTTGTAGTGACTTCTATAGGTCAAGTAGGGATTAAAACAATCACACCCAATAGTAGCCTTACCATTAATGGATCGCTACAAGCAGCTTATAAAGAAATTACGTCCAGCACAACTCTCACAGACACTGATTTTTACATTGTCTACACAGGAAATACATCAGCCATTGTTAGTCTTCCTGCAGTGGCTATTGGGTCATCCAGTTTTGCAGGCAGGATTTATAAAATCAAAAATATCTCTTCCAGTACGCTTACAATAAAAGCGAATGGTACAGATAAAATAAGATTAAATAACACCTCCAGTTCCAACACCGTTGACATACCTACCAATTCTATAGTAGAAATTGTAAACAATACCAATACAAGTGGTGGAAATACTTGGGACTTATCTCTTACCACAAATAATATTTCCACAACAGATAATTATTATAAACTTTTAGCTACTGATGTTGCTAATCTTAACTCTACTCAAAATTTAAACAATATGGGTATAAATAATTATCAATTTATTCCAAATTCTACATTAACTCTTGTTGTTCCATCAGGCTACAACACCTATCAAGCAGTATTGAGATGGGATCTTTGGGGAGATGTTTCTCCGCAACAAACTGCAGGAGGTTCTTTACGTTATGGCCTAAAACAAATTAATAATAATATTACAACCCAGACAAATAGCATCATGATGTCCTCTTGGTCATTTATTTCCGGAGCTGGAACCACCAGATTTTCTGCTCCTGTAGCTATTGTTGTATCAGGACTTACACCAGGTACCTATACATTTCAACTTGGTATTAACAGAGAAGATGAATCTACGGGATCTTATTCAACCTCTCCAAGGCTTTTCGGACTAGTAGGCTTGGCACAACTATACGGGAAATAGAATTCTCAGCAAAAATTAATATTTAAAATCTATAATCAACAGTCTCAGATATAGTTATCTGGGACTGTATTAGATTATTTTTTTAAAAAAAACTTGCGTAGCTAAATAACTACACATATATTTGTAGTCAAATAACTACACAATGAATTTAAGAAGAGATGTATTTCAAGCCATAGCCGATCCTACCCGAAGATCTATTTTAATGCTGGTGGCAGCTCAGTCGATGACTGCCGGAGCCATTGCTTCCAATTTCGATACTGCAAGACCTACCGTTTCCAAACACCTTCAGATCCTTACAGAATGTGAATTGCTGAAGTCTGAACAAAACGGTCGTGAAATTATATACCATCTTAATCCCAATAAAATGAGAGAAATCGCCGACTTTATAGAGCCGTTCCGTAAAATGTGGGACGAAAAATTCAATAAACTGGAAAGTGTGATGAAAGCGTACCAGAAAAAGATAAGTAATGAGTAATGGGCAATGAGTAATAGTTTTATATTCTTATACAACTCAAACCCTTCCACTCTAATACTCTAATACTCTCCCATACTCAAATCCTCAAACACCAAAAATCATGGAACTAAAAACAAAAATTCACGCCGAAGACGGCAAACAGGAAATTTTTATCACCAGAGAATTTGATCTTCCTGTTGAACTTCTTTTCAAAGCATATACAGAACCTGAATTGTTCGAACAATGGATGGGCAGCAAAGTCGTCAAGATGGAAAACAAACAACATGGCGGTTACCGTTTTGAAACCTTAAATCCTCAGGGAGAAGTCGTTTTCAGTGCCAACGGAACCATTCATGAGATTGTTCCCGATCAGAAAATTACCCGGACCTTTCAGATGGAAAACACGCCTTTTCCTGTTCAGATGGAGTTTTTAGAATTTGAAAAACTAACGGATACCACCAGTAAAATCACGATTCAAAGCATCTACAAATCAGTAGATTTCAGAGATCAGCACCTTAAAATGCCATTTGCGCAGGGAATTAATTGGGCGCATAACCGTTTGCAGGAGCTTTTTAAGTAAGACTTTTATGAGAGGAAAGACTGATAGATAATAGACGAAGAGATGAGAGACACTGATGTCAAAGCTTAACTTGTAAACGTCAATAGCCAATTTTGCTTCGCAAGTGAATCATCAATCATCAATCATCACTGAAAGGATAACAACCTTGAACTTTAAACATCAAACCTTAAACCCTCTCATCTTCCCACTCTAATACTCTCAAACACTCCCACCCTCAAACTCAAAAGCATGAATCCAAAAGTTGATTTTTTCTTCGATAAAGCCACACAATGGAAAGAAGAATTTAAAAAATTAAGAGCCATTGCGCTCAGTACCGAACTGGTAGAAGATTTAAAATGGGGATGCCCTTGTTATACCTACGAAGGAAAAAATATTTTCCTCATTCACGGTTTTAAAGAATATTGTGCACTTCTCTTTTTTAAAGGAGCATTGATGAAAGATCCTGACCATATTTTAATTCAACAATCTGAAAATGTGCAGGCTGCAAGACAAATCCGATTTACCAATGTAGAACAGATTAATGATCTGGAAAAAATTCTTAGGAATTATATGTTTGAGGCTGTTGAAATCGAAGAATCAGGAGCTAAAGTTGAAATGAAGAAAACCAAAGAATTTGAAATGGTGGAAGAATTTCAACAACAACTTGATAAAAATCCTAAATTAAAAGAAGCCTTCGAAGCTTTGACACCAGGAAGACAAAGAGCTTACCTGCTCCACTTTTCGTCTGCCAAACAAAGCAAAACCCGTGAATCAAGAATTGAAAAATGTATTCCGCAAATCCTTGAAGGAAAAGGAATCAACGATTAACACCAAATAAAAACAACCCCAATGGAAACACCAAACACATCAGAAAAACGCAAAAAAATCATCTACTGGATCTTTACCCTGTGGATGGCCCTCGGCATGATTTCTACTGCCATCGTTCAGCTCATAAAAAATAAGGATGAACTTGCTAACTTTACCAATTTAGGCTACCCTTCTTATCTTATGACCATCATAGGTATATGGAAAATATTGGGTGTAATCGCCATTTTGATTCCAAAGCAACTGCTGTTAAAAGAATGGGCATATGCAGGCTTTTTCTTTGTGATGTCGGGAGCGGTTATTTCCCACCTCATCGTTGGAGATACGGCTGGAAGAACTTTCCCTGCTGTTTTATTATTTGTTTTAGTGATAATTTCATGGTATTTCAGGCCTGCCAACAGAAAAATCTCTCTCAACAACAACTAAGACACAATTAAAATTTTATCGCAGATAATTATATTGACTTTGTTGGAATATCGCTAAGACGCTAAGAATTACAACGTAATGCTATTTTTAAGGCACAAGAAAATCCAAGATTTTCAGCAAGCGTGTACATATAATGATATACAGCATTCAATTTTATCGGAGATAAAATCCCTTCGTCTACTAACAGTCTTAAATATTATAACTTGCACCTTTGCGATAATCCAACAATCAGAAACAAAACTTGATATGAAAAACAAACAATTAACACCCAAACAAACCAAATCCATTTCAACATCATAAATTTTATCGTAGATAAAATCCTTGCGCCTTACAACCTCTTTTTCACAATAATTTTGCGCCTTTGCGATAATCCAACAATAAATACAAAACTTGATATGAAAAACAAACAATTAACACCCGAGCAAGTCGAATCACTTTTAAAAATCTTAGAAATCCGTTTCGAAAAAAACATGCCCCGCCACAAAGCCATAAAATGGGAAAAAGTAAAGACTAAGCTAGATGCCCATCCTGAAAAATTATGGTCTTTATATCAAATGGAACAAACAGAAGGTGAACCTGACGTAGTAGATTATGATCAAAAAACCGACGAATACATCTTTTTCGACTGCTCCCCGGAAAGTCCGAAACGTCGCAGCCTCTGCTATGACTACCCGGCATGGGACGCCCGAAAAGCCAACAAACCGGAAAGCAACGCCATCGATACCGTGACCGAAATGGGCATTGAATTATTAACGGAAGAACAATATCGTCAACTTCAGGGACTCGGTAAATTCGATCAGAAAACATCAAGCTGGATACAAACACCTCATCAGATCAGAGAACTTGGAGGAGCCATTTTCTGTGACAGACGTTATAATACTGTTTTTATGTACCACAACGGTGCGGATTCTTATTACGCAGCGAGAGGGTTTAGGGGGAGTTTGAGAGTTTGAGAGTATTAGTGTGGGAGCGTTTGAGAGTGTATGAGAAAATTAAAAACAAAGATTTTTAAAAACTTTAGTATACTTCATATACACAAAGCTGGAAACTTAATTAACTTAAGTGTTTAAACATTATTTTTTAAACCACAGATTTCTCAGATTTGCACTGATTTTTAGCACAGTCTTTTTTTGTTTCTAGTCAATTTTGGGATCTCTCAACCAGGGAGATTCCACGCTCCAGAAAATAATGTTGACACCAAGATAGTCTTGCGCATAGCTCACAAATTCCTCTTTGGTAAAAGGTTTCTTCGTTTTTGGATTGGTATAGGTTAAAGTCGGTTCCTGAACGGCCATAGCCACGAGAGACAATTTTCCTTTATACTTATTGAAAAACGGATAAGAATTCTTCATCTGTGCTTTTTTATCGGGAACAATATCGGGGCCTCCCAATCCAATATTGTTTTTATCGGCAAAATCAAACAGCCTGGACATATATTGATGATCATTTTCCCATTCACAAGGAAAGAAATTGACATACTGTAAAACATAGGATTGATGAAACACACTTTTTGCAAACTTCAGATTATCTAATTCTGCCTGGAAATAGCGGTCACAACTGAAATTTGTTTTATCTTTTTTCATATCGATATCTATCGAAGTCTCCGGAAGATTAATACCCTGAATTTTCCCATCAAACTTTTTTGCCAACTCTCCTATCAACTTCTGATACCTCATCCTAACGGCCGGATTCCATTGTTGGGTAACCCATCCGCTCCCTACAGGTTTATTTTCACCCGGATTATCATATTGAGCAACCAATCCGCCGGTGTATTCTTTTTCGTTCAAAACATAATCGGGAATATATCTTGCCTGAGGCTCAAAGAACCTGTCCTGGAGCTGAATAAACAGCTTTTTATGTAAAGAGGTCAGGTACTGCAGATCTTTTTCAATCACAGAAAAATCATAAACGTCTTTTGAGGTTTCCAATGCTCTCCAGTTATAAACAATCTGCACTCCGCCAACATCTTTTCGTGTAATCATTTTTTCTATTTCCTGCAGGTCTCCTGAGGAAGTATAAATATAATTCTGAGGAGTCTGTCCTTTAAAAAAACAGAATCCAAAAACTAATAATGCCAATCCTAATCTCCCGATCATCCTTTTCATAAAAACATGAATTTAAAAATAAACTACTATGAATCATTTTTCGTGCCTAATCTTTCACTTTGTTTAAACTTTATAAAATTATTCTTATTTGTTTAGAATATTATTCAAAATTTAAATACAATCGCTATTTTAGCGATTCGAAATTTGATTTTAAATAACTAAGGATATGAAAAAATTAATTTTACTGAGCAGTATTTCAGTATTGATGATCAATTGCAACAAAAAAACTGAAACCCCTGCTCCGAAAATTGAAGCCGATACCATTGCTGTAGAAGAACCTGTAGTAGATACATTAGGACCAAAATCATTTTGCTATGTAGGCGTAACGGGAAAAGACAGTGTTTTTGCTTCTATTGATGATAACCTGGGAACGATTACCGGAAAATTATCTTATAAAAACAGTGAAAAAGACAGTTCTAAAGGTGAAGTAACCGGATTCAAATCAGGAGATACTTTAAAGCTGATCTATGAATTCGCCTCTGAGGGTAAAAAGAGTAAGAGAGATATTTATTTTCTTCAGAAAGGCAATACGCTAACGGAAGGAATCGGAGATCACAAAGAAGAAGACGGACAGTCTAAATATGCGGACGATAAAAAAGTAAGCTACAAAGACGGACAGAAACTGAATGCTTCAGACTGTGCAACTGTTACCAAAGCATTGAAATAATTATCAGATGATAAACGAAAAACAGCCTTAGAAAAGGCTGTTTTTTTATTTTATGCTAGTTGGTCAATAATTTCAATCAATTGATTTACTCCTTCATCTCCTGTATTCCACGAAGTGATAAGACGGATGGCTGAAGAGTTCTCATCTACCTTTTTCCAGACAAAAAATTCAAAATGTTCAGATAAGACGTTAATAACGTTATTATTTAAAATAGGAAAAATCTGATTGGTATAGGTATCTGAAAGAAATTCTATTCCTTTATTCTGCATTGCTTTTTTGATTTTCATCGCCTGTTGATTGGCGTGTTTTGCCAGATCAAAATACAGATCGTCCTTCATCAATTCCATAAACTGAATTCCCAACAGCCTTCCTTTTGCCAATAATGCTCCTTTCTGCTTGATGTTAAAAGCAAAATCTTCCTGAAGAGACGGATTATTGATCACGATAGCCTCCCCTATTAAAGCTCCGTTTTTGGTGCCTCCCAGATAAAAAATATCTGTAAGTTCAGCCACTTGTTCAAGACTAAGATCACTTATTTCAGAGGTCAGACCGTGTCCCAGTCTTGCACCGTCCATAAATAGATATAATTTATTTTCTTTACAAAAATTAGAAAGTTCTTCCAGTTCTTTTTTCTGATAAATGGTTCCAAGTTCTGTAGAATTGGAGATGTACACCAGCTTAGGCATAACCTGATGGGGGATATTTTTATGATTTTCCAATACCGGAATAATATCGGCAGGTGTCAGTTTCCCATCCTCTTTTTCAATGCTTAATACTTTGTGGCCTGTAGCTTCAATGGCTCCTGTTTCATTATTCAGAATGTGCCCTACAGATGCAGAAATCACGCATTGGTAAGGTTTTAAAACAGAAGAAATCACGATAAGATTGGCCTGTGTTCCGCCAGAAACCAAATAAACATCTGAGTCTGCTTTTTTTATTTTTTCCTTAATTAATTCTTTAGCTTGTAATGAGTACTTATCTTCTCCATAGCCAGCCTGCTGCTCGAGATTACATTGTAAAAGGGTTTGTAGAATATTTGGGTGACATCCCTCCGAGTAATCGTTTTTAAATGAAAATTTCATAGAGTAAATTTAAAAAAATAGAAGAATATTATCCCTATGAAAAAGAGTTAAAATATCAGAAAAATAAGGATACGAAAGCATTGATGACAATGATATATTTATTTTACAAAATCAATGGGCTGCCCTACCTTATACTCTCCATCAGGCTTTGAGTAAATTTTATATTTCTTCTTGCAGTTTTCTTTTAACGGCTCAATAAAATATGCTTTTCCGTTTTCCAGATAAGATCCTGTCAATTTCCCGGAAGCAATCGTTAATGTCATCAATTTGGTACCATCTTCAGATTTCCCTTTGAAGGTGAATATTTTTGCTTTCCGTAATGCATCACTTGTTTTATCAAGCATGATGTATTTTGTCTCCTTCCCTTCTATATCATATAAATTAAAGATAACCTCTTCTTTATGGCTCATGTCCAATTTATTGTCCTGTATCAATTTTTTAGGATTAAAAGAGAAAACAAATTGTCTTGACTGCCCTCGCAATGCGGTACCAAATACAGTAAAAAGCAGGAATATTAATAATGTATTTTTCATCTTTAAAATTTTTACGTTAGCATCACAAAATAGGATAATACCCACAAACATTGTCATTCCGAAGGAATCCAGACTGTTCCTATTTTTTTCTAATCTTATTTGTATAAAAGTCTATTTAGATTCCTATGGAATGACAAAATACGTTAGCATCAGATATAAAAAAAGGGCTATATAAATATAACCCTTTTTAAATTGATCCTTCAATGATTATTTCTTAATCACCTTAGATTGGCTGACTACAGTTTTGTTATTTAATAACTTCAACATATAAACGCCTGTTTTGAATTTAGAAAAATTAATTTCAGAATTGTTCATCACATTCATTTCCATCAATCTTCCGGATGCGTCATATATTTCATAATGTGTAATCTTTTCATCACTGTAGACATGAAGATAATCTTTCACAGGATTTGGTACCAGCCCGATCTGTTTTTTGGATAGATCAGTTGTTGCCAATGCTGCTGTAATATTTAAAGTAATATTATTTTTGCTCAGTTGGTGGCATGTTTTACTCTGAATAAGATTGGCAATTGATTTGTTAATCAGGTCGGTTGCCGCACCGGTATACGAAATCCCCTGTACAGTATATGTTCCCACCGGTAAAGTTGTAAAGTCCGCAGTTGTACTTTGTGCAACAATCGTATTGGTAGCTGTATTAATAGCAACATAGGTATAGTTGATTCCCACAGGAGAATCAATCACATTGTAGAAGCTTCCGGAACCGTCATTGCTAACGGTAACACTTGATCCTATTGTTGTGCTGCCCAGATTTTTAGCCGTAACATAATATTCCACTCCTTTTTCAAGAGTTGCAGAGAATGATCTGTAATAGCTCAAACCGGTTCCTGTACCACTATATACGCCATTAGACGTTATAAAATTGGCAACATTTACCTGATTTCCTTTAAATATGGTCATAATTACAGCATCAGGAGAAGGATAGCTTAACGTATAACTTCCTGTTTCTGTTACTTTAAATTTATAAGGAATTAAACTGGTACTGGCCAGAATCTGGTATGGCGCGGTGCTGGTCTGATTATAGATGTATAAAGCATCAGGACTCATATTTGCTGTAGCAAAAGTTAATACTTTAGAACTATAAGAATCACCGGAAGAGGTCTGCGGCTGAAGATTCAGGTTGGCCTGAGCACTTCCCTGAATGGCCGTTACCACTTTAGCATTTTCCACCATAACAGATGGGAAAGCATTACAGGTTGAATTGATTGTAAAGTTCGTATTTGAAACATCAAAGAACTCTGCATAATTATTAATGACTGCCGTCACCTTAATTCTCGCCTTGTCTGTATACGCTACAAACGGAATCAATACATTAGCCGTACCATTGTTAGGCACATCTGAAGCAAGTACATATGGGAAAGTATCACCTCCATCCGTAGACAGAAGAATATTTACTGTATTTTTTAAAGTATTGGTTTGATTTACATCCCATGTCACATTGATATTGCTGTCATTATTTACCGTAACATTAGAGTTAGGATAAGTAACCGTTAAAGGTCCCTGATCCGTCACCGTCACCAATACCTGGTCAGAATCGGCTCCTCCGGAAACGATGCTGTTATCTCTTACCGTAAATCTCATTTTCATGGTTCTTGCTACCAGAGGTAATGCTTCTGCAGCACTCGTCGGAGGTGTATTTTGATTATTTAATACAAACCTCATTTTAGGAAAATACCTTTCTGTAGTTGCAGTGCTTTGCTCTGATCTGAATAATGGCGCCGTTGTACTGTTTACCGCAGAATAACCACCGGTTCCGTTGATCGTACTGCCAAAGGCTCCTTTATCATTTGCCGAAGCCACATCTACCTGATCCCAGGTATAGGAAAGATTGGTATCTTCTGCATCAGTTCCAATTCCTTTTAATTTGAAAGGGGTATTTTTAGGAATGCTGATCGCTGCATTTCCGGCATTGGCAACAGGCGGCGTATTTGCTACTGCAACGGCATTAAAACAGGTTGATGATACACTTAAAGTATTGAGAATTTGGTCGATGCTTTTTGCATGGAAATAGTTTAATCCGTTATTTCCTGAGTTGGTTTGATCGTTTGGTGTAGTACAGTTATTTCCATAGGCCATAATCGTAGATCCAGCTCCCGGTTCTACCGCAGAATCACCGTTCCATCCCACTGTACAGAATGTTGGGCTTCCTGGTGATCCGCCTACGGCATTATAAGTATGCCATGCTCCGAATTGATGGCCCATTTCATGAACAATCAGATTCGCAGTTAAAGATTTTGGCATCGCAACTGTCCATTGGCTCCATGCTCTTGCTTTAAAGCCTGAATTACAAGGTTGTGGTCCTGCCTGTCCCTGTGCACTGCCACCGGCACCCGGCATAATATTAAAAGTATGGCCGATATCATAATCAGCATAAGGAAGCGTGCCATTCGTATTCATAATGTCAAAACCAGCTTGGGAATTGGCTGCTGAAGCAAAAGAAGCATTAATGGTAAAAGGATCAGTAGCTCCGTCTGTAAAAAGTAACGTTTTGTTTACTGTTTTATCAATCAACTGAAAAGAAACAGATAACTCAGACTCATAAATCTGATTAATAAGATTCATCATGGCCACCAGTTCTGCAAGGGCTGCATCCTGATTTCCAAATGCCGTTGTAAATTCACCCGTTGTGGCTACAGC
This sequence comes from Chryseobacterium lactis, assembly GCF_003815875.1. Lineage (NCBI taxonomy): Bacteria > Pseudomonadati > Bacteroidota > Flavobacteriia > Flavobacteriales > Weeksellaceae > Chryseobacterium > Chryseobacterium lactis. The sequence continues at coordinate 4,151,913 of NZ_CP033924.1, forward strand.
CATTCTAAATGTTTTCATCTGACCTCCATAAGGAAAACCTGTTACCGATTTCTGAACGTGAAGTCCTTGAGCAATAGCTTCCAGGCTTTTTTTAAATTCCATTTCATCAGTTCCACACTGGAAATTTTCACCAAACATTTCTGAGGAATTATAAATCCTGTATTCTCCAGCTTTGGTTTTGTAAGGTTCTACGATAAAATAACCTTTGTCTGATTTAATTATTGCCGTAACCTTATCTCCAGCAAGTGTCAGTTTTATCTTTGACTGTCTGTCTTTTGAATATCCGTCAAAAGTAACAATATTGTTCAGCCTTTTGCTGACAAGATTATTCTCTGATAAGATAAATTCTTGCTGCTTACCATCAATAAGAGTTAAGACAATTGACTGATTGGTGATTTTTCCGGAATTCTTTTTCTTGCCCTCCACATTTCTTCTGAAATTTTCAGTATTCAGCTTAAAAGTGGTTCCGGGAAGATCATTAGCGTGTACATCATTGGTGTCTAATATCTGTGCATTCATCAGGAAAGAAGCACAGATAGAAAGGAGTGTAATTTTCAATTTCATTGTAAATGTTTTTTTCTTAAAGATAAATAATAAACCAATATAAATTTTACACATCCTATATAAATTATTGAAAATCACAACCAAAATACCTATCATTTAAGAATAATATTCTCACCTCCTTCGCAACTGCAAATAGTAAGGTTTATTTTAAATAATAACAATCTCTTAAAACTATACTTCATTAGTCTACATTACAGAGTTTTCATATAATTTTGTTAGATTTGTACTGAAAATCATCTAACATTTTGAGAACAACCCTAACAGAAGAAAATTACCTGAAAGCTTTGTTTCATTTAGTTGACAATGAAGGAAAGGTGACCATTAACGAACTCAGCAAATTTTTAAATGTAAAAATGCCAAGCGTTAATAATATGATGAAAAAGTTTGCAGAGAAAAAATGGGTCATTTATGAGACCTATAAACCTTTGATTGTTACAGAAAACGGAAGGCGTGAAGCAGCTCTGGTAGTCCGTAAACACAGACTCACTGAAATGTTTTTAGTTAAAAAAATGAATTTCGGCTGGGAAAATGTTCATGAGATTGCTGAACAGCTGGAACATGTGCATTCTCAGGTATTTTTCGATAAAATGGACGAGATTCTGGACTATCCCAAATTCGATCCTCACGGAGAACCTATTCCTGATAAAGACGGAAATATTATTTCCCAGGATTTGCAGAAACTGAGCAACTGTGAAGAAGGAGAAGCTGTAGTTTTTGCTTCAGTGACGCTTTCTGATGATGCTTTTTTAAGCTATTTAAATGAAAGAAAACTTCTTCTCAATACGCAGGTAAAAGTCGTTAAAATTGAAAGCTTTGATAAATCCATGACCATTGAGATTGATGGAAAAAAGGAAATTCTCAGCAAAAAAGCTACAGAAAAGATATTGGTAAAGAAATAATCATCATTAAAAACTGTTTCATTTTTGGAACAGTTTTTTTGCCTCACAACTGTTAAAAAACGGTTAAACTTTTTTTATAAAATACTTGAATACTTTAATTTTATTAGGTTTGCTAAAATTTTCTACCCGGATATAATCTTTCCGGACCATACTAAAACTTTATTATTACCCTAGAAATTATGAAAAAAAGTATTCAGCTTTTGATGATGTCGATGTTTTTAAGCCCATTGATGAATGCTCAGATAAAGGATTTTGTCATCGAACCCCCGATTAAACCCAACTTATATATTTACAAAAGTTTTGGAGTATTTGGAGGAAGAGAATATTCTGCTAATGCAGCCTACCTCATCACCAAAAAAGGAGTGGTTTTATTTGATGTTCCATGGCCGAAAGAACAGTATCAAACCTTAATGGATACAATAAAAAAGCGTCATAACTTACCTGTTATTGCTGTATTTGCAACACATTCACATGATGACAGAGCCGGAGATTTAAGCTTTTACAATAATAAAGGGATTAAAACGTTCGCTACAGCAAAAACGAATGAGCTACTTAAGAAAGACGGAAAAGCAACTTCCACAGACATTATAAAAGTCGGAAAACCTTATAAAATAGGCGGAGAAGAGTTTGTGGTAGATTTTCTTGGAGAAGGTCATACCGTTGACAATGTAGTGGTATGGTTTCCAAAATATAAAGTTTTAGATGGTGGATGTCTCGTAAAAAGCAGAACAGCAACCGATTTAGGCTTTACAGGAGAAGCCAACGTAGCCCAATGGCCGCAAACTATGGAAAAACTGAAATCCAAATATTCGCAGGCCACTCTGATTATTCCCGGACATGATGAATGGAAAGGTGGCGGACATGTAGAGCATACCCTTGATCTCCTAAATAAAAATCCAAAAGGAAATTAGAAACAGACATCATTTGTTATCCATATTAAAAACAAAAAAAATCCCGGACTTTCATCCGGGATTTGTATTTTACTGTATTTTCTAATCCAAAACACTCCATCCTCTCTTCGGATTGGTATTGGTAGAAACTTCTTGTTCGTTAACAATAATATTTTCTTTTCTCTGACCGATATAATCCAGCTCACTCAGTTTAGAGAAGATCGTTTCCAGACTTCTCAACATCTGTTGAATATACAATAACGGCTCTCCGCAGTTGTGGTGGTCATAGTTGGTCTCAGCCACAATAGAAAGCTGATTTAATAAGGTATGTGGAGCAATTTCGCTCCATTCAAGGCTATAATTCAACATTTCTTCCAATTCAGCAGGAACAAGAAGTTGAGTGGAATTATATAAATGAAGTGCCAGCCTTGCAAAAGATTCGATCAGGAATACCGGCGGTTGCCACGGCGTAATATTCCTAAACTGGAAATACATATCTCCAAAGGTATTTACCATTGTGGTACAAAGAAACTTAACATTTTGTGCCAGTGCTGTATTCTGATTTTTATGCGATGCTTTCTGAATAATTTTAAATGCATACTGTTGCAGATTTCCAATGGATTTTGCGTAGCTGTTGTAGTATTCTATCAAAGCCGGATGACTCTGAACAGAGGTACACGGCGGGATAAAATTAGAATCTACCTGTGCAATATTGGCCTTCAGATCTACTTTCCCAACGATCAGATAATTTCCTCCCGAATAGCTGCTGTTGAGCGAAGTTACAGGAAGTAATTCAATGTGGTGATTGGGTTGTGCATTGGGATGACGCGGCGGGATCTCTTCCGGATCAATATCACCGAAAGGTACTTTATCAAAAGGATTAACAGAAATAAGGATATAATATTCCCCGTCTGCCTGCTCTTCGTTCATCGATTTTGCTAATGATTTTACACTGATTCTTCTGTCGTTTAATTCAATGCGATATCCTGCCATCGTAACAGCGCTGCATCGTTTAATGACCAACTGTACATCATTGGTAGCGGTATTGTGTACATCAAAAATCGTACGATCTGTATATTCGTTAGAAATAGGTAAAAGACCGTAATTATATGTAGTAATCCCAAGTGAATTGGAATCTCTGATCGTATCAATTAAGAAATTATCCTGATCATTAAGGTGTCTCTGGGAAACTTTCATCCCATCCACCCAATTGATTGCAAAATGTTTAATAGGTTGTATCATGTTTAATACTTTTTAATTTTTTGTGTTTATGCTTTTCTTACGATTCCCTCCTCCTCATGTTGAATAACTCTTTTACAAATTACCACTTCATTCTCAGAAATGTTGTTTGTAGAAATATCATGGTCAAAATCTATATATTTTCTAAAACTGAAAAATGATTTCTTAGTATAGAAAATCCAGTAATAAGGCTCTTTTTCCTCATCTGAAAGGTGAATAACAGAACCCGGATTTTTATGATTGTAATCATCAACTACTCTATAAAACCAGTCCCCGAAAGTAACTCCGGTCGGAAGTGTTTTTGCTTTAATTCTGAATCGGTTTGAATCTTCTAATTTTTTACTTAATTCAACATTCAAAACCATTAATCTGTCAAAATCTGCCCCTTCAAAATCGGGAAGTTTCTGCTCCGGAGAATATCTCCAGGTTTTATAAATATCAAAAGGAATACTGATAAACTGAATATAGCAGTAATAAAATACCATTGGAACAACAAAAATCACCATGCTTGTTGCAGCCATCACCGGATATCCTGTTCCTTTACTCATCCAGTTAAAAAGTAGGGTAAATAAATAGCCACCCAATACAATACACGTTATTGAAAGTATGGATTCAAATAAAATACTCATCGCAATAGAATCAATATGCTTCTTAAAATATTTATGCAATAAGTTAACATGAATAATCCCAAAAATAAGATAAATGATCTGAGCAATAATATACCAGTACGGGTTAAAAAGATTTCCGGCAAACCCAAAGACTCCGGGAATAGCCAGACATAAACTGCATAGAAGAATGTATACAATAATTACTTTAATTTTGATCGCAGGTTTATTTCTCCTGATTACACCGAGTATAACCATCATAATAATTGCGATTAAAGGCATTAAAATATACCTTAAAAAAATACCTTTTACTGAAGAAATTTCCATTTGTTTCTTTTCGAATTTATACTTTGTTGGTAGTTGTAAATATAATAAAATAATTTAGAGGAATGTAGAGTATCCAAGGCGGCTGGCATTTCTTTCATCATCTTCAAGACTGAAAGAATATTCCAGTTTTTCGGTAACAAAATTTTCCTCCACATCTACGGTTACAGGAAGAAAGTAATCATAAAGTGCCTCAAGTACTTTTCTGAACGGACTTCCCGGAATATACTTTTTCATATCCTCATAAGGAATAGGGCCGATATTAATCACCCAGTTTCTTTGCCCGTCCATATGTCTTCCACTCGGAATATAGGTTACCCCCAATCTGGAATTCCCCAATAACATCGAGTCGTCATTTTTCTCTATTTCATCAATAATATTAGGTGAAAACGTTACTTCTACCGGCACTTGCAGAAAAGCGGTCATACATCGTTCAAACCATTTTTTGCTTCCTCTGATCTGGTGAAAAAACGGTAAAATATGCATAAATATATAGGCATTCTGCTTATCCAGCATTCTGATCAGAGGCCAAAGTTCACTTACAGTCTCCAGTAAAGCATCTGTATTGCTTGTGATGTCAAATTCAGACTCTTTGAGTAATGCACTGATCTCAGTAAAAAATACTTCCAGTTCAAAAGGACGGAAAAACTTCCTTGCATCATCTTCTACCCTTTTCTGTTTCCTGATTTCTCTTACTACCGTGTCTACATTTTTTCTGGAAGCTCCGAGAGACGGTGGATGAAACAACCCTTCAGGAAGGTAATCGTAAATACCTTCTCTGTAGCTTTCTATAGTATATACTTCCTCGTCAAAGCCTAAATAACTGCTTGAAATACTTTTAATATCCTTTAAATAGGCGCGGTCATTTACCCCGACCCGTTCAATAAAAATATTGCTTACTGTCCGGTGGTATTTCAACAGATTAACAGCCACAGCCTCAGCCTTAAAGTCTGTCTGCAGCTTATTGTAATTCATGTCTACAATATTATTCTCATGCATAGTGTTTCCTCTGATTATGACTTGTAAAGATAATATATCTCTCAAGTTTGAAAAAATATTTTACCAATAATTTTATTTTAAAAATACTAATTTATTGGTATTAAAAAGAAAAAAATTCCGCAAATTCCGTAAAAATACGGGGAAAAGCAGATTTGTTGCCCTTATAAAATCTAAAGTTTGGTGTTAAAAACCAGATGTTTAAAAATTCATGTTTCCTGGTTATTCCCGTTTTATGGTAACTCATTGGCTAAATTAAAGTATAAAATGTTTACTATTCCTCTCCTCTATTCCATTTTTATATTCTTAAACATAAACACATTTTATAAATCTTTCCAAACCTAGGACAATTTCTATTTTAATTGGATTAAATTTTATTAACATAATATTATAGAATAAATCCGGGATAAGTCATGCTCATTCCGAATTCGGGCCGTATCTTTGCAGACTGAAAATTGTTATTTAAAATGAAAAGTATTTATTCTAAAATTCTGATTTTAGCATTCATCTCCTCTTCACTTTATTCTTATGCGTGGGGATTAACTGGGCACAGAGTCATTGCAGACATCGCAGAAAACCACCTTTCCGGGAAAGCAAGAAGAGAGATCAGAAAAATAATGGGAAAAGAACGCCTGGCGTACTGGGCCAACTGGCCGGATTTTATCAAATCTGATACAACAGGAGTTTGGAAACAGGCTTCATCATGGCATTATGTCAACATTGATCCTCAGACTGATTTCAAAAATTTTGATCAAAATCTGAAAATGCAGGCAGGACCTAGTCTTTACACGCAGGTAAACACGTTATCAAGCCAGATCAAGGACAAAAATACGTCTGAAAAAGACAGAAAGATTGCTCTGATTTTCCTTATCCATATTATGGGTGATCTCGCACAGCCTCTACACGTAGGAAGAGCAGAAGATTTAGGAGGAAATAAAATCAACGTTACTTATTTTGGTGATAAAACGAATTTACACTCCGTTTGGGATGGGAAATTGGTAGATTCTCAAAAATACAGTTATACGGAGTATTCTAAACTTTTAGACATTAAATCTAAAGACGAAGTAAAACAAATTCAATCCGGAACACTGGAAGACTGGTTATATGATTCTCACAAAATTGCCAACAAGATCTATGCACAGACCCCTGATGGCTCAAAATTATCATACGACTATCAATATAAGTTCAACGAAACTCTTGAAAGACAACTTCTTTACGGAGGTTTGAGACTAGCAAAAGTATTAAACGAGCTTTTTTAATTGAAAATTAATTTCAACAATAGAATATAAAAACGAAACTTCGGTTTCGTTTTTTTTTGTTTAAAGTCCTTGATTCAAAAGGTAGCCGCCAAGACCAAAAAGAGTAAATAAATGCACCCGGATTCCTACGGAATGACAATGTTTGCAGGTATCATCCTATTTTGTGATGTTAACACGTTTTGTCATTCCGTAGGAATCTAAATTTTAATATACGTGTGGATTGTATTGATTTTGTATAGCTTTCAACCACCCCGTCAAAAATTCTTTGAATTTTCGCCACCCCTCCAAAGGAGGGGAATGAGGGAAGTCGTTCTTATTGAAGAATGTTAAGATTACATTTCTTTCTTGCCTATTTTCTCTTTATTCTGATCTCTTCGATTTGCTTCCGACGATTATATTTAACAAAAAAATAAAACTTGTGTAACCTTTTCATGTTTCTATACGTATAATATATAGTAACTCTTTTTTGAGGATAAAAATAAATGAGACAATTAAAGATCACTAAGCAGGTAACCAATAGGGAAACTGCTTCATTAGACAAGTATTTGCAGGAAATTGGTAAAGTAGAACTGATTACTGCGGACGAAGAAGTAGAATTGGCACAAAGAATACGTGCTGGCGACAGAGCTGCACTGGAGAAACTAATCAAAGCCAACCTTCGTTTCGTGGTTTCCGTATCTAAACAGTACCAGAATCAAGGCCTTTCTTTACCCGATTTGATTAATGAAGGAAATTTAGGATTGATGAAAGCGGCAAAAAGGTATGATGAAACTAGAGGTTTCAAATTTATCTCTTATGCAGTATGGTGGATCCGTCAATCAATTTTACAGGCGTTGGCTGAGCAATCAAGAATTGTAAGACTTCCGTTGAACAAAATTGGTTCCATCAATAAAATTAATAAAGCATACGCTCACCTTGAGCAGGAAAATGAAAGACCACCTTCTCCGGAAGAATTGGCTGAAGTTCTTGACATGAGTGAGGAGGATATTAAAGAATCGATGAAAAACTCCGGAAGACATTTGTCTATGGATGCACCTTTAGTAGAAGGTGAAGATTCTAACCTTTATGATGTATTGCGTTCAGGGGAATCACCAAGTCCGGATAAAGATTTGATGCTTGAATCTCTACAAATCGAGATTGAAAGAGCATTGAATACTTTGACTCCAAGAGAGGCAGATTTGGTAAGGTTATACTTCGGACTGAACGGAAAACACCCAATGACTTTAGAAGAAATTGGTGAAACTTTCGATCTTACAAGAGAGAGAGTGCGTCAGATCAAAGAAAAAGCGATCAAGAGATTGAAGCACAATACCAGAAGTAAGATTTTGAAATCTTATTTAGGTAAATAATTTTAGCGAAACAAAATTTTATAGGCGGAGTCTGTTTTCAGGCTCCGTTTTTTTATTTTTGTATTTATGGAAGAAAATAAATTTAATCAAATTATAAAGAGTGAAACATTTGGCTTAATTTCCGATTTTGGAGAAATGACCTTAGATAGCATTATCGATAATAATGTTATAAAAGAAATTCCGATAATTGGAACAATAGCAAAAGCACTAAGTATTGGTATTAGTATTAATGATAAGCTATTCATCAAAAAATTATATTATTTTTTAATGGAATTAGAAAATGTAGATAGACATATAATCTTAAGAGAAATTCAATATATTGATGATTCCCCAAAATACAAACAAAAAGTTGGTGAAAAATTATTAGAGATTATTACTAGAATTGATTCCGATGAAAAGCCTAAGATTATTGGAAAGTTATTTAAGAATTTTATTTCAAAAAATATAAAATATTATGATTTTTTAAAGCTTTCAAACATAGTTGAAAAAGCATTATACTATGATTTAATTTTACTTAAAGAATGTAAAAACAACAATTTTTATATCGATTTAGATGAGGAACTATATAATTTAGGATTGATTGACATAAAAAAAATGGGAAATTTTGATTCAACTGAAATAGAAGATGCTGAATATGATAATATAACCTATATAATTACGAAAAGAGGAAATCTTTTATTAGAATATGGATTAAAATAATAATTAATCATATTATAAATAATTTTAGCGAAACAAAATTTTATAGGCGGAGTCTGTTTTCAGGCTCCGTTTTTTTTTGTAACAATTTCAAAAGTTTGTTCAACTAATTAAAATCATATTCGATATCAAATCTGAAAAGAATTTAAATGCTTAATTTTATTCGTTGATGCAGAAGGCCTTTCTATAAAATGAACCAATTAATACAAAACAATCTATGAAAAAAATATTCTTCGCCTCTACTCTTGCTCTTGCTATAATTTCCTGCAGAGAAAATAAACCGGAGAATCCTTTGGCGGACAATGCGGTTGACAATGCCGAATCTTCTGTTTCCACCTCATTTAAAAGTTATCGTGGTAATGAAACAACAGTAGACAATATATATTTTGAATTAATTAAAAATGACAAAAAGCTTACAGCACTTAATTCCAAAATAGTAAAAACCTTTGAAGAAAGTGGCAAAGTTGTAGCTCAATATAAAAACATATTAAACACTTCAGCTTCATTTTACCAGGATGCCAGTTATCAGACAAAAAATATTACAGATTCATTGGTAAAACAGCAGGTAGAAAAAGAAATTCAGGCCAGCTCTGATCAGTATGATCTTAAAGTTAAAAATATCACAGATCGTATCAATCTGATTACCAAAAACAACGAAACATTAACCAATTTATATACTGTTTTTAAAATCAGAAAAACACTTCCTGAAATTGAAAAGTATCAAAAGGCTCATCCCCTGAAAACAGATAGCCTGGACAGTTTCATCAATAGACAAAATACATTGGTGGAAGAATTAAAAAAATTAAAATAACACTTATGACTTATACGACGAAATGGCTTACTGATAAAACACGTGTTGAAGAACTCGTTGATTTTTTTATTACGCATAAAACCGACTCCTATATTTCCCACAGTGAGATTATGTACGGCAGAGCCTTAGATGCTCAACACTGGAATCCTGACCTCAGAGCTGTATTTACAGAACAGCTTATGACCGATTATGACTATGACGGAACTTCAAAACTGAAGATTTTAATTGCAGAAAATGAAGATGAAAAAATTGTAGGAATGCTGGTTTTTAACATTATCAGCAGCCCTTTTAAAAAGTATGCTATTTTAGAAGATATGCTGTTGGATCAAGCTGTGAGAGGACAATCCCTGGGAAGTAAGCTTATGGAAGAGGTAATCACGGAAGCTAAAAAATGGGATATCAGTTTTATTATGCTGGAAAGTGGTGTTAATAATCATGGAGCGCACCATTTCTTTGGTAAATATGGTTTTGAAAAAGTATCCGAAAGTTTTATGTTAACATTATAAAAGAACACTTATTTCAAAAGTTAGCTCAGTACATTTTTTATCTAAAACCTTATACGGATGAATACAATTTCAATAGTCGGTGCCGGAATCGGCGGTCTTACTCTGGGAAATGTCCTTAAGCAGCATCAATATGATTTTACGATTTACGAATCAGCTTCTGAAATAAAACCTGTTGGAGCCGGAATTATGATGGCTGTGAATGCTATGCAGGTTTTTGACCGGTTGGGTTTAAAAGAAAAAATCGAAAAAGCCGGAAATAAAATTCATAGAATTACGATAACCGATGAGTCGCTGCGAACCATTTCAAAAACTGAAATTCTTGACCTGGAAAAACAGTACAATTCCTGTAATGTAGCAATTCATAGGGCTGAACTTCAAAAGATTCTTGTGGAAAATATAGGTTCAGAAAATATTCAGCTTAATCATTCTTTAGTCAACATTGAAAAGAAAGATCATTATATTTTAGGTTTTGAAAATAGTGTCCGGGCAGAAAGCAGGATCATTTTTGGAGCAGATGGAATAAAATCGCCAATCCGGAATCAAGTTTTAAAATCCGGAACGATACGAAATTCAGGACAGAAATGCTGGCGCGGCCTGGTAGACTTTGAACTACCGGAGAAATACCATCAGGAAGCTTTTGAAGTATGGGGAAAAGGAAAACGCTTTGGATTTGTTAAGATTTCCGATAAAAAAATATACTGGTATGCTTGTGTAAATGAGAAAAGTTTCAGCCACTATAGCACGATTGCAGAGATTTTCAAGGATTTTGATTCTTTAGTTTTAAATCTTATTGAATCTACTTCAAAAGAAAATATCATCTGTAATACCATCACCGACCTCTCTCCCATTCCAAAATGGTATTCTGAAAACCTGTGTCTGATTGGAGATGCCGCACATGCCACAACTCCTAATATGGGACAAGGAGCCTGTCAGGCAATTGAAGATGCTTATATTATCGGAAGATTGCTGGAGAAAAGCAGTGACTTTAATGCTATTTTTGAAGAATTTCAGAAAATCAGGAGAAAAAAGGTAGATTATATTGTGAGTACAAGCCGTAGCATTGGAAAAGTTTCTCAGTGGGAACATGGAAATACATTGCGTAATTTTTTAATGAGACTGATTCCGGAAAGTACGAATGAAAAGATGGCCAGGAAAATTATTGAATTGGAAATGTAATATTCATAAAACAGAAAGCTGCCTTTGGTAAGACAGCTTTCAATTGTATTTAATTTGATTAATAAGTAAAAGTAATACCGGCTCCCCAGCCCATTTCATTATCATAGTTTCCGGAGAGAGACATCCATTTCTGAACAATGTATCTCAATCCTGTTGAAAACTCTCCGTCTGAATTGACACTGAAATTTCCTCTCAGCCTTCTGGAAAGCGGAATATCTTCTCTGCTTAACTCCAATAGTACTTTTCCGTTCTGATCAACACTTGCATCAGCGGTAATCAACATTGGCAACACATACTGCATCCCGACTATGAAAGCGAATTTATTTTTTGAAGCTTTCTGTTGACCGAACCACGTCTTTTTTCCATGGAAATCAGCTCCCATATTTTCTGCCATCTGCCTTTCCATAATTTCATGGTTCTTCTGAAATCTGAACCCCACATAGGGAAGCGCCCACTGGAATTTTCCTAAAAATCTTCCTGCTTTTACACTTCCTTCAAGGTGATCAAAGTTCCAGTTGGAATGAAATTCATTAAGATTAGCCCATCTTGGCCCAAACATTGTCATCGTCTCAGCATGTATCTTATTGCTTGCTACATCCAGCATTGCCATAGAACTGATCATCTGGTTATCTTTCATGAAATTCTTCCATGCCAGTTTTCTGTTCGGAAGCTGTGGATTGGGTTTTGAATTTTCATAACTGAATATTCTACCCATTCCCGCCATCATATGGTATAAAATGTGACAGTGGAAAAACCAGTCTCCATCTTGATTGGCTGCGAATTCAATCGTAACCGTTTCCATTGGCATAATATCTACTACATTTTTCAGCGGTGAATATTCTCCTTTTGAATTAATCAGTCTGAAGTCGTGACCATGAAGGTGCATAGGATGACGCATCATTGAATTGTTATACATCTTAACTCTCAGCACCTCTCCTTTTTTAATAAGGATCTTATCCGTTTCTGTGACCGTTTTATTATCAAGAGTCCACAGATAATGATTCATATTTCCTTCCAGGGTAAATTTCATTTCACGAATGCTATCAGTTGGAAGAATGGTTTTCTCAGGAGATTTTAAAATGTTGTATGAAAGTCTTTTAATCTGCTTTTCCTCCTGCATATCCATTCCTGAATGTTCCGAATGATCTACCTTCTTTTTTTCTTCTTTGGTTTTCACGCCCATCATCTCATTCATGTGCTTCATTGTGGTTTTTCGCTGGCTTTCAGATAATTCAGGATACATTACTTCATTCATATCCATCATCTGGTTCCCCATCGTCATATTCATCGGCTTCATATTTCCGCTCATCTTCATCATTCCATTCATCATTTTCATCCCTTCAAAAAGCATTAATCTCGGCAAATCAGGAGCTGCCACTTTTTCTCCAGAACCCAACCAGAGCGATGCATGTCCAATTCTGTCTTCTGAAGTCGCACGAAATTCAAAGCTCTTATTTTCAGGAATAGTGACCTCAATATCATAGGTTTCGGAAACCCCGACAATCAATCGATCAACTTCCACAGGAACCACATCATTTCCATCGTTTCCGACCACTTTTATTTTTCCGCCACCATAATTCAGCCAGAAATAAGTAGATGAGCCACCATTTGCCACTCTTAATCGTACTTTATCACCTGCTTTTAGATTAGAATAATCTGAACTTGGAGCTCCGTTAATAAGGAATTTATCATAGTATACATCACTTACATCCATTGCCTCCATCCTTTTCCATTCATTCAAAGCTTTTGTTCCGAAGTTTCCGGATTTAATGGCCTCCCAATAACTTTGGACTGCATTTTTCTTAACTGCATACCAATCGGTGTTGGCCATATGAAGCCTTCTGGCAATCTGCATAGGATCATCATCACTCCAATCGCCCAGCAATACGGGAATTTCAGCGTTGTATTTTATCGCAGGCTCTCCTTCTCTCTTTTTAAAAACCAGAATCCCATTCATCCCAATCTGTTCCTGAAGTGCTTCATGGGAATGATACCAATAGGTTCCGTTTTGAGAAATTCTGAATTTGTACAAGTGAGTCTCACCGGGTTTTACAGGTTTAGTGGTAAGATATGGAACACCATCCTGCTCATTGGGCAGAATTACACCATGCCAGTGAAGACCCGTATTTTCTTTGAGCATATTGTGCAGATAGATTTCTGCAGTATCTCCTTCGGTAAAATACAAAGTCGGAGCCTGGAGCTTACCGTTTATGGCAAGAGCTCTACGGTTTTTTCCGGTAAAATTGACAATCGTATCTTTTACATACAGGTCATATCGAACCGTTTTCCCTCCAAAAGTAAGCCTTCCGTTTTCTGAATTCTTTTTTAAAACAGTCTTTTCTTCTGACGGAACCTCAGCAGTTTCATGCTGATGATTTTCCTTTTCTACTAAATCCATTCCACATTTTGGGCATTTTCCCGGCTTATCGGAAATAACTTCCGGGTGCATTGGACAAGTATAAGTAGTTTGAGACTGAGGGTTAGTTTTATTTAATTTAATTTCTGTAGATTTTGTCTTTATCTCTGTTTGAGATACAGCTTTCTCTGCCGGCTTTGCAACCTTTTTTTTCACCAATGTCATTCCGCACTTGGGACAGTCTCCAGGTTTTGAGGAAACAACTTCCGCGTGCATCGGACAGGTATAAGAAGTATTTGTTGTTTGGGCGAAAATAAAAACAGAGAACAAAAGCACCAGAAACATTATTAGCTTTTTCATAATATTTCGAACTTTTATAGAAGCTGCACAACTTAAAGTCAATGATGACATAAGCTATGCAACTTATTGTTTTAAAAACGAGTACAACACTTATTTAATTTCTGACTTCACACTTCCGCATGAAAGCATAGACTTGCCATAGTAAGGATTTGCGATTTGTTTTTCATCGCTTAACCAGCTACTGTCGGCCATTGGACAGTATTGTACGTAAACCGGTTTTTCGGAAAGTTTGAATTGTTTTGTCAGAGCAATCATATTGTCTGAAAGGTTCATAAAAGTCTCTCGCTGTGCGGTAACAGTTCTTGCGTCGGAAATAGCAGAAGCATCTTTTCTGAGGATATTAAGATTGCCTTCAGAAACTAACTTATAATCGATCGTTGAAGCTGTTTTAATGAATTCTGTTGCAGCTTTGGAAGTTTTATCGGCATCATCAGAAGCTAAAGCAGATTTGATAGCGATGTAGTTCTGATAGAGTTTTGAAACTTTAGCATCTTTTTTAGATTGTGCTGAAAGCGAAATAATAGAGAATATTGATAAAGCTGCTGTTATGATGTATTTTTTCATTGTTTTAAATTTTAGAATTAATTTTAATAAAGAATTATTGAGAACGCACAGGAAATGCGTCAGAGCATGTCGTCTGTAACCCTATGATAATCATGTGGAAAACGACGGATGAATTCTAAATTCTAAAATTACAATGATTGATATAGATAGGTACCGGTCTGTATTCCGGTGGTGCATTGATCTGAATCTGAGTGAATTTCGATACTGAAAAAGATCGGTCTACAAAGAAAAACTGAGGTTCTGCCGGAATTTCTGAAATCTGGCTTAAAAAATCAATTTTGAGAAAATCCGATTTCTGAGAATCATCAACTTTTACAATTTTAATTTCTGTTTTGCAGCATCCTTTTTTATCTTTAACACCGCATTTACCGCAGATATCATTGGTTTTCTGACTCACAGAAACAAATTCCTGCATACAATAATGAACGCTAAAAGCTGCCCCGGAAGAAAATCCAAAGTAGAAAATAGAGAATAGTATGGCAAGAATCTTTTTCATTAGTATGACAAAGTTAAAAATATCCGTTAAACCGTTGTTATAAAATTCGGTATTGTTGTTATAAAATTCCGGCAAATAAAAAAGCTTCTGAAAAAAATTCAAAAGCTTTCTATTTTTATACTCTGAAAAGAATCAGATGATATCGTTATAAAATCAGTCGCTATTTCTAGCCTATTATAGTCTAAAGTTCAGGGTAACATTAAAGAAACGTCCTGTAAGACGTACCGGAACCGGATAGATATTTGTATTGGCTGAGTTATAATCCGTAATCCACTGGTTGGCCACTGTATTATTAATGTTAAATGCATTGAAAACCTGAACTCCAAGCGTTAATTCCTGGAAGTTCCCCCAGAAACCTGATCTTTTATTTTTATCTTTCGGATCAATAAAAACCTTGGTAAGTCCTATATCCACTCTTTTATAAGATGGTAATGTTTTCTGATAGGTATATGCTGAATTAAAATCAGGTTGCCCGTTGCTGTCAAACATCACAGGAGCTCCTGTTGGCAATCCCATAGCATACACCAAGGTAAGATTTACTCTCATTGATGGAAATTGCGGCATATAATCCTGATAGAACATGGCAAATCTGAATCTCTGATCTGTTGGCCTCGGAATATCTCCTCTTCCGTCAATATTTTCATACACTCTTGCGTAACTTGCCGATAACCAGGAATCTACTCCCGGAACGAATTCACCAAATAATCGCGTATCAATTCCATAGGCATATCCTTTAGCATTATTTTCTCCTGAATAACGGATTCTAACATTATCCATATAATACGGAATCAGGTTATCCATTTTCTTATAATACAATTCCGTCGTCAGTTTAAACGGACGGTCATACATCTGAAACTCATAATCGTTGGCAAGAATCAGCTGCATAGAACGTTGTGACTTTATATTTGGATTAAAGTTACCATCCAGATCTTTAATTTCCTTATAGAAAGGAGCCTGATAATAGATCCCTCCGGAAATTTTAAATAACATATCGGTATCCCAGTCCGGTTTGATCGCAAATTGAAATCTTGGTGAAAATATCGTTTCTTTGTTAAAGCTCCAATTGGCAACTCTTACTCCGGCATTGACAAATACCTTACTCGCTCCCCAGTAAAACTTTTGGGAATATTGTGCATACGCTGACAATCTTGAAGGCTCGATGTTATTTTTTCCGGCAATATAATAAACCAGTTTCAGATCTCCTGTAGCACCGGTTCTCGGATCAATCACCTCCGGTCTTGGAAGGCTGTATCCTGCAGAATCTACCAATTTCCATTCGTTGGTAAGGTCTTTCAGATTTTCTTTTTCATATTTAACTCCTACTTCAATATCTGTATTGACATTTGGAGAGAATTTAGCTCTGAACTGTGTTCCATAAGTTCTTACAAACAAATCATTTCTGGCATGATCAATCTGACTGCCTACATCATAAGACGCCACAGGATCTTTGGTAACAGGATCAAAAGTCTGTAACTGATAAACAGATTGGATAGAATAATATTCTCTCTCTCTGTTTTGATAGGCAAATGCATCCAATGTAAGCTTCCATTTCTCGGCTGGCTTATAATTCATCGAAAACGTTCCCATCATATTCTTGTACTGATCGTTTTCTTTTCCTAAGTAACCAATATCGACTGTAATCGGCTGCTGAAGACTTCCAAAAGTGACACTTTTTTGCTTGGGAATCATCTCATAATCATTCTTGGAATAATATCCGATGAAAGACATCGAGAATTTATCACTGACGTGATAATTAAGATAAGACTGGAAATCCCAATAAGTAGGATTAAAGTCCGTATCTTCTTTTAATGTATTAAGAACCAGATTGGTATTTCTATATCTTCCGGAAAATAAAGCGGTAAATTTTTTATTTTTTGAGGCTAAACCTGTGGTCAATCTCCCTCCAATTAAGCTAGCTTCCCCTGAAAGTTCAAATTTCTCAGGTTCACGGTAATAGATATTTAGAGCAGAAGACATTTTATCACCATATTTGGCTTCAAATCCTCCTGCAGAGAAATTCACACTCGAAACCATATCCGGGTTAATGATACTCATCCCCTCCTGCTGTGAGTTTCTGATCAGGAAAGGTCTGTAGATTTCAATATCATTAATATAGATAAGGTTTTCGTCATAGTTACCGCCACGTACCATATATTGGGAAGACAGCTCAGTATTGGAGTTTACGGAAGGTAAGGTTTTAATTAACCCTTCAATTCCTCCACTGATGGAAGCCACTGCTTTGGCATCTTTCGCTGAAATTTTTATATTGGTAAGGTCGTTGGTTCTTCCTGTCGTTTTTTTCTGGAATACAACTTCCTCTATATCGGTTACTCTAGTTGTTGCCGTATCTTTTTTTCTCTGTTGAGAAAAGATCAGTACAGGCACTATAAGGCTAAGCGGTAAAACTAGTTTTTTCAAAAGAAATGTTTTAGAATTTCTAAAATTAATGTTTTTTTAACAATTACAAAATCGATTCTCTAATTCTTGTTAATTTTTGTAGTAAATCTTCTAATAAATCCAGTCTTAACATGTTTGCTCCATCAGATAAAGCTGTTTCAGGCGTCGGATGTGTTTCAATGAAAATTCCATCAGCTCCTACTGCAATTCCAGCTTTAGCAACAGTTTCAATAAGATCCGGTCTTCCGCCTGTAACTCCTGAACTTTGGTTAGGCTGTTGCAAAGAATGCGTAACATCCAGAATTACAGGAGCATACTCTCTCATTGTTGGAATACCTCTGTAATCTACGATCAGATCTGTATATCCGAAAGAATTTCCTCTTTCAATAATTGCTACCTTCTGATTATTGGAATCCGTTATTTTCTGAACAGCAAACTTCATCGACTCCGGTGAAAGGAACTGTCCTTTTTTCAAGGTAACACATTTTCCGGTTTCTGCTGCTGCCACCAATAAATCTGTCTGGCGAACAAGAAATGCAGGAATCTGTAAAACATCAACGTATTGTGCAGCCAATGCAGCATGCTCATTTTCGTGGATATCCGTCGTTGTAGGAATATTAAAGGTCTCTCCTACTTTTTTAAGGATTTCAAGAGATTTCTCTTCACCAATTGTCGTGAAAGAATCTACACGGCTTCTGTTAGCCTTTTTAAAACTTCCTTTAAAAATATATGGAATATTGTACTTATCTGTGATGTTGATTACTTTCTCAGCTATTCTTAAAGCCATGTCTTCCCCTTCAATAATACAAGGTCCGGCGATAAGGAAAAAGTTTTTTGAATCTTTGTGTTGAATATTATCTAAATACTGAATCATTTTGTTGTAATTAAAAAGTTCAGTAAAAATACTGAGAAAGTTTCAGACTTGGAAATTATTTGGGTCCGGAGTTATGCTATATGTATTATTTGGAAAGAATCCTGATGGAAACCATGTCAATCCAGTCAGGTAATTCAATGGGAACGGGCTTTAGCCCGTTTATCAAAAGATAAAAAATCCATTGGCTTTAACCAAAACTTTTAGATTCCTACGGAATGACAAAATAGGTTAGCTTCACAAAATTATATGACACCTACAAACATTGTCATTCTGGAGGAATCCAGACTGCAGAATTTATAAATTCGTTGCAACAAAAGAAAAAATATTTTATTCCATCTTTTTCAAAACCTTTTCAAACGTATTCACGTTTCTACTGGTCAGCTGATCTTTAAGGCTTTTCTTGCCCAACACCTTTCCAAAAGCAGAATCAAGAGTATTTCCTTTAGGTACCTGCCAATAAAATATATCGTCAACAATTTCAGCCTTTTCATTTTCAGCTTGTGCGGCTTTTTGAAATTCTGCCATTAATACTTTTTCTACGCCTTGAACTCCAACAAAAGCATAGATATGGTGGTGATCATTCCTCTCAAAAGGAATACTATTCCAAAATGTTTGTGTCTCTTCTTTAGATTTAATAAACAAAAAAGCTTCGTAAGAAAAGTGATCCGACATTGCCTTTTCCAGAATGAGCTTTAAGTTTTCAGCATTTTTGTCTGAAGAGAAAATAATATTTCCGGAAGCCAGTATTGAACTGACCTCTGTCATTCCGGCGTCTTTAAAAACCTGACAGACATCTGCCATTTTCATATTCGTTCCTTTTACGTTGACACCACGGAGAAAAGCACAGTATTTCATGAGTTTGAAAGATTTGAGTTTGAGAGTTAGTGAGTATTAGAGTGAGAGAATTCCTGGAGAACCATTTCTGACTTTAATACTCTTTAGTTTTTTAATCAATTCTGATATATAGATTATAGTCTGTTCCCGAAGGTTTTAAATGGTAGATTTTTTCCAGAATTTTATTGTCGCTATTCAGGTGATCTTTTACCCTAAATTCCTTCAAAAGCTTATAATGACTTTGGTAATATAAAGCCTCAGCATTGGTGCCTTCATATAAATTTTTATAGGAAAGAAGATATTTAGGCTTTCTGTTTTTTACAGTATTGATCCAATAATTCTTTTTATCTTTTTTGATCTCTCCCTGAATTTGCTTGTCCACCAGTCCAACCTCATCAATCGTTTTTAATCCTGAAAAATAAGGAACATAGCCCGCAGGTTCCAGTAAGATCCATTGATTTTTATCTTTTTCATAGGTATTTAAAAATAATCCGATCGTTCTGCGATAGTTCCATTCTCCGTTTCCTGTTGCTATAGAATGAATAGTTTGAAAAGCCATCATCGGAAGAATATACAATACAATTAATAATGACAACCATAAGTTTCGCTTCACTTTCTGCTCTAATACAAAGATAAGGACAGGTACAAAAAGAAGAAGTTGGGGAACCCAGTAATACCAGTCAAACAAGCTTTTTTGAGAGATAAAAACAATTTGCTTTGCCCATCCGAACATAAAGATAATCCACAGGAAATAATTCCTGTTTTGTCTCTGTCTCACCAGATAAATGAAACAAAGCAATTCAAAAATCAATACAATAATTGTTACCGGATTAAAGTTTCCAGGTACTTTTAACATCCCCCAGAAGTTTCCAAAACTTACCAGAAAATAATTAACATTTTGCTGAAATGTAAAACTTTGCTCATATAATAATTTCTTCGCTGTAATGGTATTATTAACCAACTCTCCGAAATAGAACCAGTTAAAGGCTACCGTACACAAAACACCCAGAATCCCACCAAAAATATAGTTCCATCTGATCTTTCTGTTCCAGAATACATCTACAAGAAATATAATTCCAAGGAAAATAACCGTATCAATTCTTGTAAACATAATTAAAACCGGCAGAAGAGTCAATACCCATTTTTTTCCTTTATGAAAGCCATAATATAATAGAATCATCTCCAGGAAAAACAGAATTCCATATTCCATTCCAAGGATAGAAATTTTAATTGCAGGGGGAAGAATTCCTATTAAAAATATAAAAATAGCTTTATGCCAGGGATTTTTAAGTACCAAATGAGAAAGAAGCAGCGTCCCTATGGTAAAAAGAATGGAATTGAAAATTAAAAGTGGTTCAATAAAATGTTCTTTACCAAAAACAAGATTGAAAAGATAAGACACAAAAACATACAGATGTGTGGTAGAAGCTGAGATTTTGGTATCTCCGTTAAAGCCTATCACTCCGTAGTCTAATAGGTTCTGAGCAACTCTCCAGGTAATGAATGCATCTTCCTGAATATAATGCGTCAATAAAAAAAGAAGTTTAAAAACAACCGTAACAATTACGGCATAGATTGGGAACTTGCTGGTGTTTGTTTCGGCCATTATGCATTTTTAGTTCCACAAATATAATCTTAAAATTCAGGATTCCCAATAACAAAAAAACGGAACCGAAGTTCCGTTTTTAAAGTATTTTATTGTGTTGCTTTGATAATCGCAGAGGTGATCTGATTTTCCTTTTCTTTCGAATATGTCGTATCAAAAGGTTCCATGACATCAAATAAGTACTGATAGAAAGGAGTGATTTTCTGAACCTCTTCAGATTCTTTCATCGCTTTTTCTTTGCCCATTTGCTGCAGATCCTTTACAAAAGCATTGAACTTTTTATCAATCGGCTCTATGGATTTTACCAGATAAGCGTAGGCTTTTTCTTTCTGTCCGATTCTTGTATAAGCATCTGTAACAGCAGAAACGACAAGAGAATATTCCATTGGTTTCGTTCTGATCTGTCTTCTCAGGTAGCTCTGATCTGCTTTAGAAAGACTTAAGTAGTAGTCGTATTCTTCAAAAATTCCTTTTTTAAGAACTTCTGCCAACTGCAATCCTTTCTGCTCCTGACCTGCAATGATATATCCTGATACAATAGAACTTAATGAACGTGGATCATTATATTTTTCAGCAGGAATTTCTTTTGCCGCAAGATCTAATAGTTCCACTGCTTTAGCTTTCTGACCATTCATTGCCAATGCCGCCGCTGCTCTGCTTGCTGACATTCTGTAGCTGATAATATTTGAAGTAGCCGTTTCATCAAAGTGAGAATTTAAATCTTTAAAGTTCCCCCATCTGAAGTTTTTCACCACATTATAAAGAGAATTCGCATCTACTCTTCCCATATCACCATCAGGAGTCTGAGGAGTATGTACCGGGATCAATCTGTAGCTGAAACCATCAAACTGAAGATATTCGTTAAGATAGAAAATATTTTCACTGTCATAGATTCCTCCTGAAGAGAAATTGATAGGACGCTTCCAGTCAAAATTTGCCAATAGATCCAATAAGATCAGGTTATTTTTGTAAAGCGTATTTCCTTTATAAGTAATCATAATCTGATTCACAACATTCGGAAGATCCGATTGGTTGATGATTCCTGCTTTTAATGCATTTTCTTTATTTACAGGAAGAATGAACTTGTTTACCGGAAGAATATTATATTTTTCATATTTCTCTTCTCCGAAATACATTTTCAAAAGTTCGTCTTTTTCAGGAGATTTGAATTTAATAAAGTTAATTGCTTCTTTTAATGTTAAAGAATCCTGAGTCAGATATTTTCTGAATGACTGGAATTGAGTTTCCGGAGCTCCCTGTTCTTTCAACATAGAGAAAACACCTTCCCAATCTTCTTTCTTCATCATATAGATCTGATCATTTACACCATCTCTGTAATCTTCGTGAGTCAATTGACTTGGAATTCCCTTGGCATTGTATGTTCTTCTCTTTACCTGATCTAAGTTCCAAGGTGTTGAAGCAAGTGTGAAGTTAACCACCTTTACATCATCTCTGAATCTTTCTGTTTCCTGGATCGCCCAAACCGGATAGGTATCATTATCTCCGTAAACGAATAAAATACCATCCTTCGGTAATGATTTTAACACAGAATATGCATAGTCATACGCAGTATATCTGTTACTTCTGTCATGTACGTTATAATTCTGGAATCCCATCATAAAAGGAACTCCTAATAAAACAACGCCTAACCCGATATTGGCTCCGTTGGATTTTATCTTAGATTGTAAGAACCATAAAATCGCTCCGGCTCCCAGTCCGATCCAGATCGCAAATGCATAGAATGAACCTACCATCGCATAATCTCTTTCTCTTGGCTCAAAAGGTTTTACCCCGGTGTAGAAAATAATTCCGACACTGGTTATAATGAATAAAGATAATAATGCGTAGAATCTTCCGAAGTCTCTGTTCAGTTGGAAAAAGAATCCAATCAATCCTAAAATTAATGGAAGGAAGAAGAATTTTACCGTACTTTCATTTTTAAACTTAGCAGGCATTTTGTCCTGATTTCCAACAATAACGTTGTCGATAAAAGGAATACCTGAAATCCAGTTTCCTTTTGTACTTTCCATATTTCCTTCAAGATCGTTCTGTCTTCCCACGAAGTTCCACATCAGATATCTTACAAAATAGTATCCGTTCTGGAAAGAAATAAAATAATCCATATTCTGAAGCAATGAAGGCTTCTGAACATTGATCAGGTTATAAGGTTTTACTTTTAAATAATCTGCAGCCGTAATTGACTTATCTTCATATTTTGTTCTCAGCTCATCAAATATTTGCTTAGCCTGTGGGTTGTCTGCCACATCTTCATTACCATAATTGAATGTAAAATCAGGAGCTCCGTACATTGAAATGTAGTTTGCCATTACATCTTTATCCTCATTAAACATTCTAGGCATTAAGCTTACCTGAGACTTATTGAATACATAATTGAATCGGTCTCCGGTTTTTCTATAGGTGCCGGTTTTTTCATCTTTCTCATAGATTTCGCCGGTTTTTTGAGTCTTAAAGCTTCCGTCTTCGTTCTTTTGAATTCCGTTTGCATCAAGGAAAGCAGTATAGTTTTGTCCGTAAATTGTAGGCCAGTCTCCATACTGTTCTCTGTTATAATAATCCAGCATCCCGATAGCGGTATCCGGATCATTAAGGTTCATCGGCGGATTAGCATTTGCTCTGATCGGAATTACCATCCAACAAGAGAAACCAATAATCATATACACCAATGATAAAGCAATCGTTTGATACAAATTCTTTTTTGCTTTTCGTGCATATCTGATGATGAAATAGCAGATTGCTGCCATTAGAATAAATGCCACAATAGTTCCTGAATGGAAAGGAAGTCCCATTCCGTTGACGAAGAAAATCTCCAATTTTCCGAACAGGGTCATAATAACCGGGAAAACAATTTTGAAAACCATAATCAAAATTCCCAGTGTAATAAGGTTTGCCCAGATAAAGTTTTTCCAGGTAAACTTATAATTTCTTGCATAATATACCAGACATACTGCCGGAGTTGCCAGCATACACATCATGTGTACCCCTACAGAAAGTCCTAAAATAAAGAAAATAAGAATAATCCATCTCTCACTGTCCGCCGCCTGATACTCGTTTTCCCATTTTGTGATCAACCAGACCAAAAGAGCGATAAACATTGAAGCCATAGAATAAACCTCACCTTCCACTGCCGAGAACCAGAAGGTATCTGAGAACGTGAAGCAAAGTGCTCCTACTGCTCCGGCAAACAAAATAGAGATTTCCTGATGTTTTGTAATTTCTTCAAAATCTTTGTTTAAAAGTCTTCTCACAAAATGAGTGATCGTCCAAAACAAAAATAAAATAGTCAGCGCACTGAACAATGCAGACATCGCATTGATCACGATGGAGTAATTTTCGCCTTTCCCTAATGCAAACATGGCCGCCACGGCGCCCACAATCTGGAATAATGCAGCTCCTGGAGCATGCGTCACTTCGAGTTTAACTGCAGAAGAAATGTACTCGCCACAATCCCAAAAACTGAAATTGGGTTCTATAGTGGACAAGTACGTGAAAAACGCAATGACGAAAATCACCCATCCTGAAACGGTGTTCCATTGCCTAAAAGTCCAATTTTTCATAGTATTAAATCAATTATGCGAAAATAGGGCTTTTATATTATTTTATGTTGTTTTTAACAAATTTTAAAAAAATGGCGTGGTATTTGCGATTATACTCGTGCTAAAACTGTAAACAGGAAAATAAGTTTTTGTAAAACGAAGCCCTAGAAATCAAACAAAAGTTTAGTAATTATTTATTTTTTTGTATTTTTGCAGTCAGATTTTTATTGAAAATAACAAATAATGAGTAATGTTTACGATAATATTCTTGGCCTAATTGGAGAGACTCCTATGGTGAAGCTAAATACTGTTACAAAAGATATTCCAGCAACCGTATATGCCAAGTTAGAATCATATAATCCTGGACATTCCACCAAAGATAGAATCGCTCTTCATATTATAGAAAACGCAGAGGAAAAAGGCTTATTAAAGGAAGGCTCTGTAGTTGTAGAAACTACTTCCGGAAACACTGGGTTCTCTATTGCAATGGTATGTATCATTAAAGGATATAAATGTATTCTCGCGGTAAGCGACAAAACGAAGCCTGAGAAAATTGCCTATTTGAAGGCATTGGGCGCTACCGTATATATATGTCCGGCGAATGTACCAGCGGATGATCCCAGATCATACTATGAAGTGGCTAAAAGAATCGCTCAGGAAACCCCGAATTCCATTTACATTAACCAGTACTTTAATGAGCTGAATATTGATGCGCATTATAAGACTACAGGCCCGGAAATCTGGGAGCAGACACAAGGTAAGATCACTCACCTTTTTGCATGTACAGGAACAGGAGGTACTTTATCAGGTTCAGCGAAGTTTTTGAAGGAAAAAAATCCGGATATTAAGATTATCGGAGTAGATGCAGACGGATCGATATTAAAAAGCTACCACGAAACAGGAGAAATCCATAAGGAAGATGTACATCCTTATCAGATTGAAGGAATGGGAAAAAACCTGATCCCTTCTGCCCTTCTTTTCGATAAGGTAGATGAGTTTGTAAGAGTGAATGATGAAATGGCGGCCTACAGAACCCGCGAGATTGCTTTGAAAGAAGCTATCATGGGAGGTTATACTACCGGTGCTGTAACACAGGGATTAATGCAATATGCACAATCTCATGAGCTGACCGAAAATGATCTTATTGTTTTAATATATCCTGACCACGGTTCAAGATACATCACTAAAGTATACAGTGATAAATGGATGGCCGAGCAAGGATTTGTTAACAATTGCGTTCACAATTATGACGAAGTTTTCAAAACGGAGTTTATCAAATAATAACAAATAAATCACGATATAAATAAAGCCTTTTGCGTGTTCTACAAGAAAGGCTTTTTTAATTAAAAATTACGATACAATGTTGGATATTTTTGAAAGAATAAAAGAAAATCCAGGACCACTTGGACAATTTGCAGATTATGGAGAAGGATATTTTATTTTCCCAAGATTAGAGGGTCCTATCGGCCCTAGAATGCAATTTCAGGGTAGAGAAGTAATTTTCTGGAGTGCCAATGACTATTTAGGATTGTGTAATCATCCTGAAGTAATAGAAGCGGATGCCAAGGCGGCGGCAGAATACGGAATGTTCTATCCAATGGGAGCAAGGGCAATGTCCGGAGAAACAGATCAGCACCTTCAGTTGGAAAGAGAACTGGCAGACTTCGTACAAAAAGAATCAGCATATTTATTGAATTTCGGTTACCAGGGAATGGTTTCTACCATTGATGCTTTAGTAAGCCGAAATGATGTAATCGTTTATGATATGGACTCTCACGCTTGTATCGTTGATGGAGTAAGACTTCATTCCGGTAAAAGATTTACCTACAAGCACAACGATATGGAGAGCCTTGAAAAAAACCTTCAGAGAGCAACCAAAGTAGCTCAAGAAACTGGCGGAGGTATTCTTGTGATTACGGAAGGAGTTTTCGGGATGAGAGGACAGCAGGGAAAAATCAAAGAAATTTGTGACCTTAAATCAAAATACCAGTTCAGACTTTTGGTAGATGATGCACACGGATTCGGAACCCTTGGTAAAACAGGTGCCGGTGTTGGTGAAGAGCAGGACTGTAATGATCAGATCGATGTATACTTCTCTACTTTTGCTAAGTCAATGGCCGGTTTCGGAGCATTCCTTGCGGGAGATAAAGAAATCATCAGATATCTGAAATTTAACTTAAGATCGCAAATTTTTGCGAAATCTCTTACTATGCCAATGGTAATCGGAGGCTTAAAAAGGCTAGAATTGTTGAGATCAAAACCAGAAATTAAAGCCAAACTTTGGGAGAACGTTGAAAAACTACAGAGCGGACTTAAAGAAAGAGGGTTCAACATTGGTGATACCAATACTTGTGTAACTCCGGTAATGATGCAGGGTACTCCTGTAGAAGCTACTCTTCTGGTAAAAGATTTAAGAGAAAACTATGGGATCTTTACTTCAGTAGTCGTCTACCCGGTTATTCCAAAGGGAATGATCCTGTTAAGGTTAATTCCTACAGCCTCTCATACGGATGCGGAAATTAATGAAACTCTCGCAGCGTTTGAAGGTATTCATGACAAATTAGTAAGTGGTTACTATAAAGAGCAGGAACAATTATTACTGCAGGAGCAGGGATTAAGTTTTAAACCGATTTAATCATAACAATAAAAAAACCACTGATACTGATTCAGTGGTTTTTTGTTTAAAAACTATAAAAGCTATAAAAACGAAATGAAACTCAGAGGCTATTTATTGGGAATTCTGTCTGCTGTCTCTTATGGACTGATTCCAATTTTTATTCTGCCTATCAAACAGGCGCATTTTTCAGTAGATGTTACCTTATTTTACAGATTTTTCTTCTCAGCTTTAATGGTGGGCGGATACCTTCTGTATTCTAAAGAAAGTTTTAAAGTCAATAAAAAGGAAGCTTTTATATTGGCTGTTTTGGGAACCTGCTACGCATTGTCTTCAGAATTTTTATTCTTGGGCTACGATTTGCTGACGCCTGGAATTGCTTCTACAGTTTTATTTATTTATCCGGTTATTGTCGCACTGATTCTATTTTTTATTTATAAAGAAAAATTGACCAAGTTATCGGTAGCTTCTCTACTCCTTGCTTTTGCGGGAGTTATTGTTTTATGTTTAAAAGGAAATAGTCTTGAAATTAATTTTGCAGGATTAGGAATTGTAATGCTCAGTTCTTTGTTTTATGCCCTT
Organism: Chryseobacterium lactis; assembly: GCF_003815875.1. Lineage (NCBI taxonomy): Bacteria > Pseudomonadati > Bacteroidota > Flavobacteriia > Flavobacteriales > Weeksellaceae > Chryseobacterium > Chryseobacterium lactis. The sequence continues at coordinate 4,179,464 of NZ_CP033924.1, forward strand.
TATATCATTATCGTTAATAAGTCAAATCTCAAAGTTTCCGGATTTAAGCTTTCTTTTTATTCTATGCTTTTTACTTCTTTATTTTTTATGGTAAAGACTAATGTATCGGGGGAATCTCTGGCAATTCCATCCTTATCCATATTTACAAATTTTCTCATTTTTGCTTTTCTGACTACCGTTATTTCCAGCCTGTGTCTCGTGTATGCAATCAAGTACATTGGATCTACTCCTACTGCAATTTTAGGAGCGTTGGAGCCTGTAGTTGCGGTACTGGTAAGTGTATTGATGTTTCATGAAAAGTTTACCGCCAATCTATCAATAGGAATTACGCTGATTCTATTGGGTGTAACTCTTAACGTAATTGGAGGACGTAAGACAATTACACATGCTTAAAACCAGCGTAGTCCCATTTAATTTAATTTTATTATTTTAAAGTTTTGATTTTGCTTCTGAAAGACTTACTGTTTTTCCAAGTGCTCCAAATTCATGTAAATCGCCAAACACTTCTATACGGATTGACTGATCAATCCCTCCTATCCTTAAAGGATCAAAGCCCGCGTTGTTAATAACATTTTCAATATCATTGTTAATTGATGAATCATCGGAGGCATAAAATAAAACCGCTTTTTCAGGACTTTTATTCGAAGCTCCCGCAAGACTTCCTGCTCCTAGAGTTCCGAATGCTTTTACCAATTTGGCTCCTTTCGGCAGAATCACTTTATTAAGTTCGCCGGCAGATTCTTTTTCTCCGATAATTTTTTTAAATCCACCATTTCCATCAGGAGTAATAGGATTGGATACATCAACGATAATCTTGTCTTTCAAAGTATTTCCGTGCTCGTTAAAGAAATCTTTGAAAGCACCAAACCAGATTGCAGGGATAATGATCTCCGCAGTTTCAATAGCCTGACTGATATTCATACTCTCAGCCAGCCCACCGGACTGCTCTGCAAACAGATCCGATTCTTCCTTATTTCTTGAGGCAACAATTACCTGATGATTATTGTTTGTCAAATCCTGAGCAATTGCCTTTCCAATATTTCCAAGGCCAATTACAGCTACTTTTTTTTCTGTTTCCATTTCTTTGATTTTTAATATTTATCTATTTCAAATTTAGGAAGAAAGTATCTTGAAAAACGGCAAACAAGTTTAAGAAATCATCTTGACATTTGGTAAGGAAAACTATTAAACAAGTTTAATTTTCACAATAATAAAACCTATTTTTTTACTCTTTTTTGCCTGATTTTACTTAGGAATTGAGGGGTAATTCCAAGGTAAGAAGAAATTTGTGTATTAGGAAGACGATTGGCAAGCTGTGGATATTGTTTTAGAAAAAAATCATATTTTTCTTCTCCTGTAGCACTGATGTTTTGCAATACCCTATTTTGAAGTTCAATAAATTTATTTTCAATAATGACCCTGAAGTTTCTGTCAAATTTTGGATAATAGGTATAAAGATACCAAAGGTCATTTTTCTCAATCTGCAATACAATGGAATTCTCCAAGGCAATAATATATAACTTACTGGGTTTCTTATTATGAAAACTGTCTATATCTACAATCCAATCGTTTTCTGAAGCAAACTGAAGATTATGCTCCTCGCCATTGTTATCTATACTGTACATTTTAAGGCATCCGGAAACAACAAAGGTATAATATTGACATATTTCATTCTCTTGCAGAATAAATTGCTTCCGTTTAATCCTTCTTTCTGTAATTCGCTCATCCAAAGCTTCAATTTCTTCTTTTGAAAGGGGAATGAAACTCTTAAAATAGCTGACAAGGGGTACTATTTCTTTTGGCATTACTTATAAAATCTATAAGACAATATATCAAAAAAATGAATATATACATGTAAGCATAAGTTGATATTTAGTTTTTAACTATAAAATTATATTCTGCCCTGTATTGATAATAGTATCAAGGGTCCTGTTTATAATCAGATCAAAAAATTTTTTTCTGAAAAAACTTTAGAATAACTTTGCAAAAAATTTCTGTTGAAAGATCTGCTTCTTATTACTCCGCCTTTTACTCAGCTCAATACTCCATATCCTGCCACTGCCTATATTAAAGGATTTTTAAATACCAAAAATATTTCCAGCTATCAGGTCGATTTGGGTATAGATGTTATTTTGGAATTATTTTCCAAAAAGGGCATTGAGAAGGTTTTTAACAAACAGATTGATCTTCAGAATGTTTCTGAAAACGCTCAAAGAATTTTTGCACTCAGAGCAGAATATATAAAAACTATTGATCAGGTTATTCCCTTTTTGCAGGGCAAAACGCCTACGCTGGCAAGACAGATCTGTAGTATGAATTTCCTCCCTGAAGCTTCCCGTTTCAACCAGCTGGATGATATGGAATTTGCTTTCGGAAATATGGGATTACAGGATAAAGCTAAACATTTGGCAACTTTATATCTGGAAGATTTATCAGATTATATTGTTGAAAACGTGGATGCCGATTTTGGTTTCAGCCGATATGCTGAGCGTCTGGGCAAAAGTGCCAATTCCTTTGATGAGTTATATTTAAAATTGTCTGGCCCGGAAACATTTATTGACGGGTTCACTTTAGAAATTTTAAGAGAAAAAATAGAACTTATCCAACCCAGGTTGGTGTGTTTTTCTATCCCATTTCCAGGAAATTTATATTCCGGTTTTAGGTCTGCTCAATTTATAAAGAAAAATTTTCCTCACATTAAAATCGCCATGGGCGGAGGTTTTCCGAATACGGAATTAAGAGAAATTAAAGACCAGCGGGTATTTGAATTTTTTGATTTTATTACATTAGATGATGGAGAAGTTCCACTCGAACTTCTTTGCGAAAATGTACTTCATCCTCGAGAAAATCCGGAGTATAAAAGAACATTTTTAATTGAAAATAAAGAAGTTGTTTATAAAAATAATTCTAAAAAACACGACTATAAGCAAGCCGATATCGGTACACCAGACTACACCGATTTAAAACTGGACGAATATATTTCCGTCATCGAAATTGCCAATCCAATGCACAGTTTGTGGAGTGATGGCAGATGGAATAAGCTGACAATGGCTCACGGATGCTACTGGGGAAAATGTACTTTCTGTGATATTTCTTTAGATTATATTAAAATCTATGAACCTATCTCTGCCAAAATTCTGGTAGATAGAATGGAAGAACTGATCAGAACTACCGGAGAAACCGGCTTCCATTTTGTAGATGAGGCAGCACCACCTGCATTGATGAGAGAGGTTGCATTGGAAATCCTTCGTAGAAATCTGGTGGTTACCTGGTGGACAAATATTCGTTTTGAGAAAAGCTTCACTCAGGATTTATGCTATTTGCTAAAACTATCCGGATGCGTTGCCGTTTCAGGAGGACTTGAGGTGGCCAGTGACAGGTTGTTAAAATTAATAGACAAAGGAGTTTCTGTAGAACAGGTTGCCAAAGTTACGAGAAATTTTACGGAAGCTGGAATTATGGTTCATGCTTATCTGATGTATGGTTATCCAACCCAAACAGTGCAGGAAACGGTAGATTCATTAGAAATGATTCGCCAGATGTTTGAGATGGGAATTCTTCAAAGCGGATTCTGGCATCAGTTTGCCATGACTGCCCATTCACCTGTCGGCATAAGTCCGGAAGATTTTGGAGTGACTCCAATCAAGCAGGAAATTCTGTTTGCCAACAACGATATAGATTTTAAAGATCAAACAGGAATCGATCATAACAAATTCAGTTTCGGATTGAAAAAGTCTCTTTTCAATTATATGCATGGAGTTAATTTTGAAATGCCACTTCAGGAATGGTTTGATTTTAAAATTCCAAGAACGACCATTCATCCCGATTATATTCATGACTGTCTTTTGGAAGATCATCAATTTACCTTTAAAGGAAACTCAAAAGTTGTTTTTTTAACCAAAAACGTAATCGCTGAGAATCGCGTAAAAAATAAAAAGAAATATTCTGGTACGTATACACATCTTACATTCCACTTAAAAACCAATATTGTGAAGGTTGAGCTGGAACAGGAGAAAGCAGAATGGCTGATGAACATGCTGGAAGAAAACTCTATAGAAAACCAGAAAAAACCTACAGTTCAACAACTTAAGACTCAGTTTGAAGAGAATTTTGAAGATTTTGAGTTATTTTGGTTTTCAAAACCAATGCAGCAATTGAAGGAAAATGGAGTTATTTTGAGTTTATAAAATTATTTACTTTTTCTCAAGGATTTTTAAAATCATAGCATTTTTTCAAAATATTATAAAAATAGGGCAACATTTACTATTCCAAAAGAATATCCACTTTAAAAATTCGTTTAAATTGGATTTCTGCAGGATGACAAATCTTGTTGATATCATATAGATAGTGAAGGTAATTTTTTTTGTCATTCCGATAGGAATCTCAACATCTATTACAATGCTATTTCTACATTTTTACGAAATGAAGGCTAGATTAACAAATAAAAAAACTCTGGAACTAATGTCCGGAGTTTTATGTTTCGGCTAAAGCCAATGGAACGTATTTTTTGCATGAACGGGCTAAAGCTCGTTCCTATTGATATTTAGTGGGGTTGCTCTTTAACAACCGGTCCTACGGAAACCTTTTCCTGTATTTTAATAAAAGTAGGATCCATAATGGCCATCCTTTCAGCAATCGCTTTATAGGTTGGAAATTTCAAAATAGATGCTCTTCCTGACATTTCCTTGTAAATGGTAAACGTCTTTCCTCCTGCAGTTTTCAATTGTTTCGTCGTTGTGATATACCTTCCGATAAGTTTGCTTTTCGCATCATAGATTTCAATATCAATCGGGGATTTGTCCATAATGGTGTCTTCTGAACCGAAACTTACCGGCAGATTGGTAAAATATCCCACGGGAACACCGTTGCTCAATATCTCACCCACTTTATTGACTTCAATATTAAGTTTATCCAGTTTAGTCTTTATTGTATAACCTTCTTTTGTTTTGCTATCCAGTTTTCTTTTGGGTGCATTAGCAAAAAGGTCATCAAGATTTTTCACATTGATTCCTTTATTATCAATGATTTTAAGGCCTTTCACAGAGGTATAAACTGCTGACTTTTCTTCACCCGAAAATGCAGATGGCGAAATATAATCCATCTCAATTATTTTATCCCTGTTATATACCCTATTGATTTGTATATAGCTATCTCTCACTGAATCGACTACACTCTTATCTATAAATTTTATAGTATACAGTGGAGTTTCCTTTAAATCCATAAATGTGTATTCACTGGATTTGTTGGAGATTTTTGCAACCGGGATTCCTTCTAAATTAATAATCCCTCTTTTGGTTTTAATGCTCTGAGCATTGAGGGACATTCCCAGAACTGTAAAGAATATGATTATACTTTTCTTCATAGAATCAGACTTTTACATAAATAAAAAAAGTGTAACACAAAGTTACACTTTCTTGAAAATATATTTAGCTTTTCATTTAATTATTCACAAAGGATAATTCCTTTATTATGATTAAATTCTACAACACCGCTTTTGATAGCATAAGCAAAAACAGAGTCTTTTCCAGCTTCTTTGGTAAAGTTTTTAGCAAAAGCTTCATCAATAGAATTAGCAAAAAGCTTTACATCACCTCCGATTAAAGAAGAAACAATTCCTGCGTGGTTTTTCATGATGTGAAATTCACCATTTTTACCAGGCAATAATACTGAATCTACTTCGCCTTCAAAAACTACGTATTCTGGTGTTAAAATTTTTATATTCATAGAAACAAATTTGAAATTTGATGTTTGAAATTTGAAATTGCTCATCGAATCTCAAATTTCAAATCTCAAATTGTTAATAATTTATGCGTTTTCAGCTAACATTTTTTGTCCAGCTTCGATCGCTTCTTCGATGGTTCCTTTCAAGTTGAAAGCAGCTTCTGGTAAGTGATCTAATTCACCATCCATAATCATAGTAAATCCTTTGATAGTATCTTTGATATCTACCAATGATCCTGGGATACCTGTAAACTGTTCTGCTACGTGGAAAGGTTGAGATAAGAATCTCTGAACTTTTCTAGCACGGTAAACCACTGATTTATCTTCTTCAGAAAGTTCTTCCATACCAAGGATTGCAATAATATCCTGAAGCGCTTTGTATCTTTGAAGAATTTCTTTTACTCTTTGAGCACAGTCGTAGTGTTCTTGACCGATAATTTCAGGAGCAAGAATTCTTGAAGTAGATGCCAAAGGATCTACCGCTGGGTAAATACCTAATGAAGCAATCTTTCTATCAAGTACCGTAGTTGCATCCAAGTGAGCAAACGTTGTTGCAGGAGCCGGGTCAGTTAAGTCATCCGCAGGTACGTATACCGCTTGTACTGAAGTAATTGAACCATTTTTAGTTGAAGTAATTCTTTCCTGCATCGCACCCATTTCAGAAGCAAGAGTTGGTTGGTAACCTACCGCTGATGGCATACGACCAAGAAGTGCCGATACCTCAGAACCAGCCTGTGTAAAACGGAAGATGTTGTCTACGAAGAAAAGTACGTCTCTACCTTGTCCGCTTTCACCACCATCTCTGTAGTACTCAGCTAATGTAAGACCAGAAAGTGCTACTCTAGCTCTTGCACCTGGCGGCTCGTTCATCTGTCCGAAAACGAATGCAGCTTTAGATTCTTTCATAGCTTCTAAGTCTACTTTTGAAAGATCCCAACCACCGTTTTCCATAGAGTGCATGAAATCATCACCATACTTGATAATTCCTGATTCCAACATCTCTCTTAAAAGGTCATTTCCTTCTCTCGTTCTTTCACCTACTCCGGCGAATACTGAAAGACCTCCGTGTCCTTTTGCAATATTGTTAATCAACTCCTGGATCAATACTGTTTTACCTACACCGGCACCACCGAACAAACCAATTTTACCTCCTTTTGCGTAAGGCTCCACTAAGTCGATTACTTTAATACCTGTAAATAAAACTTCTGCAGAAGTTGAAAGTTGATCAAATTTTGGAGCTTCTCTGTGGATTGGAAGACCTCCATCTTTAGAAATATTCTGAAGTCCGTCGATAGCATCCCCAACTACGTTGAAAAGTCTTCCGTTTACAGCCTCACCAATTGGCATTGTAATAGGATTTCCGTATCCGATTACATCCTGACCTCTTTTAAGACCATCTGTAGCGTCCATTGCGATACATCTTACTGTATCTTCGCCAATATGTTGTTCTACTTCTAAGATTACTTTTTCACCGTTTTCTTTTGTAATTTCTAACGCGTCATAGATGGATGGAATTGCTTCCACATCACTGAAGACAACGTCGATTACCGGACCAATAATTTGAGAAATTTTACCTTTAATTTGGTTTGCCATTGCTAAATTTTTTCTTGGTGCAAATATAGTGATTCTTCATAAACCCGCAATTGGTAAAAAAAAGATTTTTATCATGCTTTTTTATTCGTGTATCCATGTTACAGCTTGCCTATCTACTTATCAAATTTTCCGGTTAAAAATATTGGTTCATTGTTATATTGATAGATTGTTACATTATATCTATATTTGCAATCAAAAATTTTTCGTTTTGAAAGTTTTCAAGAATTTTAAAGATTATTCCTCTCAAAAGCCTCTGGCACTGTCTTTGGGGATGTTTGACGGAGTACATCTGGGTCATAAAAGCATCATTGATGAACTCATAAAAATAGGTACAGAAAATAATCTGGAAACCGCCATCCTTACTTTCTGGCCCCACCCGAGGTTTATTTTCAACCCAAATGAAGATTTAAAGCTTCTGAATACCTTGGAAGAAAAGAAACAGCTGGTTGAGAAATATAGCATTGATAACTTATTCCTGAAAGAATTTGATGAAGAGTTCAGAAACCTAACCGGTGAAGAGTTTGTACGTCAGATTCTGATTGATAAACTGAATGTAAAATACCTTATTATAGGCTACGACCACTCATTTGGTAAAAATAAAAGCGGGAATTTTGATCTTCTTGTGAAGCTATCCAAAGAACTTGATTTTGAGGTGGAACAGATGGAAGCTATTAATATCCACGAAAATAATATCAGCTCAACAAAAGTTCGTAACGCTCTTTTAGCTGGCAATATAAAAGAAGCGAATGAAATGCTGGGATACTCCTACTCTGTTTCAGGAACGGTAGTCCATGGAAAGAAAATCGGAAGAACAATTGGTTATCCAACAGCTAATATCGATACAGAATCTTTAAAACTTCTTCCTAAGAAAGGTGCTTATATTGTTGAAGTTGATGTAAAAGGCAATCAATACAAAGGCATGTTAAGCATTGGGACCAACCCAACTGTAAACGGTGAAAAGCTAACCGTTGAAGTCTATATTCTTGATTTCAATGATGATATCTACGATGAAAAAATAACGGTAAAGTTTAGGGATTTTCTTCATGACGAAATTAAGTTCGAAGGTCTTGAAAAGCTGATCGAAAGGTTGGATGAAGATAAAAAATTAACCCAAGAATTTAATTTTTAAAATATAAAAAAGGTTATCCAATGTTGGATAACCTTTTATTTTTCAGTATTATTAAGAAGACTATTTCAATACTTTTAAATAAACCTTCTGGGTCTCACCATTCAGTTTTACATTAGGAAATTGCTTATCGTGGTCGATAAATATATCTCCTTTTTCACCTGGCTTTCCATTTCCGTCGGAATCCCACGTTACAGCAATATAATATTTAACGGGTCCTGCAGGTTTTGGAGTAATTTTACTCTCCGCATCCTTAGGTACTTCTAAATCAATGGTAAACGGAACTGATTTTTGTTCAAATTCCTGTTCAGCAATTAAAGTCGCAGGTGCATCGGCTAATCTTTCATCAGCTCCATACAGACTTACTTTAAACTTAGGATTTTTAATCATAAATTTATCGGTTCCTGAAAACTCCAATTTCAAATTGTTTGTTCCCTCTGCATTAGCTGAAGCAGCAGGAGGCGTTTCCGTAGTACCGGCAGTACTTTTTTGTTCTTTCTTTGTACAGCTTGACAGCATCAATGTACCGGCTGCCATGAATAATAAAAGGTAATTTCTCATAAGTTCTTTATTTTATTAATGTTGGTTTAGATATTTCACTGATATTTGACAACAAATTTCATACCTAAAGACACCTCAACTTCCAGATTATAGGGAATCATTTACTGCATTCTGGGCTTTTTTGGTCAACGATTTAAAAACCAAATCGTAGGATTGATCGATAAGTTTAAAGATCAGATCTTTTTTCAAACCGTCTACCATCACGGAATTCCAGTGCGTTTTATTCATGTGATAAGCTCCTTCAATCTGAGGATACTGCTCGCGAAGCTCTGTACTCCATTCCGGATCTGTTTTTACATTGATCGATAAAGGCTGTCTTTCAAGTCCCATCAACAGGAACATTTTGGTATCTACTTTTAAAACAAGCGTTTCGTTATCAAACGGAAAACTTTCTGTAACTCCTTTCTTGGCAAGACAATAGTCTAATATTTCGTTGGCATCCATAATTTTTTATGAGTAATGAGTAATAGGCAATTAGTAATACGATTGTTGTATTCAATCTAAAAAATGATGTTCTGAAAGATAGTGTTCATAAGTTTCCGGTGAGACCAACAAACCAATATCGGTTTCTTTTCCATCTTCGTCGAATGTTCTGAACATAATCGTGTTCTGTATGCTATACATGCATATCTCTTCTCTTTTCATGTTTCCATTCTCATAGTATTCGTTCACCCATCCCATGACAACACCATTTCTGATCTCTTCTTCATACATAATCGTTCCGTTGGGATGATAATCAAACACAAGATAGCCGTTAAAATGTTCATTATTATAAAAAAATTCTTCCGCTGCCGTTTCTCCATGTCCGATATCATCGAAAGAGACCCGGATTTTATGTGGTTGTTTTAATCCCATAAAATGTTTAAACTTTAAATCAAATTTAGTAAATTTAGTAAAGAAAATACATCCCATCAAACGACATTGTTATGAAAGCTTTAGTAATCGGTGCTACAGGCGCTACAGGAAAGGATTTAGTGAATCAGTTACTCAGTGACAAAGATTTTGAAGAAGTCGATATTTTTGTACGAAAGCCTGTTGATATTCAGAATGAAAGGCTTAAAGTTCATGTGGTCAATTTTGAAAAACCTGAAGAATGGAAAGACATGGTGAAAGGAGACGTCGCTTTTTCGTGTCTGGGAACAACTTTAAAGGATGCCGGAAGCAAAGAAGCACAGAAAAAAGTAGACTTTGATTACCAATATGAATTCGCCAAAGCAGCCAGGGAAAATAATGTGGAAGATTATGTTCTGGTTTCCGCATACGGTGCAAGCCCCGATTCAAAAATTTTCTATTCCAAAATGAAAGGAGAGCTTGAAGAAGCCGTAAAACAACTTCATTTCACCAAAATCACCATCTTCAAACCCGGTATGCTGGAAAGGAAAGATTCGGAAAGAACCGGTGAAGTGCTGGGAAGCAGAATTATCAAATTTGCGAATAAATTTGGATTACTGGAAAGTCAAAAGCCTTTACCTACTGATATTCTGGCAAAGGCAATGATCAATTCTTCCAAAATAAAAAGTAATGGCTATTCCAGTATCAAGCTTGGAAATATCTTTTGTTTTGCTGAGAAAACTAATGAATAAGTACCAGCTAAAAACTCAAAGAAATTAATAATGAAGGAAGTTATTACCACTTATTATTTTGTGGTTTTACTTCCCATGCTTTGTCCTAATTTTTCATATTCGATGTCATTGGGTTCCCAAAGCTCTATTTTGTTGCCTTCAAGATCCATTATGTGGACAAATTTCCCGTAATCATAAGTTTCGATCTTATCCACAATGGTCACATTTTCTTTTTTTAACTGATCAACAAGTTTTTCAATATTTTCAACACGGTAATTGATCATGAAATCTTTTTCAGAAGGTTGAAAGTATTTTGTTTTTTCATTAAATGGACTCCATTGGCTAAATCCTTTTTTTGATTGATCAGCACCCTGATACCACTCAAATACAGCGCCATATTCATTGGTATTAAGACCCAGATGATCTTTATACCATTCTCTCATCTTTTTTGGATCTTTAGATTTAAAAAAGATCCCACCGATACCTGTGACTCTTTTGACATCGTCAGATTGAGCTTCTGTTGCTGCTTTGAAAGCAAATCCTAACATAAAAGAAGCCAGAATGCAAAGGGTAAAAATTATTTTTTTCATGAGAAATAGGTTATTTACAATAAAAAAAGTGGATGTACTCAACACCCACTTTGTAAAAATATACTTTTTTTTATTTATTTCAAATATTTCGTAATCGCCTCATCTGTAGGCTTAGTTGTACTTACAAAAGTATCGATTAGCTTTCCGTTTTCATCGATTAAGAATTTGGTGAAGTTCCAAAGGATGGTTGTGTTTTTCACCCCGTTTAATTCCTGTTCTGTCAAATATTTAAATATTGGTGCAGTATCATCTCCTTTTACAGAAACTTTAGCTGCCAATGGAAACGTTACGCCATAATTTTTCTGGCAAAAAGCTCCGATTTCCGTATTGGTACCAGGCTCCTGGCCTCCAAAATTATTGGCTGGAAAGCCTACGATGATCAATTTATCTTTGTATTGTTCGTATACTTTTTCCAGATCCGCATACTGTGGTGTAAAACCACATTCAGAAGCAGTGTTTACAATCAGAATTTTCTTTCCTTTAAAATCGGCAAAGTTAATTTCTTTGCCGTCAAGGCTTTCTACTTTGAAATCATATATTGTTTTTCCCATAAGTTCTTTGGTTTTAGCTTCAGAAATTTCACTTTTTTGATTGGTGCAGCTTTGCAGAAATGCAATAAAAGAAAGCAGCAGTAAAAAAACATTTTTCATTTTTATAAATTTTAAGCAGCTTGACTGCAGTTGAGTTTAAAACTTAAAAATATTAGCCGGAAATACTTTATTCACATCAATTTTGTTGAATAACATCACATAATCTCCGTCTTTCTTGGTGCTTGAAGATTCAATCCTGAAAGGCATCGTAAGGTTTCCCGCCTTTTTATAATCGGAATAGATTACCGTTTCATCTTTTTTCACTTCTTTTAAAAGCATATATGTTTTGGTATCGAAAAAATAGAGATTTTTATTCACATTCTTTGTCAATTCTACTTTGTGACAATAGATCTCTCCTACTTTTTCCTTTCCAAGGTATTTGGCTTCAAAACCTTTATTTTCCCAATCGATAAAATCGTTGTCGAAGCTTTCAGGCACATATTCAGGATATACCTGAAGTTTATTGGCAGCATAGTTCATGGCATAGCCTTTATTACCGTCAAAACCTTCAATAGCAGTTTCTTTTCCTCCGGTTACAATCAATGTTTTAGTAAGATTTGGGCGCTGCTGATAGATTTTAATAGGATATTCATCTTTGATTCCCAACACCACTTTTCCCTGAAGGAGTACCGAGTTTAAGAGCTTCCAATTTGTCAATCCTCCGGATAATTCAATATTTTTATCAATGATCTCCTTTGCAGTCTGTGCAAAAATTAAATGTGAAAATATCAGGCCAAATACTAAAAGTAACTTCTTCATTAATTTTATTTATAAATTCAAATATAAGGGGATTTAAGCGAAATTGCAAAAAGGGTGAGAAGCGAATCCAGCTTTTACCTCACGACATTTTTAAATTAATTTTCTTGCTTTTTCTAAATCCTCCGGGGTATCAATACCTACACCAACGAAATTGGTTTCAATCATTTTGATTTTCATTCCGTATTCCAGGTAGCGGATACATTCAATTTTTTCTGATATTTCAAGGGGTTTCATTTCCAATTTTGAAAATTGTAATAAAGCCTCTTTTCTGAAAGCATATACTCCAATATGTTTAAAATAGCTTATATCATAAGAAATTTCTCTATGAAAAGGAATAACAGAACGGCTGAAATAAAGGGCGAAACCATTGTTATCCGTAATTACTTTTACGTTGTTGGGGTTTTCAATTTCGTTTTTTTCAAATAATTTTATTTTTAAAGATGCTAAAGAAACTTCCTTATTGTCATCTTTTTTGAAAACTTCGATCAGCTGTTGTAAAGGTTCCAGTTTAAGGAAAGGTTCATCACCCTGAACATTGATCACAATATCACAATCAATATTCTCTACCGCTTCAGCAATGCGGTCACTTCCCGTCTCATGTTGCCCCGTCATTACAGCTTTTCCACCGTTTTTCACAATTTCATCCATAATAATTTCAGAATCTGTAGCAATAAACACCTCATCAAACAGTCCTGTTTCTACTACATTCTGATAGGTTGTGGTGATCACGGTTTTTTCTCCTAAAATCTGCATTAATTTCCCCGGAAAACGGCTTGCTTCGTATCGTGCAGGAATAACAGCGATTATTTTCATTCAATAAAAATATTAATTAAGTATTTCCAAACCATCATTTCAAAAGATGAATGATATGGCTTATTCAGACCAAAAATAGTGAAAACTATTTTAGTTTGTTCTATAAAATGCGGCATTCTGCTCCACTGTTTTGTAAATCATCTAATTTCCATCCTTTTCAAAAAACAAAATTCCCACATTTTCATTAAAAATGTGAGAATTGGGTATAGATTTTTATTAAATGAGTCGATGATTTAAAAAGATAGTTTTACTCCTACCATATTGTATTCCCATTGTCGAGACGCCATAAGGTCAAATTTATATTTTGTTTTTCCTATTGTTCCTTCTGTCGAAGTATATCGGCTTTTTGAGATTGTTTTTCCTATAAAATATCCCATTAACAGCGCTAGCGGATAGTCTGAAGCCCAGTGTACTTTACTTTGCATCATTTGAAAACATAAAGCTCCTGCTAAGGTATATCCTACCGGTTTGATCCATACGGCATCGGGGTAATTATCTGCAATCACTGTAATCCCGGCCATAAACGTTGTTAAGTGTCCTGACGGCATTGCATCATAATTGGATGTATTTTTACCAAATGCTGAAAAACTCGGGAACGGGTTCCAGGCTCCTCCTTTATTACCATTTTCTTCTGCAATAAACGGACTTTCTCTTCCGGTAATCCTTTTAATCGTCTGTGTGAAAACTCCGGAAAGAATTAAACTTTCCATCAATCCGCTTGCTGTGGCTTGAGCTCTGTAGTCATTTTTAATCAAACCATAGGTTCCGAAACCGATTCCTAGTAGCACCAATGTAGAACCATTTCCAATCAGATATAATGTTGACCCGATATCTTTTGGGATTTTAAAAACACCTCCAAGTTTGGTATAGTTATTATCCTTATCCATTCCCCATCTTTCGCCTAACTCTCTTGAATTATCAATTAATTTCTGATCAAACGGCAACAGGATCAATGTTGAAGCCACTGCACCTCCCAGATAATATGCATGATCTTTAGCTACAAAGTCTTTGTTGGTATTAATAAAGTTTCGGGGCAGCTTGGTTACAAAATCCAGAAGTTTTGGCTTTGGATAGGTTCTTACAGAGCCGTCTTTCAACGTATAGGTTTGTACTTTTGGTAAATCTTTGGATAGTTCGTGTGGTAATTCATTAATCTGCAATGTATCTGTTTCCTGTGAACATACTAATATAGAGACAGGTAATAGCAGAAATCTCAATTTTTTCATCGTCGTCGTTTTCAACCTTATTTATTCTTAGTTTATAAAAGCCCCAAAGGTAATTCCTAGTGGACTTTACTACAAAATATTTATTTAATTTTTAAGGTTTATTTAATTTTTTTCATATTAAACTGCGATCAGTTGATGTATTTAATCAAAAAAATAATTCCATAGATCCAGAAAATATACAAAGAGGAATAAAAAAGTCCGAAATATATACTTTTTAAAAGGTTACCCTTGCATTTCCCTGAATTTTTAAACACCAATCGTAAAGCTCTGAAAAAAATCCAGTATAACATTGCACTTAGGGATAAAACGGAAGACCAGAAGAAAAGTCCGAGTAAAGGTAAAAGAAATACCAGCAATATTGAAAATACGATCCATAGAACAAGAGAAAGAATAGCTCCTCCTATTCCATCTCCCACATCCGGAGGATCAATTTCGAAACCATTTATTGTTGGTGTTTTGCTAACATATCGTTTTAACCTTTCACTGTTTAAAATCCTTCCGATATTACTTTTAATTTTAAACCAAAATATAACCCTAAGGTGATAAACAAGAAAAATGATCCTGCCAAAATAGATGTTGATGCAATAGAGTTTTGAAACAAAGAACGATGAGAAGCTATTCCTGAAATCCATACACAAAGAATTACCAGTGCAATAATGGCTAATGTTGAATAAAATAAATACTTTGTTTCAAGAAAATATTTAGAGGAAAGCTTCATAGATGTGTTTTATATAAAAAAAGCTTCGACTCCACTTAGCTTGACACGGCTAATATGATTGAGTTGTTTTAACGATGTCATGCTAAGCGAAGTCGAAGCATATATTGTATGTAGAGATTACTTTAAGTTGTTCAAAGCACTTTCTAATTTCGGAAGCATTACTTTGATCTCATCGATCGCTAATCCTCCTACAGAAGCACGGAACCAAGGTTCAGATTTCTCTTCTCCAAATGCTGAGAAAGGAACTAAAGCAACTCCTGCATCATTGATAAGGTAGAATACCAGATCAGAAGAGTTTTCAATAGCACCACCGTCAGGTTTTGTTTTTCCGATATAATCTAATTTGATCGTCAGATAAAGAGCTCCCATCGGTTCAATACTGTCAACAGCAAGTCCTTTTGCTTTCAAATCCTGAATTCCTCCGTGTAGAACTTTTAAGCTGTTTTCAAGTTTTCCTTTGAAATCTTCTACAAATACATTTACGTTTTCAGGGTTTTCGTAGAATTTTGCAGTAGCTTCCTGCTCCGGTTTTGGCGCCCACGCTCCAACGTGAGTAAGAAGAGCCTTCATTTTATCAATGATATGAGCAGGCCCGAATCCCCAACCTACACGTACCCCTGTTGCAGCAAGACATTTAGAAATACCGTCAATATATATCGTATATTCTTTCATTTCAGGGAAAAGAGAAACGGGATCTACATGTTCTGCACCAAAAGTAAGGTTAGAATAGATCTGGTCATACATCAGGTATAACGGTTTTTGATCTTCTCCTCTTTTTTTGTTTTCAGCGATCACCAGCTCACAGATTTCTGAAAGTTGCTCTCTTGTAAACATTGTCCCCGTAGGGTTCAACGGTGAACAAAGAGCTAGTAAAACAGCTCCATCCAAATGAGGTCTCAAATCATCTGCCGTTGGCAAAAAGTTAGTTTCCGGCTTTGTCTTCACTTCTACTGCATTGGCAGAAGTAAGGTAAGCATAGTGGTTGTTATTCCAAGACGGTGTAGGATATATTACTTTATCTCCTTCGTCTACGATTGTTTTGTATACGGCATAAATCAATGGTCTTGATCCTGCTGTAATCAAAATATCGTTAGGAGAATAATCCAGGTTCCATCTGTTTTTTAAGTCTTTGGAAACTTCTGTTCTTAAAGATAAAAGTCCGTTGGCAGGTGGATAATTTGTCAGATTATTCTGATAGGCTTTCTGAATCTCTTCCTTCAGCAATGCCGGAATAGGATAGATATTAGAATTCAGATCACCAATAGTAAGATTGGCAATTTCTGCTCCCTTTGCTTTTAGATCATTTACTTCGTTACCAATTTTTACAATCTCAGAACCGATCAGGTTCGCTGCTAATTTTGAAACTTTCACTTTATTCTTATTTAAAATTTACTAATAATTTCTTTCTATATTGATTCTCTTCTCAATTTGATCTACCGGCATTTGGGCATCAAAAAGGGCTATTAGTTCTTTTGCTTTTTTTGCCGTATTGGAATTCGGATATTTTTTTATAATTCTGCTGAATTCCGCTCTGTTTTCATCGTATAGTTTTCCGTCTCCCTTTTCATAGTTTCTTTCAAAGGTTGGCGTGTTGTCCATTCCTAACAAATAGTCATACAGATAATTATTATAATTCTGTTTCACCGTTTTAATCAATTTGCTGTTGGGATATTTATTCATGAAATTTTCCCAGAACATCAATCTGTCACCCAATTCTTCCCAAGTAATAATTAATCCGGCATCTGCTGCGTAATTGCTTTCACTTTCTTTGTCAGTTTGTGAAATATAGGCATTATAATCAGGAGTGACTTTATTTTTAAAAATAGAAGAATAATATCCCGGAATAGTCCATATTTCAGTCATTCCTTCTCCTACTTCTCTAAATTCAAGACCTGTTTTTTTTAATTCAGCCGAAAGCTTTTTTACATTTTCAGGAAGCTTATAAGATTCGCTTTCAGAATCATAGTAATTGATATATTTATCCAAAATACCGATATGCAATTTGCTGAGACCTTCAATATATTTTTCTCTGATCTTAGCAAAATCTTCGTATCGTTTATTATTCTGTTCAGGACTTCCTGTTGCTATATCCTGCTCTGTTTTGGACTTGTAATATTCAAGGGATTTAATATAATCCTCAGTTGTATTTTTAGAAGAATATGCCGTATCAATTGGCTTATATAATTCTTCTTTGACCTCTGTTTTAGCAATTGAATCATTCGCAGGCTGCTTACCGGAAGTTGCAGCTTCCTTTTTACAGGAAACTACAAAAACGGATATCATACAAATTGCTGTAATTCTTTTTATCATTTGTTCCGATCAGGAAATTAATCCAGTTTTAAATCTGTTTTAACAGCCTGAATTTTAGCTTCCAATGATTCTAATTTATTTTTAAAATCTGCTTCAGAAGAGATAGAGTCTTTTACTGAAACATAAAATTTAATCTTAGGCTCTGTTCCTGAAGGTCTTACACAAACTTTTGTTCCATCCTGAGTATAATAAATCAATACATTCGATTTTGGAATATCGTTCATTACTTTCTTTTCACCTGTAGAAACTGTAAGGCTTGTCTGTTCCTTGAAATCCTTCACTTCTTCCACTAATGATCCTGCTAATTCTTTTGGAGGATTTTCACGGAAATTTTTCATCATATTCTGAATTTCTTCAGCACCTTCTCTTCCTTTTCTTACAATGTTGATTAATCCTTCATAGTACATTCCCAAATCTTCATAGATCTCGATCATATACTGATACATCGTTTTTCCGTTGGCTTTACACCATGCAGCAATTTCACAAGCTAAAAGGATACTTCCGCACGAATCTTTATCACGCACAAAATCTCCGGTCATGAAACCAAAACTTTCTTCACCTCCGCAAACAAATTTTTGTGTTCCTTCCGCTTCACGGATCATTTTTCCGATCCATTTGAATCCTGTAAGACCTACTTTACATTCCACTCCGAATTTCTGCGCGATATCATAGAAAATATCTGAGGTAACAATCGTAGAACCAATGAATTCTTTTCCTGTGATTCTCTCTTGTTTTCTCCATTCATTCAAGATGTAATAGGTAAGGATCGTATTGGTCTGGTTACCGTTTAACAATTGCATTTCACCATCAAGGTTTCTTACGGCAATTCCTAATCTGTCACCATCCGGATCTGTTCCGATCACAATATCTGCATTGGTAATTCTTGCCAGATCCAATGCCATTTCCAACGCTGCAGGCTCTTCCGGATTTGGAGAATCTACGGTTGGAAAATTCCCGCTTGGAATCATTTGTTCTTTTACAAGATCTATCTTTTTAAATCCGGCTTTTTCCAATGCTTTTGGAATTGTTGTATAAGTTGTACCGTGAATAGAAGTGAAAACAATATTTAAATTTCCTTTCCCAACATTCTGATAGGTAGAATTTTCGATACAAGCATCAATATATATATCATCCTGCTCCTCTCCGACCCATTCGATCAGATCATCATTTCCATTGAATTTAATTTCATCAAATTTCACAGAATATACCTCATTGATGATCGCTTCATCATTTGGCGGGACAATTTGTGCTCCGTCATTCCAGTACACTTTATAACCGTTGTACTCTGGTGGATTGTGAGAAGCCGTTAATACAATTCCTCCGTTACATTTTTTATCACGAACCGTGAAAGAAAGCTCAGGAGTCGGTCGGTGATCTTTGAAAAGCAATACTTTTATGCCATTGGCAGTCAAAACATCAGCTACCAATTTTCCGAATTCTTTTGAGTTATTACGAACATCATAAGCGATGGCTACTTTGATCTCTTCGCCCTTGAATTGTGCCAGCATATAATTGGCCAATCCCTGAGTTGCCTGTCCTAATGTATATTTGTTTAAGCGATTGGTTCCTACTCCCATTATTCCACGCATTCCTCCTGTCCCAAATTCCAATTCTCTGTAAAAAGAATCTTCCAGATCAGGAGAATTGCTGTCGATTAATAATTGTACAGCATCTCTCGTTTCTTTATCAAACGTATCACTTAACCAAAGTTTCGCTTTTTCTAATGTTGTCATATTTATGTTAAATTTTTGAAGGGCAATAGTTATGTTGTATTGACTCAAACTTCTGCCTTTATTTATTATTTTATTTTTTAATTTAAAAACTGGAAAAAGAAGTATGATAAACTACCGGTTCTCCCGGCTTTTAATCCAGTTTCTTATTCTCAACCTTTGTTGTCTTATCAATTTTAAAAGCTCTGATCGGATCATTATAATAGACAAATTTTGCCGTATTTTGGATATGTCCTTTTAGCGAATCTTTTACATTGACTTCAGCATAATTTCCGTTTTTAGAATCAATATTCAGGTTCGTAATTTTCCAGTAAGGAGCAATTAAACTTGCCGTATCTGAAATCTTAATCACTGCTTCTTTAGTCAATCCTAAAAAGTTGGCTCTGCTTCTGTTATGCATTTCCACTTCAGCTCTTCTTGTATTCACAGATCCCATGAAGGTAGCATAATTTTTTAAATTAAGCCTGAAATTATCAGTCTTGATTTCGCTTGAAATATTCATTTCTACAGAATCTGAAATCGCTACTTTTTCAAGGTTATATTTTGAATAAATCGTTACATTGTAAAAGTCGACCCCTTTTGTTCCTCTTTTTTCCTTGATGGAAAGAGTCTTGTCTTTTACATCTACATCAAGGTTACCGGCTACATTCGGGTAGGTTTCTATTTCTACAAAATTCTTCGGTCCTCTGGCATAAAATACCCGAAATTTTCCGTCCAGATCTAAATTAACAAATTCAGAGACATCCACATCTTTCTTTTCAATATTTCCTTTTGGTGAAACCTTTCCACAGGAAACTACCGCAACCAGCATCAATGTGTATACAATTTTCTTCATATTTATCTTTAAATATTCTATTATAGTCGTAGTGGCCAAACATGACCATTCCTATTGAAAATTCTCAAAGTCTTTTTTCAGACTCACTTCAGAAAACTTCCAACAGTATTATGTAACAAAAATAGGATTAAAATTTTTAAAAAACTTTGTCTTTTGACAATAAAATACCTGATAATTTTCAATTGTTTACTTTTCAGGAAAAGACTCTTTCTTCTTTTCTCTTTCTTTTGCTTTTAAGTTCAAAATACAAAGAGCACTCTGCTAACAGAGTGCTCTATATTCTATTTCATTATTAAACTATAATGATTGAAACAAGTTATAGTTTTTTTATTTTAGCTATTTTCAATTGAAGTAGTATAAATCACTGAAAACAAAATAATTGCAACTATAATTACTGCAATAATCAAAGGCTTCCATATTGCTTTCTGAGGATATTTTTCTTCATCCGGAAAATATTTCGGCATAAGATAATATGAAAGCAAACAGCCTCCTCCAAGACCACATAAATAAGCTAGTGAACTTTTAGGATTTTCTGGAATATTTACAATAATTACTGTAAGAATCGTTAATAGAATAGAAATTGCCAAAACTGTATATGCTTCCTTCTTTTTGTTAACCTCAATTAAATTTTGGTATAACAAAACCCCTCCGAAAAGAGTTGAAAGAAAAATAGAAAATCCTAAAATGGCTTTTTTAGAATAAATTTTGGGCAATTTTTCTTCCATTATATCACTTCGTCGATATTATAATTCTTATGCTCACGGTTGGTTCTGATAATCATTTCTCCCAGGAATCCGGCAACAAACAGCAAGGTCCCCATGATCATCATTGTTAAGGCGATGAAAAACCAAGGATTATTGGTGATTAAATGGCCATAAATTCCTCTCGAAACATCGATCAGCTTTGATAATCCCAACCAAAGGGCAGAAAGAAAACCGAAAATAAACATCAAGGTTCCTACAGCTCCGAAGAAATGCATTGGCCTTCCTCCAAAACGACTTACAAACCAAAGGGTTACCAAATCCAGGAAACCTCGGATAAATCTTTCGGTTCCGAATTTTGAAGTTCCATAAGGTCTGGCCTGGTGTTGTACTTCCTTTTCAGTAATTCTTCTGAATCCTGCATTAGCAGCCAATACCGGGATATAACGGTGCATATCACCGTAGACATCAATGGATTTAACTACCTGTTTCTTGTACGCCTTCAAACCGCAATTAAAATCATGAAGCTCAACTCCGGAAACTTTTCTGGCTGCCGCATTGAATAATTTTGACGGAACATTTTTCGTCATTACATTATCGAAACGCTTCTTTTTCCAACCGGAAACGATATCGTAGTTGTCGTTGGTAACCATTTTATATAATTCCGGAATTTCTTCAGGAAAATCCTGTAAATCAGCATCCATGGTGATCACAACATCACCGTTTGTTCGTTCAAATGCAGCGTGAAGTGCTTGTGATTTTCCATAATTTCTGGAAAATTTAATGGCGTGGATCTGAGGATATTGTACTTTCAAATTCTCAATAATGCTCCACGATAAATCCGTACTTCCATCGTCTACAAACCAGATCTCATACGATAAACTATTGGATCTGCAGACGTTGTCGATTCTTGAAAAAAGCTCTTCCAAAGAGTCTTCTTCATTCAGTAGCGGAATAACTATAGATAAATTCATTTAATTTTTAATAAAAATTAGGCTTGATTTTCTTCTTCGGGTTGATAAATTGTTCTTGTTCTGAAAAATGCCCCGAAAAACACCGACAAAACTACGTAAAATATAAGAATCGCTGCAAAATATCCTGAAAAATGACTTGCGGTAAGCATATCTTTTCCTTTAACAGCTTCAGGAGTGAAGCTTTCCAATCTTTCTTTGTACTTCTGATCCAGCTCATCAATATCTTTCTGATGTTTTAAAATCTTCCTTGCAGAAGTATATTCTGTATCCAGTTCTGATTTTTGTCTTTGAACATATTGATAGTTCAACAGCTTTTTAGCATCAGTATCTGCAAAGTTTAAGAAAGCATAAATGCTGAAAATAGAAAGAATTCCACCGATGAACATCGGGACAAAAGCTCTTTTGAAAGCTTCTTTAAAACTAACTACTCTATGGTTGTTCCAATACAATTTCACCGACCAAAATGCAGCACCCGCATATAAGATAGGCAGAACGAATGCATTGGCTTTCAGGGAAATATCAAAATAGTTAATTCCTGAGAAAAAAGTGTATACTACAAAGAAAACGATCATTGTAGCTATAAAAAGTATAATTCCTAGTGTTGATGGACTTTTCGTCATATTTAAATTTTTAGAAAAAAGTTGAAAAATTATTCCCCTAAACGTCAGTTGATTAGCTCTACCACTGCATTTTTTCAACTAATTTTCTTTGATAAAGTTTTGAAGTTAATAAAATATTCCTACCTTTGCAACGGCAAGTCCTAAACAACCAGCTCCTGAGAATCCTCCAGGGTGGGAACGCAGCAAAGGTAATCGGTCGTAGCGGTGTGATTTAGGTAGCTTGCCATTTTTTTTGTCTTAAAGTAAGAAGAGAGGTAATTTGATAATTATCTTTTTTTGTTTTTAATACCTTTTGCATTATTTCCATTTTTTCTAATTTCAGATTACCCCGGTTAATTACTTGATTAAAATTCGAACGTCTCGCCTAGTTTTGGTAAAACAAGTTCTACATTTTTATCAGCGAAATGTTGTAAAGCACTTTCATGATTGATCTCAATAGCAGGGAAAGTATCAAAATGACATCCGATTACTTTTGGAGTTTTCAATAATTCTGCTGCAGCAAAAGATGCTTTTCTAGGACACATGGTATAGTGACTTCCGATTGGAAGGATAGAAAGGTCTATGTTTCCATACAATCTTGGAAACAGCTCCATATCAGCCATTACTCCTGTATCACCTGCCAAATAGATATTCTTACCTTCAGGTAATCTGAAAATATATCCCACAGGAACGCCTCCATAGCTTCCGTCAGGGAAAGAACTTGTGTGATGAGCCGGAACCATGGAAATTTTAAGATCGTCGATTTTTGCCGACCCTCCTAAGTTTACATCGTCTTTATTTTTAGCCTGTGTAAAGTATCCGCATACTTCAGGTACTCCAATTACGGTAGCCTCCGGATAATGCTGTAACACTTCTGCTACATCCGCGATATGATCCCCATGAGCATGAGTCAACAGGATGTAATCAATTTTCTGAGCGGTAATATCAAAACCTGATTCCGCTTTTTTGTAGTTGTAGAAAGGGTCACTTAAAATTGTCTTGTCCTTGTATGTGAACAGGAAACAATTTTGCCCTAAGAATTGTATTTTCATTTTAAATTTAATTTTAAAATATTATTAAACGCAAATGACTCAAATAGTTTCGTAAATAACACCATTCGTGAAATTCGTGAAAGCATTTATGTCATCCCTGGTTTATTCTTTTTTTTATTTTATGTAAGCTCTATTTTTCAACTGAAATTTCCCCTGTTTTTGAATTAATTTTGGCTAAAAAATACAAGGGTGCTTCTTCCTTATTTCTCTTGTCGTTTTTATTTGCGAAGCCAATATAATAAGCCTCATTATATATATAAATAACTTGATAAAATGAATCTATATCATAAGGACTCTTTTCTACACTGAAGTTTTTATCAAAAGAGCTTTTGTAGATTGCAAAAGCTTGTGTACTTGAAATTTCTGCATTCTTTTCTATTTCAATAAAACCAGTACTCCCTGAGTATTTTTTTTCATTACAACCGAAAAGAGAAAATAAACCCATAATAATTATATATTTTTTCATTTGTTAAGGATTTGGCCAATCAATATCTTCTTGTTTAATAACTGTAATTTTTGCTAATTGTCCTGAATGCTGTTTAGAAGTGCTTACAAATGCATGCAAATCTTCTAACAATCCTTTGGGAGTTTGTGTAGTATCAGGGATCCAGTTTTCTCCTCTAGTTTTAAAAGAAAATGCATCTTGAATTGCAGACTTTACTGCAGTTGTACATTGCTCTCCCGCCCATGGAAATACACTATAAATTTTAAGATGTTTATATCTTTCTTGCCACCACCTCATCATTTTCTTAGCTTCATTATCTTTTACGTAAAATTCTATTTTATGAACTTTTCCATAAATATTCGTTCCATCGTTATACCAGTCTAAATTAATAAAACTTAAAACCTCACTTAATTTTACATCTTCAGGTATTTTATTTAACCTTTTTGCAACCATTTCTCCCCACCATGGTCTTCCAGGTGCATTTTTGAAATCAAGCGTATTTTCATCTATATTAACAATATCATCTTTATCACCGTCATTATTAAAATCTACATCATAATCTCTTTCATTCATTGGAACAATTTCTCCTGAAGAATTTTGATTTGGAGTTCCATTATTATTCAAATCATAATCAGGTCCATAATCAAAATATTGCTCTCCTATTGCCATAGCTGAATGTCCTGCAAGACCTTTTGCACCCCAACCTGTTTCTTTAGAATGCGGCAACTCTATCAAAACTGTAATCAACACTTCTTTTTCATACAGCAGCAGATAGTTATCGCTATCATGAGGTAAGCTTACTATATTACCTTTGTATTCACATTTTACATACAGCTCCAACTCATCGCCTTCAAAGTTTTCCAGCAAAAGAGCACGACTTCCTTCTCCCGTTGTCCATTCAATAAAGCCTTTGTTACCTATTATTTTAACTTTATTATAATCATTGGTAGTTCCTTGTATGGTAAGGCTAAGTTTATCATCCAGAAATTCTGCTCCATCGGAATCATATACCGCAAAAATGATTTCATCTCCGCCATCTACATGCTCAGTTTCTATATGAAAACGTATAGTATCTCCGATTCCGGCTTCTTTTATAGGACGATTATGCTTATCTGTCCACCAGCCTCTCACAAAATACATGGAGAGAAGCTTTCTTTTGATGGGCTTTTTTATATCAAATTCCACTCCTGGCGACATAGGCTAAAAATATTTGATGGATAAAATTCAAATTTTTGTCAGGAGTTAATATAAATAAAAATTTAATTATTCTGATGGAAATTTATCTTCAATAAGTCTCAGATTGATCCCATGTTCCAGATACGCTTTGCAACCGTCTAATACCGTTGTAAAGCCTCCTGTATTGTCATTAACCTGTCTAAGAAGATCTTCGCCGGTTTGGCTGAATCCATAGCTTTTAATCACCACAAGAGTTCCTTTTTCCATAGTTTTAAACTCATAGTCTACATGAACCGAAGGTTCTCCCCACTCTGTTTTGATCAACTGATTTGGAATAACCTGATGAACATTTACGACATTTTTCACACCGTACATTTCCCATTCCCAGGTTACCGTTTTACCTTCTTCCAGTTTACCGGTTGATTTTGTAAACCAGAAATTAGTCGTTACTTCAGGATTGATAAATGCTTCAAAGACATCTTCAATCGGTTTTCTGATAAGCATTTGAGCTTCAACATAGACATTAGAACTCATGATATAATATTTTAGATTTAGTTAAATAAATTAAGTCCGGCTGCTGTAAGAATTGCCATTACAAACGTCATGATCCCAACCTGCTTCAAATATTGATCTAATTCTTTCGGCTCTTTTACAGACATGATATTTCTTCTTAATTTCGTCAATGGAAATAACAAAATCATGACGATGAATACGTAATAATTTTGCTGCTGTATAAATCCGTTTATCCCTAAAAAGATAAGGACTAATATCAATGGAAGTTGTAACAGGATCATTTCATAGATCATAGCATTTTTGAATCCGATTCTTAATGCAAAACTATTTTTTCCTGATAATTTATCACTTTCAATATCCCTCATATTGTTCAGGTTCAAAACAGCCATACTCATCATTCCTACAGCAGTTCCCGGTAACAGCATATCCCAGCTGAATGTTTTTGTAAACAGGAAATAGCTTCCACATACAGAAACCAGCCCGAAAAAGATGAACACGAAGACGTCTCCCAATCCCATGTAACCATATGGTTTCTTCCCTACCGTGTATCCGATTGCCGCCAAAATACAAGCCACACCTAAACCAATAAAAATATAAAATTCATTCATATAGTTCGGAATGAAAGCAACATATAATAGCGCAATGGTAGCAATGAAAGACAATGCTGAAAAAAGAATGACAGCATTTTTCATTTGTTTTGCTGTAATTTTCCCTGAGGCAACTGCCCTCGCTTCTGCTTCATTGATTCTCTTTGCGTCGGTTCCTTTTACTCCATCGCCATAATCATTGGCATAATTTGATAAAATCTGATATAAAAGGGTTACCAAAAGTGCCAGCGCAAAAATTTTCCAGTCCCATATTCCACCTTCTCTGTAAAGTCTCCATTTTGCAATGAAAGCTCCCATAATAATTCCGCTTAATGATAGCGGTAAAGTTCTGAGCCTTGCGGCTTTTATCCAATCAGTCATATATTTATAAGTAATGAGCAATGGGTAATAAGTAATGAGAAATATTGCTCATTACTTATTACTCATCACCAATGTTATGATATCCATTGATCTTCTCCGAAGTTGGGTTTTCTTTTTTCAAGGAATGCGTTTCTTCCTTCCTGAGCTTCGGCTGTCATGTACGCTAAACGAGTTGCTTCTCCAGCAAAAACCTGTTGCCCAACCATTCCGTCATCGGTAAGGTTCATAGCAAACTTCAGCATTCTGATAGACATTGGAGATTTTCCTAAGATTTCCTGAGCCCATTCGTAAGCGGTATCCTCTAATTCTGCATGTGGAACAACTTTGTTGACCATTCCCATTTCAAAAGCTTCCTGAGCGGAATAGTTTCTTCCTAAAAAGAATATTTCACGAGCCTTCTTCTGACCTACCATTTTTGCCAGGTAAGCAGATCCGTAACCACCGTCAAAACTTGTAACATCAGCATCGGTTTGTTTAAAAATAGCATGTTCTTCACTTGCTAAAGTCAGGTCACATACTACATGAAGTGAGTGTCCGCCGCCTACAGCCCATCCAGGAACTACTGCAATAACCACCTTTGGCATAAAACGGATCAAACGCTGAACTTCCAAAATATTTAAACGGTGTCTTCCATCTTCTCCTACATATCCCTGATGACCTCTTGCTTTCTGGTCTCCTCCACTACAAAAAGCCCAACCTCCATCTTTAGGACTTGGCCCTTCTCCTGAAAGTAAAACAACTCCTATTGAAGGATCTTCAGAAGCATCATAAAAAGCATCATATAATTCTGAAGTTGTCTTAGGTCTGAAAGCGTTACGGATTTCCGGTCTGTTGAAAGCGATTCTCGCTACACCATTACATTTTTTATAGGTAATATCTTCGTATTCCTTGGCGGTTTTCCACTCAATCATCTTATAAAAATTTTTCTCAAAGATACGGAATTACAGAGAATTTCTTAGGGTGAAATTTAAGGTTCATCATGATAAAAGAGAGAAATTTTAAATAAATAATTTCGTGTGAATACTTTCGCCAGAAACAGCATATCTGGTCGCTGGTTACAAAACATAACAGGTTTCAGAAACCTGTTATGTTTATAGAAAAATCGTTACGAGCTTTAAAGTATTTGATTTTGTAAACCGCATAGGCACATCCGCTTATTACGACCTACCTGTGAGCCATAACCATGATTACTATTTTAAGCCTTTATGAACATTTAAATTTTAAAACAGAAAACCGGAGCATTTCTGTTCCGGTTTTACTATTATGTTGTGAAAATGATTATTTTGCCGTAGCGCTTAATTCAGCTTCTTTAGCTTTCATTTCTTTCACTTTATCCATATTTTTAGTTACCACATAAATTTCTTTTAGGGTAGTAACGGCATCAAGACTCTTCGGAGCTATCTTATACCATCCTTCTGCAAATGGTAATGCCTTGGCGAATCTTTCTCTTCTGGCATCAATTAATTTAGTAGCTTCGTCCGGTTTATCTTTTCTTAAAGCATTAATTTCTCCTACTACTTTACCATCGTCACCAATCGTTGTGTAGACAAGATTCTGGTATGCTTCAGCAAAATCAGGCTTCAGCTCTACTGCTTTTTTGAATGAAGTTAAAGCATCATTAACGGTAGCTGGGGTTTTAGCCTGCATTACTCCTAAGTTGTACCAGTTTGTGGCGTCGTTAGGGTTTTTAGCTAATTGCTCTTTTAATCCCTCAACAAATTTATCCGTATTTCCTGATTGAAGATAAGCGGTAGTCTGAGCTTCTTTAAGCTTAGCATTGTTAGGGAACTTAGCCAATCCTTTTTCAATAATAGCGACAGCCTCAGTTCCTTTTTTTGCATTAAGTAACAATGAAGCTAATGTTTCATACAAGTCCGGCTCTATACTTTTCGTCTGTTCTGTTTTAAAATCAGAATAATCAGCATTCTTTTTCATCAGCTCCCAGGTAGCTTTATCAAGATTTACTACTTGTCCTGATTTCTTTTCTTTAGCAGTATAAGTAGTTTCTACTCCTGTAAATCCGGAATTAACAAGATCAGTATATATCTTGATAGATGCATCACTGTTATTGGCTAATGCATGGCTAAGCCCTGCATAATACATATAAATTTTATTATCCTGACCATTAGCCTTTAATAAGTCGTAAATTTCTACAAACTTAGGGGCAGCAACTGCATAGTTCTTTGCATTATATGCATCCATAGCAGCTTTGTTAGCCGTCTGAAGCTGAGCATTTACATCTGCTTTCTGTCCAAAGACGAATGCTGACGCTACGATAGCCATTCCTAAAATTAGTTTCTTCATAATAACTATTTTATATTAATTGTACATTTATTCTTCAGAATCAGAGTTTCCGTTTTCTTCTGCCGGAGTTTCATTTTCAGCCTGAGGAGCCCCACTATCATCTTGCTCGTCATCGAATAACAATCCTGTTCCTTCTTCAAGGTCTTCAGCATCCTCTTCTACATCTTTATCCATTGCTACTTTTGCAATGGCTGCAATTTCGTCATTTTTCTTAAGATTGATTACACGAACTCCCTGAGTGTTTCTTCCCATTACTCTCATTTCATCCATTCCCATTCTGATAGCAACACCTGATTTATTGATAATCATCAACCCATCTTCATCTGTTACGTTTTGAATAGCGATCAGATTTCCTGTTTTTTCGGTAATGTTTAGGGTGATAACTCCTTTTCCTCCTCTGTTTGTAATTCTGTAGTCTTCTACTGCAGTTCTCTTTCCGTATCCTTTTTCAGATACCACAAGTACTGTTTCGTTCTCTACGTCATTCACAACAATCATACCAATAGCTTCGTCACCGTCTTCAAGCAAGATACCTCTTACTCCAATAGATCCTCTACCTACTTCTCTTACTTTTTCTTCAGGGAAACGGATACATTTACCATTTTTGGTAGCGATCATAATCTGAGAAGATCCGTTGGTAAGGTAAGCTCCTAATAACTGGTCATTATCTCTGATTTCAATGGCATTCACCCCATTTACTCTCGGTCTTGAATAAGCTTCAAGCGAAGTTTTCTTAATGGTTCCGTTTTTCGTTACCATTACAACGCTCATTTGGTTTACATATTCAGAATCTTTAAGATTATTGGTTCTGATATATGCTTTGATCTTATCATCAGGTTCGATATTGATAAGGTTTTGTACTGCTCTTCCTTTGGCAGTTTTGGAGCCTTCCGGAATTTCAAATACTCTTAGCCAGTAACATCTTCCTTTTTCTGTAAAGAACAACATATACTGGTGGTTGGTTGCAGAAACAATGTATTCCAGGAAGTCAGCATCTCTTGTTGTTGCCGCTTTATTTCCTACACCTCCTCTACTTTGAACTTTATATTCTGAAAGTGAAGTTCTTTTGATATATCCAGCGTGAGAAATGGTAAGAACTACAGATTCATTCGGGATGATATCTTCAATAGACATCTCTCCTCCTGAATAGTCGATTTCAGTTCTTCTTTCGTCGCCGTATTTTTCTTTAACTTCAACTAATTCATCTTTAATAATCTGGAATCTTCTTGGCTCATTGGCTAAGATATCTTCCAAATTAGCAATCTCTTTCATAATAGCGTCATACTCGTCACGGATCTTGTCAAGTTCCATTCCTGTAAGACGAGCTAATCTCAAATCAAGGATAGCCTGAGCCTGAATATCTGAAAGTTCAAATGCCTCGATCAAGCCTTCTTTCGCAGCCTGTGGGTTGGCACTGTGACGGATAATAGAAATAGCTCTGTCTAAAGAATCCTGAGTTCCGATCACCTTCATGAAACCTTCTAAGATATGCGCTCTTTCTTTTGCTTTTTTAAGCTCAAAATGAGTTCTTCTTACAATTACTTCATGTCTGTGTTCTACGAAGTGATGAATGATATCTTTCAGGTTCAGCTGCTCCGGTCTTCCGTGTACCAATGCAATATTGTTTACACTGAAAGAAGTCTGAAGTGCTGTATATTTATATAATAAGTTTAAGACAACGTTAGGAATCGCGTCGTTTTTCAATTCATATACAACACGAAGTCCTTTTCTATCCGATTCGTCTCTGATCTCGTGGATGCCCGGGATTTTTTCATCCTTTACAAGCTCTGCCGTTCTCGCGATCATTTCTGCTTTGTTAACCTGGTAAGGAACTTCAGTAACGATAATTGCGTTTCTGTTTCCAATCTCTTCAAAGTTAACTTTAGCTCTCAGAACCACTCTACCTCTTCCGGTATGGAAAGCATCTCTTACCCCGTCATATCCGTAGATAATACCTCCTGTAGGGAAATCCGGAGCAATAATATGCTGCATTAATTCATCGATAGTAATATCTTTATTATCGATATAGGCACAGATCGCATCTATAGACTCGGATAGATTGTGAGGAGCCATATTTGTTGCCATCCCTACTGCGATACCTGAAGTACCGTTTACCAAAAGGTTAGGGATTTTAGTTGGCATTACCGTTGGTTCCTGTAAACTGTCATCGAAGTTATTCTGGAAATCAACTGTTTCTTTGTCTAAGTCTGAAAGAACCTCATCAGAGATTTTTTTCAATCTGGCCTCAGTATAACGCATTGCCGCCGGCGGGTCACCATCCATGGAACCGAAGTTACCTTGTCCGTCAACCTGTGGGTATCGCAAACTCCAGTTCTGGGCCATTCTTACCATTGCATCATATACAGAGGAATCTCCGTGTGGGTGATATTTACCCAAAACATCCCCAACAATTCTCGCAGATTTTAAATATTTTCTATTAGAAAAAACCCCTAATCCATACATACCATAAAGCACTCTTCTATGAACGGGTTTCAAGCCATCTCTTACATCAGGTAACGCTCTTGAAACGATAACCGACATCGAATAATCGATATAAGATGACTTCATTTCATCAACAATGTTGATAGGAATCAGTCTTTCTCCTTCTTTTTGCATAAACAAATTTTATTATAATGATATTCAGACCTTTAGCTGCAAGTCTGAAAATTATTTATTTCGAATTTTTATTAACGGGCTAATTTACGAAAAAATTGCCGATTTTTGCCCTAGAATTTATCCACAAAATCTTAAAAATTCTTAAAATATGAGCCTATTAAGTATAACTTTCCACTGCACGAAAGATAATCTCGAAGAATGGGAAAATTATATTGATGAAACCCTGGTTTTAATGACCGAAAATTTAATGGATGTCGACAAATATATTCTTTCCGAAGTTCACAGTGATTTCATTGAGGAAGGTAAGAATTATAATCTTTTGCTGATGTTTGATAATGATGAATTAAGAAATCAGTTTATCGAAAGTGAGCTAAAAAATATAGCACAGCATGTCGAGAACAAATTCGGACAGGAAGTAATGATTTTCAATACTTTTTTAAATCCGAAAAAATCGAGATTGTAAATACAAACAAAAAGCACTGAAATCAATCAGTGCTTTTTTATTTTTCAGTATTTTTATCTGTGAAATCCGTTATGGTGACCTCCTCCATAGTGATGAAATCCTCCGTGATGTCCTCCACCATAAACATATACTCTTTCTGTATATCTTGGGCCATAACCATTGTAGTATCTTGGTCCGTAATATCCATATCCAGGCGTTCTAACTCCATAATATGCATCTGTACAGGATGACAGCGTGAATATTATTGTCATGACCATTAAAGCCTTAAACATAGTTTTCATTGTATTTGTACTTTTTTATTCCGGATTAAAACAATCAATATTAATACCAAAACAGTCTGAAATTCAGACTTTAAACACAATGTTTTGTTAATTTTTTTAAAGGATTTTTTACCTTCTTTCACAATTAATATCCATTTCTTTTTTTCACCTGCCCCGGAGCGTAATCTTTGGCACTTCCTCCATATATTTTTTTGGCTTGCCCGGGTGGAAGTCTGTTTCCGTTACCATTATATCCTGTATTATCATAGGCAACACATGAAGTCAACATCAATGTAACGATAAGAACTCCCGTAATTTTAGCTATACTTTTCATTATTTTTTCTTTTCAAACTTAATCGTGAATATTGCAAGGTTAATGCCATTAGGTAAAATTGAAAAGTGGCAGCCTAGGATAAAATATTTTTATTGTTTTAAACTACACAATTTCGCTTCTCTTTTCAAACATGATGACATCTTTCCATTCGCCGTTAAGCTTTCCCAGTTTTTTACGAACCCCTACGATCCTAAAGCCATTTTTCTGATGAAATTTGATTGAAGTTTCATTTTCTGAAAAGATATTAGTCTGTAACGTCCAGAATCCGTGATCCTCGCTATCCAAAACCATTTTTTTAAGCAGCACGGAACCCAAACCTTTTCCTTGGTATTCGTTATCAAAATAAATACTTACTTCTGCGACTCCTTTAAAACACTCTCTTCTGCTTACGGGTTTTAAAGCACACCACCCTACGACTTTATTATCTTCATTTTCGAGCACCCAGCGGCAATCGTTAAAATATTCCATATCCCAGGCTTCGGCAGTGGGAATTTCTGTTTCAAAAGTGGCCATTCCACTGTCTACACCTTGTTTGAAAATCTCCAGCACCCGATTTTCATCGCTGGGAAGCATTTCTCTTAGTTCGTAATTCATTGCGTTTAGTGATATTTTCTTTTTATTTTTCTC
Source organism: Chryseobacterium lactis (assembly GCF_003815875.1). Lineage (NCBI taxonomy): Bacteria > Pseudomonadati > Bacteroidota > Flavobacteriia > Flavobacteriales > Weeksellaceae > Chryseobacterium > Chryseobacterium lactis. The sequence goes on from NZ_CP033924.1 coordinate 4,212,630, forward strand.
TTGATCCTTGCATAATGGGTCTGTTTGCTCTTTTCATCTTCGGAAACGACACTGATATTCCCGTCAACTTCCAATACAGACAACTTTACATTTTTTATTTTTTCAATCCCATGTTCTCTTATTGCTTCTTCCAGCTCATCTTGTGTAATTTTTACCCTGTTTAAAGCTGCCTGATCTGCCACACCATCTCTAATGAGTATAACAGGTTCATCTTCCATGAAAGCCTCAAAAGAACGGCTGGAGAACATTATTCTTTTTAAGATAAAATTAGCCACAAAAAGAACCAGCGCGGCGATAATACCTCCCTGCAATGAAGTATCCGGCCCTACCATAGCATTCTGAACGGCATTGGAAATAAGCAGTAACAAAACCACATCCCCGGCATTAAGCTGGGAAAGCTGATTTTTACCAAATAAACGAATAGCAATTACCATGAAAAGGTAAACGCAAAGGGAACGAATGGCAACGTTAAGAATAGAATCCACAATTTTTTTATCTACTCAAATGTATTGATTTTTTACTATTGATAATGAAAGTATTTTTGATTTGGTATAGCTTTTGTGACCTGTAATAACATCAATACGCAAAATTATGATGAAACAATTTCTTTTATATGTTAGTGTTTTCGTTGCCTTTGTTTCCTGCAATAAAAAAGGAGAAGCGACTTCATCGACAACAGACAGTGCCGCGATCACAAGTACAATCAACACCCTCTACAATCAGTACGGAAAATCTAATGAAATGGTCTATAATCAACCTATCTCAGGTGATTTATTTTCTCCGGATTTGAAAAATGTTCTGGAAAAAGCCATCAATGCTTCAAAAGAAGATATTGAAAGAGTGAAGAAAAGCGACCACCCTGACGAAAAGCCTCTGTTATTTGAAGGAGCTATTTTTTCAAGTTTGTATGAAGGCTTTACAGGTTATAAAATTCAATCTATGGATATTCATGATAAGACAGCCGATGTAATGGTACAATTTGAATATGATATGGTAAAACCGACCGTTGTCTGGAAAGATAAAGTACAAC